>CAWDOI010000048.1:0-135570 GCA_963803835.1 uncultured Acidobacteriota bacterium | reverse complement strand
GTCCAACGCTCGCTTCACTTCATCGACAGCATCGAGGCGGCGCGTGCGCTCGGAGTCGCAAATCGAAATCGGGCTGCCGCTGTCGCGCCCCGCGGAACTCTCGCGCTCGGTCGGCGAGTGGAGCGAGTGCAGCGTGACGCTATGCGCGCTGAGCCAATCACCGAGGTCTCGAATGGATTGCGGTGAGCGATAGTTGAAATGCGAATGGTCGCAGAAAACTTCAACGCTCTTGATCCCGGCCCCGGCAATTTCTCCGATCAGCGCGAGCGCCAACGGCTGCGCGACGTACCGGTAGGTTGAGAGAACACGCTCCATGAGTCCCCAGGAGGCTCGTTGAATCACATTCGAGCGCGCCGCATGCACCCAGACGCCGCGGCAACACCACCAGCGACGAAAACTTCATCAGTCCAGAATTACTATGGTCGATGGAAAAAACACTGGCGTCAATAGCCGAGCGCGGCACCGGCTCGGGTAGTCAGCGGCAGGCAGATTATGCAGAGTGCTCTAAGCTGCTTCAGATAGAAATTCGATTTTGAACGCGGAAGGAACGAGGCCGACGGCTGCGCCCCGGCCGAGAAGTTCGCGGACCGCGCGACGTCCTTCTTCGCCGTAATCGAGCGTCCAGCGATTCACATACATTCCGATGAAGCGATCGGCCATCGCCGGATCCATATCGCGCGCGAATTGCAGCGCGTAATTCAATGCGGGTTCGCGATGTTCGAGAGCGTACGTAACGCTTTCGCGAATGACGCGCTCTACCTCGCGCCCGAGCGAAGCGTTCAGGCTGCGGCGAATCGCGTTTGCGCCGAGCGGCAACGGCAATCCCGTCTCTTCGTGCCACCATTGTCCGAGATCCACGACTCGATTCAACCCAAGCTGCGAATACATGAGCTGGCCTTCGTGGATCAGCAGTCCCGCGTCAACTTCCTTCGCAGCAACGGCATCGAGAATTTTGTCGAAGGGCATCGTGACGGTGTCAACCTCAGGTTCGAAAAGCTTCAGCGCCAAATAACTCGTCGTGCGCTCGCCGGGAATCGCGATTCGACGGCCTTTCAAATCGTCTTTTTTGATCGGATGCGCCGCGATAACGATCGGACCGTAACCTTCGCCAAAACTAGCGCCGCAATCGAGGAGGACGTACTTGTCTGCGATGAAGGAATAGCCGTAAAAGCTGACGGCAGTCACGTCGTAGACTTCTTTTTCGGCGGCGCGATTCAGCGATTCGATGTCGCACAGAACGTGATTGAATTTGACGCCGGGAATGCGCACTTTGCCCGTCGCAAGTGCATAGAACATGAAAGCATCGTCACTATCCGGAGAGTGTGCGAGTTGAATTTCGGCGGTTTGAGTCAGTGCGGGCTTAGTGGACATTTATCTTGGCTCCCGCGAGGCGCGAAGGGCGCAACCTGCTAAGGTCAACTGATACTGCGGCGTCGTTCGTTTGCCCTTGGATTTCCGCCCGGGGGAGACGTTCGCCCGGTGAACTGCCGCAACTTCAAACCGCAGAATAGCACAATTCAATGAGGGTCGCTAGCGCGCCGGATTCAACGCATATTTACCAGAAAAATATCGCGATGCGCTACTTGTTTTGGCAGAGCAACCGCTCTTCAGTTTGGCACAGTGTCGCGGACATACCGATCACTTTGCCTTGCCGCTTGCCAAGATCCACGCGGCGATATCTGCAATGACGGGTTCCGCGACGTGCCCCGGAATGTCGTACTCGGCAGGCGTCGCCATACCCTTTCCAGTTTGGAACAAGTGATTCAGGTCTGCGTAGTGCTTGAACTCAACCGAGGGCTTTCCATCTAGCGATTTTTTCCAAGCGTCAAAGTCGGTGTCGCGCACTTGATAGTCCCTGCCGCCCTGCAAAACGAGAATTGGAATGGTTAGTTTTGCGGCAACCGCGGGCGGATCGTAACCGCGCAAGTCAAGGAAGTATGTCGCGTCGACTTTTGCGCCCATGAGATCAATCGTGTCTCCGCTCTTAAGATCGGGACTTTCGATTTGTTTTTCCGTCAGTTCCGCCGCCGCGAGTTGCTTTTGAAGTTGTTCGGAGGATCCACCGGGCAGAGTCGTGAAGTATTGCAATTGTTCGACGATCATTTTTTCGAGCGGCCGCGCCGAACCGGCAAAGATAATGATTCCATAGACTTGCGGGTCGCCTGTTGCAATACGAGGAGCGAGATAGCCGCCCCAACTGTGTCCAAGAACGAAAACGCGCTTTGAATTTATTTTGGCCTGCTTTGAGAGTAGATCGACCGCTGCCCGCGCGTCGTTTATGACTTCATCGTTCACGGTGAACGAACTCGGATCGTCGCTCCCTTTCGCGCCGTACTTTTTGGTGCGCTTCGTGTATCGGAGCACGGCCACCCCCTTTGTAGCGAGACCCCACGCGAGATCCTTAAAAGTCTCGTTCGGTCCAATCGTCTCGTCCTCGTCGTGCGGGCCAGAGCCATGAACGAGCACGACGGCCGGAAACGGCCCGTCACCAACTGGCAGAGTCAGTGTGCCCGGCAATTCCCAATGGCCCGACGTCACCGTTATCGATTGTTCGTGGAAGGAATCAGGCTTCGCGTACGGCGGCGCAGTCCACTCTGCCTTCGGATGATGAGGCACGAAGCGAATTCCGCCGATGTGGCCATCCGATGTGAAACTGATGATGGCGTCGAGGTTGGCTTGCTGAAAGTCGCAAACTAGTGTCACAACTTGGTAGCCCTGGACTACCTTCTCGCTGGCGTCGGTGACCTTCTTAAGCGAACCGACTTGCGAGTTGAGTTGCTGCCAAAAATCCGAGAGCTTTCCGGCAGGCAGAGCTGTCATCATTGCTGGGTCGTACTGCGCTTCAATCGCGCTAAATTTCCCGGCCATCATCTGGTCGATAACTTGGCGGGCGTGCGCTACAGGATCAGTCTGCTGCGCCTGGGTTGGAGTGCCGAGTGTGATCATCGCGACGAATTGGAGTAAGGCGACGGCGAGCACTGATTCCACGATTTTCATTGAGCAGATCCCTTTCGTAAGAAGGCGCGTCTCGATGACTTTTGTGAGGCCCTATCTCACCCCGTTGCGTGAACGAAATCGCCGGCAGGATGCCGGCGCTACGATTGCGGTTCGAGTGTTCGTTCGCGTCTTCGCACTCGGGCAATCGCCGTTGCGCGATCGAAAAATAGTTCGCATCCGCTCGTCACAGTGCGGAGACGACCGCGTTTATGGAATGGTTGAAGTCCGTCTTGCCATCCAGATAGGGCTGCCAGTAAGTTTCGAGCACTCGTTGATAATCCTCCCAACCGCGCGTGTAGAGACCATTGCGATATGCATACGGCGTATACGACGCCGGAAACTTGGGGGGCACCGAACCGGGATAGTTGAGTCTGCCATCCGCGACGGCTCGGCGGACGACTTCGCCCGTGGTGTAGAAGAGAAGCGCGTGCCAGAGGTCGCGCGGAATCGGGATGTCGCGATCGTGGCAGGCAGTGACGATGGCGTCCTGCACGGTTGTCGCGAGAGCGTGCGACGATTCGTGAAAGAGAATTTCAAATCCTGAGAGTCCCTGATTTCGAGGGTCGGTGCTCGACACAGTGATGTGAGTCGGGTCGAGCGACGTGTACGCGCCGAACGGCCCCGCATACTCGGACACATCAACGCGGATCGGATCGGTTTCCCACTGGGAATGGTAAACGGCCGAGAGTTCTTGCGCGAGCGGAAGGCCCGTGCGCCGAATCAGCGGAGCGACACTTGAAATCCACGCGCGGTTCTCGCGGTCGTGGTCGGGCCACCAGCGCTGGCGATAAACCGGCGCTGCCCCCTCGAGCGCCGCGATAAGCGCTGGCGGAAGGCCCGATGCGCAACTGGGAGACGCCCGGCCTGACAAATCGGCACAAGTTTCGAGATCCGCCAGCCGGTTGTTGATGAGAACCATTCCCTCGTCAATCAAGAGATCGCGACGCGCGAGATTTTTCGCGTAATAGTTGACCGCAGCCTGCCACGGCCGTGAATCTGCGCCGCGGCTCTCCGCGGCGCCGGAATCCTGTGTAGGTCCGCTCACCTTGCCTCGACTGGTGGATTCCTGATCGCGCAAACGCGCTTGCTCGTAAAGGAAATGATGAAGATTGAGCCAGAAGCCGCTGTGAAGTGCGAATACTGGACGCGGAACAGCCGGTTCGTCGTCTCGGCTCGGCGCTCGAGTCGACGAGCCTTGCAATGGAACGGGGATCTGCGCCGCCGCAGTCTCGGGAATGCAAATCGCTGAAATACAAATACTGAATGCGAATAAAACTGAAATTGCGAAACGTCGTGCGAGTTGACTGCGGGCGCGGGTCACAAAGACATTATAAACGCGGGAACACGCTTTCGGATTAGCAGCAAGGGTTACTGTACGGTCGCTTTCGGACCGGAAGGCAGCGGAGAGGCGTGGTGCGCGACGATACGCCATTGCCCGTCCTGGTAGATGAATATGTTGGTGGTCTGCGTGAGCGCTTCGTCGATTCCGTCCGAGTACGCGCTCGTGACCTGCTCGGTGCACGCAATCCAGCCGGCGTTTCCTTCGACGTGCACCAATATCGCGCCAAGCGCGATTTTCACGCGACGCGTATTCGAAAAAATTCGCACCCAGCTCTCGCGCACTTCGCTCCAACCGAGCAGCAAATCCCAACCAGGATGGACGCATTGCACCCAATCCTCGTGCGCCCAGATTTCTTCCATCTGGCTGATGTCGAGCGATTCGAATGCGGCGTAGTATTGCCGATTCGCGTCGCGAAGCGCCTGCTCGGGAGATTGCATGGCAAGGACGGTTTCAGCTGGCATGGGTGTATCGCGGATTGTATACCTGAGATTCGCGCACCCGCAGTGAATTCGTGGGCTGACGCTGTTCGATAGACCTTCGAGCTTGAAGATTCGGATTCGTTCGTAGCGCCGGCATCTTGCCGGCGTTTTTGTGTTGGATTAGTGGGCGGAAAGTCGCCGGCAGGATGCCGGCGCTACGATTGCGTTCTTGCCATATCTCGAGAATTTCGGAGAGATGAGGCAAGGGGAAAAATCCGGCCTGCCTGCCAGCCCTACAAGATCGAAGCAGAAATAAGTTCACTTCAATTTTGAGAATCGCCGGGCACGACCGGATCGTCGGCCGTGGCGATGTCGCCGTGTTTATCCGCGCCGTGAATCTTGCCAGCCGCGTCAAGAAAGAACGAGCGCTTTCCGCTTTTGCCGTAAGCTTCAGGCGTCGCAGCAATTTCGAAGCCGGAGGGATATCCGTCCGCGCCGCTCACGACTCGATAGCGGAAGCGGTAGCCATTTTGGTTTCCTGACGCCAATTTCGCGCTGATCAGATTTGCCTGATCGGGCGATACTTGCCCCTTTGGCGCCGGGCCGAGCTTCTCAAGAGACTCGGGCAGTTCGTCGAACGCGCGTTGATAGGTTCCGATCACGGTCTGGAGATCGCGCATCGAGTGAATTGCGTCGTCTTCGCGGTTCTCTGTTTCTTGCTCCGCCCACCGTCCTGCAAGCTGCTGGATATCGAAGAGCATCAGGCCGACAGAGATAATTTTCCATCCGCTCGATTCGCGGACCATGCCGAAATCCGTAATATCGCCGCCGACTGTCTGTATGGGAATGAACGCGAGGTTCTCGGAGGCACGAGTTGCTCCGAACTGAAATTCAGCGGTTGCACCTGCGACTTCACATCGGACGACCGGGCGTCCTTTTTGATCCGAAGAAAGGAGCGGGTGGCCCGCATCATCGGTGAGTGAAAACCTTTTCAGAATTGCGGAACGCTGATCGAGCGGAAGCGCTCGAAACGCGGCCGCGTTATCGGCGGTGAGATGATTGGCGAATTGCGCCTCATCGTGCTTGCAGGCGGCGGTGAACGCAGACTCGAGCGCGGCTGAAGGATCGGCGTCCTGAGAGGCTTGCGCGGCGGCGCTGGCAGGAAGCAGCACGACGAGCAACGCGAGCAAGGGAACTCTCGTGGACCTCAGGAGCGGAATCGCTAACTTCAAGTCTTGGCTCCCGACAATATCGAGGCGAGATTCGCAGTGAATTTCGAGCGCGGCATTACATCCCGGCATCCCGCGGCCTTCGCGCTTTCGGCTAGTTCGGTCTGCACATGGGAGAGATAGCCGATGAGCGGTGTCTGGTTGCCTGAGGCATGCAGGCGTTCGAGAGCGCCGAGCGCACCACCGCGCGCATTCAAGTCCGCGATGGCCAACTTCGGGCTTTCGCGTTCAATTGTTGTGACAAACGCATCTTCGGTGCCGCAAATCGCGAGCGTGATGCCGGTCAGCCGGGCCGTCTCCACAATCTTGGACTGAAAGAAAAGATCATCCACAAGAACGACAACGTCTACCAATTAGCGCCTCCTACAAGCAGATTCGTAATGGAACGAAATCAACGTCCGTTCAGGGTGTACCACGCGGCGAACATTGTCTCAAGCCAGACGGGTTCAGGCGAAGACGAATCAACCGAGGGCGTTTCGACAAAATCGCGCCGGTGCGGTATAACGAATAAAATCGTCGCGAGGAGATTATGTCGCCTAAACATAACGAAGATGGCCTGCCGGGAATCGCCGTTCTCGAGCAGACTCCCATAATTATCGAAAAAATCGTGCACCTCGCCACAGACGAGGAACTGCAGTGGAAGCCGTCGATGGAGCGATGGTCCATTAGCGAAGTACTGGCGCATCTCGCGGAAGTCGAAGTTGTCGGATTTCGCGAGCGGATTCAGAAAATGGTCGAGAGCGACGCGCCGCAACTCGAGGCATACGATCAGAACGCGGCATACGCGGCGGGCCGCTACTCTTCACGAAAGGCTCGCGAGAATCTTCATCTTTTCTGCCACGAGCGGGATCGGAGCCTATCGTTTCTGCGCTACATTCCGGCCAGCGTGATTTCGCGCTCAGGAGTTCACGCGACGATCGGCAAAGTCACGATCAATCAACTGATGAACGAGTGGGCGTTCCACGATCTAGGCCATATTCGCCAGATCGCGGAGCTGTTTCGGTCGCGTGCTTACCATCCCCATATCGGCCCATTTCAGCGCTACTACACGATTCATCCCTGACGCGCTCCATACACGCCGTCAACTGATACACTCATGGGAGCGGGGCCCTCTACGATGTTTCGAGGCAGACCATGAGAGACATATCCACGAAGATTCTCTCGCTGTATGACGAACTCGAGCGCGACTCGCTGGATCTCCACGCGTTTTTCGAGATGGCCGGAGGCAAATCGTCCGAACAGCATGAGGATGTTCTCGACGCCGTCGCCGAGCTCGTTGGCATTGGAATGTTGAGATCGGCGGAAGGCGGAGATTTTTTTGAGCGGACGGAAGACGGACGAATTGCCGTCGCTGGCCCACAGGACGTAACGCTCTATACTCGCGAAGGCTGCCACTTGTGCGACTCCGCGAAGATTGCGATGGAGCCGATACTGAAAGAATTCGGTGCCCGTTTGCGCGAAGTAGATATCGATCGCGATCCGGTGCTGCAGCGCCGATACACCGACGACGTGCCCGTGATTTTTGTCGGATCTCGCGAGGCGGCGCGCCACAAAATAGACCCCAAAGATTTTCGCGGCAAGCTCAAACAGGCTGGGAGCGCGTAACGGCTCAGTCGTCTTCCGGTGTTTCGATCACGCCGACCGTCTCGTCCGGATCGTCGCCCGGCCGCCCTTTGACGCGATCGTAGACACTGAAATGGCAGGTTGAACCGAGAGCTTCGTTGTAGTACGTGGGAACTCCGAGAGCGGTACGCAATTCTTCGTTGAATTTTCGCAGATTGGCGAGCTGCGCGCGATGCGCCGGAAATTTGTGCTCGTCGTGGGTCAAAAGGAATTTTTGATAGCCGGCATCCCAGAGGACGGTGAACTGCCCGTTAAGCATGATAGTAGGCAGCTCGGTCATGTGGTAGTCGTTGTCAGTGCCGCGACGCAACTCGGCTCCGCAGCCGTACTTCTCGATTCGCATGACGCCGCGAGTGGTGCTGAGAGTGAATCCCGATGCGGGTAGCTTCGCGACATTCTCTTCGGTGAAGGCTGCGTTGACGTACCACATAGGCGTTCAGAATATGAATCTCACCGCCCTCGTGTAAAGGCTAAAGTGGAACGCCTCGGGTAATCACATCGGCTGTGCGAGCCCGCTGCGTTGCGAGCCGCCTCTGCTAAGCTCTAGCAGCGCTTGCAGTTCGATGCCGGGCTTGAATCCCTGTGCCAACCAGCGCATCTGATTGTTTTAGAGAGCGGGCAAGGACTAGCTGATTCGATTGGCTTCCGAGGTGTCGGTGGGAGAAATCAAGAATTCGGTTGTTGCGGAGATGCCGTCTGTGTCCCCGCGCGCGGAGCGCGAAAATCTGCTCGATTGCATTGGGAACACTCCACTTTTGAAACTCCAGCGCGTGGGCCGCCAATTTCGAGGGGTCGAATTTCATGCGAAAGCCGAATGGTTCAATCCAGGCGGATCGGTGAAGGATCGAGCGGCGCTTGGCATGATCCTCGATGGCGAGCGACGCGGCGCGCTCTCAGCCGGGAAAACGATTCTCGATTCGACCAGCGGAAATACCGGAATCGCTTATGCCATGATTGGCGCAGCGCGCGGTTACCGCGTAAAGCTCTGCCTGCCCGCGAACGCTTCGCTCGAGCGGAAGCGCATTCTGTCTGCGTACGGCGCCGAATTGGTGTTCACGCCGGGCGAAGAGGGTTCGGATGGCGCGATACGCCGCGTGCGGGAAATTTACGCAAGCGATCCGGCGAAATATTTCTATCCGGATCAGTACAGCAATCCATCGAATATTGAAGCGCACATGACGACGACGGCTCCGGAAATTTGGGAGCAGATGCGCGGGCGTGTCACTCATTTCACTGCCGGCCTCGGAACGAGCGGCACGTTTGTCGGGACGGCGCGACGATTGAAAGAATTCAATCCGGCGATCCGGGCTATTAGTTTTCAGCCGGACTCCGCATTTCATGGACTTGAGGGTATGAAGTACATGCCAGCGTCGATCGTGCCGAAGATTTACGACGCGAGTGTCGCTGATGAGAACTTGCCGATCGCGACCGAGGCAGCGTACACGATGGTGAAGCGGCTTGCGCGCGAAGAAGGGCTGCTCGTCGGAATTAGTTCGGGAGCGGCGATTTGCGCTTGCTTCGAGATCGCACGCCGCTTGGCCCCGGGCGAAGAAGCAGTGATCGTCACGATCTTTCCGGACTCCGGCGACAAATACTTAAGCGAGCGCTTCTGGAACGAGAGCTGAGCCGGAGTATGCTAAGAATTCGCGAGCAGGTGGCTACTCGAATTCGCAGTCATGGTGTGGAGGCGTATCCGAACGAATGTTGCGGCGCGCTCCTCGGCTCGGAAAAAGACGGAAGTCGCGAAATAGTAGAAATTCTGCCGCTGAAAAACCAGCGGGACGATTCGCCGCGGAATCGGTTTTCGATTACCCCCGAGGACGTCCGTGACGCTGACGCGGCGGCTCAGCGCTCGGGTCTCGAGTTGCTCGGATGGTATCATTCGCATCCTGACGCTCCAGCGCGGCCGAGTGAGTTCGACCGGGAGCATGCGTGGCCGTGGTATAGCTACGTCATTCTCAGCGTGCAATCGCGTGAGCCGAAGGATATGAATTCATGGCGGCTCGCCGACGATCGAGCGACATATAGTGCGGAAGCGATTGAAATTGCTTCGCCAGGCGGCGCTGCTTAAGCTGCACGTTGCGATAATCACCTTTTGACGGGGAGGCAGAATGGCAGTCAAGGTCATGATTCCGACGCCGCTACGGGCGTACGTGGGCAAGCAAGATACGGTCGAGCTACAGGCCGCGACTGTGGGTGAGGCGCTGGCCGCGCTGACATCGCAGTACGCGGATCTGCGTAAGCATCTCTACGCCGAAGATGGCAGGCTGCGGAGTTTCGTGAATGTTTATTTGAACGACGAAGACATTCGCTATCTGCAGAAGGACAAGACTCAGGTGAATGACGGCGACACGATCAGCATCGTTCCTTCAATTGCTGGCGGCGCGCAGAGCTAAAGATTCGGAGATTCGAAATATGGCTACGAAGACGATCAATCCGGTGAATGCGGCGGGAGGCGACGTCACGCTTTCGAAGGAAGAAATTCTTCGATACAGCCGCCATCTCATCATGCCGGAAGTTGGCATGGACGGGCAGCTCAAACTGAAGCGCGCGCGTGTACTTCTTGTCGGAACGGGCGGACTCGGAGCGCCGCTCGGTTTATATCTGGCGGCGGCGGGGGTCGGTACTCTCGGTATCGTGGATTTCGACAAAGTTGATTTCACGAATTTGCAGCGGCAGGTGGCGTTTGGGACGAGCGATGTCGGCAGGCCTAAAATCGAGGCGGCGGCCGAGCGGCTTGGAAATTTGAATCCTGAAATCCAGATCAAGCGCTACGAAACACAATTGACGAGTGAGAACGCGCTCGAAATTTTCCGCGACTACGACATCATCACGGACGGCACCGACAATTTTCCGACCCGGTATCTCGTCAACGATGCGTGCGTCCTGCTGGGCAAGCCCAATGTTTATGGCTCGATTTTTCGATTCGAAGGGCAAGCTAGCATTTTCGGTTATCCAGGCGGGCCGTGTTACCGCTGTCTCTATCCCGAGCCGCCTCCTCCGGGGCTAGTGCCGTCTTGCGCTGAAGGCGGCGTACTCGGCGTGCTGCCGGGAATCATTGGATCCATCCAGGCGATGGAAACTTTGAAGCTGATTTTGAAAAGCGGCGAACCGCTCGTCGGTAGGCTGCTACTGTTCGACGCGCTTGGGATGAAGTTCCGCGAGCTGAAGCTTCGCAAGAATCCGGATTGCCCGGTGTGCGGGACTAATCCGACCGTGACGAAGTTGATCGACTATGCTGAGTTTTGCGGAATCCGAGGCGAGGAAGCGCCCGCGCCGCAAACATCCGTTCCAGAAATTACTCCGCGCGAGCTCAAGGCTCGTCTCGATCGTGGAGATAATTTATACATTCTCGACGTCCGCGAACCGCATGAGTATCAGATTTGCAATATCGGCGGCCATCTTATCCCGCTCGGCGATCTCTCGCGGCGCGTGAACGAGCTCGATAGTGCGCGCGAGATCGTTGCACACTGCCGCAGCGGAAAGCGTTCGGCGGAGGCCGCTGAATTCTTGCGTAAGGCTGGATTTAAAAAGCTATGGAATCTGAAGGGCGGAATCTTGGCGTGGTCCGATGAAGTAGACTCGTCCGTTCCGAAGTACTGATCGATTTGGAGGAGGGAACATGGCAAGCGTCAAGATTACTGTGCGCAATAACGGTCCTTTCAGAGTGGAAGCGCCCGAGGGAAGCGTCGAACTCGTGGACGCTGATGGCAACAAGTTCGATATCTCGGGTAAGCCAGCTTTCTCGCTTTGCCGTTGCGGCGGTAGCGTAAACAAGCCCTTTTGCGATGGCACTCACAGCAAAATTGGATTCGCAGCTGCGGAAGCGGCCGTCAAAAAGGAAGACGGCGCACAGTCGAGTTCCAACCTCAGCGAGCTCCCTAAATAACCGATTCGGTAACCGCTGGACGTCGATTCGCTCCCGGCGCGGCGTCGACCAAAGTGTTTAACTGTAAGCTCGCCCCGTTCCCCAGTGTAACATTTTTACACCTACCGCAGAATCTTCGTAGGACTGAAGTCCTAGTTTTTCAGACATAAGAAAGTTATATAGCTTGTTTTCAGCATCTTCAACAGTACTATACGTACTACTCGAACGGTGCCCTGCGTGCTCCTGCACCATGTGGGTTGGAAGGGGTTTTGGGGGGGATAGTGGGGAAGCCGTCCATCTTCTGGGCAGTCGTGCATCGATTCCGGGTATCCATACTTTGGGTGCTCGGCGCGAGCGCCTTTTTCTTTATTGTGTGGACCCTCCGATTTTCGCCGTACCGCTCCGATTTGCTCCTAGATACGTACCTGCAGATGGCTGGTGGGCTCATCGCGTTCACGTTTGCGGCGAACGCGCTGGTTCGCTTCCGGGGTACGCACGACCGTGTGAGCCTAATCCTCGCGTTTGGGTTCGTCCTGGCCGCGCTAATTGAGGCTGCCACGGCAATGTCAGCGTATCGCGAGGCTTACCAAGAGCCGACGGGGCCGCTGCACGTGTCGCTTGCGTGGATGGCTGGGCGAACGCTTCTCGCCGTACTTCTAATTGTTGCGCTCGGGGTTGAACGAAAGAAGCCGATCGCGCGAGATGCGGGCCGCGAAATTGCCGCAGCCACACTTCTCGTCGGCGGCGTCGCCTATCTGATCAGCGTGATTTACTTTACGGTCCCGCCGATGCGCATCCACACGGATTCCGTCATACCGCGGCCATGGGACTTGATGTTGGCAGGGCTGTTTCTCATTTCGGCGTTTGGATATAGCTGGCGATTGAACCGCGTTGAATCAGCATTCGACCGATCGCTGTATTTCGCGGCAGTGCTAAACGTTGCGTGCCACCTCGCAGCGAGCGAGTCGCAACAACCGCTCGACGCACCTTACATTCTGTCGCATTTCTTGCTGGTGGCGAGTTACGCGATCGTCCTTGGCGGGACGCTGCTCGAGAATGCGCACTTGTTCGACGAGGTGAGCCGCCTCGCAAAAAGCGATTCGCTCACCGGACTTGCGAACCACCGGAGACTCATTGAAGTGCTCGATGCCGAATTGCAGCGTTCCGGGCGCACCGGCCGCCGTTTCGCTGTTTTGCTTCTCGATCTGGACGGATTAAAGAAAATCAACGACCGTCTCGGGCACCTCGTCGGAAGCCGCGCCATTCAGCGGGTCGGATACGTGCTTCGAAACTACTGTCGCGCTTCGGATACGGCAGCCCGCTACGGCGGCGATGAATTCGCGCTAGTTCTTCCTGAAGCCGGCGAAGACGAAGCGTTGCAGGCCGCGGCTCGCATCTGCGAGCGCGTGAACAATGACGGCGAGAAGCCGGTCATTTCTGTAAGCGTCGGGGTCGCCGTCTATCCTCGGGATGGAACGACGATCGAGCGATTACTTTCGGTGGCAGATCACAACTTGTACGACATGAAACTGCATGATCATCGGGGCGTGCGTCATATGCGGTTCGCGGCGGGGCAGGGGCAAATAACTTAAACTTCGGGGGCTTAGGATGCGGCTTAGGCTGCGACGGTCAGAGAACTACAGCGTTTCACGCGTTGAAAGGCGAGTTCCGATGGAAGTCGGCGTGCGGATCTCGGGTCACGTGGATTTGCCGGGAATCGAAACGACATTCACGGATAACGTGAGTTCACGAGGCGCGCGCATCGTAACCTCGCGCCGATGGCGTATCGACGACCGCCTCATCATTGCGACCCTCACGGGATCATTTCATAGCGTGGCGAGAGTCGCATATTGCGAATCGATTCCGAGCTCGGGCTATGCCGTGGGTGTCGAGTTCCTTGAACCCGACGGCGCGTGGGTCGTCAGGCACCAGGCCACCGCCTAACTGGTAAGGCGCGCCATATCTCTCGGCAACTCTTTCCTGTCAATCAAGACTCGGAATATTCCTATTGGACAAATCCAACGGTGGGCGCAGGTGTAGGCGTAGGGCCTTCCGGAATCGGGCCGAATTGTGCTTCGTAACGCGTGACATTCTCCTGTAGTGCGCGCATCAAGCGCTTGGCGTGGCCGGGACTCACGATCAAACTCGAAACGAGCTTGCCTTGCGGGACGCTTGGAAACAGATAAATGAAGTTTAGTGTGAACTCCTCTGCGTTGTGGTGAATCATCACGAGGTTCGAGTATTGGCCGAGTAATTCCTTCTCGTCGGCTTTGATTTGTACTTGCTTCTGTTCTTCCGCCATCGCTGTCCTCCTGATTTTGTGACAATCCACTATAACAAAGTGGGCCTTTGAATCGCGCCAGAGAACTCGTTGCGGAGAATCTCGTGGGCGTACCGTTGACTTGCGAATATGTTAAGTGTAGTTTATTTCTGAAGTTCAGCATAGTTAACCTATGAACCTGGGACGCATTTCGGAGACCATTTCGGGAACGACTGCGGATACGCCGCCGATTGAAGTGACGGCGGGAGGCAGCCTCTCCAAGCGGCCGCGCGAAGCGTGGTGGTTCTTGGGTCCTGCATTCGTCGCTTCCGTCGCCTACATGGATCCCGGTAATTTTGCGACCAACATCGAAGGCGGAGCGCGCTTTGGATATCAGCTTCTGTGGGTCCTGCTGTGGTCGAATGCGATGGCGATCCTGGTTCAGTATCTCGCCGCGAAGCTGGGAATCGCGACGGGACGGACGCTGCCCGAGAATTGCCGAGCGGAGTTTTCGAAGCCGGTCACGCTCGGCTTGTGGATTGCCGCGGAAATCGCCGCGATGGCCACCGATCTTGCTGAATTCCTGGGCGCGGCTCTTGGGTTCAATCTACTTTTTGGAATTCGAATGTTGCCCGCAGCGTTGCTGACCGGCGTCGTCGTGATGCTCATCCTGATGTTCGAGCAGGCGGGATTTCAATGGCTCGAGCGAGTCATCATGGCATTCGTCGCGGTAATCGGCTTGGCGTACGCCTATGAAGTGTTCTTGAGCAAGCCGCACTGGGGCGAAATCGCACAGGGCATAATTATTCCTCACGTACAAACGTCATCGATTTACATCGCCGTTTCAATGTTGGGCGCCACCGTGATGCCGCACGTCATTTATCTCCACTCGGCACTGGTGCTGCCGCGCCGCGAGCTGGCCGACCGCGAAGATCATCATCACAGGCGCATGGAATTGCTGGACGTGCTTCTCGCGATGAATGGCGCATGGCTGATTAACACCGCGATGCTGATCATGGCTGCGGCCGTATTTTTTGGCCACGGGATGTCGGTTTATTCGATTGAAGCGGCGCACAGCACGCTCGCGCCGCTTCTTGGCCGTTTCGCCGGAATTGCGTTTGCGGTTGCGTTGCTGGCATCAGGACTTTCATCATCGAGCGTCGGCACGATGGCGGGCCAGGTGATTTTGCAAGGATTCCTGAATATTCGAATCAGCATTTTCCTTCGCCGAGTGGTGACAATGATTCCGGCGATACTGGTAATCGGGTGGGGCCTCGATCCGCTGAAAACACTTATTTTGAGTCAGGCGGTGTTGAGCTTCTGCCTGCCGTTCGCGATGATTCCGCTTCTGATTCTGACGCGGCGCCACCACCTAATGGGTACGCACGCGAACCGGCCGCTTACAAACTTCCTCTCCTTGATCACCACCGGCGTCATCCTCGCGATGAACGCGTGGCTTCTCTATTCGATCTTCTCCGGACAAGCTTGAGTGTGGGAATATTCAGACGGCGCTTCGCCGCGCATTTGCCGCGAAGAAAAGCCCGTGAAAACAGCCACAAACGATGAATTCCGCCGATCCCAACTCAACTCGAAGCCGGCAAAAACGGGCGCGGATTCTGCTCGCCGTTATTGGGGTGCTCCTCATTGCAGCTCTTGCCGCATTCATTTTTGCGAACACTGGATCCGATTGGAACGCACCTCCTGATGCGAAAGCGCTTACGAATCCGCTCCCGCGAGATCCCAGCTTCATTGCGGCGGGCAAAGCCGTTTATCAGGAAAATTGCGCGAATTGCCACGGTGATTCTGGGAATGGGAAGGGCAGCGATTCGTGGAAGTATTTGGCGAAGCCCGCTGATTTCACTGACGCGAGCGCGATGAACAAAATGACCGACGGCGAACTTTTTTGGAAGATCACCGCCGGCCGCAGACCCATGCCAAGCTTTGAAAAAAAGCTGTCAGAAGACGAGCGCTGGATGCTGGTCGATTATATTCGGACGTTTTCGCAGCCGAGCGCGCCATAGCAATCCCGATCGAGCTAACCGCACCCGCCTGATTCGCATTCCGCGAGATACGCCGATCAACTTACCTTGCCGAGCGCTTCTGCAACTTCATTCACGTCGGGGACCGTTGGAATGTCGTACTGCTTGAACCATGCAATCTTTCCGGCCCGATCGATGATGGCGATGGCGCGGCCCGTGATCCCCTTATCGCTGAGGTACACGCCGAACTTGTCCGCGACGGCTCCGCGCGGCTGAAAGTCCGCAAGCAGCGGATACTTGATACCCATTTTCTCGGCGAAGGCCTTGTGCGACCACACGCTGTCCACAGAGAGACCGAGCACTTGCGCATCGAGCAACTCGAATCGCTTGAAGTCATTTGCGAAGCAGGCGTGCTCGTTTGTGCAGACCGGGCTCCAATCAAGCGGATAAAACATAAGCACCACGCGTTTGCCGCGGTAGTCCGCGAGCTTGATTTCCTTTTGGCTTTGATCCTTTAGAACGAAATCGGGCGCTGCCGTACCCACCGCAATTGCCATGATTCCTCCAGAAGCCTCGCGAGTTTCCCGAGCGAAAAGAGCGATTGAACCGCGAAGACAACGATGATATCCGAAGCCGGCGCGCGTGACAAACGCGCCCTGCGAAGCGGGATCGCCGCGTGACATTCATCCAGCTCAGCTTCTGCTACTATACCGTCGGCGATGTGGGAAACGCGCGTTACACACGAGGAAGCGTATCCGGGAATTCGTTTCCTGCCGAGCAGCCGAAACTGGTGGGCTCGCCTGAAAGGTGTGCCGGCCGAATGCGTTCATCTCGAACAAGGGCATCCGTGGATGGCGTCGCTCGTACCCGACACTTTGTATTTGAGAGGCAAGGCCGCCAGGCGGCGCGATCCGGTTCGGCCCGAAGTGTCGCTCTGCCTCGAGTGTTTTCTCGAAATATTCCGACGTGAATTCGAGGAATACGCCGGCCGTGCAGTGGGGATCGAACCCGACGGCGAATCGTTCTCGCAGTATTTTTTCGTTTCGTCGAAGGACTTCACGGCTGCCGGACTCTTGCCCGAAGTTCGAGACGCTCTGGATAATCGCCTGGCAGGCGATCCAGGAACCTGCGCTGTCTGCTCGTATGCGGCGACCTGGGATTGGCTCTCGCGCGAAGAAGTTGCCGATCTCAGTGATGCGAATGCTATCGTGAACGCGCGCGGCACCAAACTCTGCGCTATGCACGCAGCGCGACAGATTTGCGATGCATTCGAAGGAATTCACGAAGCGAATCTTTATTATGTGAATCTGCCTTATGGTGAGTCGGGCGCGTACGTCTGGATTTGACGATGAGATTGAAGGAAGCAATCGAGAAATATCTGGCGCTCGCCGGCGGTTACGGCCGGCCCGTCGCCATCGCGCAATTTGGTTTGTCGCACGCGGACGCGGAAAAGTTGTTCAGCGCATTCGACGAGGATTATCACATCAGCCGCTACTTCCATTTTTCGAACGAGGCTGGCGAGGCATTCGACATCAACGGTTTTCCCCAGACGCACATCACGATCGACTCTGAGATTCAATCCACGCTCTAGTTCGCGGGGAATCGGAATTCGGCTGCGAAGGTATTTCGGGCCGCGCTTATTCGCGCACTACAGCGGATTTTTGAGTCGCGTTCACAAGCGCTTCGTGTTCTTCGCGTAATTCGGGGGGGAGGCGATCGCCAAACTTGGCGAGAAACGAGCCGGAAGATTCGGTTTCTGTATTCCAGTCAATCGGATCGACGTGGAGCAACTCGTCTAAAGTCTCGCGTGAAATATTCAATCCGTCGAGTGTGAGCGAGCCGGGAGCCGGAACGTAGCCGATCGGCGTTTCGTCGGCGTCGGCGTGGCCTTCGATCCGGTCGAGCATCCACTTCAACACGCGAACGTTTTCTCCGTAGCCCGGCCAGAGAAGTTTTCCGCCGGCGTCGCGCCGGAACCAATTCACATTGAAAATCCTTGGAGGATTCTTAACGCGGCGCCCCATTTCGAGCCAGTGGCCGAAGTAATCGGCCATGTTGTAGCCACAGAATGGGAGCATGGCCATCGGATCGCGGCGCGTGACGCCAACGGCGCCCGTGGCAGCGGCTGTGGTCTCCGATGCCATCGTCGCGCCGACGTAGACGCCGTGCTGCCAATCGCGGGATTCGTAAACGAGGGGAGCAACGCGCGCCCGGCGGCCGCCGAAGATTATCGCTGAAATGGGAACGCCTTCCGGATTTTCCCAGTCATTCGAAATGGAAGGAGACTGCGACGCGGGAACCGTATATCGCGAATTCGGGTGCGCCGCCGGGTCTCTTCCGCCGGTATAGGTTTGGCCCTTCCAGTTGATCAGTCCTGCGGGCGGCGTGCCGTCGATGCCTTCCCACCACGGCTCATACTCCGGTGTCAGCGCTACGTTTGTGAAAATCGTGTTCTTTCGAATCGCCGTCATCACATTTGGATTTGTTCTCGCGTTCGTTCCCGGGGCGACGCCAAAAAAGCCCGCTTCGGGATTGACGGCGCGGAGCCGGCCATCGGCGCCAATATGAATCCACGCGATGTCGTCTCCCACTGTCCAGACGCGGTAGCCCTCGTTCTCGAGCGCCGAAACCATCATGGCAAGATTCGTCTTGCCGCAGGCGCTCGGAAACGCCGCGCTCATATAACTGACTTTGCCGGAGGGATCTTCGAGGCCGAGGATGAGCATGTGCTCGGCCATCCATCCCTGGTCGCGCGCGATGCAACTCGCAATTCTCAATGCAAAGCATTTCTTGCCGAGCAGAGCATTTCCGCCGTATCCCGAGCCGACGCTCCAGATTAATTTTTCCTCGGGGAAGTGCAGGACGAAGCGCCGGTCCGGCCTTAGATCGCCGAGGGAATGCAGGCCCGGAACGTAATCGGCGGAGCTGCCGAGGCGGTCGAGCGCAACTTTGCCCATGCGAGACATCGCGCGCATGCTCGCAACAACATACGCGCTATCGGTAATTTCGACGCCCACGCGGCTGTACGGCGAAGCTACGGGGCCAAGAATGTATGGAACCACGTACATCGTTCGGCCCTTCATCGCGCCATCGAAGAGCGGCCGGACCATATTCTTCGCTTCCTCCGGCGCCATCCAGTTATTCGTCGGGCCGGCGTCCGATTTTTCACGCGAGCAGATGTAGGTGAGGTGCTCGGTGCGAGCTACGTCGCTTGGATCGCTTCGGTGCAGGTAGGAACCTGGGTAAGTTCTCTGATTGAGCGCGAAAAAAGTGCCATCCCTAAGCGTTTCGTCCACAAAGCGCGCGTATTCTTCGGCCGATCCATCGCACCAGACGATTTTCGCGGGTTTCGTGAGGCGAGCTGATTCTTCAACCCAGCTCTCAACGGGAGTGGACAAAGGGCCTCCTGAGCGTGTGCCATTGGGCCGGAGATCGGCAAGCCGCCAATCTGCTTCGCGCTCGACAAAGCAGATCTCCATTTTAGCGAAGGAGTGCAGTCTAGGTCAGCCATATTGCAATTGCAAGCCAGGGGCTGACGGCGATTGGCAAAGTTGGAACGGCCGCGATGCTATACTTTTTCGCGATGTTCGCGCGCAAACTACAAGTTGATATCGTGATGGACGGCGAGACGCGGCCGTGCCCGCTTGAGTGGCTGGATAGTTTCGCAATGCGGAATTTCACGCGGTCCGCGGATTTCGACGATACGCTTCCGACGGGCGACGGGCGGCTCGAAACGGGATTACGAGTGGATCCGAAGCGGCTTGCCGAGGCTCTAGAGGAGTGGTTCAACAGCCGAGGGATGGGCAAGGGGAAAACTGTGTGCGTAGAAGTCCACGAACTTTTGGGGCTTAACGCTTCAGGAATACAGAACCTCGAGCAACGCCTCTCGTGAAATTGAGACGCGATCACTCCCGAAATTGGGTGACGCTCAGTATGAATTGATGGAGATTTTCTTCAAGAAAGAGGAGCCGAAGCGAATTTTGCGAATGACTGGGGCGTTGCAGCGGTCATCGCGAAACAGATTCGGCTCCTCACCTTCGTTTTGACGCAATGCGGCGAAAACGGTAAGCAATCTCGCGTGTGCTCGTTGAAATGGATCGGGAGCAAGCGAAAAGGAAAGAGAGTTTATCGAGAACGAAGCGGCTCAGCGTCTGGGTTGGCGGGCGGCATGTGGCGCGCGATCGAAGCTCGGATTTTCGGCAACGCCGCGCGCGTTGCCGCAGCGCCAGCCGCGATCAGGCGAGGCGTCTCAGTGAAGCCATCCCATAGAACATCGCGAACGTCCGGCTCGATCACAACGTCCGCGACGTGCCGCCATGGCGGGTCTTGAGTTTCCTGAATGATCGAGAAGGCGCGCCCGATCACCTCGATCGTGTTTCGCGGCTTATCCTTCAACTCGCCGGGTTCGAGATGAACGCCGATCGCAATATTCGCTCCAAGCGACCGCACAGCTCTCGTGGGCACAGCGTCAGTCAAGAATCCGTCAACGAGGAAGCGGCCGCGATGCTCAACGGGCAGAAACAGGCCGGGATACGCGCACGATGCCCGCAAGGCGATCCCGATCTCGCCCTCGGTGAAGTAAACGGATTCGCCGCGGACAATGTCTGTGGCGACGATTGCGAACGGTATGTGCAATTCCTCGAAGTACCGAGCAGTAGTGAATTTGTGGAGGAATTCTTCGAGGCGTTCGTTTGAGGCCATTCCCATGCGCGAAAGCGTCCAGCGTCCGAAATCGCGAAAGCGGGTCTCGGAACCCTGGCGCTCCATGTCGTCGAGAGTTGCCCCGCTCGCGTAAGCCGCCCCGATCAGCGCGCCGACGCTCGTCCCGGCAAGGAAATCAATCGGAATTCCTTCTTCTTCGAAGACGCGGAGCACGCCGATATGGGCGATTCCACGCGCGAAGCCGCCGCCAAGCGCCAATCCGACACGCGGCTGCCCGCTCGCGCCGCCGTATGCGAACGAACGTAGCCCGCGCACAGCGGAACCAATCATTTTCTTTGCCCTGCTCATTGTGATTTCCGGTTTATTTGACAGTGTAACTCAAACCGGGGGATGCTTGGATTTGCGGTTGACCGTGGCATACCTGTTTTGTAACCTCCGGCGTTGCCTCGGATGAGAAAATGAAAAAGCAGATCGAAAAAGCTGCGATTCTCGGCGCTGGAACTATGGGCTCGCGCATTGCAGCGCATCTCGCGAACGCGGGGATTTCGTGCTATCTCCTCGACATCGTTCCGCGTGAACTCACTTCGGAAGAACAGGCGAAAGGCCTGACGCTCGCACAGCCCGCCGTCCGAAATCGGATCGTTCGCGCAGGATTGGAAGCGGCGAAGAAAGCGCGTCCTGCGGCATTTTTCATCGCCGACACCGCCCGGCTCATCACCATCGGCAATTTCGAAGATAATCTGGCCTGGTGCGGAGAAGTGGATTGGATTATCGAAGCCGTCGCCGAGAATCTCGAAATCAAACGGAATCTCCTCGAGCGCGTCGAGCAGCATCGCAAGCCCGGAACAATCGTTACGACGAATACATCCGGTTTGCCGATTCATCTGGTGGCCGACGGACGCTCGGACGACTTCAAGCGGCATTGGGCCGGAACGCATTTCTTCAATCCGCCGCGCTACATGAAGCTCGTCGAACTGATCCCGGGGCCGCGAACTGACACTGGAGTTGTCGAATCGCTCGACGATGTTTGCGATCGCCGGCTCGGCAAGGGCGTGGTGATCGCGAAGGACACGCCGAATTTCATCGCGAATCGCATCGGCACGTACTCGATGCTAAACGCCGTGCGGCTGATGATTGAACTCGAAATGACCATCGAAGAAGTGGACGCGTGCACTGGCCCGGCTGTCGGCTGGCCGAAGTCAGCGACGTATCGCACGGCGGATATCGTCGGTCTGGATATTCTGGTCAACGTGGTCAGAAATATTTATGAAAACGCGAAGAGCGACGAATCGCGCGAAGCGTACAAAGTTCCTGCCCTCATCGAAGATATGATCTCGCGCGGCTGGCTCGGCGAGAAAACCGGCAAAGGCTTCTACCAATCGCTGAGAAAAGGCGGCGAGCGGGAAATACTCACGCTCGATTGGCAGAAAATGGAATACCGGCCGAAGCAAAAGGCGCGCTTCGCTTCGATTGAGGCGGGAAGGACAATTGAAGACACGCGCGAACGGCTGCGCGCGCTCGTTGCTCCCTTGCTCGTTGGTCACGGAGGCGACAAGGCTTCGCGATTTCTGTGGGGCAGCCTGAGCGAGATGTGTTCGTACGCCGCGCGCCGCGTTCCGGAAATTGCAGACAGCATTGTGGACGTGGATCGCGCGATGCGCTGGGGTTTTGCGTGGGAGCTTGGGCCGTTTGAGATTTGGGATGCAATCGGCGTCGAGCGAATGGCGAAGGCGCTCGAGCGGGATGGCAAGCTCGTTCCATTGCTTGTTGAGCGGCTGCTCGCTTCCGGAAAGAAATCTTTTTATCAATCGGAGCAAGGCACGACAAGTTACTTCGATCAATCTACAACGGCGATGAAGCCGGCAGCCGATCCTCCCGGCGTGATCATCCTCAAAAGTGTCAAAGAACGATCGAAGGTGGTCCAGACCAACGCTGGTGCGAGCTTGATCGATCTTGGTGACGGCGTGGTGTGCTGCGAATTTCACGCCAAAATGAATTCCATCGGCGGCGATATCGTCGCGATGATTCACGCCGGGATTAAGCGCCTCGGAGGCGAATTCGACGCGATGGTGATCGCTAACCAGGCGGCGAATTTTTCAGTCGGCGCAAACCTGATGTTGCTCCTCATCAGCGCGCAGGAAGAGGAATGGGACGATATCCACTTGGCCGTGCGCCAATTTCAGCGCGTCAACATGGCCATCAAGTACGCGCCCCGGCCTGTTGTGGTGGCGCCGCAGGGAATGGCGCTTGGCGGCGGCTGCGAGATCAGTTTGCACGGTGCGAAGATTCACGCGGCGGCGGAAGCGTACATCGGCCTGGTGGAGGCTGGCGTCGGACTTATCCCCGGCGGTGGCGGCACGAAGGAAATGATGATTCGAGCAAACGAGAATGCAGCCGGCGGCGAAAATCTCGATCTCTTTCACGCGTTCAAGCCAGTCTTCGAAAATGTTGCGATGGCCAAAGTGTCGACGAGCGCCGAGGAAGCAAAGTCGCTCGGCTACTTGCGCCGTTCGGATCTCATCTCGTTGAACCGCGATCGTCTCGTGGCCGACGCGAAAGAGACGGCGCTGGGCCTCGCACGCGCGGGCTATCATCCGCCGGCGCCTGCGCAGATTCGAGTGCTCGGCGAGGAATTGCTGGCGGCGGCGAAGCTCGCGATTCACATGATGATGCGCGGTGAGTACATCACCGATTACGATGCAGTCGTCGCCCGCAAGCTCGCCAACATTCTTGCCGGCGGCGCGCTCTCGTCGCCGCAGACAGTTTCCGAGCAATACGTTCTCGATCTCGAACGCGAGGCGTTTGTGAGCCTGTGCGGCGAGCGGAAGACGCAGGAGCGCATCGCGCACACGCTGAAAACCGGCAAACCGTTGCGAAATTAGTTCAGCACGATTCGCTGCTCCAGGCGGTTCTCAGCTTTATGGTTGCCAGAATTTCTTTCGTGGCTTGCACCCGTCCGATATAATCGGGTCACTCGACTGCGGCACACTTACCGAATCCGGTATTTCAATAGGGCATCTTTCTCGGTGATTCCCGGAAAGGCTGACGTGCTTTTACTTGGGGAAACAGCGCGTTATCGGGATTTGAAAACTATTTTCGCAATCGCGGTTCTGTTCGCATCCGCTATTGCTGCGGGATGCGGCACGAGACCAACCGCAGAGTCGCTGCCGCAAGCTTCGCCACAGCACCCGACGATTGTCTTCATGACCGATTTCGGCACGGCCAATGATGCCGTTGCGATCTGCAAGGCGGTGATGCTGCAGATTGTGCCCGACGTCCGCATTATGGACATCACTCATCAGGTGACGCCTTTTTCAATTGAAGACGGCGCGCGATTTCTCGCCGCCGTTACGCCGTACTATCCAGCGAACACGGTCTTTGTGGTCGTCGTGGATCCAGGCGTCGGCACGTCGCGCAAAGCCATCATCGCTAAATCGAAAAAGGGCCAGTATTTCGATCTACCAGACAATGGCCTGATCACTCCGGTTGCGGATCGCGACGGGCTCGAAGCGGCGCGCGAGATTACAAATCGCGCGTGGATGATTGGGTCTGGAATTTCCTCGACGTTCCATGGCCGCGACGTCTTTTCGCCGTCCGGAGCTCACCTTGCTGCCGGAGAAGATTGGACGCTCGTTGGACCGGAGGTTGATGTCAAATCGCTCGTTCGTCTAAATGTCGCCGTCTCAACGATGGATGCCAAGGGAACCACGGGCCAGGTGGTTGCTCTCGATGATCCCTTCGGGAATCTCCTTACGAACATTTCAAGCGTTGATTTCAAACAGATGGGTTACAAAATCGGCGACAAAGTGGCCGTAAAAATCGATGGCAAGCCCTTCACGATGCCATATGCGAAGACATTCATGGATGTGCCGGCCGGCCAGATGCTGCTGTACGTGACTTCACGCGATCGTATCGGCTTCGCGCTCAATGAACGGGATTTTTCCAAAACTTACAAGATCACGCCGCCGGTGTCCGTCTTCATCCCGCGCAAGTGATCGCTCGGCAGCGCCTGAGGCCGGAATTCAAGTGAGCTAAACGGCCCGAGCGCACCAAATTCCGCAGTCTGTTGCTTTTCCACTCGCGACGCATCCAATATGGATAACACAGGCGATATTGGGATATCCACGCCGGAAGGTGAAACATGCGTGAAGCAGTGATTGTCAGCTCGGTCCGCACCGCTGTCGGCAAGGCCCCGAAGGGAACCCTACGTTCAACTCGGCCCGATGATCTGGCGGCGATCGTAATCAAGGAAGCGATCCGGCGCGCGAACGGACTCGATCCCGAGGAAATCGAGGACGTCATTCTCGGTTGCGCCATGCCCGAAGCCGAGCAGGGAATGAATGTTGCGCGCATCGCGTCGTTGCGCGCCGGGCTGCCAGTTGAAACGTCGGCGATGACGATCAATCGCTTCTGCTCTTCCGGTTTGCAGGCGATCGCAATTGCAGCGGAGAGAATCATGGCGGGTCACGCGGAGGTGATTATCGCGGGCGGCGTCGAATCCATGAGCCTCGTTCCGATGGGCGGAAACAAGATTTCGCCGAATCCATGGCTGATGGACCACTACCCGGACGCGTATCTTGGCATGGGATTGACGGCCGAAAATGTTTCGAAGAAATATGAAATTACCCGCGAGCAAGCGGACCAGTTTTCGCTCGCGAGCCATCAAAAGGCGCTCGCCGCCATTGCCGCCGGAAAATTCAAGGACGAGGTTGTGCCCGTCGAAGTCACATTCACAGAAGTTCCGTCCGGGAATGGCAACCGCACGAAAACAACGAAAGTGACATTCGAGACTGACGAGGGCCCTCGCTCGGACACGTCACTCGAAGCGCTTGCGAAATTGAAGCCCGCGTTTCACGCGCACGGTGTAGTTACAGCTGGAAATAGTTCGCAGATGAGCGATGGCGCCGCGGCGACCGTGGTGATGAGCGCTGAGCGCGCCCGCGCGTTGAAGATCGAGCCGATCGCGCGATTCCGCGCCTTTGCTACCGCGGGATGTCCTCCGGAGGAAATGGGAGTTGGCCCGGCGTACGCGATTCCGAAGGCGCTCAAGCTGGCAGGGCTTCGCTTGCAGGATATTGACGTCATCGAGCTGAATGAAGCGTTTGCGGCGCAGGCTTTGGCTGTCGTGAAGCTTGTCGGTCTCGATCCGAGCCGACTTAATGTGAACGGTGGCGCGATTGCGCTCGGCCACCCGCTCGGTTGCACGGGAGCGAAGCTGACGGCGTCGATTTTGCGTGAGCTTGCGCGCCGCAATGAGCGCTACGGATTGGTCACGATGTGCGTTGGCGGCGGGATGGGCGCTGCAGGAATTCTCGAACGCGTCGCCTGAGCAAGAAAGCAAATCCTCAAAGTTCTGGCTGAGTTCATCAGCGGGTTCCTTTTCGATCCGCGGTTTGTCTCAGCCTCTCGCGCTCAGTTAAATATCAGGCCAGGTGTCGCCGCCCGTTGCCGCTCCACCTCGGCGACGCGCTCGTTCGCGAGGCCGTACGCCGATATCCAAATCTGCGCGTCATGTTTCGCAGGCTCGCCTTCCGGGCTCTGTAGACGCGCGTCGCAAGTGTGAACGCCGAATGTCACCGCCCCGGACGACGCGCGCCCTGTCCTTTCGGGCGATTGCTCCCGACTTCTCTTCGCTGTACGATTGTGCGTCACGCATTCATCCTGTCCCCCTGATTCGGCTCAAATTGAAGGAGAACATCCGATGGCCACTTCCACCGTTACTCAAAATCGTCTGCGCGGCGGCGCGTTCCTTATCACTCCGTGCCAGCCTGAGGATGTTTTTACTCCTGCGGATCTCTCCGACGATCAGCGCTTGATCGGCCAGACCGCTGAGGAGTTTGTCGCCAAGGAAGTTGTTCCGGTGATTCCAGAAGTCGAGCAGCACAAAGACGGCTTGATGGCGCAGCTGCTGAAGAAGGCGGGCGAGCTCGGATTGCTCGGTGGCGCAATTCCGGAATCGTTCGGCGGTGCGGGGCTCGACAAAGTTTCCGCGACGATATTGGCCGAGAAGCTCTCTGCATATGCATCGTTTGCGGTATCCCATGGCGGCCATGCGGGCATTGGCACGATTCCCATCGTTTATTTCGGAACGCCGGAGCAGAAGAAGCAATATCTGCCGAAAATCGCGTCCGGTGAATTGATTTCGTGCTATTGCCTCTCGGAGCCGCAAGCCGGCTCGGACGCGCTGGCGGCCCGCACGCGCGCCGTGCTTTCGCCGGACGGCAAAAGCTGGATTCTGAACGGCCAGAAGATGTGGATCACGAACGGCGGATTCGCGGATGTATTTATCGTGTTCGCCAAAGTGGACGGCGAGAAATTTTCGTGCTTCATCGTCGAACGCGGCTACCCGGGATTTTCGGTGGGCGCGGAGGAAAAGAAAATGGGGATCAAAGGCAGCTCGACCGTGCCGATCTTTTTCGAGAATTGCGCCGTTCCGAAAGAGAATCTGCTTCACGACATCGGCCGTGGGCACATCGTTGCATTCAACACTTTGAACGTCGGCCGGTTCTCGCTTGGCGCCTATTGCCTCGGCGGCTCGAAGAAAGTCCTTGAAGCTTCATCGAAGTATTCCAAAGAGCGGACGGCATTCGGCAAACAGCTTCGCGAGTTTGGCCTGATTCGATCGAAGCTAGGCGAAATGGCGATTCGAATTTTTGCTGTCGAGTCTATGATTTTCCGTTCGGCGGGAATGATGGATGCCGCGGTCGCGTCGCAGGAAGCGGGAGCGGATAAATCGCAGCAAGCGATGCAAGTGCTCGAGGAATATGCGATCGAAAGCTCGATCAGCAAAGTGTACGGAAGCGAGACCGTCGACTTCTGCGTGGACGAGGCCGTGCAAATCTTCGGCGGCTACGGCTTTCATGAAGATTATCCAGTGGCGCGCGCCTACCGGGACAGCCGCATCAACCGGATTTTCGAGGGCACCAACGAAATCAATCGCATGCTGATCATCCAGATGCTGATGAAACGCGCGATGGGCGGCGTTCTGCCGTTGATTCCTGCCGCGATGAAGCTGGCCGAGGAGGTGATGGCCGGGCCATCGCTCGAGGAGCCGCCGACGGGTGCGTTCGCGGAGGAAGAGCGTGCGCTCGCTCAGGCGAAGAAATCGTTTCTTCTCGCTTCCGGAACAGCGATGCAGAAATTTCGCGAAAAGCTCGCCGATGAACAGGAAATTGTTGCCGCACTTTCAAATATTGTGATGGAAATTTACGCGATCGAATCGGTTCTGCGTCGCGCACAAAAGGCTCAGGCCGCAAAGGGCGAGGCAAGCACGGCCGCGATGACGGCCGCCACACAGGCATTCGTCTATGGCGCGAGTGATCGAGTCGAAAAGGAAGCGCGGACAGCGCTCGTTGCGGCACTCGACGGCGATATGCTCCGCACGCAACTTGCTGTCCTCAAGCGCTTCTCGAAGCGTGAACCGGTTGACATCATCGCGCTGCGTCGCCGAGTTTCGGACGCGGTTCTCGTACAGGATCGATACCCGTTCGAGGGCCGCTGAGAAATTTAGGCGCGCATTAGCGCAGGCGAAGCGGCACATTGAAGTCGCCAATCATGACTCAGAGCGCTAGTGAACTCCTGTCTCGCTGACCTTTCCGACCGTCGGATACTCCTCAAGGACAGCAATTTGAAGGGAACGGTTGTCACCCAGTACTGGAACTAAAGGTGGGCAGGTTTATGTCCCGCTTTGGCAATTCGTTTCTTCCCGATTTGCGTAGTTTCGCCACTTTATATTATTCGCTCCTCGTGTTTTCAATAGCTTAGCGCTGCGTCCTTTGGAGGCTGTCGTGCATCGAAAGAAGCGAACACTCTAAAGGGCGATTACACGAGGGTCATGTCTATTCAACGGCTTGGGAATAAACAAAAACTGAACCGCGCGATCTGGTGCATCGTAGGAATCATTCTCATCCTGCAGATCTATTTCGTTCGGGAACTCCTGGCGGCCGAACTTCTGTTCGGTATTGGTTTTGCTGTTTTGTTTTTCATCGGTGTGGTTGCTTATGCAATCGGGCGAGTTGGCGAACGTGGTTTGACGTGGGCGGAATCTCGATCCCGCGTGCTCGCAGTATCAACCCGGCGGGGGTTGGGCATGCTGGAAGAGATCAGTAGAAAGCCATTCCGCCATCCACGTTCAGAGTCTGCCCAGTAATCGCACTCGCTTCATCTGATACGAGGAACACGGCCGCAGCGGCGATCTCTCCCGCCGTCTGCGGCCTTCCTTGCAATATCCCCTCAAGAAACTGCTTAAACATCAGATCCGGGTCGCCGTGGAAGTATTCGGCTAACTCGCGGCCGAGTTCCTGCGACATGCGCGTTTCAGGCACTGGTCCCGGACTCAGTGCATTCACCCGCACACCTTTTCGCGCGGACTCTGCCGCAAGAGTTCTCGTCAATCCTGAAAGTCCCGCTTTTGATGACGCGTAGGGGCTGTTCAATGAAAATGGCACTTTCCCGGATGCGCTCGTAATATTCAGAATCGACCCGGATCCGCGCCGGTACATTTCAGGCAGAACGAGCCGCGAAAGCAGGAACGGCCCGCGCAAATTCGCGGCGATCACCGCGTCCCACTCACTGGCGGATATTTGCTCGACAGGCTTGACCGGACCGTAAATTCCTGCCGCGTTCACAAGGATGTGCACCGCGCCGAACTTTTCGCGCGCAGACTGCACGATTCGCTCGCAGCCAGATTCGGTGCCCACATCAGCGGAAACGGCCAAGGCTTTACCGCCGGCCTTCAAGATCTCCTCCGCGACGCCGCGAACTTCGCCCTCGCTCCGGGCAGCGACGACTACGGAAACGCCCTCCTGCGCGAATCGCAAGGCTATGCCCCGGCCGATCCCTCGGCCGCCGCCGGTCACGATCGCCACTCGATTCGTCAAGAGCATCCCATCCTCCCGAAACACATCCACTGCAGCACTTCGGCTCGTAGTTCCTCGACCCTAATGCATCGAAGTTACGCAGAATATCATCGAAATACAGGCGTGGAAAACTCGGTGGCGATAACCGGCCTCTTCAGTTAAAATGATGCCTTTGAGGGAGATACATTTGGCGTTAACCCAAATACAAGGGACCGCGACTGGGATGAAAACCCTGGTTCGCGTCCGGCCACGCGGCTTTTGCGCCGGGGTGGTCCGGGCCGTGGATATTGTTGATCTGGCGCTCGAATTGTACGGCCAGCCTGTTTACGTCCACCATGAGATCGTCCACAACCGCTACGTCGTGGATCAACTAAGGCGGCGCGGCGCGATTTTTGTTGAGTCGATTGGCGAAGTTCCTGTCGGCGCGGTGCTCGTGTTCAGCGCGCATGGCGTGCCGCCGCGGGTTCGAGAAGAAGCTACGGAGCGCAAACTGCGGGTAATTGACGCCACCTGCCCACTCGTGACCAAGGTTCATCTCGAGGCGCTCAAGTTCGCTCGCGAAGGCCGTACGCTCGTTCTGATCGGCCACAAGGACCACCAGGAAATTGTCGGGACGTCAGGAGAAGCCCCTGAGCGTACGGTGGTCGTCGGCAGTGTAGACGAAGTGGATCAACTCGAAGTTCCGGACCCGAACAAGCTCGCGTTTTTGACTCAGACGACGCTTTCGCTGTACGACACGCAGGAAATCGTCGCGCGTCTGCGCAATCGTTTTCCGACCATCGTGGGTCCCGCATCCGATGATATTTGCTATGCGACACAGAATCGGCAGGAAGCGGTGGAAGCGCTAACGCGCGAAGTTGATTTGATTCTCGTGGTCGGCTCCGCCAACAGCTCGAATTCGAACCGGCTGGTCGAAGTGGCAAAGCGCGCCGGAGTGGCGGCACGCTTGATTGAAGACGCTAACGACGTTCAGCAGGATTGGCTAGAAGGCGTGAAGAATCTCGGATTAACGGCGGGCGCTTCAGCGCCTGAGGTCCTCGTCGAGCAAGTGAGCCAGCGTTTGGCGAGCTTGGGATTCACGAATCAACGCGATCTCGACCTGATTCGCGAAGATGTGCGCTTCACCTTGCCGCCGGAACTAACGGTTCGGCAGGGAACTGCCCGCTAAATAGCGGACGGGCAGCGGCGGACTAAATTCCCTAGGGAGATTAAGCGTGGCGGTCAAGATTACCCGCCAACCGGATAAGATTGCCTTGTTAGGCGCTCCGACAAGCGCCGCGGCGATGTCGCTGGGGCACGAGCGCGCACCTGCCGCTCTTCGTGCCGCTGGTTTAATCGATCGGCTACGTTCGATCGGCTACGAGGTGGCCGATCACGGCGACGATCCTGTGCAACTCTCTCAAGAAGATTCCGAAAGCCCGCGCGCACGAAATCTTCCGCGAATCGTCAAATCACTCGAGGCGTTGCGCCCCCGCGTCGAAGCTGCGGTGAAATCGGGAGCGCTTCCCATCATCCTCACGGGCGATTGCACGTCTGCCGTGGCGACCGTCGCCGGAGTTCGCCGCTATTTTCATAATGTCAGCATGATTTATTTGGACCGCGATGCGGACGTCAACATTCCTGCGACGACGCCTTCGGGCTGCGTGGATGGAATGGTTGTCGCGCATCTGACCGGTCGAGGCGCCGCGGAGCTCGTGCGATTCTGGGGCGAGCCGCCGCTCGTGCGCGATCCGGATATCGCCCTCTTCGGAGTCGAGCGTCTCGATCCGCCCGAAGAAGATCTTCTTCGCCGCATACCGATTCGGAGTTTTTCCGCCTCAGAGGTGCATCGGAAAGGCGCTGCCGCCACGGCGCGGGTGGCAATCGAACGGATTCACGCGAGCCGGAACGAATTTATTCTTCATCTGGATGTGGATGTTATCGCGGACTTTCAAGCGACGAATTTTCCCGGCAGTGGCGGACTGACCCTCGATGAAGTGCGCGAGGCGCTCGAAGTCTTCGTGGCTGACAAGCACCTCGCGGCGATCGACGTTGCCGCATACAATCCCGAAAAAGACTCCGACGGCAGTGGAGCAAAGCTCATTATCGAACTTCTCGCTTCCGTTCTTGCGTCGCGGCGCCAAGCCCATGCTGCGCCGGCCGCGGAAGCGGCCAGCGTCGCTGCCGCCTCCGGCACATCCAGCGCGACGCAAGAGCCTGCGGCTGAATCCGCGAACATTGCTCCGGCTGCGCCTGCTGGTGAAGCGTGGTCGTCGGATGCGCCCGAAGATCCGACGCCAGCCGCGCCTGCGAAAACTTCTGAAGTGATGTCTGCCGACGATTCGACGGCTGCCTTTGATGTGCCTCAGGAGACTTCCGGCGCGAACGCGCTCGAAGAGCCGGCCGCGAGCGATTCCGAAAAACCCGAAGAGCAACCGTCCTGACGCTCCGATCGTGAGCATCTCATTTCTGAATCACACCGCTCCTCTCCGCACGGCCCGCGCATGAAATATCCGGCCCCGAAAATTATCATTTTCGATGTGGACGGAGTCCTGGTTGATGTCCGCGAATCTTTTCATCGCACCGTTATCGAAACGGTGCTCTTTTTCACGGGGAAGCGCGTGAAGCCCGCAGAAATCCACGATTGGAAAAATCGCAGCGGCTTCAACGATGATTGGACGCTTTCAACGGCGTGGGTGCAATCGCTCGGCTTCAACCACACGTACGACGAAGTGAAGAATAAATTCGTGGAAATCTACTGGGGAAAGGGCAAGCGGGGCAATGCGAGCCGTGAACGCTGGATTCTGCCGAAGCGAGAGCTTCAGCGTCTAGCCACGCTAGCCGAGCTCGCGCTCTTCACGGGCCGTGTCAAAGCTGAGCTCGATTTCACACTCGAGCGAGTCGGAGTGCGATCAGTATTCAAGAAAATCGTCACGGTTGAAGATGTCTCGCGTCCGAAGCCCGATCCGGAGGGACTCCTCAAAATTCTGGCTGGCCGCGATCCTTCAACTGCCTTGTACCTCGGCGACAACATCGACGATGGCCGCGCGTCCCAGGCAGCGGCAGTGCCGTTCGTCGGCATTTTGCCCTATCGCAGCCATGCTCGGCGGCAGCGTGCGCGCACCCTTGAAAATCTCGGCGCACGAACCATTCTGGGAAGCGTAATCCAACTCGAAGGCTGGCTTCGAAAGCACACGAAATAGCCTCTCCGCTTGACTCATAAGTCGCTTAAGTCCTCTGATTTGACCAGATGGGAGATTAGTACCATTGTCACTTTAGAGTTCGTCCGCGAATAATCTCTCCTTAGACGAGCTGATTCGCTCGAAAATAGGACTGTTATGAGTTCAAACTCTCGTTCCGCGGCTGCACGCGCGTTTGTTCGCAGTCTGAACATCCTGCTGAAATTTGTGCGGATGTATGACTTTGGACATCCGAGGACAGCTGCGCAATATGAGATCGCGTGGAACGAACTCCGTGCCGCTCTCGGTCCGGATGACGAGACAGGCCTACTTCTTTCCGCGTCAGGCGAGCAGCTTCTACTTGATGGAATTGCACTCGAATCTGCGGCCGCCGAGAAAAGCTTCGCTCGGCTGCTTTCGACCGCTGGAATCGCCAGCATCCATTTCGCGCCGAACGTGACGCAATCGAGCCTCGCTCGCCTGGTGAAGGCCTTCCCAACAGGCGGCGCAAAGCCAACCGTCCTCGCGCAGCAATTGAAGGACGCGCTGGAGGGCGATTCGTCAATTCACATCAACGAAATTTGCTTTGTGCCCGCGGATTCAGCCGTTGCCAGGGGATCGGCTGCCGCTACGATCGCGGCGCACGCGTTCGGAGCAGACGCGGAAAAGTTCAATCAACTTTTCAACGACCCGCAGAAGCTGCTGCAGCTCATCACGGCTGCTGACGGCCTTCGCAGCGAGCGCGCGGGTCTTGGTGACGCGGGAGATGGCAATTCAGCGGCGACGGGCGGCCGGGGAGGCGGGCAATCGGGCGGTGGCTCCGGGAATTCTCGCGGCAGTTCGGGCGGCGGCGGTGGAATGATTCCGGGAATGCCGGACTTCGGGCTTTCTTGGTTCGAATCAGGCGATGACGTTGCGCAAGAAGAATCGTCAACGGGCGCCCAGGTTGTTGCGGGTGGCAGTCCAGGCGAGCACGCAGGTGGTTCTGGCGGTTCTGGTTCAGGTGGTTCAGGTTCGGGCGGCACGAGTTCAGGCGGGCGAGGTTCCGGACGCCGAAGCCGCGGCGTACTCGGAGGCGGCGGTGGTGGACGCGCGGATCAACCGGACGGAGTAGTGCTTGAGGCTGGACTGATTGCTCTACATCAGGAAGAGCTACAGGGCATTTTGAAAATGTTGCGACACGTGGCGCGGCTCGGCAACGACGGCGATCCCGATACAGCCTCGATGGCTTTCCAATCTCGCGTCGCGAGCCTTCCCCAGCGCGCGCGATTTACGCTCACGCAGGCGCTTGCCGGAATCGCCGCAAAGGCTCCCGCCAACGCGCCCGATCAATCGACACTGCTGCGGCTCGCCGAGCACGTCGCGATTCGATTCGCGCTCGAGAGTTATCAGCGCGGCGACGTCAAGGTAGATGCCGTGCGCGAGATGCTCGACGCCATGGGCTCCGAGATTGAAGGACTCCGAAAAATTCTGAGCGGGCACGAAGAGAAACTTGCGCGCGCTGGAATATTGGTAAAGCCGCATGCCGAAGTCCTCGCCCAACAATTCTGGAGCGAGCTTCCTCTTGAAAAACGCGTCGAAGCGCTCCTCTCGCCCAACGCGTGGTGCATCCCTGCGTCGAGCATTCGCCAATCCGTTGAATCGTTGCAGAAAAGCGGCGACGCGGCGACGGCGGCCAAGATTCTCGAGAATTACGTCAATTGCATTCGGAACCCGAATGTCGAAACTCGGCGAAGCGTCGCGCATGGCGTTGCGGAACTCGCGCCGTTCTACGGCAGTTTCGAAGATAAATTATTTGTCAGCACGATTCGCGAACTCGGCCTCACGCTCAACGAGGAAACCGATTCCGAATCGCGAAGCGTCATTAGCGCCGCTTTTGTGCGCCTCGCGCAAGAGGCGGGGCAGCGTCGCTCGTATACGGGAATGCAACGCGCCATCGAGATGGTCGATTACATCGAGAACGACCGTCCGGCGGTAGCCAAGAATCTTCGCCCGCGACTAGGTGTCGACTCCCGGCTAGCGGAGTTCGTTGACGATGCGGTGAAGGGCGACAAAATTCCTGTTGGCCTCATAGCGTTCTTACGCAGGATTCCTGGCCCGGCCGCAGAAACAATAGCGCAACGGTTTAGCCGCACAGGCTTCCGTCAGGATGCGGATGTGTTGCTCGAGGCGATGTCGGCGTTAGGTCCCGATGCCGTCACGCATCTCCGCCAGACGCTACTCACCGCACCGGCGCAGCAAGCGGTGGACGTTATCGCCATGCTTTCAAGGCTTGATCTTGCGGCACTTGAGGTTCATCTGCCCGGCCGCCTGACCGAGTGGAAACGTTCTTCGCACGATCGCGTGGTGCGCCAGCTCGCGGCAAGCGGCGCTCCCGAACGCGGACATCTTCTCCTCGGCATCTTTGATTCTCTCGACCCTCTCGTTCAGCCGCTCGCGCTCGATGAGATCGGTTTGGCCGGAGAGCAAGATGCAAATCAGCGGCTGATTCGTATCGCCGAAGGCGATCTGCCTCAGGGCGCTACCGCGTATCTACAGCTCAAGGCCATCGAAGCGCTTGGACGCCTCCGCACTCCTGGCTGCGAGAAGCTTCTGCGGCGCATTGTGGAAGGAAAGCAGGTTTGGCGCTGGACGTTTCCGAGTGAATTGCGCATCGTGGCCGCACAAGCGCTCGAAAAAATTGACCCGGAATGGGCGAAGCACTTCCTGCCCAAGAGCGGTCTCAGCGTCGCAGAACTCGCCATCCAGCCATTGGATATCGAGCTGAATCCCACTGTCATGCGGCAACGGCGCTACGCGCGCATGCGCCTCGATCGGCCAATGTCCGCCGAAACCATGAACCTGAAGGAAAATTGCGAAATCGAAATCCCGGAGATGAATCTTGGCGGCGGCGTGGCTGTGAGTGATCAGGCGCTGCATCCCGGCACCGTCGTCGCGCTTCGCATGAGTGCCGATTCGAAGCCGGTTCGCGCCCAGGCCATCGTTCGCGATGCGAATATGCACGCGCGCGCTTTCGAAGTTGTCGACATGGATCTCGAGGAGCGCGCACGGCTCCGCAAGTTGCTCGTGCAAATTGGAAGTCTTTTGAAGGCGGCGTCAGCGGATGACCGCAGTCGGAATCGCGGACGCACGATTCTTACGCCTTCTTCGCAGTAAGGCTTGAACCACTGATTGCGATTTTTGGATTCGTTTTGCCGAAAGGCATCGGCCCAAGTTGTTAGCGTTGAGACGGACTGAGACGGGATCGCGACCCATCTAGGCGTGGGTTTCGGTCACCTTCTCGTTATGCGATAGCCCGGCACTCTAGCCCGGCTCGCGTGACCGCACGACGACTTAAATGAGGTGACGCACAAGATGGCTCCCGACCCCTCCAACACCTACGGCGGAAACGCAGTCCCGCCGGTTAGCATCGATCCGAAGGACCGTCGAAGATCGCCGCGGTACCCGATTATCGCTGAAGCTCGCGTGACGGATCTTAAGACGGAAACCGAGTTCAAGTCCCGTGTGTCCGAATTGAGCCTGGAAGGCTGCTATCTGGATTTTCTGAACCCGCTGCCGGAAGGCTCGGATCTCCACCTGAGAATCTCGAAAGATACCGGTGTGTTTGAGACCGACGCACGCGTCGTCTACAACCACCCCGGGATGGGTCTTGGCATTCTGTTCGTCAAGACTCCGGATGCACAGCGAAAAATTCTCGAACTCTGGATTGCTGAGCTTCAAGCTGCGAGCTGACGGCTCGCGCCGTCCTAGCTCAAATTCCCATAATTACTTGGCGTCGGTCAGGTATTTCTCCGGTAGCGCGTGTCCCGGCGATTCATCTTCCCAGTAAATGGTGACGAACCACCAACGCGTCCCATCGAAATATAGCTGAAAGCTGTTCACTCCTCGCGCGAATGGCTTTTCGCCCGTTGCATGCCGCGATTCGTAAGTGCTCCAAACCTCGGCCATGTGATCCCACGACTCTACGCGGTTCGCGATGGAGTTCTCGAAGAAAGCCTCTTTCGCGAACGCTGGCGCGGCTCGTTTGGCGTAATCCTCGGCGCTCATATCACGGGTGTTAATGTTTCCCTTAGCGTCGCGCCAACTCGGAATGAGCCTCGCGCCGGTGTAGAAAAGCGAACGGAAGCGATCCCAGTCACGCGGCCCAGCGGGACCGGAGATTACATCGTAAATGGCAGCCATGATGTGCTCGATCGAGTCGACATCTTTAGCTTGAGCTACCGGCGTCGTCGATGCGGTGGCCTGCGGAGCGGGGGTAGCCTGTGGCGCGGGCTGAGGCTCTTGAGCTTGCGCGCGAGCCTGAGCGGAAAATCCGATCATTAGTGCAAGTGTAACGATCGCGATTGCTGCGTGACGTTTCATTCGTCATCCTCCTGGTTTTCGCGGAAGATTCTAGCAGGTCGTGAATCCGCGCACCCGAACTACGTAATTTGACGCCGGCGCGTTTATCTCGTGAGCGGGCGTCCCACCGAAAACTGCCGCTGGCCGGAACCGCCGCGCTTGCTGAGTACGCGCCTCGCGCCGTCAGATCGTTCGCTGGGGAAGCTGACTCCGTTCTTGAATCTGAAAGGCTGCGGACGTGGTCTAATAGCTGCGACACCTATTGCTCGAAAGGAGGCAAAGTGTCTTCTCAACCTATACCCAGTGCGCTAGAGGCTCGCACCCAGGCATTTCCAGTACTCACTGCGGCTCAAATTGATCGCGTTCGCTCCGGCAGCAAGCTACGCCGCGTCGAGAAGGGCGAAATACTATTTGAGCCCGGCGACAAGAGCGTACCGTTTTTCGTTTTGCTATCGGGGAGCATGGAAATTGTGCAACCGAGTCTAAAAGGCGAAACACCGATCGCAAAGCACGGACCGGGCGGATTCACCGGCGAGATGACCATGATTTCCGGCAGGCATTCTCTCGTACGCGGCCGCGTCACCGCGCCCGGCGAGTTTCTGGAGCTGAGCGCGGAGGGTTTGAGGTCGCTCGTCGCAAAGGACGCCGAACTAAGCGAGATTTTCATGAGGGCTTTTATCCTGCGCAGGCTGGAGCTCGTCAATCGAGGCCAGGGAAATGTCATCCTTTTGGGTTCGCGCCACTCGGCCAACACACTACGTCTCCGCGAGTTTCTGACGCGGAACGAACATCCGTTCACGTATGTCGACCTCGATGTAGACGAAACTTCGCAGGAGCTCCTCGACCGCTTCGAAGTGAAGCCGGAGCAGATTCCAGTGGTCGTGGTTTGCAACGCTCGTTTCGTCTTGCGGAACCCTTCCATGCAGGAAGTGGCCGATAGCATTGGGCTGAACAGCCCGGTTGATGAGTCTCTAATCCGCGATTTGATTATTGTCGGTGCGGGACCTTCCGGCCTCGCAGCGGCTGTTTACGCGGCATCAGAAGGCTTGGATGTGCTCGTGATTGAGGAAGCATCGCCCGGCGGGCAGGCCGGATCGAGCTCGAAGATTGAGAATTACTTGGGCTTCCCCACGGGACTCTCCGGTCAGGAGCTGGCGGCGCGCGCGATTGCTCAAACGGAAAAATTCGGAGCCAAGATGATGGTGGCGCACAGCGTCGCGCGCCTGGATTGCGCCAAGCGCCCTTACAAAGTCATTCTGGACAATGGCAACAAGATCGCGGCGCGTTCTGTTGTAATCGCGACCGGGGCGCAATATAACAAGCCGCCGATAGCGAACCTTGTGCAGTTCGAAGGACGAGGGATCTACTACGGCGCGACCTACATGGAATCGCAATTATGCGAGGCAGAGGATCTCATCGTTGTGGGAGGCGGGAACTCGGCCGGGCAAGCTGCGGTTTTTCTTTCTCAGACGGCGCGCAAGGTGCACATGCTGGTGCGCTCGGGCAACTTATCGAACAGCATGTCGCGTTACCTGATTCAGAGAATCGACCAGAATCCCGGCATCGAGCTTCACTTCAAAACGGAGATCGTCGGCCTCGAAGGCGACACCCATCTTGAGCGCGTGAAGTGGCACGACAAGTCGACCGGTAATACTTCCACGCACGACATTCGCCACGTGTTCATTATGGCCGGAGCATCGCCTCGAACCGAATGGCTCAAGGGCTGCCTCGCTCTCGACAGCAAAGGATTCATTCTGACGGGGCGAGATCTGGATGGCGCGGCGTCTCAGACATGGAAGCTTACTCGTTCGCCGCAAATGCTGGAAACGAGCCTTCCCGGCGTGTTTGCCGTCGGCGATGCCCGTTCCGGGAATGTGAAGCGGGTGGCCTCGGCGGTGGGCGAAGGAGCGATCGCCGTTCATCTAGTCCATCGCGCTCTGGCGGAATTGTAACCGCAAACGCGTGCAAGAATGCGCGCTACATCTCAGCCATAAACTCAACCTTCACGTCATTCTCGTCCCGGCTCTTCCGTAAGCTTCAAAAAGCGAGAGTAAGTTCGAAAGCGCGAAGAGTTTGCGGATGGCGGGATTGTAATTCAGCAGTCGAAATTCGCAATTTTCCCGCTTCGCGGATACGTAGAGCGCTACGATCGCGCCGAGCCCCGAGCTGTCCATGTGCGAAACTTCACCAAGCTCGATCGTCACGGAGCGCTTGTGCGGCATTACCGCTGTGACTGCGTCCTTTAACTCAGCGGAATATTCGAGCGTCAGCCGTCCCGAGCAGTGGAACACCACGGAATCGTCGAGCATCTCGGGCCGGATGATCAGCTTGGATGGAGAGTCGGAAGACACTCGGCCTCCTTAGGCAAAATCCCATATTCAGTTGAGCTATTAGGTCCGCTTTTTCTGTCAGCGCTCTTTCGCGGGTACATCAATAAATATTGCCAAACGCAAGTCCGCGCTCTGCTGCCTACGCGCCGACAGCGCGATATCCGCTACTCTGAGCCTTCTTCAACGCCTCCATCGCCTCTTGCGAGGTGAGGAGCGGCGTCGTCTTGATCGATCGGACCGACCCGCCGGCGGCCGCAGCAATAGCGATAGCGGCCGCATCGGTGTTCGTGGGCAAATCGGTGATCAATACGACGTCATAGTCACCGAATGCCATAAAGCCGCTGATGATCTTGCCGCCAAGCTTCTCGACTGCCGGGCGAATCTGATCGATCCTGTTGACAGGATTTTTGACGAGGGCCGACCATGCATCCGACGTGTAAGAAACTTGGGTGAGATAGTGTGACATGTGCGCTCTCCTTTGAAGTGGTCCGAGTGAATCGTGAGGCCAAAGGACGCGAGCCGAAATTCTGGCTCCAATCCCATCTTTGCGCGCAAAACATACGCCTGCTGTCTTCACGCGTCAAGTTCAGACAGTGATTGCCCCACTCTCTCGCCCGAAGAGTCGTAGGGCGCCTGTTCGCATCGACCGAGACTCGCTCCGGCTGAAGACTTCTGAGCAGCCAGTCGATGAGCAGCCCCTTCCGCGAGTGGAGGCCTGGCGTCGAACGGGCTAAAACTAGGACCCGTAACTCTACGGATCTCGCTACTTTCCACTTTGCTCCCAAAAAAGTTGAATCGAGGGCTTGAGAAGCGTACGATTCGCGAGTTGGGGGTCAGGATCTGAAAATCCAGCCTTGGATACGATCCTGAATGCATCGTGCGTTGCCGTTGCTTTCAGTTATCAAAATCTAAATTTTCTGCACTCTGAAAGCTCAGCCAACTTGATCGCCAGCGGAAGCTTTGAATATTTTCAGTAATAGCGTAGTCACCCAGCCTGCAGCGGTTTGGTAGTGAACTGTATCGCGCCCAGTACACTCGCCGTTAACGGGGGCGGAAGCGGCGAGCCGTCAAAGCCTCAGAAGGGACATGTCGTCTCATGTCTTTGCCGATGCATGTCAGTGTTGCGGGTAGCAAAAAAAGAAAAAAGAAACGACTTCGAAAAAGATGGCAAATCTTACTCGTGTGGCTATCTATCCTCGCGGTATGCTCGATCGTGTGGATGTCGATATATGACGTTCTGGGTGACGATATCTATCGTGCAAATGTGAATTCGATTGTCGGCGGGATTATATTCACCACGTTCGCATTAATTTCTGCAGTAGCGCTAACGATTGGTATCTTAGACAGCCGCGGCCATATGTGAGCACGCAGGGTAACCTGGCTACGCGTGGCGAGAATTTGAGGCTCGCAGCCGAGGTGGGAATTTTGTTGCAGCCTTGAGGTTTAGGAACTTCCAGCGCTGACAGTAAGTCCATCTGCACGCGTGGAGAATTCGAAAAGCGATACCGCGCGGCGAGCCCCTACGCCCCCTCAGCCGCACGACTGATCAGCGGCCCACGAGGACGAACGCGCCCCAGTAGAACGGGAGATCATTGCCGTAACGCTGACGGACGACCTCGCGCTCTTTGAGTTGCGCCTGGCGCAGAGCGTCGTGCTTGTCGAGGCCGCCGAGCCAACCCTTATAAAAGAGCGTCATCAGTTCCTGAGTTTCGCGGTCGGGCACAGACCACATGCTCATCAAAATGGAATCAACGCCGGCTTCCTGCAGGCCGCGGCGCAACCCAAAAACGCCTTCGCTGTTGCTCTGCTTGCCGAGTCCGGTTTCGCAGGCGCTGAGAACGACGAGCTCGGTGCCTTGAAGATTGAGCTGCGCGGCTTCGTAAGCTGTGAGGACGCCGTCTTCCAGTCCCGAGGAGGGAGGGGCTCCTGATTCCGCGCGATCGGCGCCTGTGAAAAACAGGCCGGAGCGTAGCATCGGATCTTCATGGGCAACGGATCGCGCGCTACCGAGATCGGGATCATGCGCGATTTCCTGGTCGGATAGAAAGAAGCCGTGCGTTGCGATGTGGACGATGCGCGGGCTCTGCATCCGATCGACGACTTCTTCGAGGGCGCTCTCGCGCGTGTAAGAATCCACCTGCCATCCCGCGGCCCTTAGCTGCGCTCCGACGGCATCCACTTCGGTTTGCGTGCCCGGAAGCGGCTTGAGCGGCCCGCCGCGAATGTCGCGGGAGCGCGACAATGCCGAGGCCGCAACTGACGCGCCGTCGGCCGAACCAAGCTGTGGACCTGATTTAGTGCCAGTGATTTTTTCGACGGCAGTGCGCTGTTCTGCCTCGGTGAGATCGAACTTAGGATTACCGAGTATGACCGCGACCTTTGATTTCGGAGACTGCGGTGCGCGCAGGACGTCGTTCGTGCTGTTCACAACGCGCAGATCAAATTTTTCGAGCAGGAGCTTGCCGGAGTCGTCCGCGAGAACACCGAGAGGAATTTGATTCAAGATCCCGTCGGGCGAAATGTAAACGCGCTTGGAATTTCCGAGCGCCGCTTCGAGCGGCTTCCAGAACGCGTCATACGCCGCGCTCGTGCCAGCGGCGCCCTGCGCGGCTTTCTCTTCCGGCGTTTCCTGGGCAGATACGCCGCGAGTCAACGCGACGTGCGTGCGATAACTGGCGAGCGGCGCTGATTCCAGTTTTTGCGCGTCGCCGAGAAGAATCAAGCTCGGCAGGGCGGCTCGCGGCGTGACGACGAGCGCGGCATAGTAAAACGAATTTGTCCAATTCTTGCCGTCGTCATACCGGTAGCGGACGTATTCGATGGCGGCATCGTCGGGCTTCAGTGCCTTTTGCACGTCCTTCCAGGTCGCACTCGCCATGGCCTTCCGCTCGCTCACCTTGTTCACTCGCCGGGCCAACTGCTGTTCGAGTTCGTTGGCTTCAGCGTCTAGCTTGGCCTGAGCATTGGCCCAACCCTGCGGACGCGAGGTCGCCAGTTGCGAGGATTCGCTCTTCTTCTCGGTGAGCTGGTCAAACAGTTGGATTGCCGTGGGATCGCCACTGGCCGCGATTTGCGCGCGAAGGGCCGAGACGCTCGTTCCAACGAGGCCCTTTTCCCAAAGAATTACGTCGTACATCTTTCCGGCCACGGACGGATCGCGTTCGCGGTTCGCAATCGAAAAGCTAAAGTAACCAGGAAAAAGATTCTGCTCGGTGGCGAGAAACTGAAGCCGGTCTTTCTCACTCATGTACGCGAATCCGTACTGGAAGCGGCGGTGAATCAGCTCCAGCCCGCGATCGAAATAGGGAGCGGCATCGGAATAACGGTCCTGGGCCTGGTAGAGCGCTGCGAGATTGAGTAGATTGGACGCGAGAGCGGGATGCTGCGGAACAAGAACTTTTTCGTTGATGGCGAGAGACTGCTTGTAGAGAGGCTCCGCGTCGGCATAACGCTCCTCGCGGCGATAGATGATGGCGAGATTGTTGAGGCTCGAAGCGTAATTCGCGCTGTCGGTCCCAAAATCCTTCGCGGTGATCTCGACTGAGCGTTTCATAAAAGCTTCGGCGTCGGGGTAACGGTTCTGATCTTCATAGAGCAACGCGAGGAGATTGAGATTCGCGGCCACAACGTCGCTGTCCTTTCCAAGCGCTTTGACATTCATAACCAGAGCGCTTTTGGCGAGCGGTTCGGCGTCCTGGTAGCGATGCTCGGATTCGTAGAGGCTCGCCAGAGCGATGAGGATTGCGGCGACGCTCGGATGATCGGGTCCGAAGACTTTCTCGTCAATTTCCAAAGCGTTTTTCAGAAGCGGCTCGGCTTCGGAAAAGCGTCCTTGCGCGATGTCGACGAGCGCAAGGCTGTTGAGTTCGGCGGCGACCGCCGGATGAACCGGCCCATATGCCTTCTGATCAATCGAAATCGCTAGTTTTAGAAGGGGTTCCGCGCTGCCATAGAAGCCTTGACCTGAAGCAAGACCCGCCATGCCATGAAGGCGGTTGGCCACATCCGGATGGGCGGGGCCCAGTTTCTTTAGGTCGATTGTGACGGCGCGTTTATAGAGCGGAAGTGCTTTCGCGTAGTCGCCGCGTGTTGTGTAAAGTAGGGCGAGATTGCTCAGGTCAACAGCAAAACCGGGGCTTTCGGGTCCGAGGGCTTTTTCATCAATTGCGATGGCGCGTTGGAAGAGCGGCTCGGCATCGGCGTAACGTCCCTGCTTCATATAGAGCAGCGCCAGATTGTTCAGATCAGTCGCGACGCCCGGATCGTTTGGTCCAAGCGCCTTCTCGTGAATCGCAAGAGCTTCCTTGTAAAAACGCTCGGCGTCGGCGTAGCGGGCTTCCGACTCGTAAACGGCGGCGAGGTTGTTGAGCATGTTCGCGACGCCGGGATGCCCGGGACCGACCGTTTTTATGCCGATTTCAATAGCTCGCTTCAACAGCGGCTCCGCGTCGGAATACTTTCCGAGATCGTTGTCAATCGTGGCGACGCGATTTAGCGACGCGGACGTGTACGCGTGATTGGGCCCGAAAGTAGATTCGGCAATCTTCTCGGCTTCGAGAGCGACGGGAAGCGCCTCTGCATACCTCCCGGCGTCCTGCAGCTGCCCGGATTGTGTAAAGAGCTGTTTCCAGCGAACTTCTTGTGCGAACGAGGTGTGGCAAGCGAGGAGTGCGAGCAGAGAGGTCGAGACTACGCGCGCCGCGATGCGACGGAGGTGCGCTACTATGCCGGGATTTCCGATTTGGACTCCTTGCTCGCGCATCCTACTGCTCCTTCCGCCCTCCACGCAAGAAATCGTTGACCAGCGCAGCCCCAGCGATACTGCGAGGTTCCATAACTACGATAGATATGACGGGCCGCTACGCTCATCTGGCTCCGAAGCGCACCCCTGCCGCCCTCGAGCAACTGGATGCTCCTACGGAGACTCCAACCGACATCACCGTTGACACCAAGGCCACCGAGGCTTCCGCTACCGAATCGGCAATGTTGCAGTAATCGCCTGAGATTCGTACACTCGCAAGACTTAGGCCCGGGTGGCGGAATGGCATACGCGGGGGACTTAAAATCCCCTGACGCTTACGCGTCGTGTGGGTTCGACCCCCACCCCGGGCACTCTCAAATCATCGGGTGTTCGCCTGTACTGTAGTGGCTATGCGCGAAGGGATAATCGAGAGCCGTGGCCAAGCTAGGCGCCATCACCAGCAACATCAGCCAAGAATTGGAATACGCCCTTGAGGTGATGCAGGAGTTCGGCCTGCATTACGCGGAACTGCAGTACGTTTGGAATAAGGAAGTCGGCGATCTCGACGACGCCGAAGTGGCGCGCGCTCAAAGCCTGGTCGCTCAGCACGCAGTCAAGGTCTGCTGCATCTCGCGCCACATTTTTGCAGGCTTGCTGATTGGGCAGACTGAAGTCGGCGATGAAGCCCACAATCGCGAGATGACGTCGCTCAGGCACTGCATCGACATGGCCAAGGCGCTCGACTGCGGCCTCGTGCGCATTATGAGCTTCCACAAGGAAATGATTCTCTTCGGTTCCGGTGGCGCTGAGATTTGGAATGTGACAAAGGGCGCATGGGATAAGCTGAAGCTGCTGCTCGCGCCGGCTATCGCACTCGCGGAAGACCAGGGGATCACGTTGGTCGTCGAAACGGGCAACAACGGCATGATCAGTTCCGGCCATCTCGCGAGAAAATTAATCGACGAGCTGCGCAGCAAACATTTGAAAATCCTCTGGGATCCCGCCAACAGTCTCTATTCGAACGAGACTGCTTATCCTGACGGCTACGAAGCTGTCCGCGGCGAGTGTCTGGGTCACATTCATTTGAAGGACTGTCGCGTTAACATCCCAAAGGCGACGGTCGATCAGTGCCGGTTCGGCGACGGCCAAATGGCACCCTATTTCGAAAACGTTGCTCGCGCGCTCACACGAGACGACTTTCAAGGAGTCGTGGCACTCGAGGGTGTCTACCGACCCGCGGGGAAGACATTCGAAGCTGGGTTCCGGGAGTCGGTCGGCGAGTTCAAGCGGATTTTCGCGTGACGTTGGGACAATAAAAATGCGGCCGGACGCCAACGCTCCCGCGGAAAACGCATCAGCGCCGGCCTCATCCCACACCAATCGTTCGCATTCTTCAGGTTTCAAGATTCGCCATCTCCGCTGGTACATCTGCGCACTCTTATTCTTTGCGTGGACGCTCAACTACCTCGATCGGCAGACCGTGTCCGTGCTAAAAGGCCAGCTCCAATTGGAATTGCACTGGACCGAAAGTGATTACGGCTGGATCGTTTTTTCCTTCCAAGCGGCCTACGCGATCATGCTGACGATTTCAGGACGGCTCATCGATCGGCTCGGAACGCGCGTGGGCTACGCTTTGGCGGTCGCATCGTGGTCCATCGCGGCAGTGTGCCACACACTCGCGCGGGGAGCGTTCTCGTTCGGTGTGGCCCGGTTTTTTCTCGGAGCAAGCGAAGCGGGAAATGTTCCCGCGGGGATAAAAGCGGTGGCGGAGTGGTTTCCCGCCGAAGAGCGCGCGCTGGCGGCAGGAATATGTAACGCCGGTGCCAATGTCGGCGCGATGCTCGCCCCGCCATTGGTCGCTTGGTTGACGTTGCAATGGAGTTGGCAGATAGCGTTCGTCTTTACGGGGTCCCTGGGCTTCCTCTGGTTGATCGTTTGGTTGCTCGCGTATTACCCGCCTGCCCTGCATCCGAGTATCACCGAAGAAGAGCTTCGCGAAATTCAGTCCGATGCGGAAGACACGGAAAGAAATCTCAATGCGAGGATTACTTGGACGGAGCTTCTCCGGACTCGGCAAACGTGGGCGTTCATCGTCGCGAAACTATTAACCGATCCTATTTTCTTGTTTTATATCTTTTGGCTCCCATCCTATTTCCAGCAGAAGCGCGGTTTTTCTCTAGCGATGATTGGCTATTTCGCGTGGATACCGTTTCTCGCCGCGGATTTTGGGAGCATAGCGGGCGGGTGGCTCTCAGGCTTCTGGATTAAGCGGGGATGGCCGGTCAGCCGAGCGCGGAAAGGCGCCTTGGCCGTGTGCGCTTTCTGCATGCCGGCAGTGATCGTCGCGGTATTCGCCTCCAAGGCTTGGGTTGCAGTGGCTATGATCTCGCTCGCCACTTCCGCTCATCAGGGATGGTCATCAAATCTCTACGCCATGGTTTCCGACATATTTCCTGGGAGAGACATCGCCTCGGTGATCGGATTGGGCGGTTCGGGCGGGGCGGTGGGCGGGATGATCTTCGCGCTCATCGTGGGATACGTCCTTCAGGGGTTTCACACGTATGTGCCCTTATTTCTCATTGCCGGATTTATGCACCCAATCGCACTCGTGCTGGTCCACAAGCTAGTTCCGAAAATCGAGTTCATCGCCAGAACTTCTCCGAGCGTTTAACACTCCTGCTTTACCGAAGAGACCGCGCGATGATACGATCTGCCGCTCTAAAAAAAAGAAAATCAGCCAATTCGGCGGTTCAATCATGTGAGACGAATTGGATTCGTTCATAGGGCCCGGAAACCAAGATGCGTGAACCAGTGAGGCTTGCAGTAGTCGGCTTAGGTCGAATCGGTGCACTGCATTCCCAGCACGCAACGGAACTCGCGGAATCAACGGGCGCCTGCCGGCTCGCCGCAATCGTTGACGCCCGCGTGGAACACGCCCGCGCCGTTGTGGCAGAATTCGCTTCCAGGCAGGGTTCGCCCATCGAAGTATTTCCCACCGTCGAGGAATTGATCGCTGCCGCCGCTTGCGATGCATGTGTGGTTTGTACGCCGACGGACCAACACGGCCCGCACGTGCAAGCACTCGTTCGCGCAGGGAAACGTGTGATGGTTGAAAAGTCCCTGACGGGATCCCTGGACGGAGACCGTGAACTTGCCGCCGAGCTCGAAGCCCGGCACCCGAACGCCGTCATGCTTGCGTTTCAAGGCCGCTTTGACGAGCCATTGCAGCACGTGAAGCGGCTGATGGATCAAGGCTCCATCGGGCGCCCATTCAAAATCGTCGCCGCGCTTGAGGACTCAGGCCCCGTGCCGGCAGGCTACATCAGTACAAGCCTATTCCTGGGGATGGCGGTGCATAACCTCGACGATGTTCTCTGGCTCTACGGCAAAATGCCAACCGGCATCGTGAGTCTCGGCGCGCGCGTGTACGCGCACAAGCTATCGTCCTCGCCGGAAGACTTTAACGATGGTCTGATATGCCTTTGGTTCCCGGACGAACTCATTGCACAGCTCACCGTGAGCCGCAATCACGTCTCCGGCTATCGAGTTGAAATATGGGTTTACGGCGAAGAGGGACAGATTCACGTCGGGCGCTTCGACCAAAATAAAAGCGCCGTTATTCTCGAAGCTTACAACCGCACCCAGCGGATCGAATTTAAGTCCTACCCCATGCGGGATTACGGCCGTCCAGTCCCTGAGTTCGTAGAGCGATTCGGCAACGCCTACAAGCGGGAATTGGCCGACTTCGTGAGATGTTGTCGCGAGGGCAAGCCATTCTCCGCCACTCATCAAGACGGCCTTCGAGCGATGAAAGTGATGGACTCGGCAACCCGCGCCACGTGCGTTCCTTCTGCCATCTAATTCATGCTCGATCGCATACGCACATCGAGGAGATTGTGAGCGCATCCAACAGATCCACCGGCGGAAAGCTTTAATTGAACGCGTATGCCACGACGAGCGCCGGGAATCCGCTCCGGCTCGTTGGATACGCTGATCGTTTGAGCGTCCAGCCGGGTCAACGCATCCGTTTCATGGTTAGTTCGGATCAGCCCATCTACCGATTGGACGTAGTCCGATTGATTCACGGCGACTCGAACCCGAAGGGACCCGGGTTCAAAGAAGAAGTCGTCGACACTCCCGTAAATGGCGTTTATCCAGGCCACAAGCAAGAATTGAAATTGGGCTCGTATGTGACAATCCCGAATCACCGTTCGCTTCAGCAATCCGGCAGCTTCACCTTGCAGGCCTGGATTTTTCCGACCGCTCCACTAAAGGGGCTGCAGGGGATTCTTACAAAGTGGTCCTTCACCGACAAGAGCGGCTACGGCATCTTTCTTGAAGAAAATGGAGCTCTCGGTCTCCGGATAGGGAACGAGAAATTCCAAACTGGCAAATCGCTTTCCGCGTCGACGTGGTATTTCGTCGCCGCAACGTACGACGCCCCTAATGGTGAGATCACGCTTTATCAGGAACCGATTCAGACTTGGCCCATCGGCGATACAGCGGTCCTTGCCAAAAGGTCAGGCAATAAAAATGCCACTGTGCCAAACGACCTTCCATTTCTTATCGCTGCGCATTGCGAGAGTAAAGAATTCAAACAGAACGATACAGGCGGGAATTTCAACGGCAAGATCGATGCTCCAAAACTTTTCAGCCGTTCGTTGAGCGCGATTGAGATCAGCGCGCTGCAACAAGGCAGAACCCCCGGTAAAATCGGAGATTCGTTGGTAGCGGCCTGGGATTTCTCGAAGGATATTTCGTCGAAAAAGGCCACGGATATTTCTTCGAACGCGCTGCATGGTGAATTGATCAACATGCCGGCGCGGGCGATGACCGGACATAATTGGAAAAATATCGAAACGAATTTTGCGAATGCACCCGGCGAATACGGCGCCATCCATTTTCACGACGATGACCTCGAAGATGCAGGATGGGACGTCGACTTTGAGTTTGATGTGCCCCTGGATTTACGGAGTGGAATCTACGCCGCCCGTCTTCGTTCAGATGACGCCGAAACCTACATCCCGTTCTTCATCAGGCCGAAGAAGGGATCAACCACGGCGAAAATCGCTTTTCTAGCGCCCACTTTTACGTATCTCGCTTACGCCAATTATCGAAGCGGCGTCCCGAGTCTGCTGAGCGTCTACGATCACCACTCCGACGATAGCGGAGTTTGCTATGCGTCTTATCTGCGGCCTCTCTTGGATCTCAATCCAAAATATTGTTCGCAGCACACGATCGATGGGCGCCCTTATCCGCGTCATCTATGCGCCGACCTTTACCTCGTAGACTGGATGGAAGCCAAAGGCTATCAGTACGACGTCATCACCGATGAAGATCTTCACCTCGAAGGCTCAGAATTACTTGCTCCGTACAAAGTGGTAATCACCGGATCACACCCCGAGTATTACTCGACTCAAATGCTCGACGGAATGACGGACTACCTGCAGAACGGCGGGCGACTGATGTATCTCGGCGGAAATGGCTTCTACTGGGTGACTTCGTTCCGTGCTGAATCGCCCCGGCTTATCGAAGTGAGGAAATGGGCGGGCACCGAAAGTTGGGAAGCGAAGCCCGGTGAATATTATTTGAGCACGACGGGAGAACTGGGAGGTCTCTGGCTCCGCCGCGGCCGCGCTCCACAGAAGTTGGTCGGGGTAGGCCTCATTGCGATGGGATGGACCAATCAGCGGTGCGGCCCGGGCCAACACTACGTGCGCCAGCCTGACAGCTTCAATCCCAGAGCGGCTTTCATTTTTGAGGGAGTTGGTCCGACGGAGGCGATCGGCGACTTTGAATCGTTGGGATTACGAAGTGGAACCGCCGGCGATGAGATTGATCGGTTTGATCGGGCATTAGGGACGCCTAACCACGCGCTTAGACTCGCCACTGCCACGTTTTCTGACGCGAAATTCCACGACACGTTTCTTCACGTTCGCGAAGATCTTTATGCATCTCCACCGAGCACCACTGCACACGTAAACGTGACCGCTGATCTTGTCTACTTTGAATGTCCCCGTGGCGGCGGAGTATTTTCCGTGGGCTCCATCGCCTGGTTCGGAAGCCTCTCCTACAACGGATATGACAACAACGTTTCAAAAATAACAGACAACGTCCTCAGAAGATTTGTCTCTGATGAACCCCTCACCACATAGATCAGTTTGAGCTCCCACGCCCCAATTCGGTGCCGGTCGCGGTATCATCCCTGCTGTTGAAGTCTTAACTGCGGGAGCTAAGAATGCCCAAGCGTAGCCGACGAAGGAAATCGTCGACGGTCACGATCCGCGATGTCGCGCGTGCCAGTGGGTTTTCATCGACGACGGTGTCGTTCGTCCTGAACGACGCTCCGCTCGCGCGATTCATTCCGGCGAAATCGAAGAACCGCATCCGCATCGCCGCCAAGAAGCTCGGGTACCGGCCTCATTTTCTCGCGCCCTTCACACGCACCAAGCGCAGCCATTCCATCGGCGTGATGGTGTTCGACATCACTGATCCATTCTGCGCGCCAATTCTCAAGGGAATCGAAAATGCCTTGTATCAGGCTTCGTATCTTCCGATTCTTGCGAACGTGCACAACGAGCGCAGCCGGTTCGAGCGCTATCTCGAAATGCTATTGGACCGCCGGGTTGAAGGCCTAGTTGTTTTGGCGAATTGGATGTTTCTCGACATCAACATTCTCGCCGACATCGAGAAGAACACAATTCCCGCCGCGATGATCGGAGCCGAGTTGGAAACCGACTCGATCAGCTCCGTCATTGTAGACAACGAACACGGCGGGCGAAAAGCTCTGGAGCATCTTTACGCGCTTGGCCATCGCAAAATCGCATTTATTTGCGGCCCCAAAATTCTCGGTGACACTGGGCCGCGTTGGAAAGGCGTGAGGTCATTCGCGCAGGCGAACGCACTGGCGCTCGATCCGCGTCTCGTCGTCGAACTTCCGGAATCGCGCGATGCGAACTCCGGATTCGAAGCTGGTTTTCGATTGACAGAAGAACTGCTGAAAAGGAATCGTCCGTTTACAGCGCTGATGGCTTTCGATGATGTCACAGCGTTTGGCGCCATACGCGCACTGACGAAGTCGCGATTGCGCGTGCCCGAGGATTGTTCCGTGATTGGTTTCGACGACGTGGCGACTGCGACGCTTTATACGCCGGCATTGACCACGATTCGCCAGCCAATGGAATTGATGGGCTCCGCGGCTGTGGGCGTGTTGATCGACGCCATTAACGCCGGGCTAGAGAATCGCGAGTTCAACGCGGTGCACCGCCGTTTCGCTCCGGAACTGGTCGTCCGGGAATCGACGAAGATCCCAAGCCTAGGGCACCCCGGGCTTGTTGGCGCCAGTGCCCCTAGGAGGCAGTCTCGACGAACCGGCACGACTCGAATGAGGTGACCGCTTTACCCCTAGAGCTCTCTCCGGCCAACCCGGGCGGCATTAGCTTTGGACAACGACGCTAGATTCGCCTGCATGGTAGGTCGAGGACAAGGCACGTAAGCCTCAGGGTTTCAGTGCGATGGGTAGGATGTCCAGGGGCTTGACACACGCGCCAGCGTACTGTATACAGTACTCAGATTCGCTTTCCTGCGCTGCCTGGTGGTTTCTTGATGCGTCTGACCGGACTCACTTCGGTATCCATCCGGGCGTGCACGCTCGGCGCGGAGTGGCGTATTTGCCGAACGAATCGCTGCAGATTTAGACCAGAACGCACAGGTTTCCGCAGCGAGGAATCGACCGAGATTTCTTTACGTGCCGACGGCTGTTTATACTGTATCTTCGCCGTTTTGCCGAGAGTCGCTTCGCGCCGTGAATCCGGGCGCCCGTTCGCGAGACGATTGCACGGCGGATTTCGTTTCTGCAGGATCAGTGAGGCTAGTCGCAAATGCAAATGTACGTCGACAGGCAGTGGGTAGAATCCGAGAAAACGATTCCCGTCGTCTCTCCGTATTCCCAGAAACAAATCGATACGATCCCTGAAGCGTCCCCGGATCAGATTGAGCGGGCGCTCGTGGCGGCGCAACGTGGAGCCAAGGCCATGGCCAAACTGACGGCCTATGAGCGCGCCAAGATTCTCACCGCCGCCGCGGACAAGATCGATCAGTTCGTCGAGGATTTTGCCCAAACTATCAGCCTCGAAGAAGGGAAACCCATTTCGGAGGCGCGAGCCGAAGCGAGTCGAACTCCAGATTTACTGAGGCTCTGTGCGTTTGAAGGAACGCAGGCGCGCGGCGAAACGCTGCCGCTGGACGCGGCGCCCGGAACGCGAAATAAATTCGGATTCACGATGCGGGTCCCGTGCGGGATCGTGCTGGCGATCACGCCGTTTAACTATCCGTTGCTGTTGGTCGCTCATAAGGTCGGTCCGGCACTCGCCGCGGGTAACGCCGTAATTCTGAAGCCGGCTGAATCGACATCGCTGACGGCGCTGAAATTCACGCGCATCCTGCTCGAGGCGGGACTGCCGGAAGATGGCCTGCAGTGCATCACCGGCTCCGGACCGAAAATCGGCCCGGTGCTTTGCGGCGATCCTCGCGTTCGCAGCATCACGTTCACCGGAAGCACCCACGTAGGCGACAGCATCGCGCGCGTCGCCGGCGTCAAGAGGTTGGCGCTCGAGCTTGGCTCCAACGCCGCGCTCGTAATTCTCCCGGACGCCGATTTGAAGCAAGTCGCGGAGGCTGCGATTCTTGGCGGCTATGCGAATGCAGGGCAAGTCTGCATTTCCGCGCAGCGGATTCTCGCTCACAAAAACATCTATCGAGATTTTCTGGATGCGCTGAAGCCGCGCGTCGAATCCATCAAGGTTGGCGAGCCGCTCGCAGGAGACACCAAGTTGAGCGCGATGATTTCCGATCGCGCCGCGGAACGTGTCGATTCGTGGATCAAGGAGTCCGTTCAGGGAGGCGCGCGCGTCGTAACGGGTGGAACGCGCGAACGTGCAGTCTACGCGCCAACAATTATCGCGGACGTGAAGCCTGAAATGCGGATTTTCCGGGACGAATTGTTTGGTCCAGCCGTGTGCGTGACCGAAGTCGAAAGCATTGATCACGCCATCGCGCTGGCGAATGATACGCGTTACGGGCTTTGCGCTGGCATTTTTACGCGCGACCTCAACAACGCCATGCGGTTCGCGCGCGAAGTCGAAAGCGGCCTCGTTCAGATCAATTGGACTCCGCTCTGGCGCGCCGATTTCATACCCTATGGCGGCTTGAAGGGCAGCGGCATCGGCAAGGAAGGCCCGCGCTACGCGATTGAGCAGGTGACCGAAACGAAGACGGTCGTATTTCACGGACTGGATAATTAGAGATCGCGCGGCAGATGCGCCAGGGCGAGAGAAAGGCACGATCATGACGGGTGAAAACAAAAACAAAATGGTACAGCTGACCGTCGCGCAAGCAATCGTGAAATATCTCTCGGTGCAATACAGCGAAAGGGATGGACAGGAACAACGATTAATTCCGGCGATGTTCGGAATTTTCGGCCACGGGAACGTTGCGGGGCTCGGACAAGCTCTCTACGAATATGGGCAGGATCTTCCGTATTACCAGCCGTGCAACGAGCAATCGATGGTGCACACGGCCTCGGGTTTCGCGCGCATGAACCTTCGCAAATCAACTTTTGCGTGCGCGTCTTCCATCGGACCTGGCTCGACAAACATGATCACGGGCGCCGCTCTTGCTACGATCAATCGTCTTCCGGTGCTTCTGCTTCCCGCCGACTACTATGCCACTCGGCGCCAAGGCGTTGTGCTTCAGCAGCTCGAGCACCCGATCTCGGCGGATGTCAGCGTCAATGATTGCCTTCGGCCGGTGAGCCGCTATTTCGATCGCATCTCGCGTCCGGAACAGATTTTGACTTCACTGCCTGAAGCGATGCGGGTCCTAACGGATCCCGCGGAAACCGGCGCGGTAACGATCAGCCTGCCCCAGGATGTTCAGGCGCACGCGGGCGATTTTCCGGAAGCATTTTTCGAAAAGCGCGTGTGGAGAATCGAGCGACGGCAGCCGAGCGCCGATCGGCTCGCGGAAGCAGTCGCTTTACTAAAGAAAGCGAAACGGCCCGTGATTATTGCGGGAGGCGGCGTTCAATATTCAGAAGCGTGGGACGAGCTTCAGTCTTTCTCTGAACGATTTGGAGTGCCAGTCGGCGAGACGTGCGCCGGCAAGGGCTCGATTCGCCGAGAATCAGATTGGGCGCTTGGCGGCTTCGGAGTGACGGGCGGACGCGCGGCAGCTCGGATCGTCGCTCAGGCCGATCTCGTGATTTGCGTCGGCACGCGCTTGACTGATTTTTCCACTGGTTCGCAATCCGCTTTTCAGAATCCGCATGTGAAGTTTGTGAGCATCAATGTGTCGACGCACGACGCTATCAAAGAAGGCGCGTTGCCGATTACCGCCGATGCGCGTGCGGCGTTGCGAGAACTCTCCGAAGCCGCGGCGGCTGCGGGCGTGAAACCTGCGCGCGGCTATCTCGAGGAAATTTCGCGCGCAAAGGGCGACTGGACGAAACTTCTGAACGAAGAACTATTCAAAGTCCGGCCCGGAGTGCCGCTCAATCAGGGGCAGGTGATCAAGATTCTTAACGAAGAGTCGAAGGCGGACGATCTCGTCCTAACTGCCGCGGGCAGCGCGCCGGCGGATTTGCACAAACTCTGGGACGTCACGCACGGAGGATCCTGCTATATCGAATTCGGATTTTCCTGCATGGGATTCGAAGTCCCGGCGGGCCTCGGCGCGCGAATGGCGCGTCCGAAAGGCGAGGTTTACGTTTTCGTCGGGGATGGCACCTACCTGATGAATCCGACGGAACTCGTGACGTCGGTTCAAGAGGGAATGAAGATCACGGTCATCGTTTCCGAAAATCACGGTTACCAGTGCATCCGGAATCTGCAGATGAACCGGTCGGGCCACAGTTTCGGAAATGAGTTCCGCGAGCGCGATCCGAAAACACATCGGTTGGAAGGTGAATTTCTCAAAATCGATTTCGCAAAGAACGCGGAGAGTATGGGCGCGCGCGTCTGGAAAACGCAGGGCGAAGAGCAATTCCGGAAAGCGCTCGGCGAAGCCAGGAAAGAGAAGAGAACCTGCGTGATTGTTGCGGAGACGCAGCCGTACGTATTTCCTCCGGATTCGACCGTTTGGTGGGATGTTGCGGTCGCCGAAGTCTCGGATGATCCTGTCACGCAAAAATTGCGCGCGCAGTATGAAAAGAGCCGCAACGCTCTTCAGCGATTTCATTACTGAAGCGATAGAAAGTTTCCGTTCCTGCGAGGACCAAGCGCAGATTAGCGCAAGCAGGAGAATGATCGTCGCGAGAGTGCTCCACTCCGGCGCTGATATGTTGCGGCGCGCGGCGGCAATTGTCGCAGGGCGCCGACGCGATTTCGATCCATCAGTTCCTTAGGAAGGAAGGGCTATGAAGTGGATGCGGCAGCGGGTCTTGAGCGGCGAACTCATGGCCGGGACATTCTTGAACCTCGGCTCGAGTCTGACGGCTGAGATGACAGGTCAGGCGGGCTTTGATTGGGTGTTAATCGATCTCGAGCACGGCGCTGGTGATCGGCAGGAATTGCTTCTCCAGATGCAGGCGCTCGAAAGCACGCCCGCCGTTCCGATCGTTCGGATTGCCTGGAATGACCCGGTCCGCTTCAAGCGCGTACTCGATCTCGGCCTTTCGGGCGTTATGGTTCCATACATTCAGACTCCCGAAGAGGCAGCGAGAGCCGTAGCGGCAATGCGCTTCCCACCCGCTGGAATTCGCGGAGTGGCGGCAATGAATCGGGCATGCGATTTTGGGCCGGGCTTTGACGAATACTTCAAGAGAGCGAACACCGATCTCTTGACGGTGATTCAGATCGAAACGAAAAAGTCGATCGAGTGCATCGATGAGATTGCGGCCGTCGATGGCGTCGACGTCCTGTACATCGGGCCGCTCGACCTCAGTGTGAGCTTGGGCGTTCCGCAGCAGTTGGATCACGCGCTAGTCCGCGACGCTTTCAGCAAAGTTGTGAATGCGTGCCGCAAGGCCGGGAAGATCGCCGGCTTGATGCTCATGCGAGAGGATCAAATCGGTCCGGCTGTGGCAGATGGATTCACATTTCTGGCGCTCAGTTCGGATGGCGGCTTGATCGCGAATGGGATGCGGAAAATGCGCGCGGCATTTCAGCCTTATAAATCGAAGTCAAGTCCAGCTCAGGCGCAGCGCCGAGAATAAAAATCCGGCGCTCGATTCGAAGAGAAAAGAGGAGCTAGCTCAACGTGTACATCGCCCTTCAGAGTTTGGTGACCATGTACGGAAATCTGCTGACGGATATCCGTATCGCCAAAGAGACCGGCCATGCGGGAATTGAGATAAATGGTCCCAAACTGAAGCGCTATCTCGCACATGGATACACGTTGGAGAGTTTACTTCCGCTTCTGAAGGACGTCCCACCGGTCGGAATGTGCTATGTGCAGGACATCGAGAGGACTGGGCCTGCCGAGCATCGCGCGCTACTGAAGGAAACTGAGTCGATTTGCGCGATTGCCGAAACGCTCGGCTGTCCCATGGTGCAATTGCTGACTGGGCCGCTCGATCCGAATGGCGCGTATAAGGGATTGACAGGAAGCTCGTCGGCCAAAATTCGCGATGTCACAGCCAAGAACTTGAAAGCAATCGGGAAAATTGGCCGCGAACACAAAGTGAAGTTCTTTGTGGAGTCGTTGACATGGACGCCGCTCCATAAACTCGAGCACGTCCTGGAAACGATTGACGCTGCCGGGCAAGACAACGTGGGTCTCGTGATTGATTTCTGGCACCTATGGGACAGCGGCGCGACGCCGGAGCAAATTGCCAAGCTCGACAAGGATTTAATCTATTGCGTGCACTTCTGCGATTCGCTCGAGAAATGGGGCGAGCGCGGCACGTATGAGCAGCGCGGCCGTGACGTTTGGACCGGAGGCGGCCGCATTCCGCTGAAAGAATGGGTGGACGCCGTGCGAGCAACCGGATTCGACGGTTGCTGGTCGTGCGAGTTGCTGAGTCCGAAATATTGGGAACTCGATCCGTGGCAAACGGCGCGCGATCTGAAGATTTTTCTGGAATACCTGCTGGTCTAGCTCGAACGCGGCCGGCGAACACAAAATTCGGCGATATCGCTAGGAGGCAGAATGCCGGGACCTGGAATGGAGTGGGTTGGAGAAGAAGAAATCAAGGAAGTGATGGAGGTTCTGAAGAGCGGATACCTCTATCGATACGGCATTTCTCTCGGCGATGAAATCGATCCGCGCTTCAAGGGAAAGGTGTATCAGGCCGAAAAGGAAGTTGCCGAGTGGTCTCACGTCAAGTACGCGGTCGCGGTGAATTCTGGGACCTCCGCGCTCGTGACCGCGCTGGCGGGAATCGGAATCGGCGCGGGCGATGAAGTGATCGTGCCCGGATTCACATTTATTGCCAGCATGGCGTCGATTGTATATGCACATGGCGTACCCGTGCTCGCCGAGATCGATAAGACGTTCAATCTCGAGCCCGCCGACGTCGAAGCCAAGATAACGCCGCACACAAAGGCCATCATGCTCGTTCACATGATGGGGAATCAGGGGCGGCTCGACGAGATCAAGGCCATCGCCGACAAACACAAAATCCATCTCGTTGAGGATTGCGCCCAGGCGTTCGGAGCGACGTATAAGGGCCGGCCGGTCGGTTCGATCGGCTCGGTGGGCGGATGCAGCTTCAATGTGTACAAGACGATTACGTCCGGCGACGGCGGAATGGTTTTGACTAACGACGAAGAAATCTACCGGCGCTCGTTTGCGTTTCACGACCAAGGCCACTCGCCGCTGCGGAGCGGCGTCGAAATCGGGGCGCGTCCATTCTTCGGCCTGGATTTCCGTTTCACGGAAGTGCAAGCTGCAATCCTTCTTGCTCAACTGCGAAAGTTGCCCCGCATGTTGGAGCGCCTGCGGACAAATAAAAAGCGCTATAAAGAAATGATCAGTGGCATTCCGGGCCTCGAGTTCCGCGAGATCGTCGACCCCGCGGGAGAAGTAGGCACGATGCTGACGATCATTCTCCCCACCGCGGAAATTGCCGAAAAAATGGCGGCTGACTTGAAAACGAAAGTTGTCTCGAAGGCAGGCTGGCACGTTTACAGCAACATGGAGCAATTGCTCGAACTGCGCACGGTGTCGACTGTACAGTGCCCGTTCGTGTGCGCAAAGCTACATGGCGGCTCGCAGAAGGAGGTCAAATACTGGAAGGGAATGCTGCCGAAGACGGATGCGTTGCTCGCGAGATCGCTCAATATCAGCATCGGTGTCCGCGATCCGGGACTGAGCTCGGGATTCGGTCTTACGATCAACGACGATCTGCCGGCTGTCGAAAAGCATGCGACGCAGTTGCGCAAAGTGGCTGAGAAATACTTGAAGTAAGCTGCCCGTAGATTGAAACAGAATTGGGAGAGAACGCATGAGGGTGCTCGCAGTTGGCGCACATCCCGACGATCTGGATATTCTGTGCGCCGGAACGTTGGCGAAATACGCGGCGCGCGGCGACCTGGTGGTCATGGCGATCTCGACGAACGGAGAGGCGGGGTCGAATGGCACCACGATGGAGGAGACTTCGCGGATTCGCGAAAAAGAATCCCGCGCCTCGGCAGCCCTAATCGGAGCGGAACTCATCTGGCTCGATTACCACGACGAGTTCCTCTATGAAAACGAGAAAGTGCGTCTCCGCTATATCGATCTGGTGCGCCAGGCCCGGCCGGACGTGATCATCACTCACGATCCGCAGACCGACTATCATCCGGACCATCTCACTACCGGCCAGCTTCTTTGGAATACACGAGTGATGGCGGCCGCCTCGATTATCAAGACCGAACATGCCGCGTGGCCGAAGATTCCCGACCTCTATTTCATGGACACGATCGGCGGAATCAATTTTCAGCCGCAGGATTACGTCGACATTACCGAGACGATGGACCTGAAACGAAAGATGCTTTCCCAGCACGTGAGTCAGATCGAATTCATGCAAAAGCGCTACAACATGACGCTCGTTGAATTCATGGAAATATGCTCGGCGTTCCGTGGACTGCAGGCGAGCGTGCGCTACGCGGAATGTTTTCGGCGATCGATGACGTTTCCAGCGAATTATCAGCGCGTCTTGCCGTAGAGCAAGAATCCTGAGGCGATTCGCGATCGCTTTCGCGCAATTGCCGGGAGATTGGCGTGAGCAAAGTCCGCTTCGGCCTTGCTGGCACAGGTGTTATCGTCCGCGAATATCATCTGCCGGTGATGGTCACAAACCCTCGCGTGGAAATCGTCGCTGCTTGCGATGTGAGCGCGCCGTCCGTCAGCCTGACCGCCAAGCAATTTGGAATCCCGAAGACCTACAGCGACTTCAACGATCTGGCCAAAGATCCCGATATCGACGCCGTGCTGGTTGCGGTCCCGAATAATCTGCACGCTACGGTCGCAGTCAGGCTGTTGCGCGCGGGCAAGCACGTCATTTGCGAAAAGCCGATGGCGCCGAGTGTCGCCGAGGCGCGCGCGATTCTCGAAGCCGCGGAAGAATCGGGAGTGAAGCTGGCGATTGCCCATCCGTGGCGATGCGATCAGGATTTTCGTTGGCTGCACGACGTGGTCGCCGCGGGACGATTGGGCAAGGTCTTCAAGGTTCGGTGCCATGCCATTCTTACCGAAGGCTCGCCTCCGCTCGATAGCTGGCGCTGCCGAAAAGACATCGCGGGTGGCGGGGCACTCACCGATCTCGGAATTCACGTGATCGACGCCGTATCGTACGTCTTCGACGACGAGCTACATCCGAAGCGAGTGTTCGCCAAGATCGGGAATTTCTTCACTTCGTCCGAGGTGGAGGATACGGCTACGGCCATCTATGAATTTGACGACGGCCTGACGGTTACAGTCGAAGCGGGTTGGCATCACAATTTTCAGAACGCTCCACATGGTGCCGTCGAAATTTTCGGCGACGCCGGTTACGCCCGGACATTTCCGACGGAGCTACATTGCAATATCGACGGAGCCTGGACGCGATGCGAGCCCTCGCTGCATCCCCCTCGCCCGCACATCGATCTCTCGATGTACGCGGCTCAGATCGATGCATTCGTTGACGCTGTGTTGATTGGCAAGAAAGTTCCGTGCGACGGCAAACAGGGTTTGCGAAATGTCGCGTGGCTTGCGGCGGCATACGATTCCGCACGCAGAGGCGAACCTATACCGTACTCGGCGGATTGAACCAGCGTCACTTTCGTGTATCGCGAAAAACGATCCGTTCGCTGAGACCCGAAGCGAGAAGCGTTTTTTAGAAAATGTTTCAGGCTAGGAGCTCGCCTTTGGATTCCACGGGCCACCGAATCATCGCCGCAAGCCCCTTCTGCTTTGGTGGATTCGATCCGTGGGTCGCGTACGATTACTTCCGAAGGGCGGGAATCCGGTATGTGGAGGTTCCCGCGCTGCCGCAGTCGATGGGAATCAAGCACGGCCTGACGACGTTTGCTCCCGAGGCGATGAACCAGAGCGAAGTGCGGCTACTACGTGACCGGCTCCTCGAAATGGGTTTGCAACCGCTGACGGTTGCCGCAATGTGCCACCTGCTCGATACGCGAGAGATAGACTCCCTGCGTCGTCGGATCGAATTCGCGCGCGATCTGGGATGTACATACGTCATTACGGACTCGTGCGACGAAGCAGATCTCGCACAATATCGTTCCGACGTCATCGCAAATCTTCGCGAGCTGGCCGGCTTTGCGGCCGACTGCGGAATTCGTCTGGCACTCGAAACTCATGCGGGGCCGACGAAAAACGGAAAAGCGGCGCGTCGTTTCCTCGACGACGTGGCGCATCCCAACGTCGGATATAACTACGACACCGGAAACATCATCTATTACAACGACGACATTAATCCCGCCGAAGATATTGGCGAGATCGCTCGTCGCGTGATGCACGTCCACCTGAAAGATACTCAGGGCGGAAAGGAAGAATGGAAATTCTGTGCGTTGGGGGACGGACGCGTCGACTTTGGAAAAATCGTGCAGGCGTTAGACGCTGTGGATTTCCGCGGTCCCTACAGTTTGGAAATCGAGGGACTCCACGGCGAAGACTTGAACCGCGAGGCATGTTTGCAGCGCCTCATAAAGTCGCTCGAACATTTGAAGAGCGTCGGACTCGTGCTCGCTTGAGACGGCGAACCTTTCTTGGCCTGATGGGAACGGTTCCGCTACTGCGTGAAAACCACTGGAGCGAAACAATGGCACATATTCAAGAGAGATCTGCTTCAAACGAGGACCCTACTGCGGCACTTGACCCCAAGGATTTCGCGAGACTAACCAAGGAACTTGACGATTTCGGTTTCGTGACCGTGCGAAATCTCGTACCCCGCGCGGATGCCGAGTTTGCCGCGCAGCGCGTCGTCGAAATCATGAAGAAGCAGCCGCAAGCAAACGAAGCCGATCAGCACCTCTCGAACATATTGGATTTACTCGATCCATCGGATTATCCGGTCTTCGCCAAGATGATTGCGCATCCGCTTTGCTTAAAGGTTGCTGAGCACGTGCTCGGCGAAGGCGTGCAACTGGCCGAGCTTGGTGCTCGCTGGAAGAAGCCCGGCGCTGCAGCGGGGCCGATGCATGTTGGCGCTCCTCTGGCGCGCTTTGAAAAGTGGGGACTGCCGGTACCGAACAATAGCTTCGTCCTCGCGTTTTCGTGGATGCTCAACAACCTTTCGGCGGACATGGGCGCCACGGCCTTACTTCCGTGTAGCCATCGGGCTTCCGGATATCCCGGACCCGAGAGCGGCCGTGAATACGCCATTCCAGTCGCCGCGCCGGCGGGTTCCGTCGTGCTTTACCACCAAGCTCTCTGGCACGGGTTCGCGGCAAACACTTCCAAAACCAATGCTCGCGTCGGCTTCATGGGAGGCTATTGCGGGAGCTGGGTCGATCCTGTTGGGGTTGGATACCACTTGATGCAGAAGCGCGTCTACGATCGCATGCCGCCGGCCGTGCAAGCATTAAACAAGCGCACTGCTTCCGATTAAGCTTTCCAAACGAAACTAGCGATCGCTCATTCTTAGCGGCAGAAAGTCAATACCTCGATTGACGGCGGGCGCGCGGCGCAAAGTTCTATTGCGCTCGTTTCTTCTCTTGTTCTCGAATCACATCAACAAATTGCTTCGCCGCGCGGAGCATCAGCATATAGTCAGGCGGGATAAACAGCATCGAAACGCCCTTGTCTATCCACCGCCGCACCGAATCGGGATCGTCCGTGACACCCATTCCCACGTATACGTTCGCCTTTTTCGTTCGCGCGATCACGTGATCGATGGCTTCGATCACCTTTGGGTGATTCGGTTGCGCGGGATACCCCATCGAGCCCGAAAGGTCGAACGGTCCCAGCATCACCGCCGCAAGGCCTGGCACCGCGACAATTGCATCGATATTTTTGACCGCCGTCGCGTGCTCGATCTGCGCGATCGGAATTATCGAAGCATTTGCTTCCTGGCAGAACTCCGGCGTCATCGACAGGCCGTAATTCGATGGACGCCGCGGCCCGAATCCGCGGATACCTTGCGGCGGATACAAGCACGCCGAAACCAGGCGAGCCGCTTCGTCGGCGGTGCAAACCATCGGCGCGATCACGCCAGCGGCGCCGATGTCGAGCACTGGCTTGATCAGGACCGGATCGTTCCAGGGCACCCGGACAATCGGCGCGACTTGCGTGCCTTTCGTCGCCATTACATGGGCTTGCACTGTTTCGAGCGAAAACGGCACATGCTCCATGTCTACCCAGATGAAATCGAGATAATTGCAAAGCGCTTCCGTGGCGGTTGAGTCGCCAAATGAAATTGCCGAACCGATGCAAGTAACGCCTTTTTTCAGCTTGTCGCGCAGTACGTTTGCGTTGAGCAGAATGCCTCCCGTGAGACCAAGAATTATCCGACTCCGATTTCCCTCAGATAAGCACGCGTTCTTTTGGCGATCGGCATTGGCTTGTCAAACGGCACAGGATACATATCCTGCTCGACGATCGCCCAACCCTCATAATTCACCTGGTTCAACACGTCACGGAACGCATGGAAGTCTACTGCTCCCTTCGACGGCTCGCAGAAGACTCCGATTCCAACAGCCGTCGCGAACGGAATTTTTTCTGCTTCCACGCGGCGCCGTATCTCAGGGTCGACGCTTTTCAAATGTAAGTACGGAATCCGGCTATGATGGCGGCGCATAAATTCCACCGGATCTCCTCCGCGATACGCATGGTGGCCGGTATCGAGGCAGAGCGAGACCAATTCAGGATCCGTATCTTTCAGAAATCTCTCGATCTGGTGCTCAAATTCGACGTGCGTGTCCGTATGCGGATGGAACACCACGCGAAGCCCATATTGATCGCGCGCAATTTTCGCGACTCGATGCGTCGCATCGATCAAGCGTTTCCAATCGGCGTCGTCGAGCTCTCGCGGTCGAACCAGTTTGCCCCCGGAGAGGTCCGTATACGTATCGTCGATCAGCAGCAGAAAGGGCGCCCCTAGTTTCTGAAGCACTGTGCCGACGCTGTTCAGCTCCGCCTCGATCGTCGGCCAAAGCGCGGGATCTTCCAAGTGATGCATGACGAAGCCGGTCGTCGCCGCAAGGCCGCGCTTCTTGAGTTCGGGCGCGAGCAGCACTGGATCCGGAGGCAAATATCCTGGAGGCCCGAGCTCAATCCACCGGTAGCCTGACTCCTCTACTTCGTCGAGAAAGCGCTCCCATGGAATTTGCTTTGGGTCGTTCGGGAACCAGACGCCCCAATTATCCGGCGCCGTGCCAACCTTCACGTCGATGCTCACAAGTCGCTCCTAATTTAGGGGCCGAATCTCGGCCTGTTCCCCTGAGATTGCTGGGCGGCAGAGTGATCGCACCCGGAATTCGTAGCAGAATTAATTATTTAGTACCGACGCAGGCGCCAAGCAAGCTAGAATCGCCATCTGTATTCAGTATACAGACGGCTTGGCCGCAGTCAAGGCCTCTCGCAACCGTTTTGATTCAATGGGTTGCAGGCTCTCGCCACGCCCGCGAGTTAGCCGCGGTCCAGTCCGGTATACTGCGGCCCCACGAAGAGGAGTGGAAAAAACGCGGGTGCGTCGAGTCCAGCGAAACAACGGAGCTGAATTATGGACAAAAGTTGGGATGCCTATTGCGGTCTGAGCCTCGTGCACTTTCTCGCGTTCCCCGAATGCGGCGGCGGAGACGGACCGATTCTCGAGTCCATAGCTAGTATTGCGGAAGATGAGTTCTTCTCCGGCATCGAAGTCACGCGCATCAAGAACAAAGATCTTCGGAAGCAGGTCGGCGCGCTCATCGAGCAGTCGCGCTTGAAGGTCGATTTCGGCGTTCATCCCGTTATCCTGGGAGAAAAGCAAAACATCAACAGCCTGGATCGCGCGGAACGAGAGCGCGCGCGTGATGTCGTCGAGTCGTACTTGGAGCACGCCGCGGATTTGAATGCGCGCCGATTCGTTTTGCTCTCCGGAGCGGATTCCGGCGAAACGAATAGGCAAGAAGCCACAAAGGCGCTCGTCGAATCCTTGCAGCACATCTGCGAAGCTGCGAAGAAGCTACGCCTTGAAGTTGTGCTCGAGACGTTCGACCGGGATGTCGACAAGCGCGCGTTGATCGGGCCCGCCGAAGAGGCTGCGCAAGTGGCGTCCACATTGAGAAACGACTTCGCGAATTTTGGTCTCCTCTACGATCAGGCGCACATGGTGCTGCTTGGAGAAAAGCCAGTCCCCGCGATGAACCTAATTAAGAAATACATGGTCCACGTTCACGTCGGCAATTGCGTGACTGTGCCCGGTCGGACGAGTTACGGCGACTTCCATCCGCGATTTGGATTTCCAGGAAGCGTCCACGATGTTCCCGAGCTGGCGGATTTCATCAGCGCGCTGTTCGAAGTCGGTTATCTCGGCGAAGGGCGGAACGCAGACAGGCGAGGCGTCGGCTTTGAGATCCGGCCGCAACCTGGCGAAACCTCGCAAGCGATCATCGCCAATCTAAAGCGAGCGTGGCGCGAGGCTTGGCCGCTGGTTCAAGCGCGCAACGCTGTCGTCTGATTCGCAAACAGGCAAGTCTGTGGGGAAATTGGGCCACGAGAGGCGAGAGAACACGCTCGCCGAAATTAACCGCGCTTGCGATCCTTCGAAAAATCCGATTTCGACATGTCGGGCGGAAATCCCTTCACAGTCCATCCGCCGTCCACGCCAATAATTTGCCCGGTGATGAAGGCTGCATCGTCGCTCGCTAAGAAGACGCAAACCCCGACGTAATCTTCCACTTGCGCGACGCGTCCCGCAGGGATGATTTCCTTCCACCGATTATTGTATTCGCGGTCGTATTCCTGATTTCGTTCCGTGTTCGTCGGGCCGGGGGCGATCGCATTGACGCGGATTTGCGGCGCGAGTTCCAACGCAAGCTGGCGCGTCAGCGCTTCCAGGCCTCCCTTGGCCATCGAATACGCCGAGTGAAAGGGAAGCATCAAGCGGGCCGCGCAAGAACTCACATTAATGATTACTCCGCCGCCACGAGCCGCCATCTTTCGCGCGGCGGCGGCCGAACCGAACAGCGGGCCGCGCAGATTCGTGTTGACGACATCCTCGAAATCCTCGTCCGTGACTTCCGCGAGCGGCGCGAATCGAGTTCGGGCGGCATTGTTCACCAGGATATCCAGGCCGCAGAATTTTTCGCACGTCGCTTCAACCAACCCCTCGAAATCGCTGCGTGAGCCGATGTCCGACTGGAAGATCTCGCCGGCACCGCCCGCTTTTCGAATGGATGCGAGCGTGCTCTCCGCACCCGCTTTGTCCGTCTTGTAGACGACGGCCACTTGCGCTCCGTGCGCGGCAAATCCAATGGCCAGTCCGCGGCCGATGCTCTTGCTCGATCCCGTTACGATCGCGACTTTCCCGCTGAGTTTCTTCGCCGTCATGAGAAGACCTCGCGGAATCGATCGAGCGCGGCGTTATCGCTCTTCAGTGGAAACGCCTCGAGCCCGATCGAGCCGTTGTAGCCGATCTCGCGGAACACCTCCGCGATGCGCGGATAATTTATCTCTCCGGTGCCGGGTTCATGCCGCCCGGGCACATCCGCAATGTGTACGTGTCCGATGCGCGACCGGCATTTTCTGATCAGCTCGATCAAATTTCCTTCTTCAATTTGTGCGTGATAGACGTCCAACAGCAACTTGATGCGCGGACTGCCCACCTCAATCAGCAAACTCAGAGCGTCTACTACGCGCGCGAACGGAAACCCGGGATGATCGACCTTGGTGTTCAGATGCTCCAAGGTGTACACGACATCGTGTTTTTCGGCGAGTTCTGCGACCCGGCATAGCGTCTTGTACGCGGTGATCCATCTCGTTGCCGGATGGCGCGCGATCGCATGCGCGACTTGCCCGCGGCTATCCAATTCGCCGGAAGAAATGAAGAGGGTTTTGCAACGCAATCGAGCGGCGATCGCGAGGCTTTCCCGCGCGCCGGCGAGAAATTCCTCAGTTGCGTCTGGATGCACGATACTTCCTCGCAAATATCCTGTGAAACCGCTGATTCGAATTTCCGGATCGGCGGCAATGGCTTCGATCTCGCGGCCCTTCCAGTTCCAAAATTCGACAGCGAAGCCTTTCGCGGCGATTTTTTTCACGCGCTCGACAAACGGCAGGCCGAGAAAAACCGTGTCCGCGCATACAGAAAGGGAATACATTTTCGAAAGGCTCACTCGCTATGGCTTCAGAGCGAGAACTCCATGCTTTTCTAGAAATGAAAATACATTGCTCTGCGCTTCTTCGACTTCGTCGCGGTTCCACTCAAAGGGTGCGGTAGTTCCGTGGCCGCCTCCCTTAATCGTCACCAACTGGTTCGCGACGCCGGCCCGATCGAGAGCCTCATGCAGGGTCACACCTTGTGAATAGGGAACGATGGGATCTTTGTCTCCCATAATTGTGATGACCGGCGGTGAGCTGGCGCGAACGTAATTGATCGGCGACAGCCGTTTTGCGAGTTCCATGCGATCTGGCAGAGATCCAAACCAGCGAAGCGCGAAATTTCGTGTCGTCGGGCCCTCGAGCAGCTTCGGCAGATCTGTTGGGCCGTAGAAATTCACGATCGCGGCTACCTTGACGTCAGGAATCGTGCCCTCCCGCCACAAGTTGGTTGGCCGTTGGCACTCGTTGTCATAGCCGGCGCTCGGATCGAGCAAGCCCGTCATCAACGCCAGGTGGCCGCCCGAAGAATGCCCCGCGACAACAATTTTTGAAGTGTCGATGCCGAACTCGGTCGCGTGATCGTAGACCCAGTGCAAGGCGCAACGACAATCCTCGACTGCCGCGGGCGCGAGCGATTCGGGAGCCATGCGATATTCGACATTGACCACATTCATGCCGCGCGGAAGATAAGGAAGTACGCGCAACAGGGCGCCCTCTTTCGTTCCTTCCAGCCACCCGCCGCCGTGAATATAGACGACGGTCGGCTTCGGAACAGTCGGCTTGCTGGTCGTGATCAAATCGAGGCGGAGTTCTACGTTGTTCGCCTTCTGATAGACGAGATTCGGTGTGACTGTGTACTGAGTTTGTGCGCCGGTGGCCCATTTCGTTGCGGGATCACTTTGCTGAGCGTGAATTGTGCCTGCAAGGATACCTGCGAACAAGAACATCGCGCTTCTCCTTAACAAGTGACCTCCCGGATCCTGCGATTGCACGCGGCGCACGCCGACAACTGACCCCGCTACCGCCGCGGTACCAAGTGCAGCGGTTGCGATCCCTCGGCGAGACGAAATACATTCTCCGCCGCCGATATCCCACGCCGCCGCGAGGTTCCTCGAGTGCCTCCCGCGATGTGCGGAGTGGCCACCACGTTGGACATATGCAGGAGCGGATGATTGACGTCCAGCGGCTCTCGCGTGAATGTATCCAATCCCGCTCCCTGGATTTTCCCGGTTTGCAAAGCTTCCAGCATGGCGGCCTCGTCAACTATATCGCCGCGCGCAACGTTAATTAGAAATGCTGATTTCTTCATCTGCGCGAAAGCATTCCGATCGATCATGTGCTTCGTCTCAGGAGTGATCGGCACGTGGATTGATAAATAATCCGATTCGGCGAGTAATTTGGATAGATCCTTCGTTCCGCCGAAGAAGTCGAGATGATGCTCCCTCACGATAGATGGCGCGACGTCGACGACGTCGATCGCGAGAACTCGCATGCCCATCGCCCACGCACGTTTCGCGAGCTCGCGTGCGCTGCCGCCGAAGCCCACGAGTCCGAGTGTCTTGCCGCCCAACTCTTCGTTCATTGGGTGATAAAAAATGCCGGAGTGAATGTTCTTCTGAGTCACATTCCAGTTCTTCGCGAGTAACAGCATGAACATCAGTGCTTGCTCGGCTAGTCCGGCGCCGCTGAGAAAGCCAGGAGAGTACGAAACCGGAATGCCGCGATCCATCAGGTAATTTACATCGATATGATCGAGACCAGTGCCAATCACCTGCCACAATTCCACACGCGCCGCAGCTGCGGCATCTGTCATCGCATGCGTTCCCCAGCCGCCCTGATCGACTACTACGCGAACCCCGTTCAATTGATCCGCGAACGGCCGGCTCGTGTCATAAAGTGCGACCGGGTACCTGCCGCCCATCGCTTCCAAGAAGTCGTCGTACCAGGGATGAACCAGATCCTGAAAGCCGATAAATAGCACTCGCACTCGTTGGCTCCGTTGAGATTTTTGATGTCGCGCCCTCGAAGAATTAGAGAAACAACCGTTTGCATATCGCACTCTTACTGCACTGTCAATTCGGCCCCAAGTTGCTACTTCGGTGCCCAAGAAATTCCAGATCTCTGCGCCGATGCTATGCCGGCTGCGGATTGACCGCCGCTGTGGATTCTGGAAGGATCTCGGCCGCGAGAGGTTTGCGCAAGAGCAACCAACTCGCGCCAACGGATAGGGCCATCAACGAACAGTTCAACCAGAATACGGCGGTGTATAAGCCATGGTCGGCGGCATAGCCCGTGAACCACGTCACGAGTGTTGAGCTGAGTGCGCCGGCCGTACCGGCGAGGCCCGCGACGGACGAAACGGAGAATTGGGGAATCGCGTCCATCAGCGCGGAATTGTAATTCGCGCCCCACCATCCGATTCCGAAAGTCGCGATCGTGATCCAGAGAAGAATCAGCGCGGTATTCGACGCCGCCAGCGACAGCAGCACCGCCGGAGAGAGGACGAGCGCCACCGTCAATCCGATCTTTCTCGCCGTCAAGGGCGCCATGCCGCGTTCGATGAGATATCCGGAGAAATATCCTCCGGCGAGTTGTCCGATGCCCTGGCCGACGTATGGAATCCAGAGCCATTTTGCCAGCACGGACAAACTCATTCCCTTTGCGGTAACCAGAAACGAAGGAACCCAGAACCAATAAAAGTAGCCGAGTGGATCAGCGAAGAAACGTGCAGCGATGAACGACCAACTCTGGCGGAATCCGAGCAACTCCGACCAGCGCGGCTTCGGTAGACGCGCTTCCAATTCGGGCGTGCGCCCTTCGAAGATATGCTCGCGCTCTTGATCCGTCAGCCACGGGTGCTCGCGTGGCTCGCGGTAAATCCAAAGCCAAATCGGTAACAGAATCAGCCCGCTCAAACTCGGCAATAGAAACGCGATTCGCCAACCGTAATGAATCGCCAGCCACAACGTGACGGGTGGTGCAATCACCGCGCCGATGCCAGTGCCGCCGACAACGAAGCCGATCGCAACTCCCCGTTCCTTCACGGGAAACCATGACGAGACCGCTTTCACGCCGGCCACGAAGTTCCCAGGCTCCGACACTCCCAAAAGCAGCCGGTAAAGGCAGAGGTCCCAGATTCCCACGATGAACGTGTGGCACAAACTCGCGAGCGACCATATGCCGAGGCTCAACGCGAGACCCCGTCGCGTATTCAGGCGGTCTACCAACCAACCGCCCACGGTGAACATCACGGCGTACGCGATCAAGAAGGAATTCAACGCGTAAGCGTACTCCGTGTTCGAAAGATGCAAATCGCGACGAATCATCGGCGCGACTACGGAGAGCAGTTGCCGATCCAGGTAATTTACGACAGTCGCGAGGCACAGAAGCGAAGCAATCAGCCAGCGAAGCCCTTTGATTTTCGTTGTAGACATCGCTGTAAATTCTCTCCCGCTCAGTCAAACAGGCTTTGCGATGTGCGGCCGCGATCAATTTCGCGCGCCAGCGTCTTAAACCACGAGGCATAATTTTGCGGGATATGCCGCTCAGCGCGACTTCGCACTGCGTGTCTTTTTTCCTAGAGCATTCCGGCCGGTCACGGCGATCGATGTGGTGGGAACCTCTTTCCTCGATCGTTCCTGCAATTCATAGAGTGATCTTGCTCCTTCGGAATATCGGGGAATGAAGACTTCGTCCATGTCAAACCGCGCGACACGTGAGACGTGGCCGTGCACCAGCCGAACGAACTGATCGCTCTTGTTGCTTATTTCACCCACGTGAATGGGAAAAGCATCTGCCGCGCGATATCCGAGAATGAGTGTGCGGCGCGGACGCGGCGATGTATTCACCGCCGATGCATGAGGCGCGAGGCCGTTGAAGAAAATTGCCGTACCGCGCTTGCCTTCGAGCGAAATCGCTCGAGACGTGTCGAACGGTTCCGTGATGCGTCCTTGGAAATAGCCATCGTGCGAATGATCGAGCATCCGATGGTGTCCGGGAACCACTTGGAGGCAGCCGTTGTCGAGATCCGCGTCGTCCAGATAAATCAAAACAGCCACCACAGAGCGATTGGTCAACGGGCCATAGGCCATATCCTGATGCCATTCGACAACCGACCCGATTTCGCCGGGTTTCACATTGATCTTGCTCGAGAAGTACAGCACGTCGGGACCGAGCATCTGCGCCATGGTTTCAACCATGTTCTTGCTCTCGGAGAATTTGCGAAAGGATTCGTAATATGTGCAGGGCTCGTAGATTCTACGCACTTTCGTGCCGTCCGGGCCCTGGCCCGGTTCCATCTCAATGCGCGTAGCGTCGTGGATCGCGAGCGTCGAACCGGCGCTAATTTTTTCCATTTCGAGAAGGAAATGATTGACTTCTGCTGTCGAGAGGAAATCGTGGCGAACGCAGAACCCCTGTGACGCGTAGCTCTTGATATCTCGGCTCGACAACATTCTTCCGCGCCTCCTTCCTTCGCCGGATACTAACTCTCGCGTTCCGAAACACGAGGCCCTTGACCAGAAATCTGAGGCCATCAAGGCGAAGAACTGCGGGCCTGTAGCTCGCCGGAGCGGATCTTATTTGACGCGTCGGCCAGGCGCCTCAATCCCGCGTCGGCCTACACGATTTTTCTCGCCCCGATGGTCTTCTCTCGAGTTGCCTCGCTTCGAGTAGACTTGCGGATTCGCGATGTTCTCAGGCGTTCCGCCGCTGAACACGTCCGCCATACCCTGGCTCACCATCGTAAACGTGGCATGAGCCGCTTTGACGGACAGCCCCATGCAGTGAGGTGTACTGATCACATCTAATCGGCGGAAAATCGGATGAGAGACATCGGGAGGCTCGGACGGATAGACATCGAGCCCTACTCCAGCAAGCCTCCCCGACTCCAACGCCTCGTTCAATACGTCCAGACTAGACAGCAGTGCGCCGCGCGCCAAATTCACTAATATCGCGCCCCGCTTCACGAGAGCCAGCCGACGTGCATCGAACATGCCCCGCGTCCCGTCGTTCAGCGGCGCATGAACCGAGATGAAGTCAGATTCTCTCAGCAAAGAGTCTAGATCGGCCAGTTTCACTCCGATACTTTTCGCTTTCGCGTCGCTCACGGCTGGGTCGTAACCAACAATATTCATTCCAAACGCCTTCGCGAGTCTGGCGACTTCGCTGCCAATTCGCCCGAGGCCAACGAGACCCAACGTAGCTCCATAAAGATCCCCCATCGAGATTTCGTCGCGAACTTGCCATTGGCCCGCGCGCGTTTTCTGGTCCAGCTGCGGGAGACGCTTCGCCAGCGCTAATAGCATCGAGAGGGCGCCTTCGGCCACCGCTTTGGATCCGGCGCCGGGCGCGAAAACCACGGGGATGCCGCATTCAGTCGCCGCATTGATGTCGACATTGTCGAAGCCCACGCCAGTGCGCCCAATCACGCGCAAGTCCGTTCCCGCCTCGATCACTCGCCGGGTTATTGGAGTTACTCCGCGAACGATTAGGCCAATCGCGCCATCCATTATCGACACGAGACTATTCTCGTCAGTGGCGGACGCCACTTCGATACGAGCATAACGGCTCAAGATCTCATGAGCGACAGGAAGAACGCGCCCCGTCGCGATGATTCGGCCTTGGCTCATTGGGGTCGCCCGAAGGTTAAGTGCATGACGATTATGGAGCCACCAGGCCCGAGAATTGATTTGAGACTCGATCCCTGAATCGCCGGGGAGAGAGTTTTAGCGCCATCGAAACCAAGCTCCTTCGGGGGCCCTTGCATGCGGAGCGACATCGGCCCCCTCCGGAGGGCTGTCCCCGGGAATCCAGGGCGGTGGAGCGGATAACGCCGGAAACAATTCGCAAGTCTCTGTACGCGAATTGTGGCATACTGTATACAGGCATGGTTTCACTGTCAAGCTAGAATCTTGTTTTTGACTCGAAATTCGCTTATTTAGCACGTTAGGGATCGGATCTGCAGCCCTATCAGGTGGCCGCGCTCGGTTTTGTAGAAAAGCCATGGAATCCAAGCCGATCAGGTTGGGGATTGTCGGGCCGGGGATGGTCGTGCGGACGCATCACCTTCCGGCAATTCGACGGCTCGCGAATGAGATCGAGGTCGTAGCCGTCGCCGCGCGGCATTTGGGCCGCGCTCGTTCCTTCGCCCGCGAGTTTCGGATTCCACGAGTTTACGTCGACTATCGCCGGCTGCTCCGAGACAAGGAAATCGACGCGGTGCTAACCGCAGTTCCGATCGAACTGAATGGACGAGTGCTGTTGGACGCGATCCATGCCGGCAAACACGTGCTGGCCGAGAAGCCGATCGCCGAGACTCCGGCCGAGGCTCTTCGCATCGTGCGCGAAAGCCGGCGAAGCCACAGCACGATTTTGATCGGCGAGAATTTTCGATATCGGCGCGATCTCGCCGAGGCCAAGAATCTCGTCGCTCGGGGTGCGGTCGGAAAGCCGTTCGCATTTCAGATTAGTGTAAAGTTTGACGTTGGCGCGCGTGCGCGTCGACGCTGGATTTCGCGAGGCTGGAGGAAAAAAGCTCGCCATCGGGGTGGGATGGTGCTCGATGCGGGAGTTCATCCGGTCGCCGCGGTCATCGACATTCTGGGCAAAATCAGTGAGGTTAACGCGATCGTCATGGATACGAGCCGTGTGATCGCAGGGCCCGATGGCCTCTTGATGCAAGTTCGGATGGCCAGCGGCATAACGGGCCAATGCTTTTTTTGCTACACCTCAAAAGAGCAGCGGGAAATTTCTTTCGATTTTTCGATTTACGGAACCGACGGCGCTTTGCGCGTCGTGCCGGGCCAGATCACTTTGACGCACGAAGTCGGCGATTCGCCGCGTGTTTCAAAAATTCGCGAGACAGACGGTGGATACTTTGCCCAGTGGAAAAACTTCTGCGCCGCGATTCGAGGAGAGGAGCGAGTTTTATCCGGTCCAGCGGAAGCGTATCGAGATCTACTTGTAATCGATGCGGCGCTGGGGTCGTCGTCCACTCGGAAAAAAGTGAGAATTTCCGGATCGAAATGAAGGAGTTCCGGCGGACGCGCGGTGCTTCTTGCTGCGTCGATCGGCAGGTTTTCAGAAATGCCTTGTCGACCGTACGAATTCCGGGAGATGCTTTCGGAAAGAACGAAGAAAGCTTCGGCTCGACATTAAAGTTTCGACGCAGTAAACGTGATTCGACTTACTTTTGCAGAGCCAGCACGGACTTGGGGCAGAGAGCGGTGACCTACACTATGGAATCAGCAACTCCAGCGGTTGCGCGAGCCCTTGACCTCCTGGAAATTCTCGGCCGGTCGAACCAAGGTCTCACGTTGAGCGAACTGAGCCGGGAACTCGGCATTCCGAAGAGCACAACCCACTACATTATTGGGACTCTGAGCGCGCGAGGCTATCTACAGAGGGCTCCGTGGACCCGCCAATACTCGCTCGCGGCTCGTGCCTTCGAGTTCAGGGCGCGAAGCGGAGCGGATTCACGCCTGATGCAAATCAGTTCAAGAGGCGTGAATGCTCTGGCTGAGAGCACGTCGTTGGGCGCTCAGGTATCCGTTCTCGATGGCAATGAAGGCCTCGTGATTGCGAGAGCGAACTCTCGGCCGCAGCCGACCGGTGGCACCGGCCCCGGCTATCACTTTCACCTCCACTGCACGGCCGCTGGCAAGGTGCTATTGGCGTGGATGAATGAGCGAGTTCTCGAAGCGTTTTTCCTCAATCAAGTTCTCGCAAAGTTTACATGCCGAACGATTACGAACTTCGAGGGGCTACGGGATCATCTCAGGGATGTCCGCGGCCGAGGGTTTGCGATCAATCACGAGGAATATCACGTCAATCGCCGCGCCATCGCCGTTCCGATAATCAGCGAATCGGGACGAACGATCGCCGCGATTTCGGTTGATGGCATGAGTTCGCAGATTCTCGCAAGTCGCGTCCCGCAGTTGGCAGAACAGCTTTATGCAGCATCTCGCGAGCTCTCGCGAGAACTCGAGGCTGGCTAGCGGCGTCGAGACACCCCATCCACGATTCGCCTATTTTTGCTGGCTGTTGCTGTGATATCCGATCGATGTCGAGCGCGCCGTCTAGCGGGGTTCGAGCGCAAGGCTGGAATAGCGTTCAGGTTGCGAATAGCGGTAGCTCAGGTGAGTCAGCATGACTTTCTCTGCCGATTCAGGGACCCGGTGCTGTACGAAATCCAGCAGCAATCGGTGTTGCGTGGGAAGGATCTTCGCCCAGTCCAACATCTTCTGGTTGATGCGCCATAGGACGCGGTGAGCGAATAGCGGAACAGTAATGCTCTCGAGTGTCTTTCCGAGATATTCGTTCCCGCTGTACCGCCAGATTGTCCGGTGAAATTCCAAGTCGAGCGCCGCCGCTTCAATTTCGGGAAGCCCGCCAGCTTTTTGCATCTTTTCGTTGAGATCGTTCAATGTTGCGATGCCTTCGGCGTTGATCTTGGCCCGGCAGAGTCGCAGAGCTTCCGCCTCGAGGATCAAGCGAAGACTATTAATTTTCTGAATTTCCTCGTCGCTCAAGCTGATGACAAACTTTCCCCGCCGAGGTACGTTGACTACCAATCCTTGTTGCTCGAGCTGTTGAAGTGCCTCTCGGATTGGAACACGGCTCACTCCGAGCTCGCGGGCGAGTTGGCTCTCGTTCAATCTGCCGCCAGCGCTTATCTTGCCTGAAAGAATGGCAGTGCGGAGCAGTCGAACCACCTGTTCCTTCAGGGTTCGAGTGTCCAAGCTTCGGTCGGCGTCGATCGCGGTCGGTAAGACTTGTTCCAACATACTAACCTCAGAGGAAATATAATACTTGTAGTCAGTATACAGCGCATCTGCTTAGAGTCAACTTCCCCTCAAAATCCCATTTTCCACTCTCATATGCTCCTAGTACATTAATGTTCCGCCGCACACGTTGAAGTTTTGTCCCGTAATGGCCGCGCCTGCATCGCTGCCGAGCAAGACGCAGATCGGGCCAAAATCTTCCGGCAGGATAAATCGGCCCATCGGTGGTGTGAGACGCTTCTCCCATTCATCGAAGCTTATGCCGAGCCGAGCCGAATCTTGGGTCATGCGAATCTTTCCCATTCTGGTCTTCACGGGTCCGGGGCAGAGAGCGTTCACGGTGATGCCATCCGGAGCGAGCTCGAGGGCGATGGCCCGCGTAAATCCGATCAGTCCCAGCTTCGTCGCGGCATATGCCGAGCCGTGTAGCAGCGGCATTTTCCCGGCGAGCGACGCAATGTTGATGATGCGGCCCCATTTTTTCTCCCGCATGATTGGCGCGGCCGCTTTGCAGAATCGATATGGCGAGGTCAAATTTAGCGCGACCGAATAGTCCCAGAAATCGTCATCGAATTCGACGAGCGGCTTCTGGCTGTACGCGCTTCCAACGGCCGCGTTGTTGACCAGGATGTCGATCGATCCCAACTCGTCGACAATTTGCCGAATCACCTTTTCCGGCACTCCCTTTTGCGCCACGTCCGCTGTGATGGCGAGCGCCTTGCCTCCTTGGCCTCGAATTTCTTTTTCCACGCTCTGAATTTCTTCGGCGGTGCGGGCTGTCACAACGACGGTCGCGCCTGCACCGGCAAAGCCGAGCGCGATGCCGCGGCCGATTCCTCTACCAGCGCCGGTAACCAGAGCCACTCTGTTTTCGAGCTGCATTTTTTCTCCACTTTAAAATTGCTTGCGCCACGGTCAAGCGAGCCGGCCCGATTGTATATCGTGGTCGTGGCGAGCTCATGGCGGGAATTCAAACTTGTACGTAAGCCCGCGCATTGAATGCGTTTTCTACCGAGCCGCCAGTTCGGAGTCAATACTTTTCAACAGGCTGAAAAGTCTCTGCATCCCTAGTGCGACCCCTCAATCGCGTATAAGCCGAGTCCCCACAATGATATTGGGCGCCAATCGAAATAAAAATCTTTTCGCGACGATCATTTGACCAATTCCTTGACCTATGCTTCTTGTCGCGATGGGATGGCCTTGCTATAGTCGGCGCCCATCATCAATCATCACGCTCGAATCGTTCAGGTGCGCGAGAAATGAGCTAACGTCGCGCGACACGGCCAGTGGCGATTCCTGATGATTGGATGGAGACGGCCGGGAACATGCAGTCGGCGCGGAAGCAGGCCTGGTGATCGAGCGGCGTTGGTCCCACATCATCCCCGTCACGTTCGTGATGTATACGATCGCATTCGTGGATCGCACGAACGTTTCTCTGGCACTACCGTCGATGAGCCGCGATCTTCACATGGACCCGGCGCAGGCCGGCGCGGCAAGCGGAATATTTTTCCTCGGATACATCCTACTGCAAATTCCTGCGGGTTATTTGGCGAGCCATTGGAGCCCCAAAAAACTCATCGCCATCTTGCTGATTCTTTGGGGCGCGTGCTCGGCTGCCACGGGTTTCGTTCACTCGTGGCATCAGTTCGCGATTGCGCGATTTCTTCTAGGACTGGCCGAGGGCGGAGTCTGGCCCGCTACGCTCGTCCTTATTTCGCGATGGTTTCCGCGCGTCGAACGCGCGCGCGCGAATGCGTACTGGATGCTGTGCTTGCCGGCAGCCGTCGTGCTGTCATCGCCGATCTCGGGTTGGATTTTAGGGCGTTGGGATTGGCGCGTGCTTCTCGTCAGCGAGGGCATGCTGCCGATTCTCTGGCTTATTATCTGGCTGACGCGGATCAACGACTATCCCAGCGAGGCTGGCTGGATCTCACCAGATGAGCGCGAACACCTTGAACAGACGCTGCGGCTCGAGGCGGATAAATCTGAACTCGCCGCTCGAGGATCGTTTCTTTCTTGTCTCCTGTCGAAACACGTGCTTGTCATGATGGTGGTCTCGTTCCTCATCAGCGCGGGTACGTACGGATATTTGTTTTGGCTGCCGTCCGTGCTGGAGTCATCGAATTTAATTCCGGCGAATTCAGCCAGGCATTTCACTATTGGAATCCTGAACGCCATTCCTTACATCTTTGCTGCGATCGGCATGATTGTAATCTCGCGGCATTCAGACCGTCATCACGAGCGGGCGAAGCACATCGCTGCATGTCTTGGATGGGCTGGAATCTGCCTGATCGCCGGCGCACTCGTTGGTTCGCGGTCACCTGCATCCGCGTTCGGATTGCTCTGCCTTGTGAGTGTGGGATCGTTCGGCCTGCTCGGCCCATTCTGGTCGATTCCGACGGAAGTACTTCCTCCCGCGGTCGCGGGATCCGCATTCGGACTGATTCAACTCAGCAATCTTGGAGGAATCGTCGGTCCCACGCTCATCGGGTACCTCAATAAGCGAACCGGTAATTTCAGAGACGCGTTCATTTTCCTGGGGCTCGGGTGGTTGGCAGGCGCTCTTCTCAGTTTGCTGCTGAGAGCTCCACGACCGCGCTGAAATTCTGACGGGAGGACACTCGAAATGAATTGGAATCAAATGCTCGAGGGGAAAGTGGCGATCGTGACCGGCGGAGGCTCGGGGATTGGCCGCGCCACATCGCGTGTCTTCGCCGAACACGGTGCGCGCGTGATGGTCGCCGACATCAATGGAACTCCCGCAGCTGAAACGGCAGCTTCGATCGTCGCAAAAGGAGGCGACGCGATATCCTCACAGACCGACGTCGGAAAAATGACGGACGTCGAACGCATGGTGAAGGAAACCGTGGAACGCTGGGGACGGATCGATGCGATTTTCAGCAACGCGGCCGGGTACAAACTTGGATCTGCCACCGAAATATCCGAGGAAGACTGGGATCGCACGCTCGACGTCTGCTTGAAAGCATCGTGGATGATCGCCCATCACGCCATGCCATTCTTGCTCCGCCAGCCGGGATCGACATTCATTATTACGGGCTCGGTTCATTCGTTGCGCGGTTATGCGAAACACGTTGCATATCAAGCTTCCAAGGGAGGTCTGCTGGCGCTGACGCGATCTTTGGCAGCGGATTATGCGCCGACGGTGCGCGTCAACGCGATCTTGCCCGGAGCTGTGATCACCGGAATTGCGGCGCACTTGACGGAAAGCCAATTGGAACGCATCGCCATGATGTGTCCGTTGCAGCGGAATTCGAAACCGGAAGAGATTGGCCGCGTGGCATTATTTCTCGCATCTGAGATGTCTTCCTATATGACCGGAACGGCATTGATCGTAGATGGCGGATTGGCGTCGGTGATTAAGACTGACTGAACGGGCACGCCAGAAACGCAAATCAACGCAGTTGATCGGGCCAATCCCACTACGATCGCTTCGTAATCGTGCAGCCGCCATCCACGGTGAGAATCTGTCCGGTCATGTAATTCGATTCAGCCGACGAGAGAAACACGAAAGCGTCAGCGATCTGCTCAGCGGTCCCGAATTCTCCTACAGGAATGTATCCGAGATACTTCGCGCGCAGTTCTGGATCCCGTTGGAAGGCCGCTTTTTTCGTGAGTCCCGCGTTGAGAATTCCGGGCGCGACAGCATTAACGAGAATGTGTTTCGGCGCGTACTCCTGCGCAGCGAGCCGCACGAAATGATTTAGCCCAGCTTTGCTGACGCAATACGGTATCGCTCCCGGAGAAGGGAAGTCGCCCACCCAGGAGCTCGTGAATAGGACTTTCCCGCGGATGCCCCATTTGTCTTCCGGCTGTGTGAGCATTTGCCGAATGGCTGCCTGCGCGAGTTGCGCACACCCAATCAAGTTCACTCGAAGCACGCCCTCCCAATCCTCGTCGGTGAGATCGAGCAAATAACCACCGGGCCCGACGCCGGCATTGCCTATCGCGACGTCGATGTGGCCAAATTCCGCAGCTACCTCCGAGATCGCACGGCGCACGTGCTCGGTCATCGACTGATCTACGCGCTTATACGCGCTGGCGCCGAGCTCGTTCGCGCGGTCCCAGCCGGTGCTGTCATCGAGAATGTCGAACAGAACGCACTTGGCCCCGAGCGCGGCGAGCTTCCGTGCGGACTCACCTCCGATGTCGCCGCAGCCTCCGGTGATGATCACGACCTTGTCTTTTAAACCGCGCGAGATATCCATGGGACCTTCCGTTCCAGGCTAATTGACACGTTGGAGAGACGGGACTGCGTCTGTATACGGTATGCTGTGCGGCTGTGTCAACGTGAGCATCCAATAAAAAAGTCGTAAGCCGTCTGAGTTCGCTCGGATCGCATGCTGAGCCGAAGGGTTCGCTACATCGAAATAGATTGACGTAGAGTGGGGAGTTGGGTTAAGCAACTGTATACAGTAAATAGTTCGCGCCTCGGTTTGCTAAGGTGGGTCCAGCCCCTGTTTCATAACTCGCCTAGACTTAGAGGCTGCGTATTAGATCGAGCGTGTTGGGATGCAACTTTTCCTTCAATGTAAGGCGATTGGCTGATGGTCGCCGGGGGGGGGTCTGATTTGAATCGTCGCCAATTTGTGAAGAGTGCCGTTGCGGCCGTCGGAAGCATCGCAGCGCAGAGCACCCTCGCCGCGATCCCTTTCAAGACTGAGTCGGATGAGCCGGTTGGCAAGATCGGATATATCAAAGATCACGCTCTATCGTTTCAGGTACCCGGTTATCGCGGCCTATCCTATGTAGACATCGTCCCCGACACGCTCGATGTCGCCGAACGCGCCAAGCTCGGCGTTCACGCATTAACTTCAATCACCGATCCCACCTACGACTACGAAATCTACTGGTCCTGCAATTTCTTCCGCAATCCTCCCGTGATGCAACACGATTTCAACGATTGGGTGCAAAACCAGGAAGGCCTGATGGAGGCGCTTCCGCTTCTGCGCAACGCGAGTGGCGACGACTCGAACAGCGAAGTCGACCGCGCCTGGATGGAATCCACCCTGAGGTCGGTTGGCCCCGACGGACTAATCTACGTTCCTCTGAATGGAAGGCCATGGGGAAGGCTCCGCGCGGACGGAATCAATCCGGTGTGGCGAGCCGACGGCACGCGCTCGGATTTCAGCGATCCCGCCGTGACGCAGGCCGCGAATGCCTCAACGTGCCAACGGATGATCGGCACGATGACCATCTACTATCTCCGCGACCAGAATCCGATGTGGAAAGCCACGATCGAAAAAATGATCGCGCGGCTTTCGAATCTCTCGATCAGGCGCGGCGAATACTCTTATTTCGCGCCGGGGTCATTCGCGCCGGATGCGAAAGTCGATCCGAATGCAGCAATGCCCCTCGGGAGCACCTGGGGCGTTTCGTGGAATACGCGGCTCGTTCAAGGATTGACGCAGTATTACAGAGTGACGCGCTACGAGCCGGCGCGCGAACTCGCGCAGAAGCTCGTCAACTACACGCGTTACCGCGGCGAAATATTCTTCCCGGATGGTCGCTGGTATATGGACCCGGAAATTCGCGGCGAATTCCGATCCGCTGCTGTTCCGAACTCGATTCGCAGCAAGTACCCGGTAGAAGGGGTCGAATGTGGTGGCCACGGCCACGGTCACGGAATCGGAATGCAAAGCGTCGTCGATTACGCCGATGCCGTGGGCGACAAGGAATTGCTGCAATTCTCAAAGAACAACTTCGAGTGGGCGCGGAATCCGGGCGCGGAGTATGGAGTTTCGACTCTCGTCGGATGGTTCCCGGAATTTTATGTTCCCAAGTATCCAAGCTGCGAGGGCTGCATCGTCGGCGACATGGTGAGCATGGCCGTGAAGCTCAGCAGCTTGGGCGTCGGGGATTACTGGGACGACGTAGATCGCTGGGTTCGGAATCAGTTTTTCGAGCAGCAACTGACGGACGTCGACTGGGTATACCGGCTCGGTGCCCGCAAGCCTGCCAAGCCGGTCGGTCCTTTTGAATCGGCCGATCACCCGGCGGAGCGAAACGTCGGCGCGTTCGGCGGTGGTGCCAGCGGTTCGGATTGGGCGTTGGGCGTGGCGTCGTCGGGCATCGGCCACTGCTGCACTGGAACGTGCACGCGCGCGATTTATTACGTGTGGGAAAAGATGGTCGAACGTTCCGGCGAGGATCTGCAAATCAATTTGCTTTTGAATCGCGCTTCAAAATGGGCCGACGTGTACAGCTTCATCCCCTATCAAGGCCGGGTCGATGTGAAGGTAAAGCAGCCGTTCCGGAATCTCCGGATACGTGCGCCGCAGTGGATCCAGAATGGCGATCCCGCGCTGGCCGCGGAAATCAACGCCACGTCGCGCGGACTTCATTGGGAAGGCCGGTACGTAAATGTCGGCGCCGTCAGCGGGGGCGACAAAGTTAAACTCACGTTCCCAATCGCCGAACGAACTATCAAGGAGCAGATTGGCGACAGGACCTACACGCTCGTCGTAAAAGGAACAACGGTCGTATCAATTGATCCTCCCGGCGAGAACGGCCCGCTTTACCAGCATCGCGAGAAGTACCGGAGCAGCGAAGTCGCATGGAATAAAGTTTCACGGTTTGTGCCGGAGCAAAATATCGACTGGTAAACGACAGCCCGCGCTGCACAATTTGTGTGCAACGTTAATCAAGGGGGAAGCATGGCTATTGATCGCCGAGAGTTTCTAAAGGATTCGCTCCTCGGATGTGGTGCTTTGATGCTGCCGACGCATATCCACGCGGCGGCGCTTTTTGGGGCAACGGACGCGCCGCTGAAGATTGAGTACATCCGGGACAAAATTCCTGAATTCGCAATTCCCGCCTATCGCGGTCGCACCTATGTAGACAGCGTTCCCGACACGTTGGACCTCACCGAGCGAGCCAAGCTCGGAATAAACGTCCTGACTGGAATCACGGATCCAAACGCCGATTTTGAAATCTACTGGCTCACTGACATTTTCCGCGATCCGCCCATCATGCTGCACGATTTCAACGACTGGGTGCAGAACCAGGAAGGATTGATGGAAGCGTTGCCGCTTTTGCGTAACGCAACCGGAAGCGATCTCAACAGCCAAGTCGACCCGTTTTGGATGAGGTCGATCTTGAAATCGATTGGCCCGGATGGGCTTCTATACCTGCCTCTAAAGGGACGGCCATGGTCACGGATCAAGGCGGAAGGCGTTGATCCAGTTTGGCGAGCGGACGGTACGCGGAGTTCGACGCAGGACCCGTCGGTCTCGCAGATCGCCAATCTTTCGTCGTGCGAAAGAGCCATTGGCACGATGACGCTTTACCACGCGCGGGATGGCAATCCGATCTGGAAGGCTCAAATTGAAAAGATGATCGGGCGGCTCTCCGAACTGAGCATCGATCGCGGCGACTTCTGCTATTTCGCCGCTGGCTCATTCGAGCCATACGCGAAGGTCGACCCGAACAGTCCGATTCCGCTCGGAAGTCTCTGGGGCGTTTCCTGGAATACGCGCGGCGTGCAAGCGTTCTCGCAATATTACCGGGCAACAGGCTATGAGCCCGCCTTGCATTTCGCCTCGAAACTGACGAATTACACGCGCTATCACGGCGAAATTTTCGATCGCGACGGCCGCTGGCTTCTCGATCCGGAGATTCGCGGGAAAAAGGAATGGAAGCATTTCAGCGGAGAACGCTTCAACGTGGACGGTCTCACTCTGGGAGGCCACGGGCAAGGGCACGCGATCGGCTTACTGAGCATCCTTGAGTATGCAGCCGTCACGAAGGATCGCGAGTTGCTGGAATTCTGCCGCAAGAGTTACGAGTGGGGCACGAATCCAGGGCCGAAGTACGGAGTGTCGAAGCTCGTTGGATGGTTCCCGGAGTGGTACGTCCCGGGCTTCACGGCTTGTGAAAGTTGCACGAATGGCGATTTGTTTGGCGTTGCCGTCAAGCTGACCGAAAGCGGCGCGGCGGATTATTGGGACGACATCGACCGCTTTGCGCGAAATCATTTTGCGGAAGCGCAGCTGACGAAATCAGATTGGATTTACAAAATGGCAGAGCGGGAACCAAAGAAAGCAGTCGCGTCGAATGAAACAGCCGATCATGTGCCCGAAAAGAATATCGGCGGTTGGTCGGGGTGGGCGGATGTGAACGAATGGGCGAGGTGGCGGGGCATTCAGCACTGCTGCACGGGCAACGCGGCGCGAGGGCTTTACTACGTCTGGGAGCACATGATCGATCATCAGGGCGAGGACCTAAGAGTCAACCTGTTGATGAATCGCGCTTCGCGGTGGGCTGATGTTTATAGCTACATCCCGTACAAGGGGCAAGTCGATCTGAAGGTCAAGCAGAGTTGCCGAACCGTTCACCTACGCGCGCCAGAATGGATCGAAAGCGGAAATCCGTCGATCACTTGCAAGGTGAACGGCGCAGCGCGCCCGCTGCGTTGGGACGGGCGTTACGTCAACGCTGGCGCCGTCAAGGCCGGCGACAAACTCGAGATTTCGTTTCCGATTTCCGAGCGAACCGTGCGCGAAAGGATTGGTCCAAACACCTACACGCTAGTTCTGAAGGGCAGCACGGTGGTGTCGATCGATCCGCCGGGAAAGAACGGAGCGCTCTACACCGATCGCGCCAAATATCGCGGCAGCGAAGTGGCATGGAACAAGGTCACACGTTTTGTTCCGGAGCAAGAGATTCTGTGGTGAACGCACCTCAATCGCCGAATCTCTGATTCGCAAAACGGGCATGGCCGGTCCAAGATCGAAGATGTAGCTCCTAATTGAGCTGAGCTTCCGGCGACGTCCAGAAGTTCGACAGCTCGCTTTTTCTACGGGAAATCCACTCCGTCGAAACGTCAATGCACTCGGGCGGCTTTTACCTCGCTCGCGCCGCGCTTAGCGGCCAATAGGAATTTGGCATTCGTTCCCGTTCCACCAGAGAGGACTGGCATGGATAAGGTGACGTCCCCAGAAGGTGTGATAAGCGGGGAAGGCCACCCGCCTGTTCGTAATAACTCGTATGTCTACCTGATCTCCATAATTGCGGCGGTTGGCGGATTCTTGCTGACGTACGACATCATCATCATGTCGGGCGCCATCATTTTTCTGAAAAAGGAATTCAACTTATCTCCGGCGGCAGTGGGATTCGCGATGACGAGCGCGATCCTCGCCTGCTTTGTCAGTCCGTCAGTGGGGGGATGGCTCGCCGACCGAGTGGGCCGGAAACGAACGCTGATCGCAGCTGCCGGTATATTCGCACTCTCGGCCATCGGAACGGCATACCCAACGAACATCACCGAATTCAACATTTTCAGAATTCTTGGAGGATTCGGCGTCGGCGCGGCGTGCATTGTTTCGCCGATGTACATCGCGGAAATTGCGCCGGCGTACATCCGCGGCCGATTGGTATTTATCTCGCAGGTGTCGAACGTGGTGGGCGCGCTGATTTCGTACGTCGTCACTTACTCCCTCTCATTTTCCGGCAACTGGCGATGGATGTTTGGATCGACCGCAATTCCCGCCGTTATTTTTCTCGCTGGATTGGCTTTTGTACCTGAGAGCCCACGTTGGCTTGTGCTAAAGGGCCGGATCGACGAGGCGCTTCGCGGGCTGCGGCGAATCGGCAACGAGGAAACCGCGCGAGCGGAATTGCAAGCGATTCGTGAAACATCGAATCCGGTGAAGCCAAAGCTCTTCGATTTGCTGAAGCCCGGCATCCGTGTCGCGCTGTTGATCGCCGTGGGCTTGGCCATACTGCAGCAGTTCGATGGCGTTACGGTTCTGCTTTTCTACGCGCCGACCATCATGCAGGAGGCGGGATTCCCGCAGGCGTCCAAGGCCATTTTCATCAGCCTGCTGATCGGAGGATGGAATTTGATATGCACCATCGTCGCATTCTGGCTGGTGGATTGGGCCGGCCGGCGGCCGCTGCTCCTCTACGGCACGATCGGCATGGCTGTGGGGCTCGCCATCATGGGTGTGTTTTTCAAGTATCACGTTACCGGAATTGCCGTGCCGCTGACGATGATGCTCGCGGTTGCCGCGTATTCGATGACGCTCGCTCCCGTTATGTGGTTGATCATGGCCGAGATTTTTCCGAATCGAGTGCGCGGGATGGGCATGGCGGTGGCCTCCACGGCGCTTTGGTTTGCCGACTTCGGTGCGAATTTTTCTTTTCCTATCATGACCGGATTCTTCGAGCGGCATTTCGGTTCGGCCGCCGGCGCGTTCTGGGTTTTCGCCGGAATCTGTTTGTTCACTTTCTATTTCTGCTGGCGGCTGGTGCCAGAAACAAAGGGCAAGACGCTGGAAGAGATTGCAAGTTGGTGGGAGCCGAATTCAAAAGTGGCCAAAGAGCTTGCCTGACTCCCGAGCACAATGCGCGGACGCTCGGAATGACTGTCGAGAGGAAGTTAAGAAATGAAAACGTTTCGCGGCACTTTGCGATTAATAGGCTGGATTGTGCTGGCGTACGTGGTCCTCGAAGTCGGATTCCGCTTCTATCGCTATGAGCAACTCAAATCGAGCGTCGACGAAAGCATCCGCTATTCATTTTCCAGTTTCAAAGCACCGCTCTACACGGTGGACACGGAAGCGGGCTACGCCTATCAGCCCAATTCCCGCAATCATCAGTGGCTCTATGACAAAGACAACGATCTCGTGCCTCACGATAGCGAAGTTGTCACCAACAATATGGGGATGTTCGGGACTTCCGCTGACGTGCAACCAACGAAGGGTCCCGATGAGTTCCGAATTGCGGTCCTCGGCGACTCATTTTGCGCTACTACCACATCCACCGTGCCGTGGCCCACGGCTCTCGAACGTGTATTCAGCACAGATTCTGATTTCAAGCGCCTTGTAGGCAAGTCAACAATCCGCGTTCTGAATTTCGGGCTGGACGGAACGGGAATCGTCCAATGGCCGGCCGTCTACCGCACTCGCGCTGCCAAATTTGATCCCGATTTCGTGATCGTCAATTTCATCGGAGACGACATCCTGCGGAGATTTCTTTACAGGGACACGCTTCAATTTGGCGACGCCGATTACGGCATGTTTGCGTGTACGAGTCTTCCGGTCGCCATCGGAAATCCCGCTTGCCGCAATGGGCTCGCGTTCGTCATTGATCCGACGCGCGAGGATTATCGCCAAAGGGCAATGGAGATCAAGCGCCGGATCTACGCGGCGTTGCTCCAGCATCTTCCGTGGTACTGGCTGAATCCTGAATTGCTCGCGGCAATTTCAAAGGGGCATCTCGGGCTGCATTCGAAGCTTCAGTGGGCGAAGTCTTCCACGCCGCATTACGACACCGAAGATCAGGCGATGCGAGCGAGCTCGGATGCGCTCGCACAGTTAGCTTCGATGCCGCATCCGACTCTCCTCCTTCACCACCCCGTCGTGCAAGAATGCCTCGCGCACAAGTCGGATCCACTGGTGCAGAAATTTATTCAGGCGGCCAGTGGAGACCACATTGTTGATATGACGGGCGAAATGCCGCAAGGCGCGAGCGCCGACGAAATCAATAAGTGGTACAACGGGCCGTACGATTGGCATCCGAGCAGTTATGGCGCGCAGATCTATGCGGAAAGCGTTGCAAAGCAAGTTCGCGCGGCGATCAGCTCCAAAGTGGGCGCAAGGACCGAATGACTGCGGGAATCGAACGCCAACACGCAGCACCCGTAGGGCTGGCCGGCAGGCCGGCCGGTTTTTTGCGATTCGCGCAGTAATGGAATCGAAATCTTCAAAGTCCGGTCCCTGTGCCCAGGGACCCTATGCGGGCGATTTTCTTCCCGCCACGGTTCGCTAGTGATTTGCCGGCAATATTCCGTATTTCTCCAGGAATGCAAACACCGCAGCTTGCGCGTCGAGTCCTTGTTGTCGGTTCCAGGCATAAGGCGTAGTCGAACCATGGCCGGCGCCAACCACCGTATACAGCTGATTCGGAACGCCGGCATGATCGAGAGCATCGCGCAGAGTCGTCGCTTGGGCGTAGGGAAGGATTGGATCTTTGTCTCCCATGATTGTGAGAACGGGCGGCGCGCCCGGGCGGGCATAGGTGATCGGAGATACGCGCTTCGCCATCTCCATCCGATCCGGCATACTTCCAAACCAGCGGACGGCGAAATTTTTTGGCGCCGGGGGTGCGAGCAGCGTTGGAAGGTCCGTCGGTCCGAAGAAGTTGACGATTGCCGCCACCTTCACATCTTGAATCGTCCCCAATCGCCATTCGTCTGAAAGGCGCCGGCAGCTGTTGTCGAATCCATCCGTGGGCTTGAGCAAGCCCGTCATGAGCGCGAGGTGACCTCCGGCCGAATGACCGGACACGACGATTTTCGAAGTGTCGATGCCGTAGTCCTTCGCATGATCGTAAGCCCAGTGCAGCGCGCAACGGCAATCCTCGACGGCCGCTGGTGCCAGGGATTCGGGAGCCATGCGGTACTCGACGTTGACAAAGTTCATGCCATGGGCCATGTACGGCAGCCCATAAAGGAGGGTGCTCTCCTTGGTTCCTTCGAGCCAGCCGCCACCGTGAAAATAGAGAAGAGTCGGCCTCGGGACGGACGCCGGCCCCACCGTGATCACATCGAGGCGAAGATCGACGTTATTCGCCTTGCCATAAATAATATTGAAGGAGACATGGAACTCGTTCTCGGCGATAGTCGCCCATTTTGTGGTGGGATCGAGTTCCTGGGTTTGCTGCTGCCCATAAACGGAGCCAACCATGAGCAGAGCGGAGAGGACTGCAGCGAACTTTCGAAGCATACGGCCTCCGGGGTATGGCGGCTAGCGCATCGGCGCACAGCAGGTCAGGGAGATTCCTGTTGACGCCAGCGCCGATGTGTATACAGTATTCCGGTCGCGCCGTCAACTTCGCCTACGTACGCTATGGTCTCGCCAGCTCCGGAGGCTCTTGATCAATGAGATTGGCCTGGATCGCGGCAGGAATACTTGCTGTGCTGCTAATGGCCAAGACCTTTATGAATGAATCCTCCGCCTTCACTCCAACCAAAGCAGGAGTCGATTACTGGGTCTACGTCGGGACGGCCGAATATCACGGCGCGCCCACCGAGTCGCTCTATCTGTGCCGATTCAATTCGAGTACCGGCGCATTGAACGTCGTGGATGTCGCCGCGGAAACGGTGAACTCGGGTTTCCTCGCCGTGGACCCAACTGAGCATTTTCTCTACGCGGTAAATGAAATCGGCGAATACCAGGGACAGAAGAACGGTGCGGTCAGCGCGTTTCGAATGGATCCCCAGTCTGGCAAACTCATATTCCTGAATCAGGTTCCGGCGCTAGGTGCGAATCCAAGCTTCGTCACCGTCAGCAAGAATGGCAAATTTGTCCTGTTTGCAAGTTATTACGGCGGAGTCGTGACTCGGCCTATTCGCGCTGACGGCTCGTTGGGAGATCCTTCCGCGTCGTTGCAAATGGGAGCCGGCGCCGGGGCCCCACACCAGGAAAATTCGCATCCGCACGCGGTAATTCTTTCTCCCGACGGTCGGTTCGTAATCATTCCGGATTTGGGCCTTAACCGTATCTTTGTCTTTCATTTCGATCAGAATGGGGGCTCGCTCGTGGCGAACGATCCTCCATCCTGGCAATCGACCGAAGGCGCAGGGCCGCGTCATCTCGCGTTCATGCTAGACGGCCGATTCGCATTCGCGATCAATGAAATGCAGTCTTCGCTTTCGGTCTTGTCGTTTAATTCGCGGACAGGCGCGTTCGCACACATTCAAACCGTGTCCACTCTACCGGCGGGTTTCAAGGATGCGAACACAGGCGCTGAAGTGGAAGTGGCTGCATCAGGCAAATTTGTGTATGCGTCGAATCGCGGACACAACAGCATTGCTGTGTTTGCGATCGACGGCGAGAAGGGAACACTAACCAACGTGCAAGACGTTCCCACAGAAGGGACGACGCCGCGCAACTTTGCGATCGATCCTTCGGGGAATTTCCTCCTGGTGGGGAATCAGGATTCAAACGAAATTGTTGAATTTCGAATTGATCCGGCCACCGGTTGGCTTGCGCCGACGGGGCAAAAAGCGCAGGTTCCGTCGCCAGCTTGCATTCTCTTCGTTCGTCGCCACTGAGAAGCACAGCTCGCGGCCGATGGCCGATTGGTTCAGGCGCTGGAGTTCAGTTTTCGATCATCGTGTCTACCACGCGGGACCAAAGTGAATGGCACGTTCGGAAACGATTCGGGGGCAGACTCGTTTACTCGCTCGTGATGGTTCCTCGCGCGCGCCGGTCTACAGCACGGCGGTTCTAGATACTTGCGAATAGGGTGGGTCCAATGTTCACGGTATTGAAAAAGGTTGACAAGAGCCAGCAGTCGAGCGTATGAGGTGTATACAGTAAATACTTTGTCTCTTCTCGGGAGTCACCTTACAGGTGGCCGTCCTGGGTTCTGAATTGGATGCGCAGATCGAGGGGGTGTGCTCTTGTCGCGCCGAGGCATGTATATTGTATTCGACCCGCACGTCCTTCTTTTCCTATCGCTTTATTTTTCGGTCCGCTTCGCAGAAAGCGCGCGGAAGGGGTTGTTTTCACTGTTTCGTGCATGAGTAGCCTGTGATTTTACCGGCGCCAGTAGTGATGTTTCAGGAATCTTGTGGATCGATGCTTCGTTAACGGAGGAATGGTTATGAAGAGCAACCTGTATCCGGCGACCTCATGTGATCGCTCCGCGGTGAATTCCAATGGATTGCAAGCGAGATTCCAGCCTCTGGCGATTGCCCTAGGTCTACTTTTCGCCTTTCTGATCGTGCCGTCTCTCAGGGCACAGCAGCAGAACGCTGGCGGCATCAAAGGGGACGTCAAGGATCCGAGCGGCGCGGCGATTGCCGGCGCCAATATTGCCGTGACGGCGGAAAAGACAGGTGTCGTTACAACGACTACCTCGAACGAATCCGGCGCTTATGTGCTCTTCAATCTTCCGATCGGATATTACCAGATGAAAGTGAGCCACTCTGGTTTCAAATCGGAAACTTACGACAAAGTCCGCCTCGATGCCGGAGAGACGCTAACGTACGACGTGAGTCTCACGGTCGGTGCTCTATCGGAAAGCGTCACTGTATCGGCAACCGCAGCGCACCTCGACACCGCCGACTCAGTGATGGGTACCACCACAACGGCCGAAGAGATTCACGATTTGCCTTTGCAAATGGGAGGGCAGCCACGGAGCGCATTGTCGTTCTTAACCACCCTCTCCACTGTGATTTACAACCCTGCCGGCACCAACGGAGCTCAGAACGGTTCGTTTTCGGCAGCTTCGATCGAAGGTTCAAACGGCTACGGCAACACGAACGAAGCCGGTTACACCATCGACGGAATGGACGCCGGCTACAAGAAATTCCAGACGGTCACCGAGTTCTCGTCGATTTTGCCGGAGGCGGTTGAGGAGCTGCGTCTCGCGTCGAACTTCAATGCCGAGCAGGGCTGGGATGACGGTGTGGAAGTCGCGCTAGTAACCAAGTCCGGCACGAACCATTACCACGGCAGCGTATTCGAGTACGTGCAGAACACCGATCTCGATTCGAAGAACTTCTTTGCGGCCAAGCGTTCGCCCGAGCACCAGAATGAGTTCGGTGGCGCAATTGGCGGCCCGATTCGTAAGGACAAGACATTTTTCTTCGGTGCAATTGATTTCTTCCGGTATCGCGTCGTTCCCGCCGGCGTGGTTGCCAGCCTGCCGACCACGGCGCAGCGCGGAGGCGATTTTACTCAGCTTCTAGGTCCGCAGGTCGGAACGGACGACTTGGGAAGACCCGTCTACACGGGTGAGATCTATGACCCGTCGACGACGCGGCAGCTCCCCGACGGCACGTTTATTCGGGACCCATTCGCTTGCAATGGAGTGCTGAACACGATTTGCCCGCCGTTCAGCGCGCTCTCAACTTTTTTCCAGAATGGATATCCTTCACCGACAAACCCAACCGCGATCCAGAATAACTGGGTTGGATCGAAGGCTGCCTCACCGTTCAATATTGATAAGTTTTCGCTAAAGCTTGATCACCAGTTCAGCGAGAAAATCCATGGCACGGCGGGAATCGATGCTGCTCCGACGTATTATCAGGTGAGCGGCGCCACAAACTTTGGTCCGTTGCTGACTACCACTCAATTCCTGCCGCAGTTCGAATATCGTATTCGGCTCGGCATGACAGCGACGCTACGGCCGAATTTGCTGTATACCCTGAACGTCTCGGCAGCCTACGTCGGAAGCATACTGAATATGGGCAACGAACCTGCGGCGACGGCGGGCCAGGCGGCGGGACTGACGGGAGTCTATACGCCAAACCTTCCTGTCGTGTCGATCGCCAACATGACGGGTTTCGGCACCCAATATCTGAATTACAGCAACCCGCAATTCACGGTTCCGACAATTAGCTCGTTTGCGGCCTGGGTGAAGGGAAGCCACTCGTTCAAATTTGGCGGTGACTGGACCCAATCAGCGATCGCGGACATTAACCTCAACAGTTTCACCGCTGGCGAATTCAATTTCAAAGCGGTTGAGACCGGGCTTCCTGGATTCTCACAAACCGGTTGGGGCTACGCCAGCTACCTGATCGGCCAAGTGGATAACGGACTGATTTCTTCGCCAGAGACACTGCGCCACCAGGGACGTGGATTTGACCTATATGCCCAGGATCAGTGGCGCGTCACTTCGAAACTCACCGTCAACTACGGGGTCCGTTGGAACGGTTCGCAAGGCCCGTGGGAGCACAACAATTCATATGGTGCGTTTGATCCCACCGTGCCGAACCCAGCGGCGGGCGATATTCCGGGGGCGCTCACATTTTGGGGCTCGGGTGCGGGTCACAACGGACGCCATTACCTCATGAAGCCAAACTATAACATGTGGGATCCCCGCGTCGGCGTGGCCTACTCGGTCGACACGAAGACCGTTGTTCGTCTCTATTACGGTCTGATTGATTACCCGGGATGGTCGGCGCTCAACGAAGGGACGAACGCGTCGTATTACGGCTATGTGGGGAGCGCGACTCCCTCTACGACGAACGCCGGCGTCACTCCGGCATTCCAGTGGGATTCCGGATTCCCAGCTGCGGCTCCCGTTCCAACTACAGATCCTTCCTATCTCAACGGCAATGCCGTGAACCAGATTGAGTACAACAACAACAAGTGGGGCCGGACACAAGCTTTCGGGCTCAGCGTGGAGCGTTCGCTGCCTTGGGGGCTCTTCCTTAAAGCCGAATACATGGGCAAACTCACACATGGAATCAACGTCCCGGCGAATTCGATTTTCACGACTTCGCCCTCCATCGTTCCCGTCCGCGGCTGGCCTGAAGATCAACTCGATCCGAAGTACCTTGCGCTCGGCTCGCTGCTGTTAGAGAGCGCATCGTCTCCTGATGCCGTCGCCGCTGGCATCACGCTTCCGTATCCGGGTTTCGTTGGAAGCGTCGCACAAGCGCTGCTCCCATTTCCCCAGTACACGTATATCGGAGATCTCAACAACACCAGCGGATTCAACGAGTACAATGCCGGCACATTCTCGATACAGAAGCGGTTCGGCGCAGGGTTGTCGTTCTTAGTCGGTTACACCGTCTCGAAGGATCTGCTTTCGGGATTCTTCCAAGCGAACGAGCAAAACACTCGGAAACAATTGGCAACTTTGGACACCCCGCAAGCCCTGGCGGTCAGCTACGCTTGGGAACTTCCTTTCGGGCATGGAACGAGATTTCTTAACGACGCTCACGGCATAGTCGAACAGGTCGTGGGAGGCTGGGAGGTCACGGGAATTCAAAACTACTTCTCGGGGCTCCCAGTCAACGTGTCCACCAATGCTACCCTCCCGGGAATCAAGTTGGTCGAAGCCGAACGTAATCCTGGCGTGCCGATTCGAACTAGCATCAGCTGCGGATCGTACACGCCCGGAGGATCTCCTTACCTCAATGTCGCAGCCTTTTCCGACCCTGCTCCGTTCACGTTGGGCAACACGTATATGCTTCCCAACGTGAGGGGTTGCCCGTACTTCAATGAGAATATTTCCATCAACAAGTATTTCCCGATTCGCGAGGCTATTCGATTCAAGTTCTCCGCGAACTTCTTCAACGTGTTCAATCGGCACCAATTCGGAGGTCTCGGATCAAACATCGATAGCCCGTCGGCGTTCGGCCAATTCACAAGTGCCAGCACGCCTCGACAGATACAGCTCTCGGGCCGCCTGGAATTCTAGGCTCCGAGTTTTCTGCCAGGAGAAACTCTCGGATCCGAACCCCGAAGGAATGGGGGCGGATCCGAGAGTTTGATTTTACCGAGTCCGCGTAAATCGATTGAAGCCCGCCTGTTGCAAAGCTAATCCATTTAAATCTCTGGATGGGATTATTCTTTTCCCGCGTCTCCGAAGGGAGCCACAATGCGCCGCCGAAATTTCCTAATGGGAATGATGAATCTCACGGCAGCGGCGCGCGCCTCCGCAGCGGGCTTGCTTGGCCTCGGCTCAGTCAGCCGATCTGAATCGTCGCGCGGATCAGATCGACCGAGCACGGATATTGCAGTCGCTCCGCCCGGCGTCATCGAAGTGCCGCCTCAGAATACGGCACCTAGTTTCGCCGATTACGCTTCGATCGAAGCCGAGAGCTCGGGGCAGCCCGTCTACGGCCTCGACTACATGATGTACATCTACGGCGTCAGCCCCGACCTGATGCCTGGCGTAACGCTGCAGACGGGGAACGACAATCCTCGCGTAAAAATTCGGCCCAAGAAGTCGTGGGAGATCAAGAACAACCTCCTCGGCTCAAATACGGCGCAAGTCCCGCGGGCGCGTTCGAACGATAGCCATCCCACTCTCCCGATTCATTTGATCGATGGCGATCCGAATACGGTCTGGTGCAGCTTTGGCTCGCTCGCGCCGGATGTTCATCCGGAGTGGATCCGGATTGATCTTCCCATCGAAGCCACGGTCACGTCAGTGAAGCTGGTGTGCACCAACACGTTTTATCCGAATTCCAATTTTGGCCGCGCGCTTCCGAAAGAACTGACCGTGAAACTCAGCGCGGACGCGTGGCACTGGGAAACAGTTTATGCGAATGACAATGTTGACGTGAAATCGGAGGACGGCGTCGAGATCAAGTTTGCGCCTCGGCGCGTGAAGCAAATCTGGATCACCGCCAACAATTTCCTGACGCGAATTAGAACTCCGTCATCCGCGGGCCCGATCACTTTCTTCTCAATTGCCGGAGTGGAAGTTCGCGATACGAACGGAGAAAACCTCGCATTGGTCTCGCGCGGCGCCGGCGTCACGGTATCTTCAACATACTTCGGTCACGCCGACAACCGCCTGACTCAGGCCGAGCTGTGGGCTCCGCTTCACTACGACATGGGAATGACTTGGCTGCGCATCGCGGGAGCCGAGGCCGGAGCTTACGACTGGGCGTACATCGAGCATCAGCCGGGACGTTTTCAGTTTGATTCGGTTCTCGATGAGTGGCTGACTGATTTGCATCGATGCGGCGTGAAGTTGATATGGGGCTTGGATATCTATGGGAATCCGATTTACGGAAATCCGCCGCGCAACCTCGATTGGCCCGAAACGCGATTGCGAAAATTCACCGACGGCACGCTAACCGAGACGATGTCGCTCGACGCCGACGCAAGCCCCGAAATGTTCGCCGCATACCTGCGGCACGTCGATTACGTTGTGCGCCATCTCAAGGGACGCGTCTACGTCTACGAAGTCGGGAACGAGTTCACAGGCTGCGGTTGGGATGACGAAATTGCCGAACGCTATATGAATATTTTTGAAAAGACTTACGAAACCGTGAAGAAAATCGATCCCGATGCTCGCATCATGCCGGCCAGCCCGGATCTGTTCGCGCCGGACTTTCTCCTGACGCTGCTTGGCCTGCCGCGAAAGGCTGGCGTGCACAATGGGAAACTCCTCGCGAACGGCGGAAGCCTGAAAGCACTCGATAGCTCGACGCTGGTGTTAGCCGCGCAAGTGAAGGCGAAGAACGTTGAGGTCAGTGTCAATGCCCTAAATCGCGGGCGATTTGGAATTGTGCTCCGATACACAAGCCCTGAAAGTTTTGTCGTGGCAGGTTACGGAACGTGTTGGCCCGGTGCCGGCCGTTATCCACTCGTGATCGCTGAGCGTGCTGGTAATGGCTGGCAAAAGTCTCGCATGTCGTCGAAGAATCTGGATGCCGATTTGAGCCAGAACATTCGATTGAAGGCGAGAGTGGAAGACGGCACGATCAAGTTGGAGGTGTCGGATGGGAACCGAGTCGAATCCCTGACGCATGAACTGGTCGACAAATCCTTCGACAGCGCGGGACCCGTCGGGCTGCTCCAACTCACAGGCACGCATCAGGACTTCGCGAACTTTTCAGTCCGCGAATTGAACGGCGCCGAAATGTTTCACGAAGAATTTCACGGTCCGGAAGGCGGCAATCCGGACGGGTGGCAATACGTCTACGGCCCGCAAACGCGGAACCCGATCAAGCCGGGCTGGGCGCCCAAGATCGATGGTTTAGGATGGCACCCATACGCTCCGCCAGATCATGCTTACTTCGAAGCCGTCCGCGAATTCAAGCAGCAGTGCAGCGATCTCGGATTTCGCGGGCAACATTACGCGAGCGAGCTCTATCATTTCTTCACCTACCCGCCGCGCACTCCGCTCTCGGAGCTGCAACACGGCGTCGCTTCCGCAATCTCCGTCGTCGGGCATAGCGGCCTCGATACGGTAGCCAACACGCAGATCGTCCATTTCACCGGACACGCCACCGCTGATTCCAATTGCCGCATCGCGTGGCCAAGCGAAATCGCAACTCCGGTCCAGCCATCCGTGATGTATTACATGTGGCGGACGCTTGCGACAGCGCTCGATGACTTCCATGCCGCAGAGTTTCCGGTTAAGTTTGACGGCCCAAAGGATCTGCTGCGGTTTACGTTTCGTCGAGGCCGCAACGAACGCATGGTGGCCGCGTGGCTCTCGGACCCCGCCGCAAGCAAGCCGAATGAGATCAGCGAAGAAGTGTTCACCGTAACTCTGAAAGGAAATCCATTCCGGCGAGGTTGGGCGGTCGACATACTCAACGGAACCGAGCAAGAACTCATTCTCGCAGAACGCGGAACGGACACTATCGTCGAAGGAATTCGAGTGAAGAATTATCCGACTCTGTTGCGATTCATTTCGTAAGTGTCAGGCATCGATACCTTGCTCACCATTCGATATTTTCCGCGCTCACGAACCTCGTTACTTCCTTCCATGGCGCAGTGCTTGACCGGTAGCGTTCCCGCCCCTGATAGAGCGGCACGTTCGTACCCTGGGGATCGATCGACACCACAGTATTCCCGCGCAGTTCCAGCGTGTATGTCGCCGGTCCGATTCGTTCTTTCACGGTGCGCTCGCTGATCGGAAACATCATCGTGACTTTATCGCCCGGCTTTACGGCGCCGATGCTCACGAAACGTCCCTCCCAAGCCACTTTTCGATCTTGCCCGTTCACTTTGCATGTCAAGTCCGGGCTCGCGGAGCCTACCCACTCCGGGGCGCGCAGCTTCACGTTGCGGCATTCTTGTTTGATCTTCAGGTCCACTCGTCCTTCGTAGGGGATGTAGCTGTAAACGTCTGCCCATCGGGAAGCGCGGTTCATCAGTAAGTTCACGCGGAACTCGCCAGCCTGATACCGAATCATCCGATCCCAGATGTAATACAAGGTGCGCGTGCAAGTGCCCGTGCAGCACTGCGCGATTCCTCTCGACGCGAGCCCCATCGCCCAATCGTTTCCGCTGACGCTGCTGCCGTAAGCGCCGAGACACCGCTCCGCCACGTGGTCGGAAGTCTCGTTCCAAGCGACGGGCTTGCGGCTCGAACGCGCGGAAAGAGCATTTACGGAAGTGAGATCGGTAAGTTGCTGTTCGGCGAATTGATTCCGCACCCAGCGATCGACATCATCCCAGTAATCTCCCACGCCGGCATCGGAGAGTTTCAACGCAATGCCAATCATGTCGCCCTGAGGATCGGCATCCGCGCTCGGGTATGCAGGCAAATAGAATTCGGGAAACCAGCCAACACGGAGCGAGACGCCATATTCCTCTCCCGGATTTCGCGTCCACTCGAAGCTGCTCTTGCAGAATTCCAGTAACTCGCGATTCGATGTGGCATCCGCGAAATCGAGCAACGCGATGAGCGCGATCATGTGACCGTGGCTGTGGCCGCCCAGGATCATGTCTCCTTTGCCGAATTTGTCGCGGACCCAGTCGGGGACGGCGTAGTCGGGGAAGCCCTGTTTTTTTCGAAATTCGGGGTCGAGAAGCCAGCGGCCACTCGAATCGAAGACGTCCGAATGATAGCGTGCGTAATTCGCGATTTTTTGGGCGAGCTCCAATGCGGACTCGTCGTGAGACACGCGATAGTATTGCGCCAACCCCTGGATCAGCCGCGAGTTCCACGAGACTCCCCAAAGGCTGCCCGTAGGCATGTGCGCGTTCTGATCCACTTTTGCGTTTGGTTCAAACGATCCTGGCGCGTAATAGCAAAAGTCTCCTCGCTGGATCGCAATTTCGTTTAAGCGCCGGATCATTTCGTGATTCGTTGTTTTCCAGACTGGATTCTTATCCCGCAGGTAGTAAATCGTCATCGTGCCGATCATGCGTTGGCACGTTGAGACATTCGCAAACTGAGTTACCGTCGGATCTTTGAAATTCGTGGTCGTCCCATCGGGCCGCCAAACCGGACTCACGCCGTCGAAGTTGATTCGGCCCCAGGGCCTTCCGCTCAGCGGAATGTAGAGCAAGCCGTCCGGGCCAATCGACTGCAATGTCGATCTCATCCACGCCTGATCGACCTCGCTCCGCATCCCATCGCCAGTTGCGAGCCGCAAGAGCGGCAGCGCCTCCATGAATCCTTCCTGGTTTTGTGTCCAGTCATTGAAATCGTGCAGCATCGTGGCGGGATTGCGGAAAAAATCCGCGGCGCCGTAAATCTCGTAATCGGCGGCGGGATCGGCGATCGCCGTGATGGCGTTGATGCCGAGCCTCGAGCGTTCTGCCATGTCGTGGGTGTCGGGAATTCGGTCGACATAAGTCTCACCTGCGTATTTCGGAATTTCAAACTGGGGAATCTTGTCGCGGATGTAGCCAATGCGCAGCGGAGTGGAATCGGGAGGCGTCGGCCTGGACTGGCTCAGCGAATCGTATGCTTGGCTGCCACGCGAAATAGCGAGGGCACCTGCGGCCAATACTGCATTCTTGAGGAGGTCTCGTCTGCGCATCGGTTTTCCTTCCGCTTCAGTACGAAGTGTACACAGTATTCAGTGTACTCCGAGATGTCAAGCTCGACCCCGTGGACGTTCACGCGATTAAGAGCCCCGAGGCCCGATGCACCCGATTTTCGCAATAAGACATCTAAGTACTAGCACTGATTTGCTTTCTGTGAGATCGATGTATGAATTTGAATAAATTAGCGCCGGTTAAATTCAGCGTTGCAGCATTGAGGGCGAGTACGTTTATTCCTCTCGCGATCCTCGTGTTTTGCCTCGGCTGTCCGCGAGCCTACGGCGACGTCGGAGTGATTCTCAATGAATCGCTCGACACCAGCATGGAACGTGTCACAGGCTCGGGGCACACGGCCGTTTATTTCTCGCGAATTTGCCCAGACTCGCCGGTGAAGCTTCGCCTTTGCCGCGCGGGCGAACGCGGTTCCGTCCTTAGCAATTACATCAACCTGGGCGAAGATCAGCCATTTGAATGGAACATTGCGCCGCTGAGTCTCTACGTTTACGGCGTTCAAGACCCTCGATTTCGCTCTCTTTTTGGCTCGGAGAAAATCAAAGAAGCCCTGGAACAGAAATATCGTGACGAAGTTTTGGGCTCCTACTGTGCCACCGCGAACTGCATGACCAGCAACAAGGCGGAATGGAGGGAGATGGTCGGCGCGGGGATGACGCGCAGTATGTATATTTTCGTCGTCGAAACCAGCGTTCAGCAGGACCTCGACATCATCGCAAAATTCAATTCGCTGCCGAACGAAAACCATTTCAATGGAATGACCCGCAACTGCGCCGATTTCACTAAGGATGTCATCAACACTTATTTCCCTCATGCCGCACACCGGGATCCGTTGAACGACTTTGGAATGACAAGCCCCAAGGCTGTGGCGCGGACTTTCACCCACTATGCGCTGGAACATCCCGAGATGAAGTTACGCGTAATTCATTTCTCCCAATTGCCGGGCACCTTTAAGCGCAGCAGCGAGGCTCGAAGCGGCACCGAACAGTTGTATCATTCGAAAAAGTTGCTGATCCCCATGGTGATCTTTGCGGACTATGCATTGCCGGTTGCCGTTGCTACCTACACGCTCACCGGCCGGTTTAATCCCGAGCACGAGTTCGAAGCTCATCCGAAAGTAGAGGGCGTGCAGGCCGGGGATCAAGTTAGCTTTGCAAAATCCGAAGGCGAGGCTCCATACGCGGCGGATTTCGCTGCGGAGGATCCGCCGGAGGTCGAGGACGTTGTCGGCACGCGCGAGGAATGGAAAGGATACGGCAAAGCTTTCGATACGATCGTCGACGAAGCCGTGCGCCAAGAGATCATTCCGAACCGCGGCTATCTGAATCATGTGTTCAAGCGCCTTGATGAGCGCGGCACGCCTTCTATCGACGCGCGAGGAGCTCTCTGGATGGAAATTCCAGAAAGTGGTGCGACATCCAAGCTAGGGCTGAGTGTGAGCAACATATTTGCCCCAGACTCGGATTCTCGTCTGGCGTACGAGCTGCTCTTGTCGCGCGTGAGTCACATTTTGAAGAGTCCAAAACATAGCCGCGAGACGATGTTGGAATTCAAGCAAGACTGGGCTTTACTGCAGTACGCTCGAGCAAGGAATTCCACATTGACCAGCTTGGAACAGTCTCGCCCTCGCGCGTCGCAGTAGCGATCGCCCGCAAAAGCGTTTGACCGCTCGCCCGATCGCCTCCAGCTTGATTTTCATGGAGGGCCGAGATCCTGATATCATTTGCCCTGGTGGAATATTCCGTGCGTACTTCGATTCTCCTCTTCTCTCTTCTCGTTACGATGTCTGTCGCATTGTGTCAATTGACTCCGGCGCGACCAATTCTTGCGGCTGGGACCTCAGCAACTCCTCCGGCAATCGTCATCGGATTCGTCGGGGGTTTTATCAGGCACGACGATCTTGTTCACGGTGGCGTTCAGCTCGCCGCTCGTCTACGCAAGGACTATCCGAGCGGATTGTATGTGGAAGTTTACGAGAATCGCCGCGCGGAGCAGGCTCATGCGGATATCCTAAAACTCCTCGATACCAATCATGACGGAAAGCTTTCCGCTGAAGAGAAGCAGCGGGCGCGCATAGTAATTTATGGTCACAGCTGGGGTGGATCCGAAACCGTCAATTTGGCCAGAGAACTTCAGCGCGACAGCATTCCGGTGCTTCTCACGATTCAAGTGGATAGCGTCGCAAAACTCCGCGAGGATGATTCGTTAATTCCTTCCAACGTCGCCGAGGCGGTAAATTTCTACCAGTCGACCGGACTGATCCGCGGCCGTCCCGCAATTCGCGCCGCCGATCCCAAGCGAACTCAGATCATCGGCAACTACCGCTTCGACTACAATGCAAAGCCGATTCACTGCGTTGGGTATCCCTGGTACGCAGTCGCCCTTGAGAATTCTCACATCGAAATTGAGTGCGATCCAGCCGTAATGAATCGCGTCGAATCGTTGATCCGCTCGAAATTGCCTTAGCAAATCGCGAGCGGTCACTCCCGCTGATTTCCCTCGTACAACTTGCCGTCTCGTTCACGCGGCTGATATCGTGTCCGCATGCCCAAAATCTCGCATTTCGAATGCTCGCGCTGCCATGAAAGCATCCCTGCCAATGGACCGCAGACGGTTTGCCCCAAATGCGCTGGTTCGCTCTACGTGCGCTACGATCTTGCGCCGCTCCGTGGCTTAGCCGATCGCGAAACCATTTCGAAGAGCCAAACTGCAAGCCACTGGCCGGGAATGTGGCGATATCGCTCCGTTCTCCCGGACGCAGAGCCAGTTACGCTCGGCGAAGGTTGGACGCCGATTATTCGAAGCCGCCGCCATCCCAATCTTTTCGTGAAGGAAGAAGGTGCAAACCCCACGGGCAGCTTCAAAGCGCGCGGCCTGGCGATGGGAGTGACGATGGCGCGGCACCACGGGCTGAAAAAACTTGCGGTGCCGTCGGCGGGGAACGCGGCCGGCGCGCTCGCGGCATACGCCGCAGCTGCAGGTATCGAAGCAAATATTTTCATGCCGAAGGACGTCCCGTTTGCCAATTACTTCGAAGCGATCCTTTACGGCGCGAACGTCACTTTGGTGGACGGATTAATCTCCGACTGCGGAAGAATGATCGCCGAGCGAAAAGAAAAGGAAGGCTGGTTCGACATTTCCACGCTCAAGGAGCCTTTTCGCGTCGAAGGCAAGAAGACGATGGGCTACGAGCTCGTTGAGCAACTGGGATGGGAATATCCGGACGTCGTGTTTTATCCCACCGGCGGCGGCGTTGGCTTGATCGGCATGTGGAAGGCGTTCGGAGAAATGGAAGAACTCGGCTGGGTGCGTCCCGGCAAGCGCCCTCGGATCATCGCCGTGCAATCGTCGGGATGTGCGCCTGTTGCGCGCGCGTTTGAAAATGGCGAGAAGACAAGCCAGATGTGGAAAGACGCAGCCACGTTCGCGTCCGGCTTGCGTGTGCCGAAGCCTTATGGCGACTACATCATGCTCGATATTCTTCGTGAATCCGGTGGCGTGGCGCTCGGGTTGCCGGACGAAACGATTCTCGCATCGCTGAAGGATTGGGCGCGCAACGAAGGGATACTCCTCTCGCCGGAAGGCGCGGCAGCCACTGCCGCTTACGATCACCTTCTGAGCACTGGATTTCTCAACGCACAGGATCGAGTTGTGCTCTTCAACACTGGCGCCGGTTTGAAATATACCGACGTCACCGCAGAAGCTGCCGGCATTCGGAAGCCCGCGCAGTCAAAAGCGTAAGCGCGGAGCTTGTTGAAAACTCAAAATCCAAGAAGGTGAGACTTGCGGCAAAAGATGTGCTTCTAGAAATAGGCGCCTTCAGACGGATACTGCGCCAGGCTCAATCGGTGTGCTTGCATATCGTCGCCGCGAAGTTCGCGCAGCGCCGATGACACGAATTCAGCAGTAACTTTCTTGCGCCACGTCATGTCGAAGTCCGTATTGTCAAGCGGTTTCGCGACGCGCGCAGCGAGCGTCGCGGCCTCGCCAATGGCGTCCTCGCTCAACGATCGCCCAGCGAGCGATCTCGCTGCATCCGCAGCAACGAGGGGCCGCGACGCCGCGGAGCCGATGACGATTCTCGCTTCTTCCACATTTCCATTCGCATCGAATCTCGCCGCTGCCGCCACCGACAGCACCGGAAAATCAAACGCTCCCCGCCGGCGCAACTTCCAATACGTACTCTTCCATCCGTGCAGGGAATCGAGCACCACTTCCGCGAGAATCTCGTCAGGCCGCCGCGTCATGTAATCGATGCCGTCATTTTTGTACAAATCCGATAGCCGCACTTCGCGCTCTCCCGCGCGCGACACCAGCCGCACGCGCGCCCCGAGCGCAATCAGCGCCGGCGCCGTGTCCGTGGACGACACGGCCACGCACTTTCGGCTTCCCGGTGCCACCCAGCAAGTTACGCCGTCCTTCTTCAAACAAAAATTAATCGCCTTCCGCCACTCGTAGCTCTGATCGTAGTAATTGCATCGCGTGTCGAGGCAGAGATTTCCGCCGAGCGTAGCCATGTTTCGAATCTGCGGCGTTGCCACCTGCGCGGCCGCTTGTGCGAGAGCCGTTAAGCCATTGCGAAAGCGCGGATCTTCCGCAATGTCATTAAGCGTAACGCACGCGCCGAGCCGCGATCCCGGCTCGCCCAGCCGAATCTGCGTAAGTTCGTCCACGTGGCGAAGGCTCATCAGCGTTCGCGGAACCTGCTGCCGGCGCTTCATATTCGGCAGCAAGTCGGTGCCACCGGCGATCGGCATCGTCGTCGGCCCCTCGCCGCCCAAAATCCGCGCCGCTTCCTCGAGAGTGCGCGGCGCGCGAAATTCGAAAAGAGGCAGCCGCATCATGAGCTCAGCACCTTCTCTTTTTCGGAACTCGGTTTCGCCCGGTGCGGAGTGTCGTTCACCGCGTTGCCGTCGCCTCCCTCCCATGGCGGCGGAACGCGCAACGCTTCCGGCCAATCCACATGCGGAAACGCGCCGGGCCCGTAACGCGGCGCACGTCCTGCTCTCTTTTCGGCGAGCGCTTTCATCACTTTCTCCGGCGTGATCGGAACTTCATCGATTCTCACGCCGACCGCGTCATAAACCGCGTTCGCCACGGCGGGCATGATCGGCAGCAGTGGCCCCTGGCCCACTTCTTTCGCGCCAAACGGCCCTCGCGGATCGGGCTCTTCGATGAGTTCCGTAATCACTTCCGGCATATCGAGCGATGTCGGACTCTTGTATTCAAGGATCGAAGGGAATTTGTGCACGAGCGCGTGCGAAAGTTTCTTCGGCAGCCGGCGAAATTCCTGCTCCTCCATCAACGCCTCGCCGAGCCCCATATAAACGCCGCCCTCGACTTGCCCTCGCGCAAGCGTTGGATTGAGCGCGCGTCCGATATCGTGCGCAATCCAGATTCTCGGAACCGTGATCCAGCCCGTCACCTGGTTCACCATTACTTCGACGACCGCGGCGGAATACGAATACGTCGGCGAAGGCCCGACTCCGCCACCCTTATAGAGTGCGGGTGATTTCGGCGGCGTGTACGAACCGACAGTCCCAATCGTTCCGAATTTCGCTTCGGCCAGACAGACTGCAACCTGAAAACTAAGGCGTTTCTCTGGCGCCGCGGAATCGAAAACGCTTCTTTCGGCGAATCGTAGCCGTTCCTTCGGCACCGCGAGCTTTTCCGCAACCGCGTTGGAAATAATGTCACGCGCCCGCTCCGCAGCTTGAATGGCCGCGTTGCCCGCCATCAATGTGACGCGGCTCGAGTACGAGCCCAAATCCACCGGCCCGAGATCCGTGTCGCCCGTGTAAACGCGAATATCGAAAGTGTCGAGCCCCAAAATCTCCGCGACGATGCTCGCGAGAACGTCATCCGACCCCTGCCCAATCTCCGTCGCCCCGCAAAACACCGTGACGCCGCCGCCGCGATCGAGTTTGAGCTGCACTCCCGAGTGCGGCATCTTGTTCCAATAAATCGGCAGCCCAGCGCCCGTCAGATACGCCGAGCACGCGAGCCCTACGCCGCTTCCCTCGGGCAGTTTCCGGAATTTCGCATTCCAATCGGAAACTTTCACGAGGCGGCGAAGGCATTCGGCGAGCTTGATCGTTCCGAGCCGCATGTAATTCGCGGTCACTGCGCCGGAAGATTCGACGATGCGAAGCCGTAACTCGGCCGGATCGATTTTCAATTTCTCGGCAATCTTATCGAGCTGAACTTCCTGCCCGAAGCGCGGCTGCGGCGTCCCATGGCCGCGTTTCGGCCCGCACGGCGGCTTGTTCGTGAATGTTCGGCAGCCCTGAAAGCGGTAGCGCGGAATGTGATATGTCGTCGTCTGCAGCGCGCCGGTGTAAAACGTGCTTGCCACGCCGTACGATCCGTACGCCCCGCCGTCAATCAGCGTCTGCAGATGCACTGCGGTAATCGTGCCGTCCTTCTTCACGCCAGTCTTGAACCTCATCAGCACTGGATGCCGGCCGCGATGGCAATAGAAAACTTCTTCGCGCGTCAAACAAATCTTCACGGGACGATCGAGCATCAACGCTGCTTTGGAAACGACAATCTCGTGATTGAAAGGATCGCTTTTGCCCCCGAATCCGCCGCCATTGGGCGTGGCGATCACGCGAATGTGTGCCGGCGGCATTTGCAGCACTTTCGCGAGCGCGCGATGCAGGTAATGCGGCGTCTGCGTGCTCGACCAAATCGTCAGCTTTCCATCGGGATCTTTAATCGCAACCGAAGCGTGCTGCTCGATTGGGAGGTGCGTGTTCCCCTGGTAGAAAAACGTGTCTTCGAAAACCTCATCTGCCTGCGCGAATCCCTCTTCGACGTCTCCGAAATCCAGCGCCACGAGTTTGTGAATGTTTCCGGACTCGCCGTAGTCGTGAATTCGCGGCGAGGGCGTTGCGAGCGCTTCCTCCGGATCGGAAATCGTAGTCAGAACTTCGTATTCGACGTCAATCAAGTCCAAAGCTTCATACGCAGTCAGTTCCTCACGTGCGATGACAGCAGCCACGGGATCGCCCACGTGCCGCACATGATCGACGCACAGCGCCTGCTCGTCCTGGCTCACCGGCAAGATTCCATATTCGATCGGGACGTCTTTGCCAGTCAGAACCAAGTACACTCCCGGGTGAGCGAGCGCGCGCGAAGTATCGATTTTTCGGATGAGCGCGTGCGGATGAGGTGAGCGCAGCAATTTGCAATGCGCCATTCGCGGCAAGAAAATGTCGTCCGCGAAGCGCGTCTGGCCGGTGACTTTGGCGCGTGCGTCAACTCTGCGGCGGGGAACACCGATCACACGCATCTTGTCGCCGTCGGAATCAGCCGATTGCGCAGGTGCCCCTGATGAGCTAACCGACGCCGATGGGGGCCTGCGTTCATCCGGCATACGATCTCCGAACGATCTCGTGGATCGGCAACGCGAAGATTGCTGTCATGCGCTGGCCTTTGCTTGTTCCGCTATTTTCAGCACGGCAGCTTCAACCGCCTCAAATATCTGCAAGTACCCGGTGCATCTGCACAAGTTTCCCGAAATTGCTTCACGAATCTCAGCGCGATTTGGATGAGGATTTCGATCGAGCAGCGCCTTCGCCGTCACGAGAATCGCCGGCGTGCAATATCCGCACTGCGCCGCGCCCAGATCAGCAAAAGCATCCTGCAACGGATGCAATTTGCCATCGGTTCCGAGTCCCTCCACCGTGAGCACGCTTCGTCCTTCGCATTCGAGCGCCAGAACGAGGCATGAAAGCACAGCCTTGCCATCGAGCAGCACCGCGCAAGCTCCGCACTCTCCCAATTCGCAGCCGTGTTTTGTACCGGTGTGTCCCATGTCTTCGCGCAGAACTTCGAGCAGCGTTTTATAGGGCGCGAAGGATACGTCGGTCTCTTCGCCGTTCAGCGTTAGCCGGATGCGCGACGTTTTTTGCGATTCGATTGGAATTGTCGACAAGCTCAATCTCCTCGTGCCGCCAACGACCTTGCTGAATCAAGGCTCGCCGCATTTCGTGGCCTGTGTCGATTGAAGCGCTCTTCTCGCGCCTTGATCGGCGGCACAAGTCGAAACGCATTTGGCTTGGCGAGCAATCCTCGAATCAAATAATCCGCGAATCTGTCTGCAATCTCACCCGCCGATAAAGCACCGTTTGGACTAAACCACCGCACGCTCCAGTTCAGCGCACCCAGAATTGCGCGTGCAGCAAAGGCCGGATCGCATCGCACGAACTCGCCCGACCTGATTCCCGAATTGATCAACTGTCGCACGCCTTCCTCGTAGCGATCGCGCTTAGCCACGAGGCGTCCTCGCATGCGCGGAGGCAGCACGGTAGTTAATAGATGCGCCGCCGAGCCTTCGACCTCGTCCAACATACAACGCACATGCGCAAGAATCACGACCCGCAGCTTTTCCGCGGCGCTTCCTCGCATCCGGCGCGCTTTGTCCAGAGCCGATATCATCCGGTCGAGGGAATTGTCCTGGCAGAAAAACAGCAGTTCATCTTTTCCGTGGAAATAGTTGTAAAGATTTGCGGGAGAAAGCCCCGCCGCCGCCGCAATATCGCGCATTCCTGTTTCCGCGAAGCCGCGCGTCTGGAATTCTTTTCCCGCAGCGCGCAGAATTTCCAGGCGTCGCGCCAGATAGCGCTTTCGAAGCGTCCCGTTGCGCGCTCTTTTGGTTTGGTTGGCCGCCAACGTCTGTCCTCGCCGTATCAGCGTGTGAAAGAACCCCACAGCTCTTGGATCACATTTACCACGCCGAACTAGCCGAAGTCAAAGAAAACTGAACAGCCGTTCAGATAACGAACAACGGTTCAGAGTAGAGTAGAATTGCGCGTGTTCGCGGGCGAGAGCGTCGTCTGGATTTCGTAGCGGCAAAGATGCATGATGGCGCGAAAGTCGAAAGCGGCAATGCGAGAATCATTGCTACGGGGGATCGCAGATGAAGCTGCCGAATTATGTGTCAGGCGAGTGGAAAGAGGGCGCTGGCCCTGGAGAACCGCTAGTAGATCCAGTGACCGGCGAAGAGTTGGCGCGCATTTCATCGCAAGGGATTGACGTCGGCGCAGCGCTTGAATATGCGCGTTCCCATGGCAGCCCCGCGCTCCAGAAATCCACCTATCGCGAGCGGGCGGAACTTCTCGGCAAGATCGCCGATGTTCTGACTGCGAATCGCGATGAATACTTTCGCATTTCTCTGCTCAACCAGGGCGCCACTCAACCCGACGCCTCCTTCGATGTGGACGGCGCGATTTATACAATTAAATATTATTCGAAAATCGGCCGCGCGCTCGGGGATCAGAAAATCTTGAAAGAAGGCACCGAAATCCCTCTCTCGAAGACTAATGTATTCTCCGCACAACACTTTTTGATGCCCGCAAAGGGTGCCGCCATACTCATAAATGCCTTCAATTTCCCCGCTTGGGGCTTTTGCGAAAAAGCGGCGCCTGCATTGCTCTCGGGCGTCCCCGTGGTGGTCAAGCCTGCCTCTCCTACCGCTTGGTTGACGCAACGAATGGTGGAGGACATCGTGAAAGCGGGAGTTTGCCCCGAGGGTGCCATCTCCATTCTCTGCGGCTCCGCGCGCGACCTGCTCGATCACGTTCGCGAGGGCGACACGATTTCGTTCACCGGCTCAGCCGATACGGCCGCTCGCATTCGCTCGAACGCAAACGTTCTGCGCCGCTCCGTCCGCTTGAATATCGAAGCCGACAGCATCAACTCGGCGATTCTTGGGCCGGACGCCGCGCCAGGAAGCGACCTCTTCGATCTTCTCGTCAAGGAAGTCGTTCGCGAAATGACTCTCAAAGCCGGCCAGAAATGCACGGCGATCCGCCGCGTGCTCGTTCCGCGCCAGCACTTGCAGGCTGCAGGCGAGGCCATCGCCGCGCGGCTTGGCTCGCTGAAAGTCGGAAATCCAAGAAATCCGGAAGTCAAAGTCGGGCCGGTAGTGAATAAGGCGCAACAGGCATCCTGTCTCGAAGGTCTCAAACAATTGAAGCAGGAGTGCTCGGTGATATACGGCGGCGACGAAGGTTTCCAGCCGCTCGATGCCGACGCGCAGAAATCAGCCTTCGTGCAACCGACGCTTCTCGTCAGCAAAAATGGCCTCGACGCGAAATTCGTCCACGACGTCGAAATCTTCGGGCCCGCGGCAACGCTACTGGCGTACGACAGCACAGCGAATCTCATCGCCATTGCGCGTCGCGGCCTCGGCTCCCTCGTCTCGTCGATTTTCTCGAACGACGCGGACTTCGTTCGCGAAGCCGTGCTCGGAATCGGGGATCTCCACGGACGTCTTCTCGTCGTCGATTCATCCGTCGGCAGCCAGCACACCGGCCACGGCAACGTCGTTCCAAGTTGCCTGCACGGCGGCCCAGGCCGAGCGGGCGGCGGCGAAGAGCTCGCGGCTCTGCGCGCTGTGTTGCTTTATCATCGGCGATTTGTCGTGCAAGGTCCGCCCAGCCGGATCGCCGACTTGGCAGCGATGTCCGCCGACGCCAGCATCTTGTACTCGTAATCGTCTCGACGCGATCCACAATTCTTTCATTCGTTCACAGTCATCGGTCGCTATGCGAGCCGCAGCGATAATGGCGAAAGGCGAGTGACGAATTCACGCGCCAGCGCCCTTGAGCCGCACGCGAAGTTGGCTTATCATTTTCAAAATGGCGGATAACCGCAAGGAATCGCAGCATCACCCAATCACATACTGGATCGGCGAAGGCGGCGGCTGGCTGCTCAAGCACGTAGTCAGCGGTTTGGCCGCCACGGGAATTACGCCGAACATGTTCACTTTCTTCGCCCTCGCTGTAAATGGCTGGGCTTCGGCGCTCTTCGCGATGGGACGCTTCCGCGAATCCGCCGCCGTGCTTTTCTTCGCGGGCTTTTTGGATATGGCGGATGGTCAAGTCGCGCGTCGCGTCGGCCGCGTCACTGCCTTCGGTGCATTTCTCGATTCCACGCTCGATCGCTACTCGGATCTCGCGCTCTACATGGGCTTGGTTGTGTATTACACGCTGATTGGCCGCGCATTCTACATGACGCTCGCCGCCGTCGCGATGGCCAGCTCCTTCATGGTCAGCTACTCGCGCGCGCGCGCGGAATCTCTCATTCCAAGTTGCAAAGTGGGTTTCATGGAGCGGCCGGAGCGTCTCGTTCTGCTCATTCTCGGCGGGGCATTTCGCAGGATGGCGCCGGTGCTATGGGTGATTGCATTCGTTTCGACGCTGACCGTAATCGATCGCGTCATTTACACGTGGCACGAACTTCGCGCCGGCCGCGGCCTACCGCCCATCGCCGCGACGTCGCCTTCTTAATCTACTTTTCCCGATTCCTCCCCCGCACGCATTCGTTCTTCAATTGGCGCCGACACAATCGCGTGCACGCGTTCGCGAAGTGCGTCCACTTCATCCCGGCCGATATTCTCTGTCTCAATCGTGTCGTGCAGGATGACTGTAATCTTGCCCGGATGAAGCATCCAGTTGCCCGTGCGAAAAAACTCAAACGATCCGACGATGCTCATCGGCACAATCGGCGTGCCGAATTTCTGCGCCAGTCCGAACACTCCCTTGCGAAACGGGCCGACGTGTCCATCTCGCGTCCGCGATCCCTCCGCAAACGCGATAAGGCTGATTCCGGAATCGAGCGCCGCCTTCGTTCGACGGCTCATTTCTTCAAGTCCGGTGCGGCTCGGGACATCCGGGACAGGAATATTTCCGAAGCGGCCCATCATCCAGCCGTACGCGGGCACCTTGAAGTGCGATTCCAGCTCGAATCCGCGCACGAATTGCGGGATCGCCGAGTAAATCACAAACGGATCGAAGAGATTCACGTGATTGCAAATAAAAATGCTCGTGCGCGTTGGATCAAAATGCGGATCGCGCTGAACGTTGAATTTCACTCCGGCGATACGCAGGATATTTCTAAAAAACGCGCGCTGCGGCCAATCGTTTTTGCGCGGGTCGATGAAAATCGCGAGGAAAACGAGAAACGTGCAAATCACGAAGAAATGCAAGCCGCTTGCCAACCACAAAATCGCCGACCTCACCGCCAGATACGCATTCTTCATGCAAATATATCCAGCGCGCCTGGGAGCACTTCGATCGCCCGGCAATCGAGCTCATAGCTCTCGCCATCCACCATCACGGATACGGGCCCAGCAAGCTCGAAATCCACGCGGCGAACGGCCGCGCGCGACGCCAGCGGATGCTGAATGTGCGTTCCGTCGAAAAGCGTCGGCAGATTTCTCAGCAATCCCAGGCGGCCGATCGGTCCCCAGCGGACATATTCGAGCAGGCCGTCATCGGCCTCGGCTTTCGGCGCAATCATCATTTTTCCGCCGGTGTAGCGGCTATTGTTGAACGCGAGAAAGAGGCAGCGCCGGTTGTCGAGCTCAGCCGCCAAATCGAGCCGATGCGGAAACGCCCTGCGATCGAGGCGCGCGAGGCACAGCAACACGCCGAGCACGTAGCCGACCTCTCCAAAAGCCTTAAATCTCTTGTTCGTCGCCGCGGCAACGTCCGCGGCAAATCCCAGCGTGAGCAAATTGATGTAGAAAAGTTCACCGTTCCCGTGCGTCAGCCGTATTACGTCGCAGCTTCGGCGTCGGCCGCTCGCAATGGCTTCGCCGGCGCCGCTTTCTCCGTTCGATGTAAAGTCCTTCAAAAAGGAATTTCCGGTCCCAAGGGGTAAAAATCCCAGAGAAGGTTTCCCGCCGGAAAGCGCCTCGGGAAAAAGTCCGTTCACGATTTCATAAGACGTTCCGTCGCCGCCGACCGCGATAAAATTGCGCCAGCCTTGGCTGTAATATTCGCGCGCCAGCCGGGTCGCGTCGCCTGCAGCCGCTGTGTTTCGGACTTCGATATCAACACCCTTCTTGCGCAACTCTCCGAGCGCGGCGGGCGCGAGTTTCCCGCATCGTTTGCCTCCCGCCGCCGGATTCACGATGGCGAGAAATCGTTCGCTCATAACCGAATGACGGCGCTTGCGTCGAGCGCCTGCCGGATTTCATCCGCCAACACATTGCGCTTGATCTTGAGCGCCGCTGTCCTTGGAAAATCGCGCTCCCATGGAACGATTCCGCTAATCCGCTTGTAATTCAGCAGCCCGCGATTACGCGTAGCGATCTCAGCACGAAGCGCGTCACCGATCGTCTGCCCCTGTTCCGCATGAACGACAATCACCAATTTCTCGCCGATCATCGTTCGCTGCGGCCAAAGATAATTCGCCGCGAAAACGCAAAACTCCTTCACAGCGATGCCTTCAAATACGTTCTCAATGTCCTCGGGGTAAATATTCTTGCCCTCTTCGGTGACGATCATGTTTTTCTTTCGCCCGAAAAGTTGCAGATGCCCCGCCGAATCAATCCGGCCGAGATCGCCAGTCATCAGCCAGCCGTCCACGAGCACCTCTGCTGTCATCTCCGGGTCGTCGAGATAATGTGACATCACGGTTTTGCTGCGAACGGCAACTTCGCCGATACCCTCAGCGTCCGGCGCAACGATTGTCAATTCCATCCCAGGCAGCGGCTTTCCAACGGTGTCCGCGCGAAATGGCTTGAAATCATTGAGCGTGATCGCCGTGCCCGCTTCAGTGCAGCCATATCCATTCGCAACAGGAATCCCCAAATCATAGAAAAATTGCAGCGTGGTGGGCTCGGTGAACGCGCCTCCCGTAAAGAGCGCGAGCAGTTGGCCGCCGAACGCGTTGTGGACATCGCGAAGCAATGCGCGGCTCAAGCCAACCCGTGGCCGTCGCCGCGTCAGCGTCCGATTCACGCGAATTAGCCCATTGAGCACGCGCCGTTTCCCGGCCGGCAATTCGCTAAATCGCTGCCGCAGTCCGCGCTCCAAATTCTTGAGCACCATCGGAACGAGGCTCATGTACGTGATCTTGTATTTCGTGAATGCTTCGCGGATATATTCCGGCCGCAGCGATCGCAAATGCACCACGGTCGCGCCGCACGTGAACGGCCCGATGAATCCGACCATGAAATCGATCGCGTGATTCGTCGGCAGAATGCTCAGATATCGCACGCCCGGCCAAAACGGATAAAGCGAAGTCAACGCCATGCATTGCTCGAGATAGTTTTCGTGCGTCAGCACGCAGCCTTTCGGCCGCCCGCCCGTTCCGGACGAGTACACGATGCATGCCGGGTCGTGCCGTTCGCGCGAGAAAAACTCAGGCTCGCCCGCTGGTTTGGCGCCGTCCCACCGGTGAGCGCCATAAAGTTCAGCGCTGAGGGGCGCCTCCGTCACCAACACAGTTTTTGCGCGCAGCGCCGCGAACTCCGGCGATTGCGCGATCGCGCGCCATAAATGGTGCTCGACGATGAGCACTTCGGCTTGCGAATGCGCAAGTAATTGCAATTGTTCCGCGGGCGTAAGTTTGTAGTCGAGCGGAACAAGCACTCCGCCGCAATAAAAGATCGCGTACGCCGAAATCAGCCACTTCGACTGATTCGTCATGATGATGGCGGCGCGGCCACCGGGACGAAATCCCGAATCTTGCAACCAGCGCGCCAACGGAAGCGCGGCGTCCCTGAATTGCCGGTAGGTAAGCCGGCAATTCTCGCGGTCGCGGTCCGCTTCAATCAGGCAGATTTCGTTCGGCCAGCGCTCGAGGGCATCGCGCAGCGCTGCACCAAGACAGGAATAACGGCTGAGATCGAGCATCAGAGGCGGGCTTGAATGCGCTCCGCGAGCGTTCGGAAATCGCTCACGCCCTGCAATTCATAATCCGGCAGTTCCACGTGAAAATGATTTTCGAGCCGCGTCAGAAGATCGAGCGTTTGCAAGCTATTGATGCCGAGCTTCTTGAAAAAATCATCTTCGGCGCTAAGCCGTTCGCGCGGCACCTTAAAATGCTGCGCCGCAAGCGTCAGAATTTGTTCCGTGGTGTCCTGGAGACTTGGCATCGCTCTTCCGCCTCAAATGGCTGCCGCCTACGGCAAATACGGCAGCGCGTCCTTGGACTTGACGAATTTCTTCAAGCCGGCCTCGACTTCCGGCCGCACAAACAATTCGCAAAAAGTCTCAATTTCATGCCGCAATTCCGCTTCCGGAATGTGCTTGATGAACTTCTTCGCGGCGATCGCGGTCTCGCGGTCAAACTTCGCGAGTTGCGCGGCCGTCGTTCGCGCGACATTCAGCGCTTCGCCTTCGCCCGTCACCTGGCTCACAAGCCCGACGCTCTGCGCTTTCGCGGCATTAAAGCTGCGACCGGTAAGAACGAAATCGCGCACGACGCCGTTCCCCAGATCGCGCTTCATTCGCGGAATGCCGCCGAATCCGGGAATCAATCCAAGGCGCAGCTCCGGAAAGCAGAAGCGCGCCATTTTGTCAGCGATGATGATGTCGCACGTCAGCGCAAGCTCCAATCCGCCGCCGAACGTCACGCCGTGGACGGCGGCGATCGTTGTGATCGGCGCTTCGTCAATTGCGTTCATCACGCGATGAATCCGCTCGAGAAAATCTCTCACGCCCTCGAGCCGGTCCTCGGCCGAAATCCGCTGCATTCTCTCGTACAATTCCCGTAAATCTGCGCCCGCGCAAAAGCCGGCGGGCATCTTGCTGTAAATAATCAGCGCGTGCGTCGTTTCATCGAGCGAGGCGAGCAAGACGCCGACGCGTTCAAGCTCGAGAAGCGTCTCTGAGCCGATTTCGTTGCCGGGCTCTCGGTGCAGCGCAAGCTCGATGACTCCTTTCGCCGTCGTCCACGAAAGCGTTTTTCCGTGAAATTCGTTCATTTCTGTGGCTTCCGGTAAATATCCTCGATGGCGGGCCGCAGCCGCTCGTAGATCGCATCCCTCTTCAGTTTACCATTGGTGGTCAGCAACCCATTCTCGACCGAGAACGACTCGGGCGCGACGCAAAACGCGCGAACCTGCCGGTAATGTGGCAGATTCCCGTTGACTCGATCGAGCGCCGACTGCAAATCCGAAGCGGCCAGTCCGTTGCCGTTCGCGCCGGAAAATATCGCCGCGAGGAAACTTCGATCGTTTCCAACAAGCATCACGTGATCGGCGCCGGGAGCCAGCGCTCGTAGATTCTCCTCGATCGGCTCGGGTGGAAGTTTGTGGCCTGAATTCAAAACGATGAGATTCTTCACCCGGCCGACAATTCTCCAATTGCCGTCCGCGCTCCGCTCGCCCTGATCTCCAGTATGAAACCAGCCGTCGCGCAATGCCTGCGCCGTTGCTTCCGGGCGATTCCAGTAGCCCGGGAAGATATTCGGTCCGCGCACAATAATCTCCTCGTTCTCGCCAACTCTCATTTCAATTCCCGGAATCGCGGCACCGACGTAGCCGGGAACCGGATGTTGCGGATCGTCGAGCGTGCAGATGGCCGTCGTTTCCGTAAGCCCGTACACCTGTAAAACCGGAATTCCGATCATCATGAAAAAGAGCTGGGTGTCCACGGCAAGCGGCGCTGAACCACAGATCAACGCTTTCAGGTTCACACCGATCATTTTGCGAACCTTACGAAACATGATCGCGTCCGCGAGCGCAAGCCACGCGCCGTCACCGAATCGCACCTTGCCGATCTGCTCGCGGCCGTAAGCGGCCTTGGCGCGCGCGAATAGCGACGCCACAAATCCGCCTCGTTCCGCAATCTGCGCTTCAATCTTCGTCCGTATGCGTTCGAGCAAGATCGGCACGTTGATGAAGTAATCCGGTGCGGCCACCTTCATTTCATCGGGCAGCCGCTTGAGATCCATCGAAAGCAAAAGAACGCCATTCCGGCTCAGCGCGGTCAGCATCACGATCCACGAAGCCGCCAGACTCATCGGGCCGTAATGAAAAATGCGATCGGGCCGCGACTGCTTCGGATACAGCGCCATCAATTCGTCAAGACGCGCGTTCGTGCACGGAATGATGTGGCTGACTCCGCGCGCGTTGAGCGCAACACCCTTCGGCTCGCCCGAAGTCCCGGAAGTATAAATGATCGTAACGGTGTCATCGTCCGCGAGCGGTTGAGGAGGGTCGGCATCATTCCCCGCGACCGCGAAAATGTCGTCAAAAAGTGCCGTCACCGGCGCTTCCGGCCAAATCGAAGTGATCGAATCGCGCAACGCCGCATCGGCGCATAGCAGCCTCGCCGGCGCGCAATCTTTCATCATGCCGACAAGCTCAGCCGGAACCTGCCTCGCGTACAGCGGCACGACGATAATTCCTTCGGCCATCAACGCAAGATCAACCGCAGCCCAGCGAATGCTATTCGGCCCCAGAAGCGCGCAGCGATCGCCTTTTTCGAGTCCGCTGCCTTGGACGTAAGCGCGCGCCTTCGCCATCAGCTCAAGCAATTGCTTGCCGGAAGCTGTCTCGACGCGGTCGGGATGGATCTCCTGCATCACGGGCGCATCGCCCGCGGTTTTCAATCTTTCGAGAAGCGTTTCGAGGAAGTTCATGGAGTCTGGCAACTCCGCTCAAGCATGCGCCGTCGCCAATTGTTCGAGGCGCGCGCTCATCGGCGGCAAATATTCTTCCCAGCTTCGCGAGCCGCCGCGAATTGGAAATTCCGGATAGCGCCGCGCGACGTGCGCTTCGAGATAAGTTCCCATCCGCGCCATGAGCTGTAGATTTCGCACCACCGTCGCCGCCAGCGCTTCGCGAATGGCATCGCTATCTCTATCCATCCGCTCGAGAATCACGATCAGCTTCTCTTCGAGATCCGAATCATCCACGCGTAGCAGAAGGTGATCGTGACCACGCTCGCGCATGATGTTGCGGATGCGCTCGTCCATCGTGACGCCCGCGGAAACGACGCCAGCCGGCATGGACGTAACGATGGCGTGATACCTCGACGAAACCATCCGGTGGCAACATCGCAAAACGCTCACAATCTCGTACATGTTGTACTTTTCGGACGAAAAAATCGGCGCCCCGCCAAGCTTCTCGCTCACTCGTTCGCACGAGCGCGTGTCCAGCGCTTCCATCGCAACGAGAATCGTGAACATCGGCCGCTTCCTCGTATAACGCTTCACCGCTCCGCTGATTCCCGAAAGATATTTCCCGTACGCCGCATCCACATCGGCGCCCGAGCGGTGAAAATAAAGTGAACGGTAATGGCTTTCTTTGTAAGCTCCCGCAACGGCGTGCGAAACCCACTTCGAAATTGATGGCTTCACCGGCCACCAAAACGGATGAATTGGGCAAACCGCGAGCACCGGCATGCGCCCGTCCCAACCCGCATCGCGCAGCGCTTTCTCTCCGTATTCCGGGCCGTGAGGCTCGAATGTCCAAGCGGTATCCGTCCCAAGCTCCGTCGAGACACCGAGCTTTCCGAGCACGTCCTGCGATTCCGGGTTGCGCGTAATAATCAGCGAGCCCGCGCAGTATCGTTTGCACATTTTCCGCAGCAGCGGATCCATATCGCCCGCTTCCGCGCCGTATCCCACGCTGAGCTTGTTCTGCGCGGACGCGATTCCCAGCGATCCGATAATCATCGTCGTCAGCGCGTTCGCGAATTTGCTCTTGAACATCGATCCTTCGCACGCAATCACGCCGTCGTGCTTCGGCACTTCGCGAAAGAGAAATGGCGGGAAGACGTCCGGCAAATATACCTGCCGCGCGTCTCCAAAATAACCGCGGGAATTCTCGAAGCTTTGCGTCATCACGGATAGATCGAGATTGTCGGCGCCGAGCACGTGGCGCACCTGGCGCAGAATTTCTTCTACGCGAACGTCCGAGCCCGTGTTCCGCGTGCCGTTGTAGCCCGCGAAAAGCATCTTCAATTTGTCGCCCGGACGCCAAGTTCGGCCCGCGCCGAGCATCCACATGAGCTTTTCAAGCTCGATAATGCCGCTCACCCACGCCTCGAGTAGCACGTCGGTCATGATCGGGTATCCCTGCGCTCTTCACTTGCAGCAGCAGCCGACGCCATTTTTGCCGCGTCGGCAGCGTTCGGCCAATCCTGATACCTGTAACTGAAATTGTTTTCCCGGCTGAAACGCATGAGCCCGTAGCAATACTTTGAAAACGGCTCTGGCTTGCGCCCAAGCTCCGCGACCACGCGCGAATTGTCAAAAACTGTATTCCAAAGCAGATATGGCAGGAACACTTTCAGCAACGTCGCAATGCCGCCGAGCTTACCTGAACGCCGCGCCAGCGAATTCACCATTCGCGTCGACGACTTCTCGAGACCGGGCATAAACATCGGCCCGCGCCTTCCCTGCGCGCTCGCCAGCGCCTCGGTAAGTTGTTGAAAGGTCTCCGCATCCGTCCCAGAAGAAAGATGGTAAATCTCATGCAACGGCTTCTCTTTCAGATGAAGCGTGGAGATCGCGTCGGCAACGTAATCAACCGGCACGATGTCTAGCCGGTCGCCCGGCCGGAAGGGAAGCATCGGCAAGCCCGCAAAAAATACGAACGCCCGGACCATATCGAACTGCGTCGTTTCCGGGCGGCGCGAATCCCCGAGTACGATGCTCGGCCGTAAAAAAAGCTTCGACACGCCGGGCAACAATTCGCGCCCCATGTGCTCGCAGAATTTCTTCGTACGCGCGTAGGGATCGTAATCGGAGCGATCCCAGTCAATGGCAGTGTCTTCCTGCACCACCTCGTTGCTGCGCATTCCCGCCACAGCCACGGTGCTCACATGGCTAAATCGTCGCAAGCCGTGATCGCTATTCGCGCGCGACGCAAGTTGAATCACTTGCAGCGTGCCGCGCAAATTCACGTTCAAGCAAGTTTTCTCGGATTTGCGATTGAGCGATGCGGCGCAATGCACGACGGAATCCGTAGTCTTCACGAGCCGCTGGTAATCGTCGTTTTCGAGTCCGAATCTCGAAGCCGTCAAATCGCCGCGAAAAAATGCGATTCGAGAATCGAGCAGCTCGCGAAATCGTGGAAATTCGATGTGGATTTGAATCGCGCGCCAAAGCCGCTCGCGCGCTTCTTTCTCATCGCGCGCGCGGATGAGCAAGTTCGCATTCTCCGAGGAATTCTCCAGGAGATTCGCGAGAACATGCGCGCCGATATAGCCGGTCGATCCGGTCAGGAAGATGGCCACGGTGTTTGGGTGTTTAGGACGCCGCCGGCGCTGCTCGCGTCGCTTCCGCTCCGCCCGTCTCCGGCGTGTCGCCTAGCGGCACGCTGCGACGCGGTTGCGCCTCCGGGGCGCGTCCTTCGATGAGAGGATAGCACCACTTCCGCAGCGCCGGAATGTGCACGTTAATCCAGTAATCCCACCAATCGAGCGAACCGGCGTCGTATCCAAAATCAGCGCGCTCTTCTCCCGGCAGCGCCACCGCCAGCCTCTCGATGTTCGACGCTTCGAAAATATAATCGTTGTGCAAAATAAACGGTTCGAATAGCGCGATGAGTTTGATCACCTTGTCCAGTTCGCGCTCCTGTCGCGCGAGCGGCGGCTTCACAAATGGAATCGGCTCGACCGTCCGGTTGATCGCCTGCACAATCGCCTTTTGCGCTGGCACCGACAGCTTTTCGTATCGAGCTTTCGAAACAGGAATCGCGTCAAACTTGATCTTCATGCGGTGACCGAAGCCATTTTGCGCGCGGTAATATTTGCGATGTCCGAGGCCAGTCAGTTCGATCGAGCGCCGCATATTGCACGGATTCGTCACCGACGATGCAATCTGATAAACCGGCGCGTTGCATTTCTGCGTGAGCGCCGCGGCTACGAGCGTCATGCCCCGGCAAACGAGATCGACAGGCACGATGTCGAGGCACTTGCGCTCATTCGTGGGCAACTGCCGGAAGTAAGTTCCCAGCAAATAGGAAAGCGACGCCGACGTGTTGATACCTTCGTTCCATCCGAGAAATGGCTTTTCAATTGACGACTCGACAATCGCAGGCCGCACGAGCGCGATGGGAATCTGAGGCGAAGCGGCCATGAACTTCTGGATGAGCGATTCGGCAAGGCCCTTCGACAGCGTGTAGGTGTTGGGCCAGCCCAATTCATTCGCGCGCCGCGTTCCCGCAGCTGTCATTTGTTGGCGAATCCAGCGCGTCCGATTTTTGCGCACCTGATGATCGAGTGCCACGCCATGCAAATCTTTTGCAGCGTGCTCGCTCGCGAGAGCCTGGCGGCGCAGTTCGGCGGTGACCTCAGCGCTTTCGGCGCGCGCTTCGGTCTCGCGAATCAATGCTTCGAGCGCGCGGATTTCTTTTTCGGCGTCGTAATCCTTCAGACCCGCGGGTGTGTAGTTCGGCCTGATCTCTTCGAGGATGCGTCCATCGCGTTTTCCCGCTACGTAACACGTTGAAAGATGCAGCAGGGCTCCATGCCGGCAAGTCGCAAGAAAATCCAGCACGTTCGTGACCGCCGAGACGTTTGACGAAAGCGCGTCGCGCAAATCCGGATTGAAATCCGTCAATCCGGAGCTGTTCACGATAACGTCCAGCGACCCAGCCATCTCCGCCGCAATATCAGGCGATAGACCAAGTCCCGGCTTCGTCACATCGCCTTCGACCACCCTCACACGCTCGCGCAAAAATTCCGCAAGCCGCGCGCCGTGCTGCTCCGCAAGCGGACCAAACACCGGAGATTCTTCCACAATTTTCTGAAATCGCGCGAGCGACGTCTGCGAACGATTCCACCGGATGAGAACGTAGACCTTCTGAATCTCCGGCAAATCGTGCAGCAGATTGGCGAGCCACACTTTCCCGATAAATCCCGTCGCTCCAATGAGCAGCATGCTCTTTCCGGCGAGCGATTCGCGAACGGAGAGCCTTGCGATGCCGGGCCGCCCGGGGAAGTGCACCACCGCAGCCGCAACTTTTTCCGGCTCGCGACGCGCAGGCCGAATCGCCCCGTCAAGTATTTCCGGACGTTTGGCGTAGCCAAGATCCCGAGCCAACTTCTCCCGGCTGATTCGCCCATCTGGTCGGTGCCCGATCAATTTCGCCAGCGGTCCCCGCGGACGTATCACCGGATCAAGCAACCGCCCTGTCGCCATCCCATCCCGAAATTCAAGCCGGTTTGCAATCAGGCTGTCTACGCCCAGATACTCAGCGAGCGGCCCCATGATGTGGTCGAGCCCCTGGCTAACCAGAACGACCCGCTCACCGCCGGCCAACGCCTCCTTCAATTTTGCGACGCCTTCCGGCTTCAGGCGCGGTTTGAAGACGTATTCGAAATATTCCTGGCCAAGCAGCTCGAGCCGGTCGCGGCTGACACCTCGCAGCACGGTGTGCAGCAGCCGCGTTGCACCCACCCTATGCGTCGCATAGAACACCGGCCGGGCCACCGCCAGCACTCCCATCGTGCCGCGCCGCGCCCAGCGTTCGAGAAAGCTCTGTGCATTCCAGGCGAAGAATCCCACCGGGCGCACCGCCGTGAGGTTCAAAAGGCTCCCCTCGACGCGCCAATACGTATGAGGACGGGAATCGGCCTTAGCGTCGCCAGTGCCGCTGCCATTCGCTGAGTTGGATCGATGCGTTGTTCCCATTGCCAAATGTCAGTTCGGCTGAACGCGCTGTAAGCCTATGGATTTGCTGAAGCTAACATTCTATCAGGAGGCAATCAAGCGGACGAGCGCCAGCCGGGCTTCGGGCTAAGGCGCTGCCTTCCCGAGACTTAGAAGCAGGCCCGCTCGGATGCGAGCAGCAATTCCCACTATCCCCGAATCACCGCGCGAATCTTCGGCGACCCCGTAACCGACGACTGCATTTCCGGCGTCTTACTGATCGTATCGAGAAGCGCCCTAGTCACTTTGCCGTCCATCTCGGCGGCGCTCCGAATTTCCACGGGGTAGCGCACCACGTATTCGAGGCCGGTGTCTCCGAATCGAAGCTGTCCTTCGAGTGATGGCGCCCTCATTTGTACATCAATTCGGCGCTCGACGGTTCCAAATTGCCTTTCGATTTCGGGGCGGTAATGCTCATACACCGAACTCACCGCGGCCATCAATTTCTCTTGCACGGCTTGATGATTCGTTCCCGGCGTCATCGCGACCGCCACTTCGTGCCAGGTGTATTCCGTGCCGGGGAGCTGTTTGAAAAGTGGCGTCGTCGCCTGAAACAGCACCGAATTCGAAAACACGACGATCCGGCCGGTGGGATATAGGTCCACATTCGTTCCAGCCAATTCCATCAGGTACAGGCGCACGATGCCGATATCAATCACGTCTCCGGTGACGCCCGCGATCGAAATGCGGTCGCCCACGTTGATGCCGTACCGGCCGATAACGAAGAAATAAGCGGCGACCGACAAGATCACGGCTTGCAATGCGACAGCAATGCCAGCAGTGATGAACCCGGCGAAAGTCGCGAGCGAACTGAATTCGCTGACGAATCCGAGCACGAGCACAATAATGACGAGAAATGCTGTCACGAACCGGCGCAACGTTAAAAATTGCCGCCGCCTGCGCTCATCCTTCACGTAACGAAACGTCATGCGCCGCCAAACTTCCGAGAAGATCATCAGGAGCGCGAGAGCGATTCCGATGACGAGCACACGCGCCAACACCGTGCGCAATATCATTTTGTATTCAGTTGAGATCGATTGCCGCCATTCGAGCAGGTTTGAGCGGCTCTGATCGAGAAGAATAATCTCCTGGCTCAGCGGGAGCGTGGCCTTCGTCAGGCGCTTGAATCTGTCCGTCAGATCATCGAATGTTTTTTTATCCGCTTCCAATTGCGCCGGAGTGGTCGATGGCGGCTGATTCGCGCGATCCTGCCCTTGCTGAATCGTATCTTTCAGTTCCGCCACCAATGGCTGCCGAAGAGCGGTCACGGTGCCTCGCAATTTCATCGTCTGCGAGATGAACTGGTCGATCGAATGCATGCTCATTAATTGGTCATAGAGAAGTTCTGTCTGCCCGATGAGCCCGGTTGGGCTCTGTTTTACGCCCTCCTGGCTGCTCGAGCTTGCAGCCGAATTCTGCCCCTTTACCGTGCTCGCCAGCTCAGGAATCGTCTTTTCAAGCTCCGCGATGCTCCCGAGAAGTCCCACGGTGGCGCCTTCGCCGCTGCTCCCGACGAATGTGGACATTTTTTGAACCGCGTCCTGCATGGTTTTGTTTAGCTCGATCTCGCCTTGCAGTCTGTCGCGTTGCGATGTCAGCGTCGGAAGATTCCGTTTCGACGCGGAAGCGATCTTCTTGTTGATCGCGTCCAGTTGAGATTGAAGCGCCGCGATCCGCGCCGTGATGTTCGTCTCCATCTTGCTGTAATTGGACTGTCCCGTAGGCGCCGCCTGAGCCTGGTTCGATCCGCTACCCGCGTTATCCGCGGCGATAAGCGCTGCCTCAGCCTTTGCCGCTTGGAATGCGAGTTGCGTTGTCTCGAGTGCTAAGCTGCGCGCGTTCTCGTGGTAAATCGCATCGCTCGGTTGTCCGCTCGATTGGAATCCCGCGCTGGCCGTTCGATACCAACCGATGACGGCATTCAAATGTTGGAGAATCGCCGTGCCGTTCAATTGACCGGACGTTTGCGCAATCAATGTGGGCGTAAGTAGAGCGAAGAGAAGGAGCGCTGCCGCGATCATCCGCCGGTGTCGCTGAAAAGTTTGCGTATCAATCTTCATTCGCTGAATAGTCCTCTCGATGTTGGATGAAGATAGAAAGCTTTTGGTGGCGCGTAATGCGGTATGGCCAACGGCGCATCGCATCGCCTGTCACATGAAAATCGTGCAATTAGAGCGCGCTTTATTCCGTTATTTCGTGTAGCGAAACAATAGGCTGGGCCCGGCCGGTCCGCTCACCGGCCGCGTGTTGTAATTCAAAATGTAATTCAGATGCTCCGCATCGAGAGGATAGCCGATTCCGCCCGGATACGGGTAGGGAACGAGCGTATGGAACGGCAGTGGCGAGACCGTGTCGCCGTATGCGGCGTAGAAATCCATGTCCTTTGCGAAGCCGTCGGCATAGAAGAAATAATCGCGCGTCCAATGTTCAGGAACCGGCGGCAACCTTGACGGATCGAAATTCACCGCCACCTCGTCGCCCGATCCGAAGATGACGTACTTATTGTCCGTCGCCGCGACCAATTCCTTCACGTCGCCGTAGCGCGTGTAATAACCAGTCTGCCGCGTGTACGGCCCAGTTGCGCTCACATTTTCGTACACGTAGCGAATGTCGTTCTTCGGATTGCCCTCGACCACTTGCGGGTATCCGCGGAATCCGAGCCGCGCGTCGGCGAGCGGCACTTCGCTCGTGCGGAACGGAATCTCGGGCGGCGAATTGTCAATCCGGATTCGATCCCAATAGATTTTGAGATTCGTGACGATACGAATCCGCCGCGTGCCCGGCGGCAATTTGCCCGTCAAGTCGGCCACCATCGTACGCGCGAGTCCGGCGGGGAATCCCATGTCATCCACCACTCGCGTCCACTTGCCGGCAGCGTCTTGCGCTTCAACGTACGGCGCGACCGGCTGGATCCCCGCCTGCCACGCGGCATACATCGAGTTTGCCGTGAAGTAGTCCGTGAAGCCATCCAGCAGAAGGCGCAGGGGCCGCGATGCGTCCCATTCGCCGAGATCGAGTTCGAGCGTGTGCATCGCAGCGAATCCCTGGTATGGCGCGCTCGGGAAATCGGCGACGTATTTGCGATCGCGCTCGAGCAGCAGCGGCAGCACGTCGCGTCCGCGATCGTCCCACGCTCCCGCTGGCACGTGCGCATTGCGGCTTGCGATCACTTTGAAGTCCGGAAACGGCGGATTGCTCGCGAAGCGCTCATTCGGATACACCTCGACGTCCGAAGGATGGTCAATCGCAAGCAGGCGAACGCGGTCGAGATAATCCAGCTCTTCCATTGGCTCGAGCATTCGGAAGCTGATCTTGCCGTCGTGCAACGCCACCTGCGATCCATTCACCTTGAGATATTCATCCGGATCCGGCACGTCGCGCTGGCCCGGCGCGATCCAATGGCCCACAATCCCGGGCCCGATCATGTCGGCAAGAAATTCGTAGCGCCTGCCGTTCCACACGAAGACGATTGGGCACGAGCTGCCGCGTCGATCGATCTCCGCAATTTCCTTGCGCGCGCCGCCTTCCACGTGAATTTCATCCTGCAGGACGCCGGTCGGCCAAAGCAATCGCACCACATCAGCCGCAGATTCGGAACCTAGCCCGGCGTGAATCTCCGCGGGACCCTGGCCGAGATATCCCGTCGCACCGGCGACTTCGAACTTCTGCCGCATCGCGCCGGCGAATACTTCCACTTTTGTGCCGATAGCACTCTTGTTGTCGTTCGTGCCTGTGAGAGTCACGCGCAGCCAGTGATTCTTGTTGCCGCCGATATTTCGCAGCAACACCGGCGCCGCATTGGCTTGCGTGATCAGCAGATCCACGCCGCCATCGCCGTCGTAGTCAAAGGGAACCACCGCACGAGGATGCGACAGCGCGATTTTGTCCAAGCCGACGTCTTTCGTCACATCACAAAATCCCGTCGACCCCTCATTGCGGAACAGCGCGACCTTTCCACCCGATGCGTCTTCGCCGACGACGACGAGATCGATCCAGCCGTCGTTATCGTAATCAATCGCGGCCACGCCCCACGCTTCCGTCCAATCGAGCCTTGGAAGCGCGACCGGCTCAAATCGCTTTCCGTTCACATTGCGCCAGAGCGTCACGGCTGGCGCAGATGGGTACGTGAACGCCACATCCATCCAACCATTTTTGTCGAAATCGAAGACGGCAACGCCGTTGCTCGCGGCAGGCATTCCGCTGCTCCACGGCTGACTCGCGTTGAATTGCCCTTCTCGAGGATTAAAAAGAATCGTTGGCTGCCCGGATGCGCTCGTCGCGACGAAATCAATCGCGCGGTCATTATTAATGTCGCTGATCGTGACGCCGCTCGCCGCGATCCCGAGTCCCGATTCAGCGCTCCAATTTGTAAATGTGCCATTCCCGTTGTTGCGCCACAGTTCACTTTTCGCTGCGGCTGCACCGGACGCCGCGTCCGCCGCCGGAGCGCTCGTCACGTAAAGATCCAAATCGCCGTCGTGGTCGAAATCCACGAACGTCATTGCGCGCGCCGAAATTGTGGAGTGAATTCCTGCCGTATCGGTCATGTCGCGGAACGTGCCGTCGCCCTGATTGCGATAGAGCGCGATGCGCCCATTGAATCCAACGGCAAGATCAGCGTGCCCGTCGTTGTCGTAATCGCCCGCAGCGCAACTCACAGCACCCGACATCGCGAGCCCGGCAGTCTTTGTCACATCCTTGAAATGTCCGCTGCCCTCATTGCGATAAAACGCCGACTGCCCGTCACCCGCCGCGTTCGTCAGGAAAATGTCCGGCATGCCATCGCCGTCGAAATCAAAAACACACTCGCCGGAGTCGGCCGCCGCGCCCGCCGCAGCGCTGGCATCGCTCGTAGTCGGCAGCCCCGCGGCTTCATTCGCGATTTGAAAATGAACCGGAATCGCAGCTGTAGGCGCCATCGCCGGTGAAGTAATCGCTTCCGCCAGCGAATACTTGCCTTGCTCGCCATAAATCAAGCTCATCGGCACGCCAAGCTTGCTCGAATTGAGGTGCTGGAAGCGCTCAAGATGAATCTTTGCGTTCGCCGTGTCGCCGCTGCGTTGATAGGCCTGCGCCATTCCGAATTCCGCCGACAAATGAAACGCATTGATCGCGACCGCTTTTTGAAATTCCTCGATCGCCTTCGGATACTGGTGAAGTTGCGAATTCAGCAGCCCCATAAAATAGTGCGTGTCGGCATCGTCCGGATCAATTGCGGCCACCTTCTCGAAATTCGCGAGCGCCGCTTCGGGATTCCCAACCGATTTCTCGAGAAGGCCGAGGTTGTACCAGATGTGCGCATCGCCCGGCTGCGATTTCGCGGCCTCCGACAAAATCGCGCGCGCATCATCGGAGCGCTGCGTGTTCAGAAGCGCGACGCCCTGATTTAATCGGGGGATGTAGTTCTTGGGTTCCGCGGCGGAGGCTTCTTGAAAGCATTTCAGCGCATCCTGCGGCCGCTGCTGATCCATGTAAGCGATGCCGAGATTGTTCAGCCGCAGCGCCTCAAGAGTTTTCGCGTTGCTGCTCGCCGCCGATTGCGCCGGGCTCGCTGCGTGTTCGCGCGGTTCGAGGAACGGCGACAAAAACAATCCCGCCGCGCCGGCCGCGAGCGCCGGCCACAAAAGCCGCTTTCGATTAAGCATTCCTATTTCCTTCGCAGGGGTTGCGCCGCGGATTGGCCGGAGCCTTCTTTGATGGTGATGATTTGATCGGCATGCACATTGGTCAGTCGATCGCTCTTGCCGCTTGGCCACCGCACTTCGATTGTGTCCGCTTGCTCGTGCGCGCCGAGGCCAAAGGTTAGCACAAGCTCGCTCGAGGAGAGATAGCTCGATCCGCTTCGCAGCATTTCCGTCTGCGTGTCGGAACCTGTGGCCAGCTTTACGACAGCGCCGATTCCGTCGCGATTCGAGCTCGTCCCCACAAGCTTGATGCGCAGCCGGTGATTCGTCGCGCCCACGTTGTGGAAGAGATACGCCGCGCCGCCGTTCGTAGAGATCGCGATGTCTGGCGCGCCATCGTTATCAATGTCGCCGTAGGCCGCGCCGCGCGCCACGCGAGGTGATGCAAATCGCGCGCCCATCGAAGCGGTCACTTCCTCAAATTTCCCGTTGCCCAAATTGCGAAAGAGATGCGGCGGCTCGGCATAGCGCACGCGATTCTGAATCCGTTCGATGCCGTCTTCAATGTGCCCGTTGTTGAGAAAAATATCGAGCCACCCGTCAAGATCGTAATCGACAAAAAAACAGCCGAAGCCGAGCGTGAGCAAGCTGGCGCGCCCGATCCCCGTCGGCGCAGCCTCATCTACAAACAGCCCGTTCCGCTCGTTGTGATACAGCGCCGCCATCTGATTCGAAAAATTCGTGATCAGCAGGCTCGGGTAGCCGATGTGATCGTAATCCGCCGCGTCAATTCCCATGCCCGCGCGCGCCACGCCGTCCTCGTTGAATCCGATCCCCGCCGCGACACCCTTCTCAGTAAAAGTTCCGTTGCCATTGTTAATGTAGAGCTTGTTCGGTTGCGTGTCGTTGCTGAACGCGATGTCCGGCCATCCATCCTGATTCGCGTCAAGAATCGCAACGCCAAGCGTCTTCGAAGTTGCGTCGCCGAGCCCCGCTTTTTTCGTCACGTCCTCGAAGGTTCCGTCTCCGCGGTTGTGCCAGAGCCGCACCGATGCGCCTTTGTAAGCTTCCGGCGTGCAATACGATTTCGTTTTGCCGTCAATCGTGCAGTAAATATCGTTCGGCTCGGACCACTGCACGTAGTTCGCGACAACTAAATCGAGTTTGCCGTCGCGATCGTAATCCACCCACGCCGCGCTCGTGCTGAAATCGTTCGGCCCCCAAAGTCCCACCTGTTTCGTCACGTCGGTAAACGTGCCGTTGCAATTATTGCGGAAGAGATGATTTTGCCCGAGCGCCGTAATAAAAATATCGTCGCACCCGTCGTTGTTGTAGTCGCCGATCGCGACGCCCATCCCGAACATCTCCGCCGCCAGCCCAGCCTTCGCGGTCACGTCGGTAAAAGTTCCGTCGTGATTGTTGTGATAAAGCGCCGGATGCGACGCGTGAACGTGGTGCTCGGGCCAATCGGCACTGTTCACGAAGAGAATGTCCTGCCAGCCGTCGTTGTCGTAATCGAGAAACGCCACGCCGGACCCCATCGCCTCCGGCAGAAATTTCTTCCCGTAAGCGCCGTTGTTGTGCGTGAAGTGAATGCCAGCCGCTCGAGTGATGTCGTCAAAGTGCACGGCAGATGTCGCAGCCGCTTTGCCGCCCGATTGAGATCGCGCTGCAAGCGAACGAGTCAGCCCCCCCGTAAGAGCGGCCGCCGGTATGATGAAAAGAATTAGCAGCAACAACCCAGGCGCACGAAAGTATCGCGTCAATCTTAATTTCAATCAGATCCCCCGTGAACCGCCGCGCGGTCTTTTGCTTGAGCGGCGCGCAGCACCTCGGCTGAAACGGACACATGCTCGTGAATCGCTTGCCGCTCATTATTGTCTTCCGGATGCGTGCGCAGGTACGGCCCGGTCAGCGTCTGCGCCGATTCGTCCGCTTTGAAGCGCATATAGCGCTTCTGAAATTCCGCCGCACGATCGGCGTGGCCGGCGCCCGTATAGCAAAGCATCAAATTGTAATTCGCTTCCAGGTCCTCGGGGTCAATCGAAAGCGTCGCTTCGAATTCATGGATCGCATCCGCATAGCGCCGCTGGAGGAATAAAATCCGGCCCATTTCGTCGTGCACCACGCGGTCGCGCGGATATTGCGCCAGCACAATCCGTAAATACGCGGCGGCTTCATCGTATTTGCCCTGATTCCGCAGTATTCTCGCGTAGAAGAAATTCGCGCGCGCCAGCGACGGCGCCAGCGCCAGCGCCCTCTCATCCGCCTCTTTCGCCGCGGTCAAATTTCCCTCCTGGAATCGCGCGCGCGCCATATTCACCCAGCCATCCGGATTCTGCGGCGCCACCTGCGTGATCTTTTGGAACGCATTCACCGCGCCCTTCAAGTCGCCTTGCAGCAGCAGGCCGATGCCGTAGTCGTTCCAGCGCGACCAATCCGCACTATCCAGGCGAACTTGCATCGGCGGCTCCGGCGCGCTTGCAGGCAACACGTGAAGTTCAGCCTTGTCTTCCGCGAGCGTCACGATTGGCAAATTCGGAATCGTCTTGATTTGTCCTGAAACATTCGACGTATCGCCGTTGTACAGCCAATGCCCGTCGTCGAAATCCGAGGTCACATCCGGCGTCGTGTCTTTCGGATCTCGCACGCCTCCAAATGAAAACTGCGTATTCAGCCAGGAAAATTTTCGATAGTTCAATTTCGCATGCAATTCGATGCGCGAGCCCGCATCCGCCGGAATTTTCAGCCGGTAATGAACCGTATCCGCAGCTCCCGGCGGAATCAGATGCACGTACACCGTCGCCCGCGCGGCCCACGCGTTTCGCTTGTTAATCGGGTGGCCGTGCTCGTCGATCAGCAACGCATGATAGAAATGCGCTCCCGCGTCGACCGGTCCGCGGCCATGGTCCTCGGCAAGCCCGCTCCAGAAAATCACTTTGCCATTTTCATCCGTCGCTGAAAGTTCAAGCCAGCAATCGAAAGCGTCCACCGTCCCGCCGGGAAAGAAATGCCCCACGAGACGCGTCCTCACAACCACATCCACCCGCTCCGTATCGCCGCGCCGGACTTCCGCGTTCACTCGATTGAGCGGCGCGGAAATTGACACGCTCGGTTCGCCAGCCTCTTCGGCAAGCGCCGCGTTTCCCGACGGCGCTTCCGTTTCCGCTTCCTCGCCAACGGCAAACGTCGTCGAAAGTTGGGGCGCCATCGGCGATGTCGCAGCTACCGCCGGCTTTTCTCCGCCTTTCTCCGGCGCAATCGCGAAAATATCCACGCTGACCGCTTTCGACTTCAGAAATTTCTCCGTGCCTGCGAGTTGCGCCTCATCGCGATTGGCAAAAGGCACAGCCGTATTGGCCGCGAAAAAGCTGTGCGTGTGAACGCTCTTGGGCCCTGCCGCGGTATCTTTTTGCCGTGCCATCGGCATATGGCAATCCGTGCAAGTCTGCGGCTTCGGCGGATAGTAGAACGAGCGCGCGCCAAATCCCGAAACGCCGCTGGCCTGCCAGTTGTCGAAGTCGTTGAATCCGCGGCTCCACCGGTAATGATTCACCGGCACATCGAGATGCACTTTGTGGCATGCCGAGCAAAAATCCGCCGTGTCGTTGCGCATGAACGGTTTCAAGAACGTGCGGCGATGCGGCTCCGGATCGAGCTCGACGAGAAAATCATGCAGCCGCTGCACCACAGGATTGTTGCTGGTGGCCAGATCGTGCAACGCGGGTACTTCGACCAGATAATTTCCCTGGCCCATCGTGCTTCGCACGTTCGTGATCGAGTGGCACATCATGCAACCGAGGCCGGCCTGTCCCTCCGGCGTCATCTCGATCTCGCGGACCGGCCGGTCAAACTCGCCGCTGAAGAGCAGCGCGGGATCGTGGCAGCCCGCGCACCATTTTGACGGCTGAATCCCGCGCACGTCCTGCATGTACTCGATGCTCTTGCGGTACCACTGATTGTTGAACGAAGAAAAATGATGCGCCGAGCTGTTCCACTGTTTGTAGATGTCCTGGTGGCAGCGCTCGCACGTCTGCGACTCCATAAAATATTCCTTGGCGATTTTCTTTTGCCCGGGAGTCTGCGCCGAACTCGGGAAGAACGGCCCGCTCGGCCCGTCACCTTCGTCATCCATGCTGGCGGGAGAAATTTTCGGATTCTCGATGCGATTCGCGCGCTCCCACGGCACCGTACGCATCCACGATGCCCCGCCCGCAATCCCCGCAGCCAGCACGATCGCCAGTGCGTATCGCGCCGCCGTAGTCGCGGAAGACGCGGAGAGCCACCCGCGTTTGCCCGCCCACGCCGCCGCAAGAATCGCGCCGCCCGCCAGGCACGCGCCGATGTGCGAATAGAGAAGCCAATTCATGCTGCGGGGCGCGCCGGTAAATATCAGAGCGATGCCAAGCGCGGTTCCCGCAAGCAGGAGCAGCCAAGCCACTCGATCGGCCGCGGTGCCGCTCCGAATCTGCCGTAGAATAAATGGCAGCGCCACGAGCGCAAACAAAACGCCCGCCACGAGGTGAAACGCAACCGTGCCTTCATAAATAACCGTCGCCGTCGGCCACGAAAATAGGTAAGCGGCGCTGAGGAAGAGGAAAGACAGCAGAAAAATGCGGAGTCGATTCATTTCAGGTCAGATACACTGGCACGCCGGTTGAATCAGAACACACCAATCTCGAGAAATTGATCCCGGGTGAGTCTCTTATGGCATACGAAGCCAGTCAATAATATGAATCCACTACAACCGCGGTCGTAATTATCCTGCGTTATGCGCCCGTGCGACGAGCAAGATCGCAACGGCGTAGAACGCGAACATCAGTGCCAGGTACGCGCGCGCTTGCTTGTTCGCGCCAGCAAATTCCTTCCAAACCAGCACTCCCCAAAGCGCAGCCACCATCGGCGCGGATTGCCCGATCGCATAAGCAATTGCGAAACCTATCGAATTGCCTGCCACGAGACTGAACACCGTGCCAACGCCCCAGATGAATCCGCCGAGCAAGCCGAGCAAATGTGCGCTCGCCGGCGCTTTGAAAAATCCGCTGAACGCCACCGGCTCTCCGACGAGCGGATGCTTCATGAAATAAATATTCCAGATGAAACACGAGAGCAGCGCGCCAAGCGTGAAAAACACCGCGAGGCTATACGGCCCAAGGCTATTTCCCGTGCGCATCGCATGCGTCGAAATCGGCGACCACAAACCCATCAAAATACCGGAGACAACGCAGACCGTAATGCTCTTGCGTGAAATCGCGCGATTCGATCCGCCGAGCTGGCCGTACGCCTTTCCATCCATGAGTACAGCCACGATCGCGCACAGAACGCCCGCTCCGAGCATCACCGCGTTGCCCTTCGGCTCGCGAAGATACGTGAGAACCACGCCGACAACGAGCGCGATTCCGATCGAAACGGGAAACGCAATTGCCAGGCCCGCCATGTCAATTCCCGCGACCAGCAAAAGGTTCGCCAGATTAAAGATCGCGCCCGCGATCATCGCGTAGCCGATGTTCGAATGATCCGCGGCATGAACGTTCGCCCAGAAGCTCGATGCGTCCGTTCCGGTGTTACCCATCGTCAGGGCAAGGATGACCGAAATTACGAAAATGCCGACCGCATAATCCCAATAAAAAAGTTCAAATCGAAAATTCTTCACGCCTTTATATGTGTTGGCCCAAGAGCCCCAACAGAACGCAGTCGCGATCATCATGACCAGCGCGACCGTAAAATTCGGCGGTGTATACATCGTTTCGTCCTTTCGATTCGCTCACGTGCAGAATCGTGCTTGCTGCTGCTTCGAATGCCGCTCTTAAAATGCCGGAGCTCCCGCCGGACTTTTCGCCTTGATGAATGCAAGAACTTCGTCGCGCTTCGCCATCGCCCGCGCGCCAACCTTCGTGCAGCAGAGCGCCGCGCATGCATTGGCGAAGAGTCCCGCGCGCGCTTGATCCCATCCCTGAAGCAGCGCGTAAGAGAGCCCGCCCATAAAAGCGTCGCCCGCGCCGGTCGTATCCACCACGCTCGGTTTGAACGCGGGCACGTGGACCATCTTGTCCGCCGACGCGATCAAGCATCCCTCGGCGCCCATCGTGATCGCCACCAATTTCGGCCCGAGCTTCAGCAGCCCGGTCGCCATGTGCTCGAAGTCGGCCGCGCCCGTTAGCTCCCGCGCCGCGGCCTTGCATGGTTTCAGTACATCCACGAGTTGCAACGCGCCAGACAATTCCTGCTCCGATCCGAGATTCGACTGCGCAAAAAAGCTCGGCGCCACGTCGAGATCGAAAATCACGCGCACACCAGCCGCCTGCGCCACCTTCATCGCCTCACGGACGGGCACCAGGGGAAGTTGCGACGCTTCCGTATGAAAATGCTTCGCCTTTTGAATGTGCGGCGCGAAGCGGCCTTTCACTTGAAACGGGCTGATCTTGCCGGTCACGTTCGGAAACATGTAAATGCACCGCTCGCCCGCGGCGTCCACCGGAATCCACGTGAGCGACGATCGCTCGCCTTTCACGATTTCAATTCCACTTAGGTCCATTCCGTCGGCCTTGAACGCTTCCTGAATGATTCGGCCGTTGTCGTCATCGCCGATCAATCCGAGCCAGCCCGCCGATGCGCCGAGGCGCGCCACCTGCGTCAAATTGTTCGCCGTCACGCCGCCTGCGTGAACCTCAAGGCGATCGGCGTTGATTTTCTCTTCCGCTCCTAGCAGCCGCGGCACGATCGCGAAATAATCCACCGTGCAGCTTCCGATTCCCACCACGTCGACGTTTTGGTTCAGCGCCATTCGATCCTCACTTGTACACTCGCTCGGACACTCACTTGGAATTGCCCGCCGCGTGCGCGCCGGGCGTTGGCCGCGCCATCAGGTCAATGAACATTTTCTCGAACTTTTCACGGTTGAGCTCGGCCGGCAAATGTACCAGCTGCTCGCCGAGTCCGGGATGCAAATCAGGAGTCCACACGATCACGTTGCCGTACCCCGCGCCATGGTCGATGTTAATGTCCATGTAGAGCTGATCTTCCTTCGTAATCACGCTCGGATCGAGCCAGCTCGCTGCGGCGAGTTCATCCCACATGTATTCTTCGTCCGCGTATTTGGCCACGTATTGGGATGCCGCACTCGGCGACTTTGCCAGCTCGGCGATCAGTTCTTTCGTCATCCGCGTTTTGATCGAAATATCCACTGTGGTAATCGTGATTTTATGCCACGGCGAAGTCAGCGTGATGTGCACCGCCTCCGGATCCCACCAGAAATTGAATTCGCGGCGATTCTCCGTCCTCCACTCGATCGGCACCACCGGCGCCACGCTCCCGCCCATGATCACTAATTCCTGCGCGAGATCGGGGACATTCGGATCGAGGCTGATGGCTTGCGCGATGTTCGTCAACGGGCCACCTGCATAAATCGTCACTTCGTGGGGATATTTGTGAACCATGCGAATAATGAAGTGCGCCGCGTCTTCTTCGGACGCTTTCGTCGTGGGATCGCCCTCGACGATGTGCGGCACGACAAACGGTTCGTGCCACCTCCCGCGCAATCCTTCGCCGAGATTCATTCCCGGTCGATGTCCGTTCCACGCGCCCTGATAATGCACGGTCCCATACAATTTTTCCCAGCGCTCGATGAAGTCCATCCGATTGATCAGCGGATAGACCGCTCCGGGCAGCACAGGAATGTCCGTGCGCCCGACAATCTCAAGCATGCGCAGAGTGTGCGCCACTTCCTCATCGCGCCACATGTCGCCGCTGACCACCGTAATGCCGAGCGTCTCCACTTCCGGCGACTGGATGAACATCAGCATCGACTGCTGGTCCGTCGTCGCCGGCCCGCGCGCATCCTGATCGAGAATCACTTTTCTTTTATTCTGCGCCGCGGCCGGGAACGCAAAAATCAAGCCAAGAGCGATCGTACAAATTGTTTTGAAAATCGTTATGAGACTCACGTGTGAGAAGCCCCCTGAAGATTTATGCGTATCTCGGTGCATCGAGACGGATAAAGAAAGTCGCTTGAACGCTTGTTCGCAGTCATTTCGGGCAGGCGCTGCTTATAATTCCCGGCACGCGGCGAGTCAAGTGAAAACCCCCGGTCATCCGCTCGAAATCGCTCTCCGCGCGAAAGTTCGGAACAATATCGGATGTTATAATTCGCGGATGCTTTTGCACGGCCGGCGGACACTCGCGAATTGTTGGCCGAATCGTGGGTGCCCAATTGTTTGTGTACAAATCTTCGCCGCACTGTTCTTTCTCCTGGCTACCGCCGCAACTTATTGCGTAGCGCAGCAAATTCCGGAGAATGCGCGCGCTCTCGCGGATCAAGCTCAGTCAGATTTCGCGCATGGCCGATGGGCCGAGGCCGCCGAGGCGTACGAAAAGGCCGTCGCGTTGGCGCCGCGCAATCCAAATTTGCGCATCGCGCTTGGCCTCGCTCTTGCCAAGGCCGCCCGCCCGGTCGACGCCATCGCCAGCTACGAAGCCGCGCTCGATATCTCGCCGCGCAATAGCGCCGCCGAAATCGATCTCGCCAGTGCTTACCGCGCCGTTCATAACAACGACGCAGCCCGCCGCCTTCTCGAACGCTCGTCCCGCGAACATCCCAAACTTGCCGCGCCGCTCGCCGTTCTCGGCGATCTGGATATCGAGCTGCAGACCTACGAAGCAGCGATCAAGCATCTCTCGGCCGCTATCGCGCTCGATCCCGCGGACAACGAAACGCGCGACCGTCTGGCGCTCGCCTACAAATCGAAAGGCGATGCCACCGCCGCGCTCGCGCAACTTTCAAAATCCCTGGCGCGCGATCCGAACGACGCCCTCGCGCATTTTCTGCGCGCCCAAATCTACGACGACCGCAATCAGGACGATCGCGCCCTGCCCGAGGCCGAAAAAGTGCTCGCGCTCCAGCCGCATAATCTCCCGGGCCGCACGCTGCTCGGCAAAATCCTGCTGCGCGTTTCAGAAAGCGCCAGCCCAGCAGGCGCCCCGGCTCT
>CAWDOI010000047.1:0-226813 GCA_963803835.1 uncultured Acidobacteriota bacterium | reverse complement strand
GCCACAATCGGCGACCAGAACGCTGCAATTGCGAACGCTGCGGCCGGAAGACTTTGAGACGATTTACGAGATTGACCAGGTCTGCTATCCGCGGGAGATTGCGTACTCGCGGCGGGAATTGCGATGGTATTTACGGTTGCCGGGCGCCGAGGGAATCGTTGCCGAGCGCGGCGCGCAGATAGCGGGATTTTTGCTTTCCGCGCACTGGGAAAGCGTCGGGCACATCATCACGATCGACGTGCTTGAGCAATTTCGCCGTGTGGGGACAGGCTCGGCGCTGGTGCGTGAATCGGAAGCGCGCCTCGCGCGGCAAGGCGTCGAGTCAATTGAAATTGAGACGGCGGTGAATAATCCGGCGGCGATTGCGTTCTGGAACAAGCACGGTTACCTTTCGCGCGGTATTTTGAAGAATTACTATCCGGGCGGGCTAAGCGCCTACGCTATGATCAAGCCGTTGAGCGCGGCGACTTCGGGAAATTCGCGGGGCTAAATCGAAATGTCTCTTTTTCAAGCTATCATTCTTGCCATCGTGCAGGGGTTGACGGAATTCCTGCCCGTCAGCAGCAGCGCGCATTTGATTTTGATTCCGAAACTGCTGCACTGGCCCGATCAAGGGATGGCGTTTGATGTGGCGCTTCATGCGGGGACGCTGGTCGCGGTAGTGGTCTATTTTTTCCGCGACTGGGTAGAACTCACGCTTGCGGGGCTCGGATTCAAATACCCGAGCGGCGCGACGATCGAGCGCGTGCAGCAGAATCGGCGAATGTTCTGGTATCTCGTTGCCGCCACGATCCCGGGCGCAATCGTCGGCTTTCTCTTCGAGAAAAAGATTGAGGAGTATTTGCGGGACCCGCGCCCGATAGCGATCGCGATGATCGGCATCGCGCTGCTGATGTGGTACGCGGAATACGTCAGCAAGCTCGATCGAGGGATGGACCGCCTGGGATTCGGCGACGCAATGATCATCGGCGTTGCGCAGTCGACCGCGCTTTTCCCCGGCGTTTCACGCTCCGGCATCACGATTACCGCCGGACTGTTCCGTGGGCTGACGCGCGAGGCCGCAGCCCGCTTTTCGTTCCTCCTTTCCACTCCGCTCATAGCCGGCGCCGCAGCCAAAGAATTACCGAAGCTCATCAAGATGCGCCACGCCGGCGGGCTTGATTTGCCAATGTCCACGCTGGCCATCAGCGTCGCCGTTTCCGCCGTCGTCGGCTACCTGGTGATTGCCTTCTTCCTGCGCTATTTACAGACACGCACATTGAAAATCTTTATTTATTACCGAATCCTCTTTGGTATAGTCATTTTGTTACTCGCGTTCCTCCCCATGGGCTCCGCGCGATAGCGCCCGCGTGCTCCCAGTCGTAAACAGGCCTTCCCCTGTCCAAGGGAGAATTTTGTGCGCATCCTGAACCCAACTGAGAACAAACGCTTCAATGAAATGATCGGATTCGTGTGCCTCGTGGCGGCGGTGCTGCTGGCATTGAGCCTGCTGTCCTATTCGCCGCAGGATGCATCGTTCAACGTCGCCGCGGCGGCGCCCATTTCGGGCCCTGCGCGGAACTGGATCGGGCCATTCGGCGCTCACCTGGCCGATTTGCTCTTTCAGTTCTGCGGCTACGGCGCATTCTTAGTTCCGGCGGCAATATTCATGTTAGGGATGCGATGGTTCCGGAGCCACGCGATCGCGTCGCCAATTGCAAAGATCGTCGGCGCGACGATGATGTTTCTCTTTCTGCCTGCGCAACTCGCGCTGCTGCACTTCCCGGACGTTCGCGGAGCGATTCCGGCGGGCGGGCTGTTGGGAACCGTGCTGGCGTCGGGCTTGCGAGGCGCGCTCAATCCAGTCGGCGCGAACCTTGTTGGTATCGCGTGCGTCCTCACCGCGCTTTTTCTCACGACGAGGTTTTCGTTTAGCGCCGCGGCGGAATGGCTGCGCGCGCCGATGGCAGCGGAAGGCTATCTGGGACGGATGGTGGTGCGGCTGAAAGACTGGCGCGAAGAGCGCGAATCGATGCGCCTGCGCCGACGAATGGAAGAGATCAAGGTGTCGGGCCGGAGAGCTGCTCCGGCACAGGCCGTTTCTTCGCGGGATGCAGCCGTCGCCGCTGAAGTCGAGCCGGAGGAGGACTCCGAGCCGGAAACTTCTTCCCGTGTGCCCACGGTCATCAAATTCCGCGACTCCGAAATCGCGCCGGCCAAGCTCAAGGCTGCAGCCGAGCCGAAAATCGCGAAAGGCAAGACCAGCTATCGACTGCCTTCGACGTCGCTGCTGCGTCCTCCTGAGCATGGCGAAAAGATGGACGAAGGCGAATTGAAGGATTACGCGCGGGCGATCGTCCAAAAGTCTGAAGAGTTCGACGTCAAGGGACACATCACGCAGATCAATCCCGGCCCGGTAGTCACCACATTCGAATTCAAGCCCGAAGCGGGAATCAAATACAGCCGAATCACGGGCCTTGCCGAGGATCTTTGCCTGGCTCTGCGAGCGGAGTCGCTGCTGATCGAGCGCATCCCGGGAAAATCCACGGTTGGAATCGAAGTGCCGAATCCGCATCGAGAGACGATCGCGCTTCGCGAAGTGATCGAATCACTTGAATTCGTGCACTCGGCTTCCAAGCTCACAATGCCGCTCGGCAAGGATTTGATCGGGCGAATTCGAGTTGCCGATTTGACGCAGATGCCGCACTTGCTGATCGCCGGCTCGACGGGAACGGGCAAAAGCGTCTTCATCAATTCCCTGCTGATGGGAATGCTCTACACGGCGACGCCGGAAGAATTGAAGCTGGTCCTCGTGGATCCGAAGCGGCTCGAACTTGGGCTTTACGAAGACATTCCTCATTTGTTCACGCCAGTAGTGACAGATGCAAAGGTCGCTTCGAATGTGCTGCGGAACGCCACGCGAGAGATGGAGCGGCGTTTGAAGCTGCTCGCGCAGCGCGGCGTGAGGAACATCGAGCAATACAATCGCACGTTCCAGAAGAATCAATCGCTCTCGCTTTTCGATAGTGTCGAGGAAGAAGAACACAAGCCGCTTCCCTACATAGTGATAGTAATTGACGAGCTGGCTGATTTGATGATGGTGGACACGAATAACGTTGAAGAGTCCATCACTCGGCTGGCGCAAATGGCGCGCGCGGTAGGTATACATCTCATTCTCGCGACGCAGCGGCCATCTGTGGACGTCATCACCGGACTCATCAAGGCGAATTTCCCTGCGCGCATATCGTTCCGAGTGGCGAGCAAGGTGGACTCGCGAACGATTTTGGACGCCAACGGCTCCGAATCGCTTCTTGGCAAAGGCGACATGCTGTATTTGCCGGCCGGCTCTTCGCGGCTGCATAGAATCCACGGCCCGTACGTTACCGAAGAAGAAATTACGGCGGTGTGCTCGTTCTGGCGAGAGCAGGCGAAGGCGGTTTACAACGAAGAAATGCTCAAGCCGCCGAAGGATGAGAACTCGGGGGCTGGCGGGTCCGATGCCGGAGAACCGGTGGACGACGATTTGTATCAGGACGCGGTGCGCGTGGTGTGCGAGATGGGCCGCGCGTCAACGTCGACGCTCCAGCGCAGGCTGCGAGTCGGATATGGCCGCGCCGCGAGACTCATCGACATCATGGAAAAGGATGGAATCGTCGGGCCTGCCGACGGCGCGAAGCCGCGCGAAGTGCTCAAGAAGAAAGACTGGATGCGCGAAATCGACGAGTCCGTGCGTTAGGAGCAGAACATCGAGAGGCTCGCCGGGCCGGATTGGCGCAGCGAGTCTCGAACTTCCCTACTTCTTCAAGAACGCGGACAGATTGCTCTGCTGGTCCGTGCGAAGTTCGATGCAGGCGTTCGCCTGATCCTTGGCGTTTTCGAGCAAACGCGCCGAACCCGAAATATTTTGGTCGCGGAAGAACTGAAGCGAATCGTCGCGCAGCTTCGGATCGCAGAAAATTCCCGCGATTTGCGCGAGTTCGCCACCGAGCGACGCGTCGATCTTGGCAGTAATCTGCTTGTAATCCGTCTTAAAGAGATCCCAGCCGACGGCTTGCGTGTCTGGATTCGTAAGTGTGCCAACAAGCGCGAACATATCCTGGTTCCGCACGGCCGGGCTCAACACGAAATCAAACGTGCGCTTGGTGAGAACCGGATCAGGGAACAAGGCAAGTGAACCGAGATACCCGTAATACTCGCCTGGGGTCTTCGCCGTTTTTAGATGCTCGACGTATTTATCATAAAGCGTCGCGTCGCCATTCTGCGCAGAGACGCTAAGCGCGTTGGCCGCGAGCGCTTCCTCGACCGACGAGGGATCTTTCATGTACGCGTCGGTGAGCAAACGCGATTGCGCGATCAGGTCGGGATCGCGTCCGTAGGCGGCGAGGGTGCCGAAAACATCGGACCGCAGAGCCTGGCGCTCTTGCGATTCTCCGACTGTGGGCGCGCGGCCGAGATCGTTAGCGATGGGCCGCAAGAAATTGCGCACCCAAGCTTCAAACGCCGGACGTTCGGCGGGCGAGACAACTTCATCGTGAATCTCGGGAAGGTGTCCGAGCATTACGTCAACTACGGCGCGTTCCCGGTCTCCCTGCATTTTCTCGAGAGTATTCAAGTAATCGGCGATGCTCAAGCGGCCGACGCGAACCATCGCCCATGTGTCTCCGAGAAATCGAATTCGATCCTCGGGAGAAAATCTCGATTCCAGCTCGGCGCTGATCTTCGCGAAGTCTGCCGGTTCGTATTGCACGCGGTAGTAGCCCCGCGCACCCTCGTCGGCAAACACCCACTGCGCGCATCCCGGAAGCTCGAACGTCTGATCGTGCGCGGCCAACAATACATACCGCGCGTCGTTCGAAACTGAAGAACGCAACGAGACCGGGATTTCCCAGAGTTCCGCGTTGCCGGCGTCGAGTTTCGCGGCATCGGCAAAATAGCGAGTCTGCGTTAACGTCACGGACGTTGCGTTGGCGTGGCAAACGGATTTCACGCTCACAAGCGGCGCGCCGGGTTGGTCCACGTAGCCGGACATGATTTTGTCCACGGGTTTTCCAGAAGTGGCCGCAATCTGATCCCAGAAATCTTCGGCGGAGGTGTTGCTGTATGCGTGTTTTTCGAGGTACGCGTTCACGCCTTTGCGGAATGTGTCGGGACCAACGTAAGCCTCGACGGCGCGGAGCACGGAGGCTGCCTTGCCGTAGGCGATGCCGTCGAAGAGAGAACCGATTTCCGCCGGAGTTTCTGCCTTCGAACGAATCGGCCGGACCGACGCGATCGAATCCGTGGTCAGCGCCCCGCCAGTCTCCTCAATTTCGTCAAGCTCGTTATGCCATTCCGGATGCCATGCCTCAAGCGGCTTCCACGACATCCACGTCGCGAAGCCTTCGTTCAACCAGATGTTGTCCCACCATTTCATAGTCACGAGATCGCCGAACCACTGATGGGCCATTTCGTGAGCGATTACGGAAGCGATGTTGCGGTGAGAATCGTATGAGGCGGTCTTGTCGTCAATCAGCAGATCGGCTTCGCGGAATGTAATCGCGCCGATATTTTCCATCGCGCCGGCTGAGAAATCCGGGATGCCGATGAAGTCGAGCTTCTTGAACGGATATTTCGTGTAGTAGTACTTGTCGTAATATTTCAGAACGTTTTCAGCGGTTGTGAGCGCGAACGCACCCATATCTTTGTTCTCGGGCGTGGCGCAAACGCGAATGGGGATTTCGTCGGCCGAGCCTTCGAGGCATTGGAAGTCGCCGACGAGGAGCGCGACGAGGTAGGAGGACATCTTGGGGCTCGGTGCAAACCTGACGGTGTGCTTGCTCTCGCCTGGGCCAGGCGTATCGGACTCGATTGATGTGTTGGAAATTGCGGTGTCACCCTTGTCCGCGACGATAGTGATATGAAACACAGCCTTCATGTCCGGCTGATCGAATGATGGAAAGGCCCGGCGCGCGTCGGTAGCTTCAAATTGCGTGACGGCGTAGCGGCGGCGCGGAGTCTGGCTGAGGTAGAAGCCGCGAAGTTTGTCGTTGAGAGTGCCGGTGAAATGGATATGGATGGCGGCAGAACCGGCGGCGATTTCCTTTGGCACAGTAAACGTGGTCTGCTCGGCTTTTTCGTCCGAGATTACCGAGGCTTTTTGTTCAGCGCCTCCTGACGAGACGGTCACATCCTGAAATTCAATCTCGGCGGAGTTTAGGACGATGGAGCTCGCCGCGTGTTCGACGCGGACGTGAATCGTCTCGGTGCCCGTAAAAGCCGCCTTCGCGAGGTCGGGCGTAAAAGTGAGGTCGTAGCTCTCGGGAATCACGTTTCCCGGCAATCTTTGCGCCTGCGCCGCCGCGCCGAACGCGAGGCCGCAAACCAGCACCAGCGTGACTCGTTTCATTAGGAGTCCTTTCGATTTTTGGAGCAATGCCGAGAAGTAGAATTGGGGGGCACACACGGCAGTTACCAACGCTTCAACCATCCCCAAGCCAAACGAGTACGCTACCATAAACCCATCGAGTATCAGACGTAAAAGCGGTGAGAAGGAAAGCAACGCTCGCCGCGTTGGCGCATGGCTCGAGCGTCGGTAAGATCGAGGCAGAACTCGATTTGAGGCCAATTTCAGATAGCGCATTTCCCTTTCGCTGCCGGAGGCTTTTGTCTAAAATGTTGGCTTCTCTCGGTGCCGGGGTAGCTCACCGGTAGAGCGCGGCCCTGAAAAGGCCGGCGTAGGCAGTTCAACTCTGCCCCCCGGCACCATTTCCTATCACTCATGTGCGTTGATGGCTCCCTGCAAACTTCGATGTCGGATGTAGATGAGAGGTTAGCCACGCGATGACACAAAGCGGACCATTCCAATCCTTTGCGGGACACAAGTACATAAGCGTCGAGACATTTCGGAGGAGCGGCGAAGGCGTGAAGACGCCGGTGTGGTTCGCGGAGTCCGGGCTCGACACGCCCGCGCCTGTGCTCTACATCTATAGCACCGGCGATTCGGGCAAGGCAAAGCGCATCCGGAATAATCCGCGCGCGAAAATTGCGCCGTGCGATATGCGAGGCAACGTAAAAGGAGACTGGGTGGATGCGCGGGCTGAGATTTTGCAGGGCGACGCCGCCGCTACGGGCATGCGCGCTCTCAATCGAAAATACATGCCGTGGAAACAACTGCTCAACATCTTTGCCGCGTTCAGCAAGAGCGACCGAATCGTTTTTGCGATCCATCCGGCTTAACGCGCGTCACTCGATGGCGCTCGACGCAAATTGACCGCGAATGACTCACCGAGAGACATTGACCAAGAAACTCGGTAAGCGTAATAGTGGATTCCGTATGAACCGCCAAAAATTGCATCCGGCGCGCGAAGCCGCAAAAATCCTCGGAGTCAGTTACCCGACGCTGAAGCAGTGGATCTACAAGAAGAAAATTCGCACCGTCAAAACGGCGGGCGGGCACCATCGCGTACCGGAATCCGAACTCGACAGATTCCTTTACCGCAAGTCGCAGCGCGCGCCCGTCGCCAGGCGCCGCGAGACGTTCCGGCACATCAGCGGCAGAAACCAGCTTACCGGCCGTATCACCGAGATCAAGATCGACGGACTACTGGCGCAGGTTTCGCTCTCGATCGGCGGACAAACGATTACGTCCATCATCACGGCCGACGCGGTCCGCGAGCTTCGCCTCAAAATTGGAGACACCGCCGCCGCCCTCATCAAATCCACCGAAGTCATGATCATCCGGCCGTAACCTTCCTACTTCGTCGCGATTGTTTCGCAAGACCTGCTGATTTGTAATTTCGCATGGAAGCCGCGCACCCCTAAAACGAATCAAACCGGTTTGACATCTCTTATTGAATCGCCTAAAGTTGTCGGCGCCGCTTTTTCTCGAATTAGCGGCTCGATCCATCCGGCCAACAATAAAAGGAGAGTCCCGTGAAATACCGTCGCTTTGCCGTTGCCCTCGTTTCGATCGTCGCTTTTCTCTGCATGGCGGGCGTCGCGCGGGCCCAGACGGGAGCGAGCGTTTCCGGTACGGTGACGGATCAAACCGGCGCGATCCTTCCCGATGTCGCGGTGACAATCAAGAACGTCGATACGCGTGAAACGCGCACGGTTGCGACCGACGTCGGAGGGCACTATCAGGCGTCCGGCCTGCCTCCGGGGCGCTTTGAAATTCGAGTGGCAAAACACGGGTTCGCCGATGAAACGCACACGGGAATCACCTTGGCCGTTGCCCAGGACACCACGGTCGACATTAAGATGAAGCGCAACGGCGACGCCTGCACGGGCCTCCAGCAGTTCGCCAACACCGATTGCTCGCTGACCTGGCACGGCATCACGGTGTACGGCACGTACGATGTCGGCGTCGGGTGGGTCAGCCACGGCTTGCCGGAGAACGCCTATAACTATGAGGGCGAATCTCTAATAAATCGAAACGGCTACCAGCATCGTTTCGTCATCGCTCCGAACAACCTGTCGCAGACGGGCCTCGGCATTAGGGGCAAGGAGGAGTTTCTGCCTGGCTGGTCCGTTGTGTTCAACGCTTCAACCGGCATCAATCCGCAGTCCGGCCGGCTCGCCAGCATGGCGGAAACCAACACCACCAACAACGGCCTCCCCAGGGCCAGCTACTCGGAAACCGGAGATGGCGCCCGCGCGGGCCAACCCTTCAATGACGAATTCTATGCAGGTATATCGTCCACGCATTTCGGGACGCTGACGTTCGGCCGTCAGCGCGCTCTCGGTACCGATGCGATGCTCGCTTACGATCCGGCCGGCGGCTCGTATGACTTTTCCTACATCGGGTATAACGGCACGATGGCCGGCGGCGGCGACACCGAGGACACCCGTTGGGACGACGCCTTGAAATACCGGCTCACCTATGGGCCGGTCCATTTCGGCGCGATGTACAAATTCGCCAATGGTTCTGGCGGCTGCTACTCAGCCTCCGCAACCTGGACTGCCGCCACGTGCACGGCCGAAGAGGCACATAACAACGCCTATGGATTCGATGCCGGCGGCGAGTACCGCAAACTCTCCGCCGACGTTGTGTTCCAACATTACAATCAAGCGATCAGCGTACTCAACCCCTTGCTGGGGCCTCAGAGTCCGACGGAGCCATTTGAGTCCACCACCGACAGCATCAATACAAACCCCATCAACGGGGCCAATCTGATCGGAACGGACAACACCGAATATGGCATCGTGACTGACAACAGCGCACTCATGGGCGCTCTCAAATATACTTGGAAGAAGCTCAAGCTCTTCGGCGGTTACGAATACATCTGGCAGGCTAACCCGGCGAACCCGTTAGGCGTTGGCGCCTCGGCCCAAGGTGATTTTCTCCTGAGCGGGGTCGAAGATAACAATCTTGATGCTCCCAAGAGGGTGCAGGTCTGGTGGACGGGCGCGAAATACGCCGTCGACAAAAAAACCGACGTCACTTTCGCCTGGTATCATCAACTGCAGCACGACTTCCGTGTTCCCTCGACCTGCTCGGCCGCAGCCGGTTTCCGCGCTTCCTGCGCGGGCACCCTCAACGAGTGGTCACTCTATGCCGATCATCACTTCACGAAGCGCTTCGACGTTTTTGCCGGAATTGCGGTATCTGACGTGACCGGCGGACTGGCCATCGCCATTCCTCATGGCCCGGGCGTCCCCTATGACTCCGACACAAACGTTGCCCCGACAATCGGTGGCCGTTTCACCTTCTGATCGTTTTCGCGGCGGGATTGTGATTATTCCCGCCATACCTGCTCACGTCGTGAACAACCTGGATTCTCCGCAAAATCGATTCGGAGACAGGGATTTCCTCGTAAAATATCGAAGCGCGGCCGAAAAAGCGAAGCGCTGAAGTCGTGAGGTTTTTGGAAGGCGAACTATTTAGCGACCGTCACTACCTTGACGCTTTGAAGCATCCTGATCCAGCGGGCGGGGCGCTTGTCGTGAGGAGCAACCAAACGCAACGGGCCGATCGTGTCGCCCATCGGCTTACCGTCCATCATGTCTGCAACAATCACGCCGGAATCCTGAAAATCGGAGTCGAGCTCTGCCAGTGAATAGATCACGCGATAGCCGTCGGCGGCTTCCGCGATCACGTAGGTGGCCATCGCCGGGCCCCGGAGTTTTGGACCCTGCGGAGCGCCCGCCTGTTTCAGCAACTCTTCGAGCGGCACGCCTTCAAACGTTTGATCCTTCTTTTCGTGCGGATTCGTGACCGTCAGAGCGGTGTGCGGCATCTTCTTCAAATCATCGAGCGAGAGTGAAAGCGGGTGTTCGACATCACCGCTGACCGTCAATCGAAACGTCGCGGGCGCCGTTTGCGCAAATCCGGAAGATGCAACGGCGCTCAGGGAGACAAATAACGCCGGGAGCAGAAGACGCGAGAATTTGTTCATCGGCGGCAGCCCTGTTAATCCTTCTGGAGCATTACTTCGGTGGATTTAATGACGGCTGCGACGGTATCGCCGACCTTCAGCTTCATTTCTTCGGCGCTGCGGCGTGTGATCACGCTCTCGATGATGTTCTCATCGACTCGGACCGTGACATGCGCCATCACATTCCCCGGAATCACTTCTTCGACTTTGCCGACTAGGTGATTTCGCGCGGAGAGTGTCATTCCGGAATCATATCCAGAACGCGAATGGCGGTCGAGAGTTTCTTCCGTTTGTGGCCGCGAGCACGTGTGCTATTTCTTAGAGCTCGCGATGCGAGGTTCCCAAATTCAAAGGTGATTCAAATGGCAGAGAAAACTGACTATCGAATGACGGCGGAAGAATTCCGCCGGCACGGCAAAGCGATGGTGGATTGGATCGCGGATTATTACGCGCGCATCGAATCGTTTCCCGTGCTGTCGCAGGTGAAGCCGGGTCAAATCCGCGCGGCGCTGCCGGCGAGCGCGCCCGAGCAAGGCGAACCGTTCGAAGCGATGATGAAAGACATTGAGAGCGTGATTCTTCCCGGCGTAACGCACTGGCAATCGCCGAATTTCTTCGCGTACTTTCCGTCGAACACTTCGTACCCTTCGATTCTCGGAGAATTGCTTTCCGCCGGACTCGATGTGCAAGGAATGCTCTGGGTCACCAGCCCGGCTTGCACGGAACTTGAAACGCACGTTTTGGATTGGCTGGTGGAGAGTCTCGCGCTTCCCGAAAAATTCAAGTCGAGCAGCACGGGCGGCGGAGTGATTCAGGATACGGCGTCGAGTTCGTCGTTATGCGCGTTGCTTGCCGCGCGCGAGCGCGCGACGGGATACTCAACCAATGAAAATGGATGCGACGGGCGGCTCGTTGCGTACACCTCCTCGCAGGCCCACTCCTGCATCGAGAAAGCCGCGATGATCGCCGGCATCGGCCGCGCGAATTTGCGGCTTGTACCTGTGGACGAGAAATTCGCGATGCGCCCGGAGGCGCTGGCCGCCTCGATCGAACAGGATCTCGCCGCCGGGCGAGTTCCCTTCTTCGTTTGCGCAACGGTGGGGACGACGTCGTCGAATGCCATGGATCCATTACGCGCCATCGGCGCAATCTGCCGCGGGCACGAAATCTGGCTGCACGTCGACGGCGCCATGTCCGGCACGGCTGCTCTTTGCCCGGAATTTCGCTCGATTCAAGACGGTCTCGAACTCGCGGACAGCTACGCGTTCAATCCGCACAAATGGATGTTCACGAATTTCGACTGCAATTGTTTTTACATCGCGGACCGGAAGGCGCTGATTCAGACGCTGAGCATTGTTCCAGAGTTTTTGCGGAATCAGGCGACGGAATCAGGCGCGGTGATCGATTATCGAGACTGGCACATCCAACTCGGCCGGCGATTCCGTTCGCTGAAATTGTGGTTTGTCATCCGGCACTATGGCCTCGAAGGCCTGCGGTACCACATCCGGCGTCACGTCGAGCTGGCGCAACAATTCGCTTCATGGGTGCGCGACGACCGGGACTTCGAACTCGCCGCGCCCGCGCCGCTCAATCTGGTCTGTTTCCGCCATCGCGGCGGCGACGCGATCAACGAGACGATCCTTTCGCGGCTCAACGACAGCGGCGATCTCTATCTCACCCATACGAAACTGCAGGAACGGTTAACGCTGCGAATGTGCATTGGGCAGACGAACACGGAATTGCGCCACGTGGAGCAAGCCTGGAAGCGAATTCGCGACGAAGCGGACGCAGCGCAGCAACTTTCCCAATCGGCTCGCTGAACAAAGTGCAGCTCGCCCTGCGCTGTGTCAGGGATTCGGCGTCAAATCTAACGCGATCCAATCAGTTGGAAGTTGAAGGTGCGGCGGGCGCGGCCTGCTTATGCGCCGAAGGGTTGGCCGCGGCGGCGCCGGCCCTCGGATTGGTGCCGAGGCGCGCTTGCGTCTGGCGCACGATGGCGCTGTCGTTGCCGAAAAGCTTTTCCTGAATCGCCAGGGCTTTCCGATCGTTCTCGTCGGCCTCGCTGATGCGGCCCTGAATGCGATAATCCTCGGCAAGGTCCAGATATCCCTGCGCCAAATCCGAGTTCAAGCCCGGCAAATTCTTCTCGTAGACCTTCACGGCCTCTTCGAGAAGGGGCTGCGCCTGTACTACCTGGCCGCTCAAAGCGCGGAGCACGCCCAAACTGTGGAGCACGCTCCCGAGTTCCGGCCCGGCGCCTGCTGGATCCTCGCGATAAATTTCGAGGGCTTGCGTGAAGCGCTGGTCGGCGGCTGCGCCTCGGTGTTCGTGCATGTACACATTTCCTTCGTTCGCGTAGGCCTTAGCGAGATCGAGCGATGATGGCGACGACTGTTTTTCAAAGATCGCAATCGCGCGGTCACAAAGAGGCTCGGCATCTTTCGGGCGATTCTCGGCGTCGTAAACTAGCGCGAGAAGATTTAGCGTGTCGGCGAGCTGTTTGCCGTTCGGCCACCATTTCTCGGCCTGCGGCAAGATTCCGCGAAGCTGGCCCTCGGCGCCGGGGTAGTTGTACTGATTAAACGAATCCGAAGCCGCGTGATAGGCTTCGAGCCACTTGGTTTGGTGCTGGCGTTCCACGATGGTCCAGGACGCGACGCCGATCGCAACCGCCAGGGCTCCACATAGCAACCATAACCGCAAGCTGCACTCTCCCTGCCGAAGAATCGGTTCCCTCCCCGGCACACACTGAGGAGAATGGTGTGAGATTTATGGCTGCGGCACAAGGCGGAACTCGAGTGGATGTAGCGTGTTCATCACGCGCGGCCTGTCGCGACGGGGGACGACGGGAGACTGTAATCCCGAGATAGCCAGCGCGACCCGTGAGTCACGATCCCTCTCGCGGCATCGTTCCGGGGTTTACTTTTGGGCAAATGACCCGCCACCAGCCTTGAGTCGCGCTGAAGCTCACGCCACAATGCGAGTTAGGGAGTCATCACATCGTGTACAACTCAACTGATAAGAAGCGTCAGAGCGAAGCTGAGAAAAAAGCGACCAAGGCGGCCGCGGAAACGTCCGAGCGACGTCTGACCGCTCGCTATCAGTTCACGGCCTCGGCCGAGGTGGTGGAACACGCGACGGGCGCGCGCTTCTCGACGCGCACCACGGACCTTGGGCCTGGCGGCTGCTTTGTTGACACGCTTGTACCATTTCCGGTCGGCTCAGATATTCGTATCGCGCTGCATAAAGGCAAGAACACGTTTGAGACGGACGCTTCGGTCGTCTACGCCCAAGCTGGCCTCGGCATGGGTATCGCGTTCAACGATCTCAACGCTGAAGAAGCCGTGGCCCTGCGCGATTGGCTTGGCGAAGTGACGAAAGAACGCGAAGATGCCTACGAAATTCTCCGCACCGCCCAACCCTTAACCGACCCTGCTCCACAGGGCCTCGAACGTACCATGATTGTGCGTCTGGTCCGCCTCCTCGTGACCAGAGGCATGCTCACGGAATCGGAAGCCTCCGCCGTTTTGTTCGACCCGGTTCTCTAATCATTGATCCATCAAAGCTTTTAGATATCAGACCGCCGTTGGTTCTGCCCGAGTCCTTTTTGGGTGAACAATCCCGTTTTGGCATGGATTCGTCCCAATTTTGAAGGACACCCTGCCGCAAGTGACGCGACGAGAGCACGATGCCAATATTCGCGGGTGGCATCGAGCGTGCATTGAGGCAGATACCCCACAGGAGGGGACCAAATGACAGAACGCAGGCGAGCGCATCGTTACGAGCTCTTTATGCCGCTTCAAGTCATGGCAGGAACATCTCGGTTCCCCGTGACCCAGACGGCCCATCTTCGCGACATATCAACGCATGGCGTGTACTTCGTCAGTGAGAAATGCATCTCTCCCGGCACTTCGGTGGATGTGACGTTTTCGTTGCCGCCGGAACATGGCCGGCCGGAATCCGTAATCGTCCGCGGCAGCGGGCGCGCGATCCGGCTCGATCGTCTGCCAGGCGACAGCGGCCCAATCTTCGGAGTGGCCGCCGCAATCAATCGATTCGACTTCGTTCAACCCGGAAGAGAACCCGGTAAACGGGCAGCCTAACTGGGCTCGCGGTTGAGCCGAATCTCGTCGATCGGATTCAGATGATGTCTACGCGACTTTGTGGCTCGATGACGCGGTAAGATGCTAGCGGGCAAAGCTGGTGCTTTGCCCGTGCGATGCACTACGACGACGAAAACGCCATCACGTTGGCAATGGAGCGCGCGCTCCTTGCCGCGCTCTGCCAATACGGCCGGGACGATCCTCTTCGCAAGCAGATTCTCGAACTTCTTCCTTTTTACAACTGGCAATCGGGCGACCATCGCGCAGTCCACGACGCCCTTGCGCGCTGGAAGGCTGAACCCGCGGAGATTCAAAGCGGTATAGCTGCGCGGCTCACACGCACTGGTTTTCCCGACATTGAGGTCGAGCCATACTTCGAGCCGGCCGGACATTTGACCGGTCGGGCGCTCGAATGGCTGCGCGAGCGAATCGCTCAAAATCCTTCAGGCAGCGCGTCACAGGCTCGCAGCATCCATCGAAACCGATGACGAATCGGACGAAGGGAGTGCTCGCGCTCGTCGACGCTGCTGGTCTGCCGATATTCATTCTCGCTTTCATCTGGCGCCTGCAATTCACCGCGCGATGGACGTGGATGTTTTTTGCCGCGTGGCTCGTTCTGAGCTTTCTGATTCATCGCGACACACCGAAGACGATTGGCGCTCGCGCGGATAATCTTTGGCCAGCGACAAAGCAAGCCGCGATTGCGTTCGCCATCATGGCAGCAACTCTGACCGTCATCGGCCTCGTGCGCGGCGCGCCGCATCGCATTCCCTCACATCTGATTTCTCCCCGCAGGCTTTGGACGTACTTCGCCTTCTGCTTGCTGCAGCAGGTGGCGCTCAATTCCCTGCTCTCGAATCGATTGGAATTTCTTACCGGCAGGAGATGGCTCGCGGCGCTTCTGGCGGGATTAATATTCGCGGCGTGCCACTGGCCGAATCCGGTTCTCGTTCCGATAACTTTCGCCGGCGGGAGCGTGATGGCGTGGCTATTTCTGCGCGAGCGCAACATCATTCCGCTGGCAATCATGCAGGCGCTGCTTGGGACGCTCGCGTGGTGGAGTTTCCCGGTGGCGTGGCATCACCATCTTCGCGTGGGGCCGAGATATTACTTGGGCTTGATCTGGCCCTCAACGGCGTGGCGAGTCGCGATTAAAAGACGCGTGAGCGTTTTTCGCGGAAGGCCGTCTGCCAGCGAGTGGACCAGCCACGCGAACTCGATAGGCACACCACGGCTCAATTCGACAACTTCGATTTGAACGTACGTCCCGCCATCTTTCTCCTGCATGCGCCAGTAGTTATTCAGCCGCCAAAGGTATCCGTGGTCGTTGCCCACCGGGTGCTCGTGCTCGTCCGGCATTCCTGGATCCGCCACTTCGGCGATTCGCGTCGAGCAGGAGCGCGATTCCAGGCGGGATTCGTCCAACTTAACGGTCCGCGCGTCGAAATTCGCGTTATACACGACAGTCACGACGGACTTGCTGTAGAGGCGAAGATATATTTTGGAATCATCGTCCGATTGCTCGAGCAATTTTGACGATTGAACATCCGGATTGTAGAACTTCGCTTGATCGGGGTAATCGTTAATGATCGCCACGACGTTTGAGATGGTCGCGCGGGGAATAAAGACGACGCCCACCCAATGATGAATCGCGCCGTTTGGAACCTTGATTTTCTGGCCGTTGTCAAGCGTACGCAGAGGAGCGGCGTACACCTCGCCTTGGCGGACGGTGGCGTAGGCGCTCGTGCGTTGGTCGCCCGGGAGATTGTCCATCGCGAGAAATTTGCCGTTTTTTTCCTCGGTGGACATTCTCGCTTCCACCACCTGTACGTAGCGATTGAATGCTGCGATCGTTTCGGGCTTGAGAACGGCAGCGATGGCCTGCTGCGCGAACATTGCGCTCAGCGCGCAACCGGCTAGCAGGAATCCTGAGAAGCGAACCCACCTGTCCGTCATTGCAATCGATCCATCTTCAAACTTTAGCCTCCTGGCGCCGGCCTTTGGATTCGGCGCTTCGAGCGTGGCGATATCCTTTAGATAGTCGAATTCTTCGAAAAGACGCACGAATTGTGGAGCATTAATTCTCAGGCAGAAATTCGGTGAACGCGGTAACGTTTGGAAACAGCGGTGAGATTCGCGGCGGGTTTCAGGCGCACTTGCGCCCGGAACTATAGATTTACGGCGCCGAATCGCCGTTCGGCAAGCTTGCGTGCGCTCGCAAGCGACGCCGACGCCACCGACGCTCGCGGGCTTGACCATCGCCCGGCAATCTCGCAGCCGCAGCGCGGGCACTGGCGATCTTGCAGTTGGTTTTCTTCGACGCTGTGCCAGGAACGGCGAATCAACAGCTCGCCGCATCCGGGGCAGAGCGTGTTCGCGCCGTCTGAGAAAATATTCCCCTCGTAGACGTAGTGCAATCCCACCTCGCGAGCGACGGCCCGAGCCGCATGAAGAGTTTCCGGCGGAGTGCGCGGCTTGTCCTGGAGCTTGAAATCGGGATGAAAAGCCGTGAAATGCAGCGGAACATCCGGCCCAAGATTCTTGAGAATCCATTCGGCGAGCGAGCGCGATTCGGCGACGCCGTCATTCAGCGTGGGAATCACGAGATTCGTGATCTCAAACCAGACGTTCGTCTCGTTCTTGAGCCATAGGAGCGTATCTAACACCGGCTGCAAATGAGTGAGCGTCACGCGGCCGTAAAATTCCTCGGTGAACGCTTTGAGGTCGACGTTGGCCGCATCCACATGATCGTAAATATCGTGGAAGGCTTCGCGGGTGATGTAGCCGTTCGTCACCATGACGGTGTTCACGCCGTATTGCTTCGCCACCTCGCAGATGTCGATCACGTATTCGCCCCAGATCGTCGGCTCGTTATACGTGAACGCGATGGACGGGCAGCCGTTGTGAATCGCCAGCAGCACCACATCCTCGGGCGAGAGCGGCGTGGAGTTCACTTGATCGGAGCGGGACTTCGAAATGTCCCAGTTCTGGCAGAAGAAGCAGCCCATGTTGCAACCGGCCGTGCCCATCGAGAAAATTCGCGTGCCCGGAAGGAAATGATTGAGCGGCTTTTTTTCGATCGGATCGATCTGCAGCGCGGCGGGCGAGCCGTAGCCGAGACTATAAAGGCGGCCACCCCGATTGATGCGGATGTAACAGAAACCTGCCTGTCCTTCTCCGATCTGGCAATGACGCGGGCAGAGATAGCAATGCGCGCGGCCATCCGGCGCTGTTTCCCACCAGCGCGCTTCGTGGAGTTGTTCGGTCTTTTGGAGGACTTTCAGATCTTCCATTGCAGGCGGCATTTCGCTTCAACTCTATTATACGCCTCGGATGCGCTGCGCGCGGCGGCGCTCATCCACCCAATCAAGAAAGTGCTCGATGCGGGTGCGCTCGCGCCAAATCAATTGAAAATATTTCCGGCGATCGAGATTCGCGGCTTCCGGCCCGTAGAATGTTTCCATCCGCCAGTGAATGTAGGGGCTGTCCCATGGATGGAGCCGGTACCCTTTCGCGGTGATCCAGTAATAACGAAGCGCGACGAAGAGGCGGCGGAAAGCGCGCGCAGCTATTCGCATAAAATCCAAAATTCGGGTTGGTTCGCCGGAATGCGCGGCGCAGGGCGGCGCTTCGACGATGATAGAATGGCGCGCGGACAATTGAAATGACGGCGGAAGATCACTACTATGCGGGAATTGATTTCTTCGGCGAAGGCAAGCTCGTCGAAGCGATTGCAGAATACAATACGGCCCTTGCGATTGATCCGAAACTCACCGATGCGTTGCACGGTCTCGCACAAGCCTACTACGCCCAAGCGGATTTCGACAACGCCATCGCGTCCGCCCAGCGCATTCTCGAGGCCGAGCCTGGCGACGTGCTGGCATGGACTACGATATCCCGCGCGTTTCAGCGAAGAGGAATGGTTCCCGAAGCCGAAGAGGCGGCGGGAAAAGCGCGGCTGATGGGATGGAAGAAACAGCTTCAGGATCAAAAATCCGAAGGCAGCAGTTGATCACGCCGTCACACTAATCACAGAAAAATTGCGGTGGGTCCGGCTAGCGCCGGACCCACTACAGATGACTCAGTGAGGGTGCTCCTCACCGTGCGGCGCGGTCTTGCTTTCGGCCTTCGGCTGGCTCTCGTGTTGCGCGGGAGGCTTGCTTGCGGGCTTCGGCTGGCTTTCGTGCTGCGGCTGAGCGCGGGGCGCTCTCTGCGTGTGCGGAGCGGCTTCGTGCTCAGGCTTTGGTTGTGCTGCCGGGGCGTGCGTAGTGTTGGCAGGGCGCTCGTTGTTCGTCTTTGCTGGAGGCCGATCGGTGTGCGTCGCCGCCGGCGGACGATCGGTATGCGTTGTCGTCGCCGGGTGAGCGTTGGTCGCAGGATGATTGTTGGTTGTCGCAGCCGGTGGACGATCGGCGTGCGTCGCAGGTGCGTGCGCCGCGGTGCCGCCAGCTGCCGGTGGTCGGTCCGTGCGTGTCGCGGGCGCGTGTGCGGCGCCGGGGCCAGCTGCTCGCGCGGCTACTACGCCATGGCCGCTGAATTCACCGGGCTTGGGGGTCGCTGCGATGGCCGGCTTACCGTGATTCACGGACGCGAGTAGCTCGTGATTCGTGCTGGCGAGATGCTGTTGCTGTGTCTGAAACGAAGTTGCCTCGATATGGTGATCGCGCGCCGCGATTTCATCCTGCGCTGTCGGCCGCGCCGTAATTCCACCCCTGCCGCCGTTGTAACTCACATGGGTCACGTTATTGACGACGACGGTCTTGTTGTAAACGTTGTGGATGACGGTGACATTGACGTTGTTCACCGAGCGGTTATAGTAGAAACCGCCGTTTCTCCATTCCCCGCCGACGTATCCGACACCACCGTACCCGAAGCCGTAGTTAACTCCGCCATAGAAACCGACGTGTGGTCCCCAATATCCGCCATGCCAAAGGTACGCGCCACCCCCCCAGCCCCAATATCCAGGCGTCCACAGGAACCCGACCTGCGGTGCTTCGACCCATGTACCCGGAACCCAGAAGTATCCGTCCGGGCCCCAAGCCCAGTAGCCAGGGGTCCACAAGTAGCCTTCGGCCGGACATACTGGTTGCTCGTAAATAGGGAGTACCGGCGGAGCGATCGTGATTGACACTCCAATTTGAGCCGCAGTCGCCGACGGCATAGACAGGACAACGATTGCAAGCAACAGTGAAACCAAGAACGTAGTGCGCATTCGCTTCACCTCAATTGTTGAGATTAGCTGGCGCAGGCGGTCCAAACCATTGGCGGCGTGCCGGAAGACGCCTCGCCGTCTGCGTAAGCGACGATCTGAAATGGCCATTGCGTGAGAAGGTCGTTTTGAAGACCCCCAGTTGCTGTGAAGGGGACCGCCCAATTACAACTCAAGGTTACTCTTGCTTTAGCGATGATTCAAGCGGTGGAGACGCGATGCACCCAAATGCGCTCGGTGGCGGGCTTACCGATGTGCATCTTCTTGCCGGACGCGCCGGCTAGAGAAAGCGTCATCGTTTCGTCGTATTCGCGATTCGTAACGCGCACACGCACGCCCGGCTTGAGGTTCAAACCAGTGAGGAATTCGAGGAATTTCGGATCTTTTTCATACACGCGAAGAATTTGATAGGTGTGACCAAGCGCGGAATCCGAAAGCCGGATGGCGCCGTGATCGCGACGCAGCTTCGTCATTCCCCCAAAAAGCGGAACGCCATGCGGACAACTGCTGCCGCGGCCGAAGCGCTTGAGTAAGAGATCCGCGACTTCGGGGGAAATGCCGTGTTCGAGCCGTTCAGCCTCTTCGTGCGCCCGCGTCCATTCGAGGCCGATCACTTCGGTGAGCAGCATTTCGGCAAGGCGATGACGCAGGACTAGATGTTGCGCGATTGAGCGCCCTTTTGCCGTCAGCGCGATTCGACCGTCGCGGCCAACACGCGCGTAACCGCCGCGCGCCATGCGCTTGAGCGCCGCCGTCACAGCCGGCGGCGTGACGCCGAGATATTCAGCCAGGCGCGCGCTGATCGGCACTTCGTCTTCCTGGAGAGTCTCCAGGATGGCCTTCAGATAATCTTCTTGCGATACGCTTGTCTTTTCTCGCCGCACAATTCCTCGTGATGCTTACTTGAACGGACCTTCTGCGAATTCGATGCAGAAACAATCCCTACTATCTACGCTTGGCCAATCCTGACTGCCGGCGCAATCGCGTGGCCAGTCCCTCGATGCGCGCTTCGATATCTTCGCAGATGCGCCGATAGGTTGCCATGTCTTCTCCGTACGGATCCTCGACATCCCAATCTTCGACCACCAAGTGCGGGAAGAGCGTGCGTCCGGGAATCCCCGTCATGTTGATCACGAGGTCGGGCTCAACGGGAGCTGCTTCGCGAACGCCTTTCGACTCGAGGCCACTCGAGTCAATTCCCTTTTCGACGAGGATTTTTCGCGTGAGATCGGCGACGCGACCCAGCGGAGAAATTCCCGCGCTCGTCGCCTCGATCACATCGGAAGCCGAGTGGCGCGCCAGGGCTTCCGCCATCGGGCTGCGGCAGGAGTTGCCGACGCAAACGAATAACACTCGCGTCAGTTTCGACTGTGTGAGCGGCGGCCGATTCATTTGTGGCCGTTGCGGGCCATTTTGAGGAAATGTTCGTGGACTGTCGGATCGCCAGTGAGCTCGGGATGAAATGTCGCCGCGAGAATTCGTCCTTGCTCGACGAGCACCGGATGGCCTGCATCTTCGGCGAGAACTTTCACTCTCGGGCCGACAGTCTCGATGATCGGCGCACGGATGAAAACCATTTCGAGCGGCGCATCCTTGAGCTTCGATGCTCCGAGATGAATATCGCTCGCGAGCTGGCGGCCGTAGCCATTTCGCAGAACGGAAATATCGAGCAAGCCGAGCGAAGGTTGATCGGGGTTGTGGACTTCGCGTGCCAATAAAATTGCACCGGCGCAGGTTCCGAAAAATGCGCCGCCGCCCGCCGAATAATTGCGAATCGCGTCGAGCAAGCCTTCTTCGGAGAGAATCTTCATGTGCGTGGTGCTCTCGCCTCCGGGAATGATGAGACCGCGCACGCCGTCGAGATCGGCTGGCGTGCGAACGTAGACCGGCTCAACGCCCAGACGTTCGAGCATCCGGCCGTGGGCTTCGTAATCACCTTGAATCGCCAGAATCCCGATTTTCATTTCGCTTGTTGACTTCGCGTGTGTATTCGCGACCGCCTCCTACCAGCCGCGCGTTTGCAGCAAATCCTTTTCCTCGAGTTGCCGGACGTCGAGTCCCTTCATGGCTTCGCCCAATTCCTCGGAGGCTTCGAGAACGGCCTTCGGATCGCGCGCATGCGTCGTGGCCTTCACGATCGCGCGCGCGCGGCTCGCCGGGTCACTCGACTTAAAAATTCCCGAGCCAACGAAAACAGCTTCCGCGCCAAGCTGAACGACGAGCGCCGCATCGGCTGGCGTCGCGATGCCGCCCGCCGAAAAATTCGGCACCGGTAACTTGCCATGCTTCGCCACCCACGCGATCAATTCGAACGGCGCTCCGATTTCCTTCGATTCGTGAACCAGTTCTTCCTCGCCGAGCGTCGTTAATTTTTTCATCTGCCCGACAATTGCGCGCATATGACGCACGGCCTCGACGATATTCCCCGAGCCCGCTTCGCCCTTCGTGCGAATCATCGCAGCGCCTTCCGCGATCCGCCGCAGCGCTTCGCCGAGATTCCGCGCGCCGCAAACAAAGGGCACTTTGAAGCCGTGCTTCCAGATGTGGTGCTCTTCATCGGCCGGGGTCAGGACTTCGCTTTCGTCAACGAAATCGACTTCGAGCGCTTCGAGCACCTGCGCTTCGGTGAAATGGCCGATGCGCGCCTTCGCCATCACGGGAATCGAAACCGTCTTCATAATTTCGCGGATGATTCGCGGCGACGCCATGCGCGCCACGCCGCCTTCCTTCCGGATGTCGGCCGGGACGCGTTCCAGCGCCATCACGGCGCATGCCCCCGCATCTTCGGCAATCTTCGCCTGCTCGGCGTTGGTGACGTCCATGATCACGCCGCCCTTGAGCATCTCGGCCAATCCCACTTTCACGCGCCACAGCTTGTCGTTCATGAATTCCATCGTCGTCTCCCGTTCGTCTTTAACTTCTCAATCCGGCCTTGAAGCCATGGATATCGCGCCTTGCTGCAAATTACGCCGGTTGCGAAATCGTTACAAATCTCCCGCGGCCGCGAGCCAGAACGTTTCCATCCGCGTTTCGAATCTCGCCAACGTGAAACAAGTTTCTTCCTTTTGCTTCGACCTCGTACGCCTCGATCGAAATTTCCTGGTCCACTTGTATCGGCTTCAGATACTCGATCGTCAGTTCCGCCGTCACGGCTCGGACGTCGCGGAATCTGCAAACCTTTCCCATCGCCTCATCGAGCAGCAGCGCGATAATTCCGCCGTGCATGAAACCCGCGCCGCCCTGATACGCCGGGCCGAGCCGGAAATTTCCGCGAATACGCCGTGACTCTTCGTCCGCTTCGAACGACAGCTTCATTCCGCGCGCATTCGCGCCGCCACAACCGAAACACGCGTTCGCCGGATTCGGGTCGAGTCGCATCACGCGCTAGACGAGCGCAACGTGCCCGGCATCCACTCGCCGCGCGCCTCGTCGTTTTTTTTGCAGCTCGCTCTCGATCAGAACGCCGAGCGTGTGAATCCCGCGCGCAATCTGCTTTTCATCCAGCCCCGCGAATCCGAGACGCAGTGTATTCAACTGCGGATTCTGAATGAAGAAATATCTGCCCGGAATGAAAAGCACGTCTCGTTCGCGTGCGTGAATGAGAAGTTCGCCTGCGTCGAATCCCGGAGGCAGCGTGACCCAGACGGCCATGCCGCCGTCCACGCGCGTCCACGAAGTTCCTTCGGGCATGTTGCGTTCGAGCGCCTTTTCGAGCGCTTCGAGGCGCGCGCCGTACACCTTCCTCATCCGCGTCATGTGCCGGTCAAGATGACCGCGGCGCACGAATTCGGCGAGCGTCGCCTGCGAGAGTTGGTCGGTGTGAAGGTCCGTAGCTTGCTTCACTAGACGCAAGCGCTCCATCACATTCTCCGGGCCGACGCACCAGCCCACGCGCAAACCGGGGAACGCGACCTTCGAAAAACTGTCAATTTGAATAACCAGCCCGTGGCGATCGAGCGCTTTCAGCGACGGCACAGGAGTGCCGCGAACGCGCAGTCGCGCGTAGATGCGGTCTTCGACGATGGGCACCTGGTAGCGAGCGGCCAGTTCCAGAAGTTTGCGGCGCTCCGCAATCGGAAGAGTTGTCCCCGTCGGATTGTGAAAATCAGGCGTGACGAGCAGGAGCTTTACGCGATTTTGCATCAGGACGGATTCGAGCACGCTGACGTCGAGGCCCGCGTAGCCGAGTTTTTCCGTGTTCGCCTCGACTGGAATGCCAACGCAGCGCACGCGCGCACTTCCGAATATCGCAATCGCGCCGGGATACGACGGATTCTCGATGAGGACGGTATCGCCCGGCCGCAAGAACGCCTTGCAAAGCAGGTCGAGCGATTGCTGGCAGCCATTCGTGATCAGCAGTTGTTCATTGCGCGCGGCAACGCCCTCTTCGCGCAGCATTTCGAGGATCACTTTTTTCAGCGGGGCGTAACCATCGGTCACGCCAAGCTGCAGAATTTCGCGCCCGGAGCTCGCTACAACGGCGTTCGCGCAACGGCGCAATTCCTCGACAGGGAAAAAATCATCCGACGGCCGCGCGGTGACGAACGCGATGGAGTCCGCCGGCACGTCTGGCGAAATGCGGCTCAGGGCTTCTTCGCCGCGCTCGTCAGCAAAGAGCGTCTCCCAGCGAACGCCGCCGTTGCCATTTTGGCGAGGCAGCGGCGTGAATTGCCGCGAAGGCGTGCCGCCGCAAATGAAAGTTCCGCGCCCGACGTGACCTTGAATCAGGCCTTCGGACTCGAGCTCCGCGTACGCGTTCGCGACCGTCGTGCGGTGAACACCCAACTGCACCGCCAGTTCGCGGCTGGCCGGAATTCGATCGCCTGAGCGCAGTTCGCCCGAATGAACGAGCGCGCGAAGCTGGTCGCGAAGCTGGACGTATAGCGGAATGTGGCTTTCGGGTTGAATTTGGAGGGGCAACATTGGCTCTCTCCTGCGGGCCAATATAGTATAGAAAAACGCGATGAAAAGAGCCAATTTGTCTTCTCGTAAAAAAAGAATTTTAGGAGCGGGCGTCGCGCAGGCGGAATCGCTGAATCTTGCCGGTCGCGGTTTTCGGAAGCTCTGCGAGGAAGTGAATTTCGTGCGGGCATTTGTATCCGAGGAGCCGCTCGCGCAGCCAATTTCGAATTTCGCTGCCGAGATTGGGGTTCTCTTGGATTCCCTGCCCCAGGACGATATACGCCGCCGGAAACAGCAGTCCATCCGGATTCGAATGCGCGACGACGGCGGCTTCGGCTACGGACGGATGGCCGAGCAGCGCGTTCTCGACTTCTCCTGGCGAAACCCACATGCCCGACACTTTCATCATGTCGTCGGCGCGGCCGCAGTAATGATAGTAACCGTCGGCGTCGCGCGTGAATTTGTCGTTGGTCGCGACCCATTCGCCTCGCCTTGTCCGCGCGGTCAACTCGGGCAGCCTCCAATATTCGGAGAAGGCGCCTCCGCCTTTCACCCAGAGATTTCCCAAGTCACCGTTCGGGACCGCTTCGCCGTTCTCATCGAGAATTTTCGCTTCGCATCCCGGCACTTCGATGCCGCACGAGCCTGCCTTCGCCATACCAACGCGCGACGACAAAAACATATGCAGCATCTCGGTTGAGCCAATGCCATCCAGAATCTCTAACCCGAATCGTTTTCTGAAGCGCTCGAAAATTTCCGCGGGAAGCGGTTCGCCGGCCGAGACGGCTAGCCGGACCGAAGAAAAATCGAGCGCCAGGCCGCGCTCCGATTCACGGAGAAGTGCCGCGAAGAAGGTGGGAACGGAAAAAAATATCGTCGGACGGTGTTTCGCGATCATCGCTGCGGCGCGTTCCGTCTTCGGCCGTTCGGGATCGAGAATCGTCGCAGCGCCGATGGAAAACGGGAAATACATTCCATTGCCGAGGCCGTAAGCGACAAAAAGTTTCGACACCGAGAACATTCTGTCGTCCGGCCGAATGCCGAGTACGCCATGCGCAAAGCCGCGCGACGTGTACATCATTTCTTGGTGCCGGTGCACTGCACCCTTGGGACGCCCGCCGCTGCCGGAGGTATAGAGGAAAAATGCAGGGTCGGTAGGCGTCGTGGGATGTGGAGGAATTTCGTCTGCGTTCACCGGAAGCCATTCGTTCCAGTCGGCACTCTTTGTGCCAGCTGGAACCGATGGCGCCGATCCGCGAGAGGGCTCGCCGAGGACGACGAGCAGAGCGATTGCGCCCGAACTCAGGCCAGGAACAAACTCAGGAAGCGATGCCGCATGAACGATGGCAATATTCGCTCCCGAATTTTCGATGCAATGGCCGAAGCCTGCCGCGCGAGAAAACGGATTCACGGGGACAGCAACAGCGCCGATTCGCACCGTGCCGAAAAACGCGGCGATGAATTCGAGAGAATCCGGAAGCGCAATCAGGACTCGATTGCCCGGCGCAACTCCCGAACCAAGAAGCGCGGCAGCAACGCGATTCACTTCTTGCGCGAGCTCGCCATAAGTCAACGCGCGCGGCTCGCCGAGAATGGCAATTCGCTGCGGGTGCTCGCGCGCAGGCCGAGACACGAATTCTTCGGCAATATTAAATTGCGCGGGAAGTTGTAACGGAAAATCCTGGTACGCGCCCGAAGGCATGCAGCGATTCTACGCTGACGCCGTCTTTTCTCCCAAGCGCCGCATGCGTTCCTGCAACTTGCGCCGGAGGTTCGCAGGCGCGTTGGGATTGAACGCCACGAGATACCAAAGCGGCTGCGTGCGATCGCGGCTCAGTCGAGTGAGCGTCGCCGCATCCGTATTCGGGTGACGCGCGATATTTTCGCGAATCGCAGCATACGGATGATGCGAAAGGCGGCCAAGCGTTTTCGCCGTGACCTTCGGGTGCTCGCTGATCAGGCGAAGCAGATAGAAATCTTCCTTCGGCGCCTGGCGCGAGAGCAGGTCGAGCACGTCCGGTTTCACTTCCGCGCTCAGCACCGTGCCAACCTTTTCATCCCACGAGGGATTGATGCGATTCAGTTCTTGCGTGCGCGCGTGAATCAATTGCTCGATCACGCGGCGCTCCTGATCGAGACGGCTCGCCGGAAGCGCGCTGCGCTCCACGGAATCAAGAACGCGCAGCAAATGCTGCCGCTCGCCGAAAACAATTTGGCTCGTGCGGGGCGTCTTGCCCCTGGGAGCATTGCGTACTAAATCCGAGCGCCTCATATCCACCTCACCTCTCTAACTCACTTCGGAATCCCAAGCGATTGGAGCAAAAATTCAAGCGCGGATCCGTCGATCCGCAAATTTTCGGCCGTCAGTTCGCCACTTAGTTCGATGCGCTTCTTGAGAAACAGGCCTGCAACGTCTATCTTTTCTTCGCGGCTCAGATAGCGATTGGCTCGCTGCCAGGCCATCAGCGCTTCGCCCGATACGCAAACGACAATCGGCCGTGCGCCGCCCTCAAAAAAGTAGAGTTCCGGCTGGTCCCCCGCGGCGAGAAATCCAGCTTTCTTGAAGCTGTATTTTTTCGCCTCGCCGTCAGGCCCGGTCGCTTCGAACGTCTCGAAGGCGGATTCGTAGGCCATCGAGGATTATCCGAACGCGCCCGCAGCGAGTAAAGAAATCGCGAGCCGCATTGTTCCAAGGCGCGCAACATGGAGTCCTAGAACTAGCGAAAATGGCTCCGCGAGTTGCAGCCTCTTGCGCGGCACGGTAACGTATTCAAGCGTAATCCAAGACTCTGGGAGACTCAAGCCGATGAGCGCTTTTGAAGAGCACCGCGAAGAACTGGAACATTACGAGACGATGATGGGCGCGAGCCGCGGCCGGCTGGCCGTTTCGCTCGACCGGCTTACGAATGCTCTGATTCTCGTCGGCCAGCACGGCGTCTACTGCCACAGCCAGCGCGACCCGGAAATTCCCGTGATGGATATCCGCCTCGTCACGCAGGAAATTCGCGACGCGAAAACGTTGATTCAGAGTGTGATGGAAGAGCTTCGCGCCGAGCGTGAGGCAGCGGGGCGCTAGATCGTCGCGCACGGTTTCTCGTCGCTTCGATCCTCATTCTTGGTTGCACATAATCCGCGTGTTAACTCGGTCGCAGGAATGGATTGTGTTCGCGCTCGGCGCCGATCGTCGTCGCGGGGCCGTGGCCGGGCAGCACGAAAGTTTCGTCGGGAAGCGCGAGAACTTTTGTTTTGAGCGATTTCATGATTTCCGGGAATGAACCACCCCAGAGGTCTGTGCGGCCAATGCTTCCGGCAAAGAGCGTGTCACCAGCGATGAGCCGTGGCTCAGTGATGCCGGGTTCCTTCGAGCCTGAGTCTGCTTGAGAATCGGCATGCGACGCCGCTGCGATCTTGTGGCTCGGAAGATAAAGGCAGAGGCTGCCGGGCGTGTGGCCGGGAGTATGAATTACGCTGGCCTCGAACTCGCCCCATTTGACTGAATCGCCTTCGCGCAGAAATTCTTCGACGTTCGTCATCTCGGGCACGGGCACACCCAGCCACTGCGCTTGCATATCAAGGTGACGATAAAGTTCGAGATCGTCCTTGTGCATCAGAACCGGCGCGCCAGTAGCTTCGTGCAAGCGAGCGAGGCCGCCAACGTGATCGATGTGCGTGTGCGTGCTCACCATGGCGAGCACTTTCAGCTTGTGCTTGCGAAGAGTTTCGAGGATGCGGTCTACTTCGTCGCCGGGATCGACGACGATGGCCTCATGCGTCGCCGGATCGCCGAGGATGGAGCAATTGCACTGCAGCATTCCTACGGGAATTACTTCGTGAATCAAATTTTGCGGCATTGCATCGATTATATCAGCCTCGAAGTCTCAATCGGGCGAAGCAGTATTTCGTAGCGCCAGCATCCTGCCGGCGATTTTGTGTGCCGCGACCGCGCGGAAAAACGCCGGCAAGATGCCGGCGCTACGCTCGTCTCAGTGCCCGCCCTGTTAAGATAAAGGTGCCGGGCAATACATGGACGCGACGCCACAGACCGCAATCGAAACTCCGTTGCGCAAGCGCGAGGAAGCGCTTGGCGCGAGCTTTGCGGCGTGGTTTGGCTGCACGCTGCCGCAGCAATTCTCGACGATCGAGAACGAATATCGGTTCGCGTGCGAAACGTCGGCGCTCGTCGACAAGAATTACCGCGCGTTCCTTTATCTCACCGGCCCCGATCGCGAGCGCTATCTCAACGCGATTCTCACGAATGACGTTCGCGATGCTGCATCCGGGCGCGGCATCCCTTCCTTGCTGCTGAATCCGCAGGGGCACATCCTCGCGGAACTTGAAATTTATTCGCTCGGAGACCGGCATCTTGTCGTTTCGTATCAAATGATTCGCGAGCGGCTCATCGAGGCACTGGATCGCTACATCATCATGGACGACGTCGCGATCGAAGACGCGACGGACGCGCTCGCAGTTCTGGGCGTCGAAGGTCCGAAGAGCCCTGATGTGTTGCGCGCGATCGGCGGCGGAGAACTCGAGAGCTTCGCTGAATTGGAACATCGCGAAGCGAGCATTGCAGGAATTCCTGTCCGTGTGGTGCGCCGCTCGCCCGGAGGCGTGCCGGGATTCGAATGCATCGTCGAACGAGCGCGTGTCGAATCGCTGTGGGACACGTTGCTCGATGCTGTTCGCGCGGTTGGCGGCGGCCCGATTGGCTACTGCGCGCTTAACACGCTGCGGCTCGAAGCAGGCATTCCGTGGTTCGGCTACGATTTCGATGAGAACGTGATCCCACACGAAGCGCGGCTCGAAGCGACGCATATCAGTTTTTCAAAGGGCTGCTACACGGGGCAAGAAATTGTCGAACGCGTGCGCTCTCGCGGGCACGTCAATCGCGTCCGCGCGGGTTTCGAATTTTCCGGTGGCGAACTTCCCGAGCGCGGAGCGAAGCTCGCCGTCGACGGCAAAGAAGTTGGCCACGTCACGCGCGCGGGATTCTCGCCGGCCCTCGGCCACGGTATCGGCATGGGTTATATCCGCCGCGAGCACGCTGCACCCGGCAGCGTCCTGCAAAGTGGTGGCGCGAGCGCGGCGGTGATTGAGTTGCCGCTGAAGAAATAGCCTGCAGCCTCCAGACCCTCGGAATGTAGCCTCGGGCTCTGAATCTGAATTGAGAATCGAGAAATAAGGATTGAGTGAGAACGCCGGCGAAATTTATCCGACGTTGAGGGAGCGGCGGAAGCTGCCGCGATCGGAATCAATTTTCTTCTGTAGCTGCATGATCGCGTACAGAAGAGCTTCGGGGCGCGGCGGGCAGCCGGGAACGTAGACGTCGACTGGAATCACCTGATTCACGCCCTGCACGATGGCGTAATTATTGAAGACGCCGCCGGAGGTGGCGCAGGCGCCCATCGAAATCACCCACTTCGGCTCGGGCATTTGATCGTAGAGCTGCTTAATCACCGGCGCCATCTTGTTTGAAACGCGCCCGGCAATGATCATCAAGTCGGATTGGCGCGGCGAGCCCCGAAAAACTTCGGCGCCGAATCGCGCCACGTCGAAGCGCGACGCCGCCATGGACATCATCTCGATGGCGCAGCACGCCAAGCCGAACGACATCGGCCAGATCGAGCTGCGACGCGCCCAGTTCACGACCTTGTCGAGCGAGGCGAAGAGGATTCCCTCTTCCTTGAGGAAGTTATCCTCTTCGCCGGGTCTTTCGAGCGTTACGCCCTTGGCTAGTTCAACCGCCATCTCGACAGTCTCCGTGGCCTGAAATCGTTATGCCAACGACCAAGTCATTTTCGCATCTTGGGGCGGCGAGCGCAATTCAACAATCGCTGTGCCTGGGGCGAAAAAAGCGGTCCGTCTTCCGACGGACCCTACAGGTTCCCGTGAAACACGCGGCGACCAAGACTACGTTCCAATTTTGAGTACGATCTTGCCGAATTGCTCGCGGCTTTCGAGCCGCGCGTGAGCCTCGGCGCATTTCTCGAGCGGCATCACTTTATCGATCACGGGATTCAACCTGCCCTGATTCATCGCCTCGAGCGCCGCGTGTAAATCGGATTTGCTTCCCATCTTTGAACCAAGAATCGAATATTGCTTCGAAAAAAGAAACCGGAGATCGATCTTCGCGTCGTAGCCCGTCGTCGCGCCGCAGGTGACAAGCCTGCCGCCGGGCGCGAGGCTCGCCAGGCTTTTCTCCCATGTGGCGATGCCGACGTGCTCGAAGACGACTTCCACGCCGCGGCGACTCGTGAGGCGTTTCACTTCGGCGGCAATGTCCTGCTTCGCATGATCGATGACCACGTCCGCGCCGAGCTTCGTCGCATGCGCGAGCTTCTCCTCGGAGCTAGCCGTGGCAATCACGCGCGCCCCAACTAGTTTCGCGATTTGAATCGCGGCGGTTCCAACGCCGCTGCCTGCGCCGAGAACGAGGACCGTCTCACCCGGCTGAATCTTCGCGCGCGCGATCAGCATGTGCCACGCCGTAAGAAATACCAGCGGCACCGCAGCAGCTTCTTCGAACGAGAGGCGCTCGGGCTTCGGTATCGCATTCACTTCCGGCGAGCTGACAAATTCGGCGCAGCCACCGTCTATCATTTCACCGAACATTTTGTACTGCTGGCAGAAATTATCCGCGCCCGCGAGGCATTGCGCGCATTGGCCGCAGGAAATTCCGGGAGCGAGAATTACTTTATCTCCCACCTTCACGCGCGTAGTCGCGGCGCCCACGGCGGCGATCTCTCCGGCGATGTCGCTTCCGGGAATGTGCGGCAGCGGAATTTGCATGCCTGGAATGCCGCGGCGCACCCAAAGATCGAGATGATTGAGCGCGCAGGCGCGAACACGAACGAGAACGTCAGTCGCGCGGACGAACGGTTCGGGCATGTCTGCGTAGCGCAGGACTTCGGGGCCGCCGTGGTGTTCGAAGACGATGGCCTTCACGGAGCGAGGCTCCGTGCGGGGATTGAAGTCGAGGGCACCAGATAATTTGAACGGAATTCGGTCATGGCGTTCGGCAGGCGCCACGATGGCGCAAAAGGCGAGGAATTGCAATTCTGAAGATGGGGAAGCAATGTTAACAATCGAGGGAATTAGAGGAAGTCAACCGAAAGCCGGCCCACCTGGCGGCGAGCCCTACGATTGCCATCCGCGCGATCGTGTCAGTGGCGGGATAAAGAGTCGATAGTAGCGCCGGCATCTTGCCGGCGGTTTTCCGCGCGGAGGCGCAAGACAAAATCGCCGGCAAGATGCCGGCGCTGCGGATGCCTTGGTCGGCAACGTGAGAATGCTCGGCGGACGGCCGGGGCGGCATTAGGCGTAACGGTACGGTTGCGTGGCTCGAAAGATAAGTTGCGATTGACGCCAATGTCAGTCCGGCGTATGTTCCTCCGCAAACATGGAGTCGAATTTCACATCAATGCGATTGTAGTCCTGCCAAGGAGCCTACGATGCGGACGCGCGTTAAACCTCTGACGGGCCTTATGGTAATTGCTTTTCTCGCGAGCACGATTTTCGCGAGCCCTCTCTTCGCGCAGAATCAAAAGATCGACTTCGAGGATTTCGCCGGGCCGAGTCGGTTCGACACCGTGCAGCCGCCCGTGCACTCGCTTTCGGCCACCGTCTCCGGCGGCGAAATCTTGCGAGGTTCCTCGTTCACCCCTGCGGGACGAACTACCGTCTACGGCACTTCGTTCGAGTGCTCCGGCTGCTCTCCGGAGATCTCGATTCAATTTCATCAAAAGGTCGCCGATGTCGAAGTGTCGTATCGGAGCCCGCAAGCTTTAGAGATCGCTTACGCCATCGAGGATGAACAAGGCAATCTGCGCGAGGAGACGTTGCCCGAAAACGTCGGATTTGGATCCGGGACGGTGAGTCTGCCGTACGAAAATATTCGCCAAGTCACGATCGCAAGCCACTCGACGGATTTTCTTTTCATAATCAATGCCATCTCGTTCGCGACGGCTTCGAATCCTGTGCTGATCGATCCCGTGGTGGCCAATCTACTGAATGGCGCTGCCGTTACGACGGTCGTCAATACCATCGCCGCCGCAACCACCGGGACAGTCAAAGGGGCGGCAGCGGATGGAACGACACAGACCGTGCTCCGAATTCCGGCAACGAGTGTGGGACAGACTTTTACGATCGTCGTTATCAACGATCAAGGCGTGCAGAGCAGCTCGGTTCCGAATGATGGCGGGCTGATGGCGCTCGGGGGCAGCACGAGTTCGCTCGCCAGCACGCTAAACGCGACGGCTGTAACCACCTCTGCGGGCGCGGAAGCATTCGCGATTTATCGCGCGCCGGTGAATTTTTCTCGAGGATCAGGGGACAATTCGTCGACCACGCGCGGCGTGACTTTGCGCGTCACCCCCGCGAGCGGAACAGTGACCAACACCAGCGTGACCGTCGCGCGGCCGCCAGTGGTGCTCGTGCACGGCCTGTGGGGCAACGCGTCGAGCTTCAATAATTTTACGCCGCTCATTACCGACGCCAATTTCAACGTGAGCCGCGCCGTTTACGCGAGCGCGATCACGGGCGTCACGAGCACGACGCCGTCATTTTCGAGCAGCGTTGATTCTTCGATTGAAGCAAATTCGCTCGGATTCGCTTACAACGCTCCGTCGGTCCTTACGCAGATCAACAACTTCATCGCCGCTTACCGAACGAGCGCGAACGTGGCCGCGGTAAAGGCGGATATCGTGGCTCACAGCATGGGGGGCGACATATCCCGCACGGCGAATTTGCTGTCGACGTTCCTCAGCAACACCACGTTCGGCGCTGGACCGATCAACAAGTTAATCACCGTCGCGACGCCGCACCTCGGCACGCCCGTGGCGGCGGATTTGCTCTTGAGCACTAACACCTGTGCTAGAAACGTTCTCGCGTCAGATGGAGACATTGCGTTGCAGTCGGTCACATTTTCCGGGCAGACGGCCGACGGCGCCGTCTACGACCTCGAAGGAAACGGAAATGGCGGCAGCTTGAGCAACGCGCTGCTGAATCTCAAATCGACGCAGCCCTTCCCCACCGCGTACATCGGCGGAATCGCGACTTCCACCAATCTGAACGGGTTGAGCTGCATCTTCTGCAACGCGGAGGCGCTGAGACTTCTGTGCTCGAGTAACCCGTTGGCGAAGGATCTAACCGCCAAGAACTGGCCGACGGTTTACGGGGAGAACAATGACACGATCGTGCCAATCAATAGCGCGTTGAACCTGCTCGCGGGGCTGCAGTATTCCGGCGTGATTCACACAGCGGCGCTCGAGACATTGGACTTCAACGGCCCGTCCGTGCTCGATCCCGCGTCGAACATTTCGACCGAGGTAATCAATCTTCTCAATGAAGCTCCCAACGGCACCGATTTTCATTAGAAAGCTGCGGCAAATTGAATGCGTTTAGACGTTAGCGAACTTGCGGCGGTGAAAAAGTAGGAGGGTGACGGACATGCGAATAAATAAATTCGCGCGACGAATCGCGGGCGTATTGGTCCTAATCGCAGGATTCATTGCCAACCCAAGTGGCGCCCAGCAGAATCGGTTGCGCGTCATCTCGCCCTCCGCGGGGACGGTCGTAAGGCCAGGGCAAACGATTACGATTTCTGTGTTGGCGGACGCGTCGGTCGAAAAGCTCGCGCTGATCGGGCAACGGCCGCTGGGGCCCGGCGTGGTTATCTCCGGCGGAGCGCCGGGAATTATGGCTCGCGGCCAAGGCGAATTGCGCCCAATTCAGTTCTTGTTGCGAATTCCAGCGGACACGCAACCGGGTACTTATTACGTTACGGCGATGGGAAAAATTTCCGGTGACGACGTGGAATCCGCGGCATTGACGATTGACGTCGAAAGGTCCGAGGAGCCCGCCAGGATTTGGGCGGAGCCGGCCAGCATTCATTTCGAGCACGTTGGAGATCAAATCCCCGTCCGGGTGCTCGGCGCGTTTGCCGACGGCTCGCATCAAGAACTCACCAAATCCAGCAAGACAACCTTCACATCCGTTGATCCGCGCGTCGCGACGGTGAATGCCGGTGGGGTGGTAACCGCCGTCGGGCCGGGCAAGACGAGTATTCAGGCGCGGACGCCGACTTCCGATTATTCGATTCCGGTGCGCGTGAAGTAAATCGGCCGCTGTATGTTGGTCGAAGTCTTCTCAAAGCGAAAAAAATTCCGCTTAAAAAAACGCCCGCCTGCCGGCGAGCCCTACGCCTGCGATCAACGCAATCATCTCAATTCAATTGCGGGAGAAACGGTCGATGGTAGCGCCGGCATCTTGCCGGCGTTTTTCCGCGCGGCAACGCAAAACAAAATCGCCGGCAAGATGCCGGCGCTACGAATGCATCTGCGCCTGATTTGCATCCGATATCGCGTCGACGCACGTACCGCGCAAGGCAAAGAAAATTGACAGCAAAGGATGTGAGACTTAACCTTAACCGAGAGTCCAGCGCGGGACGCGGTAGAGCACAAGAGTGCCGGCAGAACACAAACAGATCTCAATGGACCTCTTCGAAGAAATCGTGAAGATGCGGCGCGAGGGGCGTCGAGGCGCGCTCGCGACGATCGTGCACACGAACGGCTCGATCCCGAGCTACGAAAGCTCGCGGATGCTGGTGCGCGAAGACGGTTCGATCGAGGGAACGATCGGCGGCGGTTGCGTCGAGGCCGAAGTATGGGCGGCGGCGAAAGAAGTGATTGACGTCGAGCAGCCGCGAAAGATGACGTTCAACCTAAACAACGACGCTACTTACGATTCGGGCCTGATCTGCGGCGGCACACTCGAAATTTTCGTGGAGCCGATTTTGCCCCAGCCGCGCCTTTACATCTTCGGCGGCGGACACGTCTCGACGGCGGTGGCCAAAATCGCGGGCCTTGCCGGATTTTGGATCGGCATTGTGGACGACCGCGCGAGCTTCGCAAACGCCGAGCGCTTCCCGATGGCCGGTGAGATTTACACGTCGTGGGAAGACGCGTTTGCAAAGTTGCGTCCAAACGCTTCGACGTACATCGTCATCGTCACGCGCGGCCACAAAGATGATATGCGCGTGCTCGAATGGGCCGCCGGAACGGACGCTCGCTACATCGGAATGATAGGAAGCAAACGCAAAGTCCTCTCCGTTTACAAGGCGCTCGAAGCAACCGGCATCCCCGCCGGAAAACTCGAACGCGTCTACGCGCCTGTGGGTCTCGAAATTGGCGCGCTCACGCCCGAAGAAATCGCCGTCAGCATCACGGCGGAACTTGTTGCCATCCGCAGGAAAGCCGAAAACCTCCCGCACAAAAGCGTCAAGCTCGCTCAAGTTGCAACTGCGCCTCGAGGTTAGTCCGCGATGATCGCCGCGATCATCCTCGCAGCGGGCGAATCACGAAGAATGGGAAGCCCCAAGGCACTCGTTGGGCTCCGCGGAATCACCTTCGCGGAACACTTGCTGGCGGCGACCAGGCATCCGCGAATCGGAGCGACGCGAATCGTGCTCGGCGCCGGCGCCGACGCTATTCGCTCTCAGCTGGCCGGCGACGCTTCAAGAATTGTCGTGAACCACGAATGGGAGAAGGGTCCGCTCTCATCGATTCAAACCGGATTGAGAAGTCTCGGTGGAACAGAAATCGAAGGCGCGTTAATCTGTCCAGTCGATCATCCGCTCGTAACGCCGCAACTCGTCGCTTCGATGATTGACGCATTCGACGCGACGAAGTGCGCGATCGTCTTGCCGACTTACCACGGCCGCCGCGGACATCCGGTTCTCTTCCGCAGCACTCTATTTCACGAGTTGATGGCAGCGCGGATGGATACTGGCGCGCGCGCGGTTGTCCGGGCGCACGCCAACGAGATCGCGACGGTGCCAACCGAAGAAGAGGGAGTGATTTTGAATTTAGACGATCCGGCGTCGGTGACCAACTTAGGAGCCCGTTCGGATGACTAGTAGCGGCGAGCGCAGACGATTCATTTCAGCTTCGCGAGCACCGCGCGAAGAGCTTCCGCGGCCAACAGGCTGCCGTGGAGGGTGGCGGGCGGTAATCCTCCGAGGCCATCAGATATCTGCTGATAAGTGATCCCCCGAGCTTCATCGAGCGTCCTGCCCCGGAGAATTTCGGTGAGGTAGGAGCTGCAAGCCATCGCGGTGACGCACCCTTGGGCCTTGAATCGTGCCTCCGTGATCCGGCCTCCCTCCGTTTTTACGGAGAGTCTCAGCACATCGCCACAGACGGGATTTGTCACCTCGACCACTGCGTTTGAATCTAAAATGTCGCCAGGGTTTCTGGGGTTTTTGAAGTGATCGATTACGGCTGGACTAAACATGCGGAATCTCAGACTATAGTACACAAACATGAGTGAGGCCGACTGAGAATAGTTTTGCATGAAAACGGAAATTTCGTGATAAACCGTTGACATGAGTGCAGTTGGGACGGTAGTCTAATGCGTCCAGCAAGCCTCGAACCCCTGGGAATCAAAGAACATAAGTTGTGGTAGCCCTGAGGAGGGCCACAAGAAATGCAGATACGACGACTCCGGTTGTGGATCGTTACGCTTCTTGCCGCGTTTTTCATGCTGAGCGCCGGTTCAGCGTATGCGCAAGACGGCAAACTGAAAATCCATGTATCGCCGAAGCAAGCCTATTTGTTTGTGGACGGTAAGGCGATCAACGATGGCAACCATACGATTTCTCTGAGCGCCGGGAAGCACACCGTGGTTGTCGTTAACTACGGATATAAGCTCTCTTCCCAGGACGTCAATATTGAGGCCGGGAAGACCACCCCTATCGAAGTAACGCTCACGCCGTACGGAGATAAAGTCGGCGGTCCATGGGGGCGCATCCAGCTGAAGGGACCCGGACGCGCCGCCGTCTTGCTTGAGGGCAAGACGCCGGACTACTTCGTCGGCCACGTCGATGAGTTCAACTGGGATTGGATTTGGAAGCAAGAACTGCTAGTACCGCCGGGCACGCACAATATCACGGTGACCCGGAATGGCACCGACGTATGGTCCGGGACGGTCAATGTCGCCGCCAATCAGAAAGTTGTGATTCATCTCGACAAGAACGGCTCGCAGCAAACGGTTGCGTGGCCTCGCGGCGAGCAACTCATGAAGAAGTCGCCTCTTGACCGCTTCCATGCCGGCGTCGCAAGTGCGACTGTCGTCGTGGCTCCAGTCAAGATTGGCGGCTTCTCGGAAGATAAGGCAAACATCAATTGCAGCGAGACTTCGAATCTGAACTGGAGCGCCACGGACGCCGTCCGCGCGAATATCAGCAACGTGGGTGACGAGCCGCCGAACGGAACTGCGGGCGTCTCACCGCACGCGACCACCACCTACACGCTGACCGAAGTTGGCCCAGGCGGGACGGCGACGGCGACTTCGACGGTCAACGTGAACACCGTTGTTCAGGCGAGCCTGTCCGCCAACCCAACCGAAATCCACTACCGCAAGATCGGCGATCGCGTAAAGGTGCAGGATTCCTCCACGCTGACGTGGTCAACGTCGAACGCGGACAACGTCAATCTCGATCCTACCGGTAAGGTTGACCTGAATGGCACGCAGACGGTTCAGGCCAATCCGAAGAACACCAACATCGGCCCCGTCGATGAGACCAACACCTACACGTTGAACGCAACAAACGTGTGCGGCGGCTCCTCCACGCAGACCGCGACGATTCACGTCACTGGTTCGATCGAGCCGATGCCGACCGTCGTGCTCTACAGCGTTTTCTATCCGACGGACTATCCGGACGCACATCACCCAACGGACGGATTGCTGAAGAGCCAGGAAAAGAACCTCACCGACCTCGCGGCGGGCTTTAAGAAATATCTCGAGTACGACGACACCGCGAAGTTGTCAGTCACGGCGTATGCCGATCAGCGCGGCAGCAAGAGACATAATCAGGAACTCAGCGAGCGCCGCGTCGAGCGGATCAAGCAGTTCCTCGTTGATCAGGGCGTAACCGCGGACAAGGTCGAGACAGCAGCCTATGGCGAAGAGCGCAACCTCTCGAAGGATGAAGTGAAGGGCCTGGAGGAAGCGAATCCGGCAAAGCCGCCCAAGAAGCGCGCCAACGCAAAGCGCGTGGACTGGCTGGCATACAACCGGCGTGCGGACATCGTGCTTTTGCCTACGGGACAGAAGTCGGCGCAATACTACCCGCATGACGCCACTGACTCAGACACGCTGTGGCAACTGGCGAAGCCACGTGTGAAGAAAGTCGAAGCGGAACAGTAGTTCGAACCGCGACTAAAACGAATACAACCCAAAGCGCCGGAGCGTAAAGCTCCGGCGCTTTGTTTTTTTTGCCGTGTGCCCTTCCCTGCTAGACTCTCCAGCCGGATGAAAAACGTTCACCCGATCGAGAAGCCTCGAATCGTCTCACTTGCGCCAAGCGTGACTTCCATTCTTTTTGCAATCGGCGCCGGGAAAAATCTCGTCGGCGTAAGTAAATGGTGCAAGGACGTTGCACCCGTCGGAAAGTTACCGCGCGTGGGGGATTGCTGGGCGCTCGATGTGCGCGCGGTGCGGAGTCTGCGGCCTACGCTCGTCATTGGATCGGTTCCATTCAAGGCGGAGGTCGTCGCAGAATTGCTCAAGTTACCCGCCAGTTTGCTTGCGCTCAATCCCCGGTCCCTTCGTTCGATTGAAGAGGATTTCCGGATCCTTGGCAGAATTACGGATCGCCTGTCCGCAGCGAATGCTCTCGTGGAAAAAATGCGTTTCTCGTTTTCTCGCATACGCGATCGAGTCGAGCGGCTGCCGCGGAACACCAGGCGGCGTCCGCGCATCTACTGTGAAGCATGGCCGAATCCGCGTATCAGTTCGCCTCCGTGGGTTGCCGAACTGGTTGAAATTGCAGGCGGCCGCATGGCCGTACCTGCGGGAAAGCGCTTCCCCGAAAGTGAGGTCCGCAACGCGAAGCCTGACGTGATCGTTCTCGCTTGGACCGCGACTGGCGATCGCTCCGATCCGCGCACGATGCTCGCGAATCCGCGATGGAGCAGCGTCCCTGCCGTGCGCGATAAACGCGTGGTGGTAATTCGCGACGAATGGCTGAACACGCCAGGCCCTCCTCTGATGCACGGGGTCGCAGCGCTTTTCCACGCGTTACACCCAAGTTTTCTTGACCAAGGTGATTCGACTCGATGAAACGGAAGATCAAACACGCGGGAACTGCCGACGGTAGCTCCGAAAAGCCGATTCTGGTGGTGGCCGCGCTTATCGCCTCCGAGGGTCGAATCCTCGCCTGCCAACGGCACCGGACGGACGCGTTTGGCCTGAAGTGGGAATTCCCCGGCGGAAAGGTTCGGGCGCACGAGAAGCCACAGGAAGCGCTTGTTCGGGAGTTAGAAGAAGAACTCGGCGTCGCTGCCGAAGTCGGCGAAGAAGTGCATCGCACGCGGCACCGCTACGCCGAGATGGCGAGAGAAATCGAATTGATTTTTTTCATCGCGCACGCGGACGGCTCAAGTGCGCAGAACCGCGTGTTTGAACAGATTCGCTGGGTCGCACCCGAAAATCTCGCGTCTCTCGATTTTCTTCCCGCCGATCGCGAGCTGATTCACCTGCTCTCATCCGGGAAGCTGAAGATTTCATAGACCCATATGGCAAACTCTCACTTACGGTCGCGCTTCCGTCATCGTCCGAATTCAAATTTATGTTATAGTTTTCGTGACTGAAATTTATCGAGCGCCCCAGCTCACAGGAGCGGAAATGGCATCGAAAGGCAGCCGGGCCGTTTTAGAGCCCGAGACGGAGAAACCGGCTCATTCAAACGAGCTATGTATCAGTCTCTATACCGCGGTGCTCAAATGCCGCATGTGCGACGAAAAGGCGCGCATCCTCTTCCGGCAGAGCAAGTTCGGCGGTAACTTTTATTCGGCGGTAGGCCAGGAAGCAACGGAAGTCGGCGCCGCTTTTACCCTTCGCAAAGACGACTGGATTGCACCTTCCCATCGCGATTGGACCGCAAACATCATTAAAGGCGCGCCGCTGAGGTTTTGCTTCGCGCAGCTCTTCGCGAAAGCGACGAGCCCGGACCGCGGCCGCTCTTCGCCGGCTCACATGGGTTTCCCTGATTTGCACGTCATCACTCCAGCCAGCAGCATCGCGGGCCAATTGGCCGTGGGGACCGGCGTGGCATTCGGGCTCAAGCGCCTCAAGAAAGACACCGTCGTCGTGGCGTTCTTTGGCGATGGCGCAACGAGTATCGGCGGCTTCCACGAGGCGCTAAATTTTGCCGGCGTGCATCGTCTGCCGATCATCTACATTTGCCAGAACAACCTATGGGCCGAATCGGTCCCGCTCCGGCTGCAGACCGCGCTGAAGGATTTATCCGATCGCGCTAAGGCGTACGGCTTCCCCGGCGTCTCCGTGGACGGAAACGATGTTCTCGCGGTATACGACGCAGCGACTAAGGCCATCGCACGTGCACGCGGGGGCGAAGGCCCGACGCTCATCGAGTGCAAGACGTATCGCTGGTACGGCCACTCGGAAATCGATCCCGCGAAATACCGCATCAAGGAAGAAGTGGACGCGTGGAAGAAGCGCGATCCCGTGGTCGCGTTCGAGAAGTACCTCCTCGACAAGAAAATCCTAACCGACGCGAAAAAGGCACAGATCTCAGCTGAGATCACTCGCGAAATCGACGAAGCCGTCGAGTTCGCCGAGAAGAGCCCCTATCCCGACCCGTCTGAAATCACGAATTTCGTCTGGGTCGAATAAACTAAGGAATTCCGGAGAGACATGCCAAGAACGATCAACTATATCGACGCGATTACTGAAGCGCTCGATCAGGAAATGGGACGCGACGACCGCGTCTTCGTCATGGGCGAGGATATTGGCCCGTCCGGCGGCGTTTTTAAGGCGACGGCCGGCCTATTTGACAAATACGGCGAGGATCGCGTGCTGGATACGCCGCTCGCCGAGAACAACATCATCGCGTCGGCAATTGGTGCGGCGATGGTGGGCCTGAGGCCCGTGCCTGAAATCCAATTCGCCGATTTCATCACGCCCGCAATGGATACGATTGTCCAGCAGGCGGCGAAGATTCACTATCGCAGCGCTGGCGCTTACACTTGCCCGATTACAATTCGCGTCTGCTGCGGCGCAAGCAGCGGCAGCGGGCTATATCACTCGCAGGAAAACGCGACGTGGTTCACGCACGAACCGGGATTGAAAGTCGTGATGCCGTCGACGGCGTATGACGCGAAGGGATTGCTGCTTGCCGCGATTCGCGACCCGAATCCGGTTCTCTATTTTGAGCATAAGAAACTTTATCGCTCGGTGAAGGACGAAGTTCCCGAGGGCGATTTCACTGTGCCCCTGGGCAAAGCCGCCATACGACGCGAAGGGCGCGACATCACCGTTCTTACATACGGCTCGATGGTGCAGCTGTCACTCGAAGCGGCCGAACAGATGTCGAAGCGCGGTATCGAGGCGGAAATTCTCGACCTGCGGACGCTCTCCCCGCTCGACAAAGACGCGATTCTCACGAGTGTGCGAAAGACGAGCAAGTGCCTGATCGTTCATGAGGACAAGCGGACGATGGGACTCGGCGCAGAACTTTCGGCCATCGTTGGCGAAGAAGCTTTCGACGATCTCGATGGCCCGATCATTCGCATCACTGGGCCGGACATTCCGGCCATGCCGTTCAGCCCGCCGCTCGAAAGGGCATGGCTGGTGAACACCGAGAAAATTCTCGCGGGAATGGAAAAGCTCGCGGCGTACTGACCGACTTTACTGATCACGATTACTTTCGCGATCGCCGCTCCGCGAACCTGACCGCGCCTTAGCAGCCACTAGACTAAAGTCCGGCCGCCATCCACTGGCAAAATCTGCCCGGTAACAAAATCTGATTTAACAAAAAATGCGACAGCGTCCGCGATGTCTTCGCCGGTGCCCACCCGATGCAGCGGCACCTGGCGAATGTAGTCCTCGTCGGGCTTCTCGTCGGGAAATTGGATCGTTCCTGGCGCAACGCTATTCACCAAAATTTTCGGCCCGAGTGCTCGCGCGAGGCACCGCGTCAGCATGATCACTCCCGCTTTCGAAACGCAGTAATGCGTGAATGCCGGCCACGCGAGTAGGCCGCCGAGCGATGAAATGTTGACGATGTGGCTCGGCGTCGTGCCGCGCCGCAGCAACGGAATCGCGGCCTGCGCGCAAAGGAATTGCGATTTCAGGTTGCCGTTCATGATTCGGTCCCATTGCTCTTCGGTCAGTTCCTCGAACTTCGCCGGGAAAAACATTCCGGCGTTATTCACAAGAATGTCGAGCGTGCCGAATTCCTTATCAATTCGCGCGAAGAGGTTGTCCGCGTCGGCCTTCTTCGAAACATCCGCCTGAACAGCAATCGATCGCTGACCGCGCGACGCGATTTCGTTTACCACCTCATCCGCTTCCGCCTTCGAGGTCGCGAAGTTCACGACGACGTTCGCGCCTTCGTTGGCAAGGCGCAGCGCGATGCTCCGCCCAATTCGTTTCGCCGCGCCAGTGACGAGTGCAACTTTTCCTGAAAGCTTTCCTTCCGCCATGCTTCCCTCCTCACCTCGCCACGCATTTCGCAGATTCACCTTAGCATCGGATGATTGTCTGTCAATATTATGCGCGTCGTGCGCTCTTGTTTGACGGCCTGGCGCGGCATCCCTACAATCACATCTTTCGCGGAGGAGACATGAAACTCGACGTGCTGGCCATCGCGGCGCACCCGGATGATGTGGAGCTTTCCTGCGGCGGAACATTAGTGAAAATGGCTGAAGCCGGTTACCACACCGGAATTCTCGATCTGACGCGCGGCGAAATGGGGACGCGAGGCACTCCGGAGATTCGCGCACGCGAAGCGGCAGCGGCGGCGAAAATCCTGCGCGTGAAAGTTCGAGAAAATCTCGGCTTGCCCGATTCGCGGCTTGAAGTAAACGAGGAATTCAAATGCAAAATTGCGGAGCGAATCCGCGCGCTGCAGCCTCACACCGTAATACTTCCCTACTGGGAGGGCCGCCATCCCGATCATTACACTGCGGCACGTCTCGGCTACGAAGGATGTTTCATCGCGGGATTGAAGCAGATGCCGCTCAAAGGCGAAGCATTCCGACCATTCAAAATTCTATATTCCGCGGTCTATCAGGATGTGACGCCGAGTTTCGCGGTGGATATTTCCGCGCAATTCGAGAAGCGCCGTCGCGCCATTCTCGCGTACAAATCACAATTCAATCCGCCGAAATCGGAGAAACGATCGAAAGTCTATCTGCCTCTCGATCAACTCGAGCAAGAGATGAATCTGATCACGAGTTACTACGGACGGATGATCGGAGTACGCCACGCCGAGCCTTTCGTGACGCGGGAAATTCAGGCGGTGGATGACATCGTGAAATTGCCAGTGCGGTCCTTCTAGTGTGCGCCGCAGCTCGGGAAGATTGCTGTTAATTGTGGTCGTTCTCGAAGGAAGGGGGCCTCCGGGCTGTGACAGTGGGTTTAGTGTTCTGGAATCAACGTTTGGTTTACGACGGGCGTCCGGTAAGTCCTATCCCGATTCCTAGAATTCGTTCGATTCTTGCGCGAATTTGAATCCGGGCAGGACCGGGCCAGTCGCCGCATTTTGCACCCGCACGCGGACGGGAGCCTCGGTTTCGGCGCCAGCTTTGCGCAGGACGGCAAATGTTGCCAGCGCTTCACTGTAAATCTTTGTAATCAGGTAGGTTTCGTCGCTGCCGTCCTTCTTCCACACCTGTCCGATCTGTATCTTTCGAGTCGCCATATATCCTTAACGAATGTAGACAGAATCGGTTAGGCCGTCAATACGAATGCAAAAATCGACAAACCGGGAAGAAACTCTTTTCGGGCCGCTGACATCGAAGCACTCAGAGTCGTCGGACGTTAGGGTGTATAATCACGTCGACGTTCGCCGGAGGTGCTCCATGAAATCCTGCACAAGAGAGTTTGCAGCGATTCTGCTGACGATGGCTCTCGTATACCCGGCGGCCTACGCTCAGCAACAGCAAGCGCCTACGCCTCCCGCGCAAACTGCACAACCAGCGCAGACGCAGACTCAGCAGTCTCAGACGACTCCGCCGGCGGGCGTAGCTCCAGCTGAAGATACGACACAAACACAGGATATGGGCCCGACGCCTACGGGCGTAAAGGGCGGCAGCGAGGCCGACGTCAACGCAATCGGCAATCGCAAGGTCGGCCATGGCCTAGACATGTACTCGATGGAGCACGAGATTGCGCTCGGCAAGCAGCTCGCACAGGAAGTGGACCGCGTTTCGAAATTCATCACGGACCCGGTCGTCACCGAGTACGTAAACCGAGTCGGACAGAATCTGGTCCGGAATTCGGACGCGCAAGTTCCCTTTACCATCAAGGTCATCGATTCTGACACCGTCAACGCGTTCGCCCTTCCCGGCGGATTTTTCTACGTGAACAGCGGATTGATATTGCGCGCCGATGAAGAATCGGAGCTCGCCGGCGTCATGGCGCATGAAATCGCGCACGTCTGCGCGCGACACGGCACTCGGAACGCCACCAAGGGCACGATCATGCAGATGGCCACGATTCCGCTGATCCTTTTGGGACCGGGCGGATGGACGGGCTACGGAATTTACGAAGGATTGAATTTCCTGATTCCGATCACCTACTTGAAATTCAGCCGCGACGCAGAACGCGAAGCGGATTATCTCGGCCTGCAATACATGTACAAGGCCGGCTACGATCCAAACGCGTTCGTGCAATTCTTTGAGAAAGTGGAAGCGGACGAAAAGAAGCACCCGGGAACGATTCCGAAGCTTTTCTCTACGCACCCGCCAACGCCGGACCGAATTGAAGCTTCGCAAAAAGCCATCGCCACAATTCTTCCGAGCCGCGAGGAATATATCGTCACGACTTCCGAATTCGATGTCGTGAAACGGCGCCTGGGCGCAATCGAAGCGGGCCAGAAAGTTCAAGAAAAGAAAGTCAGCAAAGATAAGCCCACGCTTCGCAAGCGGACCGATCCGAACGCGGGTGGAACCACCACGACAACGAACCCGGACGGCACCTCAACAAGCGGCGACAGCACCACGAACAACGGTGATTCGACAAACAGCGACGACGACCGGCCAGTTTTGAAGAAGAGACCGGATTAAATCTCCGACGCAGTTGGCAGAAAAAAAGGGCGTTCCGACGAACTCGGAACACCCTTTTTGTTTCTCGATTACTCTGGATCTCTAGCGCTCGACTGTCTCCGCGACACCCATGCGCTTCAATCCTTCGGTGTAATACTTGCGATAGAGTACGTCCCACTCCTCGCTTCCCTCCAAAATTTCGCGCTTTTGCGAAGTGATCTTCAGCCGCACTTCGGTATCGACCTGCTCTTCGAGTTTCAGGAGCGCCTGAAGGATGTTGACGATCTCAAGGCGAATCGTATCGCGATCCTCGATGAATTCCACTTCATCAAGCGAAACGAGAACATCGATAATTTTGTGTGAAAGTCGAACCGTCTTTTCGCGACTAAGCCTCATAGTCCTCGCCGGAATTCCGTGCTGCTAGCGCAGCGTCAGCTTTCGCTGCCGCGCCAATTCCCCCTTCACCTTCTTGTACATCTCCTGGTACGAGACGCCCGTGCGGCGCATTTCTTCTGAATGTTGGCTCAGAATTTCGCGCACTTCCTCGTTCAGCCGGTCCTCGACACCGAGTTCCTCCGCCATCGCCGTGCGGACGTACTGCGCGACCACTTCGGCCGACTTCACTTCGATCATTTCGCCGGCCACCAGGCGCTTCACGACCTCTTTTGACATGTAACTGACGTAATCGCGAGACAGCAGCATTCAGCTTTCTCCGAACTCTTTCTTCAAACAATTCAGTGTACTGTCTGCGTCTTTCGAGGTCAAGAAAAGGCCACGTTGACGCCTTCTGACGCTTCCGATAAGATGGAAAAGTTATTTCGGGCGGTTAGCTCAGCGGTGAGAGCATCCGGTTTACACCCGGAAGGTCCAGCGTTCAAATCGCTGACCGCCCACCACTTTCCGCAACGAAATATCGCAAGCGGGGCCGTAGTTCAGTTTGGTTAGAACGCCTGCCTGTCACGCAGGAGGTCGCGGGTTCGAACCCCGTCGGCCCCGCCAATATTTTCAAGGACTTACGAGTTGTAGCAGTCTCCGCTCTCATTGCAATGTAGTGGAAATTGTAGGTACCCCGTGACTTTTTTCTGCCAGCTTGATCGCGCTTAGAGCTTTGTAACTCTCGATCTTCCCCGCGGCTTCTCTCTTGTGCTCTTCCGCCGGATGAACGTACCGCATGGTCATCTGGATGTTTGTGTGGCCAAGCAACGCCGCGAGTGTAGGAAGATCAACACCAGCCATGACAGCGCGCGACGCGTAGGTGTGCCGAAAGTCGTAGAGTCTGAATGCGGGCTTGAGCTTGGCCCTGCGCATGGCTGCATTGTGCGCCTTGCGGACACTCCCTATCGGACGCTCGGGATCGTTTAGGGATGAGAAGACGAAGCGGCCCTTCTCAGTGGAAACGCGAGCTTTCAAGATGCCGTAAACTTCGTCGGTCATCGTAATCTTGCGGCGGGCCGCGGGCGTTTTCCCAAATGGGTTAAAGATCGTCCGCTTTGAGAAATCCAGATTAGTCACTTCGATGCGGAAGACTTCCTCGGGCCTCATACCCGTATCGAGGATAAGCCGGGCAATGTCCTTCAGTGGCTGGCTAGCGGTGGCAAGATAAATTTGTTCTTCCTCGAGCGAGACGATTCGCGTTCGTCCCTGCTCCTCGTAGAACTCGATTCCCTTCACAGGATTTGAAACTTGATACCCGCAGCGCTCAGCGTAGTTGTAGATGAGCCGCAGGGTGCTCAAAGCCCGATTTACAGTCGCGCCCGAAACGGCGGTTCCCTTATCCTTGCCCCACCTTTTCTCGCGAATCCGCGCTAACTTGAAGTCTTCAACCATCCCAGACGTGATGTCGTCGAGCCACTTCGACCCGAAGAACCGCTTCAAGACTTCGCAATTGCAGCAATGGAGCGAATGTGTTTTGGGGCGATGCTCTTGCTTAGACCACGCGAGGAACACCAGAATGAACTCTGTAAGTTTCGGCGGTAGTTTCTTTCGGGTGAAGCCCGCGCGTCGCTCGAGGAGCTCGGTCTTGCGTTTCGATTCAGCGCGTTGGGCGGCCGTTTTATTGGTGAAGCCAGAGGATTCTTGAACCCTCCGTCCTTCAAACTCAAATACGTACCACCACTTTTTGCCTCGGCGATAAACTCCCATCGCTGGGCTACCTCCCCCTACTTGAGACCTCTTGGTCGGTGCGGACTATACGCTCCACAAGCCAACCGTCAAGGTCGCTCCGCCGATACCGAACGCAATTACGGCTGATCTTCACGTATGACGGGCCTCGCTTTTGGCTTCGCCACTGCGCCAAAGTCTCGACCGAAAGATCGGTGATCTCGGCGACCTCTTCTGGAGTCAGGAGTCGATTCTCCGCAACTGTGTGCGGCGCTTTTCGTTCCAATCGGCGGGCCAGTTCGTGCGCTGACTCAGACATTTAGCTGGTAACCTCGTCTGACCCGCTCCCACTTTCTTTCTGCCCCTCTATGTTTGAGGTTGGGCTGAAAGGATTGTCGAGTCTGAAATATCGGAATGGTTTTCCCCTCTTGCCTTCCCCGACCCTCCCCAGCAATCCTTCCCCACAGAGCTCCTCGACAGCGCGTTGCGCCGTCGCCCTCGAGGCCTCGGCAACCTTGGCGAGCTCTTTCAGATCCAGAGCGTCCGGCTCAGAATTCGGAGCAACTGCGAGGATCGAATCCTTGGTTTCCCTTAGTGCCGCTTCTCGCGGCTCGCCGAGGGAAATATAAGCATCGCCCTTTAGTTCAATCAGGAGTTCGGTGGGTGTTTCCGAAAAGCGTGACAACGCATGAAGTGCTCGAACGCTCTTCCTGGAATTGCCGTTGGGTTTGCGTAGCGAAAGCACGATGTCCACGACGCCGGCAAACGCCGAACTACCGCGCCCCGAATCGCCGACATCTCCTCCCGCCTTCCTTTCATGACGAACGATGACTGTCCCAATGCCGTCAGACGCTGCTTGTTGGAGAGGCTGCATTGCTTCAAACGCGTCTCCCGAATTGTTCTCGGAATCCCCCTTCAGGCCCGCGAACTGGGGCAGCGTATCGACCACCAACAAAGCGGCACCCACGCGTTTGCACTCATCAACTGCCGCGGCAGCCACATCGGGCCAGCGAATCATCGAACTTTCGCTGTGAAACAGAACGTGGAAGTCGTCCCGTCCGACAAGACCGGCTCGTTGCATAGCCTGGCGGAATGACACGATCGGCTGCTCTGTCAAATACACCGTGGGCGTCTTCAGTGTCTGCTTGCCGAGGAAGTCGAGACCTTCCGCAGCCGCGCGCACCAAATTCAAAATGAGGGTCGTCTTTCCGGTTTTGACCTTCGCTCCTAGCTCCGTGATAGCGCCTTTCGCGACATACCCCGACGCGATCCACTCGACGTGCCCGTCAATCTCGTTCGCCAAATCTGCACCCGTTTTGAACTCTAGATTTCGTTTATGCCCAACCTCTTCTCTTAGCTGGGCAAAAAGATTGGAAATCCCCTGTAGCACGTCTGCGGCATTCCCATTGGCTCCAAGCGCCATCTCGACGATCTCGTCAGCAACGTGAGCGCAGCGCCGAAGTCGAGACTTCGACTCGATAATCTCAATGTAATGAGCTGTATGGGAGACTAGAGGCACGCCGTCGAGGAGCACTCCTAGATAGCCTACGCCGCCAGCCGCCTCAATTTCATCGGTGGCATGGAGCGATTCGAGGAGCAGTACGGAATCATTCGTCGGTTTGCCTTGCTCACGAAGTAACTTCAGATGGCGGAAAATCTTCTGGTTTTCAGGCAAGAAGAAATCGTTCACTTGAATGCGGGTAATGGCTTCATCCGCTCCGGCGCAACCCAGCAAGATCGCGCCTAATATTGCGCGCTCCGCTTCCAGGCTATGGGGTAGCGGCCGGGCGATCGTGGGATCACCGTTCACGTTGGCGCACCAACGGCCTAGATAACCCGCTCACAACCTCAGCCAAGACTGACGGCGCTGGAAACGTGTTCAGATCCGCCTCGGTTGCACCCACGATTCTTTCAATGTCAGATGTTGATAGTTGTATCTGCCCACGGTGCAATTGCGAAACCGTCCCGGAATTTCTCCCAACTCTCTGAGCGAGCGCAAGCGGATTCAGCCACACTCTGCGTCGTAAACGGTTTCGGATGTCGGCTTCCACGCTCTACCCCGCCAGATTGAGCGACTCCATCTGACAGACAGCGTAAAGAAATCTTCTCGGGCCCGATACTAACGGGGCTGTCTTTTTGGGGAGGTATGCCGTTATCGGTTTTTAGGGAATATGCCCGGGGTACGGCGCCGACGAGCGCGACGCATGGTTAAAGTGTTTCGATCTATCTGTGGTTGCCCAACAACATCCAAAGCGATATTGAGTAAGCGATAGAAACGGTCATCTGAATAGTGCCCCGTACGCATTCGGATCTGGTCCTGCAGCAAGTCTCTCGTCGCCTTCCGGAAGCCTGTGCGCGCTTCGATTTCTATCCGGCCTATGATGCGCCACCAGTTGCGGCTCACTTCAAAATATTCCGCGTATAACCTCAGCACTGCTGGCAGCCTGTTCAGTTCTTTGACGGCTTGCTCTCGCTCGCCTGCTGTTCTCGGCTTCATAGACTCCAATTGATCGAGCCCGAACTCGGGAGTGCCAACTTCCGCTATCTCGATCGCATCTGCCAATTCACGTGCTTTCGTAGAGATCGTTAGATCGGGATCAGCATTGTTATCCTTCCATTCACCTGGGCTCGGATGTTTCATTCCTTCTCGCACCGAATCTGGCAACGTTGGCGACGCCAGTAATCGCTCGCGCCCCGCGATAAGCTCATGGAATATATTGTCGAGCAGGCCGCCAATAATCTCATCGATCTTGAATCCGTGGTTCTGCGTTAGTTCCAGAACAAACTTGTGGGCAAGCCGATCTTCAACGATCCGTCGCAAGATCTCCTTTCGATACAAGATCAATTGTTCAGTCGTGGGGTTGACGAGTGGGCGCTTGCCCTCTGGCCCGGGAGTTTCGGGCTTTCCATTTATTGCGGCATTGTACTTTTTCACAATATTCGCCCACCCCAACATCTAGCGCGAAAAGTTCGGAGCATACCGCGCCAGGCCCATCGTACACAAAGATTTGACATGTGTCCAACGCAGAGGTAGTGTGCCAGGCGATGAAACAAGGAACTTACACGACGAAGGAAGCGGCTGCGAGGGTTGGGATCACTCGCGCGACCCTGCAGGCGTGGATCAAGGACGAGAAAATCAGGCCTCCGAGGCCGACACTCGAAGGAGCAAGAGCGAAGCGCGTGTGGACTCGATCAGATTTGGCTCGGCTTCGCGAGACGAAAGAAAGAATTTATTGGAAGGGTCAAGGACGACCGAGAACGAAGAAACGCTGAGGCAAACGGGACGCGCCGGTGCTTCTAACATCGACGCGCCCCTAACCACAGTCGCCTGTTTAGGAGGCAACAATGGCTCGCTCGATTCTACAGGAACAAAAGTTTGGTTCTCGCTCAGTTCGGGCTGCGATCTACGCCCGAGTCTCAACCGCAAATAACGGGCAAGACCCATCAATGCAGACTCGCGAACTTCGCGAGTACTGCGAGCGGCGAGGCTGGAAAATTACGAGCCAGTACGTCGATGAAGGAATCTCCGGCGCGACGGACAGCCGCCCTGAGCTAAATAGACTCATGGCGGACGCGCATCGAAGGCGATTTGACGCGGTTGTGGTTTGGCGTTTCGATCGATTTGCTCGGTCAGTGTCACATCTCTTGCGAGCGCTCGAAACTTTTCGATCACTTGGCATTGAATTTGTTTCGTTTTCGGAACAGATGGATACATCGACGCCGACCGGCAAAATGGTTTTTACCGTACTCGGCGCTGTGGCGGAACTAGAGCGCTGCCTCATCGCTGAGAGAGTAAAAGCTGGCCTCCGAAACGCGCGAGCCAAAGGAAAACGCTTGGGAAGGCCCCGTGTGGCGGTGGATGCCGCGAGGATTAGCGCCCTACGCGCACACGGGCGATCGTGGCGGGAAATTACGACCGAGATGGCTATCAGCAAAGGGTCCGCCCAACGGGCGCTTTGGGGCTTGCCCAAAAACCCCAACTTGCCCAAACACGCGTGAGTGCATACTCGCGGCGCCGGAATTAATTCTGTATTCTTGGCACTGACTTTTCCATTTACTGATCCCTGATTTTCGGAATGATTTTATGGCGCTAATAACCGCGCCCGAGAAAATCGACAATTGAATTCAGACCACAGGCATTATAGCGAGCGTTCCGAAGTAACCTGTGGCGGCTGCATTTGCGATTGCAAATGAGCCAGAACGGCCCTTCCCATGGCATCCTTAGCGATCACCCTAGAGAGGTGCGCTTTTACCTTGGGCCTGTTTCTATTCGGATCGGGCTTCAACGCTGACGCTGGAAGGTGCCAAACACCTGAAGGAGGAGACTGTTGGTATCCCCAGCTCGCCGACACTGCCGCCCTTTGCTTCAATAAACAAATTCCTGTTAGTGAGTCGATTGAACATCTCTTTTCAGCAGCCGAGCAAAGTCGTGACAACAAACCGATGGACACATTGATCCGCCGATTAGTGGACGCGGACTTCTACTTGGCATATCGACAGATTTCTTCCTCTGGTTCATCTAACTGCTATCACAAATTTTTTGATGCGTTTCGCGGAGCAACGTTCCTAACTTTTAACTACGATTCTTTGCCAGAGATCTTTTTGTTTCGAGCGGGTATGTGGTTTCCGAACGACGGCTATGGCGTAGAAGTCGAAGCTGATATTGTAAACTCCCTAATGACGGACAAGTTCGTACGCAAACCGTCCGCGTCAATTGTGCTCCATCTTCACGGAAGCATCTGTCTCCATGCGTCGGACTTTGAAATAAAGCAGGACACGATTGACACGATTCCACAGATCGTTCATCGGGATATCCCACGATACGGATTTGACCCGGAGAGACTGTCCGAGTGCTTCAGGCCATATCACCGCACCTTATGGCCCACCGGCTATGTACCTTTGCGAGATCGGATCATCGCTCCTATTCCAAATAAGGCAGAAGGATTGACAGCTTCCTTCATTCAGACAATCTATAACACCGCGACAAGAAAGGTGCGCGAGTCCGGAACTGTGATAGCCGTCGGTTACAGCTTTAACACCCACGATCGCGCGTCGTACGATCCAATACTCCAAGCACTAGCTGAGTCGGATGGAAAGCGGCTTGTAGTTGTTTCACCGGAGGCGCAAAGGTTAGCAGAACTACTAGCTCACCGCCATCGACGTATCCATATTAGGCCTGTCGAAAAGACGCTAAAGTCTTGGGCCGCTGATTCGTTTCGCGTATAACCACGGCGAACTTCGGAAGAGCCATGCCCCTCTCAAATGACCAAAATTCAGAGACAGAACACACCACACGTCGCGCGGTGTGTGTCGATATTAGAGACCATTTTCTATTGGACTACCAGCAACAGTTGTTGTCATAATTTGCCACTTTCCCGTCGCTGTGTTTTATGCTTGTTAGTACATTGTCGTGGACGCAATATCAAAGACCGAATATATCCTCTGGAAAGAGTGCCCAAAGAACGCGTGGCTCAAAATCCACAAACCAGACACCTATTACGCCTCAGAATTATCTGAGTTCGATACGGCGATAATTGATACTGGTATTGAGGTTGAGAGAGTGGCGCGCGGACTTTTCTCCGATGGGATCGTCATAGAAGGTCGCGATGAAAAAGCACTGGAAGCGACAGAGAGACTTATCGTTGCGAGAACCCCACTCCTTTTTCAGCCGATATTCGCACGAGACGGATTTCTCGCTGCGATCGACGTACTCGAATATAACAGCGAGGCGAACAGCTACACCATTTACGAAATCAAATCTTCTTCGAAACCAAAGGAGGAGCATCTACTCGACGTTGCGTTTCAGACGTTGGTTCTCAAGCGCTGTGGATTAAAGGTTCGACGAGTTTGTGTCATTCATTTAAATGCTAATTATGTGCGCTACGGCGACCTTGTCCTCTCTCGTCTGTTCGCGAGTTCCGACATAACCGCGAAGGTTGATGAAGTAACAGGTAACGTAGCTCGCGAAATGGAGGAAGCGCGCTCGTATCTTACGAGCGATGCCGAGCCGACTGGTCCTTGCTCTTGCATATATAAGGGGCGGTCACGGCATTGCACCACCTTCCGTTACTCCAATCCCGACGTTCCGGGATACGGCGTTCATGATATTTCTCGTATCGGCAACAGTCCCAAGAAGCTCAAGGAAATAATAGATGCAGGCGTCTTCTGTCTGGAGAAGATACCGACTCACATCGAACTAAGTGATATTCAACAAGCGCAGATTCGCGCCTACAACTCGGGGAAAACTGTAATCAAGAAAGAAGCGATCGCTGCAGAGCTGGAAAAGCTGCAGTTTCCTCTGCATTTCATTGATTATGAGACGTACTCTTCGCCGGTACCTCTCTTCGACGACTTTGCACCCTATGAAGATATCCCTCTTCAATTTTCTCTACATATTGCGAGATCTCCAGCTGAGGAACCAATTCATAGGGAGTTCTTGCATGCCGTCTCAGGGGACCCAACTAAATCGTTCGTTAGATCGCTGCAGGAGAATATTGGCTCGATTGGCACCGTCATCGTATGGAACAAAGGGTTCGAGTCAACGATTAATAAAGATATCGCCGACCGACTTCCCGAAGTGCAAAGATTCGTTGACGATCTCAATGATCGTCTCTACGACCTGAAGGACATTTTTTCAAAGCAACTCTACGTTCATAAGAATCTCTGGGGTAAAGTCTCCATAAAGTACGTCCTCCCTGTGCTAGCGCCCCAGCTAACCTATTTGTCGTTGGATATCCAGGAAGGGGGTGCTGCTTCGGTTGCTTGGAGCAAAATCATCTCCGGAGATCTCAGCGAAGATGAATGTAATCGACTACGCGGAGCCTTGCAGCACTACTGCGCGATGGATTCGTACGCAATGTTTGTAATTTGGCGATCGTTACATGACATTGTGAGGGCGTAATCAAACACATGGATACTCGAATTCCCCAGCTTCATATTAGGAATCTCCAGCACGCCGCGAATGAAGCGGCCTTCAGGCTTTATCGCGCCGCTCTCGAGTGGGATCTCGTTGATCCAATCCTGATTGAGGACCGAAAGGATCTGAAATCTGAGCATAAGTGGCACGAATTCGTCGAGCCGTATCACCATCAAGTTAAGAACCTGGTCACATTTTGTCGCCGTCTCCCAGTGACATTGCTGGCGGACGATGTTGGATTGGGAAAAACTATTAGCGCCGGACTTGTCGTAAGCGAGCTGATGTCACGCGGTCGGATTTCAAAAATTCTGGTCGTATGCCCGAAGCTGCTAATGCCGCAATGGAAAGAGGAGCTGGAAACCAAGTTCGATATCCCAGCCGTGATAGCCGTCGGGAAGGACCTTGTTAGCGTCAAACCTCCTGAAGAAGGAGGCGCAGTGGTAACTACGTATAACTCAGCAAGATTATACCTCGACGCAATCGAGCATGTGGGGTTTGAAATGCTGATTCTCGACGAAGCCCACAAGCTCCGCAATCTTTACGGTGTGGATCATCCGCCACAAGTTGCGCAACGCTTCCGTCAGGCATTGGAGGATCGGCTGTTCAAATATGTCCTCATGCTTACAGCTACGCCAATTCAAAACAGGTTGTGGGACATTTACTCTCTAGTGGACCTGTTGACCGTCGCACGGGGACACCAGAATCCATTTGGCAATGAAGGTATGTTTGCTCGGACGTTCATAGCAGATGACCGGACGCAGGCCCGCCATTTGAATCCACAGATGCGGGACACCTTCAGGTCTATCGTTTACGGATACATGTCGCGGATCCGGCGCGTTGACGCCAATTTGCACTTTCCGGAGAGAATTGTACAACTCCATAAAGTTGAGCCGACGCCCGAAGAAACCGAACTCATCAATTTAATTGCCAAGCCAATCCAAGCGCTCAATCGGCTCGCTCAGATATCCATCCTTCAGGCCCTGATCAGCAGCCCGCACGCTCTGAATGCGCAGTTGAAAGTAATGGCGCAGAGGAAAACGATTCCCGAATCACTCTCAACAAGCGTCCAAGAAGTGGTGAACCGCATAGGTATTACCGCAAAACTGCGAGGCCTCGGAGCACTGATTGCAAAATTAAAAGCGGAGCAGCCCGAGCGGTGGCGGGTGGTGGTATTTACGACCCGGCGCGAAACGCAGACCACGATCGAGGCGTTTCTTCAGGAACGCGGAGTGTCTTGCGGCCTCATCAACGGCGATTCCGGCGAGCGCAATCAACAAACCATCGCACGATTCAAGAGAAGCATACCGGATATCCATGTCATCGTTTCCACAGAGGCGGGATCCGAGGGCGTAAACCTTCAGGCAGCAAACGTGCTTGTGAACTATGACCTCCCGTGGAACCCGATGATTGTCGAGCAGCGAATCGGCCGCATTCAGCGATTGGCATCCGAACACGCGAGCGTCTGCGTTATGAACATCATCTTGCGCAATACGTTCGAGGAATACATTGTGGGAAGGCTAATGGAAAAGCTTCAAATGGCCTCCCACGCGATAGGAGACATTGAGGCGCTACTTGAGGCGTCAGGAATGAACGATCAGGACGAAGATCGCTCCGCCGGTTTCGAAGAACAAATACGGTACTTGGTTGTCGCCTCGCTGGCTGGAAAGAACGTTGATGCTGCCACGCGCATGGCGGAAACGAGCATTGTGGATGCAAAGAAAGAATTAGAGAACCAAGACAAGAATATTGACGTGATGCTCGGAGGAATGGAAGGCGCCGCCGATAGAGACGTCCCGTGCCCTCGCTTGCCGGAGACCATCAAATCGATGGAAGCCGATGCCTTTGTCCTTGCGGCATTGGAAAGTTTAGGAAGTCATATGGTCGCGGAAAAATCGGGAGTGTACGTCGCTGAGCGTGATGGTAAGCGGGATCGAATATGTTTTGATGACGCCAGCGCGAATTCCCTCGGCGCTGTTCTCTACAGGCCCGGGACTGCAGCATTTGGCCGCTTGGTTAGCCGAATCACGGGAACTGGATTGCACCTTTTGGAGGACCTCGATGAAAATCCGACCGCGAAGGCAGAGGCAAGGGCACGAGAATGGGTACAGAGTTTCGATGGAAACTTTATTACCTCGCGAGAACGAGCAGTTCAGCGATCGTTCACTGGAACGGCGTTAGTTCGAGTGCGCGCGACAGTATCTCACGATAGTTACGAGCGGCTTGTCGAAGTTTCGTTTTCGCCAAACGAGCATTGGAGCAAGCCTGGCGTGAATGAAATCAACTCCGTCTCTAATCCTTTGAAAGACCCGAACTCTGTGGGCGTGGATGCGGAATTTCTTGTTGGGAAAGCAGGATCGGACGAGGGTATTGCCAAATTCTGCCGTTTCTACACCGATAGACGCACGAAAGAACTCGAGGCGGCGGGCGGTGATCCCCGCAAAAGAAAGAAAATCGAAGATGATTTCACGCCGCAACTGGAAATATTGCTGGTGGGGCTCGAAGGGACAACCCACCTACAATTGAAGTTACAAGTACATTATGACCTCGGATCCGGACCTGAATATCAGAGCCAGATTGGCATCATTCCTTCCGCCGGCAAAATCGTTGATGCGCCCCAGCTTCGACAATGCGCCCAAACTGGGAAAATCGCGCCGAACGATTGCTTGGGACGATGCGAAATTAGCGGCCTGGAGGTACTCCGTCATTTTCTTATGATGTCGGACGTAAGCGGCAGGACGGCGCTCCCAGAGCATACGGTGGTGTGCGCTTCAAGCGGCAAGCGTGCGCTAAGAGACGAGGTAGAAACGTCGGCTGTCACGGAACACCTGGTCATTACGTCCATTCTCAAGACGTCTACGCTCAGTGGGAAACGAGCGGAATCGCAGTATTTTGCAAGATGCGAATTCACTGGAGCTGAGCTTTTGGAAAGTGAGCTCGCTACGAGCGACATTTCCGGAAAGAGGTATCGCGCGGACGAACCCCTCCGATCGACCGTGTCCGGGAAAACAGGGCATCGCCGAGAGTTTGTTTTCTGTGCGGAGACGAATCAGCCACTCTTGGCGTGTGAAGCGGAAACATGCCAAGTCACGGGCAAAGTTGTCATGCCTGGATCTCTGACAGGATGTGAGGTAACTGGGAAAACAGTTCTGCCTTCAGAACTCGAAAAATCCGCGGTGACGGGAAAGAAAGCTCTCAAGAAATTCTTCGTTTCAAGCAGCATCTCGGGCGCACGTCTTCTTGAAGAGGAAGCAGTTCGATCGGCGACCGGTAAATATTGCGTTCCAAAGGAAACCAAATCGTGCTTTTGGAGCGGCCGCCGATGTCATCCTGAAGACTTAAGAACCTGCCAACTCACAGGCATAGTCGCACACTTTGAGTACATGACGACGAATACGGATGCTCGCCTCGAGCCACTCTCTAATCTGTTGAATGGCATTAGGAGAAAATCCGATAGATCGGAGCTTTGGCCGATAATAATCGCGAGTACCTCTCGTATCCTCGGACATCATTCTAGAATCGAAGCTGTCGAATCCTCCCCCGATGGAGATCATTTGGCCGTGTGTCTCGACACTAGGAACTGGCTCGGATTGAAAACCCGCAAAATAGGCCTTTTATATTCAATCCACGATAAGGCGGTCGCCGGCCGGGTGGTTTCCGGTAAACGTGAAGAAAAAGGATGGATATTGGAGAAAACGTTTTGAAGCCTAAATTCAAGTTTCGCAACCCAATTTTGGGGTATTTCCCTGAAATGGCTAGTGGGGATATTGCCTCACACGAGTTACTTGCCCAAAAACATCTATTTCTGGTCACCGTAAATTCGCGGAATTTTGCCTCATTGAATCTGACGCTTACAGACCGCGTCGGAGGACGGTTTCTGGGCGGACATTGCAATCACCGCGAATTTCAGCAGCAGTTGCCGCCGACCGACAAGAATCTTCTTGAAGTACCGGAATCGGTTCGTAACAAATCATCCAGCACCCTAGGGAAATGACCGCTTCGCGTTGACCTGCCGTTAGGAACGGCAATCGAACTGCCGATAAATCGGATTACGAGACAATGACTACTGAGAGCCGACGCTGCAATGTCCGCCTTCTGAGTCCACGAATTGGGCGAGCGAGCCGCCGAAATCCTGTTTTGTCGGTGGCATACTGAACTGGACTCCCTTTGCAACCATATCTTGGTGGAATTTTTGGATGTCTGGAACAGTGAAGCCCAATTCAACTGCTCCTGCTGGGTTCTTCGCGGACGCTGGATGCAAAGCAAGCTTAATTGCGCCCGTATCAAATTCGCTCCAGCCGGGTGACTCGAACTTCAACTGCAAGCCAAGCACGTCACGATAGAATTTCACTGCACGGTCCATGTTAGCGACAAACTTGATTACAAAGCTGAGCTTCATGACGGATGCCCTCCTTGCGCGGGAGAATATCTTACGGACGGTCTGAAGTCCAAAACCGTTCAAATTCGTGCCAGGAGATGAACGACTACCTTTTATAACAACGAGAAGGACCAAATCCCGAATAGATGGATTACGGGAAAACCTCGGTTGCGGAACCCGACTGATCTATTAAATGCTTTTACCAGGGTTGGTTCAGTTGGGTCACGCCAGCCGGTGTCTGTCGCGGACGTGCATCAAAAACAATCCAGAAATCCCCACTTTACGCAAACATCTTTCCGTCTATCCCATGTTTGTAAGGCCGAAACTTCTCAAGAAATCAATTCTCGGTCTATATTTCGCGTATCCAGATGCTGTTAGCCGATAATGACTTGAACCCGCTTCCTTGGTCACTGAGCCCTCGGCTACTTTCATTGTCATGCATTCCCGAACTGCCTTGAACGTTTCCGAGAATATCGGGCCCAAATCAACAAAGCGATCTGGAAGTCCGGATTCAAAAGAATCGGCCAAAGGCAGCAACAACTCATCCCACGCTTCTTCTGAAGTCATTTGATATGCCTTTCTATGGGTCAGCGCTGACAAATAACCGAATCGCAAGACTATGTCAATTAGGGAAAGTAAGTATATGCATAGTAACTGCCTAGTACCACCCGATCGCTTAGACGCTCCTTTGCAGAGCCGAGGGCGAGCCCAAGTCCACGATGAGGTCTGATCCTACGACTGCCCTCCCGAGAAACGATTTCTTTCCTTTTCAATCGCCCCAATAGCGAGAAGTTTACGGGCACACGGAATTACCTGGGTGTTCGACGTCGCGTGTGTGAATCCGGCCCTTTTGACATGCGCACTGAGAAACCGCGCGAGGCGGTGACTTCGAATTGAAAGCTACTGAACTGCGTTAATTGCTATCGATCGGTGTCGGTTTTCAGCGATGCGGCCATCTAAGAGGTAGAATGGCGTGAAGTTATGTCGGAAGGCGAACGCGACACAGACTCTAGGTATGACGAAAAAGCTCAACTTAATTGTTTCGCTCCCTACCCGCGAGAACGATTTCCAACTCGAACAGGCGTTATCCGCTGAACAGGCGGCGCGCAAATTGGGAGTCGATGTGGAGATTTGCTACGCAGATAACGACGCCGTAAACCAGAGCACACAGATCTTAAGGGCGCTTCAACGCCCTCTAGACACTCGGCCAAACGGCATCGTGGTTGAACCGGTTGGCGGCGACGCACTGCCCCGTGTCGCCCAGGCGGCTCGCGACGCCGGAGTGGGTTGGGCGGTCTTGAACCGAACGCCGAACTATATCTCCGAACTGCGAGTCGGCGCAAAAGCGCCAATCTTTACGCTCACCTCCGATCACGTTGAGATTGGCCGAATCCAAGGACGACAATTTGCCGCGTTGCTACCAGATGGTGGCGCCGTGCTCTACATCGAAGGACCTTCACACAGTTCTTCGGCCCAGAAACGCACTCTCGGGATGCTCGAGACAAAATCGCCGAATATCCAAGTCGCGACGCTGAGGGGACAATGGACGGAGGAAAGTGCTCGACGGACAGTTCGTTCCTGGTTGAATCTGGCTACTTCGCAGAGCGCCGAGTTCGATCTTGTCGGTGCACAGGACGACTCGATGGCTATGGGAGCGCGCAAAACGTTTGAAGAGCTTCCCGAGAAGCTGGAGCGTGATGCGTGGCTCAGATTGCCATTCACGGGTTGCGATGGTGTACCGAAAGCAGGTCAAATGTGGGTGCGCAACGGCCTGCTGGCAGCGACAATCCATATCCCACCGCTGGCGGGGCAAGCCAGTGATATGCTCGCAAAAGGGATTCAGACCGGCACGCAGCCGCCGGAGACTTCGGTGACCGTTTCCGTTTCAATTCCAGCGCTAACGACACTTGCTGCGCGTCGATCATAGCTCCGCATTTGAAGGTACTTAGAAAGTAGATCGCAACGCATAGGCCCGTGACGCCAACGGATCAGGAATCGGTGCATTGCCCGCGCTGCGGAAGCAGCCATAATCACCGGTCGAAGCGATATCGGTTGTTCTACTTTTTTTCGTCGGTTCTTGGGTTCCCTGCTTACCGGTGCGAACGCTGTGAGCGCGTATTTTTCAAATGGAAATATGGTCGTCGCGAATTGCGATCTGACCAATAAGCCCTGCCGTGGAATCTCCGCCGGCACGAACGCGATAATGCGGCGCCGAATGGAAGCGGCTGAAAGACTCACTCCAGACACAGGATGAGTACAAATACGTACGTAGTTCCGCGGATTGATCCGCATGGTAGAGAGTGTATCGTTGGTCGATCGCCCGAAGACGACAACAAAATTCGTCGTCCTGCGGACGAGGCCGGGGATTGTTACTCAAGCTGAGTAGCACTCCCCGGTTGTGCTGCATTGCGCGGTCCCGGGATGAAACTTCTCGCCGATGGCTCGTATCTAATTTAGTGACCAGCCCCTGCCGACCCCCACAGGGAAGCGGCGCACACCTGAAAGGAAACGTCGCTTCCCGCCTTTTTCATCATCTTTGATTGCCGGTTAAACATTGACGTTACGGCACCGCTGTTATAAACGAGTCCGGTAGTAGTTCGCAGACACCTATCGGGCTGGCGTGGGGAAGCCGTGGAACCGTCTACTAAAGAGGTGTTGATCACGTACTTCGAAGAAAACAAGAAATGGTGGGAAGATGCGGCAGATTTCTGTGAACACCGAGCCGAAAGTCTTCAGTCCCCTGAGAAGGAATTAGAATTACTCCTCGCTGCCGTATATCGAGAACGCGCTGAAATGCAAGCGCGGGCGATCCAGGACCTACGCGCGAAAGACTGACGCGAACTCAATCGGGCGATTCAAACTGACCGATTAGGCGAGCGAGTAATCCTGTCGATAAACCTCTTGTCGCAGTCTGAGCACCGATAAGGGCTCAGCCCTATTAGCCGGTATATCGTGGTTTCAAGAAAGCCCTTACGGACTGAACGTCGCACCGATTCACCGCCGCACTTCGGACACACGTGTACTGGTTTTTGAGTATCGTCCGCCATAGGCCCTTTAAAAACAAAGTAGTAGTGAATTGTCCTGGGCGATAATCGTTCGAGGAGGGACCACTTTTCGAGCGCCGCCCTTAATCAAAAACTTTGCGGGCCGTTTCGCTATCCCGCAACGGGATTATACGGAACTCTCTGTCTACGTACAAATACGGACGTATTATTACGGATTGATGAGAGGATCGGACGGCGTATTGTTGGCGCATTACCCAAGGGCGCCCGTGCCCCTACACTTCGCCCTGCTGACAAGTCCGGGGGATTTGTTGCTCGCGCTGGGTGGCAACCCCCGGCTGCACTGACTCGCACGGTTCGGCTCTCGTGGGATGTAACTTTCTCTCGATGGCGCGTATCTAATCTTTAGACGTCACGTCTAAGAACCCCCACAGGGAAGCGGCGCTCACTCGAATCAAAAACGTCGCTTCCCGTTTTTATCTTCGAAGAGCTGACCCTTGCCTGCCAAGGTTCTAACGCCGCCGTTAACCGTTGACGTTAAGATGTCCGCTGTTGTAAACTAATAGTAGTTCGCAGACAGGGCTTCGCAGTATCTAACGTCGCGAGAGCTTATGTCAGTCTCGTTCAAAGCCGTGACCCGCGAAGGCCGCAATAGTCGGAATTTGGGCAAATTCGTTCGCGTCAAGGCCGCTAACTTTAGAAACTTTCTATCGTCTTTGGCCGCTTCAGAAGATGTTCTGTTCGCTCCGGAAGACCTCTTAATCACCGCGATCGATTTCACTTTGATCGCGAGCGATGTAGGTTTTGGTTTTCTTCAGACGCTGACGACCAGAAGAGTTGAGGGTTCTTAAAAGCCAGGGTAAAAGATCGGGACCGGAAAACCCTGGCTACCTCCATTCCCAATTAACCGAATTCAAATTGAACCGCTTTCCTGATCCCGCTGACTAGCAAGCGCAGGCAATCGAGGATCTACGTGCGAAAGAGTGACGCGGCCCTCGTTCTTACTAGACTGAGGCGATTGCTACGGCTTTCGCTGGCGGAAGAAGTGACCTTACGTGCCCCATGAGCTCTCCGGGGTTGGACTTCGACACGATCCGGTCAACGAGATGATCGACACCCACCAGCGCACTGCCGAAGTCCGCGTGCTGAGTGAATAAAATTATCGGAACACAGGGCATTAATTTCTTCAATTCTCTAGCTGCATCCAAACCACTCAGGACCGGCATGGACAGATCGAGGACAATAAGCTCGGGACGAACTTTCAAAGCGAGATCAATGGCTTCTTGGCCATTGGTCGCTTCCGCGCAAACATCGTAGTCCTTCTGGGCTTGAAGAATCCCGCAAAGCAGTTTGCGAATCGTAGGATTATCGTCCGCTATCAGAATCCTTCGAGCCATTTCGCCCTGCACCTTGGCGGGGGCGAACTGACCTTCGCCAAGCCAATACCTAACACAAACATTACGGGCTGAGGATCGGGTGTTCGCTGTACTCGGTCTGTCCAATTCCATTATGTAAGGTTGATTCGGGGTTACGATGCTAAAAGTGAGATCAAGCATTACGGCGAGAAGCCGACTTAAGAAGCCGCTCTTTGCTCATGCTCGGCGCTGAGTGATTCGCGTTCATCATCACAAGAGTCTACAACGGGTATCGTCGCAGTCACGATGGTTCCATGATCGTTCGACCGGACTTCCAACCCGCCTCCCAACTGCCTTACTCGTTCCTGCATTCCGCGCAAACCAACGCCTGTAGTCTCGCCGGACGAAATCTTAGACTGAGTTTCCTGATTTACTCCCTTACCCTCATCACTGACTTCCATTTTGATTTCTCCTGCAGAACGCAACAGCCTCACTCGCGCGGTCGAACTTCCCGAATGCCGATGGATATTCGTTAGGCATTCTTGCGCAATCCGAAACAGGCACATTTCATAATCTCGGGGCAGACGCGCCCAATCCGCCGGGGCTTCAAGGCTGGCGGAAATCTTGCTGCGCTCAGCAAATCCGTCGAGGTACCACTTCAGCGCAGACTGCAATCCCATTTCATCGAGCAAGGGCGGGTGAAGCAAGTAAGATACCGTGCGAATGTCCGCCGAGACTTGTTCAATTAGCTTGGCGTTCTCCTCCGCGGACCGCGCGGCGTCCGGGCTGAGTCTCGACTTCTCTCCGTCCAGCATTGCGGCGTTCATACTCATGGCGGCAAGCAGCTGCCCGACTCCATCATGTAACTCGCGGGCTATGCGTCTTCTTTCTTCATCCTGAAGTTTAAGCAGGCGCGCAGAGAGTTCCTGTTCCTTAACAGCTTTTTCGACTTTCTTGCGTTCAGTGATGTCCCTGGCGACTTTAGATGCCCCAATGACAACGCCGGCGGCATCTTTCACTGGCGAAATTGTAACGGAAATATCGATCATCGATCCGTCCTTGCGTACGCGGACGGTTTCGAAGTGATCGACTCGCTCGCCTCGTGCGAGCTGGTTCAGGATTGCTGCTTCCTCGTGGAGGCGATCATGTGGAACTATAAGTCGAATATTTTGGCCGATGGCTTCTTCCGCCGTGTAGCCGAACATACGCTCTGCACCTTTATTCCAACTGGTGATTACACCATCCAGGTTTTTGCTAGCGATCGCATCGTCCGAGGAATCTACGATGGCAGCCAGAAGATTTGTCGTTCGTTCAGCCCGCTTTACTTCACTGACGTCCTGAAAGAAATTCACGACGCCAACAATGTTACCGTTCGAATCGCGAATAGGATCAATGTGAACCGAAACAATAACGCGGCTTCCGTCCGGCTTTTCGATGACGACTTCCTGCTCGTGTACCGAGACCCCCGTCTTTAATGCAACAGCGACAGGGGTATCGCAATGGGCCATATGCGTACCATCGGCGTAATAGAGTTTGTACGCTCCGCAAAAACGTTCATCTGTGTCACCCACTACGGGCACACGGCCCCAAAGTTTGGCTGCTCGTGAGTTGAACCAGGCGATTAGACCTTCGGGCGCTCGCACGGCATACGCAGCCATCGGAAAAAGCTCAATCAGATGGGCCTGCTTACCCAGGTCGAAAAAACCGGACGAATTCTGAAGTCTGCTAGCTTGCGCTTCGGGGCCGGTTCTATCCATGACGTTGCGCCTGCGGGCTAACGAAGAAGATTAAACAATACGTTAGAGAAAAAAAACTACTTCACACGCACGGTAAAGTCAAGAGGGTTGAGGGCACGATTGGCCAATTCGTTGACTCCTAAGCATGCTTCGTTATAGTCTGCGCCGCATGCCTAAAATACGGGCAGAAAAGAAATCCTGATTTCTGGTCGTGTATACCTTCGCTACAGACGCCCCACTAGACGTAGAAGCGTTTCGCACCCGTCTGCGAAAAATAACTGACGCTGAACTTCTGAGGTACGAAAAAGCCGCCCGCTATGTGTGCAGTCCGACCGCGTATTATGGCAAAGCACCCCGCGAGACTTTCGTTATTCAATTGCGAGAGTGCCGCGCCGAATGGAAGCGACGTAATGGTCGGCAGCAAAGCGCGTGATCCCGCCTCCGGCTTTCTAAATAATCAAGTATCAGAATGAAACGACCAGAAGCAGAGTTGCGATCACCCAATCTTAGCCACACCCCAGCCACGACACGGATCGCAGGTTGCCCAAAAACCTGCACCGCTTCGGCCTTGCAAACCCTTGATTAGACGCGCGTGAAATTCTCGATTCAGATTGCCCACAAACACGTGTTTTTAGGACAACGAGATTTCAGGTTCCAAATCGCTAGTCATTCATCTTGATGGCGAGCCGTATCCAAGTGCACGATTGAACTTTTCAGAACCAAACCGTAGACGACGGTATTCTGATTCCATTTGTCCGATTATCGCGTTATACGTCCATGTGCCGCTGTCCGTCGCTCTCTTGACTTCCCATAAGCCCGTTTCTGGCCAACTTCTGGTTTGCGGACAAACCATCAGTAGTGTGAGTTCAGTCGCCTTTGATACTATTTTGGAGATTCGAGAAATTTTCTGTTCATCTGTGAAAAGAAAGCATGTTCGTGCGCAAGATTATCGTTCTCCTCTTAGCGGCGTGTGGGGTCACCACATCGGCCCTCGCCCAAGGTCTTGTCGGCGATTGGATCGGACAGATGAATGGAAACTTCAAGGTCCGCATCCACTTCGAAAGCGTCGGCTCTGGCTTTAGCGGAAAACTTATCAATCCAAGCGGCAACGAAACCATTCTCGATGAGATCAAGTCCGACGGTTCACATCTGCATTTTGCTGTGAACAAGCTCAACCTAAGCTACGACGGCGTCTGGAATGACAAAGAGAAGGCGTGGAAAGGCAATCTGACTTTTCATCAGGTGTATCCGCTCATTCTAAAGCGTGCCACCGCAGAAGATCTCACTCCAGCCGTTCACAGACGCCCGGAGGAAGACGCCATCAATTCCGCACCACCACCTTACGTGCAGCGGGAAGCGCACTTCAACAATATTGCCGGCCATAACCAACTCGCCGGTACGTTGACCGTGCCGCAGGGCGTAGGCCCGTTCCCAGCTGTCGTGCTCATCTCCGGAACCGGGCAGAACACTCGCGACGAAGACGTTTGGGGCCACAAAGTTTTTCTGGTTTTAGCTGATGCGCTGACCCGCAAAGGTTTTGCCGTCCTTCGCTACGACAAGCGCGGCGTCGGCGGCTCTTCCGGCGACTACGACACCGCAACCACCGCCGATTTCACTTCAGATGCCGAGGCGGCCGTCGCCTGGCTCAAGACGCAACCGCAAATCGATGCAAGTCGGATCGGTGTGCTCGGTCATTCGGAAGGCGGCATTATCGGGCCTGCTGTTGCTGCCGCCGATAGAAGCGTGGCCTTCGTCGTTATGATCGCTGGCCCCTGCATTCGTGGCGACAAATTGTTCGTCCTGCAATCGGCGATGACCGCAAAAGCTTACGGGGCGCCGAACGACTATATCGCGAAACGGAAAGTATTCGATCAAGAGCTCTACAGCGCCATTCTCTCCGCACCGTCCGAATCGGCCGCCTTCGATCGTGCCAAAGCACTCGTTGCTGAGGGCGTCGCCAAAAAAATCGTCGATGCAAACGAGGCCGAGACTTTACCGAAAGACGATACACGGCCCTGGGAGCGCTATTTCCTTGCCTACGATCCCGGACCAACCTTGGCTCGGCTCACAGTGCCGGTGCTGGCACTCAACGGATCATTGGACGTGCAAGTACCAGCGAGGGAAAACCTCGCCGCCGCGCGCGAGGCCTTGAAAGAGAATCCAAAAGCCACAGTCATGGAGCTGGCAGGGATGAATCATCTCCTTCAAGACGCCAAAAGCGGGGCGCCCAGCGAGTACAACGACATCGACGAGACAATGTCGCCCACGGCTCTCAAAATCATCACCGATTGGCTGAGTGTGAACGTTCTACGAAGTAGCCGCGTGCAAAACTGATTTCACTTGGACGTATAGTCGGGTAATCGGAGATTTGAACTAGCACTTCACTTTTCCGATTAATGCTGCCAGCTCAGGCGGTCGATGCAACACTTGTTTGCAGTTTACTCGCGGGAGTTTGAAAGCCTAGGGTTTTTCTCGGGCGTTGATTCAGGCGCAGCGCGATCTGGTCGAGATGCACTTGCGAGTGCACAGATAGGTCAGTTCCTCGCGGGAAGTACTGCCGCAACAGCAGATTCGTGTTTTCGTTCGTCCCACGCTGCCAGGGACTTTGTGGATCGCAGAAGTAGACCTGCACATCGGTGGCCACGGTGAACTCCTTGTGTTTGGCCATCTCTAGTCCGCGGTCCCAGGTCAGCGAGCGTCGCAGCGTAGCGGGAAGTTTGCGAACATGCCGACTCAAGGCCGCAACCACAGCTTCCGTTTCTTTGCTCGGCACCTTGATGAGCATGGCAAAGCGCGAATGACGTTCTACCAGGGTCGCAATGAAGCTATTCTTGGCGCCGCTCAACAGATCGCCTTCCCAATGACCAGGAATCGCCCGGTCTTCCACTTCTGCAGGCCTTTCCCTGATGGAGATAGCATCGACGATTTGACCGCGCGAGTCTCGGAAGATATGAGAGTGTCGCGAGCGGCGCATGCGCCGCTTCGACCGCAGGTGGTCCATCAGTTCTTTTTTCAATACTCCCCGCGCTTGAATGAACAGGCTGCGGTAGATCGTTTCGTGAGACACGCGCAGGCTCTCGTCATTGGGATACTGGGTCTTCAGCCATCCGGAAATCTGTTCGGGCGATCAGTCCAGGATCAGTTTACTCGCAACGATGTTCCGTAACTTGCGGTTAACGGCAAGGAGGCACTTCTTCGGTCGCAAGGCCGAGTCCCAGGCCTGGCCATCCGCCACATGGGCTCGATAGGCCGGACCACCACCGTGGCGAGAAATCTCCCGGCTCACCGTCGAGGCTGCTCGATCCAGTCCTCGAGCAATCTCACGAAGCGGCGAACCGGAAGCGATCCCTCGAGATATATTTTCTCGCTCACCCAGGGTGAGCGCTAGACGCGAGCGACGACGAGCGGCTGGAGGAATCCCTCCGCGGGGTAACAACAAACACCGAATAGAGCTATGTGGCTTGTCAAAGACCCGCCCAATCTCATGCAGCGACTGTCCCGCCTTCCATCGGCTCCAGATGTCCCTTTTCTCCAGCGCAGAAAGTCCAAACCGTTTCCCTGGCTTCATACAACACCACCTTTCGAGAGCAGACTTATATCAGATGGTGTTGCATCGACCGGTTGAGACCACCGCGTTTACCAGGACCTAGCGAGTAGCTTCCGGATTGCTGACAATCTGTGAACTGACTAGTAGGATTTCGTCCCGAGCTCGGAGCGAAACAGAACGACCGGGGGAACCCCTTTTGTTGGTTCTGTCAGCGTTCTGGCGCAGATCATCATCTTGTAATGTTTTCGGCCCGCTTGAGACTACCAGAATAGGGACGGTTGAGAGCACGAAGCGCAGAGCTGAACATCGTTCCAGCCGAGTGCATCCTCGATTCTTTAACTGCTGGACCGTCCCGCAGGGGGGAGGAAAATGACACCTCTAAATCAACTGAAGGCCATCGAATTTGCACTCGAAGCAACTGCACCTGTCAGCGTTTCCCAACCCGGATCCGGCATGAGATCGCTCTTTCTAGGGCTGCGAGTCGGCTGGCGGTTGCTGATCGTCATTGGACTAATGGTGGTCCTGTTTGTCGGAACCGCTCTAGTCCTCCACGGCGGGCCGCAAGGCCTACGGAATGCCCTGAAGCAGGTGGATGAAGTCACGGTGACACGCGTAGCTTTGTTACGGCTTAGCGCAGCTTTTTTACGGCTTATCCCCGTTTTGTTACCTCATGCCTTATGAGCACTCAGTCGATAACTTCATTCCCTAACCGGGTGGTGCTTGTGAGAGAAACTCGACGGGTGGTGGAACAGCAATTCGAGCGGATCTTCGGCGAACATGGCGCGGCCATCTCGCGCCTGGCCTATAGCTACGAGGCAATAGCCGGCATCCGGGAGGAGCTGGTGCAGGAGATCGCGCTCGCGATCTGGCGAGCATTGCCTCACTTTCGCGGTGAGTGTTCGGAGAAAACGTTCGTTTTTCGGATCGCACACAACCGCGGGCTGACGCATGTGGGGAGGCGTCGGCCTCCGCAGCAGTCGCTGGATGATTTAGAAGAGGCCGACGAACCGATTGATACGCGCCCTCATCCAGATGAGCAAGTGGCGCAGATGAACCAACGGGAGCGACTTGCGTCGGCAGTTCAATCTTTGCCTGTCGCTCACAAGCAGATGATCGTGCTGATGCTCGAGGGCTTGTCGCATGCCGAGATCGGGGAAGTGTTGGGGATTACGGAAAACAATGTGGCAGTGCGGTTGACTCGGGCCAGAAAAGCTTTGAAGAAGGCGATGGGAGTATCCAATGACTAATCACCGAATGACGGAAGATCGCGAAGTTGAACTTTGGCGCGAACAGTGGAGCGGTGTTGCGCCGCTATCGCCCGAATTCCTGCGCCAAGCCCAAAAAAGAATCAAGGTCCAGGACCGCCGCTTCTGGCTCGGCAATCTGCTGGCCGTGGCAGCATTGGTAGGGACGCTGATTCTCGCCTTCTACCAGCTCAGCCATTACACGAGTAGGTTCGAAAAAGCCCAGGCAACTGGCGTGTGTGTCCTGATGTTCGTCGCTGTTACATGCCGGCTATGGCTTATGCGCGGAACATGGCGCGCGGAGACACAGTCGACTCGCGCTTTCGTGGAACTTTGGCAGCGCAGACTGCTCTCTCGAATCCGGGGACTGCGAATCGGCATTTACATAGCAATTGGTTGGCTCGTGTTTTGTGCCGCACTAGCGGCGGCCAATTGGGCGACCATTAGGCTCGAGCTCATGGCCCATCCCATCGCGTGCCTCGCATTAATGTTGGTTATTGTGATCATACTGCGAGTCATATGGTCGGTGGCGATGTGGCTCCGCCGCCGCAAAGTTGCGGAACTGAAAGAAGTGACAAGACTTCTGGAAGAAACGGGAACAATGAATGACTAGCCCGCCGGAAAGCTGCTGGATGACGGGCAACTCGGATTGATTCCACCAAGAAGGCGGACCAAGAAAGTGAACATCGTCACGCTTGTCGTCATTTTACTTGGGATGACCTTCGTGGGAATTCATTATGCCGATGAGCCGTGGACTTCCATGCGGATTGCCGCCGCGATAATCGGACTGCCGTCCTTGGTGCTTTTGATTGTGGCGCGAGTTGAGCTCGGTGGTTCGTTCTCTGTGCGGCCGAAAGCCCAGGCACTCGTCACGCACGGTCATTACTCTCGGATTCGCAACCCTATCTAACATCTTTGGGGCGCTAACGGTCGCGGCATTCCTACTTTATGTCAACCAGCCGCTTGGTATCTCTCTTTTGGCTGTGGTTATTCCTCTGCAGATGTACCGAGCACGACAGGAAGAGAAAGTATTGGAAGCGAAGTTTGGGGGCGATTACCGGCGATATAAGGCACGCACCTGGTTTTAATCAACTTCCACAAAAAAGTGCCACTACGAAGTGGTTGAGCAGCCTGCCATAAAGCCAAATCGCAATTTCTGCTGGTCAACTCCTGATTAGTCGGGTAATCGGACATTGAGAAACAATGCCTGGTCGTGCTGTGCCCAATAACAGTTCTTTTTGAGGCGTGCGAGCCGCGAGTTCTGGGCAAGCGAATTCCCAACGATTCTGTAACGCGATGAATTAGGGATTCTGGGCAGGGAGGGTTTTTGGGCAGCCTTCAAGATGGCCGGCCGATGGCTTACTTCCATTCTTTCGTAAGTTCAATGGGCTGGGCCACCCGCCTGTATCCACCCCAGGTTGGCCGCTGATTTTGCGCCTAATCACGCGCGGCCCGGTCGCTCTCTTCAGCCAGCGAAACCTCCGTGACTGCAAGGGCCCCATTGGCGGATCGCCTCCAACCTACCACAAGGCCCGGCGACGTGACCACTAGGAACGACTCTTGCGTCTGCTTGTTGAGGGATCCGAGCTGTAACGCGATCAAGGAAATCGATTTGTTAGCTTCAAATGTTGAAGAATCGCCCCCTGACTTGAGAGCCTGTTCCAAGAAATCGTCCAGTCGTCTAAGCCATGATATGCGTTCTCGAAGCTGCTCTGGACTTTTTAGAGATTCTAGATCCTCCAGGTCGTAGATGAAATCAGGGCTCCTGTTGTTTTCTTGCAGAAACTGCGCGGCCAAGGCTTCATGCTTCTTTCGTGCTGCTGCCAAAGCACTGGACGGATTAGCGGCGTAAATATCCATCGACATTGCGTATCGCACCGGCCAAAACAGGTAACCGCCAATCACTGCAGCCAGGTCTCCGGAGTGGGTTTCATCAGCTTCTATTGCTCGGATGCTGCGAGGGAACGCAAAAATGCTCCGATCCCCAGGACCCGCGTATTCGGGAAAGTGGCCACCATAGAATCTACGCTCGATGCTTTCGAAGCCTGAAGTGGGAACAGCTAACAAGGTATCAAGAAAGTCCGAAGTCTGATTGATGAGTTCAGCGCCAACCGGGGCCGTCAAGTTGCCTTCGACCTCGTGGGATTCAATCATGGTGCGCCGGTCACTACCGCTAGACACCAGATAAATGGAAACTGCATTCCCGGTTTTAGGGTCGGACTCCAAGATCAGGAAGGCACCGGTGTTCAATGCGTCGAGAAATATGCCGTTGCCATAGAGGGCAACATGCCGAAGGTTCGCCTCGCGACGCGATTTGATAGCTATTTCTTGCGTTTTAGCGGTGGCCTCGATTTCGCGAAGGATTTGAAGCAAGGTTCCGGACCTTGGCGAAGCAGAGCGGATCGCAGCGAGTGCGCAGTCGGACGTAAAGCCCGTCTGACGGAGCGTCATGGCTGGAGGACGCACTTCAGCGAGAAGGCTGAGTTGAACAATAACACATCCTACAACTAACCATAGAATTCGACGTTTCATGTTAGACCCCGAGCGTCACGGAGAGTATCCTGGTATTGGGCCGAACCAACTTTTGTATCGTTCATAGTTGCTAATCGGTCGGCCGCCCAAGTGCTCAGGGCCGACGGCGCGGACATCAGCGTCATACGGCTTAAAATGACCTTCTCCAATTCCGCGATAGTCTATGTGCACATGTCCAACGCCGGCATCCTTATTCCCGAAAAGTAGGTGGAGGCCGACGGCGCTTCCTCCTAGCGATAGCCCGTTTTCACCTTTATGTCCATACCCTAGCCTCCAAGAAAACCCCGAGTCTTCGAAGTCTTGTTTCGCTCCAGCGCTCCAGGTGACACCAATATCTGCTTGGCCGATCGAAGTCACACTCTTGACTTCCGAAAGAGCGGGGGCGCCGTTGGATAGGATTGTCACCTGGAGAGCGTACGTGATAGCAGAAAAGTTGGTCCGTTGTCCTGCCGATAGAGAGTTCCACGCCTTTTGTCCACCTTGGACGAGGGCTTGCTGAGCCGATGAGAGGCCAGACCATGTCTGATTTTGCGCAGCTCTCTGTTGTGCATTAAACCCGGAGGTAGGGCCCGATACGAGCACTGTAAAGTCACCTCCGCCAGTCGGAGAGAAGTCGCCCGCCCATCCGCCACCACCGCCGTCGAATACGGCACCTCGGCACGACGGTCCGCATTTGTAGTGGCCGTTAAGGTCGGCAAACGTTTCAGGATTGTCGCTCGCCATCGCGTATAGATTCAGCGTTTGCGGATTCGTTAAGTTGGCGTACGGCACCGGCGCGGGCACCGCCGACCAGTCCGAGGACAGCCAGCGACCTATGCGTGACGAATAATATCGGGCTCCAAAATCATCATTCCCGGTTTCTGCGTCCCGTTCCTTGCTCTCGAACTTGTAATTCTGCGAGCAGGTCGTAGTGATGTCTCGCTCGCCACCGAAGGGATAGAAATCCGCGTCGTAGCAGAGGGATGTTTGTCCCGCCTGGACGAGCGTACGGCTGGTGCCCAGCAGATCTTCCGCGTAGTAGTAGACAGTGTTGCTGCTCACGATGCGATGCGCAACGCGCTTCCCGCCGAAGAACACGTACTCGTCTGTGAAGTTTCCGCTACCGTCCGACTCATCGAGGATCTCCGCCCCCGCGCCGTACCAGTAAATTTTCCCATTGGACTTTTCGACGCGATCACCGTCGCCGTCATAGGTGTAGTTCACGCTTGCCGCTGTTTCGATTTCGCTTTCGGCGTTGAAGACGTAGGTGTTGGATGCGTCCGTGAGCATGTTGCCCAAGGCATCGTAGGAATAGCCTGTAGCGGTCAATTGATTGGTCGTCCCGGCTGTCACGCTCAAACTTTCCTGCGTGCAGCCGGAGTAGCCGGAAGCGGCACCGATGGTCGTCAGGTTCGCCCATTGGTCGTAGCCGTAGGCTTCGCCCCAGCAGTTTGACCCGGACGTGGACGAAGTCTGCGCCGAAGAAATCCGGTTCACTTGATCGTACGCAAAGCTCTGGCTTCGCGTTGTGTCACGGTTGTTCGTGATTCCTGTGACGTTGCCATTATCCGTCTGCGAACTGGAATTGTAATTGTATTTCAGATCGAGAATATTGCCAGCGGGCGATGCCGTGCTGGTGCAGGCGGTTTGCGTGGGTTGCCAGGGCAGAGCCGTTCCCGTGGTGGCAAAAATCCAGCAGGGCTGGAGCCGGTCGTTGTAGATGTGCGTCGTGACGAGGTTTGAGCCTTTCTGGATTTGGGCCAGTCCTCCCGGCGGCGCGTAGTAGGCGTTCGTGGCGTAGTCGATGTTGTTGACCGTGTCCACGGCTGAAATCGGCTGAGCAGCGGCATTGTACGTGTACGTGATCACGCGTCCGCTCGGGTAGGTAAGCGTCGCGAGAGAACCGTCGAGATTGTAAGTGTAAGTAGTGTTTTTCGTCACGCTGTTGGTGATCCGCTGCTCGGTGAGTTCGCGTCCCATCTGGTCGTAGTTCAACGTCTCCGAGCCTGCGGCATCCGTCATGCTGGTACGTCGGCCAACGTTGTAGTACCCACTTTGGGTTTGGTCGTAGGTGTACGAGACCGAGGGATCGCCGTTTGAATACGTCTTCCCAATCAGGCGATTCAAGACGTCATACGAGTAGGTGATCGAAATGCTTCGGGCATCGGTCTTGGTAACAACATTTCCATCTGCATCGTAGCCATTAAGCCCGCAGCCGTGCGCTCCCACAGTACCGTAGCAGATGGATCCGCTCTCGGGGTTCGTCGATTGAGTCAGTCTCTTTAGAGAATCGTACGTAAAACTACGATTGCGCGAGCCGCCCTGGACAACGCTCGCGAGGTCACTCAACGCGTCATACGTGTAGGACGTAATCCAGACGGGATCTCCGATGCCGGGGCAGCCGTTGGAATTGACCGTTGCCGTCGGCGAATTCGGCTCATCCACTTCTATCAAGCGCCCGAGACCATCGGCAGTGCTTCTCCGCCAATGCCCGGCTTCGTCCGTCACCAACGTCGTATTGGCACAGTAAGCCGTCTTAATCTTCGATCCATCGGGGTCTGTCACGAGCGTGGTTCTGTTCAAGCCATCATAGGTGTAACTCGTGACGCCGTAAGTCCCATCCGACGCGCTGCGGTAGGGATTCGTGACAGATGCCCTTCGCCCATCGGCATCATAGGTCGTAACGGTGTAATCGACGCCGCTCGGGTCTGACGTGAGCTGGGTTTGCGAGAGCCTTCCGAGGTCGTCCACATAAAGGGTCTCCGCAAATGGTGGGCCGGATGTGATCTTCTTGGTGATGACCACGTCGAACGGAGGAGTGGAGTTGGAGCACGAATAGCCGGGAATATCGCTGTAACAGAAGTTCGTTTGCCCGTTGTCAGGGTAGCTCACCTGAATTGGCCGTGCCGTCAGCGGATCGTACGAAGTGCTTGTGGTCTGATTGTTCGGATCGGTGGTCGTCAACTTGACGCCAGTAGTCAGGTCGTATGTGTACGACGTGGTTTGAGAGAGCGGATTCGTGATCGAGGTGAGATATCCCCCGACATATGAGGTGGAGTAGGAATAGTTCGTCGTGTGCTTCGAATCGCCCTCCGAACTGCCACAGGGATCTGTGGACAAATGAGTCATCCCCGTGTCGAGATAGGTTTTATAGCTGACGAGGTAACCGTTGCTGACGGAGATGTTGCATTTCGTGGTGGCAACGACGGTACCGTTTTCCCACTCGTGCACAGATGTTTGGTTTCCACGATTGGAACCATCGGCAGGGGACGAATCGTGTTGGGTTGAGATACCTGACGAGACGACTCCATATTCATCGTAGCCGTAGGTGGTGTACGCGCGCTGTGTGCCGCCGCTATCTGTAATCTGCTGCGACGATACGAGATCCAGCAGGTTTTCCGTTAAATAAGTCGGGTTAGAGAAGGCTAGGTAATTCGTGTTCGTGGTTTTCAGTACCGGGCCCGGGCCGCCACTGCCGTAATCATAATCCGACTCAGAAAGCATTTTTCCGTAAATGCCGACATCTGCTCCGCCGCTTGGGTTCGTACTGTGCCCCAAGTAATCGGTATAACTGAACCCTGAGTCGTAGCTCTTGGTTACCTGTGACGTCTTGTTATTCGGCCAAACGGTCGTAATCTTGCCGGGCACGACATTTGCGATGTAAGACGCGGCGACGTTATAGCTCAGTGAATCGTCGTACGTTGTGTTTACCGTCTTTAAAAGAGTCCCGCCGCTTTGGTAATATTGCGCCTGGGTCTCGTACAGAGCGCAAATGCCACCTAATCCAAAAGTGTGCACGGTGTAGTTGCCGAGCGGGTCTGTAACCGTAGTGGAAGTTCCGACCGTGTAGCTGTAGTTCCACGTATGAGCGCCTGTGCCGTCATTGGCATTTACGGTTCTGCTAGCTACCCAGCGGCCCCCGATCTGGCACGAAGTAGACGTCGTAAAAGTCGTATAGGTGTACGAGATCGTTCCACCGGTCGGTAGAGTGATCTGGGTCATCGTGCCGTAGTTAACCGGTGAACCGTTATAGGTGCTGCCGTCGCCAGGGTCGTTGTACGCAAAATTCCAAGTCGTCCCGTTCGGAAGCACAATACTTTGCAACTTCATCCAGGTGCCACTGGTGGCTGCTGGGCCTGGATACATCGGAGGAATATTAAAAGCGACGACTGCATAACAGAATTTATATGACACCGAGTTGCCGTTCAGCCCCGGCACACTCCAAAGCACTGCGTGATCCACGGTCAAGGGAGTCTGCGGGCACCCGGACGTGGATGTGTTAGACGTTGATTTGGCGGTAGGCGGCGGGGGTATTTGCCTTCCAAGAGAATCCGTGACGGTACCCGTGCCGGCGTTCACGGTAATCATGTTTCCATTCGGATCCTCCTCAAACGCGGTGGCCGTGGAGTAGTAAACTCCATCAGGCCCGATGGCTGGCGGGTTTGCCACAGTATAGGGCGAGGCAGAAGACGACAACGTTCCAGGCACCCTCCATCCAGTGGCGTCCAAAGATTCCCACGGCCCGCTGTATTGTTCGTAAAAGGCTGGGGCTGAACCCGTTCGAGTCATGGTGCCGAGATTTGCGAGTGGGTGTTTGCTTCCGTCGGCTGTTTGAAGAGCGAAATTCCCGTAGTAATACGTCGAACTGCCAATCGTCTCCGGCACGTTTGTGCCGACCACTTCGATTTGTTGAGCGAGCCCGACGTAGACATCTGACCTTTCAACCGGTAAAGGGGAGTTCGTCAAGGTCAAGCCCCAATACAAGGTGCAATTGAGTTTCGGGGGGCAATATTGAGTTATGTGTTGGGACTGATCGTTATAGAAAAGATTGAAACCGAAATGCAGTTCGCCGCGTTGAGGATATGAAAGAAAAGGCAGGTTGAGGTTAAGCGTCCCGCTGCTGAGATTGATGACGTCGATGTCGCCGCCGTGATAGCTCTGATAGGGTTGCAACCCCAACTGGTCGTCCGACGTAGGGGGCGGAAGCGTCTGCGCATGCGCCGGAATTGCAACGACAGCTAGCAGGAGAACCAGAAAACCTGCCAATTTATCCCCGGCGAAACGGCAATTGAAAGGACTTCGCGAGGTGTTCATCATTGCTGTTGTGCCTCCGAAGGCGAAAATACGCTTGGGCCAAGGCTCGTGTTGAATGCTGCCGAACTCACCGTCGTGACAAAGGAAGACTGGCCCTCCGTGATGGTCAATTGAAACGGAACGTGGATACCGCTCACCGCTTGGTAACCCGCGAAGTCGATTGATTCCTGTAACGAATCGCTCGCGTTCTGGGATAAAGGCACTTGATAACTCACGTGAAGCGGAAGTCCCGTTGAGGCGTCGAAGTACCAGTCCTGTGGTGTGAATGAATGACCTGTCGCATCGGAATCGTCTCGAGTGAGAACGTGAATCGCGTTTTTGCCATTTATCGTTGTCGAGCCGACAAGAATGAATGCGTAGCCCGGATTTGCAAGCTCGTTAAAAAGGACCAAGGCAGGAACGTGGTATGGAAGACTCGTTCGCACGACAACAGGCGGGACTAAAATCCACGCTCCTGCATGGAAATCCTGAGGGTACCCACCATTGCTGACGAGTGTGTGACCGCCATTTGCCGAAGTGGTCTGGTAGCAAAATTCCGCGCCCGCTTGAGTCCACGTGAAGCTCGATGCTGTGCTCTGATCTCCCGCCTGATCGATGCTAGTTCCACTGACCACGACGTTCTGCACCTGGCTGATGGCTGATGCGCCTCCCATCGCTGTGAGCGCAGCCTGAGCCGCTGAGACGGCTTGCGCGTCGCGCTCGACACTAGTGGTGGAAGTTGAGCTCTTGCTTTGTCCGAAGGCGGGTATTGAGGCGAGGAGAAACAAAACGGAAAGGCATGAGGCCGGGACGATCGGCCTGGTTCGCATAGAACCTCCAAGAGCACAAATTTTGAAGGCTATATATGCTTAGCCTACGTCCCTGTCAAATGAATAATGCTAAAAGGAAATATCTTTCAAGATAATACAACGCCATGATCGACTTCAACCTTGGCGTTTATTGGGCTCTTTCTGGGATTACCCGCCGCTGCTACGGTGTGGCGAGCACACGCATTATTTCTTCTTTGCTTGAGCCGCGCGGAACCTGCAGACCGCGCCAGAAGCCACCGTAGTTTGAAGGTTGTCACGGCCCTATGATCAAAGCCGACTCGTCCTGACCTTAGAATCTGCCGAGAAGTTGAACCGTTTCTACACCTGACATGCGCGATTTGAGCATCGCTCGTGCAGCGGCGCGCGAATCAGGGGAGCCAATCGGATAATCTACTGGCTTCATCGATCGTCTCCTCCCACGTGTATGAGCTCTACGATGCAGTCCTCCGACTGAATTCGGTACGGCGAAGGCAGACCGTCACTCCCTTCGCGTCCGATGTGAATGATCCTGACTCGAATGAATGTCTTAATCCTGTCCTGGGCCATCGCTCGGGCAGCTGCGCGAGATTCTGGCGAACCCATCGGGTAATCCGAAGGACGCGGCAAACCGTTGCATGTGACCTCGTTTGTATTCACAGCCTTTGTGTCCTACGGTCGGGGTCGTGTTTATCCACGCAATTCGCGGCGTATCCAACCATGCCGGGATATTCTTTCGTTTTCCTGAAAGGCGTTCCGCAATCTGCACAGCTGGGAATAGCGTCGCCAGGTTTCAGCCAAACGCGCGGGGCTTGTACCAAGCGATATAGCGATCCATCTGGCCGCTCTGTCCAATCGCCGAACCTCACGCGAGGCTTATCCGTTCGAGGGCGGGGAATATCCATGATTAGCGTGAGGCGCTTGCGGCCGTCAAACCATCGAGCGACTTTCAGTCGCGCAGCTGCCCGCGATTCAGCTGAGCCGATCGGATAATCTTCTGGCTTCATCGTTCATCTCCTCCGACATCAATAAATCCTAGACCGCCGCGGATACTTCCGCTCATAACCAGAGCCTCTCCCTTTCCATTTGTGCGATCTGATCTGGGTCATGCTTGTCCAGGCAGTTCGCTTGGTAGCTAGCAATGTTGGGATATTCGCTCGTTTTTTTGAAAAGCGTGCCGCAATCTGGACAAGTGGGGATTTCTTCGCCGGGCTTCAGCCAAACACTCGGGACGTAGACCCATTGCCCAAGCATTCCGTTTTGCCACTCCTGCCATTCGCCGAAACTGACGCGAGAACTGTCCTGTCCCGCCCACGGAATATGCCAGATGATTCGGAGCCGCTTGCGGCTATCGAATCGCCTAGCGAGTAGAATTCGTGCCGCCGCGCGAGATTCGAGCGAGCCAATCGGAAAGTCGCCGGGCATCGTCAAGCCGCTCATCGATCGACGTGCGTCTTCGGGACGTAAAAGTCCAGAGTTTGGTCGCCGTCCCGCAAGCCGACGAATTCAACTTTGACGCGAGTGAGATTCTTTGTCCGCTCTACTTCGAGACGCTCCCACATCATCCTTGCAGCAATGCGTGACTCAATCGACCCGAGCGCGTAATCACCGGGTCTAGTCATCGGAGGAACCTTGATGATCGGTATTGGTTTGCTGGCTTTGATTGCGAGGGAACCACGGCGGCAAAGTGCCATCGCGCGCGTAAGCTTCCAATTCCTGGATCGTCATTCGCTCGAAGGCATTAGCGAGAGTCTTGTCTTCAAACTCGATTGCTTGGCGCGCCCTTCCTTCGGTTCGATCGGCAATCTCCCGTGCAGCCTGTACATTGCCGCGCACGGCATCTCGCACTTGCGCCGCAGCAATAAGCTCGGCCCACGTCCGCCCTTCCGGATCGTTTGGCACTGGTTCCTCGAGCTTGCTCTTGTAAGCGTCCGACAGTGTCTTGCTCTTTGGCCTTCCCGACGGGTTGCCGCTCTGCCCTTTCTTCCATCGATGGGGCTTTCCGTGCTCAGCAATCTTCGGATTGTTGCTCGTGCCCATACGTGTTTCTAACCTGAAACCAGCTTTGGCTCGAGGCCCATATCTGCCATCCGTTCAAGCGCGACAGCGACGAACGCCGGCTCGATCTCCAGTGCGTAGCAGTGTCTGCCTGTATTTTCGGCAGCGCAGATGTGTGTGCCTGATCCTGAGAATGGCTCGTAACAGACGTCTCCCGGTTGAGTGTGTAAAAGGATGGGCGTAGCGAAGAGTTCCAAGGGTTTCTCGGTCGGGTGCCGCGATTCCACCCCTGGAAGTACAGGAACGTCGATCTGCCAGACCGTAGTCGGGAAATCCCCGGGATTGCGCTTCGGCTTGTGGCCCTGCTTCCATCCAAAGAAACACGGTTCGTGCTGCCACATGTAGAACGAATGCGTCAGTACCGGCTTATTCTTGACCCAGATGATTTGCTGGTGAACGAGGATCCCGCACTCGCGCATCGCTTTCTCGACTTCGATCTGACGCTGCGATGCGTGCCAGACGTAGATCGCCGCATTGTCCTCGCAGACTGCAAGTGCTTGCCGCAAAAACGCTTCATAGAAAGGACCGAGCGGTTCGCTTTTCTGCTTATCGGCGTAGCGGCCCTTCCAGTCCTTATTCTTGCCGTCGGAGAAGTCCTTCGAGGGATGGTTCTTCGCGTCGTAGGAAACTAGATAAGGCGGATCGGTGGCACATAGCTTTGCGGTCTTCCCGTTCATGAGCGCAGAGACATCGGAAGAGCTAGAGCTATCACCGCACATCAATCGGTGATTACCAATCTCCCAAATCTGGCCACGCTTGGTCTTCCACTTCTTTTGCAGCTCGGCAGCCTGGTCGATCTTCGGCTCCGGCGCCGGGAGCTCGTTGCTCCTAAAACCCTTCAAGAGCGCATTGAGTTCGTTTTCATTCCAAAACTGCTTAAGGTCTATATCAAGCGAGGCAAGAACTTCCGGATTCCATTCGAGGTCAATCTCACTGACGCGGTTATCGGCAATCGCAAGCTCCCTCGCCCTCTTGTCCCTCTTCAGGTCGAGGTCGCCACGCTGAACTGCAACAAGAGACGAGCCATCCGTATCGATCACTGCAACGGACTTCATGCCAGAAGCGACAGCCGCTTCTACAGTCTTGTTCCCAGCGATAACGCGATGATTCCGGTCCACGACCACCGAACGCGCAGCACCGTACTTCCCAAGAGATTCTTCGAGCAGCGCACGCCCACGCTTCGTACCTTTGTTAGCGTTCTTCGCGTCCAGGACCAGTTGTGTGATCGGAACGACGCGCATCTTCGGCTTCACGTCTCTGCTCCTCTTTCAGAAGCCGAGCAATGTAGTGACTTTTGTAGTGACCCTGCGAGCAGACGGCTACATCCAGGCACATCCGGGCATAATCTTCTGAAAGAGCAAAGTCTTGAGGATTCAATCGAGTGCTTGAAATGACGCGACTTACGAGTGTTAGCAAATATGCCTGTCACGCAGGAGGTCGCGGGTTCGAACCCCGTCGGCCCCGCCAATCTTTCAGAGACTTGCGAGTCGTCGCTCTCTCTGCACTCACGAGCCCTCCGTCAAAAACCCGATTCTCCTTCGAGCAGTTGCGCCACGACCGGGCGAGCCCATTCTCTGTCGCGTGTGCTCGTTCAGAATGATTGGTGACACTCAGTGGAGTGTCGCCATCCAAATACGATGTGGAAAGGTAACCCAAGGCGGGTGGCCGAACCTTTCACGTCGTTCATCTTGACTGTTGCTCACGGTTGGATGATATCACTCCGATACGTCTGCGCTGAGTAATTGGTCCTGGTTTGCCGGGTGCCGGACCCTTCGGGTTCTAGAAGGGTCGGGGTTTTGGCGCTCACTCCGTTCCATGACTACATCGCCGATTCGCGGCGATCCCTTCAACGGCGGAACGTCAAAACCCGCACGCTTCACAAACCGAAGCACGCGGCACCCCTAACAGCTGAGCGACATCCAAAGCTTGACCACCCGCCCACCCGCCCTTGTAACGATTGTCGCTCACTCTGAGTACATTGAGATCTGTATGGAAGCTGGAGCACCCACCCGACACTAGCGGATCGCATCATTGCAGTGAATTGCCCCTTGGTAGAACTTGAGAATGTCGCGCGCCGCCTTGGACGTAAATAACTTTTCCACTGATGAAAGTATGCTGCAAACGCGTTTCGGCCTATGTTTCTGGAGAGTTGGGCCAAACGCGATTTGTCGGCACTGAACTTAAATCTTCAAGAAGCACACAAATTAGAACCGTCGTTCTTGTTTACCAGCGTCTATGAACTGGACGGAACTCTGCGCGCGATTACTCCCGCTGACTCCATAGTGGGCCAGAACTATTCTTATCGCGATTGGTATCGAGGCGTGACGGCCAATTGGCGGCCGTATGTGTCGGAGGTTTACCGGACGGCAGCAGACGGAAATCCATTAGTTGTGGCTATATCCGTGCCTGTCCGGGACGAGAAAGGTAAACCCACCGGCATTCTAATGGCACCATACGCTCTCGACCAGCTGGCACGTAAATTCAATGAGCTTGAGGCTGGATCATCCGGGGAGCTTTACGTCGTCGATCAGCGCGGAGTCATCGCAGCCGCCCCATCGATAAATCCAGTGGCGGAGCCCACTCGCGCTTCTCAGCAAGAAGTTGTGTCACTCGCCCTTGCCGGCAAAGAAGGGAGCAGCCGATTTCGGGACCGCACGGGCGACAATTTCGTAGCGTACGCGCCAGTTTCGAAACTAGGTTGGGCCGTCGTCTATCGGCGTCCCACTCAGCTCGCCTTGGCGCCTGCCTTGCGCCTGCGTCGACGCACTTTCTCTACGAGCTTTTATCTACTCCTCATTTATTTGACTACGGCCGGTCTGGGCGCGCCACTCGTCCGACGCCAAGGCAAGCTCGTTATTGCCAATCAAAAGCTCAATCGAGAGTTGCAGGGACGGATCACCGAGTCGACGTGGGCTCGTGAGGAGTTGGACCGATTCTTCACTGTCTCCATCGACATGCTGTGCATTCTGGGCTTCGATGATCGTTTCAAGCGTATGAACCCAGCCTGGGAGAAAACTTTGGGGTATGCAACGGAAGGACTCTTGGCAACTCCCTACACAGATTTTATACACGCCGAAGACCGAGAGTCCGCCATCCAAGAGGCGGAGAAATTGAGGGCCGGTGGAGAAATGATCGCCTTTGAGAACCGCTGCCGCTGCAAGGACGGCTCATATAAGTGGCTTCAGTTGGGCGCTACGTCGCTTCCTGGGCAGCAGGTGATCTATGCGGGTGCGCGGGATGTCACCGAGCGCAAGCGAGCCGAGGAAGCTCTCAAGTGGGCGAAGGAGGAAGCTGAACGCGTCAGCAAGTTCAAGGATCAATTCCTGTCGACGATGAGCCACGAACTGAGGACCCCGCTTAACGCCATTCTGGGATTTTCCGACCTGCTCCCCGACGAGCGATATGGCCCCTTGAACGAACGCCAGCGTCGCTACGTCGCTCACATTCACACGAGCGGTAAGCATCTTCTCCGGTTGATCAACGACATCCTCGACCTTTCGAAAATCGAGGCAGGACGTCTTGAATTGGCAATTGAGAACGTACCGGTCGAGCGAAGTCTCCGTGAGGTGCTGGACGTTGTGCGACCGCTTGCGGAAAAGAAATCGCAGAGCCTTTCTTATGAAGCGGAGTCAAAGCTCGCCGTGCGCGCGGATAGCACTCGTTTAAGGCAGGTGTTGATCAACCTCGCTGGCAACGCCATCAAATTCACGCCGGATGGCGGGAAGATCAAGCTCTGCGGACGACTCGTAGACGGCAAAGTGCGCTTCGACGTAATAGATGACGGGCCAGGAATACCTCCCGAAGAAAAGAAGCGAATCTTCGAAGCTTTTTACAGGCTGCGGCGATCCGGCAGCGCCCAGGAAGGCACTGGTCTGGGCTTGGCTATCACCCAACGACTGGTGGAGTTGCATGGGGCGGAACTGGCTTTAGAGAGCGAGGCGGGACAAGGAAGCTGCTTCTACTTCTCGCTGCCCTTCGTTGCGGTGCTCGCGGATGTGCCGAGCCGCACGACCCGCTCCGCCAACCGAGAAGGTGAGAGCGCGCGGATTTTTGTGATCGAAGATGATCCCGCCGCCGCTCAGCTCATACAATCGCAACTCGCCGCAGTCGGTTATGAACCTTTCGTCTGTGAGGATCTCTCGCGCGCGGTAGAGATCGCGGCGGAATTGCTCCCGGACGCGATTACTCTGGATCTCGTGATGAAACCCACCAACGGTTGGGAGCTTCTTCTGCAATTGAAGAATGAGCCGCGGACGGCAAATATTCCCGTGGTCGTAGTATCTATCGTCGATCAACCGGCACTGGGGACGACGCTCGGAGCCGATGAGTACTTAATTAAGCCAGTTGAGCAGTCGGCCTTGTGTGCCGCAATTGAGCGCTGCCTCGCGGCCCGAGACGGCTTGAAACTGGCGCGGCCTGTCTTGGTGGTCGAGGATGACGGGCCTACGCGCGAGGTCATCTCCGAGATGCTTACGACGCAGGGATACAATATAGCCACCGCTACCGACGGCGCCCAAGCGCGCACATGGATGAGCGCCTCTCTCCCTGCCCCGGTCATACTCGATCTCATGCTACCAAACGTGAGCGGCTTTGAGCTGCTCTCTGAGTGGCGGAACTCACCTCGGACCGCTGACCTTCCTGTGTTTGTTCTTACCAGCAAGGATTTAACCCAAGAGGAAGAAAAATACCTGCGTGCGCACGCTGAATCCCTCTGGCGCAAGCAAGAATCCTGGCAGACTGCGTTGACCCGGGAATTGAAACGTGTCCTGGCTGCGAGCCAAACGGTGCGAGGGTGACACATCGCATCCTCGTCGTAGAAGACAACGCGGTCAATCGAGAATTGCTGTGCGACTGGCTGAATGTCGAAGGGTATGAAGTCGTGGCCGCGGAGGACTTGAAGACGGCCATCGCGGCGGCTGAATGTCACTCACCTCAACTGGTGCTGCTCGATATACAGCTCGGGGCCGACGACGGTTTGTCTCTTGTCTCCTGGATGCGAACGCAGCCGGCACTACGGTCCATTCCGATAATTGCCGTAACCGCTCATGCGATGGTTGTTGAACAGGATCGAATCTTAATGGCTGGGTGCAATGCGTGTATCTCCAAGCCTTTAGATTTTAAGTTACTCTCCGACCAGTTGTCCCGATGGCTGGCCGTAACAGCTGGCTGACGGCTTGCAACTGATCGCGGGTCGCGCCGCGGCCGCCGAACGACGCCCGATTTCCCCAAGCTTTCAGAACGTCCGCTCGTGCGAAACCCTGCCAATTTCCAAGTCCCACCGTACTGCGAAAATCCGAGACCTGGCCTGGGGGCGAAAACGCCACCAATCCATTCCGCGAAGTCATCGTGTTGGGGATGGATGGGGGCGGCGATGGCTTCTAGGAAATCGTGGTTGCGGGCGATCCCTCCCACATCTTCCGGCGGACAGGCACGCGCACTGGCCGCGCAAACAGATAACGAGCGGCCTCATTGATCACGATTGCTCGCAAGTCCCGATCAGTCGGGTGGTCTCAATGGGTCGATGCAACACCCTCTAATATGAATCTTCTGTTTGGAGGTGGTGTGTATGGCCCAAGGAAAACGTGTGGCGCTTTCTGCGGCGCAGAGGACGGAGCTATGGAGCCGTTGGAAGGCGGGGCAGTCGCTGCATGTGATTGGGCGTGCCTTCGGTAAGCCACATAACTCCATTCATTGTTTTTTATCGCAGCATGGTGGGATTGTTCCGCCAGTCCCTCGGCGCTCATTGCGCGTACTCAATGCGGTTGAGCGAGAGGACATTTCTCGGGGGCTCGCTTCTGGTTCGTCGATTCGCAATATAGCCAAAGGTCTGGAACGCGCAGCTTCGACGGTGAGCCGGGAAGTCGCACGCCATGGCGGCCGCCCTGAGTATCGAGCTCAGGAAGCGGATCACCAAGCCTGGGAATCAGCTCTGCGGCCCAAGCGGTGTCTTCTTGCCATCCACGTCAAGCTGCGGAACATGGTTGCGAGTAAACTGATTCTGGATTGGTCGCCGGAACAGATTTCTGGATGGCTGAAGATCCAGTATCCCGCTGACGAGAGCATGCGCGTGTCCCACGAAACGATTTACCGTAGCTTGTTCATCCAAGCCCGCGGAGTGCTGAAGAAAGAGCTGCTGGGGCACCTGCGATCCAAGCGCCGCATCCGCCGCTCGCAGCACTCTCGTATTTTTAAAGACTCGCGCGGTCAAATCGTCGATGCCATCTCCATCAGGCAAAGGCCCGCAGAAATCGAGGACCGCGCCGTCCCCGGCCATTGGGAAGGCGATCTCATTGGTGGCATAAAAAACAGTCACATCGCGACATTGGTGGAGCGGCATTCGCGTTTTACGGCCCTGATCAAGGTGCGAAGCAAAGACACGGCTGCGGTCGTCGCCGCATTGAGCCGGCAAATTCGCAGGCTTCCAACATCCCTGCGGCGCTCGTTGACATGGGATCGCGGGCTGGAGATGGCTAAACACAAAACCTTCACGGTAGCCACGAATGTGAAAGTCTACTTCTGTGATCCGCACAGCCCCTGGCAACGAGGAACGAACGAAAACACCAACCGCCTGCTGCGTCAATACTTGCCGAAGAGAACCGACCTTTCCGGATACACGCAATCCCAACTGGACAAGATCGCGCTGCGTCTAAATCAACGCCCGCGAAAAACTTTGGGCTTTCAGACTCCAGCCAGTAAACTGCGCGCAAGTGTTGCGCCGACCCTTTGAACCCGCACGCGTTATCGGATATTAAGAAGCAATGCTTGGTCGTGTTTGTCTCCAAAAACAGTTCTTCTTGAGGCAGGTCAACGAGACTATTGGGCAAGCGATTTGTCAACGATTCTGCAACGCTGAGAAATTACGATTTTGGGCATCGAGGGTTTTTGGGCAATTTCTGGAGTTACAGCGCGACGAGCGTGTTACCTACGACTGGATTTGACTGCTGCGTTGCCTCGGAACTACTGCAGCTTCGCGTACTCCGCCTTGGCTTCTCTCCGGATGGGGATGTCGGGGCCAACGTCTTTCGAGCGAGAATCCAATTGCCACGCAGTCGAGCGACCTAGAGGCCGTATGCGCAAGGAGCCATTGCAAAATCTCCACTTCGATCAACCGCAGCAGCGTTTCGTTTTGTGAAATCTCTTTCACTTCTCAGGTGCAAAAATCACCGGTCAAGTCAGCGTGACGCGCGTTCTCGATGATGGCCAACTCCAGTGTCGACACTTCCTCCCTAGGGGAACAGCTGGAAAAATAGAAATCCCGAGCTGTTCGCCGAGCTATCAGTTTGCAAAACGAACGTCTCTGTGGCGCTGATTCGATAATAGGAAACGCTAAATTTCGCCGCGGACGAAGGAATAAATGGATAAGCGCCTGTAGATGACGGAGTCGGTATCGTAAAGCTGCCGGTGTAATGCCGCACGTTGCTGGCATCACTGGCAAAATCGCCCGAGACAGATGCATTCAGGACAGCGACAGAGCCGGAAGAGGCATCGTAATCGGCCAATCCGTTCACGAAGCTCGCAGAGCCATCACCTGATACGATGCCAACCAAATCCACTTCGTCAGCAACGATATCGTTAATGGTTGAGTTTCTGAGCTGGATCGCATGGCCAGCTTGGAAAGCCGGTAGCGGCTGGCCGACCCTCTCGAAAAGAAAACCGGTTCCGTTGATGTTGGCATCCGTATGCAGCATCAGCGCGTTTCCCGCTGCACCCGGGTTATAGCTTGCGCCCGAGTTGTTAGGATCGAGAATATCAATAGACGAATCGACAACGTATAGATTGAATTCCGAGCTTCCCGCGGCGTCCACAAGGGTAAGTGTGCTCTCGAAGGCGGAGCCTGTGACCGGTGTACCCTTCTCAAAGATTGCCGGCGTCCCCCCCTTATTCGAGTCAGAGATGCCTCCTGAGATGCCGTTGTCGCCTTCGGGCACGTTGAACTCACCCGCCGCGATCGTCAAGCCATCCGCACTCCAGCCGGAGTGTTGATATACACATTCGCCCGCTACGAAAATAAGACTCCCACCCTGCGGATATGCGCTTCCACCCGTGAGGATGGCGCTGTCGGCTTCGAAGATGCGTAGTGCTTTCGTCGAAATAATATAGTACGTGAAAGTTTTGCCGACGCTGAGTTGCATCTTTCCCCGTCCATTGGAGTCTGGCCCACTAAAAGTGCCCGTGAAGGATGAACTGGACATCACTCCCGCAGTATTACTATCGAGGAGTCCGTTAGTCAGTGCGGCGACCGCGTCTGAGGTAAACATCCCACCAAAGGACACTTTCGTTGCCGGGTTCGTCTGCGCCGTTCCAGTCATCGTGAATGAGTAAGATCCAGCGATCTGCGAAGCCGAGAACCCCCCGCTTGGGTGTTGCTGCAGATCCAGTGTGCCGCTACCGGGATTCCCGTCAATTTCCGTCAGCAAAGCGTGAGAAGGCGAGGTCAAGGCAATGCTGAACGCAAGAGTCTGGCCGTGTGCCGTTCGGACCGTCAGCATGCCCTTCCCAAGAGCGTCAACGGCATACGCTGAAGTATCGGGCGGAGGGTTAGAGCTGGTCGGGAGAATTGGGTCTTCCAGATCGAGCACCCCCGAGGAGATGATGTCGACGACGCCTCCATCGACATTTCCATTTCCATCCAGGGTTATACTGCCGCCGATTGACGTTGTGCCGCGGTTTCCCGTCGGAGACGTTAGGAAGAGAGCGTATTGCCCCGTTAGCGTCTCGTTTGACGGCTGTCCTGAAATCACCGTGTTGACGCTCGCATACCTCGTGCTGTCATTGACGTAAGTCGCGACAATCGTTACGTAGCCACCGGGCGGGGAGAAAGTGGGGGCTGTGTAAGTCGTTTGCGCACCGCTGCTCGTGAAACCTGGGCCGAACGTGCCGCAAACGTCTGCTGGAAGACAGCTCCACGCTACGACAACGCCGGCGGTGCCGTTGGTCACCGTCGCGCCAACAGGTACTTCCGCGCCGGGTCGAATTGAGAGGGGCGGGGCTGGACTGATGCTAACCGAAGCAAAAGTGACTTGCGCCGAAGGCTTGCCAGTGCCTCCACAACCCGATAGCAGAAGAAGCTCAGCAATGCTCATCGCCAGCAGCGCCGTCCAAAAAATCTTATTGCCGCTCATGGTGACCTCTCTTCGGTTGCTACTAGTTCGAGCAAACGAACATCAAGTTGAGCCGAAGCCGGTTCGCGGTTCTTACTTTTTCTCGCCGGCCACGCAAGTTGGCGCTGGATGCCCGCTGATGTCAATCACACCGGTATCACATCCCTCGCTCTCACTTGTCACGCCCTCGAATCAGGCACTTGCAGCGCTCCTAGTGATTTTCTTTCCCATATAATTAGAAGGGGGTATACTCCGTGACCAAAGTTAGGATGAGATGGCTCCTGTGACCTCACGCGAAATCATCCGGTTTGGAGAATTCGAAACCGACCTGAGTTCGCGCGAACTACGCCGCAGCGACAACGGCCCGAGAGTACGTCTTCCGGATCAGTCTTTCGAGATCCTCGCCATGCTCCTGGAGCATCCCGGGGAGGTTGTTACACGCGATGAGGTGAGAGAAAGGCTCTGGCCAACTAACACGTTTGTGGATTTCGATCACGGCTTGAATAATGCCGTGAGCCGGCTGCGAGAATCGTTGGGAGAGTCGGCCGAATCGCCCCGTTTCGTCGAGACCCTGCCTCGCCGCGGCTACCGATTTATCGGCAAGATTGACTCTCGCGAGCCGAAGACATCAGCCCAGATCTCCAAGCCTGACATCGAAAACTCGATGTCCTCTCCTCAGGAGCGGGTTACTGCAAGACCGTCCTGGTGGCAGCGTTCTGTCGTGCCTGCCGTCATTGCGATTTGTGTCCTGACCGCGAGCCTTCTCGCGTTCAGTCAAAGGGGCAGGCTTGTCGGCCGCTCTCCAATCAACGCCAAGTCGATTGCGGTTCTGCCGCTGCGCAACCTCTCTGGAGACGCCACGCAAGACTATTTCAGCGATAGCATGACCGACGAACTAATTACCCAATTGGCTAAAATCAGTTCGCTGCGGGTGGTTTCCTCCGCGTCGGTCATGCGCTACAAGAACGAGAACTTTAGCGTTCCCGACATCCGCCGAGATCTCAACGTTGACGTCTTGGTCGAAGGAAGCGTTTTACGTTCGGGCGACAACGTGCGGATCACGGCCCAACTGATTGATGCCTCCACCGACCGGCATATTTGGGCCGACGACTACCAAGGCCAGATGCGCGACATCTTGTTTCTGCAAAATAAAATCGCCTTTTCAATTGCCACTAAAGTTCAGGCCAACATCGCGCCGTCTGAACTCCGCCAGGGTTCTCAGCCGCATCAAGTCGATCCGCGGGCATACGACGCTTATGTTCAGGGACGTAGCTATTGGTTCCGCAGCAACACCCATGAAGCGCAACCGGATGATTTGCCGAACAGCGGTGCCAAGTTTCAGTTGGCCATACAATATGATCCAAACTACGCGCCTGCCTATGCTGGGCTGGCCGATTACTACGGCCTGGCGGCTGGAGATGGAATCATCCCGGTAGTTGACGGTTGGAAACTCTCGGAGGAAGCCTCGAGGAGGGCTCTGTCCCTGGATCAATCTCTGGCAGAAGCCCATTGTGCGTTAGCCACAAAGCTGATGCTTTACGATTGGAACTGGACGGAAGCGACATGGGAAATCCAGCGCGGGCTGCAGTCCGACTCGCAATATGCAGAACTCCATCATATCTACTCCCTGCTTCTCGCATACACCGGACGTTTCGACGAAAGCATCGCAGAGGCTCATCGCGCCGAAGAACTTGATCCATTGAGTCAGAGCACGATCGTGCAGCGAGCCTTACGCTTCAGTCGGCGCTATGATCTCTTTCTGCAAGAAGTTGACAAGACGTTTGCTCAGGACCCCGCCAGAGTTCATAAGGAAAGAGCTATGGTCGCCAAAGCCAGAAAAGAATTTGCTCGAGAGGTGGAGGAGACCAATCAACAGTTGCGTCTGGAGGGATGCATTCATTGCGCTGACCGTCTTGCCCGGGCCTTTGCCAATGGCGGTTATCGGGGATGGCTGGACGTGAGATTGTCAGACTTGAAAAAGCGCTCGCAACAGGACGGCCACGTTTCGCCCTTCGACTTCGCGGAAGTCTACGCTGCGATGGGCAATACTGACATGGCGATGCAGTACCTGGAGTCGGCGTATCAGGAGCACACTGCTGAATTGGTCCGACTCCAGGTAAATCCCGCCTACGACAATCTGCATTCCGATCCCCGCTTCCGGGACCTTGTCCGGCGCATCGGCCTGCCGCAGTAGCCAACTGGGTCATGACGACGAGCACACGCGCTCGCAGATTCAGAATGCGACAGTACGGCAAAGTGCGTAAACGGTTCGGAGGATTCGCGTTCGCAACTTTGTCGGTTTTGCTGTTTTGCGCGTTGAGTGCCCAGCGGTCTCTGGCTCAAGTCAGCAATGGTTCTATCTCAGGGTCGGTCGTGGACTCTCAGAATTCCGCGGTTGTCGGTGCCGAAGTAAAGCTGACGGAGGAAAGCACAAACCAAGAGTTCAGCACAGTTTCCGACTCGGCCGGGTCTTTTCGTTTGAATCTCCTTCCTATCGGCAATTATCGGGTCGAGATTCTCGCTACTGGATTTAAGAAATTGATCGTCGAGCACGTGCGAGTCAGCTCTGCGTCGGACGAGGGACTCGGTGCTTTGCAAGTGGAGGTGGGTGAAGTCACAACAACAGTGGCGGTACCGTGGAGGGAGGCCGTTATCGAGGCTACGGAGGCCCAGATCTCGAGTTCCTTCGGAAGAGAAACGCTTACATCGTTCTCCGGTATCCTTGAAAATAATGGTCTCGACAATCTCGCGCTGACCGTGCCCGGAGTGGTAAATAGCCGCGACTTGGGAGTGTCCAGCTCCAATGGAGCGCAATTCGCGGTCAATGGATTGCGTGGAAGGAGCAACGATCAGCAAATCGATGGACAGAACAATAACGACAATTCCGCAACTGGGCCCGCCTTGGTATTGTCGGATCCCGAATTTGTCGAGGAATACCAAATCATAACAAGTAACTTTGGGGCGGAATACGGACGGAATTCCGGCTCCATCGTAAACATCCTGACCAAGTCAGGGATGAACAGTTTTCGCGGTTCTTTGTATGCAACAGAAGGAAATTGGAGATTCAACGCGCTATCGACTACCCAAAAGACTTTCGACCGGCTGACTCAGGTGCCGACTTTCGATGACGTGTTTGGAGGCGGAACGATTGGGGGCGCAATCATTAAGAACAAAGTATTTTTTTTCGGCGGGGGTGACGCGGAAATTCTCAATCAGGCTCGCGTCTTTGGCACTGGGCAATTTACGCCGACGCCCGTGGGTATTTCCACGTTGGCGGGTTGCTTCCCGGGAAGCGCCGCCGTGGAGGTCCTTAAGAACTATGGTCCTTATGGCATTGAGGCTGGAAACCCCACGCCTCAGGGCACACCGGCGTTGGTGGATTTCGTAGGCTGCACGGGCGTCGAAATGGCGGGAGTTCAGAGGACATTGGCAGCGGACTCGCGCCAATACAATTTCATCGACAAACTCGATTATCAAAATAAGAAGGATCAGTTCTCTGGCCGGTATCTATTCGGCAACCGAATTGTCTTCAACAGCAGTGGTGACGCCGCGGCCGGATATCCGGTCGACACTCCGACATTTTCACAGGTTTTTGCCTTCAGTTGGCGAAGGTTTATCAGCACGCACACGGCAAACGAATTCCGTGTTTCCTACGGAAGGCTTAACGCTCAGGAGGGCGGTAATTCAATTGGCGACACCGTTCCCCAGTCCGATCAGCTTGGGACCGCTCTTACGTCCATCATTTTCAACGATCCTTCTTTGCTCAGTTTGGGAGTGCCTTTGTTTTTCCCACAAGGTCGCATCGTCAATACCTATCAAATTCAAAACAACTGGACGCATCTTGCCGGACGCCACTCGTTAAAGGCAGGTGTTGATTTTACTTATTTGCGGTCGGCGAACGTTGTATTTTCCAACTATAACGGAGCATATCGATTCGATGACTATGGCGCTCTGGGCGCGAACAAACCCAACCGGATTCAGATTGCTTCAGGAAATCCAAACTTGAATTTCCGTGAGAAGGATACGTTTCTGTATTTTGGTGACGATCTCAGAATCTCACAAAACCTCATTCTCAACCTAGGGCTGACTTGGTCTTATTATGGCCAGCCGGCTAATCTCCTTCACACCCTCACGACCCAGTCGCAGACCGGCAGCAATCCCCTATGGAACCCAAGTCTTTCCCTCGATGTCACAACCTTTCCAGAGATTCCCGCGGCAAAGAACATATGGGGGCCAAATGTTGGCTTCGCATGGTCGCCGGGCAAGGAATCGTTGATGTCCGGTCGCGGGAAGATCGTAATTCGAGGCGGATATCGCCTCGCCTATGACCCGCCATATTACGACGTTTATCTCAAAGTTGCGTCTGGCGCGCCGAGCGTTTTGCTTACTACTTTAACCGGTGTGGATGCCGCCGCAAATCCATTGCCAGCGGTTCCTACTGGAACAAACATCAGAGCTTTGCTTGCGCCCCACCTGCAAACGGGAATATTTGATCCGCGCACATTTTCGGAAAATACACTCTCGCCGAACTTTGGTCCGGACCGTGTCCACGAATGGTCCCTTGGAGTTCAGAAGCAGATTGTCCAGAATGCCGTGTTCGAGGCACGTTATGTTGGCAATCATGGTCAGAATCTACTTCAGAGTATCAACGGCAATCCGTTCATTCAGGGTCTAGCGAACCTTTACCCGAGCTTGGTGCCTTCGGGACTGACTCCATGCGCGGCATCAGCAGCTGCCGTACCTCAAGCGGTGGGACGATTGTACTGTGACCGTGGGGCGTTCTTGCGGGAGCGCACCAACACGGGTTACTCCGACTATCAGGCCCTCCAAACTGAGTTAAGATCTGCAAGTTTGTGGAACCAGCTGACTCTCAATTCCGCGTACACCTTCAGCAAGACCACGGACAACGCAAGTGAGATTGCTGCGACGTTAGCAGCGGGAGGAACGTTCGGTTTTTCTCAAAATCAGGTCAATTTCAAAGCCCAGGAGCATGGCATATCAGGCCTTGATTTTCCGCAGAACCTAGTTTTGAACCTGCTTGAAGAGCTGCCGTTCTACCAGACGCAGCACGGATTACTACGACGTGCGCTCGGCGGCTGGCAGGTTTCCGCAGTGTACGTCTTGTCATCCGGTCAACCTTACACGGCGGCACAGTCTGGACTCAATTGTGCCAGCGCGGGTGGTGCTTGCGGAGGAATCCCCGAGGCTGCCAATCCATACGACCCGGAGTTCAACGCTGCTTTTGCCGGCGCTGATGGCGCTTTGCGCCCATTCCTGGGATCTGCGTCTGCTCCGGTACAGTCCGTTGGAGTTTTTGCAAAGGATCTTTGTGCGGTCGACGTCAGCGGAAACCTTTGTGGAAGTGCTGCTATCAGCTCAACTACACTGATCAGTCTGAATCAGTTTAAAGAAGGATTTACTGGAACAAGAACGGATGCTGCGGGGATTACGGTATCCGATCCCCAGCACCCGGCCGGTGTCGTGACTCGAGACGACGTGCATTTCATCGCCAACACCGCTACGTCCGCTGCGGTCTTTGGCGCGCCGTTTGGGAATGTGGGGCGAAATACCCTGCGCGACTATCACACCAATGTTCTTAACTTTTCCCTGTTCAAGACCACCAACATCTCAGAAAAACTGAATGTCCGGTTCCACGTCGACTTTCTGAATGCTCTCAATCATCCGAACTATACGTCCATTGATCCATTCATTGACGATGCCGGATTGTTCGCTGAGGGCACCGGATTTGCGAATCCGCGTGTGCAGTCGAGCGCAGCCCGCGCGATATCGCTCGGCTTGAAGATTCGGTTTTGAACGAACCGCGTCCGGGAAATAAAAACATTACATGATCGTTGAATTAACCATGCCCCCGGGTCAGAAACACTACTTTGTGAGGCGCAGCGAAGACCTTCACTTAAGTTGACCTGACCGGCTTGAATTAGTCCAGCGGGAGTGAGAGAGAATCACTCTAAGGGAGAGCTGGACTAATTCAAGCCGGTCAGGTCACATTCGATGCGTAACAAACTGGAGCGGCGCCATGGTCACCGGCATTTGCATTTTATTTCTTGCATTCAAGAATTGAACGTCAAAACCCGCACGCTTCGCAAGTCGAAGCATGCGGCACCCCTAACAGCTGAACGACATCCAAACCTTGGCCACCCGCCGGAGTTCAATAAGGTTGTGGTTCCCCAGAATCAGCGCAGGCCGGCGAGCCACGTGAGGATCGTGCTCTCGAGCGCGATGCGATGGTCCGACCAACTGTGATCGGTGGCAACGTGCATCGAAGTGACTTTATTCCCGCCCTTCGCTTCGATGGCGTGAACCAATTCGTCGTTAGAAGGCGCCAGGCCGTCATTGGCGGTGAGAACGAGTAGCGGCGTCTGAATGAGGCCGTTCACCGCATTATCAAATCGAAACTCTTTGGCGTGGGCTCGCACCTCGTCGGCCATGCTTTCGGCAGTGACTCCGGCTAGAGCCTCCATGTTGTCCGCCATGTCCGCCACAATTTTCTCGCGAGGCAGATCCCCGAGCCTGCCCATGTCCGCCGCACAGATCAACACCGCGCCGATTAGTCCATGATCGTGTGCGGCAGTCAGCACGACAACCCATCCGCCCATGCTGTGGCCCGCGATGGCGATGCGTTTCGTGTCAATTCCGAGCTTAGCGGCGTTCGCGGGCTCGCGCAGATAGGCGAGGACGGCGTCGGCATCTTCGAGGTTCTGTGCAAAGCGAAAGACGCCGGGGCTGCCCCACGATCCGCGATAGTTGAATGTCACACCGTTCCATCCGGCGCGGCGTACTGCCTGTGCGAGATCGAGGTTTTTCTCGTTTCCTGGCAAGCCGTGGAAAATGACCAATGTCGGATGCGGCCCGGCGCCAGCTGGTTGATAGACGAGGCCATTGATCAGAACTCCGTGAGACGGAATATGCAGCACGGTCATCGAGGCCGGATGCGCGGCGTCGGCGGGAGGGTCAGTATAAATAGCGGGAGGAACTGACTGCGCTCGGGTCGCGCTCGATGCAGCAAAGATGGTTGTGATGCAAGCAGCTGAAACGATGAAGGCCCTCAATCGCATAAACGAACTCCTCGCTGATGACAGATGAAGAGTGGATCTTCCCCTGAGCAGAGTCGACCAAAAGATTAGAGGAAGACCGCACTTAATGTACCAGAAGGATTTCGATCCTTGCGAACAGGTCTTTGTGACTCTTTGGGAATACGAGGAAACATCCCAAGCGGACTACGTCGCAGCAGCAATGCGCCAGTATGCTGATACCCAGAAGTGGTCGCGACTCCGGAGAAGTCGCGACCGTCGATTTAATCGTCGCGTTCTGCTCTCCGTCTGTTTACATCGATTTGATCTTCATGTAGCGAACCATGTCGGGAATTTCGACGATCAGCAAGACAATCCCCACCAACACAATCAATCCCGCAACTACTACGTCCACCATACCAAAAATCGGCATCGTCATTTTCTTTCCTCCAATTCATTCATCCATCCGGCGACCCGGTGGGTGTGGGCCGGGTCGGCGCCTGAAAGACTTCTGTAGGCAGGCCGCTACTCCACAACCATAATCGCAACCTGCACGCCGGGATAGTTTGGATCGCAGAGATAATATGTGCCGTCGAGAAAGACAACGTAAACGTCATCCGTATAGGCCCAGCCCGCTGGCCACGGATCGACGAGTTCAAACCAATACCCTCCGTACTGGAACCGGCTGGCACCGTTAACCACGGTGAGGTGCCCAACGTGGAACCGGTGCTCGGCTCCAAACTTCGCGCGGTAACGGCCGTCAGGAATCCTGCCGCCACGGTTCACTTTTGTTTGTTGGCCCTGTTTTGGAGCTTGAGCTTCCTTTTCTTGTTTTGGAGGCTTAGTATCCGGTTGCGGTTTTGGTTCCGGCTGAGGTTTCGGAGGCTTTGCATCCGGCTGGGGCCGGGGCTCGGGTTTTGGTTTCGGTGGCTTTGCATCCGGTTCCGGCTTGGGCTCTTGTTGTTTTGGAGGCTTAGCATCCTCGGGATGGTCTGGAGGCTTCGCCTGCGGTTCCTGTTGAGGTGGTTTATCGTCCTGCGCCTGTAAGTACACCGTGCTGACTCCACTAAAAATTAAGAGCAGTGCTGCCGTGCCAATTGCCCCAGGGAGTTTCATGTCGTTCCTCCGTTTGTAATCCGCCCGGCGGAAAACTCCTCGCACGTACACGGCCCAATAAATCACGATTCGCCAGTTAAGCAAATGCTCGGAAGCCCCTATCGACCGCCGGTACAATCCTGTATAGCTATGGACGCGTCTGCGTTCATTTCTGTCAGCATACGGCCAGTAAGAGTTCGTGCCGCGATTCCCTCTTCTCACGATCCTCTCCATCACAGTTACGCCTAAGCCGCGATTTTCATGCGACCCGCACGCGATGATAGGGATCAGGAGAGCCTCGCCGCGCGTCACGAAGAAATGGCGCGCTACACGAAGGACAAACACCCGGTAGGGTTTTTGCGGTATGGAGGATTTCGCAGCTCCAGCATAGAAACCACTCCGAGTCGATTTGAGGCGCAAGCGAATGCGCTTCGCGTTTTCGGTCGGGGCTAGATATTCATTTTTTAGTTTGATGTGAAGACATGTTGCGTTGGGCGCTCGCGTTCTTCGTGGCTGCGATCATTGCAGCGGTTTTCGGTTGCGCGGGTATCGCAGCGGCGCCAGCCGGAATCGCAAAGATTCTTTTCTACCTTTTCCTGGTTTTGTTTCTCGTGGCGCTCCTGGGAGGTCTCGTTCGCCGAACTTGATCGCGCCGCCGTTGCCGCGTCAAACATCACGGCCGTGAGCAAAAAGCAAGTTGAACCGGCGGCGAAGGATTTGATCGCGGCGCGCGAAAAGGAAGCTTTGCTGTTCACATCCTGACACCCGCTAATCCGCCAACCCCAACGAGAGGCGAGCCGCGCCCACTCGCCTCACGCTCCTTTTGCGCCAATTGACACACCGACGAATTGAGTTAAAAATTGCGCGGACCACCTCGCATCCTGACTGCCAGTAAGCTATTCATATACAAGAACTTGAGCGTCTTCCTTTCCGTCCATTGGCTTACAATTGTGTCTAATTTGCCTTACAGCATTCTCCCCTTTTCGACTGAGGGCTACAGGGCATTCACCGCAACCAGCGGTCGTGGTCAAATTTACTGGTGATGAGGCGCGAATTATTCCCGGCTCAGAACGGTCCAGCGCCAAATCGCACGGCGCAATTTACCGCCCGGCAATCCACTGTAAGAGGAGGAACAATGAAGTCAGTTCGAATACTAGCGCTTGGCTTGCTCGTGGCGCTCGCAGGCTCAATCTCGCTGAGCAACGTCCATGCCGACACTTGGAACAAAGCCACGAAAGTAACCTTCAGCGAGCCCGTTCAGATTCCGGGTACCGTTCTGCCGCCCGGAACATATACTTTTACTCTCGCAGATAGCCAGTCGAACCGCCATATCGTTCAAATCTACAACGACACTCGCATGCAATTGATCACGACGGTGTTGGCTATTCCAAACTATCAGCTTCAGCCCGCCGGCAAAACTATATTGGAATTCGCCGAGCGCCCGGTCGGCCAGCCGATCGCGCTTCAGGCTTGGTTCTATCCCGGCGATAACTTTGGACAGGAATTCGTATATCCGAAATCCGAAGCCGCACAGCTCTCGCAGTTGAACAGCACGAACGTGCCTTCGATGGACGAAACAGAATCGACACCGGCTCCGGCACCTGCTCAACCAGCCGCTGCAGAACCGCCTCCTACTCCGCAGCCTGTGGCCGCCGCGCCAACTCCAGTAGCACAGGAACCAGCGCAGACCGCCCCTGTCACGTCGGAGACTCCAACGCAGCCGCAATCGAGCGAAAAGGAATTGCCGAAGACAGGGAGCGATCTTCCGCTCTTTGCGCTTGCAGGCTTTATCGCTCTAGGCGGAGCTTTGGTATTGCACAAGGTTACTCGCGGACAATCATAACTACGCGCGCGAAGAGTCTGGCGCCCTATAGACGGCTTTCATCAGAGGGCGCCAGGCACCGCGCATTGAATTTCGCCGCTTCTTGAAGTCCAGCGAACCGCCCAACCGGTTCGCCAGACGATTCGTCCGGAGTCACGGTCGATGATCATTGCGAAAATCCTGGAACGCCTATGCTGGCTGATCGCCATTGTCGCTCTTGGCTGGTTCTGTTTCGTGCACGTCGATACGTTTTTGTTCCAAGAAGAGTCCAATAGCCGGCTCGACGCGATCTCGAACGAAGCCCTTGCGTCGTTGTCGTCGCCATCATCGTCATCGCGACCGGCGTCGCGACCGCGATCGGAGAATCCAGCTACTGTTCCTTCCACCATTCCTCAAGGCTCACTCGTAGGGCGCATCGAGATTCCGCGTCTTCAACTATCTGCGGCGATTGTCGAAGGCGACGACTCGTTCGATCTACGGCGCGCTGTCGGTCACATCCCCGGAACGAGCCTTCCCGGCGATGGCGGCGATGGCAATATCGGGCTCGCAGCCCATCGCGATTCATTCTTTAGCGGCCTCGGGAAATTGCGTGAGAACGATGTAATTGTACTTACGGACGGGCACGGAATGCAGCGTTATCGCGTGGCGCGCGCTGTGGTAGTCGGACCCGACGACACCTACGTACTCGCGCCAAAAGACGGCCCGGCGCTCACACTTGTTACTTGCTTCCCATTCCGTTACTTCGGCTCGGCCCCAGACCGCTACGTTGTGACCGCGCGGCCGGAATCTCAATACTCGGAGTGATTTGATTCGGAATAATCTGACGCAGAAGTTTTGAAGTCTGCGCTTCTGATAACGCCGGCCAGAACTCCATCACGTGCTTTAGCCCTGACTCGCATACCCCATACCCGCCAGTACTCCCCGCATATACGCGAAGCTGCTGATCACGCCCGGCATGGGATCGTCGGGATGAATCTCGTATTCCAAATCGACTAAGCCCTTGTACTTTATCGCGACAAGCGCTTCGAACATTCCGCGCACCGGCATGATGCCGTCGCCCACCGCGACCTGGCTTTCCTTGCTTTGGAAATTCGTCAAATCCTTCATGTGCAGGTTAAATAGCCGCGGGCCTGCCTCGTGGATCGCCTGAACCACGTCAGTTCCCGCGCGAGCCGCATGCCCCACATCGATGCAGCAGCCGATGCGCGGATCCATACCCCTAACCGCCTTCAACACATTGAGCGGCGACGGCCACAGCTTATCCTCCGGTCCGTGATTGTGGATCGCGATTCGAATATCGAATTCCTCAACGAACTTCTCAATTCGCTGCAAAGTCTCGAGCGCAGGATCTCCGGCGATGATCACCGAGATGCCCGCTCGCTTGCAATATTCGAACTTACTCCGGATGTCCGCATCGTCATCTTTCGAGAAATAAATGGCGCCCGCAGCGTGAAGCTTGATTCCATCTGCGGCATAGTCCGCCAGCGCAGCCGCCTCTTCCTGCGGATCGATTGGGAGATGATCTTTGGTGTCCTTCGCATTGAGCTCGAACACATTGAGCTGCTTCATAAAGCCGATAAGCTGGGCACGGCTGAAGTTGCGGAACGTGTAGCTCGCCAATCCCAAGCGAATGGGCGGCGTTTCATGGCTCAATGTCCGTTCCACGGTCAGTCCGAAGGCGTCGCCGGAAGCAGCGAGCGCTGCCGCGGCGAGCGCCCCGGAGTGAATCAAATCACGGCGCGAAAGCTTACCTGTCATAAGCCGCTAATCACCCCATGCGCTAAACATGCGGCGCCCAGCCCTTCTCATATTCGCGTCCCCACATTTTCATCGCTTCCGCATCGCCCTCGATTCTTCCATCCTTCGTGTCGAGATGCAGCTCCCTGCCGGCTTCCCACGCGATATTGGAAAGCTGCAGCATCGTAACGGTGATATTCCCATCGGAAATCGGAGAGTTCAGCTTCTCGGTATTGCGGATTCCAGCAATGAAATTCGCGAAGTGAGCTTCCGTCATCGTATCGCGGCCAACGAGATCGGCGGACGATGTCGTGCTGCCCACCTTGAATTCGTTCGTCTTAATTCCTTTGAGGTCGTAAATCTCGTAGCCGTCTCGATCGACCAGCACCGTGCCGGTGGTTCCCATGATCGTCGAACCGCGATCGCGCCCGTAATACTTCATTCCATCGCAGCTCTTCCCTTCCCACGTGATCATTTTGTCTTCATACGCGAAGCTCGTCACCAGCGTGTCGTAAAATTGCCAATCATCTTTGAAGTGGTATCTGCCGCCTGATGAAGTGATCCGCGCCGGATAGTCGACGCTCAGTGCGCATCGGCAAACGTCCACTTCGTGCGTGCCGTTATTTAGTGCTTCGCCGGTGCCGTAGAGTTTGAACCAGCGCCAGTTATATGGTTGCACATTGTCGCGGTACCTACGCCGCGGCGCCGGGCCTTGCCACAAGTCCCAGTCAAGCTGCGACGGCACCGACACTTCTTTTCCGGTGCCAATCGACTCCCTCACGTTGCTGTACCACGCCTTCGCAAAATAGGGTCTGCCGATTATTCCGGCGTGAATTTTGTCGACGATCTCAATTGTGTGCGGTGATGATCGCTGCTGCGTGCCCATCTGCACGAGCTTTCGATATTTTTGCTGCGCCTGCACCAGCATCACGCCCTCAGCCGGATTGTGGCTGCATGGCTTTTCCAGATAGATGTGCTTGCCCGCCTGCAATCCAGCGATGGCCATCGGCGCGTGCCAATGGTCGGGAGTGGCAATCGCGATCGCGTCTACATCTTTATGTTCGAGAATCCGGCGAAAGTCTTTGTCGGTCGCAGCCGCTTCGCCCATCTCCTTCCGCACGCTATCGGCAAATTTACGAAGAATCTCGCTGTCCACATCGCACACATGCGAGATGCGAGCCGCACTGCGATTTGCCTTTAGCGCCGACAGAATCGCGTAAGCGCGCCCGTTCAATCCGATAATCGCGAAGTTCACGCGATCGTTGGAACCGATGATGTTGCTATAGCTCTTCGCTGTAGCGCTTACGGCGAAGCTCGCCGCTCCCACGGCAAGCGAATCGAGAAATTCACGTCGCGTGATCATAATTTTCCTTTGCGCTGAATTCCGCATTCGCATTCAGCAAGAAATTCCCGCCTTCGCGAGCGTCTTCTTTAGCCCATCCATGCTGACGCGCGTAGACGCTTCGGGCGTGCCTGCGCCGCGCCAGTGCGTTTCGAGGCTCACCGCGTAGTGATAGCCGTCGCGCTGCAGCGCCTGAAATTGCCCCACCCAATCGACAATGCCGGAACCAACGGGAGCCCAATCGTATTTATGGTCGGGCTTGCGCACCACGTCCTTGCAATGGCAATGCCCGATTCGTTCTTTGGGTAGCAATTCATATCCCATCGGATACGGAGTGCTTCCTAAAGCTGCGGCATTCCCCGGATCCCAATTCAACACGAAGTTCTTGTCAGGAATCGCCTTCAGCACAGCAGCCGACTCTTCGCCCGTGGCCGTGTTGCAGGTCATCTCGTTTTCGAGCAACAAGATGAAGTTGTTTTTCGCGCAGCGCTCCGCAGCTTCTTGCAATTTAGCATTGATCTCTGAACGGTACGGCTTCTGATCCTCCAGCCGCCAATAGTCGAAACAGCGAATCCGGTCTGTTCCGAAAAAATTGGCAAGCCAAATGCACCGCTCGAGCAGCTTGTCCTGCCCTCTGGCGTCAACATCCGCATGAAACCGATCTCGGCTTCCACTCTGAGGAGACCGCGGCGCGCCGGGCCAGTCGGTCTTGAAGAGCGGGCTCGCGATATCCGTCACCTGAAGTTTGTAATCCGTCAGAATCTTCCGCGCATCCCCCAACTCTTTCTCGTTAAGGTCGGTCAAGTTCTTGTCCCACATCGTGCGCAGCTCAATCCAGTGCAGCCCAAAATCGCCGGCGACGATCTGACACGCTTTCTCGAAGTCCTGCGTGATCTCGTCATTAATCACCGCCAGCCGGAATGGGCATGCCCGTGCGGCCGCGGCGAACGTCTCCATCCGTGAGAGTGCGTCAGCTCGCTTCACCATTGGGGGCATCGTCGCCTCTAGCGCTGCGAGACCTAACCCCGCCAGCACTGTGCGTCGTGTGCATTCCATGCTTTGCCCTCCCGCCATCGAAGACATCTACCGATGACGCTTTCAAACATCGACATTTTGTCTTTTATAGACCCGTAATCGGCTCGTACGCCAATGAATTCCTATGGCTATGGATGATGACCGCATCGAAGAAGGACTGGCGCGCAACCGAGCATTTTCAGGCGCAAAGTCCCGGAACAGAAAACTCTTCGATGTTTTATCGTGGGTTTGAACGAATGCGATCGCCGGGATTTCTATCCGTGCCTGACTTGTGTATCCAGCAGTCTGGGGCTCAAAACATCGCTCTTGATCTCATGCCTAGATGCAACAAATACCGAACGCTGAAGTGTGTGCAGCGCATGATGTTTTTCCGGTGCTGTCCAATCCAGCGGAAACTCTTCATGACTCGGCTGCGTCACTGGACAATATACATACGGAAATCGCTCTTGCAGTTGCGCGTAAATCCAGGTGCGCGTCGGCCGGCAACCAGTCCCGGAAAACGATTGCGTCGGATCAACCTGCGCTTCTTCAACCAAGTTCACAGCCTTCTCGCTGCCGAACGAAACGCAAGTCTCGAGCAAAAGTATCCCGCTGCAATTTTCGCTCATGAATTTCAAGGCGCCTTCGGGATTCATCAGGTGATAGAGCAGCCCATAGCAATGAACCACATCAAACGGCGCGCCTTCAATCGCCTCAGGATGTTCGAGGTCGGCGGCGATAATTTTCCTCTGCGGAAATCGTGAGCGCAGCACGGCGACATTTTCCGGCCTCGCTTCCGTGATGGTTACCTCGCAGCCGCGATCCAGGTAATACGAAGTGTGATCCCCGATTCCAGCTCCCAATTCCAAGACTCGCTTGCCCGCGACCGCAATTCGCAAACTCGCCAAATGCTCGAGCCTCCGCGCGGTGTGGCGAAGATAGTGGTCCGAGTGAAACGATTCGAGCGACGAACTCAACTGGACCCTGTCATGGAGCCGCTTGCGTTTAATCTCGAATCCGAAGGCCCCTGCGATATTGCGGACAGCGCTTTTCATAGCGGCAGAAGTCTAGCAGAGTACAAAGAATTACGAAGGTGCTATCTTCTATTATTGACTATCTTTTTCTGAGATTCAGTCGCCGAGTCGTGAACGCTCACGGTGTGTCCCACTTTGACTCATCACGCACGACAGACTGTACCGCGATGGGACGTGTCGCTACTTCGGTGTGCGCTTCAGCGGCTGGCCGATCGCGAGCAGGAAGATCGCGCTCCTCCCTTTCGCGTGCGGCGAAAAGAAGTTGACCACATCATCGTCGAAAAACGTTAGCCCTGTTGCCCCCAGGCGCTGCGCATAAGTCGCCAGATATATCCTGCCCCCGATGGCACCCGCCTCAAGCTGAATGGCCCGGTAGCCGCGGTTCCCGAATCGCTCCAGAATCGGCCTCAAATCGGCCAGAAAAAAAACGTCCACGCATGCATTCGCAGGCAGCTCTTGCTGCAGTCCCAGGTAGCCGGCCTCAGCGCGAAAATCTCCCTCCTTTAGCAGCTCCAACGTTTTTCGCTCGCGATGGAAGAAATAAGCGCCTGCCTTGAGGCCGTCCACCGAATGTACGATGAGATAGAGATCGTTGAGCTGCGTGCCGGGCGGCTCGAGAAAGTCCGCGGGGAGGCCTCGCGTGGCGCAATCCAGAATGGTTGAGAGTTGCGCAAACGTGATTGATGCCCTCTTATCAAACGTTCGGGTGGATCCGCGCCGCAGAATTACTTGTTCAATTGTATCTTTCGGTCGTTCATCATCCGGCAGCGGCTGAAGGCGGATCTCCTCGCCGAAGGAAGCAGAATACGAAGCGCCCGTAGCCGCTCCGCGCCACTCGCGAACTTCCTCTTCCGACTCAAGCGACGACGCCTCATGCATCTGCAGCATCGCGGGATATTCGACCTCGCTCCTCGAAAGCGGAATTGTCTCAAGGCCGAGCGCTGGCACCTCTCTCGCGGCTGGCAGCGAGTTTTCTGATCTCCGCCCAATGGGCACGAGGCACAACGAAACTTCACGCCGTGTATCGAGATCGAGCAAGCGGTTCACCTCAGCGTCCACGAATCCGAGCACAATTTCAGCCGGCAGCCCCGACACCGCGGAAACGGCGAGCATGTTCCCGAGCTGCATGCCGTTATCCCAGCCGAAATGCCGATACGTGCGCGCCTGGTATTTCCAAGCATTCCGCCAGTACGTTCCAGTGCAAACGATCGTCGCTGGCGCGTGAGCCACCGCAGGCTCCATCGCCGTCGCCCGAGCAAGATTTCCGCGAAAATCGCCTTTGCGCAAAAGCCTAAGCGACACATCCCCCGGATTGAAGTGATAGACGCCCGCGTCGAGTCCCGCGAGATCGCCCGCCACGACATACAACTCGATTTCATAAAGAGCGCCGGTGCAAGCCGCAGCCCGAAAATAAATCTCTCCGTTCTGATACACGCGCTTCTTGGTAATCCCCACCGAGAAAAAAAGTATGCGCGCCAGATCCTGCAGATCAGGGACCGCATCCGCTCGCGATGAGGGCAGCGGCATCGAGATCGCCGAGAGCGCGGCCACTCCCGTTTGCGGCACGTCGTTCGGCAGCGCGATCGGCTCGATATTCGGATAAATCTTGAAAAGCAGCGGCCGGTTCGCCCAATCCATGTAATGAGGATTCGTGCGGATGCTCAAATAGGAATGCTTCGTGCCGTCGTGATATTGCCAGGCTGCATCGGTATCTCGGTTTTTCATCGCCTAATGCCACAGACTATCATCTGCAGAGTGCTGCGGGTTCAACGATTGATCTCCCGGCCGCATCATCACTGGAGTTTCGACTCGCGACTTCTTATGGCGCAGTAGCCGAAAATGAATCCACTAGTTCCACAGGAGAGCCCTTGACAAGGTTCGAGTCTTGATGCGACCCTTGCCGCCTCTGCAGTTAACAAAGGAGTCCACATGCCGACCAAAAGCAAATCGAAGTCTAAGGCGAAGAAAAAGACCTCGAACGTGGAGCGCCTCGAAAGCGCCGGCGTTCTCGTCTCCGAGCAATATACGGATGACGACAAGAGAACCGTCGAGAAGTTTTCGGAAACTGAAGTGGGAGTCCTGATCAAGATGCGAAAGAAACGCGGATCAGCGCCTGAAGGGAAACATCATCTTCGGCCTAACGTTTTCGTTTAACGCCGCACGCTATCTAAAAGCTCCATCCGCTATCGCGACTATTTGACGAATGACCGGCCTCAATTCATCGGCCACACATGAATTCTCTAAGCCATAGCAAACGGCTGCGCGCGAAAATCCGGCTCGCCGAGCCTTATATGTTGGCGGCATCGAATGATTTCTGGACGCACCCTAAACTCGCCCAGATGTTTCCCGAATTCCTGTTCATGATGCATTCGATCATTCGCAGCAGCGTTTCTCTGATCAACGCCGCGGCCGTATCGGCCCAGCGCCGCGCCGATTCGGATCCCGTCTCCCGAAAGATCGTCGAGTACTACACCACTCACGCGCTCGAGGAGACGCACCACGACGAATGGCTACTCGAAGACATCGTGGCGCTCGGTGCGGATCGCTCGAGGATTCTCACGCGCCTCCCATCATCAGCCATCGCGTCGCTCGTGGGAGCCCAATACTATTGGTCTCTTCACGTTCATCCCGTTTCCCTGTTCGGTTACCTCGCGGTGCTTGAGGGAAATCCGCCTTCTCTGAAACACCTCAGCAAGATTCGCGCGAAGCACGGCCTACCGGCGGAAGGAATGCGCACAATGGTAAAGCACGCGCGACTCGATCCCTATCATCGCGACGAAATCTACGCGCAGCTCGACGAATTGCCGCTCAACGAAAATCTTTCGGAACTCGTCGCGCTCAGCGCGTTTCATACCATCGAGCATATCGGATTGGCGCTTCAGGAAATCCTGGATGCACACACCGAAGAATCGGTGCTCCCGGAAGCCGTCACGCACGCGATCCAATGATTATCACGATGCATTGGTAGGGCTGGTCGAAGAGCAGCCGGCTTCAGGTTTTCACCGTGTCGCATACAAAGGGGCGCGTCTAGCCTAATCAGACTTTCGACCGCCGAGCGCCTCAAGCAATCTGTCCCCCATCGGCGAGCCAAGTCCCGTGCACGCATTCCATCCCGGACCCGCGTGATACGCGCCGTTCTCTCCGTGCGTGATCGGCCGGAAAGTACCATTTCCGTTGGCGTGTCCGGCCACCTTATACAGCAGCGAATTCAAATGCCCCGAACCCATTCGCGCGCCAATCGCGTGATTGAGCCGCGCGACAAGCGCCGCCCACAGCGGAGCCACCGCACTCGTCCCATAGGAAATCGTATCCACTCCGCCCACCACAATCCGGCAACCGGTGTGAGGATCGGCGACGCCCGCTACATCGGGCACGCCACGCCCTCCGCTCTTCGACGCCGAGCGCGGCACTTCAAATTTTTCCTGCCAGAACGGCCGCGCGAATTTCTCGCTCACGCCGCCTCCCGTGGCGCCTCGCATCCCATCAAACAGCGAATTCCACACCACTTCCGCTTCAATCTCACTCCCGGACGCTTTCAGCGTCGTGCCCCCACATCCCAGCGCGTTCGGGCTGCTCGCCGGAAAATTCACGGAAGGTTTCCCATCGGGTGAGCCATTGTCAGCACCGGCATCGCCGGACGAAACGCATACCGTCACGCCCACCGTCGAGAGGTTCTTCAATACATCATTGATCAGTGCCATGTATTTCGGTGACCAACTCGATTCCTGCTCGCCCCAGCTTAGCGAAAGCACCGTCGGCCGGTGGACCTTGTCGGCAAGCGCCGTCGTCAACGCGTGGTAAACGCCCTGCTCGCTGCTCGACGCAAAATAAACGACTATCTCAGCCCCGGGAGCAAATGCTCCGACGAGCTCAACGTCCATCGTTGTCTCGATTGTGGAGAGCAACAGGTCCGCCAAGTGGCTCGATCCCGAACTGCCGCCTTTCGCGGCATCGATCGCGCTTTTCTTTCCGCCATTCAGTGCGGTGACAAACTTAGTTAGACTCGCGAGATCAGCCGGCGCGTTTTTCGTTCCATCCGCGGACACGTCGGTAATCTTCGGCATCGGCATCTTCAGCGAGGCAAAGAAATTCTCCAGATCGCTTCGATGATAGCCGCCGCCGAGTTCAATCACCCCGATGCACTGCCCTTCGCCGGACGCATGCTTGGGAAATCGATAGAGATCGGCGACATCGTGCGGTGAAAAATGAGCGCCCACGGCCTTTTTCGTAGCGGGCGCTGCCATATGCCGCAAGGCGAGTGGCCGGTCGTGCAGACCGAGGACATTTTCTACGGAGTCAGCAATCTCCCACGGAATATGAATCGGGCCGTTGAAGCCGCGGTGCCGTCCGCGCTCGTCCTCGTACTGATTTATTTCGACGCGAAACACTTTGCTGAATTCGCCGCATTTGCCCCGCAGAGTAACGCTATGCCGCGCTGCCGACGTCTCGACGATTTCGAACCCGTGCGCTCGAGCAAAGCTTTCGACCTGGGCGAGATCATCCGGATGCGCGCCATGCCGCTCCTCGAACTCTTCACGCGAAAGATGCCGCCGCTCGCGCGGAAGAAGATCGGCAAGCGTTTCGTCAGAGTGCAGTTCCGGAGCGGGACGCCGCGCTCGAACGACAATCGTAATCGTGATTTGCTCGTGTGGATCCGCCGGAGCGATTACATTCGCCCTAGCTACCGGCACAAACTCGCTTCCAGGAATCGGAACATGAGTATCGCGAGAAGCCATTGATCGTTCTCCTTCTCGCCCGGGACAAGGCAGCAGCAATAATAACACCAGCATTCCTCGCGCCGCACCGCAAGCCTAAAAAGCATCATCCGGCTAGCCGCACAATGCCGTGCGTTGACTTGCTGCTTAGCGCGCCCTAAGATTCTCGCCAGTGCCTGACTCCCGCCCAATCTCTGGCGAGATAATCTCCCACTATCGCGTGCTCGAAATGCTGGGTGGCGGCGGTATGGGTGTGGTCTACAAAGCCGAGGACACTCGCCTCCGTCGCCCGGTCGCCCTGAAATTTCTTCCTGACGATCTCGCGCAGGATGAGCACGCTCTCGAGCGCTTTCGCCGCGAGGCCGAAGCCGCCTCCGCGCTCAATCACCCGAATATCTGCACCATTTACGACATTGGCGAAGACAAAGGCCGCGCTTTCATCGCCATGGAATTTCTCGAAGGCAAGACCCTGAAGCACCTCATTGACGGCCAGCCCCTCGAGATTGACACCCTCCTCGATCTCGCCACCGAAATCACCAACGCCCTCGAAGCCGCGCACACAAAAGGCATCATCCATCGCGACATCAAGCCCGCGAACATCTTCGTTACCGAACGCGGCCACGCCAAAGTCCTAGATTTCGGCCTCGCGAAACAATTGCCTCGCCCCTCCGACGCCGCAAACGTCTCCACGCGAGGCGACGCCCCAACTCTTGCCGCCAAGGAGTTAACCAAGCCCGGCACCGCGCTCGGCACGCTCTCCTACATGTCTCCCGAGCAAGCCCTCGGCAAAGATCTCGACTCGCGCACCGATCTCTTTTCTTTTGGCATCGTCCTCTTCGAAATGGCGACAGGCAAGCAGCCATTCCGCGGAGACACGAACGCGGCACTGCTCGATTCGATTCTTCACAAGGTTCCCGTCGCGCCGGTCCGTCTCAATCACGATGTCCCCGCCAAGCTCGAGGAGGTCATCAACAAAGCCCTCGAGAAGGACCCGAGACTCCGTTACCAGCACGCCGCGGACATGCGCTCCGATCTTCAGCGCCTCAAGCGCGACACCGTTGCGATGAATATTTCGGCGGCAACGGCTGCAGCCGCCTTCGATATCCCGAGAGAAGTTTTCCCGAGTGACGAGCCCCGAAAAATTGCGGTCCCTCCGCGCGTCGCTGCCGCCGCTACGCGCAAGAACTGGATTCTCCTCGCGGCGATAGCCGCGATCGTGCTCACCGCGCTCGCGATAGCTGCGTTTTATCTACTGCGCGGTCGCGATACCGCGATCGATTCGCTCGCGATCATGCCCTTCGAGAACGCCAGCAACAATAAAGACACCGAATACCTCAGCGACGGCCTCACCGAAAGCCTGATCAATAGCGCCTCCGAGTTGCCAAATCTCAAGGTCATCGCGCACAGCTCCGTCTTCCGCTACAAGGGCCGCACCATCGATCCTCAAGTTGTCAGTCGCGAGTTATCCGTTCGCGCGATTCTCACGGGGCGCGTCCTCGAGCGCGGCGACACGCTCTTCGTCAGCGCCGAACTGATGGACTCAAAAAATAGTCGCCACATTTGGGGCGAGCAGTACAACGAGAAGATGTCCGACCTGCTCGCCATTCAGGAAAATATCTCGAACGAAATCATGGCGAACCTGCGCTCGCATCTCGCGGGCGATGAGGAGAAGCGCGTCTCGAAGCACTACACCGACAACAACGAGGCGTATCAGTTGTATCTGAAAGGCCGGTACAACACCGAGCAGTTCACCAAAGAAGGAGTGAGCAAGGGCATCGACTATTTCCAGCAAGCCATCGCCAAGGATCCGAATTACGCCCTCGCCTACGCGGGAATCGCGGAAGCCTACTTCGAGGTCTCGAGCCAGTATGTCCAGCCGACTGAGGCGATGCCGAAATTGAAAGCGGCTGCATCGAAAGCGTTGAGCCTCGATGATTCGCTCGCCGAGGCCCATACGCTGATGGGAATGGCAGATGCCGTCTACGACCACGACTATCCCGCCGCCGAGCAGGAATTCAAGCGCGGCATCGAACTCAACGCAGGCTCCCCTTTCGTTCACGAGTGGTACGCCTACTATCTAACGGGCATGGGCCGCAACGACGAAGCTCTCGCCGAATTGAAACGCGCTCAAGAACTCGACCCACTTTCCGACACCGTCGAGGTCGTCTACGGCTTGAACTTCGAGTTCTCGGATCAATTTGATCGCGCAATCGAGTATTCCCGCAAAATGATCCAGGCGGATCCGAATTTCTGGTTCGGCCATTTCTATCTCGGATGGGCTCTCGCTCGCGAAGGGAAATACGACGACGCTATCAAGTCGCTCAACGAAGCGGTCCGATTAGGCGCCAGCCCCTACGCCCAAGGCTACCTCGGCTACGCCTACGCGCTGTCGGGCCAGACCGCCAAGGCCCGCGAAGTCGTGCTACAAATGGAGCAAAGCGCGAAGCAATCCTACGTCCCGCTATATCAAATCGCGATCGTCTACGTCGGCCTCGGCGATAATGACAAAGCCATCGAGCTGCTGCAAAAATCCTTCGACGACCGCGAAGAAATCATGACCTTCCTCAAGGTCGACTCCACCTGGTCACCCCTCCGCCCCGACCCCCGCTTCCAATCCCTCCTCCATCGCGCCGGGCTCCAATAATTCTGCTGCAGCCTACCTGGCCGCATCACGCGAAGGCCGCCTCTTGCACGGCCGGCGTCCCGCCGGCTCTTCGCCGTTATTCAAGCTTCGCACAAGCATCCCCCTCCCAATTTGCCCAGAGCCCGGAGGGCGCCGCCTCCGGGAACCCCCCGAGCTCAGGCTACTCGCCGCTTGCGAGCAACAGCCCCGGAGTTTAGCCGAGCCGTTTCGCGTCGGATTTCAAATGGAAATTGCGGATGAGTCGATGCAAATACTTCGGATGAATCCCCAGTATGCGTGCGGCTTCAACCGGGCTGCCGTTGGCTTCGTCCAGCGCCGCGAGAACGAGCTGCTTTTTCGTTTCGTTCAGAGTGTTCTGATATCGCGCAGCCGCCAATTTCGACGATTCCTCCTCCAGCAGCGCGTTAGGCAGATCTTCAGGAAGTATTTCGTCGGTGAGTCCCATCACGATCGCGTGTTCGATGGCGTTCTCCAATTCGCGAACGTTCCCCGGCCAAGTGTATTGCATCAGCAGAGTCCGTGCTTCCCCGGCGATTCCTTTGAAGCCGCGCCTGGACTTCGCCGCATATTTCTCGGCGAAATGCATGGCCAGTAACGGAATATCCTCCCGATGCTCGCGCAACGGAGGCAACGCGACGGAAACCACATTCAGGCGGTAATATAAATCTCGCCGGAATTCACCAGCCTTGATCGCCTCTTCCAAGTTCTTATTCGTCGCGGCCACCACTCGCGCGTTAAATGGCAGCAAGCGATTTCCCCCGAGCCGTTCGAATTCACGCTGCTGCAAGACTCGCAGGAGCTTCGCCTGCAATAGCGGAGCCATCTCTCCGATTTCGTCGAGGAACAGTGTTCCGTCCTCAGCCGCTTCGAACTTTCCTTTCTTTGTCGCGATGGCGCCCGTGAACGCTCCTTTTTCATGGCCGAATAATTCGCTCTCGAGCAATGCCTCCGGTATCGCCGCGCAGTTGATTGCAACAAATGGTTTGTCCGGCCGCGCGCTGTTGGCGTGAATGGCGCGAGCCACCAGTTCCTTGCCTGTTCCACTAGCGCCGCGAATGAGCACCGTCGAGTCACCGTTAGCCACTTTCGCGATGAACTCCCTCACACGCAGCATCGGCCGGCTCTCTCCGATCAAGTTGCTTTCGGATTTGATGTCCGCACGCAGCCGCTGATTCTCCGCTTGCAGAGAATCCAGCTTCGATAGATTTTCAATCGTGACCGCCGCAATCCGCGAAACCGAACTCAAAAAATAGGCGTGGGCCTCGCTGAAAGCCGGCGAAGTCGCGGGCGAAGTCAGGTAGATCGCGCCAAGGATTTTCTCAATTCCCACCAGCGGCACACACAACACGTGTTCTGCGGACGCCGTGTCAGCCGAAGCCGCCGAGAAGATCGCACAACGTTCCCATGTAGCCTGCCGCACCAACTCTTCTCGGATAGTCATTTCTGGCTGCTCCGAGTTCTTTCGATCCCAGGTACAAGGCACGCTGGGCTCCTCGTTCGCGTTCGGCTGAAGGACGATGGCGCCTTGTGCAGCCGGCACCACTTCGGAAATCAGCGCGAGCAACTCGAGCTGCAGCGCCTGCAAATCGCGTGTGGAGTTGATTACATTCGCAATCTTGAAAAATGCAGCCAGGTCGCGCGCCATTCCGCCTACCCACGTGGAATCCTTCGGCAGGCCGGCATCATCAAGCGTAATCGTTTTCAACACGGCGCCCGTCGAATCGCTCCCGGAGCCGGACGAAAGCGCGCCAGCATCGTCAGCTTCAGTGAGGAATACGAATTCGCTACTCCCGACACGAATTCGATCACCATGCTGAATCGTCTCGCGGCTTACTTTGGTTCCGTTGACGAAAGTCCCGTTGTGACTATCGAGGTCGGCGATTTCAAAAACGCCGCTCGATGTCTCGCTGATCGAGCAATGCCTGCGCGAGGCCTTAACGTCGCTCACTTCCACTTGATTGGACGTATCCCTCCCAAGAAACAGCGGGCCATCCGTCATCTCCCAGACCGTTCCTTTGGGCGCGCCGGATACCGCATGTAGTCTCGGGTTAATAAGTCCTCCTTCGGCGCCCAGTGTAGCTGAAATTGCCAAACGAGCGCCGCCGAATCGACTCAGATTGCCGCGGTAGCCGAAAAGCTCCTGGCGGTAGCTGCCGAGCTACCGGTTTGCGGCCTTCTCAGCAGGCCTGGCACTCCGCCGTCCGCGTATGTTGCAGAAAAATCAGCGCGATAGCTGGGTCGCAGCGCAAGTTCACGTTTGGCTAGGGGAATGCATTCTCTCCATATGTCATCGCAAACAAACAGCAAAGTTGCTGAGAGTTTGAGAGACAAATTCAGCTTGGGTTCCGCTGAAAGGAGCCCCGAGGAGGAAGTCATGAAACGCAACGTTATCGGGATAGTTTCGCTTGTGGCTCTGTCACTGCTGCTCACCGCGTCTGGTGCATCTGCTCAGTCTCGTTTGAAGGCCGATGTGCCTTTCGCTTTCACAGTGGGAACAGCGCAACTGCCTGCCGGCTGCTATCAAATTATCGCCGGACAGACGGATAGCACGATCATGCTCCGCAACTGCAAGACCGGGGCCGCCGTCGTCTCGCAAGTCCGCCCGGAATATCCTAGCAACACCAAGTCCCAGATCGTGTTTCACCGCCTCGGCAGCAAGTATTTCCTGGCCGAGATTTGGGGAGCCGCGGGAAACTCCGAGCTCACCGTGCCAGCCTCCAGACAGGAAAAGGAACTGGAGTCGGCTATCGCCACATCGAACTCCACCAAAGAGGTCGCGATTGCTCTCAACTAACGACCCTAATAGCTCGGACCCAAGCGAAGAGCCGGAACCCTCGTTCCGGCTCTTTCTTTTTGCCAAGCTCTGAAGCGTACCCAAGGCGATCTTGGTCAGCGATTGAAAGCGTCCGCAACGGCCGTTTCCCGATGGGAGCGCGGGGAAACTGCGCCTCCCGCAGAAACTTACATCCGGCTCGGCAATCTTGCGGGTGATCCGCTCTGCTGGTTGTTTTCGGGACGCGCTGGCTCGAGCACCGCGGATGTGATGCGCGTCCTTCGGACAAAGAAATTAGCTCATCGGCAGACCAGGGTAGACTTCTCAAATACAACCGTCGTAGTATCCGCACTGTTATATTCGGTGACGGCGGCGTATGCCGTGGCGCTAATTTAGTCGAACGAGAAAATGAGCTACGTAGAATCGAACTTGGTTCCCGGCGAAACCGTAATTTACCAGACGCGCCTCCATTGGATCGTGATGCTCTGGCACATCATCCTGGGGTGCTTCCTCTTCGCTCTGCCGGGAGCGCTTCTCCTGTATTACGCGCTCACGCGGGACGGAATCGACACGAGATCGATGCAGATCATGGAGGGCGGCGGCATTGCGTTGATCGTTGCCGGCATCGTGACGATCATCGTTGGCATGGTGCGGCGGAATGCGACGGAAATGGCGGTGACGAATCGGCGTGTGGTGATCAAGACTGGACTCGCCAGCCGCAAAACAATCGAGATGATGCTGAATAAAGTCGAGAGCATCGAAGTGAGCGAACCGGCCGCCGGCAGGATGCTCGGTTACGGATCAATCGTGGTGATTGGCACGGGTGGCACTCCCGAGCCATTTCACAAAATGGCGAATCCCCTGGAATTTCGCAGCCAAGTCCAACAGCAAATCGAAAAACTCCCGCGCTAACGCTTCATCTAATCAACGAGCGAGTTTGCGCTCGTAGCGCCGGCATCTTGCCGGCGTTTTTCTTCGTTCGAAAGCCTAAATCCTACTTCAAATCCTTTCCCGTACTCGTCACCACGAGTTGTCCGTGCTTTACGCCGCGCAAACTGAGGATATGATTCGCAAAGTCCCTGATCGCCCCGCTCCGCCCCTTCATAATCACAACTTCGAGGCAATTATGATGGTCGAGATGGACATGCGTGGCCGCGAGCACTTTGCCGCCGGCGTGGTGCTGCGCGTCCACCAGCTTCTCGGTCAAATTCGGGCGGTGATGGTCGTACACAATGGTAAGCGTCCCGACGACCACCTCGTTCTTGTCGGCCGCCTCGGAAACCAGGTGGTCGCGAATCAAATCACGGACGGCCTCAGATCGATTGTTGTAACCTTTTTTTAGAATCACGCGGTCGAAAGCCGCCAGCAATTCCCTATCCAGCGACAATCCCGTACGAGCCAGATGTGCCATAGCGCGTGCCTTTCTCTCCACTCAAGTGAAGCAGGCGGCCGAACAGCAAGCATTCATCTATAGCACGATTTCCGGACGCGAACGTAGCGCTTGCGTGCTGGTTGGTACTCGATCTGCCGGGTGCACTATCAGAAAGGTGGAAGGACTGTATCGGGGAATCCCCGATAGCACGATTTTGCGGAACGTGATACTCAAGGCACGCATGTCGTAACACGTTTGTCAGAGTCGTATGTAGAGGACCTATGCAACGAACGCGTAGAACAGGCAAGCTGACCACCGGCATCGCGGGTCTCGTACTTTTTATCGCTTCGACAATCTCCTCGAGGGCAGCGGCCAACGGCGGCCTCTCAGGCACGCTCACCGATCATATCCAGGTGGGCACCGATCTTGTGCCGAACAATCTGCTTCTATTCGCCCAGCGAATCACTCGGCTATCAGGGACCGTCGTTGACGCGTCTGGCGCGGTGATTGCCGGGGCTACCGTGCAGGTTCGAAGCGCAAACGGTACTGTGCAAGCAACAAAGTCCGGCACGAACGGCTCCTTCGCTATTTCTGGACTCACGGCAGGTAATTATCGACTCGTGGTATCTAGTCCCGGTTTTGAAACCAAAGAAATCCCCGTCACCATAGGGACCGCTGAGCAGCCGGCGCCGCTGCGCATCTCTCTGGCTGTGAGTTCCGTGAGTACCACCGTAAAAGTGCAGGGCCGTGAGGATGACCTTGTCGGAACTGCTAATTCCGCCACCCAGGGAACGGTGAGCGCGACGGAAATCCAAGATCGTCCGATTCTTCGCTCGGGAGAAATTTTGGAGGCGCTTCCCGGCCTCATCATCACTCAACACGCCGGCGGCGGCAAGGCTAACCAGTATTTTCTTCGCGGCTTCAATCTTGACCACGGCACGGATTTCGCGATTTTCATTGACGATATGCCGCTGAACCTGCCGTCGCACGCGCATGGCGAGGGATACTCGGACATGAACACCGTCATCCCGGAGTTCGTGCAGCGGGTGAATTTCGAGAAAGGCCCTTATTACGCCGATGTCGGCAACTATGGCTCAACGGGATCGGCCCATTTGGAATTCTTCAAGACGCTGCCCGAGAACTTCTTGGAGGTTGAAGGCGGAATGTATGGCTTTGGGCGGGCTGTTTTTGGCGTTTCGCAAAAGCTCGGCAAGGGCAATTTGCTTTACGGCGGAGAGGTGTATCACGACGACGGCCCGTGGGTGCATCCGGACAATTATTACAAGTATAACGGCTTGATAACCTACAGCCGGGGCGACGAGGCCGATGGTTTCAGCATCACGGCGCGCGCATACCGCGGAACATGGCACTCAAGCGATCAAATCCCCGTTGACGCGATTCCCCTCGTTGGCTACTTCGGCGCACTGAATCCGTCGGACGGTGGCGAGTCACAGCGTTACAACTTGCAGGGTGAATGGCATCGCCAAAACGAAAATTCCCAAACGAAAATCACGGCCTACGGATTTTATTACGATCTCAATTTGTTCTCTGATTTCACTTACTACCTCGATGATCCTATTAAGGGCGATCAGTTCGAACAGCAGGACAAGCGCTGGGTGGTTGGTCTGGACGCACAACACACGATTTTCAGCCAATGGTTTGGCCGCAAGGTGCAAAATACGTTCGGCCTGCAAGTCCGCAACGATTGGGTGCACAACGGCCTTTACCGGACGGAAGATCGGATGCGCACGGACAAGAATGATATTAATGCCTGTTATGACGAACCCTTCCCCGAATGCGTTACCAATCCGAATTTGACAGCCATATTGCCCGCGGACACGGATTTGAATAACTTCAGCGACACGATGCTCGGTTTTTATGCGGAAAACAAAGTCCAGTGGTCGGAAAAATTCCGCTCGGTGCTGGCCTTCCGGGGCGACAAGGCAATATATTACGTCACCAACTTGACGCCAGATTATGTCGCCAGCGAATTACCTGGCAGTCCGGTGGTCAACTTTGCGGCGGCCAATTCCGGCTCGGTCACCAAGTTCCTCCCCAGCCCAAAAGGGACTATGATTTTCGGCCCGTGGGCGAAGACTGAGTTCTATGTACAGGGTGGATTCAGTTTTCATAGCAACGACGCGCGCGGCGCAACGCAAAGGATTGAACCGATTTCTCCGGACTATCCCTTCCCAACAACCTCGGCTCCAATTCCCGCTCTAGTCCAAACTAAAGGCGGTGAATTCGGTGTGCGCACTTCGGCCGTCCCACATCTGCAAAGCACGCTATCGCTCTGGTATCTATACAGTCATTCCGAACTGCAGCAGGATGGTGACACCGGAGGCACGGTCCCATCAGCATCGCCGAGCAACCGCTATGGAATCGAATGGGCGAACTACTACACGCCAACGGAACATTTGGTTTTTGATTTGGACATGGCGGACTCTCGCGCCCAATTTCTCCAAATTGACCCGGATGATGCGGCGTATGCCAACTTGGGCGGTGGCCAGTATCCTGTGCAAGGCCCGGGAGGCAAGCTCGTCCCCGAAGCCGTTAGGGTGGTGATTTCATCGGGCATCACACTCCACGATTACAAAGGCTTCACGTCGACTCTCCGCTTGCGCTACTTTGGCCCGCGCGACTTGACGTCCGACGGTATAAATCGCTCGGCGTCTACGTTATTGCTCAATATGGGGCTCGGTTATCAATTCAACAAGCACTGGAGCATTTCGGCCGATTTCTTGAACTTGCTGAACCACCGCGCTGACGACATCACCTACGCCTACATCTCGCGAATTACGCCAACCGCGGCACCGGATTTCACAAACGTTTTCCATCCCACCGAGCCGTTCCAGGTGCGATTCGGGTTGCACTACCGATTCGGAAGTAATTGATTCTCTGTTCAACTTGTGCGGTGGGCCGTCAAGCCGAGTGGCGAAGTGAGCGCAGCGCCGCAAAACCCAACAAGCCGGCCGCGATGATGACGGCGATCCAAAGAATCGCGGGATGCCGTTCGCTCCACGGGCGCGGATCTTCGTACTCGGAATTGATTTGTTCGCCTCCGAGCGCCAACTCCGGCAGCTTTTGGAAATCTTGGACGACTAGAGTTCGCTCGAGATCGTAATGCGGCGGCTTGGCTTCGCTCTGGCCGTATAGAAGTAGGTAGCGGCGCGCGGGATCGGGGCGAAACACGATGCGGCGCGGCGTCATGTACAGCATCACCCGGGCTCCGGCGAGTGGTGAGTTGTTGCCGTTTGCAATATGAACGCGCCAGTGCGACGCCCATCCGCTTCCGAAGCTCACGCGCAGCCATTCACGCAGAACATCATCGTGATGGAAGCGGTAGATCTCGCCACTGCCGACCGCCGACCATTCCTGACCGTCGCTGCTCGACTCGATCACGACCGAACGTGAGAATTCGGCCTCGTCGGCCTCGAAGCGGATTTCATTCACGGGTAATTCAGCCGGAAGATCCGTGCGCCACAGACTCTCTTGCCGATTTGCGGATTGCGCGGCGGCGAGCGAAGCAGCAACAGGAACGCGCTCCACGGGCGTAGTTACTTCGTAAAGAACGTTGACGCTCGTCAGCGGAAAGCGATGCGACCCTTCGAGAATCCGCAGGCGAATGTAACGCGCGTTGGTATCGGAATAATGCAGCGTCTGGGTCCCTTGCAGATCTTGTTTGTCGAAACGGAATAAGGGAGCGCGGTCGCAGACGTTTCGCCATTGGCGCGCATCGTCGCTGACAGCTACTTCGGCCCAGGCGATGAAATCTGTTTCAGAAGTATTCACAAGAATGGCGTTGTGGAATTGGGGGTTCGCGCCGACGTCGAGGACAAATTCTGTGTATTCTCCCGGCGCAAAGCTTTGCTCGCGAGTGCGGACGGGGCGGCGCTCGGTGCGCGTCTGGCCGGACGGAACGCCGAGAACGTACGGGACTTCCCTGCCCTCGTCGTCCACGATACGCAAGTCCGCGAGTTGATTCGCTGAATGCGCGTACACATCTTCGGGAATTACGATTGCAGCGGGCCTCGACCCGTTTGCAGCCGGAGGATTTACTTCACGGGAGTAACTCCAACTTCGCCACGCTTGAGGCCAGGACGCGATGGTAGCGGCGCGCGAAGCAACGCTTCCCAAGACAATTCCGAGCGCGAAAATGCATCCGGAGACAGCAACGAACGGCGAGCGCGATGGGAATAGAAATTTTGCGAACGGCCGCGAGCTCCTCACGATTTCGTCTCCTGTTTTTGCTCCGCCAGCTTTCGCTGGTAGAGGAACGAAACGAGAAGAAGCAGCAATCCGAGTACAAGAAATGACAGGATGCGGTAGAGGCGCTCAAGGAAAGACAGATCGAACAGAAAAACTTTGGCGAGAACTACGCCAAAAAGCGCGAGCGCCTGCCAGCGAAGGAGCGCTGACTTTCGCGCCAGGCCGACGACGATCAGTCCAGTCGCGTAGCATGTCCACAGAATCGAAAGTCCTAGCGACTGCGCGAGGCCGCGCTCGAGATTAAGGGTTTGCGTCCAGCCAAGTGCATCCCAGACTTCGAGAGAAAGCGCCAGCAGCGCAAATCCGTTTGCGGCTACCGCGAGCGCTGCGAATGGAATCGATTCGGATTCAGTCAATCTATCGCGCGCGCCGCTGGCGAACACGCACGCGCTGGTGTAGCACGCCACGACAACAGCGAATGTCGCAAACCGTGCGTTGAAAAGAAATGTCGTCGCAGGAATGTCAAATAGCAAAAGCCGAGACGCCGTGATTCCGAATAGAACGAGCCCGAAGGCGCGCAGATGCCACAGGCGCGCGCGGAATCCGCTCCAGACGAGAATTGCGCCTTCGATGACCAGCGCGATCGTGATCCACTTTCCGTCGAGGCGAAGAGGGATCGCCAGCGTGGCGTACATCAAGGCGAGCCCGGCGAAAAGAAATCGCTCGGTTGGAGGCACGCCCTCGCGCGGCGCGGGCAGCATGCGAAGCACGAAGAGATGCGTGGCTGCGAGCGCAAGGACCGCAAACGTGATCGCCCAGCGATTCGCCGGCCAGAGCATTTGATGCAGCGCGACGAGATAAATCAGAGCATTCGCGGGGACGATCACGGCTTCTTCTGGCGAAAGGCCTTTTCCATCGCGGCTGTGAATCACGGGCAGGGCCGCGAATGCGATGAAAAACAGCGTCGCGAAGAGCAGCGTAACGCCCAATTCTTCGCCGCGATAAAATTCGCCAAACCAGCCCCAAAAATAAATCTGCGTCGAAACAAACGCGAGCGGCGCAAGCCACGCCCAGCGCCGCGCTCGCTGCACAACCAGGAGGCCGAGGACCAGCACCAGAACATACGTGAAGAGAGTGATCTCGGCGTTATGGCCGGTGCTTAGAAGCTGCGGTGTGAGAAAGCCGCCGACGAGCGCCATCACCGCGACGCGCTGCGAATTGCGGCCAATAGCGATCGCGATCATTGCCGCCGTCACGACGATCATCGCTGCGAACGCAACGCTCTGCTCGAAAAGCCGGTAGTAATGCCAACCGCCCCACAACGACAGATACAACACTGCCGCGCCGAGGCCCGCGATCCCCTTGGAAAAAAAGCCATAGCCGCGCCTCAGCAACCGGTCGCTCCACATCAACGAGCCCGCGCCGAAAAGAAGCCCGATCGCGACGCGGCCGTGCGGGCCCACCCAGTTATTGTCGAATGCATACTTCAGGAAGAAAGCGACGGCGCAAAGAACGGCCAGAATGCCAGCGTAATTAAGCCATTTTCCGGCAATCACCGATTCGAAGTCAGTTGAGCTGGAACCGACAGCAGAAGCGGCATGAACTTGCGCGCGCGGAGACGTTGACGTCGATACTGGATGGCTAGCCGGCGACTCAGCAACAGGGACGCGAGCGGCCGGCAGAGCTTCGGGCGAAATCGCGGGCGACGCCGGCACCGCAGTTTCCAGCGGTCGACCGGTTGACGGCGGAGTGCCCGCACTAAGTTTGGAAGCGAGATGGGAAAGTTGCGTCTCAATCGCGTAGATTCGGCCAGTGAGGTTCGCGAGTTGCCGCTGGTACTGCTGTTCCGTTTGGTCGCCGGGTTGTCGGCCGGCGCTCTGCCGCGATTCGAGGCGGCGAACTCGTACAAACGCTGAAATCGCGAGAATCGGCACAACGACGAACGCCAAAATCGCGATCGCTGACACGAGGTAACCTAACGATGCACCTGTCATGTGTTTGTAATGGTGCGTCCTGAATCGCGGGTATTAGAGCACAGGCGTGAACCCCGGGCAACGCGGGCGTGCCTATGAAATCCACGCGTCACAATATCGATTTTGCATTACATTGTCCGTGTTTGCGCACGCGACGCTCCGGCGAATAATTCATGTGGGACGGAATTGACATCTTCGAGGTTTTGTCCAATCCTTGAATGTTTCAATCGAGTCTGGAGAAAATCTAAATGGCAGCAGGCGGAAAAATCGGCATCTTGACGGGCGGCGGCGACGTTCCCGGCCTCAATTCGGTGATCAAGTCCGCGGTGTACCGCGCGAGCGAGATGAACCGTGAGGTGGTCGGCATCCGCCGAGGCTGGGAGGGACTGACGCATCTTGACGCCTCGAAGGAAGTGGACGCGCGCTACATCCGGCACCTCACGCGCGAGAGCACTCGCGCGATTGACCGCAGCGGCGGCACAGTGCTGCACACCTCGCGAACGAATCCCATGCGCATCTCGAAGAACCGGTTGCCGGCGCACATTCGGCAGTCGGAGCTCGATAAACTCACGACTGATGGAAAGACGTATAACTTCACCCCGATCGTGCTTCGCAATCTCGAGCGGCTAGGCATCGGCTGCCTGATCGTAATCGGCGGCGACGACACGCTCGGCTTCGCGGCTGCGCTCGATAAAGTCGGCGTTCCGCTCATGGCGATTCCGAAAACGATGGACAACGATGTTCAAGGCACCGAGTACTGCATCGGGTTCTCGACGGCGATTACGCGCGCGAAGGAGTTGATCAACCGGCAACGAACTACGCTTGGTTCGCACGAGCGTATTGGAATCTTTCGGATTTTCGGACGAGATGCGGGATTCACGGCGCTTTACACCGCTTACGTGACTTCGGCACGCTGCGTGATTCCCGAGTATCCGTTCGACATCGATCTGCTCGTCAAACTTTTGGTCGAAGACAAGCGCAACAATCCGAGCAACTATGCGTTCATCATCGCTTCCGAGGGCGCGGTATGGACGGGACAGAAAGCCGAAGATTTCGGCGAAGCCGACGCGTACGGCCACCGCAAAAAAGTGGACATCGGCCACGCTCTCGCTGAAATCCTGCATCAGCGCACGGGCGAAGAAACGATGACGAGCGACCTGACTTACGATCTGCGAAGCGGCGACCCGGATGCGGTGGATCAGGTGGTCGCGACCACGTTCGCAAACGTAGCGTTCGATCTTATCGGGGACAAAGTTTACGGACGAATGATGGCCATACGAGAAGGGCGATACTCCCATGCACCGCTTCCCGACCACGCGCTTGGGCCGCGCACGGTAGACATCGAAAACCTTTACAACACCCAGCGCTACCGGCCTCGTTATGCCGGCAAGCTTGGCGCCCCGGTGTTCCTCATCACTGCTTAATTTCGGAGGACGACGCACGGGCTCGTGGCAGTGTGTGCGGTAATCGCCGGGAGCAGTGCCTTTCGTGAACACTCCGATTTGTCCGATATTGAGAAACCAGTAAAATATTGGTACGGTGGTCCGATGGGTGTAGTACCCACTCCCGACACGAAGTCGCAAAAACGTCGCCGGAGCCAGCGTCTAAAAGCGCGTGTGTCCATCGAAGTTCGGACTCAAACGCTCGAGAAACACACTGCTTCGGAGAGAACCGAAGCGTTAATCATCAACGCTCACGGCGGGCTGATTCTTCTTTCGATGAAAGTCGCACCGGATCAGCTGGTAACTGTGGTGAATTTGAAGACCGGGGACGAACTGCTCTCGCGCGTCACATCCCTTGGGCCTAGTTTCATGGGAAAGACGGAAGTGGGAGTGGAATTCATCAAACCATCGCCGGAATTTTGGGGCGTGGCGACGGCGTAAAATCGGCAAGATCGTGCGAATCGAAGTTCGAGAAGCATTCCTCCTGAACCACAATTCCTCAAAATCCTCAATTTAAGCGCGTGGACCCTGGCTTAAGGTCTTGCCTGCAATTTAGGCGCTCACTTTAAGTCAGAGTCGAATTCAAGTTCAAAGCGTCTAAGAGTGTGGAGTTTTGGGGTGGAAGTGTCTTAAGATGATTGTCCTGTCCTCTAGGAGAACCTTCGCTCTGTATGTGTGTCACACCACTTAAATTAGCGGCGTTGCAGCTGCGTCCAGCATCTCGCGCGAGGCGACCGGGATTGGCGGGAATGTATGCGCTCGGCCTCGCAGCGTTGTTTCTGGTTGGCTGCGGAAAGAAGGACGCCGCTGCGGAAGGCCCGCCACCCGCCGTCGCGGTGAAAACAATCGTTGCCCAGAACGCCACGATTCCGGATGAATCCGAATATCTCGCGACATTGAAGTCTCGCCATTCGGCGACGATCAATCCTCAGGTCGAAGGGTCGATCACGAAAATCTTCGTCAAGTCAGGCGACCGCGTCGAGGCCGGCAAATCGCTGATGGAGATTGATCCGATCAAACAGCAGGCGACGCTGCAAAGCCAGACGGCGGCGCGATCGGCGCAGGAAGCGACACTCGCCTACGCGAAAGTGCAGCTCGATCGAGAAAAGAAGCTGTACGACGCGGGCATCGTTGCGAAACAAGAACTCGACCAGGCACAAACGACCTACGACGCCGCCGAAAAGCAGCTCGAATCGCTGCAAGCGCAGGAAAACGAGCAACAAGTCGAGCTTCACTATTACAGCGTCCACGCGCCTTCGAGCGGAATTATCGGCGATGTGCCGGTGCGCGTGGGAGATCGCGTTACGAATACGACCATGCTCACGACGGTCGACGAGCTAGGCGGCCTCGAAGCCTACATCTCAGTTCCCGTTGAGAACGCGAAGAACTTGAAACTGGGATTGCCGGTCGAGTTGCTCGACCCGAGCGGAGCGCTGATCGGCGAAACGAAGATCGATTTCATTTCACCGCAGGCCGATTCTTCCACGCAATCAGTGCTTGCAAAGGCCACCGTCAGCAACCCGAAGGATTTATTGCGCACGGCGCAATTCACGCGCGCGCGCATCATCTGGGGGACTCATCAGGGGCCGCTGATCCCCGTGCTGGCCGTGTCGCGGATCAATGGGCAATATTTCGCGTTTGTCGCGGAGAAATCCGGTAACTCTACGGTCGCGAAACAACGGATGCTGCACGTCGGCGATTTGATCGGCAATAGCTACCCAGTGCTCGACGGAATTAAACCGGGCGACCACGTCATCGTCGAGGGTACGCAAATCCTTGGCGATGGTTCTCCCGTCACCGAGTCGCCGGCCGAATCCTCCGCTGGAGCAAGCGCTGGAACTGCGGCCGGAACACCGCAACCTTAAAGCCGGGCTGAAACGAATTCATGTTCGTTGACTTCTTCATCAAGCGGCCAATTTTCGCGACGGTGTGCGCGCTGCTGATTATTTTGGCAGGCGCCGTTTCGATTCCGACGCTCCCGGTCGCTCAGTTCCCCAATCTCGCTCCGCCGCAAGTATCGGTAGCGGCGTTCTATAACGGCGCGAGCGCGCAAACGGTTGAAACGTCGGTCACGATTCCACTCGAACAGCAAATCAACGGCGTCGAAGGCATGAAGTACATGACTTCGACAAGTGGAAACGACGGTTCGTGCGCCATCACGGTGACGTTCGACGTCTCGCGCAACGTGGACCTTGCCGCCGTGGACGTGCAAAATCGCGTCAATACCGCGCTCGGGCGCATGCCGAACGAGGTCAAGACCACCGGCATCACGATCACGAAGGCGGCGAGCGGTTTCGTTCTCGGCGCGGGCGTTTACGCGGAGAATGGGCAGTACGACAGTCTGTTCATCAGCAACTACGTGGACATCTATGTTCGCGACGCACTGAAGCGCGTCAAAGGCGTCGCCGATGTCTTCAATTTTTCCCCGCGCGAATACTCGATGCGCCTTTGGCTCGATCCCACGCGCCTTGCAAGCCGCGGGCTTACGGCGACGGACGTTGTCAGCGCGCTCAGCGAGCAAAACGTTCAGGTCGCAGCCGGCCAGGTTGGCCAGCCGCCGTCCATGCCCGGCCAGATGTATCAAATCAGCGTGCGCGCCGTCGGGCGGCTCACCGAGCCATCCGAGTTCGACAACATTATTTTGAAGACGGGCAATGATGGCACGCTGATTCGCCTGAAGGACGTTGGGCGAGCGGAGCTCGGCGCTGAAAGTTACGCTTCCGATTTGCGTTTCAACGGCCACGACGCGATCGGCTTCGGCGTCACACAGCTTCCAGGCGCGAACGCGCTCGACGTGGATCGCCAAGTAAAAGCGGAACTGATCCGGCTTTCGAAGCGCTTCCCTCCAGGATTGAAAGCTGCCGTTGCATTCGACTCGACGACGGTGATCGGCGAATCCATTCGCGACGTCCTCTATACGTTGCTCGAAGCGATTCTGCTTGTCATCGCGGTCATTTACATCTTTCTCCAGGATTGGCGCACGACGATCATTCCGGCCGTCACGATTCCCGTTTCGCTCATTGGCACGTTTGTGTTCGTCAAGATGCTCGGATTTTCGATCAATACGCTGACGCTTTTCGGAATCACGCTCGCCACAGGACTCGTTGTTGACGACGCCATCGTCGTCATCGAAAACGTCGAGCGGCACATCGCAGAGGGAGTCGCGGACGCGCATGACGCCGCGTCGGTCGCGATGGATGAAGTTGCCGGCGCCGTAGTGGCAACATCGCTCGTGCTTGTGGCCGTGTTCGTTCCCGTGGCGTTTTTCCCCGGCACGACGGGAATTCTCTTTCGCCAGTTCGCGCTCACAATTGCCTTCTCGGTCTCGATTTCCGCGTTCAACGCGTTGACGCTTACACCGGCACTATCCGCTCTGCTCCTCGGGCACGAGCGCCGGAAAACTGGCGCGATCTTGACTGCGTTCAATCGCGGCGTCACCGGGATGACAGAAGCTTATCGAACAACGCTGCGTCACATCATGCGATGGCAAATTGCCGCGCTCATCGTGTTTGTGTGCGGACTCGGATTCACGTACTACTTGTACCAAAAAGTTCCGCGTGGCTTCATTCCAGACGAGGACGCGGGTTATTTCATCATTGCGGTGCAAGCGCCTCAGGGCGCGTCGCTCGGATACACCACGAATATTCTGGGCCAGGTGGAAGCAGCGCTCACCAAAGCTCCCGAAATTGATGGCTCGTTTAGCGTCGTGGGATTCAGTTTCAGCGGCAGCGCGCCGAATTTGGGGATCGCATTTGCAAGCCTCAAGCCTTTCGATCAACGGCAGGGCGAGGAACATTCGGTGGCAACCGTCATCAACAAGCTCCGGGAACCGTTCAGCCACATCTCCGGGGCGATCGTCGTTCCCTTTTCCCCGCCTGCGGTACAGGGGCTCGGAAATTTCGGCGGCTTCCAATTCGAAGTCGAGGATTTGGGCGGGAATACGGTGCAGGGGCTCTCGCAAGCAACCAATGAATTGGCGCGCCAGGGAAACGCGAACAGCGATTTGCGCGGCCTCTTCACGAGCTTCACCGCGAACGATCCGCAATTCGTCGTGACATTCGATCGCGAAAAAGCCAAGGCTCTCGGCGTGCCGCTGAATCAAATCACGGACGCGCTGCAAGTCTACATGGGCTCGATTTACGTGAATGACTTTGATTTCAACAATCGCGCGTATCGCGTCTACGTCCAGGCGGATAAGCAATTCCGCTCGTCACCGCAGGATTTGCAGCAGTATTACGTGCGCGCGGCTTCGGGCGCGATGGTGCCGCTTCAGAGCGTCATTCGTGTTCAGCCGGTAGCCTCGCCGCAGGTGATCAGCCATTACAATTTATTTCGGTCGGCGGAAATTGACGGTTCGGCCGCGCCGGGCCGCAGCTCGGGCGATGCCATCGCCGCGATGGACACGCTGGCGACTCGCGTGCTTCCGCGAGGTTTTGCGTACGAATGGACGGGACTCTCTCTCGAAGAATTACAATCCGGGAGCACGACGGTGGTTCTGTTCAGTCTCGGATTGCTCGTCGTATATCTGACGCTTGCGGCGCAATATGAAAGTTTCTCGCTGCCGTTGATCGTTCTCTTCGCCGTCCCGATGGCGCTCCTCGGCGCTCTAGCCGCGCAATACCTGCGCGGCCTCGAAAATGATGTGTACTGCCAAATCGGCCTCGTCATGTTGATCGGGCTCTCGAGCAAAAATGCGATTTTGATCGTCGAATTCGCGGAGCAGTTGCGCCGCAAGTACGGCTTGAGCATCGTGGAGGCTTCGATCGAGGCGGCGCGAATCCGGTTGCGCCCGATTCTCATGACCTCGCTCGCATTTATTTTCGGCGTCCTTCCGCTGGTGCTCGCGCGAGGCGCGGGACGGGTGGGGCGCCAGTCGGTGGGAACCACAGTGTTCGGCGGAATGATCGCGGCGACCTCCCTTAATCTTTTGTTTATCCCGGTGCTATACGTAATCATAAAGACGCTGCAGGAAAAGATGATGCCCGAGCGACATCGCGCCGCGTCCGCTGCACAACCTGAACCCGGCGATTGAAGGTTGAGTTTCGCGCAATTCCCTCGTAGTAGGCGCCATTCTCGTTTATTAAACGATGCGACCGCCAAGCGGGAATGGTAGAATGCGCGGACGCTTTCGCCGTCTCGATTCGAGGTAATGCATGCTCAAATTCTCACTGAAACTCGAAGCGCGCCTGCACGCCATGCGGGATGCGTTTCGCCGCGCGTTCGACGGTACCAGCAAATATCTGGCCCCAATCGCAATTGCGTTCGCAGTGGTTACGCTATGGCCCTGCACCGCGCTCGGGCAAACCCTGCAGAGCTCGACGCTTCAACTGAAGACAGACTGGCGCATTCAATCCTCGGCGCGAGTGTACGGCGGAGGCGGGAGCGCAATTTCTCAAGCAGGCTTTCCCGCTCCGGACTGGTATCCAGCATCAGTGCCAACAACTGTCGTGGCCGCGCTGGTTGACGACAAGATCTACCCGGACCCGTACTACAGCATGAATCTCCGTTCGTTCCCCGGAATGAGCTACAAGATTGGCGACAATTTCTCGATGGAGGAAATGCCGAAGGACAGCCCATTTCGCGTGTCGTGGTGGTATCGGACTGAATTTCAGCTACCGGCCGACTGGAAGGGCAAGAGCGTCTGGCTGAACTTTCGCGGCATTAATTATCGAGCGAATATTTGGTTGAACGGAAAGCAAATCGCGACCTCCGCGGATGTCGCCGGCGCATTTCGCCGCTATGAATTTGAAGTTAGTTCGGCGCTTGCACAGGGAAAGGTGAATGCGCTGGCCGTGGAAGTCTTTCCGCCGTCGCCGCACGATCTCGCGATTACGTTCGTAGACTGGAATCCGTTGCCGCCGGATAAGGACATGGGTATTTGGGGCGACGTTTTTTTGGTGGCGAGCGGCTCGGTGGCCGTTCGCAATGCGCAGGTGGAGACAAAGCTCGATCTGCCGAAGCTCGATGTCGCGCACTTGACCGTTCGCGCGGATGTGCGCAATTCCACGGCGCAACCTGTCGAAGGAATCCTGCGCGGCAAGCTCGGCGATGGTGAATTCGAGCAGGCCGTGACGCTCGCCGCGAATGAAACCAAGGAAATAACTTTTGCCTACGCGCAGTTTCCGCAATTGAATATTGCCGATCCGCACGTCTGGTGGCCGTATGGCATGGGCGGACAGGAAATGTACTACCTCGAGCTTGAATTCGATATCGGCCAGACAGCTTCGGATCGGATCGGCGTCAAATTTGGAATCGATGAAATCACGTCGAGGCTCACGAAAGAAGGACATGCGCAGTATACGGTGAATGGAAAGGACATTCTGATTCGCGGCGGCGGCTGGGCGCCGGACATGTTGCTTCGCCAGGATCCCAAACGCTGGGAAGACGATTTCCGCTACGTACGCGGTATGAACTTGAACACTGTCCGGCTCGAAGGCAAGTTGATGTCCGACGATTTTTTTGATCTCGCGGACGAGTACGGAATCCTTGTGATGCCGGGCTGGTGTTGCTGCGATCATTGGGAAAAGTGGGCGAAGTGGAAGGCCGAAGAACGCAAAGTTGCGACGGCGTCCCTGCGCGATCAGACGACGCGGCTGCGAAATCATCCGAGCGTTTTTGTCTGGCTCGACGGCAGCGACAATCCTCCGCCCGCCGAAATCGAAAAGGCTTATCTCGAAGTTTTGAAGCAAGTGCACTGGCCGAAGCCGGTTCTTTCTTCGGCCTCTGAGAAAAAAACGGCGGTGACGGGCCCATCGGGCGTGAAGATGACGGGGCCGTACGATTACGTCCCGCCGAATTACTGGCTCGAAGATCGCGGGCATGGCGGCGCTTTCGGATTCAACACCGAGACGAGTCCCGGCCCCGCGATTCCACCGATCGACAGCTTGAAACGCATGCTACCGGAAAAACAGCTGTGGCCAATCAACGAATACTGGGATTACCACGCAGGCGGCGGACAGTTCAAAGATCTCGGGTTGTATAACGTCGCTCTCGAAAAGCGCTACGGCACCGCGAAAAATCTTGCGGATTACGAATGGAAATCGCAGGCGATGGCGTACGAGGGTGAACGCGCGATGTTCGAGGCGTTTGGAAGGAACAAGGGCTCAGCGACCGGCGTCATCCAATGGATGTTGAACAATGCGTGGCCGTCGATCATTTGGCATCTCTACGATTACTACATGCGGCCCGGCGGCGGATATTTCGGAACGAAGAAGGCATGCGAGCCGCTGCACGTTCAATATTCGTACGACAATCAGTCCGTCGTGGTCGTAAATAACGAACTGGCGAACTTCACCGGAAAAGTGACCGCGAAGGTTTACGACATCAACGCGACGGAAAAATTCGTTCACAGCGAGACGGTTGATTCTCCGGCAGGCAGCGTGACGAATGTCTTGAAAGTGCCGGAAATCCGCGGGATCACGACGACCTATTTCCTCAATTTGACGCTCGAAGACTCTACCGGCGCGGCTGTGAGCTCAAATTTCTATTGGCTCTCGACAAAACCGGACGTCCTCGCGTGGGACGGCTACACGTGGTACACGACGCCGCAGAGATCGTTTGCCGATATGCGCGACCTCGCGCGGCTCACACCCGTGACGCTGAAATATTCGATTGATTCTCAGAACGACAAAGACGAGGGCACCACGAATGTCCACGTTTCAAATCCGAGCGAGCATTTGGCGTTTCTTGTTCACTTAAGGCTGACTCGTGGTTCGGGCGGCGATGAGGTGTTGCCGATCTTCTGGGATGACAATTATTTCGCATTGCTGCCTGGCGAATCACGCGACATCAAAGCGACTTACCGGCTGAGCGACCTCGGTAAAGCTGAGCCCGATCTCGAAGTCAGCGGATGGAACGTGACGAGCGCCGCGCCGAATTGATTTGAGCTGCTTACATTTTGGCGCCCGGCCGCCAATTAATTACGCCGCCGTGGCCGAGCGAAATGGCCAGCTTGCCGCGAGCTTGGCTCGTATCAGGAACACGACAACGCCTACAACTAGCGTCAACACGCCCACGCCGACGTAGCCCCATCCCGACGTCGTAAACACGAACGCCCATCCAAAAAACGCGATCACGGCCGGCAGCGGATAGAGCCACATCTTAAAGGGCCGGGACGAGTCCGGGAATTTCTTGCGCAGCAGCGGAATGGCAAACACTTGCCCTAGAAACTGCACGAGGATTCGCGTCGTGATCAGCGCGCTAATCACCTGATCGAGTTTGAAAAAGGCCGCGCCGATGGAAACGGCGCCAAGGACAAGCAGCGATACGCGCGGATATTTCTTTGTGGGGTGGAGCTTTCCGAAGACGCGAAAGAAATAGCCGTCTTTCGCCGCCGCGTATGGAATCCGCGAGTATCCGAGAAGAAGCGCGAAGACGGAGCCGAATGCCGTCCATAAAATCATCAGCGTGATAGCGATGGCGGCGCCGCGACCGTAGAGCCGTTGCATGAATTCCGATACGAGGAACGTGGAATTCATCGCTTCGCGCCACGGCACGACCCCAATCAGCGCAAGGTGAATGAGAATATATCCGGCGGCGCAGACGGCAATCGAATACAGAATCGACCGCGGAATTACGCGGCCAGGATCGCGGACTTCGTCGCCGATGTAGCAAACATCGTAGTAGCCCATGTAGTTGTAAACAGCAACCAGCGTCGCGCCGCCGAGGCCCAGGAAAAATCCGCGCTGGAATGCAAACGCTCCGCGCGGAAAGTCGAACGCGAGTTTCGGATTGAAATGCGGAAAGCCGGCGATGAGTATGACTGCCATCGTCGCGACGGTTCCAATCCACAATGTAACCGTGGCTTTGCCCAGGAATTGGATTCGCCTGCTCAGCAGAATCACCGCGAGAACGCCGACTCCCGCCGCGACGAACTGCTGGCCGCGCATCGTGAGGCCGGGCCAAAGATATGCGGTGTAGTTCCCGAAGCCGATCATTCCAGAGGCAATTTCGAGCGGCCCGCTGATCACGAATTGCCAGATGAAGAGAAACGCCATCAGCCGTCCCCACGTTTCATGCCCGTAGGCTTCGCGCAGGAAATGGTAGCTTCCGCCTGAACCAGGCAAAGCCGCGCCGAGTTCGCTCCAAATCATGCCGTCCGCCACAACAATCAGCGCGCCGGTGATCCAGCCTAGCATTGCTTGTGGGCCATTCATTGTCGCCATCAGCAGCGGGATGGTGATGAACGGGCCGACGCCGACCATATTCGTGATGTTCAGCGCGGTGGCTTGGAGCAGGCCGAAGCCGCGAGTCAGGTGCGGGTTGGATGCGCTGGCCATTTGTGAGATTGAAGCGCGCCATTGTAGCTGCGGCGTGCGGACGAATCAACGGAAGAGATGGGCTTAGTGTTTAATAAACGTAGGAGGGATACGCGGGCTTTTCGCCGGCCAATGCGCAGGCCGCTTTCCAATCGCTTGAAGAATCATTCCGCGTCGCGATTCGGCGGAAGTTCGGCTCCGGGCTGCTTTCGAATGAGGCGTAACGGCCGCAGCAATGACTGCATCGCCGCGGACCACACGCTTCCATGCGCCGCGGTCCATTCGTCTTCGGCGGGTTGCGTCGCCACACGCCACACATATTTCATTCCTTCGATGCGTTGCGGGACCAGCCGGGCGCGGAACCAGGCACGTTGAATTAAATTCCATTCTTCGGGCCGCGCAGCGAACAATTTTCGCTCCACTAGCTCGGTGAGCGAGCCCACCGTGCGATCGGCTTGCATCCTCTCGAAAATTGGCACCGGAAGGCGCGTGTCGAGCATATCGTGCGCGAGAGAAAGTCCGAGAAGCAGGATTCGCTCCGCGTTCAGGGACTCCGCCGTATCGAACACCAGATCCCAATTGACGCGGCCCGCCGAACCGATTAATTCAGATAGATCCACCACCCAGCCCAGCTTGCGCCAAAAATCCTTGGCGCCGTGGATGCTGAGCACAACAAGAGCGTCCTCCACGCAGAACGTGCGGACGTTCGTGCCGCCGACGGAAACGTTGACGAGCCTTTGTCTAAACGTGTCGAGATTCGCGCGAACCGGGAAATGCCGCATCGTGAATTCGGTATGGAGCTCTAGCAGGCACTCGCTGTCTTCACCGCGGTACGTATACTCGCCAGGGATGCGCATGAGCGGCAAGCCCGACTCGTGAGTCCACGGAAATCGCGCTCGATAGCCAGACGATACCAGCGCCGAGTGCGCTTCGGCTATGCTGCGCTGCGGCACGATGATGTCAATATCGTAGAATTGGCGGTACGCAAGATCGCCGTACGCCTGGGCCGCCAGCACCGGGCCCTTGTACGGAATCGCGGAAATGTTGCGGGTTTCGAAAACGTCGAGAACTCGAAGCAATTCGGACGTGAGATAGAGCGAGCGCGTGGCGTTTGCCCGGAAAGCTTTTTCCATGCGCTCGAGCCAAAGCGGTGGGACGCGAGTTTCAAATTTTCTAAGGTGCTCGAAGACCAGCGGCGTCAGCCCCATCCGCTCCGCCGCCGCAAGGACGGCAGCCCAGTTCAAGTCTGGACGCACGAGAAGGCGAATCCTGTCGATGTAAGCCGCACTCAATCGCGTCCGAGCGCAGCAGAGCACGAGCTGGATTTCGGGGCGCAGTTCGTCCCGGCGCGCACCGGTCATCTGGAGACCGCTCGCTTCGGACTTGCCGCGTTTTGGGAACACGATGAGCTTCCGCGAGCGCGGCTGCGGTATCTGAGGGGAAAAGCCACGCTTGCATCTTAAATCAACGGCGTCCTTGGACACCACTGTTGTGCGCTGCATGTGACATCAAGCGACGAAGTGCAATCTGTGGCGAGTTTCCGGGAGCGGACCATTCCGAAGCCGCTTCAGTTTGGTTCTGAGCGTAGTGGGATCGAGGCCGGCGCCGAAGCACACAGTCTCAAAATCCGCGCCGCTTTCAAATAAAAACAATTCGGCCTCACGATGGGCCCTCATGTTGTTAGAACGCCATTCGTCTACAGCCAAAAGAAGCACCGCAGCCCAGAGCCTGCGCTCAGGATCGAGACATTCCTCGCGTTCCAGTAGCTGATCGTCTAAATGATCGTCAGGTTCGATTACCGCAGTGGTGGTCGCCATCGTTTTCTCCGCAAGTTCGCCTGCTCTATTCAAGACGAATTGCTGTGCGCGAAATGAAGGGGTGCACGATGGGAGCCAATCTTCGAGGCATTTCGGAACAGCCGCGCGCTGTCCCAAGTTGAACATCTAGCTACACTTCGCGAGCTTAGCGGTTTGCCGGGCTCAACCGGCGGAAATGTCAGATCGGGAACCTATTCCATTACGGGACGGACGGGCCTTCGCCGCTCGCTTCGGCGAGCTACGTCAGTGTTCACGATTTAATAAGTTTGGGGACGAGTGCCTCGCGCAGCTTGTGCGCGAGCGTGCTCATCGTAAACGGTTTTTGAAGCAGCAGGACATCCGAAGAAAGAATTCCATGATGAACGATGGCGTGATCCGTGTAACCGGACATGAACACGACGCGGATTTCAGGCCGCACGGTCAGGATTTTCTTCGCAAGATCGCTGCCGCTGATTCCCGGCATCACGATGTCCGTCATGATGAGATCAATCGGGCCGGAATGCTTTGACACGATATCAATGGCAGCTTGGCCGTTTTCGGCGACGAGCGCCTTATAACCGCAGAGTTCGAGATATTCCTTTGCAAGATTGCGGACGCCTTCTTCGTCTTCGACGAGAAGGACCGTTTCCGTGCCGCGCGGAAGCGAGGCCACGACTGGCGGTACATCCGGTGGAGCAACTTCCTCTTCCACTGACGGTAAATAAATTTTGAATGTCGTGCCTTTGCCGACCTCGCTGTAAACCCAGACATATCCGCCACTCTGTTTCACGATTCCGTAGACTGTCGCAAGCCCGAGCCCCGTTCCCTTCCCTTTTTCCTTTGTGGTGTAGAAAGGCTCGAAGATGTGGGCCTGCGTGTCAGAATCCATGCCGCAGCCGTTGTCGGTGACCGCGAGCATTACGTATCGCCCGGGCATGAGGACCATCGGCGCCCGCGAGTAGCTGTTATCGAACTCGACACTCGCGGTTTCGATCGTGAGCTTGCCGCCGCGCGGCATTGCATCTCGCGCGTTCACCGCCAAATTCATAATCACTTGTTCGATCTGGCTTCGATCGGCTTTCACGCGCCGAAGATCAGGTGCGTTCACGGTGACGAGTTCCACATCTTCGCCGATCAGGCGGCGGAGAATCTTGCCCATGTCGGACACGACAGCCTGAACATTCAAAACAACAGGCGCGAGCATCTGCTTGCGACTGAATGCCAGGAGCTGGCGCGTGAGCGAAGTCGCGCGCTGCGAAGCTTCCTGAATCTGCTCGGCGTTACGGCGCAAGGACTCGCCCGGCTTCAGGCGATCCGTGAGCAATTCCGCATGACCCTGGATCACCATAAGAAGATTGTTGAAGTCATGCGCGATTCCGCCCGCCAAACGGCCCACAGCTTCCATCTTCTGGGCCTGCCGAAGCTGTTCCTCGAGCCTCTTGCGGTCGCTGACGTCGAGCGCCATACAGATCGCGCCTTCGCAGCGCCCGTTTTCGTTGCGGAGAGGTTCCACATGACACGCATAGGAACCATTGCGCCATTCCATGTGAAACGTGCTTGGCTCGCCTATCACCGCCCGGCGATGCGAGGTAATGGGCAAGAAATTGCCGTCGCTGGTCTCAAAGAATTCCGACAACGTCTTGCCGACAAGTTCATTCGCATGCAGTCCGACGCGCGTGAGTCCCGCGCCCAGGGCGGACGTGAACCGGAGGTTCTTGTCCACGGTCCATAGAATTGCCGGGAGTTGTTCGATGAGGACGCGGAGTCGCGCTTCGCTCTCCCGCAGCGCCGCTTCTTGGCGTTTCCGCTCAATCGCCAGCGCGATCTGGCCGCCTACGGAAGACAAAAATTCCAGATCACGCTGCGTATAAGCATCGGGATCCTGATAATGCTGTACGACCAAAACTCCGATTGTTGTCGAGGGTGACCGCAACGGAACGCCGAGCCAGCACGGTGACGGGGTACCTACAAGTTCGACCTCTCCCTTTTCTACCAGCCGGTCAAATACCGGTTGCGGAATTAGCATCGCCCTACCCGTTCGAAAAACGTACGCGGTGCAGGTCCTGCCAACCTTTTGCGGCGGAGGTGCTGTATCGAATTGGTCCGCGAGAAATGGAAAACGGAACATGTCCGTCGCCGGCTCGTGCAGCGCGACGAAACAATTCTCGGCATACAGAACTTTCTTGAGCGCGACGTGGATCCCGCGCAGCAAATCATCCAGATTGTCCGTCATGTTGACGCTGCGGATGATTTCCATCGAAGCCTGCCGTTCCGTCTCGGCGCGCTTTCGTTCGGTGATGTCCTCGACGGTTCCTTCGTAATACAGCAGCTTGTCCTGTTCGTCGCGGACGGCGTGCGCGTTTTCGTTGATCCAGACGCGCTTTCCATCGCGGCGAATCAGTTCATATTCGAAACCTTCAACGTGATCCTGCTCCTCCATGATTCGCTTGAACTCTTCGCGGCGCCAGGGGTCGGCGTATAGCTGGCTGCCGATACTTTCAATTGACGCCATCATTTCCGCGGGAGAGTTGTATCCGAAGAGGCGCGCGAGTGCAGGATTGGCGCTCAGGTAACGGCCTTCGGCCGTTGTCTGGAAAATTCCTTCGATGGCGTTTTCGAAAAGCGTGCGGAGGCGTTCCTCGGCCACGCGTTGCGCGCGCTCGGCACACTTCCGCTCCGTAATGTCCTCATACATTCCGATCGTGCCGATTTGGCGCTCGTGCATGACAAGCGGAACGCCGATGATCTGCACGTCGAGCAAAATGCCGTCGCGGCGTCTGCGGCGCGTCGTCGCACGCACTGTCGATCCCGCGCCCACTCGTCTTGTCAGATCACTCGCCTCACTCGAGAGAGCCTCCGGCGCGACCAGGTGGTCCAATCCCTGGCCTTTCAACTCGCGCTGCGTGTACTGAAACAGCCTCTCGAACGCGGGATTGCACATCTGCACGCGATCCTCTGCATCGAGAACCACAATCGCGATTGGATTATTTTCCGTGAGAGAGTGAAGGTAAGCCGTCTGCAAATCCTGCGCGCTATCGCTTGACGCGCGCACAACCGGGCTCACGTCCGTAGAGGGACGCTCCGGCGCAATCGAATCAACAATAATTCGAGTCGTATCCGCCATGTAGCGGTCAAGCCGACCAGGGACGCAAAACACCCCCGGGCGTGGCCCCACACGCTTATCATGGGTGCAGCGCCTAAAGGTGACAATGGTACGTTCGTACCAAGCGCGAAGAAAACACAGGGGTTATCAACGGGCAACAGCGCTCAAACTTATTTCCAAATTGGTCTTGAAGGCTTTTCAAAAATAATAGCGCACGCAGCTACGGATTTGCAGGCAAAGGTTCGGGAATTGCTTCTCCGTCTTTTCTCGGATCGGACGCGCCAAAATTCACTTCAGTTTTGAAATCACGGCGCACTGCCTGGCCTCCGCCGAAGTGAGATGAGAAGCCATGCCGCGCGCTGATTACGTGTCCGCGCGACGTGAGGTCGTCGCGCACGGTCTGCGAGATGCGATCTTCCAAATCCACGTCGCAACCTGAAAACGTGTACTTCGTGAAGCGCGCTGACTCAAGGGCGGCCTGAATGTTCATCCCTCCGTCTACCACGTTCGAGACAAATTGCGCATGAGCCTGCGCCTGATTGAAGCCGCCCATGATCCCAAATGCGATCCGCTCGTCGCCGCGCGCCATAAATCCGGGGATGATCGTATGGAGCGGGCGCTTGTGGCCAACGAGCGCGTTTGGCGACGCCGGATCGAGGCTGAAAAGGCCGCCGCGGTTCTGCAGCACAAAGCCTGTGCCGTCAGCGACTACGCCTGATCCGAAGCCGCTGTAATTGCTCTGGATCAGCGACACCATGTTCCCCTCGGAATCAACGACGGTGAGATACGTTGTGTCTCCGCCCGACGGCGGCGTTCCCGCTGCGGCGTCGCAATTCGCGCGCTTCATATTAATCTGAGCGCCGCGGCCCTTCGCATATTCCTTCGACAGCATGCCCGCCACAGGAATCGAGCTGTACTTCGGGTCGCCGACGTATCGCAAAAGGTCGGCGTAGGCCAGCTTCTTCGATTCGATCATCACGTGCAGCGCGTCCGCCGACAAAGAGCCGAACCGCGCCATCGGAAATCGTTCCATCAGATTCAGCATTTCAAGCGTGGCGATTCCCTGCCCATTCGGAGGAATTTCATAGACGGTCCAATCGCGATAGGTCGTCGAGATCGGCTCAACCCATTCGCTCGAGTACTGAGCTAAATCTTCGAGCGTCATCGTGCCGCCCGCGCGGCGGGATGTCTCCACGATGGCGTGCGCGATCGGCCCTTTGTAGTAAGCGTCGCGGCCGCCTGACGCGATTTCTTCGAGAGATTTCGCGAGCTCGGCGTTTTGAAAAATTTCGCCCAGCTTCGGCGATCGCTCGCCAGGCAGATACGTCTTTGCGAAATTGGCGTCGCTGGCCAACGCGGACCCGTCCACCTTCCAGTCTTCCGCCGTTCGCTCGGGAACTGGGAATCCAGCATCGGCATAGTGAATCGCGGGCGCGAGGACTTCGGAGAGTTTCTTCCTTCCAAAACGATCGAGCAGTTTTGCCCATCCATCCACGGCTCCGGGAACCGTAACGGAATTGATCCCCGATTGCGGCATAGCAGTGATCCCGCGCGACTTCAGAAAATCAATCGTCAAACCGGCAGGCGACCAACCGCTGGCGTTAATCCCATACAACTTGCCCGTCTTCGCATCGTAGACGATCGCAAAAAGATCACCGCCAATGCCGTTCATCATCGGCGCGACCACGCCCATCACCGCATTCGTAGCCACCGCCGCATCAATTGCATTCCCGCCGTGCGCCAAAATCATCGCGCCGGCTTGAGCCGCGAGCGGGCTTTCGGCGGACACAATCCCGCCGCGGCTCACAACCATCGAGCGCCCCTGTGTTCGATCTTGCGCGTGGATTCCGAGCAACAGGCTCATCCCCGCGAGCAAAACGAACATCACGCTGGCTCGAACGCTCTTCATTCGTTCCACTCGCTTCGCTTTTCTTTGCTGTGTCTTGCCGTGCCGCTACGATGCCTTCTTGCGCGATGCCGGAGGCACCACGCCGTTGTTGCGGTAATACACGACGAGCTGCCCGTAATGCTCGCCCATGTGCTCGATATATCCGGTCCAGTAATCGAGATGCTTCAGGATTTCGGCGTCGCCGCTCTGTTGAATCGCAGTCGCGCCATCCGAGACGGACTTCTTGAGGTACTCGACGATCTGCGCCTTTGTTTTGAACTGGTCGGCCGGCGGATTGTCGCCTTCAACGCCCAACTTCTTCTTCACCGCCGCGTTGACCATCTCATAGTTCGATCCCGCGAGATGGCGCATCACTTCGGCAAAGCTCCGGACATCGGCATTCGGCCGGTAGCCGTATTTATCTTCGGGCCAATCTTCAGCCATCGCGACGAGCCGGTTGCCGATGTCGTTCCAATTGTCGAGGATCGCTGACGTCGGCGTGACCGGTTTTTTTGGTGCAGCATCCTGTGCGCGTGCCGCACTTCCCGCGATGAGGAATGCGAGAACGGCCAAGATACTCCCTGCGAACAAACGTCTCTTCATGAATTTTCTCCTTCGGATATTTGCCCCGCCGCGCGCCCCAGGGCGGGCCTAAGACTATCCATGTTACCTTCGCAAGTCCACACGTTAGAAATCTACGGGAGCGATCTCCGGCCCGTGCTCGCTCCGTGCGCTGCGGGCCACCGGAGCGGCAACTTCAATCAGCCGAATCCGGAGATAACTTTGTAGTCGGCGCAAGCTCCGCTAGAATGAGAGGCGCTGTTTCGCGCGTCGAGCGGAGGCGCACACTTCCCTTGTTCGAGAAACGCCAATCCGATGCTGCAGCACAAGCCGCGCCCGCGCAGGATCTGCTCTCTATTGAGCTGAATGCGCTGGCAAGCGGCGAGCATTCCGACCCATTCCACATCCTGGGCCCGCACTATGAGGAAGTCGCAGGCAAAACCACCGTCGTCGTGCGCGTGTTCAGGCCCGGCGCCGAATCGGTCAGCGTGATTTGGAGTGGCCACACTTCTCCGATTGCCGCGGTCCGGACTGCGGTTGACGACATTTTCGTCGCGAAGATTCCGATCCAAGTGCCAGAGCTGCCCGTCGGGCAGAAATTAAAGCCAATCAATCCGACGGCGTATCGCCTCCGGGTGACCTACTTCGACGGACGTATCGAAGAAGGCTACGACGCCTACGCGTTCGCGCCCGTCCTGACGGAATTCGATCTGCACCTGATCGGCGAAGGCACGCACTATTTCAATTACGAAAAATTGGGAGCTCACGTCCGCGAGCAGGAGGGCGTGCGCGGCGTGCACTTTGGCGTTTGGGCGCCGAATGCGCGGCGCGTGAGCGTCGTCGGAGATTTCAATCATTGGGATGGCCGGACGCATCCGATGCTGAGCCGCGGCTTTTCTGGAGTCTGGGAGCTATTCGTCCCAGACCTCAATCACGGCGAGCTCTACAAATTTGAGATTCTCTCGCAAGTGGAGCATCGACTGGCGTTGAAGGCCGATCCATATGGCTTCTATTCAGAGCTTCGTCCGAAGACCAGCTCGATCGTGTACGACGTGGATCGCTATCAATGGAACGATGCCGAATGGCTCGAGCAGCGCGCCAAGCGCGATCTGCTGCGCGCGCCTCTATCGATATATGAAGTGCACCTCGGTTCGTGGCGCAAGCGCGATGTGGAGGCTGGACGCTGGCTCACCTATCGCGAGCTTGTCGACGAATTAATTCCCTACGCCAAAGCGATGGGCTACACGCATCTTGAACTGATGCCTGTGATGGAACACCCCTACGATGGATCGTGGGGCTATCAGACGGTCGGATATTTTGCGCCGACGAGCCGCTTCGGCGAGCCGGACGATTTCAAATTCTTCGTGGATCGCTGCCATCAAGCGGGCCTCGGCGTAATCCTCGATTGGACGCCCGCGCATTTCCCGCGCGACGCGCACGGCCTCGCATACTTCGACGGCACTCATCTCTACGAGCACGCCGATCCGCGCAAGGGCACGCAGCCGGACTGGGGCACGCTCGTCTTCAACTACGGCCGCAACGAAGTGCAGAACTTCCTCGTGTCCAACGCGCTCTTCTGGCTCGAGAAGTATCACGCCGACGGACTTCGTGTGGATGCCGTCGCCTCGATGCTCTATCTCGACTACTCGCGCAAAGCGGGCGAGTGGGTGCCGAATCAATACGGTGGGAGAGAAAATCTTGAGGCCATCGCGTTCATCAAAAAGCTGAACGAAGTCGCGCACACGCGAAACGCCGGGATTCTCATGATTGCCGAGGAATCCACTTCCTGGCCGGCGGTCTCGCGGCCAACGTACGTCGGTGGCCTCGGATTCGACCTGAAATGGAATATGGGCTGGATGAACGACACGCTGAAATATTTCTCCGAGGACCCGATACACCGCAAATACCACCACAATCAGCTCACGTTCTCGATGATGTACGCGTTCACCGAGAATTTCGTCCTTCCGCTCTCGCATGACGAAGTCGTGCACGGCAAGCGCTCGTTGCTTTCGAAGATGCCAGGAGACGACTGGCAGAAGTTCGCGAATTTACGCCTGCTTTTCTCGTATCTCAACGCGCATCCGGGCAAGAAGCTTGTGTTCATGGGCAGCGAACTCGGCGAGCGGCAGGAATGGGGGGAAACCCGAAGCGTCGAATGGTCGCTTGAAGCTTCTCCGCCGCACCGGGGCGTACAGCGTCTGGTCGCTGACCTGAATCAATTGCACACGTCCAATCCCGCGTTTCACGAAGTTGATTTCGAGTGGAAGGGATTCGAATGGCTGGAAGTCAACGACTTGGATGGCAGCACTCTGGCATTCGTCCGGCGGGCGGCGGATCAGAAGCAATTCGTCATCGTCGTCTGTAATTTCACACCGGTCGTGCGGCAGGATTATCGAGTCGGCGCGCCTGTCGCCGGCTTCTATCAGGAAATTTTCAACTCCGACTCGTCATTCTACGGCGGCGGCGACGTCGGCAATCTCGGCGGCGTCAGGACCGAGCCGATCCCGTGGAATGGCCAGCAGTTCTCGCTGAGAATCACGCTGCCGCCTCTCGCCGTCGTTTACTTCGAACTCAAGCACGAATAACTGCCCCCGGATCACTCGCGATCGCCGGCAGTCCCCGCACAAGAGATAAATTTCGCAACCTCGCAGGAACTTTTCTCGAGCCACCTCCGTATATCCCTCCAGCAGTTCGATAGAAAGGAATCCAAAATGAATCGATCGCTGAAATTGGGTGCTGTCCTGTGCCTGTTAGCCGGTGTTGCCGTAGTCGGCTTTCTCGCCGTCAAGAAGGCGTCTGCCGCCACGCCGGAGAAGTTTATCCATGTTCGCGTAAACGATGCCTCGAAGGGCGAGATGGTCAGCGTCAATCTCCCGCTCTCCCTCGCCGAAAAAGTCATCCCCACCATTCACAATGGCAATCTCCACAATGGAAAAGTGATGATCGGAAACATCGAAGCTCATGATGTCGACATTCGCGCGCTCCTCGCCGCCGTGGCCAATTCCCCCGACAACGAGTTCGTAACCGTAAAGGAAAAAGATCAGGAAGTTCACGTCGCAAAGTCGAAAGGCAATTTCATCATCCACGTGGTGGATCTGAGTTCGGATTCGGAGAATGCAGACAAGAAATCGGACAAGAAGTATGAAAAGCACGGCCAGAAAGTCGACATCACGATTCCGATCTCAGTCGTCAACGCCCTAGTTCCCAACGACAAGCAGGAGCTCGATCTGGTGGCGGCGATTCACGCAATGAGCGACGCCAGCGAAGCGCTTCTCGTAACCGTGCACGACGGAACCCAGGACGTAAAAATCTGGATCGATTCGCAGAACGACGGCTCGAAATAGCCCGGCGTCGCGACGCTCGAATGTGAGGACACGATGATACTGCTTGCCAAACTCGCGCTTGGAGCTGTGGGGACGGTGGTGACTGCCGGTGCGCTGATCTCAAGCGAAGGCTTCGTCAGTGTGCGCGTGCACGAAAAGAAACCCGATGGAACGCACCTCTCGCTGATTGTGCCGGCCGCCGTACTCAATGGCGGACTGCACTTCGTCCCGAAGGATCATTTGCAAGAGGCAGCCGAGAAAGTCCAACCGTGGCTCCCGACGATTCACGCGGCGATTGACGCCATGAAATCCGAGGGCGACACGACGTTTGTAGAAGTCAGAGAAGAAAATCAGCACGTCACGGTCGCGACACGCAACGGCTCGATCGTCGTGGACGTTGACGACGACGGCGAAACGGTGCACGTCTCGACTCCGCTCCGGGCAATCGACGACGCCATCGACCAGATCGCAGCCGCGGGCCCAAAAAATTAGCCCCACCACGCGGCTCGTTCCTATCCACCGGGCGCCTCAGGGCGCCCGAGTGGGTCGGCTTCACTTCGCGGGCACCCAGTACACTTCCTGTTTCAACGACGTCTTCGCAAATCCCCGGCGCTTCAAAATTCCCATCCCCAACTCGATCATCTGAGGATGCCCGCACAGGTATCCGGTCGTATCCGCGCCAGTCAGATTCCATTCATCAGTGTATTTCCGAATCAAATCCTCTACGCGTCCGACTTCGCCCGTCCACGCGGTATCGTCCCACGGTCGGCTGATCGTTGAAACGTACTCGAGCCACGGCGCCTCAGCCGCAATGCGCTCAAGCTCCTCGCGATATCCAAATTCCCATGAGCGGCTCGCGCCATTGAGCAGGTAGAAGTGGTGGTCGCCCGGCGTCTCACCATTCTTCCAATCTCGATAGAAGGTTCTCAAGTAGCTGACGAACGGGGCGACGCCAGTTACCGTGCAAATCATCAAGTGATTGGTGTGCCCGCTCGATAGATCGAGCGTGAAGCGTCCCTTGGCGATTTTGCGGATCTTCAGCTCTGAGCCCGGTTGCAGCCGGAACAGCAGTGGGGTCAGGTCGCCTTCGGGGACGAGTTCAAAGAAAAGCTCGAGAGTGTCTTCGTACGGCGAGGAAACGATTGAGTATGCGCGCTCGACTAGTTTTTCAGGAGTTTGGACGCCCAGTGTTGCGTACTGCCCGGCAACGAATTCAAATCGCCCGCCCGGATCAACGCGCAGCTTCCACAGGCCGTCTGAGACGTCGACGCGCTCAACAACACGGGCACGGTAGAACTTGTCCTCCGTAGAAGCCACGATGGGTCTCCTCGAAAGAGTTCCGGGCATCCTACGTGCTCTCGGCCCCGCTGCAAAGCACAAAATGCAAGAGGCGCCCCGCAGGAGCGCTTCTTGCGACATCGCCGGAAATGCAAGCGAAACCGACTCGGTCTACTGCGGTGGCCGCCCCTGCTGCATCATGCGCATCGGATCGAACGGCACGGGCGTGCCCGTGATGCGATCTTTCGCATCGGTGAGAACGTGGGCGAGAACCGTGGTGTTTCCATCCTTGGATACGGATTTGACTAAGCCGAACGGTGGCACCTTGGCCGAAATCCAAACGTCGCCGCCATTATTCGAGTGCCAATGGTCGCAGACGAACGTTCCAGCGGGAACGGTAATCGTCTCGCTGCCCATATTCTGTCCCTGGCTCCGAATGTCGCTATATTTACTCGCCTGATGTCCGCCCATCATCTGCTCGGACATTTCCATTGGAGGCTGGCCCTGCATCTGGATGATCGTGCGGCTCGCCTGGCTGTTGGTGGCATCAACAATCGTCAGCGTCTTGACGAGAATCGCGCCGGGCCGCTGGCCGCCTTCCATCGCCATTTCCAGCCAGTATGCGTCTTTGCCTCCGACGCTTTCCTTGCCGGCGATGAAGATATCGAGATGACGGGTCTTGCCGTCAGCAGATTGCATTTCGTACGATCCTCCCGCGCCGACCACCGGATTCCAGATGCCCGACATGTCCGGCGTATGCATCATTCCCATCTGCGCGATGCCCGCGGGCGAAAAGCTGGTAAGCAGCAGCGCTGCAATTGCGATTCGACAAGCAGCCTTCATGAGTTTCTCCTATGGACGCGGGGTGGCAAAGCTACCGAATTCTCGATCTCAATTCCCATTCCAATTTTACAGCGAGTATTTCCAACTTCACACGATCTCTCGCCTACGACGTTCGTGCCGCTGCGGCACGATCCGCTCCGACGATGCGTTCGATGCGATAGATCGGCGTCTCGCGCCCCTCGAAATGTGTGCGCATCAGCAATTCGCCAATCAAGCCCACAGCAAGCACTTGCAAGCCAAACAAGAAAAGCATCATTCCCAGGACAAGCAGCGGGCCATGCTCTTGAAATAAATGCGTTCCGTAAAAAACTTTGTCGAAAAAGAGAAACGTCAGAATCCCTCCGCCTCCAAACACCGCCAGAATTCCCGGAGGCCCAAAAAAGTGCAGCGGACGGGTCATGTATCGCAGAAGAAATCGAATCGTCAGCAGATCGAAGAACACGCGAATCGTCCGCGAAATGCCGTAGTGGGATTGTCCGCTCGGCCGAACGATATTCTTGATCGGGACTTCCGTGACCTTCGCGCCATTCCACGCGGCAAGCGCCGGAATGAACCGGTGCAGCTCACCGTAAAGGCGAATGTCCTTAATAGTTTCGCGGCGGTACACCTTGAAGGTCGTTCCGAAATCATGGATATCCACGCCGGAGAATTTCGCCATCATCCAGTTCGCGACGCGCGAAGGCAGCCGCCGCAGCAGGTAATTGTCCACGCGCTTCTCGCGCCAGCCGCTAACGATGTCGCTGTCGGTCGCGTCGAACGCATCGAGCATCGCAGGAATATCGGCGGGGTCGTGCTGCAAGTCGCCGTCCATCGAAATGATGATTTCGCCCGCGGCGTAGTCGAAGCCGGCCGAGAGCGCCACGGTCTGGCCGTAGTTTCTTTTGAGGCGCAGGGCCACCACGCGCCGGTCAAGTCCGGCGATCTCAGCTAGAATCAGCGCCGTGCCGTCGTCGCTGTGATCGTCCACAAACACAAATTCCACGGGATCGTAGCGCCCCGTCATCACGTCGCTTAGCCGCGCATAGAGCTCGCGGATGCTCGACTCCTCGTTATGGAGTGGCACGACGACTGAGTATTTCGGCGGCATTTGCTCTGATTCTCTCATCGGATTAGCCCAAGTTGTTCAATTTCTCTCAGTTGAGGTCCTTGTACGGAATAAGCCGGACGCCGGACTCGCGCACTACCCGACCGACATCTGCGTCGAGCAGAGCATTCAGTTCGAGCTGTCGCTGTTGTTTTAGTCTCGTCGAGCTTTTTTCGAGTTCAGCATCGCAAATCCCCGGATGGCACATGATTTCGCTCGTGCCGTCGGGCAATTGCTCGATCAGCCGCCGCAGGGCGCCGCCGCCCATGTTCCCCGTTAGCATGACACCGAAAAAATGATCCGGAGCGAGCAGATCGTAGGCCTTCAGGCCCCGGCGAAATGCCGGCGCGGATATACTGGCGACCGAGGCCAGGAACTTCTGCGTTAGCACGCCGTTCGCTTCGGGAATTTTTGCGATAATCGCCGTTTCCTCGAATGGCTTGCGGACGCGCTTGATGCCAAATTCCCTTGCCACGCGGAAAAGCGCTTCCATCACAATGGGATGCGCGTGCGTGTGCTTGTGGCTATCGAGATGCGATGGCGTGATCCCCGCGGAGACCACCCGCTCGATCTGAGCTCTGAACTCGCGCTCGATGTCCTCCGTCTGAACGAGACCGCTTGAAAGCCAGCCGACCAGCTCAAGCAGCGTGTGCGGCAGCTCGCCATTCTTCTTGGCAAGCGATGGAATATCACCTGCCGGGCTCGCGGATTTCCCGCCGACGAGGACCAGGTGACACCCAACATCCATCGCTGGATTTTCCCGCACGCGCGCGATGGCATCGTCGAACGCGTCCCCAGTCGCCATGAGCGTCGTGCTGGTAAGAATTCCATCGCGAAATGCCTGAACGATTCCAGCGTTGACTCCTGCCGTCAACCCAAAGTCATCCGCATTCACGATCAGCGATTTCATAAATTTCGGTGCATCATTCAACTAAAAGAAATAATATCACGCCGATTCCCCGCGCAATCCATCGTGGCCTCAGCGTCGGGCATTACCGTCGTGGCGCGGGCATCTTGCCCGCGTCTTTCTCGAACCTCGGTTTCTTCCATCGCAAAATTTTCACAATTTCGGCAGGGCACGTGGTTTTCCAAGAGCAAATGCCTTCCCGACAATTATTTTCCACACAGCAATTTCACCGCCGCAATTTTCAATTTCGCCCCGCAAAAAATATTTTCTTACAAAGTTTTCAACAGTTGTGTTGAAAAGCTTGTGGAAAAGCGCCCGCTCGCGCGCAAATCGCCCCAAGAAACCAATCGTTTATGCGTTTTGCACCACGACAGGGCAAAAACTCAGCGTTCCCCGTGAAACAATTCGTGAAACAAAAGAAGAGTGGCTCATTCGTTGTTGCTGGAAAAAATTCGCGGGTTCCCGGCGGATTTCACTCAAACATTCCGTTCAGCTACGAAGCTAGTACCAATGCGGAGGTTTATCGAGCCTGATATTTATTTCTTCTTCGTCCTTCTCGATGTCGTACCACTTGCCGTATGTGTGCCAGCCCGGCGCGATGATCTGAACCAGAATTTTTCCTCGCGGCACACTCGGAACTTTCACGCTTCCATCCTGATTCGTTTTGAAATTCATTTCCGCTTCTTTGTCTTTGCGCGTGAAAAATGTCTTGCCCTCTGGGAAGCGGATATACACGCTCGCGTTCCCGATGGGCTTCCCGGTCTCCGCAGCGACCACATTGACTCTCAGTTTAGATTCCGGCGCCTCGTCCGATTTTGTATCCTTCTTCGGCTGTGGGTCGGGCGCCTTCGGAGTAGGCGTGGGTTTCGCCGGTTGTGCCGGTTCAGGGGGCGGGTCCGAATGGCCTGTCTGGGCAGACGGTGACGACGATTGTGGAGGCGGAGTGTCACTCTGTTGCTGGGCTGCAACAGTCGAACAGACAGCGAAAATCCCGAGAACTGCCCCCAACGTGATGCGAAGGAGGGTGAAGCCGCTCAGGTGAGTGATTCGAACCATTGGCCCGCTTCCGTTAGCCGATCGCCGTAACAATTCTAACCATCGAGTCACACCGTTCGGCGCTCAGTTTGACTGCCCGCATCGTCTGGGCTAACTTCGATGAGTCAGTTTCGGCGCAAGCACCTCGCCGGTTACGATCTCTCAGAAATCCGAGGAGTGTATCGCCGCCGGACGCGCGAACAAGCTCAGCAGCCATTGTGCGCAATCCGAGCGTGTTTCGCAAGCCGCGACGCTCGCGGTCTGCACCGACACCACCGCCTTGAGGAGAATGCTTTATGGGATTTTCGACCGACGCGATCCATGTGGGGCAGGAACCCGATCCTGCCACGGGATCAATTGTTGCGCCGATCTATCAGACATCCACCTACGTTCAGGACGCGCTTGGCCAGAACAAGGGATACGACTACGCCCGGACGAATCATCCCAATCGCAAAGCGCTCGAACGCTGCCTCGCGAAGCTCGAGGGCGGCGATTCCGCTTACGTCTTCACTTCCGGGATGGCGGCGATTGACGCCGTATTCCGCCTGCTGCGGCCCGGCGATCATTGCGTGCTCTCAGAATCAGTCTACGGCGGGGTCTTCCGGCTGACAACGCAGCTTCTCGTTCAATTTGGGCTCGAATTCACTTACGTTGATACGTCTTCGGTCGAGAAAATCCAGGCGGCGCTGCGGCCGAACACGAAAATGCTCTACGTCGAGACCCCAACGAATCCGACAATGATCGTATCTGACCTCGCCGCGTGCGCCCGTATTGCAAAGGAGCGCCACCTCACGCTCACTGTTGACAACACGTTCCTCAGTCCTTATCTGCAACAGCCGATCGCACTTGGCGCGCACATTGTCGTGCATTCGATGACCAAATTTCTGAATGGTCATAGTGATTGCACGGGCGGCGTCGCCGTCCTCGCGCGCCGCGAAGACGCGGAAAAAATATATTTCATCCAGCGTTCCGCGGGAGCTGGGCTCGCACCGATGGATTGCTTTCTCGTCTCGCGCGGCGTGAAGACGCTCGCAGTCCGCATGGAGCGCCACGACGCCAACGGCATGGCGATCGCGAAATACCTTCACGGCCACCCGAAAGTCGAGCGAGTCGTGTATCCGGGTTTGCCCTCGCACCCGCAGCACGAAACCGCGAAGCGGCAGCAGCGAGGATTCGGCGCGATGCTGTCGTTCGAGCTTGGCTCGCTCGATGCCGCGCGCAAATTCTTGAACCACGTCAAGCTCTGCTCGCTCGCCGAGAGCCTGGGCGGCGTCGAGACTCTGATCTCGCTTCCAGCCCTGATGACGCACGCGTCGATTCCGCCGGACATTCGAAAGAGAATCGGAATCACGGATGGGTTGGTGCGGCTGTCGGTAGGAATTGAGGACGTCGAAGACTTGATCGCGGATCTCGAGCAGGCTCTCGACAAAATCTAGATCGCCCGCGGCATTTGTTACCGTCGTTCGGTCTTGACTTGAACAGATTCTTCCAGCCAGCGAAGATACCCCGCCGATCCTTCGGCGATCGGCAGCGCAATAATCTCCGGCACGTCGTAACTATGCAGCCGTTCGATTTTGCGGCGCAATCCTGCGAACCTTTTCCGCGTCGACTTCACCAGGAGCAGGAATTCCGTGGCGCGTTCGACGCTGCCCTTCCATCGGTACACCGATTCGACCGGCGCAGTCGAAATATTGACGCACGCCGCGAGCCGCGCGCTGACGAGCGCCTTCGCCAGCCGCTTCGCTTCCCTCAGCGAACCGCATGTAACGAGCACGACGATCTTGTCAGTCACTTTAATTCCCGGCGCGCCATTCCGTTACCACATCGAAACACATCAAAGTTTTGTCATCGCTCCTTGCGCGCCAAGATACAATAGCGCCGCATGGCGAGCAACGCGATCCACTTCGGCACCTCCGGCTGGCGCGGCATCATGGCCGAGGATTTTACGTTCGCGGGAGTACGCCGCGCCGCCGCCGCAATCGCCGACCACTGCAAGACGCTGAACGCATCTCCGAAACTAGTGGTCGGATACGACACTCGATTTTTTTCCGAGGATTTTGCGCGCTCCGCTGCCGGCGTTCTGAGGGCCCGAGGCTGTTCGGTGCTCCTCTGCGATTCACCTGCTCCCACACCGGCAATCGCCTACGAACTCGTTCGCCGAAAATATGACGGCGCTGTGAACATCACCGCTAGCCACAATCCCGCCGAGTACAACGGCTTGAAATTTTCCGGCGCAAACGGGGGCCCCGCTCTTCCCGAGATCACTCACGACATCGAAGCGCGCGCTGCAAAATATTCGGCCGACGAATTCTCGGCGTTCGATGACACGCCAGCGAGCGAGTTCGAAAAAATCGACATTCGCGGCCCTTACCTCGCGCGCCTCGCCGAGCTCGTACGTTTCAAGACCCTCGCCTCTGCCAAAGGCGCATACGTCTGCGACGCGGTTCACGGCTGCGGCGCCGGATGGCTCGATCGCATCCTTGTCGATCACGGAATTTCCGTGACGGCGATCCGAGGAAGCCGCGATGTGCTTTTCGAAGGCCACGGCCCCGACCCCTCCGACGAAAATCTCGCGCCGCTGCGGAAAGCCGTAAGCGAGAAAAAAGCCGTCGCCGGCCTTGCCACTGACGGCGACGCCGATCGCTACGGAATCGTCGACCGCGATGGCGCATTCATTTCGCCCAATCATATTCTTGCGATGCTCTTCGACTATTTGATCGAGACTCGCGGCTGGAAGCTCGGCGCATCGCGCAGCGTCGCAACTTCGCACTTCGTCGATGCCGTCGCAAAGTTGCATGGCGTGCCCCTCTACGAAACACCCGTCGGCTTCAAATACGTTGGCGAATTTCTGCAGAAAGACGAAATCGCAATCGGCGGCGAAGAGAGCGCGGGCCTCACGATTCGCGGCCACGTTCCTGAAAAAGACGGCGTCCTCGCCTGCCTGCTCGTCGCTGAAATGATCGCGGCGCGAGGCACATCCATCGCCGAACAGCGCTCCAATCTCTTTCGCCGTGTCGGTCGCGAGTACTGGCCGATCCGCGTGAATCTACATTTGGACCCAGACGTTCAACGCCGCCTGATGGAAAAATTGAAGTCGGAGCCGAAGCAACTCGGCGGCAAGCGCGTTACGACAATTGACCGCACCGACGGCCTCAAGGTTATTCTTGATGGCGGCGACTGGGTTCTGATGCGCCCTTCGGGGACCGAGCCGCTCGTTCGAATCTATTCCGAATCGACATCCGATCGTGCGGCCCAACAACTTGCAGAGGAGGCTCGCCAGTGGATCCATCAGTAGGCTATCTCGCGCAGCTTCGCGAATTCGTCAAAGCCAACGCGCGCACAATTTTCATTCTCGGCTTCGTTCTGCTCCTGCTACAGGACGTCTTCGGGACGCACGGCGTCGTGGCCATGCGGCGCTCTCAGAAGGAAGCCTCGCAGATTCGGCAGGAGATTCAGCAGCTCAACGAAGAAAACAAGCAACTCGACGAGCGAGTGAAGGATTTGAAGTCTGATCCTCAGACGATCGAAGAAATCGCTCGTAAAGACGTGGGCCTGGCGCGTCCGGGCGAATACATCTTCAAAGTCGCGCCGCCATCCAGCGAAGCAACGCGGAACTCGAATTCGCCGGACTCATCCCCGGCTCCAGCCAAACAATCGCCGTAATCCGGTCAGAAGCCGCCATCGTAGCGCCGGCATCTTGCCGGCGATTTTCCGAGCAGCCACTTCATCGAAATTGTTCAGGCGGGCTGCACTTTCCGGCGCAGCGCTGCCCAAATCTCCGCGCCGCGCCCCTTCGTCTTCGTTCGCAAGATCGATAGTAGAACCATCGAGGTGAAGATCACCGCCAGACCAAAGGTGGCCATCGGAATCGTCTGCTCGTGTTTCGCGAGTATCGAGAAGCGGCCGTAGACAAACTCGATGTGGACCCAATACACAAGCAGCGAAGTCTGCCCAAGTTGGACGATCGGACTGAAAATCCATCGAGGCAGTCCCCAGCGGCACCACGCATAGCTGATCGCGATGATCACGAACAAGACGCCGACCCGCGCGAGAAAAAAATTCGGACTCGTGTGCCAAAAATCGTATTCCGAATAAATTTGCACCGGCCGCGCGTCGAGCCATAGCGCCAATTTATACAGCACCACGCCCCCAACCCCGAAAGCCGCCACCGCGAGCTCTAAATTTTTTCGCGACCATTCGCCGAAAAGCAAAAATCCCGCGGCAAGCCCCGCGAATGCAAACGCCGTCCACGGAAATATCGGGAAAAGCCACGGCTGCGGCTTGTCGAGCGTGTGCACGCCGTTGATATACGATTCGAGATACCATGGCAGCCAGCGCGGACGCCACGTCGTCCAGAGCGGCGGCGTTGCCAGCGCGATCGCGGCGGAAGTTGCCGCTGCGATCGCGATATTCACCGTGCGCGTTCGAGCGAGCCAGTTGACGATTCCCATCAACATCATCGAAACGCCGATCGTATTCAAAACGTCCACACGAAGCAGATCGGTCCACGGCGACCACGGCTGCCCAAGAATGAATTCCTGCACGCGAAACAGTAAGCCGAGACCGAAAATCTCGGCGCCGCGCCGAATCGTCGTCTTCGCGATCTCCTCCGCCGGGACATTTTTCTGCCGCATGCGATCCGTGACGAGCGCAAACGAAACTCCGGCGAGAAAAAGAAATAAAGGCGCAGGCAGCGTTCCGCCCAATTGCGAAAGCTGTATGAACTTTGATTGCCGCGCCGCGCCTCCGAGCCACGAATCGTAGCAATGCGTCTGAAACATCGCGACGCACGCGAGGCCTCGCATCCAATCAATATAGGCAAATCGATTTTTTGCCGGCTCGGACATTGGCGAAAACGCACCAAGCATCGCTGAGCCATGCCGCCAAATCAACTTTTTTCAGCCGCGCAAGGCGCCTGAGATAAGATTTCCGGCATGCGCGCAGCATCGAAAACTCGAGAAATGCCGCCCACCGCCGCCGTGATTATTTGGACGGCGCTGATCGCTCTAGGCGTCGCGCTGGGCCTTTTTCTTGGCTTCGGTGGCTTTCGATTCACCGCCGCGATGATCGTCTGCGCCGTGCTCCTCGCCGGCCATACTTTTCCAGCGGCTCCGCGCATTCGAACGCGGCTGCTCAGCGCCCTCGGCAGGCGTGGCGCCATCGCCGTGCTCTTGCCGCTCGGCGCGTTCATCGTCTATTCCGCAGCGGTCGCAGGCAATTGGAAAACAGCCCTGGCGGGCACTGCTTACGTGCTCTTGCCCACGCTCGTTCTGATCGGCGTCGCACGAAACGAACGCGCGACGTTTATGGACTACATCGCCGCCCTGCTGATTTGGCTGCCCGTCGAATTCCGCTGGATGTACAAGCTGCTGCCCTATCCGCCGCCGCTGACTCACACTCTCACCATCCTGCTCGCCGTAAATACCGCCCTCGCCGCTTTCCTCTATTCGCGCCAGCTCGGAGGCATCGGCTACGCTGTGGAATGGCGCCGCGGATTTGCGATGGCCGTTGGATTCAACTTCCTCGTCTTCATCGCCATCGCAATTCCTCTCGGCGAGGCACTCGGCTTCTTGCACTTTGCTCCGAGCCTCGCTCGATTGCGCTCGATTCCGCTCGCCGTCATTGGCATCTTCTTCTTTACGGCGTGGCCCGAGGAATTATTATTCCGCGGCTTGCTTCAGAATTTATTGACGAAATCTTTCAAGGGCGAATGGGTGGGATTGATCGCGGCGTCGCTCGTTTTCGGCGCGTCGCATCTGAACAACGGCGGGTTTCCCAATTGGCGTTACGGCATACTCGCCACGATCGCAGGAATTTTCTACGGCCGCGCGTGGATAAAGACAGGCTCGCTGCTTCCAGGCGCGATCGTTCACGCGCTGGTGGATGTCCTGTGGCACATACTCTTTCGCTAATCCGCAAGCGAACGGCTGCGGTTGTGCAATAAAACTTTACGGCAGCGATATTTGCAACATCGCGTCGTCGCGATTCGGAGGCCGCAATCCGCACCCCTGGTACATCGCCATCGCCGCACCGTTGGAAAGATTTGTCAGCACCCACACTTCGGATGCGCGAGCCGAGCGAGCCTCCTCGATGAACCTGTTCACCAGAGATTTTCCAATTCCTCTATTTCTATGCTCGGGTTTCACGTCGATTTCTTGCAGGAAAAACTCGCGCTCAACACGATGGGGACGACTCAGCGCGTAGCCGGTCAGACTTCCGACGGCGTGGCCATTTTCAACCGCAATTAAAAGATAGTGTGAAGCGCCAGACAGGAATTCTTCGAGACTGGGAGAGTCGCTCGCTGCGCGCCCGTGTACTTCGCGCACCGCCTCGCGCGCGAGATCCCGGTTCGCAACCGTAGCGCGAACAATTCTAATTTCATGGTCCTTCATCGCGACAATTATCGCACCACTCCACTCAGAGGGCTCGACGCCGTTGCATACAGCTTCTTCTCAATTCGGCCCGCGAGAAACGCTTTCCTCCCCGCCGAAACTGCCTCCCTCATCGCCTCTGCCATCAGCACAGCATCCTGCGCGCCCGCAATCGCCGTATTCATCAGCACGCCGTCCGCGCCCAACTCCATCGCCAGCGCCGCGTCCGAAGCCGTCCCTACGCCCGCATCCACGATCATCGGAACTTCCGTAATTCGCTCGCGCAAAATTCGCAGGTTCGCAAGATTCTGAATTCCCATTCCCGATCCAATCGGCGCGCCCAGCGGCATCACAGCCGCGGCCCCTGCATCAATCAACTTCCTTGCGACCACGAGATCGTCATTCGTATACGGCAGCACGACGAATCCATCCTTCACAAGCTCTCGCGTCGCCCGCACTAAGTCCTCGGTGTCTGGAAAAAGCGTCTGCTCGTCTCCAATCACTTCGAGCTTCACCCATTCCGACAATCCCACTTCCCTTCCGAGTCGCGCCGTGCGAATCGCCTCGTCCGCGGAGTAACAGCCCGCCGTGTTCGGCAAAATAAAAATCTTCGATCGGTCAATGTAATCGAGCAACGACTCTTGGCTGCGATCCGTCAGATTCACGCGCCGCACAGCCACCGTGACCATATCCGCGCCGGACGCGTCGTGCGCCCGCGCCATTTCCTGAAAGCTGCGATATTTCCCCGTGCCGACAATCAGGCGCGATTTAAATTCGCGCCCGGCAATCACCAATGCATCCGCCATGAAAGTTCTCCCGGCTCGATTCTACCCCGTGTAAGAAATTGTTTGTAGCGCCGCGCGGAGGATTCCTGCGAGCCGTTCAAGTGAGACGCTGAGGACGCGGTTCCTCGACATCAGCGTACAAGCCTTCGATCACGTCTTTATATCGCTGTTCGATCGCGCGCCGCTTCAGCTTCATCGTGTAAGTGAGTTGCCCATTCGCCGTCGTGAAATCTTCGGAGATAAGCGCGAATCGCTTCGGCCGCTCGTATTGTGCGAACGAAGCAGTCAGCCGCTCCATTTCATCGTTCACGAACTGCCTCACCCACGGATTCGCCACGGCTTCATCGTGCGTCCCGATATCGTGCCCGCTCTCGCGCCCTTTCGTTTCGAGCCCTGCAAAATTCGGCACCAGCAAAACGCTGATAAATTTTCGCCGGTCTCCCACCACAATCGCGTTCGCGATATACGGACTGCTTTTCAAGCGATTTTCAATCGGCTGCGGTGCTACAAATTTCCCGGCGGACGTTTTGATCAGTTCTTTTTTTCTATCGGTGACGACGAGATAGCCGTCAGCATCCAAGTGCCCGATATCTCCCGTTCGCAGCCACCCGTCCGGAGTAAACGTGTCGCGTGTCTGATCGGGCTTTCTGTAGTAGCCCTGCATCACGCAATTCCCTTTGACGAGAATCTCGCCGTCTTCTGCAATCCTCACTTCGACATTCGGAATCGGACGCCCCACAGTTCCCACCTTATTCGCACCCGGCGCGTTGGCCGCAACGATGGGCGAAGTCTCCGTCTGCCCGTAGCCCTGAAAAATCGGCACGTCTATCGAAGCGAAAAATTCACCCAACTCGACAGCAAGTGGCGCGCCGCCGGAGCAAAACGTCCGCACTCGCCCGCCCAGCCCCGCGCGAATTTTCGAATAGACCAGCTTGTCAGCTATTTTCCATTTCAGCCGCGTCCATCCCGACGCCTCGCGCCCGTACGCGCGCCACGGCGTCGCTTCCTGCGCCACTCGCAGCGCCCATTCGAAAATCTGCCGCTTAAGGCCCGTCGTGTGCCGCCCCTTCTCGAGAATGCTCGCGTACATCTTCTCGAAGAACCGCGGGACGGCGGCGACAATCGTCGGCTGCACTTCCATCAGCGCCTGAACGATTGTGTCAATCTGTTCGACGTACGCCACCGGCACTCCGCGAAAAATATAGCCGTAATCCATCGTGCGTTCGTAGACGTGCGAGAGCGGCAGCACCGAAAGAGCGAGATCGGTCGTAAGGAATTCGTGGCACGTAAGCGCGTCGAGCGCGTTTGAAGTCAAGTTCGCGTGCGAAAGCATCACGCCTTTCGGCTCGCCCGTCGTCCCCGATGTATAGATGATCGTCGCGAGTTGATCTGAAGTCACAGCAGAAGCGATTCGACGATACTCGACGATGTCGCCCTCGCTTGTCGACGCGATCAACGTCTCGTAACGTAACGTCTCGCCGCCGAGATCTGGAGGCCCCGAGACTGCAATCACGTGCTCGAGTCCCGGCAAATGGTCGTGGCACTCGAGCAGCGTCCGCGCCTGCTTCTCTCCGGCAGAAATTGCGATCTTTGCGCCCGAATCATTGAGGATGTAGGTGATGCGATCGGGCGACTCGTTGAAATAGAGCGGAACGTTTACCCCACCGATGCCCTGAATCGCGAAATCCGCGATATGCCACTCCGGGCAATTCGGGGCCAGCAACCCCACGCGGTCACCAGGCTTCACGCCTAGCTCTTGCAGCGCTTTCGCGAGGCCTGCCACGCGCCGCAGCATCTCGCTCGCCTGAATGCTCTCCCAGCCCGCGCTCGTCTTGTGAATCTGCGCGCGCGGACACTCGTAGCGATCGATCGCGTCGAGGAAACATTTCGTTGTGGAGGGATAGGCCATCGCCTAAAATTACTCTAACCCACACTTCGCGTGGCACGCAACGCGCCGCGGACCTGCGTTGTGTAAGAGTCTCTGATTAAAACGTTCGCCAAAAAATTGATCCCGAGTGGCTTTCCGCCTCGCCCTACGCCCGAATCAAACCGACTCCCAGCACAACCAGACTGATCGCCAGCACGTTCGCTCCCGCATACAACGACCAAATCCACTGATTCGGGCGATTCGGCGTGAACGTCACCGAAAGAAAGAAGCCCAGGGGAATCAGAATGGCTGCCAGCGGCACTCCGATTCGCACGAGCCATGCGAACTCTGGTCCCAGTGCCGCGTGCTCTACAAACATCTGGCAGATGAGGGAGAGAATCACCAAAACGCCCGCATGCGCATGTCCCGCTCGAAAGAAACTGGTCTGTAGCGGTGAAGGTTTCATCAGCGGCATCTCACCGCTAAACAGCCTCAGCAAAAAGTAGCCGCCGTATTGAATCGTCGGCACGGTAATCAAAAGGACGCCAGCCATCATCCTCGCGTCACGGTTCATTTCTTCCTCCTGCATTCCGGCCGGACGAGCGGGTTGCGGACGATCAAGTGACCGCTCGTTGCGGCGGACCTTACGCTCAGGACCGGAAGTCTACTGCCTCGCGAGAATAATTTGAGCTCCACTCCCTAGTGCAGTGCACGGCAGATCGCATAAATCGAATTTAGACAACTTCGTTTTTCCGATTAGCGCGCTGGTTAGATCGATCGCCGGGTTAATTTTCATTTTATTCGTACGGAGCCGGATAAACGAACCTAGCCGTATCCTTATTCTTCTGCCACCAATCCCTCCACTTTTTCAGATTCTCGGCGGTTGCATCCGCGTTGGCCGGCAATGGAGGATCTTGCACCATCTCGGAGAGCGACTTGAATAGCGCCTCATCGTATACGCCGTAATTGGGATTGGTGTTCGACTCCAACAGAGCAGCCATGGCTCTCCTACCACCAATGACTTGCAGCTTCAGAATCGATGATTGATCGACCTGAAGTGCGTGCTCGAGAATTGCAAACTCCTCGGCATCGCCCCATTTCGCCAACGATGTCTCCACATAGTCGTGGCGAACCCACCAGGCATACGGCGCTCTCGATCCTACATAGCCTTCATACGGGTAGCCGATCGTCTTGAGCTTCAGAAGGATGGGCACAACGCGAGGATCTCCAGTGCCGGCGAGGTCAATCATCGCCATCGGAAAACCCCACTCGATTTTTCGGCAGAGGCATTCCAAATAGGAATTATGAACGTCGATACTGAGGGAAAGCGGAACGGGCTCGTCCTTGTTGTTTTTCCAGGAATCGTCCCAATCGGCGGTAGAACGAGGATGTTTGCCATACTCCCGGTCGTCCGCATATTCGACCTTATCCGCGAGCGCAACGATCAAGGAGTTTCGCAGGTCGTATGGGTTGTCCCGCTCGTAGCCGACAATGATTGGATTGGGATGCGCCTTCAGGAATTTTAGAAGAACAGCGATGGACTTGCCGGTGTCCACGAAAAGAAGTTTGGGGATCGCTACCTGTAGGCCGTTGTAAACGTTGTTGCTGTTGAGTTCTTCATTCAGTTCCGCAATCGCTTTCTCATCGTCGAGCTTAGCCAAGCTCGCCTGAGCGGCTCCGGCTACCGTGTTGAGAGTCATTCCGGGCTTTGAGATGCGACGAAGTACTGGGATTACCGAAGGCCCGGCGATGGCAGCGGACCTCAGGATCACGTTCGGATCTCTGGTCTCTTCCATTCCCGCGGCCAATTTTGCGAAGTCGATGCGGCCGTGAGGACAATGCTGTCCAGGGGCAGAGGGAGCACCGAACGAGGCCAACAAAAATACGGAAAGACACAACCGAAGCCCAACTCTTTTTGGAAAAGAGTATTGCGGGTTCATCGCTGACTCTCCTCTGATAGTAGAACGCCGTAGCGGGGAGAACTTGCGGAGAATTTCTGGGATTTCCAAGTCAGGGCAAGCGTCGTTTGCTCGCCCCGGTTATTTATTCACGACATGCAACGAAGAGAATTCTAAGACTAGGAGCCGCTATTCAACGCCGTCCACGCTGCCAGAGAGTCCATGTAGTCTCTCCAACGCACAATCTTTCTGTTCTCAATCGTTACAACCGAGATGAATCTGTTGTCATAGGGGGCACCACTCGAAAGGATTTTCCCGTGCACCTCGTACTCGAGGATCACGACGCGATTATCGTGCGAGCGGTGCACAACTATCGCGTCGCCGGAGTGGAGCCTGATCGTCTTGCCGTAACCGGCGTAGCTATCGATCAAATTGTCTCGACCTCGAATTGCCAGAGGCCAACCGGGAAAGTTGTAGCGGAATTCGAAAAGTGCGTCATCGGCAATCGCGTCGAAATAATGTTCGCCATCAACGAGTCCCCGTAAGCCTTCCATGACGACTTCGAAGAAAGGATTGAGAGCTTCAAAACCTTCGTATTTGGTTTTTGTCATAAACGACTCATTCACCGACACTCGATCGCGCGGCACCGGCCTGCTCCATCCATCGTTGTTCGTTCACGCCGAATACGAGGAGCCACACGATTAGCGATACCGCTCCGAGGAGGCCGAGAACTGCAACGTAGGGGAACAGACGGTATCCGAGCGGCAAATACAGGAAAGTCATCCAGCCCAAACCTGCAATCATCGACAACACGCCCAGAATCCGAGGCAGGAAGGTGGACCTAATAATGAGGTAGCCCGTCAGGAGCGCATAGAATCCGAAAAATAACAAAGCGATCGCGGCGCCATGGTCATTCACATTTAGAAAAAGAAGCGCCAGCGCCTTCAACTGTTCCGTGCTGAATACGCTCAAGTAGTGCGCGCCTCCCAAGACGGACAAAGCGGAGATAAAAAAGACGCGGCTAAAGGTCTTGATGACGCAACCCGCGAAGCCTAAGAACGCGGCAACCAAAGAGACGCTCCTGCCCGCTGGCTTAAGCAAGTCATAAAAGAGAGCTGTCATCGCGATCTGGCACGCCATTTCGATCAGGTAGACTGCGAAACCCAGCTGAAACAAGCCCCTGTGCGCCAGAATGTTGCTCGCCGTAGCCGCGGCGTCGCCGTCTATCACAAGCCTTCCGCTCACGAAACCCTGGGCGAATATTCCCGTCAGGATGGTGACGAGATAAAAGGCGCCGATAATCCTGGCCTTGAGACGCGGCGACGCTTCTGCAATTCGTTCCATCATTTTCGAAGCCTCTAGAAGGGTCCACCTCGGGCTATGTTGTATCACCGATACGCCCGAAACACCGCCGAGTCCTTGTGTGCGAGGCACTGACTCGCGCGATGTGAATTCGTGAGCCGCCTGCGCTAAGATGGCCGTGCGGCGAATTGGCAATGGGAGTTCGATCGATGAGCAATTTGGCAACGGAAGACAAGACAGGCGCAACGGTCGTGCGCGGTCCGCGCGGCGCTTCACTCACCTGCAAAGGCTGGCAGCAGGAAGCCGCAATGCGCATGTTGATGAACAATCTCGATCCGGAAGTCGCCGAGAAGCCCGGCGATTTGATCGTCTACGGCGGCCGCGGCAAAGCCGCACGCAATTGGAATTGCTATCACGCCATCGTGAAATCGTTGCAATCTCTCTCCGGCGACGAAACGCTTCTCGTCCAATCCGGAAAGCCGGTTGCAATTTTTCGCACGCACGAATATGCGCCGCGTGTGCTAATCGCAAATTCAAATCTCGTCGGCCACTGGAGCAATTGGGACCAATTCGACGCGCTCGATCGCGCCGGCCTGATGATGTACGGCCAAATGACCGCCGGAAGCTGGATTTACATCGGCTCGCAAGGAATTCTCCAGGGTACGTACGAAACTTTCGCCGCGGCCGGACGAAAACATTTCGGCGGCGATCTCGCAGGAAAACTCATCGCGAGCGGCGGCATGGGCGGCATGGGCGGCGCGCAACCTCTCGCGGCCACGCTGAACGGCGCCGCGTATCTCGGAATTGACGTCGATCCCGAGCGCATCAAGCGTCGCGTCAAGTCCGGCTACTGCGACATGATGGTGAACGACCTCGACGAAGCGTTGCGAATTCTCAAAAACGCCGTCCGCAAACGCGAAGCCGTTTCCGTCGGCCTCATCGGTAACTGCGCCGACGTGATCCCCGAACTCGCGAAACGCGGCGTCGTTCCCGATCTGCTCACCGATCAAACCAGCGCGCACGATCCTCTCTACGGGTACATTCCGCAAGGCCTCACCGTCGAAGAAGCATCAGGCTTACGCCAGAAAAATCCCGAAGACTACAAGAAGCGCTCACTCGCCTCCATCGCGCGCCACGTCGAAGGCATGCTCGCTCTGCAAAAGCTCGGCTCCGTCACATTCGACTACGGAAACAACATCCGCACCTTCGCATTCCAGCAAGGCGTAAAAAACGCTTACGACTTCCCCGGCTTCGTGCCCGCCTACATCCGTCCTCTTTTCTGCGAGGGCCGCGGGCCATTTCGCTGGGCCGCGCTTTCCGGCGAGCCATCTGATATTCACCGCACCGATCAACTCGTTCTCGAAATGTTTCCGCACGACGAAGTCTTAACTCGCTGGATCCGTCTCGCGCAGAAGCGCGTCCAATTCCAGGGCTACCCCGCGCGAATTTGCTGGCTCGGTTACGGCGAGCGCGACAAATTCGGCCTCGCTCTCAACGATCTCATCGCGCGCGGCGAGCTGAAAGCGCCCATCGTGATCGGCCGCGATCACCTCGATTGCGGCTCGGTTGCATCGCCCTATCGCGAAACCGAATCGATGAGAGACGGCTCGGATGCCGTCGCCGATTGGCCGCTTCTCAACGCGCTCCTCAACACGGCAAGCGGCGCAAGTTGGGTCTCAATCCACAATGGCGGCGGCGTGGGAATCGGCTACTCGCTCCACGCCGGTCAAGTGACCGTCGCGGACGGCACGAAAGAGATGGCAACGCGCATCGAGCGCGTCCTCACGAACGACCCCGGAATCGGTGTCGCCCGCCACGTCGATGCGGGCTATCCCGAAGCCATCGGCTTCGCTCGCAAATCCGACATCAAAATTCCAATGCTATGAATCACGCGGATGATTTCCCGCATCCAAAGGCCTAGCTGGAAGGAATTCAACGGAGGCGCACTATGTTTGTAATTACGGGAGCAACCGGCAACACAGGCCACGTAATCGCGGAAAAACTATTGGCGGCGGGACACCCGGTCCGAGCAATTGGCCGCAGCAAAGAACGCCTCGACGCGCTCGTACAAAAAGGCGCGGAGGCTTTCGTCGGAGACATCAACGATCCCGAGACAGCTACGCGCGCATTTTCCGGCGCAAAAGCCGTCTACGCCATGCTGCCTCCTGACTTCACGACGAAGACGATTCGCGAGGCGCAGGATCGCGCAAGCAATTCACTCGCGGCTGCGCTCGAACGCTCCGGCGTTTCGCACGCCATCTGCCTCAGCAGCATTGGCGCCGATAAGTCTGAGCGCGTAGGACCCGTGAACGGATTGCATTACTTCGAGCAGAAGATCAATGCCATCCCGAAACTGAATGCCCTCATCCTCCGGCCGACATATTTCATGGAGAACAATCTACCGCAGATCAAAGCGATTCAATCCATGGGCACCATGGGCGGACTCCTGAAGCCCGAACTTCCGCTCGCGCAAATCGCCTCGCGCGACATCGGCGAATACGCAGCCGATGCTTTTCTCAAACTCAATTTCACCGGCAAGAGCACCCGCGAGCTGCTCGGCCAGCGCGATGTTTCCATGAAAGAAACGGCCGCCGTCTTCGGCAAAGCCATCGGCAAACCGAATCTCGGATACTCGCAATTCCCCGCGTTCGCCGTCGAAATGGCAATGAAGCAGATGGGCTTACCCGCGGACTACGTGAAGGAATTGGTCGAAATGCTCGAGTCGCTCAATTCAGGATGGATGAAGCCGCTCGAAACGCGTTCCGCCGAGAATACGACGCCCACATCAATCGAAACTTTCGCCGCCGAAGAATTCGCGCCGCGCTTCAAGGCACAAGCTGCGAAAGCGTAAAGTTCACGCCACTGGCGCGCTCGGGCCGCGAGCTACTTGGCTCGACCGTATCCCGGCCCGAGCAAAACTTTGCCCGGCCGCTCGCCGGTCATTTTGCCGTCATCAATAACAAGAACGCCATTCACCAGCACATAGTCCATCCCAACTGAAAATTGGTTTGGATTTTCGTATGTCGCCACGTCGTGCACCGTCGCCGGATCGAACACAACGACATCCGCCCACATCCCCGCCTTCAACACTCCGCGATCGGTGAGCCCCATCTTCTGCGCTGCCAGCGAACTGAATTTCCGAATCGCATCCGGCAGCGTCAACAATTTCTCTTCGCGCACATATTTTCGAAGAATTCGTGGAAACGTTCCGTACGCGCGCGGGTGTGGGTGCTCCTGGCCTAATATTCCTTCCGGCGAAGTGCCTTCCGAGTCGTTGTCGATCGACACCCACGGCTGCTTCAGCGCTAAAGCAACATCCGACTCCTGCATCCCGAATACGGAAACATACGTGAACGCATCATCCTGAATCAAAAAATCGAAGAGCGCGTCCTTCGGATCCTTGCCCCACATCTTTGCAATTTCCGCCAAATTCTTGCCTTGCAACGGCCGCAATTTCGGATTGTGCACGGCGCTGATCAAAATTGCCTCAGGGCCCGGAATTTCGTTCCATTCGTTGTCCCAATCCTTCGCCGGGTGATCCATTTCTTTTTTGATCCGCTCGCGCATCGCGGGATCTTTCAATCGCTCGATGAGTTTTTCGTCTCCGCCGTCATGCGCCCATGGCGGAATGAACGCGGAAAACGTGTTCGACCACGCCGTATACGCGTACGTGTTCGCCGAAATGTCGAGCCCGGAAGCGCGCGCCCTGTCGATGAACTTCACCACCTCCGGCATTTTTCCCCAATTCGACTTGCCGGCAACTTTCAGATGCCAAATTTCCACGGGGATCTTCGCTTCGTGCGCAATTCGCGATGTCTCTTCGAGCGCATCCATCACGCCGTCACCCTCACTGCGCATGTGCGTCGCGTAAATGCCGCCGTATTTCGCGGCTTCGCTCGCCAGAGCGATCAGCTCGTCCGTCTTCGCGTAAGGCGCCGGCGCGTATTCGAGCGCCGTCGAGACGCCCATCGCTCCTTCGTCCATCGCCTGCCGCACCAGCGCGCGCATCCGATCGAGTTCGTCCGCTGTCGGCGCGCGATCTTCCTCGCCAATTACCACGCGCCGCACCTGCGTCGCTCCGACGTAGCTCGCCAGATTGATTCCGATCCCCTGTTTATCGAGCCGCCCAAAATATTCGCGGAACGTCTTCCAATTGGGAGTGATGCCGTAATGCTCGTAGGTCAGATGATCGGCTTGCAGAAGTCCATCGGTTTCCGGCGCCACCGAGTTGCCCTCGCCCGTAATTTCCGTCGTGATTCCCTGGTGAATTTTCGAAGGCACGCGCGGATCGACGAGGATCGTCAGCTCTGATTGCCCCAGCATGTCGATGAAACCTGGCGCGATCACTCGACCATGCGCATCGATGATCCGCTTCGCGGACACTTTGCCGAGACGCCCGATCGCCGCGATGCGCCCATCGCGAATCGCAACATCGCCCGAATACCACGGCGAGCCAGTGCCATCGAGAATTCTGCCGTCTCGAATCACGATGTCGAAGGGCGTCGAATTCGCATCCAGCGGACTTCGGTGCGCCGCATTCAAAGCCAGCAAAGCGGTCAGCGCTGCAAAGATCCCCAGAAACGTTCGCTTCATCGTTGCACCTCGTCCTCGTAATCCAACCGCGCGTCGAATCAGTCCGCGCGAAATCATAGGCCACTTTTGCTTTCGCTCCAAGAAACTGTGCTTCTCAGTAGAAGTTCCTGCGCCAACACGCTAGACTTGATATCCGCATCGTGCCCGACTTACTCATCGCTGGCTGCTCGCAGCTTCTCACCTTGCGCGGACCCGCCCCTCGACGCGGCCGCGCTTTGCGCGATTTCGAAATCATCCGTGACGGCGCGCTTCTGGTTCGCGAAGGCGAAATTCACGCCGTCGGAACCCGCAAAAATGTCGAACGTCTCCGGCAGGGGCATCGCGCAAAGAAGCTCGATCTCGGCGGACGCGTCGTTCTCCCCGGATTCGTGGACTCGCACACTCATCTAATTTTCCCCGAGAGCCGCGCCGCCGAATACGAACAAGGAATCGCTGGCGCCACTTACGAAAAGATAGCCAAATCCGGCGGCGGCATTCTTTCGAGCGTGCGCAATCTCCGCCGCATGGGTCCCGAAGAATTAAAAGTTCGCGCTCACGTTCATCTTCGGCAGATGGCGGAGCATGGCACAACCACCGTCGAAGCAAAAACCGGCTACGGCCTCGATTTCGCGAGCGAAGTGAAAACGCTCGAGCTCATCCGCGAGTTGCGGCTCGAGCAGCGCCTCGACATTGCGACCACATTCCTCGGTGCGCACGTTGTCCCGCCCGAGTACAAGGGCCGTTCCGAAGATTTCGTCGACCTTGTCGCGCGCATTTGGATTCCCTATATCGCTCAGACCGGCCTCGCGCAATTCTGCGATGTCTTCTGCGATCGTGGCGCATTCACGGTGCCCCAGGCCGCGCGCATTCTGATGGCCGGAATCGTTTGCGGCATGACGCCGCGTATCCACGCCGAGCAATTGGCCCGCACCGGCGCCGCCCGCCTCGCCATCCGCCTTCAGGCAGCGAGCGCCGACCATCTTGAAAAAGTGAATCGTGGCGACGTTCGCGCTCTCGCTGCCTCCGAAGTCGCCTGCACGCTCCTCCCCGGCTGCTGCTTTCATCTCGGGCTCAAGGATTACGCGCCGGCGCGCGCGCTGATTGATGCCGGAGCCGCGGTCGCGCTCGCCACCGATTTCAATCCCGGAACGAGCCCCACGCCGAACATGCAGATGATCCTTTCGCTCGCCTGCTCCGCAATGAGGATGACGCCGGCCGAGGCTATCGCCGCTGCCACGATCAATGGCGCGTACGCTCTGCGCCGCCACTCGCGCGTCGGCTCCCTCGAGGTTGGCAAATTCGCCGACTTCGCCGCCTTCGATGTGGATGACTATCGCGAAATCCCTTACTATTTCGGCGTGAATCACTGCGGCCTCGTAATGAAACGTGGCGCGGTTATTTTCGAAAAAACTCCATCGAATTAAAAATGGCGAAATGAGTCCGGCGAATTGAGAGTTTCGTGGCACAGTCGCACCGCGCGCCGCTTTCCTCTAAATGAAAACGCTGATTGAGTGCGTTCCAAACTTCTCCGAAGGCCGTGATCTCGCCAAAGTCGACGCTATCGTCGCCGCCATGCGCGAGGTTGAGGGCGTCTATCTCCTCGATCGCGAGAGCGACGCCGACCACAATCGCAGCGTCGTCACTCTCGCAGGCGAAGCCGAGCCGGTCGCCGAGGCTGCGCTTCGCGGCGTCGGCAAAGCTTTGGAGCTGATCGATCTCACAAAGCATTCCGGCGCGCACCCGCGCATGGGCGCCACGGACGTCGTCCCATTTATTCCCATCGAAGGCGTCACCATCGAGGATTGCGTCGCGCTGGCCAGGAAAGTCGGCCGCGCCATCTGGGAGCGGTATCAGATTCCGGTTTATTTGTATGAGGCCGCGGCACAGCGCCCTGAACGGGCGAATCTCGAGAATATCCGCAAGGGCCAGTTCGAAGGATTGCTCGAAGAAGTTCCGCGCAATCCCGATCGCGCGCCTGATTTCGGCGAGCGACGCCTTCATCCAACCGCGGGAGCCGTGGTTGTCGGCGCGCGAAAGTTTCTCGTCGCCTACAACATTAATCTAAATACTTCCGACATCGAAATCGCCAAACGCATCGCGAAAAATATTCGTTTCTCGAATGGCGGCCTGCGCTACGTCAAGGCGATGCACGTAAATCTGAAAGCGCGGAATCTCGCGCAAGTTTCCATCAATATGACCGATTTCGAGCAGACGCCACTGCATCGCGTCTTTGAAATGGTCAAGCGCGAAGCCGAGCGCTACGGCGTCTCGATTGTCGGGAGCGAAATCGTCGGCCTGATTCCCAAGCGCGCCATCGAAATGACCTCCGATTTCTATCTTCAACTCGAAAATTTTTCGCCAGCGCAAGTTCTTGAAAACCGGCTCGCCGCCTCGCTCGCAGGCGCCCCGTCGAGACGGGCGGAAGGCTCGCGGCTCTGGCCACACCTTTCCTCGACGCTGTCGCGCAGCCAACAGCTACCCCCGGCGGCGGCTCCGTTGCAGCCCTTGCTGGAGCGCTGGCCGCGAGTCTCGGTCAAATGGTCGCTGGTTTATCGCGCAAGAAAAAATCTCAGGCTGCGTTCGCGGATCAATTAAGCGAAGTGCTCGCCGAATTTCGCACCGCCTCTAAGGAATTCGCAGAGGCGATCGACCGCGACGCCGCGTCCTTTGATTCCGTCATGGCCGCATATAAGCTGCCGAACACAAATCCCGATGAATTGACGCGCCGGCAATCCGCGATTCGACAGGCATTGCTCTTCGCCGCGGAAGTTCCGCTGCAGGTTGCGCGAAAGGCTGTTGTGATCTACGAACGCCTCGGGCAACTGGAACGCCTCTCAAGCGCTTCTATGTTGTCTGATGTTCATGTGGCACGGTTGATGGCGGTTGCGGCCGCTCGCGGCGCGCTGGAAAATGTTTCAATTAATCTGGAGTCCATGATCGAAGCGGGCGCGGACGCCAAGATCGTCGCGCAACTTCGTTTAGACACTGCCGCGCTTGAATCGCGCGTTTCGGAAAGTTCCGTCGTCGCAGGCGAGCTTTAGCGGCCAGCGCCACCGTTGAATTCTTAGGGGGACAGGATAATGAGAAAGTCATTTGAGCGGCTCGTCGTGGTTTTCGCGGCGACGAGCATTTGCATTCTCGCGGCTGGAGCTCTTCTTACGCGCCCCGCGGCTGCGGGAAGCCTCAGCACCGATATCATCGGCATGTTCCCTAAGGATATTGGGGAGTTCGCCTATGCCGATCTTAAGGCGGCGCGCCAGCATCCTTGGTTCGCACAATTGCGCGACCAGCTTTTGCCCGTAAATTTCCGCCAGTTTGAGCAATTTCTCACCACCGCTGGAATCGATCCCACCACGCAAGTCGACGAGATGGCATGGGCCGCCTTTGCCCCGAGCAAGGATCAGGGCGAACAGATTGTGGGCGTGGCCCTCGGGGGCTTCACTCCCAGCGCGACCGAAGAGCGCTTCAAGCAACAGAAGCTGCCCTCGATCGAAGTGCACGGCTACAAGCTATGGGCTTTCGGCAGCGGCGTAGGCGGCAACGACATTCTTTTTTTCTTCCTCGATTCGAACACCGCAGCTTTCGGAAATCGCTCCGCACTCGAAAAACTAATTGACGTTCATTTCGGCGGCTCCGAAAGTCTGCTCACGAACACTGAGCTCTTCCCGCTCATCAAAGACGCCAACGGAAACGGAACGGTGTGGGCCGTTCTGAACAAGTCATACACGCACATCGCCATGGCGCAGCTCTTGCCGCAAGCGAGCCAGTTCCCGCAAGCATCCGCGATCATCGATCGCCTGAAAGCCATGGAAATTCACGTCCAGACCGGCAACGGCCTCGACACTCAATTCCAGGCCGTCTGCAACACGGTGGATGATGCGAACACGCTAGCCGCGGCGCTACAGGCAGGCGTAATGATGCGCCGTTACCAGGAAGCGCAATCGCATCCCGACGTAGCCAAGGCGCTCGATTCCGTCAGCGTCTCGCCCACCGGCGACCACATCAAAATCGACATCCCCATCACCGAAGACCAGCTCCAAGGCCTAATCAAGAACCACGCCTTCGCCACGCAGTTGTGATTAGAGGCAAGCGCGCAGACATTGCAATTGTAGCGCCCGGCTTCAGCCGGGCACTCTTAGCACATGTGAGCGCAACAGCGACAAGAATGCTACGAGTTCAATTGCCGGGCTGAAGCCCGCCGCTACAATTGCCTGCGGGTTGATTATCGCTCTCGGCGCAAATGCGCCATCCGCGGCCCAATATCCGCCTATGTCCTATATGAACTTTCCGGTCTGATTGGTCTTACTGCCGTGCGCTGATGTATTCCACAAGGGTAATCTGGAATGATCCGTGCCGCGTCTCGGTCGTCGCCCGGTCAACTCGCTTCTGAAGTTCCTTGAGCTTGGCTTCCGTTCCCGGCTCCGGCGTGCCTGGAAATTGAATCGTCACTTCGATCCGGTCGCCCAATTCGTCGCAAATAATCTTAGCCAGCGGTTCGCGGCCGTTCGAGGCCGGCCACGTATCGCGGCACGTTTGTTCCGCCGCGCGTATTAGCGCCTGGCGCCGCGCGTCGCTCATTCCCACGCGTCCCGCCGCATGCTCGATAATCGCGGCCACCGCTGCAAGCAATCGCGGATCTTCCTCGAGCTTCGCTTCTGTTCGTACGAAATCATTCTCCACGGGCATCCACCACGCGCACGTCGCAGGCCTCCCGGCAATCCGGGCAATAATACAGCCTGTCAATGCAGAGGCGCACTCCCTGCTGCGATTGGCAATAGCAACAATACTTTTCGCAGCTGCATTTCTCCTCCGGTTGGTCGCACTGCGAACACAGGATGGGTCCGCTCATCGAGACCCCTCCTCTCCTATCCGCATAGCCATCTGGAGTGAATATAGGCCAACCTCGGCAAGCCGACAAGACGCATTCTGCGGCGCGGTGAGCAACCGCCAATCCGAGCGGTTTTCTTGACACTCCAAAACCCGCATGCTACGGTGAAGTTCGAGCCATAATTTTGAGATTTTATTCGTGAGCACGCCCGCCACCACACAAATCCGCAAAACTGCATTGAATGCCGCCCATCGCAAGCTGGGCGCCAAAATGGTTAATTTCGGCGGCTGGGATATGCCGCTCGAATACTCCGGCATACTTTCCGAGCACGAAGCCGTCCGCACTCGCGCCGGAATTTTCGACGTCAGCCACATGGGCGAAATCGAGATTCTCGGTGCGCAATCGCTCGATCTCGTGCAACGCGTCACCTGCAATAACGCTGCGAAGCTCATCGATCATCAAATCCAATATTCCGGCCTGATGACGCCCGAAGGAACTTTCGTCGACGATCTCCTAGTCCACCGCATTTCGCCAACGCACTATTTTCTGTGCGTCAACGCATCGAACCAGGACACCGATTTCGACCACATCGCCGCTCACAATAATTTCGACGCGCGCGTCCAGAACAACGGCGACGACTATTCCCTCCTCGCCATTCAAGGCCCGAAGGCGGAGGCGCTCTTGCAGCGCTTCACGGATGTCGCGCTCGCGGACATTCACTACTACCATCTCGCATTCGGAAAAGTGGCCGGCGTTTCTGCGATGATCGCGAGGACGGGCTACACCGGCGAAGACGGCTTCGAGATTTATTTCGATCCCGAATACTCCGAAAAAATATGGACGGATTTGCTCGATGCTGGCGCGCCCGAAGGAATCATCCCCTGCGGCCTCGGCGCGCGAAACACGCTTCGCCTCGAAGCCGGCATGTGTCTATACGGCCATGAAATTGACGAGACAACCACGCCGTGGGAAGCCGGCCTCGCCTGGATCTGCAAAGTTGATAAAGGCGCTTTTCTCGGACGTGAAATTCTGGTGAAGCAAAAGGGTGAAGGCCTCACGCGCAAGCTCGTCGGCTTCGAAATGCTCGACAAGCGCATTGGCCGCGACGGATATCCCGTCGCCATCGGCGGCGCGGAAGTTGGCCGGGTCACCAGCGGCGGTCCTGCGCCATTTTTGAAGAAAAATATCGGAATGGCATACGTTCCCGTGGATCACGCAGCTCTCGACACCGAAATCGAAATCATCATTCGGGGAACGCCGGTCCCGGCGCGAATCGTCGGCATCCCCTTTTACAAGCGCCCGAAATAGCGCACATCATTCGAACTTTCTCGACAAGGAGAGTCCATGTATCCAGCGGATTTCCGCTACTCGAAGGATCATGAGTGGATCAAGATCGAAGGCGACACTGGCACGATTGGAATTACGGACTACGCGCAGAATGAACTCGGCGACGTCGTCTTCGTCGAGCTTCCAAAAATCGGAGCGCAATTGAAGGCCGGCCAGACGCTGGGAAGCATCGAATCGGTGAAAGCGGTCAGCGAAGTTTTCAGTCCGGCAACTGGCGAAGTCGTCGCCACAAACGAAACTCTGGCAAATTCCCCCGAAAAAATAAATCAGGAGCCGCACACTGGCGGCTGGCTCATCCGCTTGAAACTTGCCGACAAGGGCGAGATATCCTCACTTATGGATTCCGCCGCCTACGAAACTTACGTCGCCGAAAAGGCCAAGGAACACTCGGCCTGATGCGCTACCTCCCCAAGAGTCCGTCCGAGCGCCAGGCAATGCTCGACGCCATCGGCGCTCGTTCGATCGGCGAATTATTTCGCACCGTCCCTGAAAAATTCCGCCTGCACGAACCGCTAAATTTGCCAGGGCCGATGTCCGAGCCCGAAATCATCCAGTACTTCAAAGCGCGCGCTGACGAAAATTCGCGCGGCTACACCTCATTCCTCGGTGCCGGCGTCTACAATCATTTTCGCTCCGTCGTCACCGACTCGCTGATTCAGCGCGGCGAATTTTTAACTTCCTACACGCCTTATCAAGCCGAAATTTCGCAGGGCACCCTCGAAGCGATCTTCGAATTTCAGACGCTCATCTGCCAGCTCACCGGCCAGGAAGTAGCGAACGCTTCCATGTACGACGGCTCGACGGCGCTTACCGAAGCAGTCCTGATGGCCGAACGTCTCGCCGGCCGCCACTCCGTTCTCATCGCGCGAAGCGTCCACCCGGAATATCGCCAGGTGCTGCAAACGTACGCCAAGCACCTCGGAATAAAGATTCACGAAGTCGAATTCACGCCGTCGGGTGAGATAAATCAAAAAGCGCTCGACAAAGTCGACCTAGCCGATCTCGCGGCAATCGTCGTTCAGTCGCCGAATTTCTTCGGCGTCATCGAAGACGTTCCCGCGCTCGCGGAAATCGCTCACACGGCCGGCGCGCTCCTCGTCGTCGGAATCACCGAAGCTGTATCTCTCGGCATCGTCCGTCCGCCCGCCGAAGCCGACATCGTTGCGATGGAATGCCAGAGCTTCGGCGTCGCGCCGAGCTACGGCGGCCCGCACGTCGGCGTCATCGCCACTCGCGACAAATTCGTGCGCCAACTCCCCGGCCGCCTCGCTGGCCAGACTTCCGACGCCGAAGGCCGCCGCGGCTTTGTCCTCACGCTCGCCACGCGCGAGCAACACATCCGCCGCGAAAAAGCCACTTCCAACATCTGCACGAACGAAGCGCTTTTCGCTCTCGCGGCCACAATCCATCTGACTCTGCTCGGCAAGCAGGGCCTCCGCGAAGTCGCGCTTCAAAATCTGGCAAAAGCGCGATTCGCGCAATCAGAACTCACGAAAATTCCCGGCGTCCGCCGCGCATTCTCGGGCCCCACGTTCAACGAGTTCGTCCTCGAATTTCCGCGTTCCGTAAGAATGATCAACGCGGCGCTCCTCCGCGATAAAATCATCGGCCCGCTCGCCATCGGCACCGCGTATACCGATCTAACGAAGCGCGGCCTCGTATGCGTTACCGAAACAATGCCCCGCGCGGAAATCGAACGCCTAGCCGCATCCATTAAGAGAATTCTGGCACCCGCTGAGTCAGGAGAAGTGATTTCTTGAGCGATTCGCTAAAAACAGAAACCACAATGGCGAGCGACGAATCCGCAAAAATCACAAAAGCGCGCCGCCATCCCACGCAGAACGAAGGCTTGATCTTCGAAAAATCTGCTCCGGGAAAGCGCGGCATCGAGTTGCCGCCTCTCGATGTTCCAGCGATTGACGCCGCAAAGGAACTCGGCGCTCTCGCCCGCGGCGAAATCGACGGCTTCCCCGAAGTCAGCGAAATTGAAGTCATTCGCCATTTCACGCGCCTCTCCACGTGGAATTACGCGATTGATCTCGGCATGTATCCGCTCGGCTCCTGCACGATGAAATACAACCCGCGCGTCAACGAATTCGTCGCGCGCCTCGACGGCCTCGGCACCGAGCATCCCTATCAGCCAGCTGAACTTTCGCAAGGCTGCTTGCGCATCCTCTACGATCTCCAAAAATGTCTTCTCGAAATCACGGGCATGGATGCGGCCACTCTCGAGCCCGTCGCCGGCGCGCAAGGTGAACTCACCGGCCTGCTACTCATCCGCGCGCACCTCGAAGCGCAGGGCAATCCGCGCAAAAAAGTTCTCATCCCCGATTCGGCGCATGGAACGAATCCAGCTTCCGTCGTCATCGCCGGGTACGAAGTGCAGAACATCAAGTCCAATGCGCGCGGCCAACTCGACACCGACCACCTGCGCGAATACGCCACTGAAGACGTGGCTGCGCTGATGCTCACGAATCCGACCACTCTCGGCGTATTCGAAGAACGTATCGGCGAGATCGCTGAAATTCTTCACCAGCGCGGCGCTCTCCTTTACATGGACGGCGCGAACATGAATGCTCTCGCAGGCGTCACGCGCCCCGGCGATTTCGGCGTGGACGTCATGCACCTCAACCTGCACAAAACATTTTCGACTCCGCACGGCGGCGGCGGCCCCGGCGCCGGCCCGGTCGTCGTGAAGAAATTCCTCGAGCCTTATTTGCCCGTTCCGGTCGTCGTCGAAAAAGAGCCTGGCCGCTATGCGCTCGATTCAAATCGTCCGAAATCAATCGGCCGAGTTCGCGCCTACTGCGGAAATTTCGGGGTTTTGTTGCGCGCGCTCGCCTACACCCTCGCCTACGGCCCTGGAATGCGCCAGGCCACCGAAGACGCCGTCCTCAACGCCAATTACATTCGCAAGCATCTCGAAGGCGCCTACGATCTTCCCTACGATTTGCCTTCCATGCACGAAGTCGTCTTCAGCGACTCGCGCCAGAAAAAGCACGGCGTCAACACCATGGACATTGCCAAGCGCCTGATCGACTACGGCTTTCATCCGTATACCACGGCGTTTCCTCTAATCGTCCCCGGCGCGCTGATGATCGAGCCGACGGAATCCGAATCGCGCGAAGAATGCGATTTATTCATTCAAGCCATGCGCGCCATCGCCGAGGAAGCCGAAAAAAATCCCGAGCTCGTCAAGACCGCCCCGCACTCCACTCGTGTCGGCCGCCTCGACGAAGTCGCCGCCGCCCGCAAGCCCATCCTCCGCTGGAAGCCCTGAGACGCCTTCTTCCGATGTCATCTCTGGCGGATCGCCTCCGATAATGAGAAAAGCAACCGCTGCGATACTCGTCGCGTAAGACAAAGCCGCGACTGATATTCTGGAATTAACTTTTAGCTGAGGCTGGTAATCGCATGTCATCGTTCGCCGAAAATCCAATCAGCACGATTCAAAGGTCTCCATGATCCACGAATCGAATGGAATTCTCAGCAGTGCGATTCGTTGGGTGCTGATCATCGTCGCCGCCATAATCATTGGCGGTGTAATCACCAGCTCAATTTCGTCACATCTGATTGCTACAAGATTCGGCTCGCCCGGAAAACCCATCCACACTCAAGCGCCGCCGATCCAGCAGAAATGGAAATTCTCAGCATCCGGACCCATCAGCGCCGCTCTCGCCCTTGGCGACGACGGCACAGTGTTCGCCGCCAGCGAAGACGGTTTCGTCTATGCCGTCGACTCCACCGGAAAATTGAAATGGAAATTCAGCGCCGGGCGCGTGCGCATAGCTCCCGTCCTCGGCGCTGACGACACCGTCTACGTCACCAATGAGGACCAACTTATCTTCGCCATCAATCACGACGGCACGCAACGTTGGTCAAACGGCGGCGGTCCCTACGCGGACAAAGGAATGGGCACGATCGCCCCCGCCATTGACCAAAATCATCTCTACACTCCGTGGCGCGGCCAGCTTCGCGCCCTTCGATTGTCCGACGGAACATTCGATTACCCCACAGGCTATGGCTTCGAGCGAAACGGTTCCGTCATCATTCTTCCCAATAGGCTCGTCGTGTATGACGGACGTGGGAGAATGGATGCCGCCGATTCAACCGGAAGAACGCAATGGGAATATCCAGTCATGAATCCTCCGGTGACGGTCGACATGATCACCCGAACGCATGGATTCATTCCGAACGGAAATTTCTGGCTCGAGTCGCCGATGGCCGTGGGAGACGACGGAACCATCTACGCCTGTGTCCCGGACTCCCGCTTCGTTGCGATTTCATCGGAAGGGCGCTTCAAGTGGGAATTCAAGACCAAAATCCACACCGTCAACTCCGCCTCACCGGTGATTGCTACCGACGGAACGATTTATTTCGGCAGCCATGACGGTATCCTGTACGCTCTGCGCCCCGACGGAACTCTAAAATGGTCATTTGATGCCGCTGGTGGCCCGATATCGGCAGCGCCGATTCTCGCGCAGGACGAAACAATCTATTTTGTGAATGACACTGCGCTCATGGCCCTCTCTCCCGACGGCAAATTGCTCGCGCAATTCCCCGTTGACGCCCGCGCGTATTCCTCTCCCACACTCGCGCCTGATGGAACCGTATACGTTGCTTGGCAGGAAGGAAATATTCTCGCTTTCGCCGGCACCCACGGCGGCCTACTCAACAGCGCGTGGCCCAAATTCCAAGCCGGCCCCGCCAACAGCGGCCGCGCCCGCGCGTTTTAAACCGGTCGCGGAAAACTCCGAGGCGCTTTCCAAGTCGAGCAGCCGCGGGCCGGACCGAGGCAATGGACTCGACATGGAGCTTCTTGTAGCATTGCCCGCATGAAGAAGGCGAAATCTGGCAGTCGTCGTTCTGCAGGGAAAAGAAAAAACACCCACGCCCCGAAAAACATCGACGAATATCTCGCGGGCATCCCAGAACCAGCCCGCAGCGCGCTAATCAAACTTCGCGCCTCGATTCGCTCCGCCGTTCCACCAGAAGCGACCGAGATCATCAGCTACGGAATTCCCGCATTCAAGCACAAAGTAGTGCTGGTCTGGTTCGCCGCGTTTTCGAACCACTGCAGCCTATTCCCCACGGCCGCGGTCATCGAAAAATTCAAGAGCGAACTCAAGGGCTACTCCACATCCAAAGGCACGATCCAATTCCCCACAGACAAGCCACTCCCGATCGCGCTAATAAAGAAAATGGTAAAGGTTCGGGTCGCGCAGACCAAAAGCAAAAAACGAAGTTGACCGGGTTATCCTCGGCACTTGTTCTTGTCTTGCGCGCCCGCTGACGGCTGCGATCATTATCCGAAATGAGTTTAGAAATTAGCTAACGCGGTCTTCCGAAACTGATCAGCTGTGGAGGATTCTGTGAAGAACTACTTCTTTCTGTCAGACTCGTTCTTTTCCGAGGAAGTTCCGCGCGAAGCAGACGCTTGAGGAGGCGCAGTTGCATCGGCAGGCGCTGCCGTCACCGGCACATTCACCGCTCGCCCATCCGAGCTCGCACGCGCCGCATCAGCGGCCATCGGTGCCGCGCTCGCAGGCATCGGAATCAGCGCACCTTCCGCTTCCTTCAGGAAGACGAGCCGGTGATCGTCCTCGTCCCAATCAATCGCGAGCACATCGCCAAGCGCAATTTGTTCCGTAGCCAGTAAGCTCGCCATCGGATATACAAGATGCCGCTCGATCGCTCGCTTCAAATGTCGCGCGCCGTATTTCAGATCGGTTCCCTCTTTTAGCAGGAACTCGCGCGCCGTAGGTGTCACCCGAAACAAAAATCTTCCGCGCGCCGTTTCAAGCACGCGCTGCTGCACCATTCCCAGCTCGATCTCGAGAATCTGTTCGAGTTGCTCGGAACGCAACGGATGGAACACGATCACCTTGTCGATCCGGTTCATGAATTCGGGCGCGAATTTTCTCTTCGCAGCCTCGGACGCCGTCTTTTCCACCTTTTCGTCCAGCCGAGTTTGCGTGTCGGCGCGCTGCTGCGGCGCAAATCCCATGCTTCCGTTCATCAACTCGGTGATCTCGGTGCCGCCGAGGTTCGACGTCATGAAAATCATCGTCTGCGAAAGATCCACCCGGCGATTGTCGCCAAGCGTCAGCGTGGCCTTGTCCAGAATCCCGAGCAGCAGTTGCCACAGCGAATCGGACGCTTTCTCGATTTCGTCGAAGAGCAGGAAACTGATTTTCAGTTTGTCGGTGTGAAATTGCGCCAGCGCTTCTTGCGTGATCAGCGGATGAGTTTCGCGATGGCCGAGGTATCCCGGAGGCGAACCAATCAACTTTGCGATTTCGTGCGAGTGCTGGAATTCCGCGCAATCCACTTTGATCACTGCGCGCGGATCGCCAAAAAGATTTTCCGCCGTCGCTTCCACGACGCGCGTCTTTCCTGATCCAGTTGGCCCAAGAAAAAGCAAATTGCCGACGGGCCGCCCCGGCGAATTCAATCCGGCGCGAAACACTTGATACAGATCGACCACAGCCTGCACCGCTTCGACCTGTCCGACGATCTTCCGGCGCAGTCCTGCCTCAAAATCGCGAGATTCATGGCTGCGTTGTGTCGGATCGAGATGTTGTGCCCGCGTTGCCACCACCATACTCCCTACCGGAATTTCCGGATTGGGCCAATGGCCCTCGGCTGCGTCCGTTCAACCTGGTCAAGCTTGGCGTCAAGTGTCGAACGGAGAAGCCTCAATTGCGTTACCAATTCCCGATTCAGTGCTTCATTCCCCAGAGACAACAACGGCGGAGGTAAGTCCGCCAAGTCCAAATTTATGATTCGCAGTGCTTGAATCAAAGTCTGTACGTAGGGTGAACGGATGTCAAACAGTTCCACGCGGGTGTTTATCCTTTCACGCAATGCCGCCCAATCCAGTTCCAGAGCGGGATATTCGCGTGAAACGTTTCGTACCACGTCATCAGTAATGCGCGGCCGCTCGCCGAGTTTCGCCAGATGGATCTGCGCGATTTTTCCCCGACGGCGCACGTTGTGCACCAAATAGTAGACATTTCCCTTGCGCCGGACGAATGCCACGAACGCCTCCGTTCCTCATCGCTGCGGCGTAGTGTATGTACCGTGCACTACGCCGTCAATGGTACGATGCGCCGAGTTGTTAATGGTTGTCTGAACTCGCGGGGTAGTAGAAAAAGTGCGGTGAAGGAACATTTTGCAATTATTTGCGTGAACAATCGCGCGCGAGCGGCGCAAATTCCCCCGCCTATTTGACGTGCGCGGCGCCGCGAGGGATTCTCTAAACTTATGTCTTGGGATGCCATCTATCGTTTGGTGAAACGAATTCCGCGCGGGCGCGTTACGACTTACGGAGAAATCGCTCGCGCGCTCAAAGTGCGCGGCGGCGCTCGCGTCGTAGGCTACGCGATGGCGGGATCGCCGTCCGGCCGAGGAATTCCGTGGCACCGCGTAGTCGGCGCGGGCGGAAAACTTATCATTCGCGAGCCCTACGGTTCTCTCCAGCGCCGAATGCTCGAAAGCGAAGGAGTCGAAATTCCGGGCACGCGCATCAATTACAAGCGGTATGGCTGGTCGCCCGCCCGCAAAGCCGTTCGCAAGCACGCGCGGCGGCCAGCGAAAATCCGGCGGCAAGCTTGATCGCTGCGAGCGGCGCTCGTTCGCTCCGCGGACCCGTCTGTGGTATAGAAGATGTTCTGATTTTGCAGGCAGCTTTCTTCGCCTGACCCGAAACCGCGAGCGGAATTCTTCAATCCTGTCGCGCGATGCGATCTCTGGAGTGCTGTGAGCGAACCCGTAATACGCGTCGAAAACTTGCGCAAGAGCTACGGAAGCGTTGCCGCTCTGCGCGGCGTGAGCTTCGAAGTTCAGGCGGGTGAAGTTTTCGGATTGCTGGGCCCAAACGGCGCCGGTAAAACTTCTACCATTGAAATTCTCGAAGGGTTGCGCACGCCCGATGCCGGCGTTGCAATCGTCGCCGGCCTCGATCCGCAGACGGCGGGTCTCGAATTCAAACAGGAAGTCGGCGCCGTTCTTCAGTCCACTTCCCTGCCGGACAAGATGCGAGTGAGCGAAGCGCTCGCGCTTTTCACCGGCTTCTATCGCCGGCGCGCAGTTCCCGGACTTTTGCTTCGCCGCTTTCAACTCGAAGAAAAGCGAAATGCTTTCTACAGCCAGCTTTCCGGCGGACAGAAGCAGCGTCTCGCCCTGGCGCTCGCGCTGGTGAACAACCCCACGGTACTTTTTCTCGACGAGCCGACAGCAGGCCTCGATCCTCAAGTGCGCCGCGAAATTTACGACATCATCGAAGAATTGAAACAGGAGAAGAAAACGATTCTCCTGACCACGCATTACATCGAAGAAGCCGAGCGCCTTTGCGACCGCGTGGCCATCGTTGATTCCGGCAAAATCATTGCGCAAGGAACTCCGCGCGAATTGAAGCATCGTTCGGCTGGAACCACGCGTATCGAAGTACGCCTCGCGAAGCAAGTGCCCGATGGAATTCTAAATAGCCTCGACGGCGTTTCCGATTCGCGGGAATTCGAAGGCGTCTATCTGCTTCATTCCACGCGGCCGCCGCAAACGATCGTCGCCCTGGTGAAATTGCTGGAAGCCGAAATTAACGAGTTGCAGAGCCTCGAAATGTTTTCGCCGTCGCTCGAAGATGTTTTTCTCGAGCTGACCGGCCGAAGGCTACGCGAATGAGCACGCTGGAGCGCGCGGAGTGAAAAACACCTGGAGTCTCACGAAAATTCGAATTCTGCTGGCGCTGCGGAACAAGACGTTCATGTTCTTTGGCCTTATTATGCCGCTGGGCTTCCTGTTTTTCTTCATCCTGATTTTCGGCCACGGTCAGACAGGCTGGATCGCGTACATTCTCGGCGCCGTGCTGACGATCACGGTCATGGGCAGCTTCTGGGGCCTGAGCGTCCAACTGGTCATGTTCCGCGAGCAAGGAATTTTGCGGCGATTTCGGCTCGCGCCGGTCGGCGCCGGTTCGATGCTGGCGTCGAGCATCTTTGCAAACTACGTTTTGATTCTCCCGGCCGTTGCCGCGGAAATTCTGATTTGCCGCGCGGCATTCCACATGGGCACGTGGGGAAATCTCTGGGCCGTCTTCGCGCTGGTGTCGGTCGGCGCCGCAACATTCTCCGCATTCGGCTTGATTGTAGCCAGCGTCACAAACACGATGCAAGAAACGCAGGTCATCAACAATCTCTTATGGTCTGCATTTCTTTTCCTTTCCGGCGCGACGGTTCCGCTTGCTGCGTTCCCGTCCTGGATTCAGAAAGCCGCGCTCTTTTCGCCGGCTACTTACCTCGCGATGGGACTCGAAGCGTCCACAACGGGATTGATCGGCCGTCACGAGCTTATCGAAGAGCTAATCGCGCTGACAGTCGGCCTCGTCGTCGCGTTTGAAATTTCGCGGCAACTTTTCCGATGGGAGCCTGAAGCAAAGATTACCGGCAAAGCGAAACTGTGGGTCGTCGCTGCGCTCGTACCGTTTCTCCTTTTCGGCGCGTACGAAACTGTTTTCGGCAGCCAACTCAGCCGCGTCCAGCAGCATTTCAAGATGCTGGATCGGCAAAGCTCGAGCACGCGCGCGAAGTAACCGCGCATTCGCAACGCAAATATTTTGAAATAACCGGGAGGATTGAATGCAACGCAAGGCATCGGCAGTCTGGAAGGGATCTCTTCGCGAAGGCGCGGGCTCGATTTCAACCGATAGCGGCATCCTAAAGAACACTCCCTATTCGTTCAGCACTCGCTTCGAAAATGCGCCGGGCACAAATCCCGAAGAGCTGATCGCCGCGGCGCATGCCGGATGCTTTACCATGGCGCTCTCGGCGCAGCTTTCCACGGTGCAATTGACGCCGGAACAAATCTCCACCACCGCGACGCTGACCCTCGAAAAGCTCGACGCCGGCTGGACGATCTCAAAAATTCATCTCGACGTTTCCGCGAAAGTGCCCGGAGCTTCGGCTGAAGCATTTCAAAGCGCCGCTGCGTCCGCCAAAGCGAATTGCCCGGTCTCGCGTTTGCTCAAGGCCGAAATCACGATGAGTGCGAAACTCGAAAACGGATGAGAATTCTCGAAGCGATCGTTGGCATTGCAATTCTTTTCATCGTCATGCTCGACGCGTTCGAGACAGTCGTCTTGCCGCGCCGCGCCACGCGCCGTATCCGTTTGGCGCGCATTTTCTATCGCATAACGTGGAAGCCGTGGCGCGCCATCGGCCGCAAATTGCGAAGGCCGAAGACGCGCGAATCTTTCTTCGCCTACTACGGCCCGCTCTCACTGCTTTTGCTACTCTCGGTCTGGGCGGTCGGACTGATCGCCGGATTTGCGTATCTGTTGCTCGCGTCCGGCCCGCCGGCGAGCTCGTTTCCCGGCAATTTCAATTATCTTTCGGCGCTCTATATGAGCGGCACGAATTTCTTTACGCTCGGGCTCGACGACGTAATTCCCCGAGCCGGCTGGAGCCGGTTCCTGAGCGTTGCCGAGGCCGGAATGGGCTTCGGATTTCTTGCCGCGCTCATCGGGTATCTTCCCGTCATCTACCAGGCATTTTCGCGCCGCGAGGTCGCCGTGGTGCTTCTGGACGCGCGGGCTGGATCGCCGCCAACTGCCGCGGAACTTTTGCGGCGCCACGCCTATCCGCAGGGAACTGAATCGCTCAAAGAACTTTTCCACGAATGGGAGCGCTCGGCCGCGGACATTCTCGAAAGCCACATTTCCTATCCTGTATTGCCGTATTACCGCTCGCAGCACGACAATGAATCCTGGCTCGCCGCGCTGACGGCCATCCTCGATTCCTGCGCGCTCACGATTGCAAGCATTGACGGAACTTGCACGAAGCAGGCGCAATTGACTTTCGCCATGACGCGCCACACCGTCGTGGATCTCGCGCAAATTTTCAAGTCGAAGCCGCAAGCGCCGAAGCACGATCGGCTGCCTGACGCTGATTTGCAGCGCATTCGCGAAAATCTGGCCCAGCTGGGAATGAAGTTTTCCGCCGGGCCGACGGTAGACGCGAAGCTGAAAGAATTGCGGCTGATGTACGAGCCATATATTTACGCGCTGTCGGACTTTCTTGCGATCAGCTTGCCGCCGTGGATCAACGCGCAGGCGACTGTCGACAATTGGCGAACCAGCGCCTGGGGCCGCATCTCCGGCGGTTTGCGAGACGGCTCCCCGCTGCCGCACGACGACCACGATTGAACGGGCGATAGCTCCCTACGATGACCGAAAAGAAGAGCATGACGATGGTAGGGCTCACGAAGGGCCGCATCGAAACGCTCACCGACAGCGTCTTCGCCATCGCCATGACGCTGATGGTCTTCAATATGAAGGTCCCCGAAATCCCTTCGAACGCCGTCGACTGGGAGCTTTCGCGAAAGCTTTTCGGGATGTGGCATTTTTTCCTGGTTTACGCGATCAGCTTCACGGTCCTGGGTATTTATTGGATCGGACATCACAATCAGTTCCATTGGCTGCGGACGACAGATCGGAGATCGCTCTGGATCAATCTCGCATTCCTGTTCTCGGTGACGCTGATTCCCTTCTCGACGATACTTGCCGGCCGTTATCCCGGGCAGCGCGATGCCGTAATTTTCTATGGCGCAAACGTGACGTTCGTCGGCTTGCTGCTTTATGCGCACCTCTCGTACGCGGCAGGCCCCGGACATCTCCTTGAGCCTAACGTCCACCCGGAGATGATCCGTTTCGCCAAGCAGCTCATTCTGTCGGGCCCGCTGGCATGCGTTGTGGCGATCATCGTGGCGTTTTTCCATCCGCGTGTGGCAGGTATCCTCTACCTGCTGGTGCCGGCCTTTTATGTGGTCCTGCCCGGTGTGGACCGGCGGTTGTCGAGGTATGTTGGCGACGCGGATTGATCCACCGCCCGGAACGCGTGCCGCAAACTGCAGGAGGATTCCGCGTCCTTTACAGCCGGGGATTTTGCATCCTCCATCTTCGGCGAACATCAATAACATTGAAGTCTCGCGCGAGGTACCGCTCCAATGTCCACGATGCTGGAAAATCTTGAACGCACGCTTCGGGGCGAATCGCCACAGCCGCCGATTGCGCAGCTCATCGGATTTCGTCTCACGGCCGTGCAACAAGGCGAGGCTGCGCTGGAGCTCGACGCGGATGGCCGCCATGCCAATCCGATGGGAACGCTGCACGGCGGAATTCTCTGCGACATCGCCGACGCGGCCATGGGAATGGCGTTTGCATCGACGCTTGAAGAAGGCGAATCGTTCACTACGCTCGAGTTGAAAATTAATTTTCTCAAGCCGGTGTGGAGCGATCGCCTCGCTGCTGTTGGTCGCGTTGTGCAACGAGGCAAGACGGTCGGCCTCGTCGAGTGCACCGTCACGAATTCCAAGGGGGATCGCGTCGCCTTCGCGACAAGCACCTGCATGGCTCTCCGCGGCGACATGGCGCGCGGCCGGTGATCGAGTGATTTTTCCGCGTTGACTCGGAATCGAGAACCCGGAGCCGAGGGCCTCCTGGCTCTGATAGGGAGTTTCGGAGCTATTTCTTCCGAGCTCTGAAATATTGTTTTTCTCGCGCGACAGGGACCCCCGATTTGTATCGAGTAGGCTTCGCAGCCGTCCTTTATTTTCAATCAGATAGGTCATTTTCTAATTGCGCGATGTATCGAGTAGAAATCTTTGCAGGCTTGCCACCGCGCCAGTGAACGATGTGACGAGGAGGCTCGACGTACTTGCCCTCGTCGTTGATACGAGCGTGCGCGATGACGGCGCGGACGATGGTGTCGCCCGTAACACTGACGCGATCCGCGCCCTCGATAAGTCTTTCCAGCGCGACCCGCAGATTGCGCCGACGCTGCCCCCAAAGGCCGGTCGCGTGAGCGTGGCGGTAGACGGATTGGCGGTCGTGAAGATCATGTTCTTCGGCGATATCGCCGGCTCCGCGCCAGCGCAGAAAATCTTCTTCGATGACGGCGCGATTGGGATGGCGGCAGATCGCGCAGCAGCGCCTATGGCGGCTCAGACTGGGTTTGCGACGGCCAGCCTGAGTCGCGGAAGCGGCGCGTTTCCGATTTTTCTTTTTTCCGGGCATTTTGTTTTATTTAGGCTAGCGCGAAGTTGGGGTTAGCGAAAGTCCACAGCAATTTGGATCGGGGGCCGAAGTGGTTGTGAATCAGCAGGATCGAAGACTCAGTATTTATTCATTTCATTCCAGTACTTCGAGAGGCCTCCCCCATTTCACGAAACCGATGTTTCGAAGAAAGCTAAATCCGGGAGCAAGAGGTGAGCAGGCAGGTCGACGAAAGAAAAAAGGACTGTTGACTCGGAACGAAAATGTTAGCTCTTGGGCTTTGGGCGATCGAGGAGGCGCTTGAACTCGGGTTCGTCGTGCAGAGACGACAAATCGGAGTCACGGGAAATCCATTCCATGTCCGTGAAGCCGCACTCGATGGCCCGTTTCAGCATGGCGAGAGATTCGGCTTTCATCCCAAGCATTCCGTAAGTGCACGCCGCGTTATACAGCGTGTTCGGATCATTGGGGCGCATGGCAACCGCCATCTCCAAATGCTGCGACGCGTCTTTATCCTTTCCTAATTGCACGAACGTCGCAGAGAGCAGGATGCGCGCCCGCACGTCTTCGGGAACCGTATCCACCTGGTATTCGAGAACGCGACACTGCCGCTCAATCAGATTTCGGGCTGACTCCTTGTCGCCGAGAGCCAACGTCGAATTGACGTATGGGACGAAGACATTGTAGTTGTCCCCGGCTGCTGCAACTGCGCGCTCGGCCAGATCGGCCGCTTCCTGCCAGCGGTCTGAACAGAATAACGCCCGGCCCAAGACGTCCCATGCATTCTGGCAGTCGGACCTGCGATCAATCGCCATGCGAGCGAGCTTGACGGCTTCGTCGTATCTCTGCTGCACATGGCAAAGGCGCGCGCGGCTTGCAATCACTTCTGGATTTTCGGGATCGAGCTCGAAACTGCGATTGGCGGCAGCCAGACCTTTTTCAATCCACCGGGGATCGCGGCCGTGCATTTCAAACTGCATGCCGCTGATATTCGCGATTCCCGCGTGCGCGAGAGCAAAATTGGGATCGAGGCGGATGGCGTGCTCGAACATCTGCATGGCGAATTCGAGATTTTCGCGGCGCGTGTAGTTGCGTCCGCGCAGAAAATAGTCGTAGGCCTGAAGATTTTCGGTGGGCTTCTGAGCGATCGTCTCTTGCTCCTGCGCGGAAAGCGAAATCCGGAGAGCCTGCGTGATGCTGCGCGCGATTTCATCCTGAACTTCGAAGACGTCTTTCATCTCGCGGTCATAGCGTTCGGCCCAAACCGTGTGGCCCGTCTGGGTCTCGACCAACTGCGCGGTAATGCGCAGGCGATTGCCCGCGCGGCGAACGCTGCCGCCAAGCACATAAGCGGCGTCGAGATGCTTGCCGATTTCGGGAGCCGTGGCCGGCTTGTCGCGGTAGGCCACGACCGCGGCGCGGGGAAACACGTGCAGCGTCTTAATCTGCGTTAGTTCGGTGATGACGTCTTCGGTCATTCCGTCGCGGAAGTATTCGTCCTCTTTGGCCCCGCTGAGATTTTCAAAGTAGAGCACCGCGATGGATTTCCCCGATGGCTTTGCGGCCGTGGCGAGCCCCGACTCGACTTCCTTCTTCAGGCGCTGGAGGTCGTCGCGCAGCGCTCCGGCTGACTGGCGGCGTTCGTTACGATTTTTCTCGAGCAGCGTCTCGATCATTCGCCCGAGTTCCGCAGGCATTTGAGAGTTAACGCGTGCAGGAGGCGGCGGCACTCGATTCAGGATGGCGTCAAAGACAACGGCGGACGTGGCGCCCGGGAATGCTTGCCGGCCTGTCGCCATTTCGTAAAGTACGACGCCAAGAGAAAACATGTCCGACCGCGCGTCAACCTCCTCGCCGCGCGCTTGTTCCGGAGACATGTAGGCTACGGTGCCTACGGCCGAGCCGGGGTTCGTTAGGTGGTCTTTGAAATTAGGAGCTGCGTCGACGGTTGCCGTCTGCTCGTCGACATCGATTGCCGCGCGTTTAGAAGGAGCGAGCTTCGCCAAGCCAAAATCGAGCAATTTCGCCTGATTGCGATGCGTGATGAAGATGTTGGCGGGCTTGATGTCCCGGTGAACGATTCCCTTCGAATGAGCCGCGTCGAGCGCATCGGCGATTTGGATGCCGTAATCGAGAATCGCGCCGGTCGCCAACGGCGGCTGGGTGAGAAGGTGCTTCAGCGTCTCGCCCTCGAGACACTCCATGGCGATAAAGAGCCGCTCGTTGTCTTCCGCGATTTCGTGAATCGTGCAGATGTTGGGATGATTCAGCGCGGAGGCGGCGCGAGCTTCACGGCGAAAGCGCTCGAGGGCCGTCGGATCATGAGCTACGTCTTCGGGAAGAAACTTCAGGGCAACTGACCGGCCGAGATTGACGTCTTCGGCTTTGTAAACGACGCCCATCCCCCCGCCGCCCAGCTTTTCAAGAATGCGATAGTGAGAAATCGTGCGGCCGGAAAGTGAAGAGGAATCGGGCATGAACGCGAATATTATGATGCGCCTACGGGCAAGTCAATAAAGGCGGGCTTATTCCACGCCAGCGCTGGCTTGGAGCAGTCGGGCCTTGAACATTTGCGCAGCGGCTGCTCGTTGCGAAATGGATTCAATTCCAGATGCCGGTGCCCTGATTGAAAGAATCGAAGCTGGGTATTTCTTGCGGTATCATTCCGCCGCAAACGACCCTTGACACCAACAAATCGCGAAGAAGGAGCCACGATGCCGAATCCTATCGTTCATTTTGAAATTGGATGCCGTGACCGCGCGAAGACGCAGGCGTTCTTCGCCGGGCTTTTCGATTGGAAGATGGAAGAGGCGGGGCCGGCGACGAAGATCCGTACCGGCGGTGAAATCGGAGGGCACATCACCGCGCTCGGGCATGAGCCGCGGCATTACACGATTTTCTACGTCGAGGTGGATGACGTGAAGGCTTACCTCGACAAAGCGACGTCGCTCGGCGGAAAGATGCTCGTGCCGCCGATTGAGATTCCCGCGGGCACGTTCGCATGGTTCGCCGATCCCGACGGCAATACCATCGGGCTGATCAAGCCGAAGGTCTGATCCGCGCCCGCCGCGTGATCTCCGAATTCATTGGTGAAAAACATTTCGATGAAGAAAATTGCGAAAAATACAAGAGCAGAATCAGCGGGATGCGTGCGAAGAAGGTCGTCGCAGATCGTTTCGGGATTGCCTCTGATCGATATTGCATATGGGCCTGATCCGAATCGGGGCGAGCGGCATGGCATCGCGCACGGGATCATCGCCATCGGCGATGAGGCGCATGGCTGGGTGGCGCTCGGCGGAAAAGCACGGGGATATATTGCGCTGGGGCGAAATGCGCGTGGGCTGATTGCTCTGGGCGGAAAGGCCGTTGGGATTATCGCGCTCGGCGGAATTTCGATCGGCGTGATTGCGCTCGGTGGCCTTGCGCTTGGAGCAGTTGCGTTGGGAGGTCTTGCGGCTGGCGGCGTGGCTACTGGCGGGCTGTCGCTTGGTGTTGTTTCGGCCGACAAACATCGAGGCCGTAAGGAAGAGGAAGAATGCTGCGAGTGATTGTTGTCGCATTCGGGATGATCGTATTGGCGCGAGGTGCGGCGTTTGCGGCGGAGCCACCGAATGTTTTCTCGACGATGATGAAGCGCGCGGAGATGCGCGCAGTTGCGATTCCGGCGGCCGATAGCGTTTGCAAGATTGTGCTGGACGCGAACGACAAACTCTTGACCACGCCGTTTCACATGTACATGACGCAATCCAATCCTGGAATCCAGAACGGAAAACCGATTAGCACTGAAATGGTTTTCGCGGGAGGTGCGCGGTACATTTTGTACGACGGCAAGTGGACGTCGAGCCCGATGTCCACGGACGATCTAAAAGCTCTTGAGGCGCGGAACCGCGCGAATGCGAAGAATACGTCCTGTCAGTTCGTGCGCGATGAAACCGTGAATGGCGAAAGCGCGGCGCTTTATGGCGCGCACAGCGAATCGGAGCATGGAAAAGACGATAGCCAGATTTGGATTTCAAAGGGCAAGGGGTTGGTCTTGAAGCAGGAGACAGTTTTGGACACGGGAGGGGCGAACGGTAAATCTCGGCTTTCGGTTCGGTATGAATATGGGAACGTGCAGGCGCCGAAATTGTGAGGGGTGGATCTTGGCTGCTGAGGCAGAGAGCAAAGGCTGCCGGGCTGGAAGCCCGGCGCTACAAGTGCTGCGTGGGCGCACGCGCCGATGGTCGCGTTCGCGATGAATCGTGAGAGACGGCTAACGAATTCCTACTTGGCCTCTGACGCTGTCGATCAATTTCTTTGAGCCGTAGCCGATGCCGGATTTGAAGACTGTCTCGACGTTTTCGATCTCGTCGATTTTTTTTGAGGGATCGCCCTTGATTAGAACTAAGTCTGCTTGTTTGCCCGGCGCGAGAGTTCCGATGCGATCTTGCTGGCCGAGATATTTCGCGCCGTTGTCTGTGCCGATTTCGATGGCTTCGGTTGGAGAGAATCCCGCTTCGACGAGGAGCTCGATCTCGCGTTGATCGCCGAATCCCGGCAGCACGCCGCCATTGCCAGTTGGATCAGGCCCGGCGAGCAGCAAGCCTCCCGCCTTGACGAATGCCACTTCGAAATCCATTTCCTTGCGCATGAGCGCCGTCATCGGCGAATCGAGCGCCACCCTTGCACGCGCGGTGAGGTAGCTTTCGGCGGATTCCGCGGACATCGCGTCGAGCGTGCGCTGCTGCAGTCTCGGCCGTCCTGGCGCGCTCACCTCAAATACCGGCAGCGTCGAGGTGACCGCAACGTGGTGCGAGACCAAATTGCGGATCAAGTCCTGTACTTGAGATCCGTTCACATCGAGCTTGGCCCAGGTGGCGGCGCCTCCCGCCGGGCACTCGTCCGGCTTCTTGTCCGCGACGAATTCAGTGTCCGTGAAAACTGGACCGTGCTCGAAATCGTCGATGCCGAGCGCAATCGCTTCCGGCCAAGTGACCGAGCACAAATGCCCCGTCAATTTCAATTTGTGCGCGTGCGCTCGCTCGATCGCGGCGCCCAATTCCTCGCGCGTGATGTTCATGTAGGCTTTGTATGACGTCATGCCTTCGGCCGCCCAGTAATCCACCGTGCGTTTCGCGTCGTCGGGGCCAGTCAGCTCATGCATCTGCGCGAATATCGTGGGCGCGCCTTCGAGGTAAGGCGCAGTCGCGTCGATGCTTGGTCCGGGCATTTGGTTCGCGTCGATGCGGCTTTTGATTTTGAGGTCAGTGTAGGGCTCGAGGCTTCCGGTGGTGCGCATCGTGGTTACGCCGGCGGCTAGATAGAGGCGCGGCGCGGTGAAAGGGATTTCCGCGACGAAGAGCCCCGGCTCGGCAATCCTTCCGCCGGAAACTTGCAGCGAGTAGGAATCGGTGTAATAGAGGTGGTCGTGCATTCCGACGAGGCCCGGGATGACGGTGTAGCCGGCGCGATCGATCACCTGCGCGCCTTGAGGAATTTGGGCCGATGCTGCCGAGCCGATGGACTGAATTTTTCCGTTCGCGATCACGATTGCTTGGTCTTCCTTGGCGGGCGCGCCAGTTCCGTCAATTACGCGGACGTGATTGAGGACGAAGACTGGAGCGTCCACGCTGATGAATTCTGCGACGTCTGTCGCCTTCTGAGTTTGGCCGACGGCGATCGTGGCGACGAGCAACGAGCAGAGCAGAAGTGGAAGACGCATCCGTGCACCTCGGGCTGCCTGCGATTAAGAATTCGGCAGGGCGCGGCAATTCTACCTTAGCGGTGAGCACATAGCATTTCGAGATTCGGTTCAGCGCGGTTGGGAGGCGGTGAGGGAACGGCCTCCCGAAAGGTAAAATATTCTAGAGGCGAAGGTCGCTCCGCTGACGTTCGTCTACCGAGCGGAAGATTGGTTACTCACTCCTCAGGCAATCATCAATCTCATTTCTTATAAGGTAGCCGCCAAGGAAGGACGCTATGCCCAACCACGCCGCACAGGAGACCCCAAGGATCAAAATCGCACGTCGGGGCTCGGGTATAGCGAGCGCCGCCAGGAAGGAACACGCAGCCCAGAATGCGACCATTAGGAATGCTCTCCGTCGGTTTACGCGAATCGTGACCCTTGTAACTCCGCCTTCGCTCGGCTCGCAACGCGCAGCAACGGCGGTAACGAATACGAATGGATTCACGCCGACCCAATTCCTACGAGTATAGAGTCTCGGCTGAATCGAAAGTAAAACAATTGGGGTTTTTGTCGAGGCAACGGACAGGTCAGCAGTCGCATATTCGACGCCCTCCTCTGATAGGAGCCGTTCGATTCGCTCCGATGCCACTTTAGGAGACAGCCGATAGAACAGTTCGTACGTTTTGTGCATCAATCGCTTCCGGGGCTGAGGTTTTTTATGATGCGGAGTCGGCGTTGGGGTGGATTAGCTTTTGGAATTCCGGGTCGTCGTGGAGGCAGATTAGGTCGGGATCGTTGGCCGCCCAGTCCGGGTTGCCGTATCCGGCCGCAAACGCCTTCTTGATTGTATCGAGCGCCTCGGCCTTTTTTCCGAGGAGGCCATACGTGCAAGCGGCATTGTAAAGCGTGTTGGGATCGCCGGGGCGAAGGGCGACGGCTGTCTGCAAGTGGCGGATGCTCTCGTCAATGTCTAGATGGAAGTAGGCTAGGTTGGTGGCAAGTAGAATGCGGGCCCGCACGTCTTCGGGCACCAATTCGAGTTGTTGGCGAAGCACTTTGAGTTCTCGCTTCCGGAGTTCTTCCGCTTCCTTTTTGCGTCCCAGCCGCTCCAAGGCCTGGCTATAGGGCGCGAAGACATTGTAGTCGTCTCCGTTGGCTTCGATCGCGCGATCGATGAGCGCCACGGCTTCCTCGAAGCGGCCCGAAGCGAAATACGCCCGGCCGAGAATGTTCCAGGAGCCTTCCGTGTCGTTTTTGCGCTCGATGGCACGAAGGGCCATCAGGGCGCATTCGTCGTACTTCTTCAGCGCATAAAAGATGCGCGCGCGCGCCACGAGCAGTTCCGGCATATCGGGAGCAAGCGCCGTCGCGCGGTCGCAGGCAGCCAATCCCCGATCGATCCATTTCTGGCTCTGTTCGCGAAGTTCGTAAATTAGTCCGCAAAGGTTCGCAATTCCGGCGTGCGCCAGAGCGAAATTCGGATCGAGTTGGATGGCTTGCTCGAACATCTGCAGCGCGTAATCCATGTTTTCGCGGCGTGTGTAGCCGCGTCCACGCAGATAAAAATCGTACGCCTGCGGATTTTCTGTTGGCTTGCTCGCGATGGTTTTTTCTTCCTGCGGCGTCAGCGTGATGCGGAGAGCCTGAGCGATGCTTCGAGCGATCTCTTCCTGGATGGCGAAGACGTCTTCGAGTTGGCGATCGAAGCGTTCGACCCAGACGAAATGTCTGGTCGAAACTTCGACAAGTTGCGCGGTAATCCTGACGCGGTTGCCCGAGCGGCGGATGGAACCTTCAAGGACGTACGCAGCGCCGAGTTGTTCGCCCACTTGCAGCGCCGTCATTGGCTTGTCGCGGAACGCGAGAATTTCCGCGCGAGGAAAGATTTCCAATTGTTTGATCTTCCAAAGCTCCGTGAGGATGTCTTCCGTAATGCCATCGCGAAAGTATTCATCCTCTTTCGAGCCGCTCTGATTTTCGAAATAAAGCACGGCCACAGATTTTTGCCGGCTTGCGGCTGCGTGCGCGCTGGAACTGGGAGCGCCCCTGTCGGCGCCGGGACGGCGGCCGGATTCAACATCCCGCTTGAGCCGCTTCAGATCGGCGCGGAGCTCGGCGGCGGTCTGGCACCGAAGGTCTGGGTCCTTCTCGAGGGACTTCTCGATGATCTCTTCGAGTTTTTTCGGCACGTCGGGATTCAAGCGCACCGGCGCGACCGGCACTTTGCTCAAAATGGATTCGAAAATTACGGCCGTGCTCTCGCCGCGAAAAGGCAGCGTTCCCGTCGCCATCTCATAGAGCACGGTGCCGAACGAAAAAATGTCCGAGCGCGCATCGAGTTCGCGCGCGCGAGCCTGCTCTGGCGACATGTACGCCACCGTTCCGAGCGTGCTCCCCGGGCTGGTGAGCTGCTCGGGATTAACGCCAGCAATATCTTGCGTCGCCGAATGCGTGGTTGGCGACGCCAGCGTCTTAGCCAAGCCGAAATCGAGAACTTTCACTTGCGAGCGTTTGGTGACAAATATGTTCGCGGGTTTGATATCCCTGTGAATAATGCCGGCGGAGTGCGCTGCATCGAGCGCGTCGGCGATTTGGATGGCGTAGTCGAGAAGCAGATCCATTTCGAGCGGCTTGCCGCCAAGGCGATGCTTCAGAGTCGTGCCGTCGAGATATTCCATCGCGATGAATGTCCGGCCTTCGTCGTCGCCAATGTCATAGATCGTGCAGATGCTCGGGTGATTGAGCGCGGAGGTTGCTTTGGCTTCGCGCTTGAAGCGCTCTAGCGCTTGGGCGTCGTGCGCTACATCTTCGGGAAGGAATTTTAGGGCGACGGCGCGATCAAGGCGAGTGTCTTCAGCCTTGTAGACCACACCCATGCCGCCAGCCCCGAGCTTTTCGAGCACGCGATAGTGCGAGATGGTGCGTCCGGTGAGTGAAGGAGCATCAGGCATGCCTGCGCATTCTACGACGACGTGGCAATTCTCGCAAACCGGGGACTCAATCGCGAAGCGTGGCGGGTGTGCTATCTTGAGGCCCTTGCGTACGTCTAACTTCGGGGGAATTCCTATGATGCGCAGCTGCGGCCTGCAGAATTTGCTACGTCTGATCGTTCTTGGCTCGTTTGTGCTGGCGAGTTTTGGCGGCCCGAGTGCGGCAGCGGCAGACAAGCATCCGTTCGGAATCGATGACTATTCCGCGCTTCATCAGGCGCGCGCCGTGGCGATTTCTCCAGACGGAAGGACAATTTTGATTGTGGTGAGCCACGACGGAGACAAGGGGCCGACGAAGCGCGAATGGTATTTGATCGACGCGAGCGGCGGAAACAGGCGCGAGCTCGAGTTGCCGGAGACTTTCGAGCCGCATGATTTTATGAAGGACGGAGCGGCGCTCTATGGATCTTTCGAAGTGGCGAAGAAGGGGCAGCTTGCGATCGTGCCGCTCGATTCCGCCAAGCCGACGCGAATCATTTCCCTGCCGAATGGAGCACATCGATTCGAACTTTCGCCCGACGGAACTCGATTCGCTGTGATTTCCGATCCGCGCGCGAAGGATCCGCTGGCGGACGTGCGCCACGTGGTGGAAAACGAAGTTTCGAGCTTTTATGTGGCAAGCGCGAGCAGCGACGACGGCGCGTGGTGGTGCCCGGAGCTAAAGGACATTTCAGATTTTGCGTGGTCGTCGGATGGCGCGCAGCTTGCCGTTGTGACGCGATTTCAAAAGATTGGGCATCACGACGTGCGCTCGGCGATTCATGTATGCGGCGCGACGGGTGCGCGGCGAATTGCGGACGTGAACAATGCGGTGGCGGGCATCGCCTGGGCGAACGGCGGAAAGGATTTGGCGTTCGCAAGCACCACGACGGACGTGTTGACTCCCGATCACCTTTGGACCGTGGCGGCGACGGGCGGTACTTCCGTCGATCAAACGCCGAAGCTCGATGGATCAATCGAGAGCGTTGCGAATGACCCGCGAGGAACCGTCTGGGTGATGATGCAAAAAGGGACCAGCGCAGAAATCTATTCATACCGCGACGGAAAACTGGCGCCGGCCTATCGCTGGCCGGGCGGAGCGATATCTGGAGGGCCCGTGCGGAGCGCATTCACCAGTTCCTCAGCGGCGCTCGCGTTTACGGTGTCCGATCCGATGCATACGTCAAACGTGGCTGTGCTGAACGGCAACGAACTCCAGAAAATTACACACGAGGGCGACGATACGCTCGCAAACACGGTACTGGGCGACGTCCGCGTGGTGAATTGGACCGCCAAGGATGGCACGCATTTAGAAGGAGTGCTGACACTTCCGGCGAATTACGTAAGCGGGAAGAAATATCCGTTTCTGGTGCTGCCGCACGGTGGTCCCGAAGCAAACGACAACGTGCGATTCGATTCGATTCCGCGCATGATCGCCGGGCTTGGTTACGTTGTGATTCAGCCGGAATACCGCGGTTCAACGGGATACGGTTCGGAATTTCTCAACGCGATTTATCAGCATTTCGGGGATCGCGCGTATCAGGATGACGAGAGCGCGACGGATTTCGCGATTGCGCAGGGATGGGCCGACCCGAACAGGCTCGCGATATTTGGTTGGAGCGCGGGCGGATTTATGACGTCGTGGACGGTGACGCAAACGCAGCGGTACAAGGCGGCCATCGAAGGCGCGGGGATTACGGACTGGCTGAGTTTTATTCCGGAGAGCGATATCTCGCAAGTGGATTACGACATGCGCTATCAGGAAAAGGATGCGACGCCGTTTCTGGAGTTCTCCGCGGTGATGTTCGCCGACAAGGTGACTACGCCGCTATTAATCTTGCACGGCGAAGCAGATCAGCGCGTGCCGATGTTGCAAGGCCGGGAGTATTTTGTGCTGCTGGCGGAACGCGGCAAGACGGTGCGCATGGTGACGTATCCCGGTTCGCCGCATTTTCCCTCGCTCGCGGAACAGCGGCGGAATGTGTTTCAGGAACTTTGCAACTGGCTGACGAAATATAATCCATCGAACTAAAGGCCCCGTTCGTGGCACGCGAGCAATCGTAGCGCCGGCATCTTGCCGGCGATTTTCCGCGCAGCGGCAATGACGAAAAAACGCCGGCAAGATGCCGGCGCTACGATCGCAATCTCGGTTGTTGCGGACGGCGGAATTTGCCTGCGTCCATATTGTCTTTCCTGCTACGAAACGTGACTCTGGACAGCGTGCGCGGGGCTGAAAATGCGTGTGCTATACTTTTCTCGCGGACGGACAAATAGCGCGAACGAGAGCTGTGACGGAGAGCGCCGATGGCGTTGACGAAAACCGAAAAGATTTGGCACAACGGAAAAATGATCAACTGGGACGACGCGCGAATTCACGTGCTCTCCCACGTCGTCAATTACGCCTCCGCCGTGTTTGAAGGCATTCGCTGCTACTCCACCGCGCAGGGCCCGGCGATTTTTCGCCTGCGCGAGCACATGCAGCGGTTGATCGATTCCGGCACGATCTACCGGATGGAGATTCCGTTCACGCTCGATGAAATCTGCACCGCGGCTTCCGAACTGGTTCGAGTGAACAAGATGGAATCGTGCTATCTGCGACCCATCGTGATGCGCGGATACGGCGACGTCGGCGTGAACCCCTCGAATTGCCCGATCGAAGTCTACATGGCGTGCTGGGATTGGGGCCGCTACCTGGGCGAAGAAGCGCTGCGGAATGGCGTCGACGTCGGCGTCAGTTCCTGGCAGCGCCCTGCGCCGAACACGCTGCCTCAAATGGCGAAGGCCGCTGGCAATTACATGAATTCCGCGCTGATTCGCATGGAAGCGCAGGCGAATGGATACGCCGAGGCCATCGCGCTCGATGTGCACGGACAGGTAAGCGAAGGCTCGGGAGAGAATATTTTCATCGTCAGGAACGGCGCGCTCTTTACGCCGCCGCTCTCGAACGGCCCGCTTCCCGGCATCACGCGCGACACGATTATGGCGCTATGCCGCGATATGAAGCTACCCGTCAGCGAGCAGATTATTCCTCGCGAGATGCTCTACCTCGCCGACGAGATATTCTTCGTGGGGACTGCCGTCGAGGTCACGCCGATTCGCTCCGTGGATCACATCAAAGTTGGCAGCGGCTCGCGCGGCCCGATCACGAAGCAGCTTCAGGATGAATTCTTCGCCATCACAAGCGGCAAGAAGGCTGACTTGCATAGTTGGCTTACGCCGGTCCGAGTGCAGGAAGGCGCTGGCGTTCGCTGAGCCGCGACGCGACGCTTCGTCCGACATTTTCCAACATCCACGTTTTGACTCCACCAGCGTTGATTGAGTAGAATCACGCGTTCCCAGTCAACTCGCATGCGTCCCTAGCACAGCCTGATTTCGTCACGGAGGCCGTCGTGTACAGTCTGCCGCAGAAACTGCTATCGGAATTCGTCGGCACATTTACGCTCGTCTTCATCAGCGCGGGCTCGATTTGCGCGGACGCGTACTTGAGAGCGCAGGGGCAACATGGGATCGGCTTTCTCGGCATCGCCGTCGCGTACGGCCTCGCCGTCGCCATTATGGTAACGGCCATCGGACACATTTCAGGCGGGCACCTCAATCCCGCCGTGACGATTGGCTACTGGGTGACCAAGAAAGTCAGCACGCTCGATGCGATTTGCTACTGGGTATCGCAACTGCTCGGCGCCACATTCGCTGCGTGGCTTCTCACGATGGTAATCTCGGAATCGGTTTGGCGTACGGTGGGACTGGGGACGCCCGATCTTGCCCCTGACTTCACGCGATGGCACGGAATAGTCCTTGAGGCGATAGGAAGTTTCCTGCTGGTATTCGTCGTGTTCGCGACTGCCACCGACTCGAATGGTGCGTTCAACAAAGTCGCGGGTTTTGCGATTGGTCTGACCGTCACGATGGACGTTCTGGTCGCGGGACCGTTTACCGGAAGCGCGGTAAATCCTGCGCGGGCCTTTGGACCGGCGCTCGTCGCGCATCACTGGCAGAATCAGGGCGTTTATTGGGTCGGGCCGCTGATCGGCGGCGTCCTAGCGGGCTGGATTTACGGAAGTTTTCTTCTGAAGGAATCATGAAGGCGCTCACAAAATCTCAACCACAAAGGAAGCCATGAAAATCATTCGGGCCTCACTCGCTGCGTTTCTGCTCTTAGCCTCAACCGCGCCCGCGCATGGAGATTTCAAATATACCGAGACGTCGCAGATGACCGGCGGCTCCCTGCTTACCATGGTGAAGTTCGTTTCCAAGTTCTCTCACGGAGATTCCAAGAAACAGGAAAAAGACATGCTGCAGCCGACCACCAGAACTCACTACGTTAAGGGCGATCGCCTGCGCACCGATAACGAGGACGGCACCTCCCAAATCATCGACGTCGGCGGACGGCGCGTGATCTTCATCGACAACAACAAGAAAACATACGCGGTGGCTACCTTCGATCAGATCAGAGCCGCAATGGAGCAGGCGGCGCAGCAGATGCAGCAGCAGGCGCAGCAGCATCCGCAGCCGCGCCAGGAGAAAGCCGTGCCTCAGGACGTGCAACTCACTCTTAAGCCCACCGTCAAAGTGACTCCAGGCGGCGCTGGCCGCACGATCCTGGGGCAGGCCACCAATGAAACCAACGTGGAGATAGACCTCGCCATGCAAGGCACTGCTACCGGCGCCGACGCGCCACCGCCGGGCCAGCCTAACTCCGCCACCTTTACCTCCACCATGCATATGGACACATACGTGGCGCCAAACGTTGCTGGTTACGCGGAGTTCGCGCAGTTCTACAGGCGCATGGCCGAAGAGGTATCCTGGATGAAGATCCCTTCCATGCCCGGCATTCAAATCGATCCCCGAGCCGCGGAGGGCATGTCTGAGCTGCAGAAGAATTCCGACGCGCTGAAGGGTTTCCCGATGCTCTCCTACGTAAGCATGACGCTGTCTGCGACAGCCGATGGGCAGACCCAACCGGTGGGATCGCAAAACAACAACGCGTCTAGCCCGCCGCCATCACAGACCGACAACTCTCCCAGCTCGCTCGAATCGGCGGCGGTGCTGAAAGGCTTGGGCGGGATGTTTGGCAAAAAGAAGAAGGACAATGATTCCGCGCCGGCGGCCAGTACTTTACCTCCGAATCCGCATCCTGATCCGAATGCGCTGATGGAAATGACTACGGCGGTAACGTCGTTCTCGACGTCCTCGCTCGACGCAGGCCTGTTTGACGTACCGTCGGGCTATCTGCAGGTGCAAGAGGATCCAATGCAGGTTTTTGGCGGAGGCGCGAGATCTCCGCAGCAGCCGGGAAATAAAAATTAGCCGGCTTTCGGCGAGCTGGTCGCACGAAGTTCTTAAACCTGTTCGCGTCATAACGGTGCTTCTACTGTCTTCATTGATTCTTTATTCAGAGTGTGAGAATGCACGCTCAAATGCTTAGTAACGGACGGGTTGTTTGTCTGGAAATCGCTTTCGTCGGCGTGATTGCCGCTCTTGAGACCCCATGCTACGTTCACCAAAGGCGTGCGGGTGAAAGGGATTTCCGAAAATGGCAATCAGCATCGACGATTTACTGCGCCGCGCTGTCGAAAATCGCGCCTCCGACCTTCACCTCAAAGTCGGCAATCATCCCTACCTGCGCGTTGACGGGATTCTGAACCCCATTGGTGATGTTCCCCGTGTAACGCCCGAAGAAATGCTTTCCATGGCGTTCAGCATGATGACGAACCGCCAGAAGCAAAAATTCAAGGAAACCGCCGAACTCGACATGGCCTATGGCGTGGCCGGGCTTGGCCGGTTCCGCGTCAACGTGTTCCAGCAGCGCGGCAACGTCGGCATGGTCCTCCGCGTGATTCCCACGAAAATCCGGACGATTGAAGAGCTCGAGCTGCCGCGCGTCCTGCAAAAGATATGCGAAGAGCAGCGCGGCATGATTCTCGTCACGGGAACGACCGGCTCCGGCAAGACCACGACGCTGGCCGCGATGATCGATCGCATCAATTCCCTGCGCCAGGAACACATCATCACGATTGAGGACCCGATTGAATACCTCCATCGCGACAAGAAGGGCTTCATCAACCAGCGCGAAGTGGAAGTCGATACGTCGAATTTTTCGACGGCATTGCGCGCCGCCCTTCGTCAAGATCCCGACGTCATACTCGTCGGCGAAATGCGCGACATCGAGACGATTCAGACCGCGCTGCTCGCTGCCGAAACCGGCCATCTCGTCCTTTCGACTTTGCACACTCTTGATGCGACCGAAACGATTCAGCGCATCATCGCGGTATTTCCGCCGCCCGAGCAGAAGCAGATTCGTTTGCAACTGGCGAGCACTTTGCGCGCCGTAGTCAGCCAGCGGCTGGTGCGCCGCAGCGATTTGCTTGGCCGCGTCCCCGCCGTCGAAGTGATGATCGCGACGGGCTACATTCGCGATTGCATCATGAACCCTGATAAAACGCGCATGATTCGCGACGCGATCGCCGCCGGAACGTCGCAATACGGTATGCAGACTTTCGACCAGTCGATTTACGATTTGTATTCCCGCGGCTTGATCACGCTTGAAGAAGCGCTCATGCGCGCGTCCAATCCGGACGAGTTCCGGCTGCGCGTTCAGGGCGTTCGCTCGACGGCCGATTCCGCGCGCGAAGAGATGGAACGCGCCATCAACGAGTTCGAGCGCACCGGGCCGAGGTAAGCGCGGCCCACCCATTCGTCGTTTCGACTCCTTATTTTGCAATTCTGAATACATCGCAGACCTGAAATTCGAAATCTTAAACGTTGAGCGGAAGTGCGTACTTTATGTAAAGGCCTGCGGGACGCCGGTGCTGACCGTGTATGCTTGTAAGGGCGACGTGAAAATGCGAGCTGAAGCTGCGCTAGCGGCAATATTCGTCTTCTGCGTTTTAGCCTCCGGTTGTCAAGATTCCGCAACGATCTGGTCCACGGAAGTCAGATCGCCGGATGGGAATTGGCTTGCGAGCGCTCACACCGAACAATACGGTGGACCCGGAACGGCTAGCGTTCAAACCTCTGTGTATCTGAAGCTGATCAATGGTTCGCAGCCACCGATAGAGATCTTGGAACTTTCTAACGATTCAGCGTACCCGTCCGGTATAACGAGTGTGAACATGAACTGGGTGACTCCGTCGCATCTGGATTTGACGTACAAAGGGCACGCGACTCTCGACTTCCAGGCCGTCAAGTGCGCCGGTATCGATATTTCCGTACGAGACCTTTCAAAAGAAACGGTCAGCACCTCACCATAGTCAACTCTTCGTGAGGCGCATCCTTCCGACCCTAAATCTACATTCTAAGGGCTGACCTGTGAAATCTCCGTCCTGAAATATCCCCGTAGGAATTGCCTCGGCTTAGTTGCTTCTATTGTTCCAAGCCACTATCTTCTTTTCGTGCGCTCTCGTTCGCCTCGCAAGCTCGCCTCGGAATCCGAACTTTACACCGCGGCTTTGCGCGCGCTGATGCGGCGGGCGCACTCAGTGCACGAGATGCGCCAACTGCTCGAACGCCGGGCGGAGAGTGCCGACGACGCGAAAGCGGTTCTCGCGCGGCTCAAGCAAAATAAATACCTCGACGATGCTCGATTTGCCGCGGAGTTCGCGCGCGTTCACGGGCTGGCACGCCGGCAGGGACGATTTCGCATTTCGCGCGAATTGCGCCAGCGCGGCGTGCCTGACCGCCATATCGAAACGGCGCTCGATGCTGTCTTTGCCGAGACGAGCGAAGCGGATCTCATTCGCGTGCGGCTGAAGCGAAAACTCGCGAGTTTTCGAGGGCGGATCGATCAGCGCAAGGCGGCGTCGCTCTATCGCGGATTGCTGCGCGCGGGATTTTCAGGCGATGCCGTGCGAGATGCGCTGAAAGAGGCGCGCGTGGACGCCGATGCCATTGCCGAGCTTGCAGAATCCGCGGCGGAAGAAGAGTAGGAACCGGCTACGCCGTGCGCGGCCCGCGCAGTATTCGAGCGGGAAATAGAATAATCGCGCGAACCAGCTCGAGCGCCCCATCCACCGCGATTCCAACAAGGCGGAACGGCAGCAACAGCAGCCAAATTATGGGATAGAGCACCAGCGCCAATAGCGCCAGCGGCCAGCACAGCACCAACAGAATGCACCACAGCAAAAACTTCATCATGATCGCCCCCAGCCTGCCACAAACAGATACGCATACGCGAGCGATTTCGTTCCGCTGCCGGGTGGGCATTCGTTGCGGGGCTTGAATCGCTCTGCGATAATGATATTTGCGGTAAATTTCCCGAGGACAAATTGACCGGCAACGAGATCCGCGAGACGTTTCTGAACTTTTTCGAGGAGACGGGGCACCGCCGCGTGCGGAGTTCTTCGCTCGTCCCCACGAACGATCCTACCCTGCTCTTTACGAATGCCGGGATGAACCAGTTTAAGGATGTTTTTCTGGGCGTCGAGCAGCGCGATTACAAGCGCGCGACGACCTGCCAGAAATGCGTCCGCGCGGGCGGCAAGCACAACGATCTCGAAAACGTTGGATTCACGAATCGTCATCACACGTTTTTCGAAATGCTCGGCAATTTTTCCTTCGGCGATTATTTCAAAAAGGATGCGATCGCGTTCGCGTGGGAGCTTGTCACCTCGCCGAATTGGTTCAACATTTCAAAGGAAAAGCTATACGTGACCGTCTTCGGGGGTGCTGAGGTAGCTCCGGGTCGAGTTCTCGAAAGCGATCGCGAGTCTGCCGCCTTCTGGGGAGCCTACCCAGAGCTTAAGGGACGCGTTGTCGAAGTCTCTGGGCTAAAAGAGAATTTTTGGGCCATGGGCGATACCGGACCGTGCGGACCATGCACAGAAATCTTCTATGACATGGGCCCGGAGGCGTCGGATCAAGGCCACGCGGACTGCCAATTTCCGTGCGATTGCGGCCGCTACGTCGAAATTTGGAATCTCGTTTTTATGCAGTTCAATCGCGATGCGAGCGGCAAACTAAATCTCCTGCCGAAACCGTCAGTGGATACCGGCGCGGGGCTCGAACGCGTTACCGCCGTTCTGCAAGGCAAAATCAGCAATTTCGATACGGATTTGTTTCAACCGCTGATCAAAAAGGCTGCGCAATTCGGGCACACGGATCTTAGCGATGCAACGCAGTTAGCTTCCCTTCGAATTATCGCGGATCACGCACGCGCAGCCACTTTTCTCGTCGCCGATGGCGTCGTGCCTTCAAATGATGGACGCGGCTACGTCCTAAGAAAAATAATCCGTCGTGCTCTACGTCACGGGCGGCTTCTGGGCATTAAAGTGCCGTTTTTCAGCAACATGGCAGTCGAAGTTGGTGTCGTGATGGGCGGTGCATACCCAGAGATCGATCAAGCGATGGAGCGAATAGTGCGAATGCTCGACATCGAGGAGCAGCGATTCGCCAGAACCATCGAACTTGGATTGCAGCGCCTCGAATTCGAATTGACGGCTTTAGAGTCTGAGGATTTGCTTGCCCGCAATCCTGACGAGTTTAAAAGACAAGTCGTCGAGGTTTTTGGCCCCGAGCATGGTCCGCTCGCCTCGGACGAGCACCATCCAAAGCTCCGACCCGGCCTCGTATACTCTGGGGACAAGGCGTTCAAACTTTACGACACGTACGGGCTGCCGCTCGATTTTATCCTCGACGTCGTTCGTGACCGCGGACTTTCGGTCGACCAGGCCGGATTCGAGCGAGCGATGCAGGAACAACGCATGCGCGCGAAAGCGTCGTGGAAGGGCGTACATAAAGAAGCGGCGAGCCCGGCCTTTTCCAAGCTCGGGGAAACATACAAGACGGAGCTGGATTTTTACTACGGGACGAAGACGCCGGATTGCCGCATCGAGGCGATTGTTACGAAAGATGGCGTCGTGAACGAGCTCCCGGCCGGAGCCGAGGGCGAAATCGTGCTCGACCGGACGACGATCTACGCGGAGTCGGGCGGGCAAGTCGCCGACACCGGCTCGTTCTTTGACAACAAGGAGACGATTGAAGTCGCGGAAGTTCGCGGCGCGTATTATCCGGTGTCACGGTTGGTCGCGCACCGCGTCCTCGCGAAGGAAACTCTCCACGTGGGCGACCGCGTGGCTACCGTGGCGGACCCGGTTCGCCGCTCGCGCAACCGGCGCAATCACACGGCGACTCATCTCATGCACTCCGCGCTGAGAAATATTCTCGGGACGCACGTCAAACAAGCCGGCTCTCTCGTCGCGCCCGATCACCTGCGCTTCGATTTCTCGCATTTCGCGGCCGTCGATCCAAGCGACATCGCGGAAATCGAGCAGCAAGTGAACGAAGAAATCCGGCGCAACTATGAAGTGCAGACCGACATCATGAATATTGACGCCGCGCTCGCATCCGGCGCCCTCGCGTTTTTCGGCGATAAGTATCCGGAAGCGAATGTTCGGGTGGTCACGATTCCCGACGCCGAGTATCCGCGCGGCTTCTATAGCAAGGAGCTTTGCGGCGGCACGCACGTCAGCCGCTCCGGCGATATCGGCGTGTTCAAGATTGTTTCCGAGCAATCCGCAGCCGCCGGTGTGCGACGAATCGAGGCCATCAGCGGCGAGCGGGCGCTCGCGGAGTATCAACAGTCGCTAGAAACTCTGCGGAAGATCGCCGCGCTCGTTAAATCCACTCCAGAAGAGGTTCTCGCGGCCGTAGAGCGCCAGGCGCAGGCCGTCAAGCAACTGGAGAAGGAACTCGAAGGCCAGCGGCGTAAGACGGCCGTTTCGATGGTGGATACCCTCTTCGAGTCCGCGCGGAAGGTGAAGGACGTAAACGTCCTCGCATCAGTAGTTTCCGGAGTTGATCGCGATGGGATGCGACAACTCGTGGATTCCCTCAGGCAAAAGCTGGGCTCCGGCGTTGTGATTCTCGGGGCGGCCGATGACGGCAAAGTGGCTCTAATCACCGGGGTTACGAAGGATCTGACAAGCCGGGTGCAGGCAGGCAAAATCGTTCAGGAGCTGGCTCGCAAAGTTGGCGGCTCCGGCGGCGGCAGGCCGGATATCGCGGAGGCTGGCGGAAAAGACACATCCGCGTTAGAAAGTACTATCTCGGATGCGTATGGCCTACTTGAGAGAATGTTATAATTGCTTGAAGCGCCAGTTCCACCACGGAAGGACCTCCCTTCACGTCGTGGCGGCTTCTTTCGTACGGAAGTTGGAAAGTCTGCCTTCCCCTTGCGATGATGGACAAGAGAGCCATATCGATTGCGGTGCTAACATGCGGCATGTGGCTTGGATCAGCACTGCCGGCGCACGCGCAGATCGCGTCGAGCACGAACGACAAAGGCAATCTTGTATTCGTTAATGCGGAGCCGCCGGCAACGGCATCTCATCGGATAGCACCTTGGGGCCTCCAAGCATCACACCCCTTGGTCGCCGAGCACCGGTTGACGAGCGAAACGACGGTGCGCGAAATACCGCCGCCGGATCGTCTTGAACGAATTGTTCATGACGCAGCCGTGAAGCACAATCTGGATCCAGCCCTGGTGAAAGCGGTAATTGGGGTTGAATCCGGATGGAACCCAACGGCGATTTCACGCAAGGGAGCTTTGGGATTGATGCAATTGATCCCATCAACGGCAGGCCAAATGGGCGTAGGAAATGCGTTCGATCCGGTACAGAATGTTGACGGCGGGACGGCTTACTTGCGTTCGCTGCTCGATCGGTTCCACGGAGATCTCGAAAAGTCGCTGGCCGCGTATAATGCAGGGCCAGGGCTAGTGGAACGGGTCGGAGGAGTACCGAACATTCCGGAAACGCGTTCGTACGTCCAAAAAGTTACCAACTCCTACTTCCGGCCCGGTTCAGGTCGAGATCCATCCTTCGCAGGTCGGCCGCGGATTCCCGTGCGGCGTGAAGTGGATCAAAACGGCCGGGTAGTTTTTACGAACGAATGACGCACAGACGATCGAACCCAGGCGCAACAGTGAAAGCATTTCGGCGTGCTCTACGGCGTGCGATTCCCGCAGCCCTCGGATTCCTTACGGCCATCGTGTGCCTCGCCGTCCCGGCGCAGGCGCAGAACAACGATCAGGCTCGCCGTCAGTTTGAAAAGGCGGTCGCGCTCCGCACGGAACTCGAAAGCCGTCCGCAGGGCCAGCGTTCATTCGAAGCATATAAGCTAACCGTCGCGGCATATAAAAAAGTCTACGCATACTCATCGCAAGCGGAAGAAGTGACGCCCGCGCTCGTGGCTGCCGCCGAACTTTCCATCGAAATGGGCCGCGAGTACGATCCCGTTTATTTCAAGGCTGCGATCGATTCCTACAATTTCCTGCTCAAGGAATATCCGCACAGCCGATACGCTTCGTCGGCGCTGTTTTCGATCGCGGATATCCAGCAGAATGAATTGAAGCAACCGGACGCGGCGGAAAAGACGTACAAAGAATTCATACAGCGTTTTCCGAAGTCGCCGAGAGTTCTGGACGCGAGAACGGCGCTCGGTGAAATCGCGCAAGAGCGCAGAGACGGACCGGCGCCAACCGCAACGACCGCGCGCAATCAGCAGTACACGCAACCGACCCAATCCGCGCAGCCTTCTGCCGCCGAGCGAGTTCCCACCGAGCGCTCTACCGTCGAGCCCACTTCGGAGCAAACTGCGCCTGAGCCGACTTCCGCGCCAATTAATCCGATCGAAGGCGGCGCTCAGGCTGGCATCGCGCGTGTGACCGGCGTGCGCGCGTGGAATGCCGAGAACTATACGCGCGTGGTAATTAATCTCGGCGATTCCATCAAATACCGAGCCACTCGAATCGGCAATCCCGACCGCATTTTCTTCGACCTCTACGACGCCAGAATCGATCCCACCCTCGCGCAGAAGACCATCGACGTTCAGAACGGATTCCTGAAATCCGTGCGCGTGGGGCAAAATAAAGACGGCGTGGTTCGAATCGTCCTCGATGTAAACACGGTGAAGCAATATTCGGCGTACCTTCTGCAGAATCCGTACCGCCTGGTCATCGACGTCCACGGAAAGGACGTGCGTGGGTTGCCCCGCAACACAACCGCGCCGTCGTATCACGCGGTAGGGCCGGACCCGACTACCGAGACTGCGACTGCGCCAGCACCCGTTACTGGGAATCCGGCGGGAACTATTCCTGCGGCAACTAAGGGAACCAGCACGCCTGATCTGAAGCGGTTGAAAGTGTACGCTGCGGCGCCTCCGCCTCCCGCGCCAAACGTCGCGAGCGAAAAACCTGCTGTGGCGACGACTGGTCCGAAGCCGGTCGACAGGCTGCCGATCCGTCCGACATCTGGCCAAAGTCGCGAAGTTGCGGCGTTGGTGCCCGAACCGAAACCAACACGCGACGGCGAACGCTCGCTGACGCGCGCGCTGGGCCTGAAGATCAATCGAATCGTAATTGATCCCGGCCATGGCGGCCACGATACGGGCACTGTTGGCCCGCACGGCTTGATGGAGAAGGATCTTTGCCTCGACGTGGCGCTGCGCCTCGGGAAAATGATTCAGGAGCGGCTGCCGGGCGCCGAAGTGGTTTACACCCGCACGGATGACACTTTCATCCCGCTCGAAGAGCGAACGGCGATTGCGAACCAGGCGAAGGCCGATTTGTTCATATCGATTCACGCGAATTCGAGCCACGATCACGATGCGCGGGGCGTCGAAACGTATTATTTGAATTTCGCAACGTCGCAGGACGCAATGGAAGTGGCCGCGCGAGAAAACGCGCTGGCGGATACGGGCCTGCACGATCTTCAGAACATGATTCAGAAGATCGCAAGAAATGAAAAAATTGAGGAATCGAAAGAGCTCGCGGGCGATATTCAAGACTCTCTTACCAAGCGCTTGCAGCAAATCAATAATTCCGAGAAAAATCGAGGCGTCAAGAAAGCGCCGTTTGTCGTGCTGATCGGTGCAAACATGCCGTCGGTCTTGGCCGAGATTTCGTTCCTGAGCAATGCGAACGACGAGAAAATGCTAAAGAGGGCCGACCAGCGCCAGCGCATCGCCGAAGGGCTCTACAAGGGCGTAACCAGCTACCTCGATAACCTCAACAGCCTGTCGTATAACCTGCAGAAACCGCTGTCGTCGCGGCAAGAGTCGTCGCTGGATTCCGCCGGGAACCCAAAGTAGACTTTGGCGTCTAATCGACTAGAATCGGCATCTAATGAGTATTCGCATGCGCGGACTTAACCTTTCACTGTATCTAATTGCAGCTATCGCGTTGTTTCCGCCGGCTCTCGCGGGCTCGCCAGCGCAAGACGCTTTGCCAGCGAGCTTCGCCACGTGGACGGCCAGCGGCGCGGAAGCCACTGTTCCAAAGGAAAATCTCCCAGCTAGTCCCGCCATCCTTCAGGAATACGGATTGGTTGCTGCCTCGACTCGATCGTATTCAAGTGGAGCTGGCACGCTACAGGTTGTTCTCTACAAGTTAAAGGACCCCACCGGCGCGTACGGACTGTATTCATACCTGCGATCGACGGGGCTTCGGCAAGGGTCAATTCACGCGTATCCACCGCAATTGACGGTGTTCCATGCGAACGGCGAGTCTGTCTCTTATAAACTGTCCCCGTCCGCTCAGAAGGGTGATTTTCGGCGTGCCGACGTTACCGATCATTCTGTAATTGCTCCGGGGCGCGCGCTAATTCTGCAGGGCAGCTTCATATTGGATGTAATCGGTCCGACAATTTCCGGGAGTGAGGCGACCGAGCTAAAAAGCTTGGCTGCGGCAGTTGCTCCCACTTCCAATCCCGGCCCTTATCCGACGCTCTACGGCCACCTGCCGCAGAGCGGATTCGTTGTCGATTCCGATTGTTACATTCTGGGCCCGGCGGCATTGCACGATTTCTTCCCGGTTGCGGACGGCGATTGGCTTGGATTTGGAACGGGCGTTGAAGCCGAGGTCGCGAACTATCGAATTAACGGCGAGGATCTCACTCTTCTGATCGCGGACTTCCCTACTCCCCAAGTGGCGACGAAAAAAATGGAAGAGTGGACTGGCATTTTCGACGTCGGCGGCTTACAGAGCGCAAACGGCAAGCCGGTGATTTATGCGAAGCGTTCGCTGACGCTCGTTGGCCTCGTCTATCGCGCGCATTCGGAAGCGCAGGCTGCGCTGATATTGAACCACGTGCACACGGGCACTGAATTGACATGGAACGAGCCAGGATTTTCGTTAACCGATCCAAATTTCGGAAGCATGCTTGTTGGAATCATCTACGGGACCGGGTTTCTTTGCATGTTTGCGCTCGTCGCGGGGTTGGCGTTCGGCGGAGTGCGCATCGCGGTGAAGCGATTGCTGCCGGGACGGGTATTTGATCGCAAGGATCAACTCGATGTCCTGCAGCTGGGGCTGGGCAGTAAACCTATCAATTCAGAGGACTTCTACGGCATCGGGCGTACTACACGGCCGTAGAGGCTGCCGCCATTTTTCCACAACATTCGCCTCGTGCCGTCACAACAGCATGATAATAAAGCGCTTATGCGCGGCTGTGTTTACTGGAATCTTTCTTGACTTGTCGCAGTACCACCTCTAAACTGCCGCTGAGGAAAGAGTTCTGCGGTCATCCGCGCATTGGCCCTAGGGCTTTTCTCCCCTCAAGGCCCGCCTCGCCGCGGGCCTTTTATTTTCAGCAATTGACGAAATACGATCTGCCGAACCAAGCAAATCTGCAGGCGTAGCGCCGGCATCTTGCCGGCGATTTTTCGCGCAGCGGCTCATCACAAAAACGCCGGCAAGATGCCGGCGCTAGGATTGAAGTCTCCGCCGTCACGCTCTGCGCATTTCCACGCTATCCGCTTCCCTTTTCCATGAGGAATCAGCAATACTCCAGCGCACTCGACGCCGAACGAACATATTTCGGCTGACAGCCGTTTCGAATGAAATCGCCGCCCGAATTTGCTGCCATTGTCTGCAATTCTCCACGTGAGCCGTGCGAAGCACGCGCGAAGCCGTGGATCCTCGCCGCCACGATTCTCGCTTCGAGCATGGCGTTCATTGACAGCACCGTCGTCAACGTCGCTCTGCCTGCTCTGCAGAAAAGCCTCGGTGCGACGGTCACGGATTTGCAGTGGGTAGTTGAGGCGTACCTGCTGCTGCTCGGCTCGCTGATTCTTGTCGGCGGTTCGCTCGGTGACACGTTTGGCCGGCGCCGCATGTTTCTCTTCGGAGTTTGTGTTTTCGCCGCGGCATCGGCGTGGTGCGGCGCCGCCGCGAACATTCATCACTTGATCGCCGCGCGCGCGGTGCAAGGCTTTGGCGCTGCGTTCCTCGTTCCCGGCAGTTTGTCCATCATTGGCGCTTCGTTCGAGGACAAAGAACGCGGCCGTGCCATCGGGACATGGTCTGGATTCACGTCGATCACAACCGTAATTGGCCCCGTTCTCGGCGGATGGCTCATCCAGCATGCCTCGTGGAGATGGGCGTTTCTGTTGAACTTGCCAATCGCCGTCGCCGTCATCGTCATCAGCGTGTGGCGCGTGCCCGAGAGCCGCGCCGAATCTGTGCGCGCGCCGGTCGATTGGCAGGGCGCACTGCTCGCAACCTTAGGCCTGGGCGGCGTGGTGTATGGCTTGGTCGAGTCATCGCAATTGACGTGGACGGACGTGCGCGTGATCGGCGCTGTCATTCTGGGCGTGATCTGCATGGTGCTGTTTCACTTTGCCGAGCACTCTGCGAAAGCGCCGATGGCGCCGCCGCAACTTTTCAAGTCTCACGATTTCACCGGCGCGAACGTCGTCACGTTTCTGCTCTACGGCGCTCTCGGCGTTTTCCTTTTTTTCCTCCCGATGAATTTGATTGAAGTCCAGGGATATTCGGCGACGGCTGCGGGGGCGGCTTTCCTGCCGACGATTCTGTTAGTGTTTCTTCTTTCGCGCTGGTCGGGAGGCCTCGCGGATCGCTACGGAGTGCGGCGACCACTCATCGTCGGCCCTTTGATTGTCACCGTCGCGTTTCTGCTTCTGGCGTGGCCGTTTGCCGGCCGGAGTTATTGGATCAATTTCTTTCCGGCGATTGTCGTGCTCGGGTTCGGGCTTGCGGTGAGCGTCGCGCCATTGACGACGGCAATCATGGGAGCCGCGGATCGGGCCAATATGGGCGCCGCGTCGGGGATCAACAATGCAGTCGCGCGGATTTCTGGGCTGATCGCGATTGCCGTCCTCGGGATCGTGGTGACCTCCGTCTTCAACAACGGCCTGAATCGGCGGCTCGGGCATATTCACGCAGAGAAGTCCGTTAAGTCGGACATTCTCAATCAGCGAACGAAGCTCGCGGTCATCGAGATTCCGGCTGGCGTGAGCGTAGACGAGCGCCAAGCGATTTCTGCCGCCATTGCGAATTCCTTTCTCGAAGCGTTTCGAGTGACCATGCTTCTCTGCGCTCTTCTCGCCGCCAACGCCGCCATTTCCGCGTATCTCATGATCGGGAGCGGAAAGACTGGCGCGAAGAGGCAGCCCGCCGCACATGCTTAGGTTGTTGCCCGGTGAATTGGTAGCCATATCGATTGCTCGAAGCGTCCGGTAGGCGGTCGGAACTAACTTCCGTGGGTTGCTGCAGTGCGTAACGCTGCCGATTCAAGCGCGCCCGTGACTTCGTCGTCGGACGTGCTTTGGAAATCAGCATACCACTGCCCAACAGCCCTAAAATCTTCCGGCGCGGATAAGCAAACGACTTCGTCCGCCACCTTGGAAAGCTGCCGGACAGCGTGCGGCGAAGCGACAGGAACTGCGACGATAATTCTCTCAGGGCCAAGTTTTCGAAGAGCCTCGACACCAGCGCGCATGCTCGATCCGGTAGCGATACCGTCGTCAGCAAGAATCACAATGCGATTTTTCACGTCGGCTGCGGGCATGCCCCGACGGTACGCAAGTTCGCGCCGCTCGAGCTCGATCATCTCGCGCTCGACGACGGCATCGAGCACCGCATCCGGAATCGCCAACTGCTCGATTACTTCAGCGTCCAGGACTCGAACGCCACCCGACGCGATCGCGCCGAAGGCCAGCTCTTCCTGCTGCGGCACGCCGAGCTTGCGCACTACGAAGACGTCCAACGGCGCGCCGAGAACGCGGGCGACTTCAGCCGCGACGGGAACTCCGCCGCGCGGCAAGCCGAGAACGACGACATCTGGATTCTTGCTGAATCGCAATAATTGCGCGGCGAGTTTTTGACCTGCATCTTTGCGATCGCGAAAGGTCAAATGTCAGTCCGATCCTGCGACGCAAACAGCGGAAGCTGCACCGGCTCGCCGTCGCAGACGTTCATCAGAGCCATGAGGCCAAAGAATTCTACGCCTGTAGCGCCGCACCGATCTTCGTTCGGCATCTTGGGGCGCCTCGCGGCTTCGAAGCAGTATCTGCCGTGAAAAACTACACGAGCGCCAATCTGAAAACACTCGATCATGTCCGAACGCCTCGCTTGACGCGTCCATGATAAAACCCGGCCCTATCGGTGACAACCATCTCAGGCCGGCCGAAGAATGCCTAGAGCTACTCAATGTAGCGAATGCGCCCAGATCATTCCTGGAGGTGTCTGCAACGGATTGACTCGGATGAACGCAAGTCATAACATTCGCGTCGATGCCTGATTCTTCCCCACTCTCTGGTCGCACGATTTCGCACTATCGCATTCTTGAAAAGCTCGGTGGCGGCGGCATGGGTGTCGTGTACAAGGCCGAGGACACCAAGCTCGGCCGGTTCGTGGCTCTCAAGTTTCTTCCGGACGACGTCGCCAAAGAATCTCAAGCCCTGAGCCGTTTTCAGCGCGAGGCCAAAGCTGCTTCCGCGCTGAATCATCCGAACATCTGCACGATTTATGAGATTGATGAACAAAATGGGCAAGCGTTCATCGCCATGGAATTGCTCGAAGGCCGGACGTTAAAAGAAATGGTGGGCGCACGCCAGGGCGCGCCGCTGCCCACAGAGGAATTGCTGGACCTGGCAATTCAGATCGCCGATGCGCTCGATGCCGCGCACCAGAAAGGCATCACGCACCGGGATATCAAGCCTGCCAATATTTTCATCGTGGCGCGTGGCCAAGCAAAAATCCTCGATTTCGGCTTGGCGAAGCTGGCGGGAGAGATAGTTCACGAACCGCCCTCGCCGACGCAGTCCACGATTTCCATGGCCGCTACGCCGGATGCTCTCACGACACCGGGCGTCGCCATGGGCACCGTCGCCTATATGTCACCCGAGCAAGCGCGCGGTGAACCAGTCGACGCGCGAACCGATTTATTCAGTTTCGGCGCCGTGCTTTTTGAAATGGCGACCGGCCGGCGCGCGTTTCCCGGCAACACGACGGCCGTGGTCTTCACGGAGATTCTGAAGGACGAGCCTCTTTCGCCACGAACCTTGAATCCTGAACTGCCGCTGAAGCTAGAGGAGATCATCTCCAAGTGCCTCGAAAAGGACCGCGATCTTCGTTATCAGGTCGCGGCTGAGATTCGCGGCGACTTGAAGCGGCTGAAACGCGACTCGAGCTCCCACACTTTCGCAGGGGACAAGTCTCGCGGGGGTGACGACGCACAGCGCGCTCGGGCACGGGGTTCGCCCCAACGCATCTTGTGGTGGGCGCTTGCGGCCATCACTGCGGTTGCCGCGCTTGCTTACTTGTTTCGCCCTGCTCTGCCCCCGCTCACGGTGTCGGACTACGTCCAGCTCACGAACGACGGCCTGCCCAAGGATTTGATCGGAACTGATGGCTCGCGGCTTTATCTGCAGGAACCGAGGATGGTTGCCGCGCAAATGTCCGTCAACGGTGGAAACGTGTCGCCGGTTTCCATAGGATTGCACGCGGGGATTTTCGAAATCTCTAGCGTCTCGCCTGACGGTTCCAAACTACTCACCGCACAGTTGTCGGGCCTGAGTAACGCTGCCGTGCCGATGTGGGCCGTACCCACGCTGGGTGGCTCGCAGATCCGGCTGGGGGATATCGAAGGCATCGCCGGCGCGTGGTCGCCCGACGGTCAGAAGCTGGTTTACGTGAACGGTAACGCGCTCTACCTTGCAAACGCTGACGGCACGGCGCCTCGCAAGTTGGTTAGTCTACCCGGCACGCTTGCGGGCCTGAACGCTGATACGTCTTTGGGCCAGAACGTTAATACGTCACCCGCCTGGTCGCCCAGCGGCCAGGAAATCGCGATGACCCTGGTCAATCCTAAAGAGAAAGTCAATCAACTGTGGGAAGTTTCGGCGGATGGTACGAACCTGCACGAAATGTTTCCTGGCTCGAACGCAAAGTCGGACGAATGCTGCGGCTCTTGGATGCCGGACGGCAAATACTTCGTGTTCCAGTCGCAAGGGCAGATTTGGGCGGCGCGTGAAGCAGGAAGTTTTCTCCACAAAGTTAGCTATGACCCAGTGCAATTGACGGGCGGAGCTGTTTCCTATGGTTACGCCGTGCCGGGCAAGGACGGTAAAAAGATTTTCGCAGTGGCGGGTACCCGACGGGGAGAACTCGAACGCTACGACGCCAAGACAAACACCTTCGAGCCTGAGTTGGGCGGAATTTCGGCGCAAGACGTCTCCTACTCGAAGGATGGCGAGTGGGTGGCTTATGCTTCCTATCCCGACAGAACTCTCTGGCGGAGTAAGCTGGACGGAAGCGATAAGCTCCAGCTGAGTTCTCCGCCGATTTATGCGCAGGGGCCCCGTTGGTCCTCGGACGGGAAGGAAATAGTTTATTTCGGATTGGAGCAGGGTAAACCGTCCCGCATTTATGAAGTTCCGGCCGCTGGAGGCGCGCCGCAACAATTGATGCCCAACGAGAGCGGCGGCAATCAGGCCGATCCCGTGTGGTCTCCGGACGGGAATTCACTGGCCTTCGCCGGAATCGGGACCGCAGGTCCAACCGCGATTCGCGTCCTTGAAATAAATACTCGCAAGGTGAAAACGCTGCCGGACTCCGACGGATTGTTTTCTCCGCGCTGGTCGCCGGATGGGAGGTATCTCGTGGCCTTGCACGATAATTCCACCGGCATGATGCTCTTCGACTTCAAAGCTCAAAAGTGGTCGATGCTGGTCCCCGGGGTTCTTGGGTACCCTGACTGGTCGCACGACGGCCGGTTCGTCTATTTCCTCGAGATCGCCAAGGACTTTGCGGTCAAGCGTGTGGACGTCCCCAGTGGGAAAATCGAGCAGATTGCGAGCCTGAAGTCACTCCGAACGACGGGCCACTACGGCTTTTGGCTCGGCCTCACTTCGGACGATTCGCCGCTCGTGCTGAAGGACATCAGCACCGAGGAAATCGTCTCCATGGTTGTCCACGAGCCATAATGGCGGCGGAACGAGGGAATTTCGAAACAGAGCACCAATAGCCGATTATCGACCCTGCACAACGGCAGCGGAGCAGCGGGCGAGTTTCAGAAAATTCTCGAGCATCGGAGAATCACGATGCACGTCCTGGTCGGTGCACTTGCGCAGCCCGGCCTCGCTCGCGCTTATAGTGGTGTGCAAGCCTGCGCGGCGCTAAAATTTGCGTGTACGTATATTGGGAGGTTCGGCTTGGCGAAACGTGAATTGCCGCGACTGACAACTCCATTGGTGCGCGAGAATGGACGTCATCGCCCCGCCAGCTGGGACGAGGCTTTGAAGTTGGCGGCCTCGGGAATTCGGCGGGAGATTGATGCGTACGGTCCGCGCACGTTTGGAATGTTCAGTTGCTCGAAGACGACGGACGAGCTCAATTACACCGCGCAGAAATTCGTGCGGGCGGTGATCGGCTGCAACAACATCGATAGTTGCAACCGGACTTGACACGCGCCAAGCGTCGCCGGTCTGGCGGCGGTATTCGGCGCGGGCGGGGGCACGAGCTCGTATCGCGAAATTGAAGAAACGGACGTCGTCCTGCTCTGGGGTTCGAACGCGCGGGAGACGCATCCGATTTTCTTCCACCATCTGCTGAAGGGCGTACGGCGCGGCGCGAAACTTTTCACGATTGATCCGCGGCGCACGGGCTCGGCGCAGTGGGCGGACGTGTGGCTGGGCCTCGACGTCGGCTCCGATATTTCACTCGCGAATGCGATGGGCCGGGAAATTATTGCGGCGGGCTTGGCCAACGAGAAATTTATCGAGCACGCGACGAGCCGATTTGAGGCGTACCGCGAGGGCGTTGAGAAATACACTCTCGAGCGCGCCGAGCGCGACACTGGCGTGCCTGCCGCGGCCATTCGCGAGACGGCGCATGCGTATGCGAAGGCCGATCGCGCTGAGCTTTGCTGGACGCTCGGCATCACGGAACACCATAACGCGGTCGACAACGTCCTCGCGCTGATCAATCTCGCGCTTCTGACGGGGCACGTCGGACGATACGGAAGCGGAATCAATCCTCTGCGCGGACAAAATAACGTCCAGGGCGGCGGCGACATGGGCGCGATTCCGGACCGGTTCCCCGGCTTTCAGCATGTCGAGAACGATGAGATTCGCGCGAAATTCGAAAAAGCCTGGGGCGCGAAGATTGATCCCAAGCGCGGCTGGCACGTGAGCGGGATGCTGGAAGCTATGGGACGGGGCGAGCTCACGGCTCTTTACGTTCTGGGAGAAAATCCCGCCGATTCGGAAGCGGACCGGCAGCACGCGCTGCGGCTCTTGAGAGGGCTCAATCTCCTCGTGGTGCAGGATCTTTTCTATACGCACACGGCCGAACTTGCCGACGTTGTATTTCCGGCCGCGGCCGGATGGTGCGAGAGCGAAGGCACAGTGACGAGCAGTGAGCGCCGCGTTCAGCGTGTGCGGCGTGCGGTGCCGCTGCCGCCGGGCACGCGCGATGATCTCGATATTCTTTTCGAATTGGCGCGGCGCCTCGGCCACGATTGGGGTTCGCCGGATGCCGAAACAATCTGGAATGAACTTCGTTCTCTCAGCCCGATGAATGCGGGGATGAGTTACGGGCGCCTTGAAAAACTTGGCGGGATTCAGTGGCCTTGCTACGACGATTCGCATCCGGGCGAAATGTATTTGCACAGCCGGCTCTGGCAAACGCCGCTGATTGGCCCGCGCGCGCCGTTTACGGCAGTCGAATTCGAGCCACCGGTGGATGTGCTCGACGAGGATTATCCGATCCGGCTCACCACGGGGCGCCGCCTCGATTCATTCAATACGGGCGTGCAGACGGAACGTTACTCGTCGCCGCTGCGCCGCGAGGAAGCTTTGGATATTTCGCCGGAAGATGGAACACGCTACAACGTCAGTGAAGGCGAAAGAGTGCGCGTGAGCTCGCGCCGCGGATCTGTCTTCGCCGCAATCCGATTCGATCGCGGGCTGCGGCCGGGACTCGCGTTCTTGACGCCGCACTTTCACGATCAAGTGGCGACGAACGATTTGACGATTGATGCGGTCGATCCGAAGTCCGGCACGGCCGAGTTCAAGGCCACGGCGATCCGTATCGAAAAGTACCAAGAGGCCTGATTGGATATCCATCTCACTTCAGATCGGGCGACAGACGCAGAAAAATCCGCCGTCGATTCCGTGCTCGGCGCGCCGTCCTCGGGTTGGGACGGCGGCGCACGCCGAACTGAGACGGATGGGCACTTTGCGATCGCGGGCACGTTGGGCCGTGATTTGCTGCTGCCGGTGCTGCACGCTATCTCCGGTCGCGCTGGATGGATCAGCCCGGGCGCGATCAACTACGTTGCGGTGCGAATGAATTTGCCGCCCGCTGAAATTTACGGCGTGGCTTCGTTCTACGCGATGTTTTCGCTTTCGCCGCGGCCTCCCGTTGTGGCGCACGTCTGCGACGATATCGCGTGCCTCACTCGCGGCGCGGCTTCGCTGTGCTCAGAAATTGAATCGAATATGGGCGCGCCCGGGGCGCCCGATCCATCCAGCAAGACAACGTGGCTTCGCAGTTCGTGCCTGGGGCTGTGCGATCGCGCTCCAGCAGCGTTGATCATGGCTGCGGGCGAGTCGCCGCGCTCGAAAGTTCTCGCTCCAGCAACATTCGAGTCGATTTCGACTGCGATGCGCGACGCGTCTTCCGATAGCTTGACCGGCGACCCAGACGATTTCAATTTGAAGCTGTCCGCTCCTCGGGCGCAAGATTCATCCTCGCGTTTGCTGCGCCACATCGCCGACCGCGAACACCCGACAATCGAGGTTTACCAGCAGCAGGGAGGCTACGAAGCGCTGCGCCGCGCGATCGCGATGGGACCTGAAGCGATTGTTCGCGAAGTGATCGAATCGCGACTGCTGGGCCGCGGAGGCGCCGCGTTTCCGACGGGGAAGAAATGGGAAGCGCTGCTGCTCCAAGGGAAATCCAGCGCGCCGCACTATCTCGTTTGCAACGCGGATGAATCGGAGCCGGGTACGTTCAAGGATCGCGTGGTGATGGAAGGCGAACCATTCGCGATTCTTGAGGGGATGGCGATTGCGGCACTGGCGGTTGGCGCGGAAAAAGGCTTCATCTACATTCGCGGCGAATATCCGGCCGCTGCCGCGCGCTTGGCTCGCGCCATCGAAGCTGCGCGCGCGAATGGATTTCTCGGCGACGCTATCGCAGGTTCCGATGTTCGCTTCGACGTCGAATTGCGACGCGGCGCGGGCGCATATATCTGCGGCGAAGAAACGGCGCTATTCAATTCGATCGAAGGCTATCGCGGCGAGCCGCGCAACAAACCGCCGTTTCCCACGCAATCCGGGCTTTTTCGACGGCCGACCGTCGTCAATAACGTCGAGACGCTGATCAACATTCCGGAAATTATTTTGCAGGGCGGCGAGGCTTACGCCCGCGCGGGGACATTGCAATCGGCCGGACACAGACTGTTCTGCATTTCGGGGCACATCAAACGGCCGGGCGTGTACGAAATCCCTTTCGGCGTGACGCTCGCCGAACTGATCGAAAAGGCTGGCGGCGTCGGCGGGACGGGCCGATTGAAAGCGGTGCTGCTCGGTGGCGCGGCGGGAAGCTTTTTGTCGCCAGCGGAGCTCGACATGCCGCTTTCATTTGAAGGAACTCGCGCAAAGGGAGCAACGCTGGGCTCCGGCGCCATCATCGTTTTCGACGACACGACGGACCTGCGGCAAATCCTCGCGCGCATCGCGAAGTTTTTCCACGAAGAATCGTGCGGGCAGTGCGTTCCCTGCCGCGTCGGCACGGCGCGCCAGGAAGAATTGCTGCATCGCGTCGTGGCGCAGCGGCCGCTTGGTTCCGCGGCGCAGGAAATGAAACTTTTCGAGGAAATCGCGCAGGCGATGCGCGACGCTTCGATTTGCGGACTCGGTCAAACTGCATCGTCCGCAATTTTGTCCGCGATGAATCGTTGGAGTCCTTTGACATGAGCTTTGCGGCGGACGCGCCATCCTTGCTGATTCCTGTGCCGCGCGGGCCTGTGCCCGAAGCGCCAGCGCCGCGTCCGCTTCGCTCGATTGAAATTCAGATCGACGGAAAAAATGTGAATGTCCCCGAAGGCTCCACAATTCTTGACGCAGCCCGTTCGCTGGGAATCGATACGCCAACTCTCTGTTTCCTCGAAAATCTCACGCCCGTGAATGTGTGCCGCGTGTGCGTGGTTGAACTCGAAGGATCGCGCACGCTCGTGCCGGCGTGCTCGCGAAATGTGGAAGCGGGAATGAAAATCCGGACGGATTCACAGCGCGTGCGCCTGAGCCGCCGCTTGATTCTGGAATTTCTGGGCTCGTCGGTCGATGTGTCGACCGCGCCTGCGCTGCGATCCTACATCGAGCAATACGACGCCAAGCCGGATCGCTTCGGACCCAATTCCGCGAGCGTGGCGCAGCCGGTGAAAATCGATAACGACTTGTACGTGCGCGATTATTCGAAGTGCATCCTTTGCTACAAGTGCGTCGAAGCCTGCGGCGTGGATGCGCAGAATACATTCGCGATTGCCGTGGCCGGACGCGGCTTCTCCGCGCACATCGCGACGGAATTCGATATTCCGCTTCCGGATTCCGCATGCGTTTACTGTGGAAACTGCATCGGCGTGTGCCCGACGGGCGCGCTGATGTTCAAAAGCGAATACGACATGCGCGGCGCCGGCACTTGGGATGAATCGCTGCAGAAGCAGACCGATACGATTTGCCCTTATTGCGGCGTGGGCTGCACATTAACCGTTCATGCGCAGGATGGCGAGATCGTGCGCGTCTCTTCGCCGCTCGATCACTCCGTGACGCACGGGCATTTGTGCATTAAGGGACGCTTCGGTTGGCAGTTCGTTCAGATCCACAAAGCTGGCCCCGCGTCTGAATCCTCCGGCTAACGGAAGAGCCCGAGATCGATCGCCTTGGCCATCACTTCGTGGCCTGCCGAATTGGGATGCAGATGGTCTCCGCTGTCGTAGCTAGGATTTAGGCTCGTGGGATTTGCTGGGTCGCGCAGCGCAGCGTCGAAATCAATCACCCCATCAAATGCGCCTGATTCCTTGATCCAATGATTCGCGGCTTGGCGCTTTGATTCTCCTTGTTCCGTCCAGCCTCCAAAACCTTTGTATGGAAGTATCGTCGCGCCGATGATTTTCAATCCCGCCGCATGCGACTGCTCGATGATTTGTTTGTACCCGGCGATCAAATCATCGGCGGTGATTTGCATGCGGGTTAGGCACGGGACGTACTTAGCCCTTATGGAAGAAGCGGGCGTATCAGGCTGCCCAATGTCGTTCGTGCCTTCGAAGAGGATGATGTCGCGAACGCCCGCGTGGTCGAAGGCGTCACGATCGAGCCGGGCCAGGGCGTTCGTTCCGAAGCACGGCGAACTCGTGAGCACGCGATTTCCGCCGATTCCGGCATTGAGGACGGCCATCGTATTGCGCGCCGGGCCGGCCAGCATTCGCCGCGCCAAGACATCCGTCCATCGCGCGTATGTGTCCGGCTTCGTCGAGGATCCATCCGTAATGGAATCGCCGAGCGCGACAATGGCGCCTCGCACTTTTTGCGGCGCGAGGACATCGATCTCCGCGATGAAATACCACGAACCGACCGTTTTCGTGAACGCGCTCGCACTTTCGTCCGCGGCAAAATTGCCGATCGTCGAAATGAAATTGGTTTGAAACGCAGCGGCATGGCCGGTCGCCAAGCGCGCCTGCTGCGCCGTGAAAAGGCTGATCACCAGATTTTCTTCCGCGCCAACGGACAAAGGAATTGGATCGCTGAGCGCTTCCGAGCCTTCCGGCATCATGATGGATTTCGAGCCGCCGAATGTAACAGCGTGATTCGTGCCTGCGGCAAGCGCGGCTCCGTTCGCTTCCAAGCCGGCGTAAACAGAATCGAACGTGATCGGCTTGGCGCCGAAGGCGTTCGACAAGCGAATTCGAATCTCGCGCCCGCCGATGGTGGTGCGCACAATTTCGCGAATGGTCTGGTTCTCGAGCGAGTCGGGAACGTTTGCCGAGCTAAAAACACCGGGAGCATCCGGATTCGCAAGATCGTTGTTCGCGGTACTCCAGGTTGCGACCCAATGATCTTTGCCCTTGTCGCCAATCGCGGAAACCGGCAAGCATACGAGTGGGACCATCACGCACAGCACACAGAGCAAACCATCAAGAACGCGATTACGATTGTTCATCATTTGCGCCGCTCCGGTCGAATCTTTTCAGCCGGGACAATTCCCTGCCCTTCAAGCACCGAGTAAAACCGGTCGGCCGCGAGATTGCTCAACGTCTCGACTTTTCCCGACGGCCAATGGATTTCGACGCGCTCGATTTTCGCCGCCGCGCCGAGGCCGAAGTGGACGCGAAGATCGTTCTGCGAGAGATAGCTTCCGCCGCTATGAATTTCGTCGGTCTGCGTCACGCCGCCGGAGACGATTTTGATCCGCGCGTTCAGCGCCAGTCGGTTGCTCTTCGTCCCCGCAAGCTCAAAACTCACCCAGTGCCGCCCCGGCACGCCGTGATTTCGCAGCACCATCGGCCCGCCATCGAGATCGCCGATGACCACATCCATATTGCCGTCGTTGAAGAGATCGCCGACGGCAAGGCCGCGAGCCACCCTTTTTTCCATGAGCGCCGGCCCCGCCTGATCGCTCGCATCGCAGAACGTTCCGTTCTGCTGATTCAGAAGAAGAACTTTCGGCTCGCGATAACGGGCACCTGAGGGCAGCGTGTCCACTTGCGGATACACGTGCCCGGTAGCAGTGATGAGATCGAGCCAGCCGTCGTTATCGAGATCAACGAACGCGGCGCCCCACTTCACCCACGGCAGCGACGGCAAGGCGCTGCGCGACGCATAGGAGACATCCGTGAAATTCCAGTCGCCGTCATTTCGGAAGAGTAGGTCGTCCTCGTCCTCAAAATTCGTCACGTAGAGCGCGGGTAAGCCCGTGTGTAAATAATCGCCGACAGCGATTCCCATCGAGGCCTGCTCGGAGCCGTCTTCGCTGACCGCCGTGCCGGATTCCAGGCCGATATCCTTGAATTTTCCGCCGCCGAGATTCTTGTAGAGAAATTTCGGAGTCGAATCGTTCGCGACGTAAATATCCGGGCGGCCGGTGTTGTTGAAATCCACCCACACAACTCCCATTCCGTAATAGCCATTCGGGTCGTCCACGCCGGCGCTCTTCGAAACGTCGGTGAATGTCCCGTTGCCATTGTTGTGGAACAAAGAATCGCCCGCGCCTCGCAGTCCACGAGGGCCGCACTGCACATCGATCCCGCGATATTTGCAGTTTGGAGATTTGCCGAAGGCAGGAAGATCGTTGAGGTGAAAATCAACGTAGTTCGTAACCATGAGATCGACGAAGCCATCGCCATCGTAATCGCCAAACGCCGCGCCGGTGGACCAACGCCCATCCGCGACGCCAGCTTTCGCCGTGACGTCGGTAAATGTGCCATCGCCGTTGTTGTGGTAGAGGACGTTGCCGCCGAGGCAGGTGACATAGAGATCGGGCCAGCCGTCGTTGTCGTAATCCCCGACGGCGCCGCCCATTGCAAAGCACGGCGTGGTCAAGCCCGATCCCTTCGTGACATCGGTAAAGGTTCCGTCGTGATTATTGTGATAGAGAGCGCCCAGGCTTGGCTGCCCCTTCACCGCCATTTCGACCGTGGGCGCGTTCGTAAAGTAGATATCCGGCCAACCATCTCGATCGTAATCGAATACAATCACACCACCGCTCATGGATTCGACGATGTATTTCTTCGATGGATCGGAAGTGTGCTTGAACGTGATTCCCGCTTTGGCGGTGATGTCTTCGAGCTGCGGCACCGGACGATTGGCGCACTTGGCCGCCTTCGCGCCGGGCGGCGGCGCGGCGGGCGCATTGTGGCCGGCCTGTGCGTACGCCACATGCGTGACAAAAAGAATTAGGAAAAATAATCCGGCCGCCGCCCGCGAAGTTCGAACGATCAAGCGGCGCTCCATTTGCGAATCATCATGGATGCTGCACCGACTGCGCCGCGCGGTCGCGCGATTTCGCTTTGAGGTCCTTGTAGATCTCGAGCTCGCGATCCGCGTCCGCAACGCGCGCATCTTTGCGGTAAGCCGCCTGGAGCTGGTAATGCACGTAATCGGTATTGGGTGTTAGCCGCGCCGCGATTTCGAGATGCGCGATGGCGTCTTCGAGCTGTCCGCGATCGAGCAGAATCTTGCCCACTTGGTATTGAGCGTTCGCATAATCCGGGTTTGCTGCGATCACTTGCCGAAATAATTCCATGGCTTCATCGGTCTTCGACTGCTGAGTGTAGACGAAACCGAGCTTGTACTTGGCGTCCACATCGCCAGGCGATATCGCCAACTCAGATATGAACTCCTGAGCCGCCTCGGGCCAGCGCTCCCAGCGAACGTCAGCTTCGCCGGCATCGAGATGAGCTTTGGGAAGTGAAGGATCGGCGTCGAGCGCTCGATGGAAAGTAGCTACCGCGCGGGCGTAGTCACCGATTTCCGTCCAAAGCTGGCCTACTAGAATGAGCGCGTCGTTTGGGAGCTTTCCCTTTTCATACTCGACAAGAACTTCGGTTGCTCTCTTTAAATCGCCTGTGCGCGTCAAGGAAGCCGCCCATGCGTATCCTACGAGGCTATCTTGCATGCCTCGGGTGCCGAGGGGCGCGAATGTCTTAGCCGCTTCGGCGAACGAATCGGAACCGAAGTACGCCATACCGAGTATTGCCCGGACAGGAGCGTCGCTTGGATTGTCGACCAGCGCGCGCGAAAGCCCGCGAATCGCCTCAGGATAATTGTTGGCGCGGTATGCGCACAGCCCAAGGTTCTTTTGCAAGCCACCGATCCCGGGGCTCCAATGCTCGGCCTCTTGATAATGGCCGAGCCCGGCAGTGTACTCGCCTCGCACCGCCTCTGAGGTAGCGAGGTCGTTAAAGCCGAGGCCGAGAATCGCGCGCAGGCGCGCTTCCTCGGAATCAGCCACGGCGCGCTGCTTTTCGTTCAAATTGGAGTGAGCGAGAGCTGAAGCATCCACGTGGCCGAATGGATCCGCGTTGCCTTCGAGGACCGGCGCCGCTTCTTCCTCTTGCTGCGGATTGATGGGAACGAGCGCCGCGGCGGAGCCGGCGCCGCCCGCCAGCGCCATAGACGCGACACTTTGTTGCGTCTGCTCCATGACTTTCTTCTGAAGATCGTGTGCTTTCGCGACGAAAACGTCCGCTTCGTCCGATCGGCCCGACTTTTCGAGAATGCGCGAAAGGTCTACGTACGCTCGCCGAATCTGGTAGTTGGACCGGGATTCGTCCGGGCCGGTCAACTCGATCGCTTTGCGAAGCTCGATCTCGGCCGTTTTCATGTCGCTTTCGGCGAAGGCATTCAGACCCATATATAAGAACGGCTCGGGCCAGGTGGGATTCACGCTCTCGGCGATCTTGAGATATTTATTCGATTCGTCGTATTCGCGATCTATCGAATCCGTGAAGCCCATCATGTAGTTGGCCAGGAAATCGCGCGGATAGTTATCGAGTTCCTTACGGAATTCCGCGGTAGCTTCGGGCGACGGCTTCCATTCGTTGACGGACAAAATCGCCAGTCCGAGGAAGTAGTGGGCGTGCGGAGTGCGCGGATCGAGCGCCACGGCGCGCTTCAGCTCGCGAATTGATTCGGGCATGTCTTCGGCATCGCGATAAGCGCGGCCAAAGAGCACGTGCAGCGATCCGCTGTCGCCCGCGAGTTGTATCATCTGCTCGAAGACGGCGGCGGCACGTTGCTCGTTGGCAGCGTCCTTCGATTCGAGCAGGCAGATTCCGAGCGCATACAGTGTCTCGATATCAGGCTTGATTTCGACGGCACGCGAGAGAGCCTCGGCCGCTTTGCCGTACTCGCGCTTGCGCGACCAAGCGCGGCCGATGACGACGTAAGCTCGCGCATCGCTAGCATCGGCGAGTGCCTTCTCCGAATCGGCAATCGCGTCGTCCAGGCGACTGGCCTGCAATTCGGCGATCGCGAGATCCGTCCTCGTATCCGGAATGTCCTCAAAATCAAGAGAGCGGCGGTAAAGTTCAACGGCCTGCGGATACGCCGCTTCCAGCAATCGCAACTGCGCCAATTCCCGAAGGGCGAATGAGATTACGCGGCCGGTCGACCGCGCGACGGCTGCCGGATCGCCAGAGTCCCGCGCGGCGAGTGCCTCGTCAAGCCGCCTCGAAAGCTCGACTTCTATGGGAGACGTCAGCGCGTCTTTCGGCCTGGCCTTCTCATTTTGCTTCGAGGGAGCCTGCGCATAGCTTTGGCACACGCCGGGAAGCGCAAAGAGGATAAACAGCGCAGCTGCTGCGGTCCTAGCGACCCAATTGGAAGTGCCTTTAACGCGAGAGGATTCAGAGCGGTTCAACGATAGGACTGTCACCAGATTACGATTCCCACACGCCTAAAAGACTAAACGGCGGGGCTTGATTTTTCAAGCCCCGCCGTTTCATTTCGAAAGACTCGTTGCGTTTTTCAGAACGAGAAGTGCAGGCCGTACTGAATTTGGCGCGGAGCCAAGACCGCAGTCGATTGCCCAAAGTTCCCCTGCTGTCCCGGTTCTTGTCCAGTCACAACGTTATTCGTCGGGCTGCAAACCGTCGCCCCGCCACCGCAAATCAGGTTGTTGCCGCTGTAATTGTTGGCGAGCCCATTGCCCGAAAAATTCGCGTGATTGAAAATGTTGAAGAAGTCAAATTGCAGCTTGATCCGGAACCTTTCTCGGATAGTCCAGTTCTTGGCAAGTTGCATATCGAAATTGACCAAATCCGGACCGAAACAATCGCCACGGCCTTCCAAGTCGGAAGGAAGCGAACCGATCGTATATCCCGTCAACGTAAACGCCGCTGGGTTGAGCACTTGGTATTTACCGACGCCTGGACCGGAATTGCAGCTTACACCGGAAACACGTATCGGCCGCTGCGGATCAGTGAAACCACTGCCAACCAAGGAGTTAAGGGCGCTGCTCGTCGTGCCAACACCCAACCCGCTCGCGCCTGACGTGTAAACGGTAAGCGAATTGCCGTCTTCGGCGGTAACGATACTGTTGAGCTCCCATCCGCCGACCGATTGGCGGATCGCATTGCTTTTGTCTCCGAATTTCGGCAGGAACAAGACCTCGTTCGCCACGAAAATATTCGGGCGGTTAATGTTCGTATTGCCTTTGTTCAAACTCGGATTGGCGTTGTTGAGCCACGCCTCCTGGTTAATGTTGCCGGAAGAGTTATCCAAGTCAACGTTGCCGACCGAGTGCGAATAGGTGTACGCCGCCTGGAATTGCGAGTGGTTGCCGGTCTGAGCCTTAAACAGCATTTGGAGCGAATGGTAGGTGGCATGTCCACCGCGCGAGAACTCCTCGATTTCGCCGAAGTTCGACGCAGGCCGGAGTACGTTCTGGGACGCGCCGGAGAGGAATGCACCCGCGAGCCAGTTCGCCTCAGGGACCTGGTTCAGATCACCCTGTGACGTCAGATGAATTCCCGTATTGCCGACGTATCCGACGTTCAGCACCGAGTTCCGCCACAACTGCCGCTCGACCGAAAGGTTCCACTGCCAACTGTTCGACGTAATACCGCGGGGGTTTTTCGAATAGCTCGGCGAGACGCTCGGGTTGGACAGAGAGGGTGCGACCTCGAAAGTTCTCGGCGTCTGTGCTGCGATAACGAAGGGCGCCGTGAAAGCGAACCCTTCGTCGAGACCCACCGGTTCCCGCTGGTAGAACTGGCCCAAGCCGGCGCGTATTGCGGTCTTTCCATCCCCTCTCACATCCCACGCGATGCCGATGCGAGGAGCGATATCGTGATTATTGTTGTTGACCAAGGCGCTGTTCGAGCCCGGGGTCCCCGCGGACAGCGGCAGCGGCACGCCAAGAGTGGCAAGGAACGCAGCCTCCTGGGTACACGGTGAAGTTCCGGGCACGATGATAACGCCGTTGCAAGCATCCGACGGGTTGGCGGCAGCTTCGGTCGCACTCCAATCCGCGAGGCTGAAGTTAGCCCACTTGTTGTCTCCAGCGTACGGTTCGCGATAGAACGACCAGCGGATACCGTAGTCCACAGTCAAGTTCTTCTTGAGTTTCCAAGAATCTCCGAGATACCACTCAAAATCGTGCCAGTGGACCATCGCAAAAGGATTCGATGTCTTTTCGG
>CAWDOI010000046.1:0-35962 GCA_963803835.1 uncultured Acidobacteriota bacterium | reverse complement strand
CGCGTCAGCGGGGAGCAACGCGCTCGTCCACTCTCCAGAATTGCATCGCACTCCCGCAGCGACCTCTACTTTGCGCACCTGAATTCGTCTCTCGGGCGTGCCGAAGACTCGCAGTTCTCGCTCGGCCCGCAAATAAAAAGGCAGCAGCAAACATTTCTGACGCAGCAGCGAGAGACCTGTCCTTCCGGACAGGTTACGAACTGTGGAAAACACATCGAGCGTGCAAGATTTTTCAAGCTGACCCAAGTAGAATCAATTGACGCACTCTTCGCGTCAAAAAAAGTACCAAAAAAAGTACTCAGGCACATTGGATACAACTTAGTACCAAGGTTGCATTGCGCGTGGGAGGGACGCGTCCCGTATACTCCCGCGTGCATATCACATTTTCTTTGAAAGATAGAGGTGGGTTCAAAATGATTTTGGCAAACCAGTCCGGCCGAAGCCGCAGTGCGTTCGTCTTCATACTTCAGACGCTGGCTATCCTCGCGCTCGTTCTCGGCGCTGCGTCTGTGCCGCTTCACGCCCAGAATCTCACGCTACAAATAAAGACGACGAACAATCCGTCCACATTCGCCATCAATCCCGTGACAAACAAGATTTACGTCGGCGAGTACGGCTACCACGCATTTAACTTGATTGACGGCCTGACGAACGCCTGGCAAGAAGAGCCATCCGGAAACGCGCCTCGCGCGTTGGCAGTGAATATCGTCACCAACACGATCTATGCCGCTAACTACACCGACGGCACCGTCACCGTGTACGACGGCGCGTCGAATACCAACACAGCCACTCTTACGGTCGGGGCCAGTCCGATTGGCATCGTCGTGGATCAAACAACGAACTTTGTGTACGTCGCGAACAGCGACGGCACGGTGACAGTAATCAATGGCTCGACGAGCGGAGTGCCCGCGACCGTTGCGTCGACGGTAACGCTCGCGGCCGGCAGCGTTCCCGTCGCCATTGGGATGAACACAATCACGAACACCGTGTATGTCGCGAGCTCCATCGCGAGTTCAAACGGCACCGTCTCGGTGATTGCTGGCGCGGCAGGCGCGACGGCCGCATCCCTGACCACCGCCGTGACGGTTGGAGACGAACCTTACGCCCTGGCCGTGAACGATGTGACCAACATGGCGTACGTATCCAACAATGGTTACGGCACTGACGCGCTGGTTTATGCGGTTAATGGCTCGACGAACGCCGTAACCGTTTCCCCGGTGATCGGTGGCGGGCCTCAGGGCTTGGATGTGAACCCGGTCACGAATCAGATCTACGTCGCCACCACTTTGAATCTCGCAGGCACAAGCGGCGCGCCCGGGAACGTGGTGGATATTGACGGCGCGACATTCACGGTCGCAGCGACGATTACAGCTGGCATTGCGCCCATCGCCGTAACGGTGAACCCGATCACGAATCAGATTTACGCCACCAACAACGATCCGGGAAGCGCCACTTCAACCGTCACCATCATCGACGGCGCAACGAATACTGTAATCGTCAACATTCCCGTGGGCGTGGAGCCATTCAAAGTCGGCTTCAACCCCGTAACGAACAAAATTTATGTCGGAACCCTGTCGGACGGATTCGTTTCCGTGATCGACGGCGCGACAAACGCTACGGCAACGGTTGGCGCTGCCGCCGGTGCCGAGTTTTTGGCAGCAAACCCGCTCACGAACAAAATTTACGTCGGCAATTCAGGAGGCTCTACCGTCTCCGTAATCGATGGCGCAACGAACACGTCCACATCCGTCACCGTGCAAGGCCAACCGGAATGGGTGGCTGTGAACCCGGTAACAAACACGATTTACACGGCGAATAGCGCCAGCGGAAGTGTCTCCGTTATCAACGGCGCGACGAGTACTGTCACCGCTACGATAGTGGTCGGAGCTACTCCGTATGGTGTGGCCGTGAACCCGGTAACGAATACGATTTTCGTCACCAACCGCGATGACGGCACCGTCTCGGTCATCAGCGGAGCGACGAATACGGTTACCAACACAATCACCGTCGGCTCCCTTCCGATCGCTGTCGCCGTCAATCCGGTGACCAATCAGATCTACGTCGCCAACTCCGGCGGCACTTCCGTGATCGATATTGATGGCGTGTCATTCAGCACGACGCCGATCACCGTTGGGTCGGGCCCGACCGGCCTCGCCATCAACGCCGTGACAAATCTGATTTACGTTGCGAGCACGAACGGCACTGTCACCGTCATAGACGGTACCGGCGTGGCGTCCCCGGTTACTGTCACCATCGGGAACACTCCGCAGAGCATAGACGTCAATCCGTTTACCAACCAAATTTACGTGTCAGACACCGCGTCTTCTGTTTTCGACATTGACGGCACTACGAACGTAGCGACGCAACTTACGGTCGGCACGGCTCCCGTCGGCGTGGCGGTGAATTCCGTCACGAACAAGATCTATGTGGCCAACGCAAATAGCGGAAATATTTCTGTGATCGACGGCGCGACGAATATCGTCTTCCCCGCGATCCCCGCTGGCACTCTTACTACGTTCCCCGTTGTGAATCCAGCGACGAACACTGTTTACGTCACCAATAACGTCACTGAAAACGTGACAGTCATCGCAGAAGAAAACGTAAATCCCGTTCCGTTGACGACCGCTATCACGGGACTCACGAATAACACCACATTTGTCTATAGCGGCTCGCCAACGTTCACTTTCACTGTCACGCCGTCGTTCTCGCCGACGTCGCCGGCCGTCCAGGGCGTTTACTACCAGCTCGACACGTGGGTCGGCCCATGGACTCTGGCATCGGGAAGCGGCAACACGTACACCAGCGCGGCCGTGCCGGTTACCCCAGGCGTCCACGTTCTCTTCGCCTACGCGACGGACCAGCAGGAGCCGGACGGCGAAAGCACGAACCAGCCGATCATCGGCAACATCGCTGCTTACGTTTTCTTCGTTGTCGATTCGTCGACCACGACCACGCTGGCGTCGAGCGCCAATCCTTCGACGCCGGGACAAAGCGTGACCTTCACCGCGACCGTGACTGATGTCTCGCCGGGGACTTCGACTCCGACGGGAACGGTCACGTTCTTCGACGGCGTCACGACGCTGGGCACGGGCACGCTAACTGGAAACCCAGGCGTTGCGACGCTCTCAACTTCTTCTTTAACCACCGGATCGCATTCGATCACAGCCGTCTACGGCGGCGATGCAAACAATGCCGGCAGCGGTTCGGCTGTGCTCACGCAGCAGGTGCTGCAGACGACCACGACCGGAGTCGTATCCAGCCTCAATCCGTCTACATCCGGAACATCCGTCACGTTTACTGCGACGGTTACCGCAACAGGTGGTTCGGTCACGCCAGGCGGAACGGTGACCTTTGAAGATGGAGGAACGTCCATCGGCACGGGGACGCTGAGCGGGTCTGGCATCACCGCCACTACCACTTTCGCGACGACCGCTTTGTCCGTCGGCTCTCATTCCATCACCGCCGTGTACGGCGGCGATGCGAATGACAGCGGTAGCACTTCGAGCATCCTCACACAGGTTGTGAATTCGTCCACATCGACCACAGTGCTGGGCTCCAGCGTGAATCCGTCTGTCTTCGGCCAGTCAGTCACGTTTACGGCAACTGTTACAGGGAATGGCACGCCCACAGGGACGGTCACGTTTAAGGACGGCGCCACAACTCTCGGCACTCCGACGCTTAATGGCTCAGGTGTCGCGACGCTCTCAACGTCCACTCTCACCGTCGCCACGCATTCGATCACGGCAACCTACAACGGCGATTCGAACAACGCCACGAGCGTGTCCAACACCGTCTCGCAGGTCGTCAACGTGGATGCGACAACCACAACGGTGATCTCGAGTGTGAACCCGTCTGTCTTCGGGCAATCGGTAACCTTCACAGCCACTGTTTCAGTCACGAGTCCTGGCGCTGGCACGCCCGGAGGAACCGTAACATTCAAAGACGGCGCGACCACACTGGGCACCGGAACTTTGAACGGCTCAAGTGTCGCGACGTTTGCGACTGCAACGCTGACTACTGCCACGCACTCGATCACCGCGGTCTATGGCGGTGACACGAACGACGCGACGAGCACCTCATCGGTGCTATCGCAGGTCGTCAATGTGGACGCGACGACAACGGCGCTCACCTCCAGTGTGAATCCGTCCGTCTTCGGTCAATCTGTCACGTTCACTGCCACCGTTTCGGTGACTGCGCCGGGCGCAGGCACTCCGGGAGGCACCGTGACATTTAAGGACGGCGCCATCACGCTCGGCACCGGAACTTTGAACGGCTCAAGCGTCGCGACATTCGCGACCGCCGCGCTGACGACTGGCACACATTCGATCACCGCCGTCTATGGCGGCGATACGAACGACGCGACCAGCACATCCTCGGCCGTTTCTCAGGTTGTGAATCCGGATGCGACGACGACCGCGCTCATCTCGAGTGTGAACCCGTCGGTTTTCGGGCAATCGGTGACCTTCACAGCTACAGTGACGGTTTCCGCTCCCGGCTCAGGCACTCCGACCGGCACGGTCACATTCAAGGACGGCGCGGCGACACTCGGCACCGGCACGCTCAATGGCTCAGGTGTCGCGACGTTCGCAACGGCGGCGCTGACTACCGGCACGCATTCGATCACAGCGGTCTATGCCGGCGATACGAACGACGCCACGAGCACTTCTTCCGTGGTTTCGCAGGTCGTTAGCCTCGATTCGACTACGACGACTCTGATTTCGAGCGTGAACCCGTCGTCATTCGGACAGTCCGTGACCTTCACGGCCACGGTCGGCGTTGTCGCGCCGGGCGTGGGCACTCCCACGGGCACAGTCACATTTAAGGACGGCGCAACGACGCTCGGCACAGGCACACTCGCTAGCGGCGTGGCGACCTTCGCCACTGCGGCGCTGACCACAGGCACGCATTCGATCACCGCGGTTTATGGCGGCGACGCAAGCGACACGGGCAGCACGTCAACGGTGCTGTCGCAAGTCGTGAGTGTGTCTTCGACCACAACGACTCTGACATCGAGCGTTAACCCATCGGCATTCGGACAATCGGTTACGTTCACGGCTACGGTCGCGGTTGTCGCTCCCGGTTCAGGCACTCCAACTGGAACAGTGACATTTAAGGACGGCGCCACGACTCTCGGCACGGGCACTCTCGCTGGCGGTGTGGCTACGTTCGCAACGGCAGCGTTGACCGGCGGCACGCATTCGATCACGGCGGTTTATGGCGGCGATACAAACGATTCCACGAGCACATCTTCAGTGCTCTCTCAAGTCGTGAGCCAGGATTCGACCACGACGACTCTGATTTCGAGCGTGAATCCGTCTGTCTTTGGTCAGTCGGTCACATTCACCGCGACGGTGGCAGTTGTTGCGCCGGGCGTGGGCACCCCGACCGGCACCGTAACTTTCAAGGACGGCGCCGCCACACTCGGCACCGGCACGCTAAACGGCTCTGGCGTCGCGACGTTCGCGACCGCCGCTCTGACTGTCGGCACGCATTCGGTCACCGCGGTCTATGGCGGCGATACGAATGACACGGGCAGCACTTCTTCAGCGGTCTCGCAAGTCGTCAGCCAGGCTGCAACAACCACTACGGTGACATCGAGCGTGAATCCCTCGCTCGTCGGGCAGTCGGTGACGTTTACCGCAACGGTTAGCGCGGTCGCGCCGGGCGCAGGCACGGCAACCGGCACGGTCACATTCAAGGACGGCGCCGCCACACTCGGCACCGGCACGTTGAACGGCTCGGGCGTGGCCACCTTTGCAACCGCCGCGCTCGCGGTCGGCACTCATTCCATCACCGCAGTGTATGGCGGCGACGCGAACAACACAGGAAGCACGTCGACTGTCTTGTCGCAAGTTGTGAGTTTGGATTCAACCACCACGACGGTCAGCTCGAGCGTCAACCCGTCGGCTGTCGGTCAATCGGTTACATTCACGGCAACCGTCAGCGTTGTCGCGCCGGGCGTGGGCACTGCCACCGGCACGGTCACGTTTAAGGACGGCGCAACAACGATCGGAACGGGCTCTCTCGCCGCGGGTTCCGCTACCTTCGCAACGTCGTCGCTCGCACTAGGAACTCATTCGATCACCGCGGTCTATGGCGGCGATGCGAACGACAACGCGAGCACGTCTTCCGCTTTGTCTCAAGTTGTGGGCCAGGATTCAACGACCACAGCGCTCATTTCCAGCGTGAACCCGTCGCTCTTTGGCCAGTCGGTAACCTTCACAGCAACTGTTAGCGTTGTCGCGCCGGGCGCGGGCACTCCCACCGGCACGGTCACGTTCAAGGACGGCGCAACCACACTTGGCACCGGAACGCTGAATGGCTCCGGCGTCGCAACCTTTGCGATTGCCACTCTGACTGCCGGCGCTCATTCCATCACCGCGGTCTATGGCGGCGATACGAACGATGCGGTCAGCACATCCGCAGTCTTAACGCAGACGGTCAACCAGACCGGCTCGAGCACGACGCTGACGTCAAGCCTCAATCCATCGCTTTCCGGGCAGTCGGTCACGTTCACGGCAACCGTGCTCTCTTCGAGCTCGATCACGCCAACCGGCGCGGTCACATTCAAGGACGGCGCAACGACGATCGGAACCGGCACGTTGAATGGCTCCGGCGTAGCGACGTTCGCTACCACAACATTAACCGTCGCCGCGCATTCGATCACCGCGGCATATGGCGGCGATACGAACAACACCGGCAGCACTTCGACAGCGCTGACGCAAACGGTTCAGCAGAATACGGCCACCGCAGTCACGTCCAGCCTCAATCCGTCTCCAGCGGGAGTTTCCGTCACGTTCACGGCGACGGTCACCGGTACCGTCGGTGGCGCGCCTACGCCTACGGGAACAGTCACGTTCAAGGACGGCGCGACAATACTTGGCACCGGCACGCTGAATGGCTCAGGCGTTGCGTCGTTTGCAACTTCGACTCTGACTGCCGGCGCGCATTCGATCACCGCCGTCTATGGCGGCGATACGCTTGACGTCACCAGCACGTCAGCCGTCTTGACGCAAACCGTGCTGCAGACCACCACCACGACTCTGTCGTCCAGCGCGAATCCGGCGACGTTCGGCTCATCGGTCACCTTCACCGCTACCGTTACGTCGGGCTCGGGTACGCCCACCGGAACGGTAACGTTCAAGGACGGTGCGACAACAATCGGAACCGGCGCGTTAAATGGTTCCGGCGTTGCGACGTTCACCACCAGCTCGCTCACTGTCGGCACGCACTCCATCACGGCTGTATACGGCGGCGACGCGAACAATGCAGCGAGCACTTCCGCGCCTCTCACCGAGACGATTCAGGAAACCACTACGACGACGGTGACTTCGAACGTGAACCCGTCGCTCTCCGGCGCAACCGTTACGTTCACCGCGACTGTTACGGGCACTTCCGGCACGCCAACGGGCACGGTCACATTCAAGGACGGAAGCACGACTCTCGGCACCGGCACGCTCAACGGCGCTGGCGTCGCAACATTCGCCACTGCCGCTCTCGCGCCCGGGCAGCATTCGATTACCGCGAATTACGGCGGCGATTCGTTGAACCTGCCGGGCACTTCGTCTGTCTTGACGCAGACTGTTCAACAAAACACCACCACGACGCTAACTTCGAGCGCGAACCCGTCGAACGCCAGTTCCTCTGTCACGTTCACGGCGGCGGTGACTCCTGCAGTTTCCGGAACGCCGACCGGCACCGTTACGTTTAAGGACGGCACCACAGTTCTCGGCACGGGCACACTCAACGGCTCGGGCGTCGCGACATTCGTCGCCTCGTCGCTCGCCGTTGGCTCGCATTCGATCACCGCGGTCTACGGCGGCGATACGATCAACTTGCCAAGCACTTCTGCTGTGCTCACTCAGGTCGTTCAGGATAATTCGGCCACCGCGTTGGCTTCGAGCGTGAATCCGTCGCTCGCAGGCTCCTCGGTGACTTTTACGGCTACGGTCACGCCTTCGGTTTCGGGCGCTCCGGCTCCGACGGGCACCGTCACGTTCGCTGATGGTGGCGCGCCCATCGGCACCGGCACGCTTACCGCAGGAGTCGCCACTCTCTCGACGACGACCCTGGCCGTCGGCACGCACATGATCACGGCTGCGTACGGCGGAGATGCCGATAATCTCGCAAGCACTTCATCGGTGTTGACGCAAGTCGTGCAGGAAAATACGACGACGGCAGTGACATCCAGCAAGAACCCGGCATACTCCGGCGGCACCGTCACATTCACCGCTGTTGTGAAGGCGCTCGTTTCCGGAACTCCGACGGGTACGGTCACTTTCAAGGACGGCACCACCACGATCGGCACAGGCACGCTGAGCAGTTCGGGCGTGGCAACATTGGCGATCGCCACACTCAGCATCGGTTCGCACTCGATCACAGCGGTGTACGGCGGTGACACGCTCGACGTCGGCAGCACATCCTTGGCCATAACTGAGACGATCAATCCATCCGACTTCTCGGTCTCGGCCAATCCGACTACGGCGACGATTTTGGCGGGCCAATCGGCGACTTTCACATTCACGATTACGCCGGATGGTTCCTACACAAGCCCAATCAACTTCTCGGTCGCCGGTTTGCCGGAATTCGCGAGTGCGACCTTCTCTACGAACCCGGTGACTCCGGATGCGGCGACTGTCACCACGACGCTCACCATCTCGACGATGGGACCGAACGGAAATGCGATGGCTATCCCCGCTTCACGCGGCGGCCATGGCAGCACCCCGGTCTACGCGTTGGGGACTTCTGCGGCGCTGATGTCGCTTCTTGGCATGATGCTGCTCGGCGGCGATATGAAGAGGAAGCGTGAACTTTGCAAGGACTTGTTGATCGCGAGCGCGATGCTGGTGGTGATGGGTGCGATGTCCGCCTGCGCCGGCAGCCCGGGATCGAAAGCGGAAGTCACGCCGGCAGGCTCGAGCACGATTACAGTCACGGCAGCTGGCAGCGGAACCACTTCTCACCCCGTCGCTGTCACGCTCGTCGTTCAGCAGTAAGGAACCGTTAGACTTGAAAAGCGAGGCCGTGCGCGATCGCGGCCTCGCTTTTTACTTTCGTCCTTCATTCTAATCAAAAAGCCGGTAGCGAAGTATCGAGTAAAGCGCGACGAAACCATCCCGCCAGGTAATCTTCTTTCCTTCAGCGTAACTGCGCCCGGAATATGAGATCGGAACTTCATAGACTCGCCATTTCCCCTTGGCGACTTTCACCGTAACTTCCGGCTCGAATCCGAATCGATTGGATCGCAGATGGATTCCGCGAATCACCTCGCGGCGGAACACTTTGTAGCAGGACTCCATGTCCGAGAGATTGAGGTTCGAGACCATGTCGGAGAGCACCGTGAGAAATTTGTTGCCGACGTAGTGCCAGAAAAAATGAACGCGCTGCGGCCCGCCGAGAAAGCGCGAGCCGAAGACGACGTCGGCGCGGCCATCTAGGATCGGCTCGAGAAGTTTTGGATAGTCTTTCGGATCGTATTCGAGGTCGGCGTCCTGCACGAGCAGGATGTCGCCCGTCGCCGCCTCGAATCCGCGGCGCACTGCCGCGCCTTTTCCCTGGTTCTGCTCCTGAAAGAAAAAGTGCACTTTATCGAGGCTCAATCGTCCGCGCCCGCCCGTGATTTCCGCATCGCGCTTCCCGTTCGATTTCCGTTTTTGCAATTCTTGGAGAAGCTCGCGGGTCCCGTCCGTCGAACCGTCGTCCACCACCACCACCTCGTCGGCCAGTCCTGATTCCTGCACCCGCCGCAGCAATTCTTGAATGAATCGCAGCTCGTTGTAGACGGGAACGATGACGGATAGTTTCATGTCGGTTGGAATTGCCAACATAACCCGATTGCCCTGCAGTATCAACGTATCCCGATCGCGGTCTGTCTCGTCGAGACCGCTTTTCGCCCCCTCTCGTCACCACATTATTCGGCGGCTTCTCCAAAGTAGGCGCAATTAATCCGATCGCATCCGCGAATAATGTGAGGGTAAAAGCGTAACTCTGGGATCCAGGCGGCTTCTCGTTATTTCATGGTTTGCGCGTTAGATCCCCGCGCAACACGAGACACGTGCAGCTTGCCTTTGCGATTCGTTTGGAAGCCATGTCGGTTATCTCACACTCAAGATAGCCGGTGTTCTTGCTGCGCTGCACCACGCGGCCTTCAGCACGTAATTGCGAATCCCAAACTGGGCGGAAGAAATGTATCTGCAGGTTCATCGTCGTGAACGACTCGTCAGTTTGAAGCGTGCTCGCAAAAGCCATTCCCATCGTGGCATCGGCAAGACTGCAGAGTATCCCGCCCTGAAGCGTTCCCATCGGATTCGCGTGCTCCGGTCGCGCTTGCAGCGCTCCCACCGCTCGTCCTTCGCCAATCTCAGAGATGCTGATGCCAAGAAGTTGTTCGGCTGGCACGCTCGAAGCAGCAACCTTTTTAATGAGCGGGTGGCCGGCGTCTGGAGTATCCGGGGCATTCATGATCCCTGCTCTCTAATCCTGGGCATGTTGTTTGGCGAAGCGAGCGCGAAATATAGCACCTTTCGAGGCAACGCGTGAATCGCTGGGCGTTTTCGCAATAGATCAGCTTCCGATGAATGCGTTCTTCTTCCAGTTTGTGGCGATGCGTTAACTATTTAGTCCGGACCTTGACACGCACCTGGAGGTCCGCTTATATTTAAGCGAATGTTTAATTAAGCAGGCGTTTAATCACTCCTTGAGCAGCAACAAAACATTTCGCGCGCTGGCTGACCCAACTCGCCGGGAGATCCTTGCCCTGCTTCGCCACGGCGAAATCACGGCCGGAGCCCTGGCTGAAAAATTCGATATGACCAAGCCCGCCATGTCGCATCATTTCGCGGTGTTGAAGGAGGCCGACCTCATCACCAGCCGCCGCGAAGGCCAACAGATTTGGTACGGATTGAATACCACGGTGGTGCAGGACCTCATGGCATGGGCGATCCAACTGATTGGGGACGGTAAGAAGAGCAGGGGGAAACAACGATGAAAGGCAAATACTATCTGGCTGCAATGCTGCTAACCGCAGCGGTATTGGTGGCGACCCTGGTGGCATATCCCGACTTGCCAAGTTCGGTTCCCACGCATTGGAACTTGCACAATCGGCCCGACGGCTACAGCCCAAAGTGGGTGTTGTTTCTGTTTGGACCCGGGCTCATGGCCGCAAGTATGCTTCTTATGTATTTTCTACCCTGGCTCTCGCCTAAGAACTTCGGAGTGGATAGCTTTCGTTCCACCTATCTCCAGATCATGCTGATGCTGGTCACCCTGCTTGGCTATTTTTCTGTAGTGGTGCTGTGGGTTGGCATCGGCCACCCGCTGAATGTGGGCCGGGCGATCGTCGGCGGAATTTGTCTGATATTTGCGTTACTGGGAAACTTGATGGGCAAGGTGCGTCGAAATTTCTACATCGGCGTTAGGACGCCATGGACCCTCGCCAACGAGCGAGTTTGGAATGCCACTCATCGTGTTGCGGCGAAGACGCTCGTCGCGGGCGGCCTCGTGGGCTTGGCGCTCATTGTTGCCGGGCTGGACGGAATTTCGGTGATTGTGGTTCTGCTGGCCGGAGCGATTGTTCCCATCGCGTATTCGCTCGTTTTTTATAAGCAACTGGAACGGCGCGGCGAGCTCTGAGTTCACTCTCCGCTCGCAATCATCCCGTGCAGCGCTGGCGTCGGCAGTGAGGCGTTTGTCGAGATCATTCGGATATCGGTTTGCGGCCTATCGCAATTAGCCGCTCGGCATTCGGACCATACTCATCTCCGTCGAGATTCCCGTACAGATTCACAACAACAAATCCTGCGCGCTCCATGCAATCCCGCAGCTCTTGACCGGAATAAATGGTGTGATGGAATTTGAAGCTCTTCACGCGGCCATTCCGCATGACGAGCCATTCGTTCGCAACGCGGGTCCAATCGTCAAAAATCTTGTGTCTCTCCACCACCACGGTGCCGTCCGGCAAATCAGTGGATGTTGTGGACTGAAGATTTTTTGCGAGACGTTCTTTTCCCAACATCTCGATCAGGCATGCCCCACCCGGCTGCAGTGACGTAAAGATGTTCTCCAAGACCGTCACATCCTCTTGCTTATCGTCGAAATACCCGAAGGATGTAAACATACTGAGTACGAGAGCAAAGGAGCCCGGGCGCACAAAATCCCGCATATCTTCCTGAACCCACTCGATCTTGACGCGTGCGGCCCTGGCTTTTGCGCGCGCCTCATTCAACAGGTATGTCGTTCTGTCAACTCCCGTGACCCGGAATCCCCTTTTTGCAAGCGCGATGCTGCATCTGCCTGGACCACAGCAGAGGTCGAGGACCGATTTGCCTGCGGGCTTGGTTAGCGCCAGTGCCTTCGCGATTTGCTCATCCGCTCCGGCAATTCGCGAATCTGGAAACATAAATGGGTAAAGCTCGCGCCAAAACGAGTCGTCGTCGAACCACTCTTTTTTGCGCCTTGCAGTTTTCATCGGATCTGCCGAACATCCTACCAGAGCCGCAGATTGCATCTCCGCCGATTCTTTGCTTCGCGTGGGTTCCACCACCGAACGAACGCCTCTGGGACGCGATCAACTCTCGATTGGTAGGGTTATCGAAAGCTGGCCCGCTGCCTACGTTTTGCCGCGGCGGATTGGCTCATTTTCGACTTCCTTGCTTCCTGCTATCCTGCGGTTGGCCTTTCTGAATCGTCTCTACGAGTGTTTGGGTGAAGGGGGGTGCGTTTTGCTAACACTCCTCCCGCTCTAATTAGCGGCAAGTTCGCGCTCGTCGTAACATACCAACTGCTACAATTCTCGAATACAAACTCATGAACGCGCGCGAAATAGCGATCGTAATCCGCAACATGGTTCTGGGTGCAAACCTCGAATCCATGGGAGCGTTGAACAAGCCCCGCATGCTTGCGAATTACGCGACTGAATGCAGGTTCTTATACCACTCGCTCTTTCCCAATGGCGGGCTGCCGCAGAAGCCTGTCTGGGAGGCCTTGGGAGCCGATCAAGTCAACGTGAAGCTCTACGGCAAGGCGGCTGAAGACTGGTTCCGGCCAGTGGCATCATACGCCACCGACCTGCTCTCGATGTGCATGCTCTGCCAAATTCTCAAGCCAAAAATCATTTTCGAGATCGGCACGTATCACGGTGCCGGCGCCTTGCACTGGGCAGGCAACGCCCCAGGAGCGGAACTATACACGCTGGATCTCCCCCATTCCGGGGCTCCTTCATTGGCCGTCACTGCAATGGACACGGAGCACATCGCGGACCACGCCCAGACAACCGAAATGGAATTTTTGGGCACGCCCGAGGCCGCCAGAATTCATTGTCTTTACGGCGATACAGCCACTTTTGATTTTTCATCTTTCGAAGGCAAGGTCGATCTCTTCTTCATCGACGGAGCTCATAGTTACGGATATGTCCGCAATGATACCCTTCGCGCGTTCACCTGCTGCAAACCCGGTTCCGTCATTGCGTGGCATGACTACGGAAAAACGGGATTTAACGGGGTCTCGCGTTGGCTTCACGAATTGACGCGGGAAGGAAAAAAGATTTATCGCGTTCCGGGCGGTTCTCTCGCATACATGAAGGTTTAATTTTATTCCCGCCAGCTCGCGCTCACTCGCAGTTCACACCCGAAAAATCTTCTAATCCGCGCGCGGCGCGAGCCTCATCCTTCGACTTCATTTCTGCCGTCTCAAGCCCAGTAGGTGCGGTCGAGCGTCCTGTATTGAATCGCTTCTCCGATATGCCGCGGCGCGATGTCATCCGCCGAATCGAGATCCGCAATCGTGCGCGCAACTTTCAGAATCCGATCGTGAGCCCGCGCCGATAACCCAAGCCTCTGAATCGCGTTCTCAAGCGGCTTCTCCCCGTCCGCTCCAATCTCGCAATGTTTCCGGATGAGCCGCGGCGGCATCTGCGAATTCGCGTACACGCCTTTTTCGTCCGCATACCGCCGCAGTTGTATTTCGCGTGCGCGAATCACCCGCTCTCTCACAGCCTCCGATGGCTCTACGTGCCCATTTCCTCGAAGCTCTTTGTATTTCACGGCGGGGACTTCAATGTGAATGTCGATGCGGTCCAGCAGCGGCCCGGAGATTTTCGAGACGTAACGCTGAATCTGCGTCGGTGTGCAGTGGCACTCCCGCGTCGGATCGCCGAAAAATCCGCACGGGCACGGATTCATCGCCGCGGCCAGCATGAACCGCGAAGGAAAACAGACCGAAAGCGCCGCCCGCGAAATCGTCACCTGCCCGTCCTCAAGCGGCTGTCGCATCACTTCAAGGACGTTTCGCTGAAACTCGGGAAGCTCGTCGAGAAATAGCACGCCGTTATGGCCCAGCGACACTTCGCCCGGCCGCGGCACCGCTCCTCCGCCGATAAGTCCCGCGTCGCTGATCGTGTGGTGCGGCGAGCGGAACGGCCTCGCTCCCACCAGCCCGCGCGATCCATCGAGCACGCCCGCCACGCTGTGGATGCGCGTCGTCTCAATGGCCTCGTCGAGCGACATCGGCGGCAGGATCGTGGGAATGCGCTTCGCGAGCATCGTCTTTCCCGCGCCCGGCGGCCCGATCAGCAGAATGTTATGGCTTCCGGCGCAGGCAATCTCCACCGCTCGCTTGGCCGCCATCTGCCCGCGTACATCGCGCATATCCACGGAGTAGCCGCTCGATTCCGCGAGCATCTGCGTCGTATCCACGCGAGTTGGCTTGAAAGATTCCGGCGCGTTGACGAGGTCAGCCGCCTCGATCAGCGATTTCACCGCAAACACGTCGATGCCCTCGACGACGGCTGCTTCCCGCGCGTTCATCTCGGGCACGACCACGCATCGGACTCCGCGCTGACGCGCCGCGATCGCCGCGGAAAGCGCGCCGCGCACCGAACGCACGCTGCCGTCGAGCGACAGCTCTCCAAGAAACACGTGCGAGTCCGGAACCTTGCCGTGGAACAAACCCTGGCAGCCCAAAAGCCCCAGCGCCATTGGCAGATCGAACGCCGAGCCTTCCTTGCGAATATCAGCGGGCGCGAGATTTACGGTGACGCTCTGAGGCGAGGGAAAATCGAAGCCGCAATTCTTCAGCGCCGACTTGATGCGCTCGCGGCTCTCCTTGACGGCCACATCGGGCAGGCCGACCACGTAGAATTGGCCCATCTCTCCCGCGCCGATGTCGACTTCGACCTCGACGGGATAGGCATCGATTCCAAATACGGCCGCGCTGAGCGTTTTGAATAACATTGGGTGAAGCTCACGTCCCCGCGGCGCACACGGGGAGCTTCATTAGAGATCTGAAGCCTAACCCAAAACGCTCGCTCATAAGACGTACTACGTATTTATTCACCGCGTCCTGGTAAGCACATTGGCGTCATTGCCCAGGGCATCCCCGATCGATAGCGCCGGTCCTGCGGAAGGGTAGTGTCCTAATTTGAATGCGGCGTTTGGTTAGCCATGGTGAAAATAGAAAAGATTTCCATCCAGATCCTGTACGGTGAACTGCCGTATTCCCCAAGGCTTTTTTTCTAGAGGATCCACGATGTTTGCACCTAACGACTTCAGTTCCTTGTACGAGGCATCGATATTTTCAGCGAATACCCAGTGAATGGCAGGTTCGAACGGTGGCTTCCTCTTCCGAAAAAATATCACCGCTTTATCGCGTGACACTGCCCCAATCTCTTTGCCTGGGTACAGCCATCCAATTTCAAAGCCGAGTGCGTCTCTGTAATGCTGTTGTGCGCGTTCGACATCAGCGACCGGCAACTCCGGCACTGGCGGGCCAATCGAGTTTATTTTCGCTTTTGCGTCCACAGAGCTCTCCTTTGCTCCCCGTTATGCAACAAGACCGCCAACACGTCAAACTAGGACTCTAGCAACGGAAGCGCGAGCTTTACACTTTGCGCCACAAAACGTATTCTGAACCGCGGCTGTTCGTGCATCGGTTCGCCGGATCGGCAGGCTTTAGCGGAGGCAGGTATGATTTATGCAGCGCTCGCGGTTGTCGTTTTTCTCATCTTCATCGTCGTCGGAATGTACAACAGCCTCGTCGGCCTGCGCGTGCAGGCTGACAATGCATGGGCCGACATCGACGTTCAACTCAAGCGGCGCTACGACCTGATTCCGAATCTGGTGGAAACCGTGAAGGGCTACGCGAGCCACGAGAAAGACACGCTCGAAGGCGTGGTGGCGGCACGAAATAGCGCCATGAGTTCTCAGGGCCCAGCCGCCAAGGCCGAGACGGAAGGCGTCCTCACGCAGGCGTTGCGCCAGGTCTTCGCGCTCGCCGAAGCCTATCCTCAATTGCGCGCCGTCGAGAGCTTTAACCAGCTTCAACAGACTCTCAATCAGATTGAAGACACGATTCAGAACGCGCGCCGCTACTACAACGCCGTCGTTCGCGACCTGAACACCAAGATCCAGCAATTCCCGACGAACATCATCGCCGGCATGTTCAATTTCAAGCCGCGCGAGTTTTTCGAGATTGCTGCTCCGGCGGAACGCGAAGTCCCGAAAGTAAGTTTCGGCGCCGGGGCCGCGCAATAATTCCGCGTCGAGATCGGCAAGCCGCCATGGCAAATTTACTTCGCAGAACGGCCCTGCTGCTGTTCGCTCTTGCGATCGCATGCGCCACGGCGCCTCCCGCGTTCGCGCGCGAACTCGCGATTCAGAAATTCGATTCTCTCGTCACCGTCAACGCGGACGGCACGATCGACGTCTCCGAAACAATCCTCGTTCATTTCACCGGAGAGTGGCACGGCATCTACCGCACGATCCCCGTCGACTACACCACAGCGCAGGGATTTAATTATTCGCTCCTGCTCGATAAGATCGTCGCCACCGACGACACCGGCACGCGGCTGAAATGCGAGGTGAGCCGCCAGGGCGATTACGAGCAGTTCAAGATTTACGTCCCGGACGCCGTCGATGCCACGCGAACTGTAATCCTCCATTATCGCGTGGTGGATGGCCTGCGATTTTTCGCGGATCACGATGAGCTCTACTGGAACGTCACGGGAGATCGCTGGGATGAGCCTCTCCCGGAAGTAAGCTCAGAAATCGATCTCCCCTCCGCGACCACAGGAATTCATTCTCTCGCCTTCACGGGCTCCTATGGGTCGACCGCGCAAGATGCGAACATCATCATCTCTGGAAATAAAGTCATTATCGAAACCAAGCACTCGCTCGGTTTTCATCAGGGTCTGACGGTCGTCGTCGGCTGGGACAAAGGCTTCGTCCACGAGCCAACAGCTTTCGACAAAGCAGTTCTCTTCCTCCGAAGCAATTTGATTCTCTTCGTCCCGGTGATTGCCTTCGCGGTGATGTTCTGGTTGTGGTGGTCGTTCGGCCGCGATCCGCGGCGCCAGCCCATCGCCGTTCAATACGAGCCTCCGGATAAGCTGACACCCGCCGAAGCCGGCACTCTTGTGGACAACGAAGCCGCCATGCGCGACATCACCGCAACGCTCGTGGATCTCGGCGTGAAGGGTTACCTGACCATCGAGCAAACCGATAAAAGCCAGATGCTCGGCCTGATGCACCAGAAAGAATATATTTTTCACATCAAGAAGCCTGCAACTGCATGGCAGGATGCCCGGCCTCACGAAGTGGAGATGCTGACCGCGCTCTTTGATGGCGGGCAGCGCGATTCCGTGAAGCTTTCCGATTTGCGGAATCACTTCTACATCAATCTGCCGGTGATTCGCGACAAAATCTTCGACGCGCTGATTGGCGACGGCTACTATCTGCATCGCCCCGATGTGGTTCGCAACGGGTTTGTGGTCGGTGGAATTATCATTGGCATTTTCGTTGCGGTACTTGGTGCGAGGTTGTTGAGCGACGTCACCGGCGCAAGCGCGATCGTAAGCGGCGTTGCTACCGCTGCGATCATCGCCGGCTTCGGCTGGTTCATGCCGGCACGCACCATCACCGGCGCGCGAGCGTACGAGAAAGTTCTTGGCTTCGAGGATTTTCTGCGCCACACCGAAAGCGACCAGATCGCGCGCATCGTGAAAACACCAGAAATGTTCGAGAAATTTCTGCCGTACGCGATGGCTTTGCATGTCGAGAGCAATTGGGCAAAAGCGTTTTCCGGCATCGCCATGCAGCCGCCGCAGTGGTACCAGGGCTCATACGGGACGGGCTTCTATCCGTATCTGCTCGTCAACGATCTGAATTACATGTCAATGTCGGCAGCGTCTTCATTCGCGTCGGGTCCGCGCAGTTCCGGCGGTGGTTTCGCGGGAGGCTCAGGCTTCGGTGGCGGCGGTTTTTCCGGCGGAGGTTTCGGCGGCGGTGGTGGCGGCGGCTTCTAGCAGCCCGAGCAACCGCGCCTTCGTATCAGAACCTGCCAATTAACTTCAGAGCCCGGAGGCCCTAACTCCGGGACACCTCGCCATTCTTGAGACGCACGTTCATCAATGCACTCGGAGCTCTTCAATCCGATCGAGAACCGCATGATCTTTCTCCGCGTGATATTGGATTCGCACTTGATCCCCCACCGCGATTCCCCTCAGCGCTTCATGAAGCTCGAATTCCATCATGCGAGCTTCCGGCTCGCCAGCCACTGCAACTTTTAACTTCGATTCATCGAGCGCGATTATCTTTCCAATCAGCGCGCCATCGCCAATCCCCGCGCCGCCTGATTGACCCGGGAAAAATCGCCTCAGCCAACCGGTCTCTCGAATGTTGTCGTGTTCGAACTGCCGCGTCCATGCGCCGAGCACGCTCGATCGATTCAGATAGCCCACCATCTTTTTCGAGTTCGCGCGATCGACCACCGGCAATCGCCCAACATTATGCTGGAGCATCCGGAACACGGCATCGAACGCTCGCTCGTCCGGATATGCGACCAGAAGCGATTTCGTCGCCGCATCCAGCACCGGCAGATCGCCCGCGGGATGCTGCTTCAATGCGCGCAGCAGATCGCCTTGCGTCAGCAGCCCCGCCAATTCTCCGTTTTGCGCCACAACGGGAAGCCCGCGCGTCAGATCGAGGTCCCTATCGCCTTTCGCGATCCGATCGCCCAGTTCCCGCACCGTCATTTCCGCGGGAATCGTGGGAACCGTCTGGCGCATGAGTTCCCTCACGCGCACCTGCTTCAGAATATCCGCCTCAAACTCCTGGTGGACATCGAGTCCGCGCCGCGAAAGTTTCTCCGTCATGATTGAATTTGGCAAATAGCGCAGCGCAATCGCGTCAGCGATCACGGAGACGAGCATCAGCGGAAGGATCGCGTTGAAATCGTGCGTGATTTCAAATGCGAATACGATGAACGTGAACGTCGCGCGCGATGCCGCTCCGAAAACTGCCCCCATCGCCACCAGCGCATACGCTCCCGGAGAAAGATGCGCGCCCGGAAAGATCCAATTCACTAGCATCGCGAACACGCCGCCCATCGCCGCGCTCGACATGAACATCGGCGCGAGCAATCCGCCCGACGTTCCTGACCCAAGGGAAATCACGAGCGCCAGCGCCTTGAACACAGCGACGAGAAGCAAAATCTTCATCGTCAAATTGTTGTTCAGAATGTCGGAGATCGTGTCGTAACCGACTCCCAGAACTCGCGGCACGAAAAATCCGATGATTCCGAGTCCGAGCGCTCCGATGGCCGGGTGCCAGAAATCACTCACCGGCAAGCGATCGAACTGATCTTCCACCCAATAAAGCACTTTTGTGAATCCGATCGCCGCGATACCGCAAATCACGCCGAGAATCAGATAAAAAGGAAGGCCGAAGGGCACGCCGAAATCCGTATTGCTCATCTGAAACATCGAATGCTGTCCGAGAAAGAAATATCGGACGCTCGTGGCCATCGTGCTCGCAACAACCAGCGGAATAAACGATCGCGCTCGAAATTCAAAAAGCAGCAGCTCAATCGCCAGAATGACTCCGGCGATCGGAGTATTGAACGTCGCCGCCATTCCCGCGCCCGCGCCGCACGCGAGCAGCACTTTGCGCTCGGAAGCCGTCATGGAAACAAGCTGGCCCACGATCGATCCGAACGCGCCGCCCGTCTGAATGATCGGCCCTTCCGCGCCGAATGGACCGCCCGTTCCGATGGCGATGGCCGCCGAGAGCGGCTTCAAGATCGCGACCTTCGCCTCAATCCGGCTGCGCGACGTCAGCACGGCTTCCATCGCCTCGGGAATTCCGTGGCCCTTGATTTTATCGGAGCCATATTTCGCCATCGCTCCGACAATCAACCCGCCGATCACCGGCACCAGAATCACCCACGCACCAATCTGCGTGTGTTCCGGGCTTCGGAAATGAAACGACCATTCGTGGTAAAACGCGATATTCGTGAAGAGGCCGATTAGATCGTAAAGGACGTATGCGATCAGGCCCGCAAAACTTCCAATGGCCGCGGCAAGCAGCGACATTAATCCCATCCGGTAGCCGGAAACCGGCGCCGGCTCACCAAGCCCCGCCATTCCTCGAATCGCGGCTCCCACCAATCCTCCTATTTATGAATGCGAGTCGATGAATCGTACGACGTTACGTCGCAACTTCAGAACCCGGAAACCCCCGCCTAGCACCAGCGCCCACCGTAGGGGCGGGTCTGAGACCCGCCCGGCTTTATCCGAATAATCTCGCACCAACAATCCCGGAGCCCGGAGGCTCCCGCCTCCGGGACCACTCCACAATATATAATCCGTTCTGGTGAATGCACGCGCGCCTCTTCGATTCGAGAACTCAGGATGGTGCGATCGGTTGGGACGGCGTGACCAGTTCTCGCGAGATCGCAGCAGGAAGAACGCTATCCGCTCCGGCGCCGGTTTCCATTTCGAGGCCGCTGCCCCGCACTGAAGCGCGATCCGTTGTGCGAAATGAATTGTTCCAGCGCGCGAAGCAGCTTCCGCCCCGCCGTGCGCAATTCATCGCGGTGCGGCATCGACACGCGCTTGAGCTTTCGTTCGCCCCCGGGCGTAAGTCGCACGAGTACCTGCCGCCGATCCACCCGGCTCCGCGCACGACGTACCAGTCCCCGTTTCTCGAGGCGATCCATCAATTCGACGGCGCTGTGATGTTGGATTTGCAGGCGCTCTGCGAGAACGCCGACGGTCGCTTTCTGTGCGGGAGGAACGCCTTTGATGGCCAGCAGCGCCTGGTATTGCTGCGGCTCGAGCCCTGCCGCGCGCGCGTTGCTTTCGCTGAAGTTCAGGTACCGGCGAATGGCATATCGAAAATCCGCCAGCGCCTCGAAATTAATGCGGTCTCTGCCGGGCTTGGACATATCCAAGCACGATTATATCGTATTCCGATGTAAATTGTCGCGCTCACGATATGTGTGCGTCTAACGCCAACTCGAGCGGCACGGCCCATGGTGAAGTCGGTCGTAGGGACGCTGCTTCCTGCGCCCCGGTTTTGGTGCCGGACTCGATTAAATTGCAGGAAGATTCTTCCGAAACGACTTCTGCGTCTTAATGTGTTTATATCCCAGCCGCTCGTAAAACGTATGCGCGCGGTCGCGAATCACGTTCGATCGCAGCGAAGCAATTTTGCATCCGTGCTCCCGCGCCCAGTTTTCAGCCTGCTCCATCAACAGTTTGCCCACGCCATGCGACCGGTGGGCGTCATCCACCACGAGCCCGCCAATCTCGCCGCGTGCCTCCGATTCCATTGTGCGCATCACGAAGATGTGAAGCAATCCGATTAGCCGCCCATCGGCCGTTTCCGTGACAAACAAAGCGTGGTCAGGGGCCGCATCGATTCCGCAAAATCTTTTCCGAACGTCTTCCTCGCTTGACGGATAACCAAGCTGGCCGCACAGCCCAGGCAGTTGCGGAATATCGGCCGGAGTCGCGCGCCGCACTCGAATCCCGCCTGAAATCGCTGACGTTGCCATCGCCAACTTCTTTCCCATCTCAAAAAAGTTTGTCGGAATCGAGAAGGATCGTCACAGGCCCGTCGTTCACTAACTCGACGTTCATGTGCGCCTGAAAAATTCCCGTCTCCACATGAAGGCCGAGCGACTCCACAGCCCGAACGAATTCTTCGTACATCGCCTTTCCCTTTTCAGCCGGCGCAGCCGCGATAAAACTCGGCCGCCGTCCGCCGCGTGTGTCGCCGTAAAGTGTGAACTGCGATATCGCCAGCATCGCGCCTCCGGTTTCCTTCAGTGAGAGATTCATTTTGCCGTTTTCATCGCTGAAGATCCGCAGATGAACGATTTTCTCGGCAAAAGCGGCAGGCACTGTGTCCGCATCATTCGCGCCGACACCAAGCAGCACAACAAGTCCCGCGCCGATTTTCCCCGTCGTGCGGCCGTCGGCCACAACGTGCGCCCGGCTCACCCTCTGCACCACAGCTCTCATCGCATCATCCGCCACACGGCTAGTGCGCGGCTTCCGGCGGCGCGGGTTTCCGCGGAAGCAGTTCCGGCAGTTGCGCGATGTTGTAACCCGTCACCGCCATCACTTGCGCGCCTTCAACGAGGCCGCCCTCATCCGCTTGGTCGAAAGTATCGGCTTGCGAGTGGTGCGTCTCGAAATACTGCGCCGGATCTTGAATTCCATAAAACCCCGGCACGCCCACACTCTCAAACGAATTGTGATCGCTTCCGTACATGGACCGCTCGCTCAATTCGAGCAGCCCGACCGCATGCAGCGGCGCCACCACCTGTTGCATGATCTCCAGGTCCTGATAATTCCCCATCAGTCCGAAGCTGAGAACTTTGCCTGTACCTGTATCGTGAATCAACGCCGCCGAAAATTTCGGCAGCTCCGCTTTATGCGCTTCGCAGTACGCGCGAGAGCCATTCAATCCCTGCTCCTCGCCGCTGAAAAGAATAAATCGGATCGTCCGCCTGGGCTTGAGGACCAATTTTTGAATCGCTCGTGCCGCTTCGAGAACCACCATCGACCCCGTACCGTTGTCCGTCGCGCCCGTGCCGAGATCCCACGAATCAATGTGCGCGCCGAGGACAACAACTTCATCCGGCTTCTCGCTGCCGGGAATTTCCGCCACAGTGTTGTAAACATCCACCGGCTTATCGCCAATTTCATTCGTAATATTCAGCTCGACGTCGACAGGCCCGCGCTTCATCAGCCGCCAGATCAGCGAATAATCCTCCGAAGTCGCAAACACGCCCGGAAACGGAGAGATCCCGTACTGGCGGCCGCCGAGCCCTGTCATGTTCAGTAGCCCGTCCGGCTTGCCCGAATCCACCATCAACGCGGCAACGCCTTCCGACTTCAAGAATTCAGCGCGATCCGCGAAAAACTTGTACATCCCCGGCCCGTACTGAGGTCTCCGCTCATTCGGCCGCGGCGGCGCAACGAGAAGAAACGAATCTCCGTACGGAACTAGCATCGGATTGATTGCGGGCGCGTCCTGAGCCGGGAGCGGAGCGGGCTCGTTCATGATTACGATCGCGCCGCGCAGCTTCCCTTTATACGCCTGCAATTCGTCCATCGAGGTCGCATTGACGTAAACAACTTTGCCGTGCACCGCGCCGTTCGTCGCCGGCGCCCACGCGTACGATTCAAGCGTGAGCCGATGTTCGACGGGGCTCAGAATGCGCCCTTGCGCCGCGCCTCGCGCCCATGTATGCGCGATCTGCCACGCTTCAAGATGAGCGTTCGCCACGCCGTAAGCGCTGAATCGCTCCCTCGTCCAGTCATTCGCCCTTTTCAGATTTTCGGAGCCGGTCAATCGCGGGCCAATCATGTCCGACAAATATTCGAGATTCGACATGATCTCGTTGTGCTCTTTGATCTCGGCAAGAATTTTCTGATCCGCCGCCATCGTGGCATCGGTAACAACTTGGGATTTCTGCGCCGCGGCCGGCTGTTGGGCCCGAGACGCCGTCGCAACAATCGCGATGAAAACAAAAATGAATCCGACGACGACACCGCGACCTACTTTCGTAGACAATTTCGATTTGTCCTCTCACCCAAATTTTTCACGCGATCAGATTGTATTCGCGCGCTCTCCGCGAGGCAATAATCCAGCTTACGATGAATTCGCCGTTCCGCCGACAAATCGCTCCGCAAAAGAAACCATGCCACCACTTAGCTTTCGACGAACGCCTTCAGCCTGCCCAGCGCCTGATCCCACTCCTCCGACACAAGCTCGAGGTACATCTTCAGATCTTCAATCGGCCCTGGATCAAATTCAAATACGCTCTCGCGGCCCGAACGCGCACTGTGCACAATCTTTGCCCTCTCCAACACTCGAAGATGCTTGGTAATCGCCTGCCGCGTGAGCCTCGAACCCTTCGTCAGTTGAGAGATCGAGCGCGGCCGCCCGCCGCAAAGCTTCGCCACCAGCGACAGCCGCGTCTCGTCGCCCAGCGCAGCAAAGACGGGTGCGCGTTTTGCGGCCACGCTGCTACGGTTTCTGCGCGACATAGCTCTCGATATTCTTCATCTGCGCCGTCCAGCCGCCGTCGTTCTTGCGGAATGCTTCGAGCCGGCGTTCGCTCGGCACATTTTCGAAGCCGGACTCAGTCACGACAAGCAATGTGCCGCTCGCAATCTTCTCGAGCCTGAATTCGACCAGCGTCGGCGTTTCCTTCGAATAATCGATTTTCGGATCGATGGAATACGGATGCCACGTGAAGGAAAAGAGCCGTTCGGGCTCCATCTTCTGCACGACGGCCTCCCATTTCACGTGCTCGTAGCCGGGATGAGTGATATGCCCGCGCGAAATTTGCCCCGGAACGAATGGGCCATCCAGTTTCACGCGAAACCACTCGCCGAACTCGCGGTAATCCGTCAGCGCGCGCCACACGCGCGAAACGGGCGCCTTAAGTTCGATCCGCTTCTCAATTCGATTTTCCATTTTCAGGCAACCTCCGGGTTGCATATTAACTGACAACTGCATCGAAATGCAACTCTTCGGTTGCGCTTCGAGCCGCCTCTCCTGCCGCCGGATTCCACGCCCGCCCGCGTCTTGACTTCGCTTCGCAATTTCTCTATTTTGAATTCCAGCGCGAAGGGCGCATCCAGTCCGCGGAAAGGGCCGTGCCCACCTTCAGTTTCACAATTTGACGAATCTTCTTTCGAGCCTGACTCGGGCGGACTCCAGGCAAATAACGAGAGGAGCTTCGTATGCCAGACAGAGAACTACCCGCCCGTCCAAACCTCGAGCAATATAAAAAGCAGGCCAAAGATCTCGCAAGAGATTGCGAACTCGGCATCCCCGGCGCGCTTGCTCGCATCAGACGCCACCATCCGCGCTTTCACAAACTGCCTGAGTCCGAAATGCAGAACGCGCAGGTCGCCCTCACCGATGCGCAACTCGTCATAGCGCGCGAGCACGGATTCGAGAGCTGGCCGCGATTTTCAAATCACATTGAAACTCTCAACCTGATTCGTTCCGTCGCTTCCCTCTCGGATCCCGCCGCAGCCTTCATCGACGTGGCTTGCGTTCCTCGCCACTGTTCCCACCGCTCCGGCTCGCTCGAACACGCCGAAATGATCCTGTCGCGATATCCGCAGGTTGCCGCCGGCAGCGTTCACACCGCAGCGATCCTCGCGGACGAATCCGCTGTGCGCACATTTCTTTTGCGCGATCCTAAAAACGCCACAACAAAGGGCGGTCCGCACAATTGGGATGCTCTCACCTACCTTTGCTTTTCGCGGTATCTCCGACTCGATACAGCGCGGTCCGAAGCATTCGTACGCACCGCACGGACTCTTCTCGATGCCGGAGCCAGCGCGAATACAGGCTGGTTTGAGACGATCGATCATCCAAATCCTCGGCCCGTCTGGGAGAGCGCGCTCTACGGCGCGGCGGCCGTCGCGCAACATCCCGGGCTGACGCGCCTGCTGCTCGAGCGCGGAGCCGATCCCAATGATGAAGAAACTCCATATCACTTGCCCGAAGGATACGACAACACAGTGATGAAGATTGTGCTGGAGAGGGGCAAGCTAAACGCCGAGAGCCTGTCGTGGATGCTCTTGCGCAAGACTGATTTGCATGACCAGGAAGGCATTCGAATTTTGCTCGAGCGCGGCGCTGATCCAAACCACATGACCAGGTTCGGTCACAACGCACTGCATCATGCTATAGGGCGCGATAACGCGCTGAGCATCATCGAACTGTTACTCGACCGCGGTGCCAATCCTGCCTTGCAGAATACGCGTGACGCCAGGTCCGCCACCGCGATGGCCGCGCGCAGAGGACGCGGCGACGTACTCGCTCTGTTCGAAAAGTGTGGCATTCCGCTCAACCTCGACGGCCTTGATCGCCTGATTGCCGCGTGCGCGAAAGACGATCACAACGCCGTCAGTTCGCTCGTAGCAATTGAACCGCATCTCTCTCAGGAACTCATTGCGGAAGGCGGGACACTCTTAGCCGAGTTCGCCAGCAACGGAAATGTCGAAGGTCTCCGATGCCTGCTCGGTCTCGGCGTAAGCGCAACCGCTCTTTACACGGAAGGCGACCTGTACTTCGACATCGCCAAAGACAGCACGGCTTTGCATGTAGCTGCCTGGCGCGCCTGGCCGTCCGCCGTGAAAGAATTGATTGCGCGCGGATCGCCGGTGAACGCTCTAGACGGCGAAGGCCGCACGCCGCTGTATCTCGCCGTCAAGGCCTGCGTTGACTCTTACTGGACCAACCGCCGTTCGCCCGATTCGGTAGACGCTCTGCTCAAAGCCGGCGCCTCGATCTCCGGCATCGACCTTCCTTCAGGCTACGAGGAGATTGACAAACTGCTGCGTCAACACGCGAATAATTCATGAAAATAAAAAACCGCTACCCGAATACGCTGAATAACATTCAGAGCCCGGAGGCTCCCGCCTCCGGAACCCATCGCCCGCCACCCTCCAAACACCGTTGAAATCGGTCAGTTAGTTTCATAGAGTGTGTCTTCTCTCTTGCGCGAGAAAATGCGAGCGTAGAAGTCTTTCGGCTTCAAACGGAAGGCGCGAATGAACAAGAAGCGCCAAAATTTTCCTGCGGCACTCGGCAAAGCCCTCCTGCTTGCTTTGTTGCTTTACATGCAGGCGCAGCTCGTCGCTGCACCAGGCCACGCCGCCGTTGATTCAGCCGAAGCCGACGTGGATATAAAAGAGTTCCGTCTCGAAGAGCTGGAAGCAAAACTCCTCACCATGCCGCCCGGCCCCGAACACGACTATTTCGCCGGAGTGCTGGCCAACAGATCAAGCCACCTTGAGGAATCGATCCGCTTGCTGAACAGCGCGCTCCCCGGCATTCGGACTTCGCGTCCGGATCGGGCTGCCATCGCACTGCAAGCGCTGGCGGATGACTACAATAAGACCTTCCGCTACGACGATGCCGCTCAGGCCTACGATGACTTGCTCGCTAATTTCGCCGGCCAACTGGCTGGCTCGCGATTGCAGGACACCAAGGACGATTCCGGTTTGGCGCACTTGCTGCGGGGAGCGCCGCCGCAAACGATCACGTGGGACGGACCCACTCGACTGAAAACAGAGCCCAATCCCTTGGGTTCCATAAACACAGAACTGACTGTGAATGGAGTTCAAGAGCAGTGGCTGCTCGATACCGGCGCAAATCTCTCTGTTGCCACCCGGAGCTTTGCGAATCGACTCGGACTCAAGTTTCTTCCAGGAGTTGCGCAGACGACGTCTGGGATTACCGGAATTGAAAATCCGATCCAGGTGGCCTTGCTTCCCACCCTTCAAATGGGACGTGCCACTCTACACAACGTAGTGATCATGGTTATGGACGATGCGAATCTGAAGGTCGGCTTAGGCGGCAAAGAGTCATACCAGATCAACGGAATCATCGGATATCCGGTCTATCAGGCGATTGGAACCATCACGTTTTTGCAAAGCGGTGAATTCGTGGCCGGGGACAAAACTCGAAGCGCTCAGGCCGGCGCCCGCATGTATATGGAGCGACTGACGCCGGTAATCGTGTGCGCCGTGCAAGGCAAGAATCTTCCCTTCACTCTCGATACGGGCGCATCTGAGACAGACTTATCGGTGCGTTACTATGACCGATTCCGAAACGACTCTGCGAGATGGAAAAAAGTCAACACCAAGAGTTTCGGAGCAGGCGGAATCGTGAAAAGTAAAGCATATCTTCAGCCGGAACTCAGTCTCGGCATCGGCAACAAGACGGCAACTTTGCAAAAGGTATTCATATTCCCTACGAAGATGGGAGCCGGCATCGATAACCTCTACGGGAACCTTGGTCAGGATGTATGGGCCAAGTTCGACAGCTTCACACTCGATTTTTCCACAATGACCTTCAGCCTGGGAGAACCGTTACCTTCACCCGCGAGCCACTAGGTGCAGCCCAGAGTGGAATGACAGTTCGCAGATTTATACCGAAACTGTGTTAGAAGAATAGCGGACGTTCACCCAAGCTCCCGAGGCGCGGCACATTGAAACTTGCACTGATTGGCACTCATGGCGTCGGCAAAACCACGTTGGCGTACGAGACTTGCTCATTATTGAAGAAAGCCCATTACAACGTTGAACTGGTGACGGAAGTCGCGCGGCAATCGCCGTTCCCGGTGAACGCCGCGACCACGATCGAAGGTCAGCTCTGGATTTTGCACGTGCAGATCGCCGCCGAATTGGATGCTTCGCGCCGCGCGCCCCACGTCATCTGCGATCGCTCCGTGCTCGATAATTATTGTTATCTCGTGAACAAGTTCGGCCGCCAGCCGCAGCTCGAAACTTGGCTCGAATGGTGGATGGAATCCTACGCGCTCCTCGTGGGAGTTCCGAGCGCGTTCGAAGAAATCAAGCCTGACGGTTTTCGCTCCGAAGATCGCATCTTCCAGCACCGCATTCACGATTTGCTCAACGAACTTCTTTCCGTTCCGCCATTCTCTCGCGTTCGGAAAAATGTGATTTGGCTGGAATCGAGCGAACGCCACGCATGGGGCGAGCGCATCTTTGCCGCGGCGTTGCCTCTCCTCGAAGCGAATGCACCGCTGCAAAAAAGCGCTGCGCAATAATCGGATTTTGCCGTGAACGAGCCTCGTTCCGCTGCAACGCCGCCTCCAAATTCGAAATGGCTCACGCGCGGAGTTCTCGGCATCGGCTTAGCGAGCCTTTTCTCCGATTGGGGACACGAAGCGGCGACTTCTCTTCTGCCCGCATTTCTCGCGAGTCTCGGCGCGCCGCCCTTCGCTCTCGGCGTCATCGAAGGCGTCGCCGATGGATTATCAAGCTTCGCGAAACTCGCGGGCGGCTGGATTGCCGACCAGCCGCATCTTCGCAAACCCACCGCTGTTATCGGCTACTTCGCGACCGGCCTAGCGACTTTCGGCTATGCCTTCGCGCAAACGTGGCCTGCACTGCTCGCGCTTCGCGCGTTCGGATGGCTTGGCCGCGGCAGCCGCGGACCATCGCGCGACGCGCTCCTCGCGGATTCCGTCGCGCCATCGAAAATCGGGCGTGCGTATGGCTTCGAGCGCGCGATGGATACCGTGGGCGCTGTGCTCGGACCGCTTTGTGCGTCGCTGCTGGTAGCAAGTTGGGGCGTGCGCGGTGTCCTTCGCGCGACGGTAGTTCCGGGCGTGTTCGCGGCGCTCGCGTTCGCCTTGCTCGTGCCCGCCGTCGGGAAAATACACAATCGGCTCACGCCGAGTTTCGTTACGAGTTTGCGGCAGTTGCCGAGCCGCTATTGGAAATATCTCGCTGGCGTAATGGCGCACGGCCTCGGTGATTTCGCGCCGACGTTGCTCATTCTTCGCGCGACCCAAATCCTCACGCCGCGCTACGGTGTCGTCCGCGCCGCTGCGATTGCGATCGCACTCTACACGTTTCACAATTTTATTGATGCCGTCGCCGCGTATCCTGCTGGCGCGCTCGGCGATAAATTCAGCAAGCGTGTTTTGCTCGCCGCCGGTTACGCGCTCGCTGCCGTCGTCGCGGCTGGGTTTATTTTCGCGCCGCCGACGATTCTCGCCCTCGCCATTCTCTTCGGCCTCGCGGGAATTCATCTCGCGTTTCAGCAATCGCTTGAAAAAGCGCTCGCAGCGGAAATCTTGCCTGCGGAATCGCGCGGCTCGGGATTTGGCGTGCTCGCCACCGCGAACGGCATCGGCGATTTGGTTTCGAGCATCGCCGTCGGAGCGCTGTGGTCCGCCGTTTCGCCCGCGGCTGGATTTGTTTATTCCGGAGTCTTGGTTTTGGCTGGAGCGCTTTTGATTCTTCGCTCGGTGTGACGCCGCGAAGTTTTCTTCCGCGCGCGCGGCGCGCGCTGGCACTGAGGACAAAAAAAGCTGCTGCGCCCGGCCACGATGATCCGTCTAATTTTCGTGGCGCACCGCGAGCATTTCTTTCCTTCACGCTGGTATACGCGATGGCGAAATTGAAATTCGCCGCGCTGCCCGTCCGAATCCACGTAATCAGAAATCGAAGAGCCGCGCAGCCGAATCGCTTCGTTGAGAACGTGCAGCACAGCGGCGCGCAGCCGCGCAATTTCGCTCGCATTCAGATTCGCGCCCAATCGCGCCGGATGAATGCGCGCGCGCCAGAGGCTTTCGTCCGTGTAGATGTTTCCCATGCCCCGGAATACATGCTGATCCATCAGCAGCGCCTTGATTCGCGCGCGCCGATTCGCAATTTGCGCGCGAAATTCTTCCGCTGACGCTTCGAGCGGATCGACTCCGAGCTTGCCAAGCAATTCCGCGCGCCGCGATTCGGAAACAATTTGCACGCGGCCGAAGCGCCGCGCATCGCGAAAGCGCAATTCGTTGCCATCATCGAGCGCGAAGAAGGCGTGCGTGTGCGGCGCGACCGGTTCATCCGCGGCGCCGACGGTGAGCTGGCCGGTCATGCCGAGGTGAATCAGAATAAAAAGCTGCGCATTCTCTTTCGCGCGCGGCTCGAGTTCGAGATGCAGGAATTTTCCGTAGCGGCGCACGGCAACGAGACGGCTTCCGGGAATTTGATCGCCGAGCAGCGCAGAATCCTTCACCACGTTGATTTTCCCCGAGCGCAGCTCGACGATTCGCCGCCCAGGCAATACGAGTTGCAATCCGCGCACGACGGTTTCGACTTCAGGGAGCTCAGGCATAAAAACCTTCTCGTAAAAATAGCACATGCGAACGAAAACATATTTTCTGATTTCAATTCAGGCAAAAAGAAACGCAAATATGAAATTCGAATGTGAAATGAAATACGAAATCCAAACGCGATTTCGAATTGCGAATTTACGGCAGCGGAATTCCCGGCGACGCGACGATTCCCGCGCTGCGCAAAATTTCCGTGTACTCTTCGTCGCTCAGCGGGCAAATCGTCATGCGCGTGTTCTTGAGAAATTTAATTTTTCGCAGCGCGCGATTTTCGCGAAGTTCAGCCAGCAGAATTTGCCGCGGCAATCGCTCCACCGCTCGCAAATCCACCACCATTTTTTTCGAATCAGGATTATGCGGATCGGGGTACGGTTCGCGGCTCACTTCCGCAAGCGCGTAGAGCGCGTGATCGGGCTTGCCGTGATAGAGCAGCGCGCGGTCTCCCTTGTGAATTTGCTTGAGCTGGCGCAGCGCGTCGGGACGGTTCCCGGCGTGGCGCCACATTTCCTTCCCTTTTACGAAGAGCGTATCCCAGTGATATATGCGCGGGTCAACGGCCAGGAGCCAGCGACGAGGTTTCGGAGCGGCTGATATCATCAGTGATTTGTAACGCGCGCACTATACACGGAAGCGCGGAACATTTGGAGAAATTGTGACGGGAAATTGGGGGAAATTCGCGCGCTGATCCGGAGGTCGGACGGCTAGCCGACCTCGACGAACACATCATCTCCTTTTATATCAATGGGATAGCAGGCAACGCCGACGGCGGGATTCATCGTCGTCTTGCCGGTAGTCACGTCGTAGGTCCAGCCGTGCCAGGGGCAGGTGACGATCTTGCCGTTCAGTTCGCCTTCGCCGAGCGGCCCGCCGCGATGCAGGCATGTGTTATTGATGGCGTAGAGTTTGCCATCCACGTTGGCGATTGCGACCGTGGTGCCATTGAGCTGAAACTCGCGAATCGTCCCCGCGGGAATTTCGTCTTTCTTCGCTGCTCGCAAAAGCGCCATGCACAGCTCCTGTTTTCGATTTTTATTTAGCGCGGCGAGGGCGACTGCGCCACCATGACGCCCTGCGTGAAGTCTGTCACCATTTCCGGTTTCAGCCGAATTTCCGTCGGCCGCTTGGCCAGCGACATCTGATCGATTTTGTCCTGCAACTTCAGCAGCGCGTAGAACAATCCTTCGGGGCGCGGCGGGCAGCCAATCACGTAAACGTCCACCGGCACGATGCGATCCACGCCTTGCAGCACGGAGTAAACGTTGAACGGGCCGCCGACGCTCGAGCACGCTCCCATCGAAATGCACCACTTCGGATCCGGCATCTGATCCCACACGCGCTTCAGCACGGGCGACATTTTCAGAGTTACCGTGCCCGCGACGATCATCAAATCAGCCTGGCGCGGCGACGGGCGAAAAACTTCCGCGCCGAATCGCGCGATATCGAAGCGCGATGTGGTGGACGCAATCATTTCGATCGCGCAGCACGCGAGGCCGAACGTCAGCGGCCAGATCGCGCTGCGGCGCGCCCAATTGAAAACGTAATCCACCGTCGAGAGAACGTAGCTGCGCTCAAACCGATTGTCGAGAACGCCCATGCCGCTATTTTACCTCCGAAAGAACGGACACTATAGCATGACCTCCGCCATACATTTAGGCCCAGCATCCCGCACCGGGAGATAGGCTGCCCGGCTGAAGCCGGCCGCTACATTTGCCGGATTATGCAGCGGCGTTTCTCCCGTGATTGTGTAGCGGCGGGCTTCAGCCCGGCATCGTTTTTTGTACTTCCCGCTGCGCCAAATCGCGTCCGGGAGACCCCTTTTCGTGTCCCGGTTAGAAAGGGCCTCCGTGGTTTGTTTTCTGTGAATTACGGCGATTTCTAATTGTTTTGGTGTCCCGGTTAGAAAACCAGTGACTAGTTTTTTGTGTTTCACGCGCCGCCAAATCGCGTTCGGAGACCCCCTTATTTTGTACCGATTAGAAAGGACCTCGGATGTTTGTTTTGTTCGACTTAGACCGATTTCTAATCGTTTTGGTGTACCGATTAGAAAAGCAGTACCTGCTCCCAAACGGCCCGTGACTAGCGGTGCCGAGACCGGGCTTACCGCCTTGGCCGCCCTCGCCGCCGCTCCGTATTTGCGTCGCTGTTCCATAGCTCCGCAACAACGCTAGCAGACGGGAATCGACTGCGCAAATGGCGGTGCTGTAAGGATTTTGAAACTGCGTCACAAGTTGGCTGCGTGACACGCAGAACTCTAGAGCCATGCTGATATACTCCTCTCGCAATTCTAGGCGGCGCGTCTGGTTTCGAAAAGGCTCTTACTGGAATTTTCGAGATCGGGGTGATACGAGGTGCGTTTTTACGTTGCGGTCACGGACTCTGACTGGTTCAGCTATCTCTCCGGCAGTGGTCCTCATGACGAAGTAAACTTCTGGCAGCCAAGTGCTGGCCGCCAATTTCGCGCACTAACGCCGGGCGAACCGTTTCTTTTCAAGCTGCACAGCCCCCGGAATTACATAGTTGGCGGGGGCTTTTTTCTCCGATACACAATCCTTCCAGTTAGCTTCGCGTGGGACTCGTTCACAACAAATAATGGTGCGCAAAGCGAGCAAGACATGCGGACGAGAATTGCTCGCTATCGTCGAATTCCACCCAGCCCGACCGAAGATTACGAGATCGGCTGCATCTTGCTTCAATCGCCATTTTTCTTCCCCGAGGAATTTTGGATACCCGCGTCGGACTGGAGTCCCAATATCGTTCGGGGGCGAACTTACGATACTTCGGAGCCTCACGACGGATCGATATGGCAACAGGTCGAAGAGCATCTTAGGGTCATAGCAGCAGATTTGACGCCTGAGCTCGTCGTTGCTGAGGCCTCGCCGAAAATTGGCTCGCCTCAACTCGTGTTTCCGCGTTTGGGTCAAGGCTCGTTCCGGGTGCTGGTGGCAGACGCTTACAAGCGACGTTGCGCCTTTACCGATTCGCCCGTGCTGCACGTGCTGGACGCGGCCCACATCCGGCCGTTCAAGCAAGAAGGTCCTCACGACATTCGAAATGGTATTCTCCTGCGCCAGGACGTTCACACTTTATTCGACCGCGGCTATATCACGGTAACACCCGAGCATCGGATTGAGGTCAGTCACCTCATCAAAGAAGAATTTGAAAACGGGCACGAATATTACTCCGCCCAAGGTAAGCGAATCGCATTACCGCTGGATAACGAGCAATGGCCCGCCAAGGATTTCCTCGTCTGGCACAACGAACGTGTTTATCTGGGGTAGATGCTGAGGACTTGGTGGCGCGACAGTACGATTGGCGCTCGCTACGTCGAAGTCAAAAAGCGGGGAGGGTCGTCGGTTATTTCGGCGACGATCCGTCGGATCTGCTCGATCTCTTCGATCTCGTCCATGCTAACCTCTGAGGTCTCTTCAATCGCATCCATGCTCTGCAATTGGTCGAAGATGATGTAAAAGCGGGAATTGGCTTCCGGCGTATCTGGTGGTGCCTTCTTTGATTCGCTCATTGCGCCACCTTCCTCTTAGTCTGAAGCTCCACCTGTCTGCGCAGCCCTACTAAATTATGGCTCATTCCGCACTGATTGCAAACGAGTGTGTCATCTGATGGGAAACGCTCTGCTCCGGGCTGCAGCGGCTGAAGCTTATCAAAATCGGCCTGAAGATTGTGGACTTTCCTACAGCTACCGCAGACGAACGGAATCATTGCACCCTGCGCAATAGCCACAGGAACACCCGGCGGCTGTTCCGGCATTCCGCCCGGGAGTGTAGCCGGCGCTGGCACCGTGAACTGGGCCTGCTGGTTGAAGAAACGATAGATCTGAGACGAGGGAGTCTCGGTGAGCTTGTAAATGTTCGTGGTATCAAACGTCATTTGGAGCAATACATGGTATCTCCTGATTGCGTCCGACAACTCTTCATCTTTGCTGTAGTCTGTGATTTCGAGTCCTATACTCTTCAAGTCCTCAAGCTTGATCGACCGGCCGTGGCTCAACCACTTGCTGTGATCGCAAAGCGCATCCGCGATCTCCTTCGCGCGCGCCTTCTTTTCTTCTGCCGTAACCGTGGCGCCAGGACTGTGAGTCCTATGGACTTCCCAACCCTTAAACTTGTGTTCCTTCAACCATTCCGTAACGAGAACCTTCGCAAACGACAAGGCATTCTCCGCGTGTTGAATTTCACCAGGTGATATGCGCTGCAGAATGGGTATATAAGCGCGGTTCAGAGAGCTCGTCTTCGTCACTTCCTCCTTAATGCGCTCGAGCCCTTTAAGAAATGCCTCGGCGGAGAACACCTTTCCTTCCCATTGAATTTGGGCGTCAATCGGTCCCAAAGATGAAGCGCCGGGCTCCATTAGAATTTCATCACCCGCCATCACCATGATGGTGCCAGCGCTCTTGGCCATTCCTGGGATAATGAACGCGACGCTCGGGTACTTGTTGTAGAGCACCCTGACGATATCCTCAGCGGTCTCACCCCGGCCGCCTCCTGTCTCAAGCACAATATCAATCGCGCTGCCACTCAAGTTCGAGAGCTGGTCTACTACCAACATCAGGTCAGAATTATCGAGAGCCACCGGTGCTCTCTGCGCCTTGTTGGAATCGGATGCGTAAACCAATACATCGCGTTTGCGCAGTTCCGCGATGCGGTTCAACTGTTTTTTCCGTTCTGCGTTCAGATCCAACCTTGGACCTTGGTCAAGGTAATCGCCATAAATTCCCATTTTTGCCAGAACTCCCGATCGACCGCTTATCGCAGCTCAGATTACAGAACCACTAATAGCCCACAGGGCACCGCATACTACGCCCGGTCATGGTGACAGCGCAAGTCGTCCTGCTGCCAGGACTTCTTCGCTCAGCCCAGATTGGTTGCGCGAGATTCTGGCCCCGCTAGGATATTGAGACGCCGTAGCGGACGACGGTGCGACGTGGTTGTGTTCTCTGCGCGCGACTATTTTGAAGCGGGTGAACGGGTGGCTAGCGCGTGGGAGTGGCGTT
>CAWDOI010000045.1:0-9282 GCA_963803835.1 uncultured Acidobacteriota bacterium | reverse complement strand
GGCGAGGATGGCGAGGAGGCTCGACGCGGAATTTTACGTTGTATATGTAGACTCAGGCGAGAAGTTGCGCGAAGCCGACCAGAAATCGCTAGAAGCGAATCTCGCATTTGCCGAGGATTTGGGCGGCACGGTCGCGCGGCTTCATGGGCGGAACATCGCGGACGCCGTCGCGCAATTTGTGCGCGAAAAACATGTGACACAAGTGATTTTTGGACGTTCCGCCGATCAGGGGATTCGAAAGTATCTGTATCTCTCCGCGGTAAACCGCTTTCTGCGCGAAGCACCTTCCGTGGACGTTCACATCGTTACGCAAGAAGTCGACTAGAATCTCTGCGAATTCATGGCTTTACGGAGAGGATATACCTTCATTGCCATTGTGTTGAGCGGCTAGCAACTCGTTCTTGCGCAGGCGCAGAACGTGCAGCCCAGTGCGATATGCGCTTACTGATCGCACTGACCTGCGCTGAGCTATCTGTTGCGCGCGCTTCGTTAAATACCCATGGCGGAAACTGCTGCAATAGCTCAGACTCAGATGGCTGGGTAGGTTGCTCAGTGTTGCCCGCCTGCTGCTTAAAAAGGAGTTTTTCTCTCCGACGTCCACAAGATGACCACTACGATCCTCATGCAGTACATGGGCTTTGAAGCCAAGAACCAGGGCCGCGAATACCTGTTCCAAGTGCGGTGCACGGCCGAAGACATGCGCGAATTCACGCTTACGATTGCTGATGAAGCGTTCAATTCTCATCGCGTTCGCTATCAGGACGCGCCCAGCGTCTGCTCGTTGAGGTTGCGGCGAGAGCTGGTGGAAAATTCGAGCTATCCCTCCAATACGAATTTTCCGATTACAGACGCGGAGATGGACGAGTACAGAGTCGCGCACACCAGCAAAACTCCCAAGAGCCCCTACTCACCAAAGCCACGAAACGAATTCTGACAGATTCATTTGATTGCGCGGAGATTCAAACAAAGTTCTCTTGTACGCAGGTAGTTATGCAGGCGGCTGCATCCGCAACCGCCTGATGCTTCGTGTATACGAGTTTTGAGAATTGTCGAGCGTAACGGAGCTGGTTCTTGCGTCAGATCGGGCAAACTACCGTAAGCGGAACGGCGCCTCGGCGCGACACGGGTCCGCGCCGAAGCGCCGCAATTAGATTTGGTGTTCCGGCTCGGACGGTATAACCGTATCGATGTCGGGAGTTTCGTTCTCTAAAGCATTTAGGTTTTCAGCCGATTCGTCAGTTCCCGCGCGGCCCGCAAGTTTTTTCTGTGCGCGGCGTTCCGCCTTCTCGCGCTGCTTTTCCAGTCGCTTCATTTCCTTTTGACGCTTCAGGAATGTAGTGGCCATCGATTTTCCTCCGATTTCAAATAGGCGCCGAAAACGACGCAAACTGCTCGAGGAGAATTACCAGCGTGGTTCGCGCGGCTGGCGAGAGGCCTCGCGATAATCTTCGTTCGAGAATCCGCTGCGCCCGCGATTTCCGCCGGGGCCGCCGCTACCACTTCCGCTGCGCGGCGCTCTCCCCCCCTCAGTCTTGGGGCGAGCTTCGTTCACCTTGAGATTACGTCCGCCGACCTCTTTTCCATCGAGGCCGGCGATCGCCTTGGCTGCCTCTTCGTCATTCGGCATTTCCACAAAGGCGAAGCCGCGCGCTCGACCGGTCTCCCGATCCATCGCGACGTGAACGCGCGTCACCTGCCCGAAAGCTTTGAACAGTTCGCTCAATTCGCTTTCGGTCGTTTGGAAATTCATATTGCCAACAAAGAGATTCTTCATTTTGCTCCCCTAGCCACCCTACTATACACCGCATGGTACGCTCTCGCGTCCAAATTGGGAAAATCTCAGGCCTACATCTCCACTTGCAGGAATTCTCCCGGCAGTGGAGCGAGTTTGGGCTTGATCGCCCGTGGCATGAAATCGACGCCGCCTCGCACCTGATTATTTTCTTCCGGCTCGGCCGCGCCCATCAGCATTCTTTCCATCTTGATGCCGAGAGTGCGTTCCAACTGGAATAATTCCGTTCGTTGGTCTCGCGAGAAGAGAGTGGAGGCAACGCCGAGTTCGCCCGCGCGTCCGGTACGTCCGACGCGGTGGATGAAATTCTCCGCCACTTCGGGCAAGTCGTAATTGATGACGTGCGCGATGTCCTGGACGTGAATTCCGCGCGAAGCGACATCGGTTGCAACCAGCACGCGAAAGCGCCCTTGCTGAAATCCTTCGAGCGCGGTGGTTCGCTGTGACTGCGAGCGGTCGCCGTGAATCATGGCCGCGTTGATGCCGATGCGAGCCAATCCTCTGGCGATTCTTTCTGTTCCGCGCTTGGTGCGCGAGAACACGAGGCATAGGCCGCTCTCTTTATTCAGCAAGCGCCGCAGCATTTCCGGCTTTCCGTCGAACGGAACTTCGAATGCTTGTAGCCGCACGTTTTCAGCGGGCTTCAGTGTCGAGCCGAAGGTGAGCCGCACTGGATTTCTCGTGTAGTCCGCCACCAAATGGGCAACGGAAGCTTCAAGCGTCGCGGAGAAACACATCGTCTGCCGGTCTTTCGGGAGAATCGATGCGATTCGGCGAATTGCAGGAAGGAATCCCATATCGAGCATACGATCGGCCTCATCGAGGACGAGCGTTTGCAGCGCGGGGAACTGAACGAGCCGCCGATCGAGATAGTCTTCGAGGCGTCCGGGTGTTGCGACAACCAAGCGAGCCCCCTTGCGGAGGGCGTTCAGTTGTGGCCCTTCGGATAGGCCGCCGACAACCAGTGCCGCCGGCAAAAGCTTCTTGCCGCGCAGGACGTTGTACTGATCGACGATCTGCATCGCGAGTTCGCGAGTCGGAACGAGCACCAAGGCCGAGATTCCGCGTCCGTCTTGACGGAGCAGCTTCTCGATGATCGGTACTAGGAACGCCAGGGTCTTGCCGGTGCCAGTCTGGGCTGTGGCAAGGACATCTTTGCCTTTAAGCGCTTCCGGGATCGCCGCAGCCTGCACGGGTGTTGGCACGATAAATTGTGCCGCTGTCAGCCTCTCCATAACGTAAGGCGACAGGGGTAATTCTGAAAAATTCTTCATTTTGCTTTCTTGCTGGGGAAGGAGTCCATGCGCGGAAGTAAAATCCCGAACACGTGACCGCCTTACTTGCCAGTCTCTAGGTTTTTAGATTACGCTGAAAACGAACGGAGGAAACTGAGGGCGGGTGTTCTCAGATCAAATACTCAACCAGAGGGACCGCACAACCACAACCGAAGTAATAAGCGCAAACGGAGTATAACACAGTACTAGACGGAATGGTGGTCGATTTTTGTCAATCGGAACCTGCCAGGCTCCCGACGGGCTCATTGTTAAAAAGAGCCGGTTAGGGCAGACCCAACGCAAAAATCATTGGCATGAATTTCCTGTCATGAACCCGATGGTGAGACGATTTGGACAAATTCTGCGCATGCCTGTAAGCCAATGAATATAAGATGCTTACAGCCGCAATCGACAGCATTCGCTGGCGCTTGGGCTCAACAAGAATGGACCTCCATGTGCTTCAGACAGTGAATATTCTCGCCAAAAGTGGTATTATGACGTATGAACAAAGCCTACAGAGTAGTCTTCCTTTGCCCTAAGGGCGGTCATAATATCAACTTGCAGCGGAAGTGCTCCAAGGCATCGCTCTCTGAAAACGAGGCGATGAAAATGTTTCGAAATGAGAAGATTGCGTGCTCCGATCCTCATTGCGGCTGGCACGGTAAGGTCTTCCAGACGAAGCTTCTTAGGATTCTGCCGTTCACTTGGATACTTTCTCCGGCTACCTCGTAACCAAGCCCTCGGGGACCGGTCTGCGACCGCGCACCTGCATCTAGGCGGTCAACCGAGTTGAGCTGTACCGGGGCACGAAATCCGAACCGCATCTGGCCTGACACGTCAAATCTAGGATTGCGCCATGACGAAATTCGGCAATTTCAAGATTCTGTTCATCGCCGGGTTTGGTCCGATTGTCCGCGATAGTGAAGCGAGCCGAGAGCTGTACATCGAAGCATTCAAAATCCCGTTCAAAGAAGAAAAGGGCGGCTACTTTTATACCGGCGAGATGGAAGGAGCGAAGCATTTCGCCCTGTGGCCGCTTTCTCAAGCCGCCCAGTCTTGTTTTGGCAGGGACGCCTGGCCTGGCGAGATCCCGGTTCCGCAGGCCTGGATCGAGTTCGACGTCGACAACGTGGAGAAGGCGACCGCAGAGCTAGAGTCGCGAGGCTACCGGATGCTCATCGCTGCGAAAAAAGAGCCGTGGGGTCAGACGGTGACTCGCTTCATCGGGCCGGAAGGCCTACTGATCGGTATTACGTTCACTCCATCGATGCGCGGAGAAAAGTAGCGCGCAAGGCAGAGCGGGCTTTTCCCCACCTTCCATTCGTTTCATACTCAAGATTCAAGTCCTCGCATCAGAGCCTCGACCTCGATTCATGTAAGAGCCGCCAGCCAGTTGTAACCACCCGAACGAAGATGGTGTCCGCCGAAGCGGGCTTCGATGAACATCGGAAAATTGCGCGTAAAGCCGTAAGCGGGGGCACCCACGATAAACCCCGGAAGCAAAATCGTTGTGTTAAGAGTACGGGAAGCGTACGATTCGCGAGCGAGAATTCCGAATCGGAAATCCCGACTAAGCTCTTTTTATTTCACGGTTTGCGATTACGAACAGTCAAGTTGTGCGTCTAATAGTTCCGGATATTTGAGTTAACGAGGAGATTCGCGATTATGCCAACACGATTCCGCGCGTCCATAGCCGGGCTGGCCATGGCGATTGTTTTTGCGGCGCTGCTGTTCGTCCCTGCGGTGCAGCACGTAATAGCGCAATCGAGCAATCTATACCCGCTGATGCGCAAGCCGACTGTGAGCAAGACACAGATTGCTTTCAGTTACGGTGGCGACCTGTGGATCGTGGACCGCAGCGGCGGCGATGCGCGACGCCTCACGAGCGACATTGGCATCGAGATCGATCCGCAATTTTCGCCCGATGGCACGCAGATCGCGTTCACCGGGGAGTACAACGGCAATGAAGATGTTTACGTAATTCCCGCGGCGGGCGGAATTCCGAAACGATTGACCTCGCACCCCGGCGCGGATCAAGTGTTGGGTTGGACGCGCGATGGCTCCCGCATACTTTTCCGCTCGAGCCGTGATAGTTATGCGCGCGTCACACAGCTCTACACAATCGGCCTCTCCGGAGGACTGCCGGAGTCTCTACCGCTGCCGAAGGCAGTTGAAGGCTCTTATTCGCCGGATAGTTCCCATCTGGCTTATGTCCCGTTCACAAACTTCTCGGAATCTTCGATGAACTACCGCGGACTGAAGCACTACCGCGGCGGCACGGCTTCGCCAATCTGGATCGCCAATCTTGCCGATTCGACCGTCATAAAAGTTCCGCGCAAGGATTCGAACGACTCGACGCCGATGTGGATGGGCGACAACGTGTACTTCCTATCCGACCGCGATGGACCAGTGAACCTATACGTCTACGACACGAAAACGAAGCAGGTGAGCGCAGCGCTGCGCAGCAACGGCGTGGACATCAAATCGGCCTCAGCAGGCCCGGACGCGATCGTGTATGAGCAGTTCGGCTCGATTCATCTCTTCGACATCGCGACAGGAAAGCAGAACGCTGTGAATATTCGAGTGACCGGCGATTTCCCGGCGGTGCGGCCTCACTTTGAGAATGTGGGAGACAAAATCGAGAATGCGAACATTTCGCCGACGGGCGCGCGCGCCGTGTTTGAAGCGCACGGCGAGATTTTGACTGTCCCCGTGGAGCACGGCGACATTCGCAACCTGACTAACACGCCTGGCGCGGAGGATCGCGACCCTGCGTGGTCACCCGATGGGAAATGGGTCGCTTACTTTTCCGATGAGTCGGGCGAATACGAACTGCACTTGCGCCAGCAAGACGGCATGGGGGAAGTGAAGAAATTCAACCTCGGGAATCCGCCGTCTTTCTTTTATTCGCCGACATGGTCGCCAGATAGCAAGAAGATCGCATACCACGATAAGCGGTTGAATCTCTGGTATCTGAACATCGACAATGGAAAACCCGTCCATGTAGACACGAATCCTTTTGATCACGCCGCATTCAATGCTGCCTGGTCGCCGGATAGCCGCTGGATTGCTTACACCCGCCAGCTCAATAGCGAGTTGAGTGCGGTGTTTGTATATGGCCTCGAAGACAAAACTCCACACCAACTGACCGACGGACTGAGCGATGCGGATTCACCGGCGTTCGACAAGAACGGGAAGTATCTCTACTTCGATGCCAGCACAGACGACGGCCCGGCCATCGCGAGCAGCATGGGCGCATATCAAGTTCCGGTGACGAGCAGCGCGTACGTGATCGTGCTTCCGAAAGATTTGAAGTCGCCGCTGGCGCCTCAGAGCGACGAGGAAAAGATCGCGGCCGACAAATCCGCCGGCGCGAATTCGGCTGATACTCTCGCGCAAAAGGACGAATGCACACCCGACGTCGATGCGAAAGCGCATGCAGAGCAAGCTGCCGAGAAATCGGGGAAGAGTGAGTCGGGCGATAAAAAAGACGAAAAGAAGGATGACAAGAGCTCGAAAGAAACCCCAGAGGTAAAGATCGACTTCGAGAATATCGGCCAACGCATTCTCGCACTGCCTATTCCCTCACGAAACTACAACGAGCTTGTCGCCGGCAAAACGCATGTGCTCTTCCTGCTGGAAGGCTCGATCGTAAATGGTGACGGGCAGACCGGCCGGATCGTGCACAAATTCGATATGTGTACGCGCAAGACCGACAAGGTGCTGGAAAACATCGGCACGTTCGTCGTGTCGGCCAACGGAGAAAAGGCACTTTACGAGCAATTGCCGCCACGGAATCCAATGGCGGGAGGAGGAGGTCCGCCGCCCCACGGCACATGGATGATCAAGCCCGTGGACACTCTCGGCAAGCCGGGAGAGCCAGGCAAGCCCGATGGCACGCTGCACCTTGACGGCATGCAGGTGTACGTGGATCCGCGCGCCGAATGGGAGCAAATGTTCCACGAGGTTTGGCGGATCGAGCGTGACTTCTTCTATGATCCCAATCTGCACGGCTTGGATAGGAAGGCGCAGATGGCGGCCTATCAGCCATTCGTGGACAACGTGATGAGCCGGGCAGATCTGAATTACATTTTTTCCGACATGCTCGGCGATATCACCGCGCAGCACGTCTACATTTTTGGCGGTGACCGGCCGCAGCCGAAGGCAGTAAACGTGGGCTTGCTCGGAGCGGACTACACCATCGATCACGACCGCTACCGCTTCGCCAAAGTGTACTTCGGCGAGAACTGGAATCCGAGTTTGCGCGCGCCGCTGACCGAACCCGGCGTAAACGTCCGCGAAGGTGAATATCTGCTCGCGGTGGACGGCCGCGAGCTTCACGGCAGCGATGAAATTTACGGCTTTTTCCTCGAGCGCGCTGGAAAGTCGGTGCTATTGAAAGTGGGACCGGACGCGAGCGGAAAAGACGCGCGCACAGTGACCGTGGTACCGATCCCGGACGAACACGCGCTGCGACAGCGTGAGTGGATGGAGAGCAACCGGAAAAAGGTGGATGAATTAAGTGGAGGCAAGCTCGCCTACGTTTATCTGCCGGACACGGCCGTGAACGGCTTCACCAATTTCAATCGCTACTACTTCGCGCAGAATGCGAAGGAGGGCGCGGTGATTGACGAGCGGTTCAACGGCGGCGGTTGGATCGCAGACTACATCGTAGATTGGCTCAAGCGGCCGTTGTTAGCCGCGGCAATGACGCGCGAAGGCAACGATAGCCTGATTCCACGCGTCGTTCGCGGGCCGAAAGTGATGCTGATCAACGAAATGGCCGGCTCCGGCGGAGACGCGCTGCCGTGGATGTTCAGGCGGCTCGGCACGGGACCGCTGATCGGCACGCGCACTTGGGGCGGGCTAATCGGCATTGGCGGCTATCCGCCGCTGATGGACGGCGGGCTAATCACTGCACCGCGATGGGGATTGTTCAACCCCGACACCGGCGAATTTGACGTGGAGAACAAGGGAATCAAGCCGGATATTGAGGTCGATCTCGACCCTGCGCTTTGGCGGCAGGGGCACGACGCGCAATTGGAAAAAGGAGTTTCGGTGGCGCTCGAAGAATTGAAGGAGCATCCAGCGCCGCCGATCAAGCGCCCGAAGTATCCCATCTACAATTGGCCGAAGGTGCGCGAGGACGCGGCGAAGGGCGAAACGCCTTCCAACTAGTCGCGAAGTATTTCGGCAGGAACTGGGGCAGGCACGGCTCCCGAACCGTCGCGACCTAATAGCAATGGCGAATCCAGCGTGCCAATCACGGTTGGACCAAAGCCGAAGTCTGTGCCTGCCGGATAGAGCTTTAGCGGCCATCGGCACAGCCTCAGCGAGAACGGTTCGTCACGCATGCTTGCGCGTTCCGAACGTTGACGCAGCCAATTGCACCAACTCATGCATGCGAATCGCCTCCGCTTGCGCTATCTTGCGTCCGTAGGGCGTGATTCGATAATAACGACGGCGCTCGTCGTCGAGGTGCGGATCGGGCCGGTCCGCGGACTCTTTGATCAGCCCCAGCTCCAGCATTTTGTTGATCGATCCGTATAGCACGCCGGGGCCTAGCTTCAATTTGCCTTCGGTGCGCGCGGCGGTTTCGCGCTTAATTGCGTAGCCGTGTCGCTCGCCCTCGCCGAGGGACAGAAGAATGTGGAAGACGGCCGGTGAAAGCGGAGTCAGGTCGTTCTGAGCGGATTGATTTTTCGACGGCATACTGGTACAAATTTAGACATAGTATGAGCTGGATCGAGAATGTTGTCCAGATAGTGATTGCCGCGTACCACTCTACAGATCTCGCTAGCTGTTAGACGCAAGCTGCCGGAAGCGCAATTTGCATTACATTGCAATGTAAGCAGACACAACGAGAACTCAGTAGCATTTCAGAAGATTGGTCGGGGCGCGGCGATTTGAACGCCGGACCTCCTGCGCCCAAGGCAGGCGCGCTACCAGGCTGCGCTACGCCCCGACATGAAGTGCGAAAATATTATAAAGGACTTCCCAGCAGAACTGTTGCGCCATCTGACCAATTTCGCCATCAACCGTGCCAGATCTCAGGGTCTGTCTCGTGTATGACTTCGCGCGCTTTCGCGGACGCCCTCCCGCGCCAGTCCCCGCGTTCCGAGTTCTTCTCGTCGATTGATGCAGACGCAGATTTCACGGGGTTCTTCCTACCACACATCAACGCGTCGGCGTATTGGGCGGCCAATCGGGGCTTTC
>CAWDOI010000044.1:0-7729 GCA_963803835.1 uncultured Acidobacteriota bacterium | reverse complement strand
CGCGCAGGGCTATTTGGCCTCGTATCGCAACTTCCGGAAGACCAACGCCGCGTCCTCGAGATGCGCTTCGCCGAAGAACGCAGCATTCGCGAAATTGCGCGAGAACTCGGCCGCAGCGAAGGGGCCATAAAGCAATTGCAGTTCCGAGCCGTGCAAACTTTGCGGGCGCGCGTGAGCGAATCCAATGACTGAGCGCAAGCAGATCTCACAATTCGACGTGGTTGTGGACGCGCTACTGGCGCGCCGCGATGGCGCACCCCCGTCCGTCGCGGCGGAGATCGTGCCTCTCGTGAATATCGCGATCGACTTGTGCAGTCTCCCGCGGCAAGACTTCAAATCAAATTTAAGAGCAGAACTTGAAAGGAGCATTTCGATGTCAGCCAGTGCAAAGCCTGTCCCCCGGCCGAAATACAGCGCGACACCCCGTCTTTCCATTAGAGACGCTGCCGAAGCCATCGAATTTTATAAGAAGGCCTTCGGCGCAATTGAGTTGCTGCGTCTCACCGCACCAAATGGCAAGATCGGACACGCCACACTCCACATTGGCGAGGCCGAGATTCAACTTGCCGATTCCTTGCCGGAATGGGGAGATCCAACCCCGGAGATGCTCGGGGGCACGCCTGTTCGAATCGTGCTCGAGGTCCCGGACGTCGACGCGTTTGCGCAGCGCGCCGTGGACGCTGGGGCAAAGGTTCTGATACCCGTTGCGGATCAGTTCTACGGTGCGCGGTCAGGGCGGCTGCAGGACCCGTTCGGCCACGTCTGGATCGTTTCGTCGCACGTGAAGGATGTCCCGTTCGATGAAGCGCAGAGAATCTTTTCTGACATGATGAAGCAGTCGGCGACACAACCGGCGGCGGATGCGGTAAGAGTCGGGCCAATTCGCAAAGGCTTCCGCAGCATCACGCCGTATCTCGTCCTCGAGAACGCAAGCACTTTCATGAATTTCTTGCGCGCCGCGTTCGGCGGAGAGGAAAAATTTCGAATGCCGGGCCCCGGCGGCAAGATCATGCACGCTGAAGCGAGCGTCGCCGGCTCGATGATTGAATTTGCCGATGCGAATGCGGAATTTCCGCCGATGCCGACCGCGCTGCACTTCTATGTGCCCAAAGTGGATGAGGTCTACGCTCGCGCGCTCGATGCCGGCGCCAAATCGATTCAGGCCCCTGCCGACCAGGGTTACGGCGAGCGTTCTGCCAGCGTGGTGGACCCGTGCGGAAATAACTGGTATCTCGCGTCGAGCCTCGGTCCAACGCCGGTTCCGGCGAACATCCCCAATCTAATGATTTATCTGCAACCCAGCGATGCAGGCAGCTTGATTGATTTTATGGTGAAGGCAATCGGAGCTGAGGTTGTCGATCGTTTCGACGATCCCGATGGGCGCGTGGCGCACGCGAAACTCCGCCTTGGCGATTCCTTAATCGAAATGAGCGATGCTCACGGCCCGTACAAGCCCATGCCGAGCACGATTCACTATTACCTTGCGGACACTGACGCTGCGTACAAGCGCGCCATTGAAGCTGGAGCGAAATCGCTTCGCGAACCGAAAGACGAACCCTACGGCGATCGCAACGCAGCCATCTTGGATCCCGCGGGCAATCGCTGGTTCTTCGCCACGCATATTAAGGACGTGCAGTTCTAGCTACGGCACGTGTCCTGAAACGTCTCGCATTTGTCGATTTCGAACGACATATTCTTTAGCTGCGCCTGCCTTTTGCACACTTTTCTATTAGGGATTGAAGTGTGATTCGCCCCATCTTGTTTTATCCTCTTTAGCTCTATTGATTGGGAGGATGCCGATGTATCGAGTTTGGTGTGGGGCGCTTGCATTGCTCGCCTGCGTGTGTGGTGTGGCGTTACCGCGCGCTGCGCGAGCGCAGGAAGTTCCGCCGAGCGCCTATGAGGAAATGCGATGGCGATTGATCGGTCCGTTCCGTGGAGGGCGCACTCGCGCCGCCACGGGCGTGCCGAGCCAGCCAAACGTGTTCTACATCGGGCAAGTAAATGGCGGCGTCTGGAAATCAGATGACTACGGCCGCACGTGGACACCTATCTTCGATTCGCAGCCAACGCAATCCATCGGAGCCATCGCTGTTGCTCCATCAGACCCCAACGTCATTTATGTGTCGAGCGGCGAGGGCCTGCAGCGGCCCGATCTATCGGTTGGCGATGGAATTTACAAATCAACCGACGCTGGAAAATCGTGGACGCATCTCGGCCTTCGCAGCGGACAACAAATTCCCGCACTTGCGATTGACCCGCGCGATCCAAATCGCGTGTTCGCGGCCGTTCTCGGCCATCCTTACGGCCCGAACGAGGAGCGCGGAATTTTTCGCTCCACCGACGGCGGCGCCAATTGGGAGAAAGTGCTCTACAAAAATGAGAACACAGGCGGCTCCGACATCGAGATGGATCCAAAAAATCCAGACGTGCTCTACGCCGCGCTCTGGGAAGCGCGCCAAGGCCCGTGGGAATACGGGAATGGCTACGGCGGTACCGATGGCGGCCTCTTCAAATCCACCGACGGCGGCACAACGTGGCGGCAACTCACGAACGGCCTGCCCAAAGATCTAGTCCAGATTTACGCCGCGATTGCGCCAAGCGAACCGGCCCGCATTTACGCGATCGTCGGCACCACCAAGCCAAGCGGGTATGAATCCGGCGCAGGCCTCGGCGTCTATCGCTCCGATGATGCCGGCGAACATTGGACCGAAATCACCACCGATCCGCGCCCGGCCATGCGCATCGGCGGCGGAGACTTGCCGATACCGAGAGTCGATCCGAAGAATCCCGACGTCGTCTATAGCGCGAGCATCGTGACGCATCGCTCGACCGACGGTGGAAAAACGTGGACTCCTCTTCGCGGCGCGCCCGGCGGCGACGATTACCAAAATCTTTGGATCAATCCGGAAAATCCCGACGTGATTCTCCTCGTGAGCGACCAGGGAGCAATTGTTTCCGTGAACCGCGGCCAAACTTGGAGCTCCTGGTACAACCAGCCAACCGCGCAGATTTATCACATCAGCGTCACCAACGAATTTCCCTACCGCCTCTGCGGCGGGCAGCAGGAAAGCGGCTCGGTGTGCATTGCGTCTCGCGGGAATGACGGCGAGATCACTTTTCGCGATTGGCATCCTGTCGGCACGATCGAATACGGCTACGTGGCGCCGGATCCTCTCGATCCCGGAATTATTTTCGGCGCCGGCACCGACGAAGTTTCAAAATTCTACGTGAGTACCGGGCAAGTGCAAAACGTGACGCCGATTCCGATTCGCGGCGACTACCGCGTGGATCGCACGCAGCCGCTAATGTTTTCGCCGGTCGATCCGCACATCCTCTATTACACCGCGAACTTCGTCTTCAAGACGACGGACGGCGCCGAAAATTGGCAAATCATCAGCCCGGACCTCGCGCGCCCTCATCCCGGAATTCCAGCAAGCCTCGGAAACTTGGCAGCAAAGGATCCGAAGGCGGACGCTCATCGGGGCGTCGTTTACGCTCTGGCGCCATCTTTCAAGAACGTGGGCACGATCTGGGCCGGTACGGACGATGGAATGATTTGGTTGACGCGCGACGGCGGCAAAAATTGGAAGAACGTAACTCCACCCGAACTTACCGCATGGAACAAAGTGACGCAGATTAGCGCGTCTCACTTCGATGAAGAAACGGCCTACGCCTCCGTCAGCCGCTTCCGCATTGACGATCTGCATCCCTACATTTATCGCACGCACGACTCCGGCAAGACATGGACGCTCATCACCGCGGGCCTTCCAGACAATTCGCCCGTGGACACCGTCCGCGAAGATTCCGTGCGAAAGGGCCTGCTCTTTGCCGGCACGGAGACGAGCGTCTGGGTGTCGTTCGATGACGGCAACCACTGGCAATCGCTGCAACTGAACTTGCCGCACACGTCCATGCGCGATCTCCTGATTCACGATAATGATCTAATCGTCGCAACTCACGGCCGCTCGTTCTGGATTCTCGATGACATTTCTCCGCTGCGGCAGATCGATGCCGCAACATTGAGTTCAGACGCCCACCTCTTCAAACCCGCGCCGGCTTACCGCGTGCGCCGCGACACAAATACGGACACGCCCCTGCCGCCCGACGAGCCCGCAGCACAGAATCCGCCGAACGGTGCCGTGATTGATTACTACCTCGCGCAACCAGCAAGTGGAAACGTCAGGATCGAAATCCTCGACGCAAAAGGCGGCATCGTGCGGCGCTACTCTAGTGCCGATAAGCCCGCAGCGACTCACGAGGATCTCGAAAAGCAGCTCATTCCGCTCTATTGGATTCGGCCGCAACGCAATTTGCAGACGGCCGCAGGAATGCACCGCTGGTTCTGGGATCTTCGTTATCGGCCGCCTGTGTCGACGCACCATGGATTTCCAATCTCTGCAGTGCCTGGAGACACACCGAGCGTTCCGCTCGGCCCCAGCGTGCCGCCGGGAGAATACACCGTGAAATTCACCGCGAACGGAGCGAGCTTGACTCAGCCGCTCACCGTGAAGATGGATCCTCGCGTACATGCGACGGCGAGCGAGCTTGCCCGGCAGCAGCACACAGAATCGCAGCTGTCGGAAATTCTATCGAGCAACTCCGTCGCGCTTCTTCAAGCACGTTCGCTCAGCAAAGATCTCGACGAGCGCTCGGAACGCGCCACCGGCTCAATCAAAGATGCAGTCGCCGATTTGCAGATGAAAGTTACCGCAGTGATGGGCCAGGCCGACGGGCAATCCATAAACGATCCGAAGGCGCTAACGCTCTCGCGCGTGAGCAGTCAAGTCGGCGGCCTCTACGATCAGTTGGATCGCGCCGACGCCGCTCCAACGCCCGCGCAGCTAAAAGCGACGGCCCAATTAGCTGCCGATTTCGCGTCAGCAATCAAACTCTGGAAGGTAATCCTCGATGGCGATCTTCCCGCTCTAAACAAGCAGCTTCAATCCGCGAATCTGCCGCGAATTCGCGTGGAAGCGCATCCTGGAGCAGAAGAAATCCCGCAGGGCGACGAAGAATAGTTCGCGCGGCTGGCTGAAAAATATAAATTCGACTCCTCGGCTGCCGAGCCGTTGTCATTCAGCGGTCGACGGGTGCGCGTTGGTCACTCGCTGCGTAGGGAAATCATCGGGTCGATTCGGGCGGCACGGCGCGCCGGCACCAGGCTGGTTAGCAATGCGACGAGCGTGAGCACGAGAGGAATCGTCGCAAACGTGACCGCGTCGGTAGCTTTCACGCCGAACAAGAGACTCTGCATCACTCGCGTCAGCGCGAGTGCGCCGGCTACTCCTATGGCTACGCCGGTCAACGCTAGAGACATTCCTTGACGGAGCACCAGGGCGAGAACATTTCGCTGCGATGCGCCAAGGGCAATGCGAATCCCTAGTTCGCGCGTGCCCTGATTTACCAAGTATGTGATCACGCCATAGACGCCAATCGTCGCGAGGGCGAGTGCAAACGCGGCGAAGCCGGTTAGCAGCAGCATCGAGAATTTGCGCCGTGCTAATGATTCGTTCAGGCGCTGCTGCATGGTGCGGACGTTGTAGAGAGGCAAATCTGGGTCGAGCGAATAAATTGCGTTTCCTGCGGCTGGCGCCAGCGCTACTGGATTTGTGCGGCTGCGCAGAACTACGTTCATGGCGCGCGAGGGATACTGCGTCTGCGGTAGATAAAGTGCAATGCGCGAATCAGTGTCCAGCGTGTACTGCTTGACGCGTCCCACTACCCCGACTATCGTGATCCATTTCCCATCGGCATCCAGGCCGCCGAAGCGAACGCGCTTGCCTAGAGGATCCTCGTGCGGCCAGTATTCCTGGGCCATACGTTCGTCAATGAGGGCTACGGGAGGATTTGTTGGCGTGTCCTGCTCATTGAAGAATCGCCCGCTGCGCAGCGGAATTTCCATCGCTTGAAAATAATCGCCGCCGGCTATGCGTTGGTCGGCATTGATGAAATTTTCGCCGGCTGGAGGCGTGCGTCCTTCGATTACGATCGGGCCCCAGGCGTACATCTCGCTCAGGGGCAGGGACGTGACCGCGCCGGCTGCGGTGACGCCCGGCAGCGCTTCGAGTCGCTGCCACAGCTGGTGATACGTGGCGAGAATCGTCGAGTCGTCCTTATATTTCGGGCCGCTCATGGTCAGCTCGACCGTCAATACGTTTTCGGGATTGAATCCCGGGGAAACGTGCAACAACCTGGCGAAACTGCGAATCAGCAGGCCCGCGCCGATCAGGAGCACGACCGATAGCGCCATCTCCGAAATCACCAGCATGCGCCGTAAATTTCGTCCGCGTCCCCAGACGCTGCCCGCGCCGGCTGAACTGGGTCCGGCATCTTTCAGAGTGCTGTGCAGATCGATTTGCGTGGCGCGCCAGGCGGGGGCCAGGCCGAAAAGAATTCCGGAGAAAACGCAGAGCGCCACGGTGAACAGCAAAGCCTCGCCATCCACACCGATCGAAGCGAGCCGCGGGACGCTTTTCGGGCCCAGCACATGCACCCAATGCACGCACACGAACGAAAATAAAATTCCCAGAGCGCCGCCGCCAAACGCGAGTAACACGCTCTCCGTGAATAATTGACGCAGAATCCGGCCGCGGCTTGCGCCGAGCGCGGCGCGTACGGCGATTTCCTTCTGCCGCGACACGCCGCGCGAAAGCTGCAAGTTCGCGACATTGGCGCAGGCGATAAGCAGCACAAATGCTACGGCTCCCAGCAGGATGAAAAGCGAATAGCGCGCGTCTCCAACGACCTGCTCAAGCAACGGCACAACGCCAAATGTTAAGCCGCCATTCGGCGGATAGACGTCCGGATAGTCGTGCCGCAGCCGCGCCGTGATCGTATTCATCTCGGCCTGCGCCTGGCGCGCCGAAACACCCCGGCGCAGCTTTCCGATAATGTTGTAGTCCTCACGATCGCGATTTCGCGCGGCGTCGGCCGCGAGCGGCAACGGAAGCAAAATGTCGGCCTGTTCGGCGCCGCCAAGCGTAGGCATCACCTCGCGCGGCAGCGAAAATGATTTCGGCAGCACCCCGACAACCTCGCGTGAAATGCCATTCACCTGAATAAACTTGCCGACGATCTGCGGATCGCTCCCGTAACGCCTCGTCCACATTCCGTGGCTAAGTAGCGCCGTCGGCGCAGCTCCTTTCACATCTTCCTCAGCAACGAACAGCCTGCCGACGGCCGCCTTCTCGCCAAGCATGGGCAACAGGTTCGATGAGACATGAATCGTTCCAACGCGCTCCGGGTCGCCATTCCCGGTAAGATTTTCATTTCCGCCAATGGCGATGGCCACTTGCTCGAGTCCCCGATGCCCGTTCTTGATGTCGAAATACTGCGCCGTGGAAAACCAATCTTGAGTGATATTCAATCCCGGCGAACGATTCCACAAAATCACCAATCGATCCGCATCCGCATAAGGGAGCGGCCGCAGTAAAAGCGCATTCGCAATGCTGAAAAGCGAAGTGCACGCGCCGATTCCGATCGCCAGCGAAAGCGTCACGACCGCGATAAATCCGGGAGTCTTCATGAAGCCACGGACTGCGTAGCGAATGTCTGCCAATAGCGTATTCATAAAGTTTGCAGAAATCCCCGAGAGACCGATCGCGTGGTAATCAAATCGCGCGATTCAGTTCCAAGTCAAATGTGTAATTAGACGCAGCGAAAATCAGGATGTCACATGAATTCAACAGAGGCAGCGTAAGGAAAGTAGTGCTAAAATGATCACAAT
>CAWDOI010000043.1:0-14580 GCA_963803835.1 uncultured Acidobacteriota bacterium | reverse complement strand
AAATTAAGGCTCGCGCAGCGCTCCGCACCAAAACGCAGTAGCGCGAAAAACGCTTGTGTTCGTTGAGCTTACGTGAGAACTCATCGCCCACCGTCACGCACCGCGGCGAAGGAAAATGAAATACCAACCGACACCACTACCGACACCAGCGGGGACCCCGCTCTGCGAGTGACAAGCCCGAGCGCTCTCGCTCTCTCGTCCTCGCAGTTTTAATTCCCAAGTGTGTCCGTGAAGTAAGTCTGCCTACCATGCAACCGTGGTTGGAGCCGTGGTGAATGATTCCGTTGAGTACGACACGCGCCGAGAAGGCGGCCTGGGAAATTCTTAGCTAAGAATGCTTTAGAGATAGTCCACTTGGGAAAGCGGGTTAAGTGCCCTTGTGCTCTAACCAGCGTTTCAAGTGCTTGGCACACGCCTCGGCGCTGGATTGGAAATTAGTGGACCCGCCCTTATGCACGTTATATGCCCAAAGCACCAGCTTTGTCTTTGCATCCGTCAGCGTGACGCTGGCCGTTTGAGACCCCTCGATGCCAGCGCAGTAGACGAAGAGGCACCGAGCGATCTTGCCTCCAGTAGATTCGGGCTTCTGTTCCACTGGCGCAGCGGAAAGAATGTAATCAGCCGCTTCCGGGGTTTGGACTATTTGCGCAGGCACATCCTTTTTCGTGAATGCTCCCGCCAGATAAGACTCGAATCCATTTTGTGGAGCGATGTAGATTTTTGGATTGGAAATCTGTGCGTTGGTGATAGGCGCGAACACCGCCATCGCCACGATACACAACAATGCCGTACAGACTAGTCTCTTCATAGGCCCCCCTTTTGGGGTCAGAATAACAGAGAGCACAACGGGAACAACGTATTTTAATATCTGCACGCGGCCTCGGTAACGCGCGCTTGTCGGCTTTCCTCGAAATGAGTCACCAACCCCTGGCGGAACAAAGACACACCGAAGTACGGCCCATTTCTCACCGGGATCGGATCACTAACTGGCCGTCTACAAACTCCGCGAACGTGAAGGACGAGAGTAGGTCCTTTTCATCCCAACTACGAAGCTCAACCTGATCGAACAAAAATTGACGTTTATCGCCAGAGCATTTCTGACGGTGGAAGCTGCCCTTACTGGCTCCGAACATCATTCTCGGTGATTGAAGGGCTTCTGGGCGCGCTGTTACGCGAAACACCCCGTCGAAATTTTTGATCGCCGCTAGATTTGCGCCCGCAATACGGGCATTTCTGTTCGGCGAACCTGCGGCGGCGCTCCCGCTGATGCTCACGCACATCCGCTCGCTTGCGGTCGGTACTGCAAAAGTGCCGGTTGAAAGCCGGATGACCGTCGGCGCTCATGAGGAGCTTTCCGCACTCCGCGCGACTGCAAACTCTCCCCCGAAAGGTGATCTGGCTTGAAGAGCCTTCGTGTTCTGTGAAATCGCCCGTCATTGCCGCCCTAAGGTCAGTCCCCGCGCTCATTGTGGTCTGCCCTTTGCTTCCCAGCGTTCCAGCCACGCCCTATAGTCTTCACCGCACTTCGGCGGGTGAATTTTCCTGCCGTCTCCGACATCGTAGCACCCAGCGCAATCGGGCGACCCGCATGTCACCGGGGGCGCCGCCAAGATTTTTAGAAGTTCCGGCTTAGCCGAGCGAACCCGTGCGAGTAGCTCGGCATCGAGGGCGCGTTTCGGGCCAAGTGTAAGGCTTCCCCCGGTCGCGCTGATCGAGACGCCCCGGCGTTCAAGTTCGCTCAGAATTTCAATGGCCGTGCTCACAGCGTGACAAACTCCTCCCCGTGATTTTCGCTGCCCAATTCGGCCTCTTGGTTGCCGGGAACCAGAATCAATTTTTGCTCATTTTCGGGAACCAGTATTTCGTCTACATTCGATTGGACTTGAGCGCCATTTTCGGATTCTGGTTTTCTGGTTCCCGCTATATGTTGGGAACCACTATTCGGGAATTCGTACAGGAACGGTTTTCCTCTGGTTCCGTCGCCCGATTTCGAGACATTACCGGAAGCGGTTAGGGCCGTGAGCGCGGCGCGAATCACTTTGGTTTGACCCTCTACGCCATCCCGAATCTGCGCTTGCGTCTGTGGTTCTCGTGCTTCTCTGAGGAAGTCCAAAATGCTCTCCTCGCACTCGCGCCGATCAGTCTCGAAACGAGTTCCGCCCAGCGATAACCGTCGAGACTGGCTATCGAAGGCGAGCACTGTCTCGGCCATATCCGAGCCGATGCGTTGCACCGATTGGAGCGTCCTGTAAGCCTCAATTCTCCGCATGAGAAGCACCGTGGACACAGCCCCGCCAATGGCCGTCGAACCAAGCGGAGAATCCACGGCATCGGTCCTCAAACTTTTACCGGCGTGATGGACGAGCGCGATATGTGTACCAGCGGTTCGCGCTGCGTCAATCAGCGGCCCGAGTGCCGCGTACATTTCGGCGTACGCTTTTTCATCGCGGATGCGCGCTAGTCTAAACAGCGGGTCAGCCAGAACAAGGACGGGACAGCGTTCGCCGATCAACTCGCACAATGCTCCGATTCCTTCGGCGGGCGCGGTTGCCGCGTGAATCAGGATGGATTCGCTTCCATCGGCTCCCATTGCTCGAAAATCGGCGCGAACTTCTTCTGCGCGTTCTTCGAGGGCAAGATAGATGCACTCTCCGCGTTTCGTTTTGAGTCCGAGAAAATCTTCCCCTCGTGATACTGCAAGGCAAAGATTGCGGGCAAGCGTGCTTTTTCCAACTTTAGGTTTGGCAACTATAGCCGAAACGGTTCCTGCAACGAGGCGGTCTTCGAGGACGTAATCAACCGGCGCGTCAGGGCGGGCAAGCAATTCTCCGAGCGGAGTGAGGGTGAATCCGCGCGCCGTGCCTGTTTTCGGTTGTGGAGTCCATTCCGGCGTAGCGCGAATGAGTCCGGTAAGGGCGTCGCGTGTATTGCCGCGTTCTATCCATTCGGTCAAATCCTTTGCGCTCAGTACTAATACCTTTAGCAACTCGACTTTGCCAAAAAGTGAGGCGGCGACCTCCTGCCCGTGTCGGCGTCCTACTTCGTCCGCGTCCGCAATGACGGCAATACGCTTCCCATGCAAGCACTCTGAATATTCCTCGCGCCACTTGCCCGCACCGCCGGGGTTGCACGTCGCAACGAGGCCCATTTTGCAGGCTGTTTCGCAATCTTTTTCGCCCTCGACGACAAGAACGGATTTTGCTTTGTGCACTTCCGGCAGTCGGTAGAGTACGCGCCGAACGCCGTTAAGGTTCCAATTCCATCCGCCGTTGCCGTCGGGCCGCCGCTGCTTGAAATTCTTCGGCTCGTAGCGGACCACCTCAAAGAGCAGGGTTCCCAGCTCGTCGCAGTAGCTATAGGTTGCCACAATTCGAGGTGCAGAGCCGTTGTCTGCGAATAGTTCCCGCATCTCGATTGAAGCCGCCGCACAAATGGCTTCCACTGCGCAACCAGCGTGGCAGTGAAGCAGAATCTTATTGTCAGATTGGGTTATCGAGAGAGAAGGATTCCGGTCCTCGTGAGCGGGGCAAAGAGCTTGCCAGCCGCTCCCGTTGCGCCGCACTCGCTCGAAGTGTGAAAGAATCTCGTAGACAGTCACTTGTTTTCACTTTGGCTCGGAGCATTGCGAATGCGCCAGGCGAGAAACACTAGATGTGCCGAGTAGAGCGCGTTGAGTTCGCGCAGCGCCTTCTTGTCGAGCTTGTAGAGCATGAGCGCGAGTTGGTGCAGATCATCAATCGCCCGGCTCTCAAGTTTCATCGTTGCCGTTCTCGCGCTTCAGACGCCATCGCCATCACTGCCAACCGGGCTTGCATGATCGCGAGAAGCAAATTTCTTGACGGAATTAAAATCCACCAACGTCCTCCTTCCGACATGGCGAGCGGTCAGCTCTTTTCCGGAGATGTAGTTTTCAACACTTCTAATACTTACGCCCAAAAGACGCGCCGTTTCTCTCTTGGAAATCAAGAACGGACTTCGTTCTGGCAGTGTGACTTGTGAACTTTTGTCCATGCGCGAATCCTCGCGCACCGGAACGACAAACACGATTAGCGAATCGCGCAAAAAATGTGAGCGGGTCTAACGTTGAGCAAGCCGAAGGCGAGCACGTTCTAGTGCATCCTTGTGTCCACAGCGCCAGACTCGGAGAGTGGTCTCGCTGAAGGAATCCTGTCGCGTGGCGAATGAAACCAAAGCGGAGACTTCGGGGTCGTGGTAGCGGCGAGTTTTGAGTTTCACGTACTCGCACAGTTCGGCTAGGGCATCGTCGTACACGGGGCGCTGTTGATGTTCGGTTTTTGAGTGTATGTCTCTCGCGCAGCCAGCGAGCGAGAGAAGCCTCTGTGGAATGTTGAGAAACTCGTCTTTGCCCGCGAAGGGGTCGCGTTCAGCGGCCAGGCGCATGACTTCCTTTCCAAACGGGCTTTGGAATTCCTGTCCCCACTGGCGGGCGACCGAAATGGTTTTTCCCACGAGCGAGCGGAGCCGCTTTGAATCCATGCGAATCGGCTCGCTCTTGAGCCGCGCGTGATGCGCAAAGCCCATGCCGACAGCAATCATGTAGTACGGGAGGCGCTCCGCTTCACATCTCGCAGACTCAAGAGCATTAAACTCAGTCAGGCAGCCGTGCTCCGATAGCTGCGCTCGGAAGGCGCGCAGCAGGTCTTGTGCCTTCGCGTCGCGGCTAGGTTGGGAAACATCGTTCAACACAATGGTCTGGCTTCTCATTCGGCGCGGCTTAGGTTTACGTTTCATTTCGCTTTCCTGCGAACCCCTGCGCATTCTAACAGACAGAGAATGATCTTGACAACCTAGCACGATAGGTTTATTTTGTTCCCGTGCTATGCCCGATTCACAACGTAAAGCTCGTTTGCTTTTGTCCGGCGTGCCGAGGCTCGCTTCGCTCGAAGCGCAAAGCGCGAGCGTCAAGGCGAAACGGGAAGCTCGGCGGACGCCCGTCGAAAAAGGAAGGCGACCGATGAACACGGAAACAGTTGTCACGCAATTGCAGCCAAAAGCGCAGAGCCGACGCGAGCGCGGCAAGGTGCGCGGAGTTTATGAGCGTAAGCCGGGTGAGTGGTGGATTCGCTACGTGGACGCCCAGGGCCGCTACCGCCGTGAAAAGGCCGGGACTAAAGGCGCGGCGATTGATCTCGTTAGGAAACGCAAGACGGATGCCCTCATAGGAAAGAAGCTCCCGGAGAAGCTCCGTCGCGCGACTGTTACGTTCGCTGACGTCGCCCGCGACGCGCTAGCGTACTCGAAGGCACACAAGCGAACTTACGGAGATGACGTCGCGCGAATGGAGCGGATGCTCGGCTGGTTCCGCGACCGCTCGGCGGATTCCGTCGCTCCGCAAGAGATTGAGCGCCACTTCGAGGAATATATCGAGCGGGAAGGCTGGGCCGCGTCCACAGTGAATCACCATCGCTCGCTTCTTTCGCTCACCTACCGGCTCGCCATTCGCAACGGCAAGGCTTCCAGCAACCCGGCGCGGTCTACGCGGCACCGCCGCGAAGATAACAGCCGCGTGCGCTACCTGACGCCGGAAGAGGAAACAAAACTTCGAGGCGTGCTCGAAGCGGAATGGGCAGGGCATATTCCTGAGTTTGATCTTGCGCTGCATACGGGCTTGCGGCTTTCGGAGATGTACGGATTGGACTGGCGGGACGTTGACCTCGCACGGCGATTGCTCCTGGTTCGCCAGGGCAAGAACGGCGAGGCACGCTACGCTCGGCTCAATTCCGTCGCGCTCAAGGCACTCGACGATCTGCGGAAGCGCAGCGACGGCACTGGTCCTGTGATTCGGAATCTCGCGGGTGAACCGCTGACTGGGCCGCGCTACTGGTTCGAGAAGGCCATCGTCAAGGCCGAACTCGTTGATTTCCACTGGCACGATCTCCGGCATACGTTCGCCTCACGGCTGACAATGGCCGGAGTAGGCTTGCGCGCGGTTCAGGACGCCCTCGGGCACAAGAGCGTTGCGATGACCGTGCGGTACTCTCACCTCGCGCCCGACTTCCTGCAAGACGTTGTGGACAAGCTAGTGCCGAAGCCAGCCGAGGCTGCGTCAGACGAACCAACCGACACCACTACCGACACCGGAGCGATTTCTCCAGAAGTAGCCCAGGTTGTGCACGTCCAGTAAGTCGTATTCGTGTAAGATGTTATGAACAATTTTAGGGGCGTAGCTCAGTGGTAGAGCAGCGGCCTTTTAAGCCGTTGGTCGTGGGTTCGATCCCCACCGCCCCTACCAGCTTTCTCATTCACTTCGAAGGACTTGCGAGTTTCGCGAGGCAGCAAAAGGCAGCATTAAGAGCGGGGCAGCGTCGGCGAGCGAGTGAAACCTCGCGGCATGGATGGCAAGCCGACCAAACAGAATCAGACTAAATACTGGCCCGAGGCACTCGCTGATGCTGCATTATGGTCGTGCCATCGGAAGGTTCTTTGGATGCCCAAGGACTGCAAAGGGGAAACGGAGGCGCGACTTTTATCGTCGCCATCGCTTTCCAGCGCTAGCCTACATTGACTAACTAGCAGTTAAAGGAGCTACGGCGTCTTGGGGGACCAGAATCCCCACGTCCAAAGAGAAGGTCAATGCCAGACATTTGGTTCACTGCCGATTTTCATCTGGGGCACAAGAACATTATTCGGTACTGCAATCGCCCTTTTGAAACCGTTGAGGAAATGAATCATACGATTCTTGAACGCCTGAACGCTTGCGTAAAAGCAAATGACATTCTGTACTTCCTTGGGGATTTTTGTATCGGGCCCAAAGCACGAGCTGCGGAGCTTCGGAAGCAAATTCGCTGCAAGAAGATTTTTGGGGTCCCCGGGAATCACGACAAAGACACACGCAAACTCATCCAGGAGTTTTGCTGGCTCAACGACCTCGCAGAAGTCTCGCTCAACGGCCAAAGAATCGTCCTTTGTCACTATGCGATGAGAGTCTGGAATCAATCTTCCCGTGGAACTTGGCATCTTTACGGACATTCCCATGGAAGATTGCCAGACGTTGCTACATCACTTTCGATGGATGTTGGAGTGGACACTCACGATTTTCGGCCATGGCATTTTGACGAGGTCAGCAGCCACATGGCAGTAAAGACCGGAGCAGCACTTAAGAGAAATCACAGCGACGCTTTGGAGGAAGATCACCCTCATTCGCGAGACTCATAAGGGACCAGGCACCGCCGTCTCAGTACATCCAAACATGCGAGTCCTCTATTTCAGGCCTCAAATCGTTCGAAGTTGGCCCCGGTCGCTACTCGCTTCAAGCTATATGATTGTGCCTGGAGGCGAATCATTAACGAACCGTGAAAACAGGCCGAAGCCTTGCGCTGGCCGGCGATTTCACCAACTCAGGGATTGACGGAAGGTTAATCTTTGTATTATCTTCCGGTTGCGGCGGGGGTTGGAGGAAAAATTGGCGAAAAAGAAAGTACCTACACCTGAAGAAGAAATGGTGGAGTTGCTCAGGAATATGCTCATCGTGCAGCTTGGCATCGCCAAGGTTCCTCAAAACGATATTCGCAAGATAGCTGGTTGTGGTATCAATCGCATAAACGACGTGCTCAAGCACATTCCGAAATCGAATCGGTAAGTTTCTGGCGAGGTCACGCATGGCAAAGGCGAAAACCGACAGCGAGAAAATCCTTGCGGCGCTGGAAGACTTACATGCGCGACTCGAAGACCTCTTCGTCCTCGAAGCATCTCGAGCCGGAATTGGTGGTCATAAAATCCGAGCTATTCTTGGAATCGATATGGCACGGGTCACGAGGATAGCCAAACATGTCAAAAAAGGAGAGTAGGTCCGTGTCGCGCCACGCAGCCGAAGGTGATGAACTTGCGGCTCTTAACAAGGTGGCACGCTTCTTGGAAATTCTGACTCGGCTAAATCTGCAAACGATGAGAGGCGACCGGTCTCAGCAAGATATGGTCTTGATGTTGGATGCAGTGGGCTGCGGTCCTTCTGAGATTGCAGACTTGCTTGGAACTACGGCGAACACGGTCAATGTAACGCTATCGAATGCCAAGAAAAAGAAACGGAAGAAATAACCGCTCGCGATTCATGGGGCCTCAAAGGTTCTTGGACGCGATTCGGAGCCAATAAATGGTCAAGGGAGCGAAGAAAAACGAAGATCGCGACCAGCAGATACTCAGTCGCCTTGCGCACATCGAGCACAAGGTGGAGTCCATTGATGATACGAATGCGTTTGCGCTCCGCGCTGATGCTGAGAAGCACACGGAAACTGTGAAGAAAATCTTCCGGCACGGCAAGCGGAGGGCTCAGGTTTACCTAGCTGCTGACGGAACTCGCGGCGTGGTTGAGATTGCTCAGCACCTTGGGATGAAGACTCCGAACGTGAGCCCGCAACTGCGAATCCTCAAGGAGGAAGGGCTCCTCGAACTCGTCGATGCTCCCGGCAGGCAAGACTTCTGGGCCAAAAAATCAATAGACCGGACACTTCGCATTAGCAAGTACCTATGCGAGGCATACAACCTCAAGTTGGACGGGCGATTGGACCACGGGAGAGGGAAGAAACGGAAGTAGAATCATTGTTACGGAACACAGATGATTTATTCAATCCAGAGTTATTTGGAGAACTATTTCAATCGCTGCGGTCTTGCTGACCCCGACCAATATGCGGTTAGCGTGGCCAAGCTCTACGATTACCAACGTCAGGGCAAGACTGTCCCTGCTTTTCTCTCTGCAATGAAGCGAATTCGGACGGTCTTCTACAAGCAGAACCGGCGTACCCAACGACCGGCGTTTGAGCGGAAGATTTTGACTCTCCTCGATAGCAAGTTTAAAAAAAAAGAGTCCTGTTCATCTCAGAGGCAATCGCCGAAAAAGTTGAGGCTTCTGGCAATCGCCTAGTACGACTGCGGCGGATTACCATCCGTAGGTTTCTTGAAGGATTTAAGAAGACTATCGAAGCCGAAGGGGTCAATTCTTTCTGGGAATCAAGGTCAAAGGGAAAGCTAAGAAGCCGCGCCGAGAAACTCGCACAGGAAATGCTTGGTGTGTTCGCCAGCGCGAAGCTCGAAAGACGTGGTGCTGCGATTCGTGAGCCCGTTGTGGGTACAGGATTCGTGGATGTTCTCGTGACATTTTCCTCGGGATTGATTCACGTGGTTGAGTTGAAAATGCTAAAAGACAACCGAGTACCAGGACCAACGCAGCTAGCGACCTACATGAAACACAAAAATCGAACCGAGGGTTGGTTGGTCCTTTTCGACGCTCGCAAGTGGGGTGGAAAGAAGCCCGTTCCACCGACAATTAAACGAGGGTCCGATACTATACGAACGATACTTATAGACGTGAATCCGGTGCCTCCGAGCAAGCTGCCGTAAGTCTCGTGACCGGAGGTCGTCTCCGCCGAGGCAACCGAAAATATTCGAAAAGTGAGGTCTCCATGCCACGTGGCGAGAATACCGAAAGACTACTGCGTGACTTGATTGACAAAATCGACGTGCTCACAAAAGTCGTGAGTATACAAGTCGCATCCGATAAGAGCACAACAGAACGGGCAAGAGTTTTGAAAATGGCCGGACTCGACAATCAGAGCATCGCCGATATCCTGAATACGTCGCCGGCCACAATTCGAACCCTAACCTCGAATTTACGCGGACGCAGGAGGCAAGGGTGAAACAAGAGACAGGGAATCGTACGGAAAAAATACTGGCCTTGCTCCTTTTGCAGAGTATGAAGGGCGCTACGCAAGCAGAGAAAGCCGTACAGTTGAGCGTCGCCGGATTCACGGCTGTTGAAATCGCCGACCTGTTAGAGACAAATGCGGCGGTAATCCACCAACATCTATACGCAATGAGAAAGAAAAAGAAGAAATAACTGTGCCCCTTGTACGAGATTTTCGCAACGTGTCCTTCAGGCTCGATCGTATTGACAGATGCGGTCGGCACGTGGGGTCGAAGCTCTATTGGAAACTCTACGCAATTGAGAATACTTTCCGGGTCGTAGTCAATTCAGTGCTTACCCTACAGCTAGGAGCCAATTGGTGGACCGTTGCTGTGGACCCAGCCGTTGTATCGAAAGCATCTCGCTTTCGTACCCACTACGCGGCAAGGCCGAGAAATGCTAACCCCGGTATTGCCGACATTCATCTTATTTTCCTCAGTGACCTCACCGACATTCTTCGTACCAACAGTCACCAGTTCCTCCCCGTGGTTAGTGATACCAACAACTGGATTGCCGCACTGGAAGCCATCCGCGTTCCGCGAAATCTTGTCGGTCATATGAATTTCCCGAATGCGTTTGATAAAGGCGCGATTGATTCGGCCTATGCGCAGCTCCCTTCCCTGATAAACCAACTGACGACGAATGGCGTCCCAATTGTGATTCCTAGGTGAGCAGCGATAGAGGCTCTCAGAGTTTCTTTCTGAACTTTCCTGATTGGTTGCGACGACCTTCCAGAAGACGCGAATTGTGCCTGCGGTGAGTACATGCAATGGATTCATTTCTAAAGTACATACAGACACTCCCGTAAGGTTGCGAGTTCCGGCTCGAGATCGATACTTCGTACCTGCTCTTCAATGCGCCCTCAAATTCTACATCTTTACACATAGCGGCTTGCGCTAGCACACAGTCGCGCCAGGTGAATGACGACCTGTCACGCCCGTTGCCATCCGCTCCAGCCGCAAATACTAGACCGCTTCGCTCTATGTCCTTTCAGTGAGTCCGTTGCGATTTGGTTCCCCTCTCTGGTTGAGGGAACCAACTCTCAACTCACCGAAAGGACAAAGAAAATGAATTCAGAAAACATCAAGAAAGTTACCAATCAAGTCATCAAGCAGCTCATCACCGCGCTCAACGAGGGCCGGAGCGAAACGCTGACGCAGTACCTTGCGGCAATTGGCCGGTTCCACCGCTACAGTCTCCGAAACGTGATGCTCATCGCATCACAAAAGCCGACCGCAACGCACGTGGCAGGCTTTCACGCTTGGCACAAACTCGGGCGATTCGTGAAGAAGGGCGAGAAAGGCATCATGATTCTTGCCCCGATCATTCGGAAGAAAGTCGAGAACAAAGGCGCGGCGGAGGCGGACGACTCCTCGACGGCTGTTGGATTCCGCGCGGCCTACGTGTTCGATATCGCGCAAACGGACGGCCAGCCGTTGCCGGAGATCGGCAGAGTCAACGGCGACCCGCGCGAGTATCGCGAGCGGCTTGCGAAATTCGTTGCCGACCAGAGCATCGCACTCGAATACTCGGACGAGATCGCTCCGGCACGCGGTACTTCGGCAGGCGGCAAGATCACGTTGCTGCCCGGCCAGTCTGCGGCTGAGGAATTTGCCACGCTGTCTCACGAAGTCGCGCACGAGCTTATGCATCGAGACGAGCGCCGCAGCAGCACAACGAAGCGCATCCGCGAGACCGAAGCCGAGGCCGTAGCATTCGTCGTGTGCAGCTCAATCGGCCTCGAAACCGGCTCTGCCGCGCAAGACTACATCGGTCTCTACGGCGGCGATTTGAAGCTCCTCGGCGAGAGCCTCGAATACGTACAGCGAGCTGCAACCCAAATCCTCAATGCTATCGGCGCGGATGGAATATCCGCGCCGCCCGCCTAATCGTGGCGGATCGCTTGATATATCGGCTAAAATCACGAAGCGACCTGGGACACATTACGAACGCCAACAGACACAATGACACTCTTTGACCCTGATGCTGAAAGCATTGGTTTGCGCGCAATGCACTACGCCGAACCAATTTTCGATTATTACAACCGAAGCACCCGCGCGAGTGTGATTCGGATCAGAGAACTTCTCGAAGATTGGTTTGCGGCGTACCCCAACGAGGGAAGCGAGGACCTCCGTCAGAGATTCCGCTCACCGATTGCTGGACAACATCGGGGAGCGTTTTTTGAACTTTACCTACATCGCCTGGTGACACGAGTGGGTTACGTCGTCGAGATTCACCCCGAAATTGAAGATGAAGATACGCATCCCGACTTCGAGCTCCTCAAAAACGGAACGAGGCAGTTTTATCTTGAAGCAACAATCACGGCTGATTCGAAGGAGAAAATCGTGCAACAGCAGCGAGCCGATCAAGTTTATGACGCCTTGAATCGGCTGCGCTCGCCGGATTTTTTTCTCACCATTCAGGTACGCGGCGCGCCTGCAACTCCGCCTCCGGGTGCTCGTTTGCGCTCTCGACTTGAGCGTTGGCTCGAAGGTATGAACTGGGACGAAATCGCGCAACTTTGCGAAAGGGGTGGCTTCGACGCCCTGCCTACATTTCCATGGGAACACGATGGCTGGAGTTTGCTACCTCAGCCCTGGCCAAAGGCACCCGAGCAGCGAGGTTCGCAAGACATCCGGCCTGTCGCACTCACGATGCCGACGACGGTTCGCCAGCTTACATTAAACGAGGACATAAGGAACGCAGTTGAGGTTAAGAACAAATATGGAGAACTTGAAGTTCCTCTTGTTGTAGCTATCAACGTAACAGACGAATTTCGCCCCGACAAAACTGACGTGATGAATGGGCTTCTCGGCCAGGAAACCGTGATCTTCGGTCCTGGCCCCGCAAGCCCGGTCCCCGAAATCCTGACGGCGCGTGGTATCGACCAAGAGGCGCGCGCAACACAACCGTAAGCGCTGTTCTCGTTTTTCCGGGACTCACTGCGTGGAATATGGGACAGACGATTCCCTGGCTAGTTCATAATCCGTGGGCGCGCGTTGGGCTGCCCAGCGATGCGCTCCCTTTTCCTCAATACGTCGCAAATCATGAAGACCACACGATGGTCGACAAAGCGGGTGTACTGCCCTATTCCTTCCTTCATCTTCCGCAACCATGGCCCCCTGAAGACTAAGCCGTCGCAATAGCGTCGCTTGGCCTGGACGCCCAGCCTATTTAACTGACGCGGTACATTTTTCTTTTCTGCCGCGCTGTTCCTCGGGCATGTCTTCGGGGCAATTCCTGTGCCCGGCAGCGCAGATTCTATTCGCAAACTGAATCGCGGCGAGAAAGAGACGGAGGCACTCCCTCCCCACTCCGACGCGCCGCACGACTCGCAGCCCGCCGCTGCGCAGGATACCCCGTTCTAGCGGCCTACGCATGACCGGGGCTTCGTACAGCGTCGAGGCCCCGGATTTCCTTCTTTGCTGGAAATCAAACCGGGCGCAGAAGACAATGAATTGACCTTACTTGGAGAACTGCATGACTACGGTCAAAAGGCTGGAACAATTCTTCGAGCGTGACCCGACGAATGAGTTTTTCTCGGCCCTCACGCTCGAACATCTGTATGAATTCGTTTCGCAATATTGCACCCTGCACGAGGGCGTCCCGGAGGATATTCGCGACTACTTTCACGTGGTCGTCACGCTCTATCTCTACGGCTGGCTTTACTACCCCTTCTACACCTTGGCGTCCGAGCGCAGCTTCTTTGCTGTCGAAATGGCGCTCAGGAAACGTGTTCCCGCCCCGGCAATTGGACAAGAAAGGCCGAGCCGAAGGAGCCTTGGAGATTTGTTAAGGGAAGCTAAAGACGCTGGACTATTGCGCGACGAGGGGTTTCCAAGCCTCGGAAATCGGCGCGCGAATCCGGAGGAACTGAACGAGCACATGGCGGAAATTCTCGGTCGAGAGCCAGATCGTCAGCCGGAAGTTCCTTATGTGGACGTGCTGATTGGGACCCTCCCTTGGCTCAGGAACCACTTCGCCCACCCAAACATGCAAACCATACTGACTCCTGGCCAAGCTCTCGACGGCCTGATTCTGGCAGCCGAGATCATCAATCAACTTTGGCCTATACCACGTCCGGTGTCGTCCGACGAGGGCGACTCCCCACCAGCGCGTGCATAACCGAGACCCATCGGACCGAGCCGAACATGAGCAATTCCATGGTTAGCGAAATGAGACGGAGTCGCTACAACTCGTAGCCATCCGCATCCTTCTCGGAATACAATCTGCGACGAATACCTGAGAGGTAAAGGCCAGATGGCGCGAGGAAAACAGAAGAACGAGACTGTGCGCTCGACGCGTAGTTTATTGAATGCTCGCGTCAGGGGTAAATGAGGACCAAAGTTAACAAGTTGTGGAGATTCTGAACGTATAGGACATCAATGCAGGCTGCGCAGGTCAGAACAAAAAAAAGAGTCTCGGATCATGGCGAGGTGTTGACGGGGCAGCGCGAGGTCAACGCCATGCTTAATATAGTGAAGCAGGAAACCGAGCGGATCGACTCCCGTTTCCTCGAACCTGCTTGCGGCGACGGTAACTTCCTGACCGTAATTCTGGAACGCAAATTGGCCATTGTGGAAAAACGCTACGGCAAGTCACAACTGGACTTTGAGCGGTACGCCGTCCTAGCCGTCTCCTCCATCTACGGCATTGATATTCTGCCTGACAATGTCCGCGATTGCCGACGAAGGCTCTTTGAGATATTCGACTTCAGCTACGCGCATCTGTTCAAGGCCGCCGCGAAGGACAAGTGCCGCGAGGCGGTGCGGTTCATTCTCGAACGGAACATCATTTGGGGCGACGCCCTGACGCTCAGGACAGTAGGTGAGAAGCCGGGCCATATCGTCTTTTCGGAATGGTCGCCGATCAACGGGAGCATG
>CAWDOI010000042.1:0-16589 GCA_963803835.1 uncultured Acidobacteriota bacterium | reverse complement strand
AATCAGTTCGGAGGCCGTGACGGTTCGCTCGCGAGATAGGATCTCGCGAATGCGAAATTTTCGTTCTTCGGCGAAGAGGCTCATCAAACGGCTCCGTCGAGGAGCAAAGTGGCAAAGCACGCGGATTGTGCCACAAAACGACAGAAAATGATCTGGATATTACAAATTACATCATTTTCGATAAAAAGCGTTGACAAACGAGCACAATGGGACTAATTAGCTGGGCCGTTGGCTGATTTTCTTGCAGGCCGAGATGGGTGGGGTGGTGCAATTCAAACGTGTCGGCGACCCGGGCGGACGCTAAGACGGGGGGTACCGGTGAACCAATTCAGCGGCGATCATATATTTTGTACAAAAGAAGCGAAGCATGGGCTACGGGAAAATGCGAGAGATAAGCGCGAGCGGAGTGCGTGCGGCGGAACGCGAACGTGGCTCATTGTCTCCGCACTTCTGGCACTACTTTTTTCCCCTGCGAGCGCGTGGGCGCAAAAGGACACGGGGGCTATCGGGGGAACGGTAAAGGATGCGTCCGGCGGGGTTGTCGTCGGGGCGAAGATTAAAATTACGGATGTGGACCGGGGAACCGAAGTTAACGAGATCACGAACGGAGTGGGAGAATACACAGCCAGCCCGCTGAAAGTCGGCCAGTACAAAATATCGGTGGAGAAAAAAGGATTCAAGACAGCAATTGCGGGACCGGTGGTGGTGGAAGTGCAGGAGCACCCGACGGTCGATGTGACGCTGCAGGTGGGGCAAGCGGACGAGACGGTGACCGTGACGACGCAGAGTCCGCAGCTCGAGACGGAAACTTCGGATCTCGGGCAGGTGATCAGTGGCGAACGGGTGGTGACGCTTCCGCTCAATGGAAGGAATTACGCGCAGCTGGCGCTGCTGGGGGCGGGAGTTGTGCCGAGCGAGCCGGGTTCGCGCGTGGAAACAAGCTACGGATTCAGTTCGAACGGCGCAAGAGCGCTGCAGAACAACTATCTGCTGGATGGAGTGGACAACAACTCGAACCTCGGAGACGTTCTGACGGGACAGGCCTACGTGATTCAGCCGTCGGTGGACGCGATTGAGGAATTTAAGGTGCAGACCAACGCGTACAGCGCGGAATTCGGGCGTGGAAACGGGGCCATTCTCAACGCGATCATCAAGTCCGGAACGAACAAATTCCACGGCGACGTCTACGAATTTTTGCGAAATAACGCACTCGATGGAAGGAACGCGTTCGATACCAGCAGCCAGCCGTACCATCAGAACCAGTTTGGAGCGACGTTCGGCGGGCCGATCATCAAGGATCGAACATTTTTCTTCGTGGATTACGAGGGACTGCGGATCGCGCAGGCGCTGCCGCAACTGTCACTGGTTCCGACACCGGCGGAAATCGGAGGAGACTTTTCGAGTTTTCTGACGACGACGCCGGCCTATTCGGTGGATTTGAACGGCAATCAGACGAATACGGTCGCTAAGGATTGCAGCGGGCATCCCACTTTCATGGGCGAAATCTTCAATTCGAGGTTGGCGCAACCTTACAGCTTAAATCCGAGCGGATTCTGCGGCGTGCCGATTGGCGTGGATGGAGCCGGCAACCCAACAAATATTTTCCCGTCAAGTTTAATCGATCCGCTCGCGGCACGGCTTTCGGCGCTGTTTCCGGCGCCCAACACGAGTTTGAACGGGTCGAATTTTCTGGTCGACCCGCGGCGCACGGCGAGCCGCAACAACTTCGACGTGCGGATCGATCATAAGATTTCGGATCGAGACAGCCTTTTCGGAAGATTCAGCTACGAGCATCAGCCCAGTTTCACGCCGTCTCCGTTTCAAAACCAACTGGACGGGGGAGCGTTTTCGGACGGACTGGAAGACGACTCGTTCCGAAGCGTGGCCATCAGTGAAACGCATATCTTTTCGTCGAATCTGGTGAACGAAATCCGATTTGGATACAATCGGATCAATTCTCACCGACTGCAACTGAACGCCAACGAGAATGTTGCGCAGGAACTCAACTATCCGGGAGTTCCATACGGTCCCGACCTCGGCGGGCTGCCGCAAATCAGCATCGATGACGGCACGGCCACGATCGGCAGCTCCGGATATCTTCCCGCGATTGAGAAACAGAACAGTTATGTGGTGACGGACAATTTGACGTGGATTCACGGGCGGCACTCGGCAAAATTCGGGACGGAAATCCGGAACGAGCAATTCACGCTGTTTGAGCCGTCCGCCGCGCGAGGGAACGTGAATTTCGCAAGCGACTTCACGGACAACCCTTCCGCGCCGACGACCGGGGGCGAGGCGTTCGCGACGTTTCTGCTGGGAGTGCCGGACTACGGACAGATCACGAGCACGCACAACGTCGACTACCACCGGCAAATCTACGCGGTGTACGGGCAAGACGATTTCCGGATGACGCAGCGGCTGACGTTGAATCTGGGATTGCGGTACGAGCTGTTCACGACGATCAAGGCGGCGGGAAACGAGCAGGCGACGTTTGATTTTTCGAACGACTCGCTTGTGGTGCCGAGCGGGCAAAACGCGGCATTGACGCCTTTTTTGGCGGCGAATATCCCGATCTTGAGCAATGGAAGCGAGGGATTGATTTCGCCGGACCTGAATAACTTTGCGCCGCGCGTGGGAATCGCCTATCAGATTACCAGGAAGCTCGTGCTGCGAACCGGCTACGGGATTTTCTACGGCGGGCAGGAAAACGGGCCGTATTCGAATCCGAGTCCCGGTTTCAATCCGCCGTTCTTTGTGACCGAAACGTTCAACCCGCCATGTTTCTTGTCGTCTGCAAACCCAAACTATCCCGCGTCAGATTGTTCGATCAGCGGGACGCTGCCACTGAACGTGCTGTCGCAGGGGTTTCCGGCAGCGTCACTGACAGATCCTAATACGCCGACGCTGTTTTCGGTAAGCCCGAAAATACGCACGCCGTTCACGCAGCAATGGCATTTGGGATTTCAGTACGAGCTGCCGAGCCAAACGGTGGTCGAAGTGTCGTACGCGGGTTCTCACGGTTCGGACCTATACGGTTTTTACAACGGAAACCAAGCGGTGCCGGACGCGACATTCTGCACCACGCCACCCAACACGGCGGGCAATTGTCCGACCGCGCCGCGGCGTCCCGCGCAGATGTGCGACAATTCCGTTTTCCCACCGAACTGCAACGAGGTCTTCGACACGTCAATCGACCTGCTGCGATCCGACGATTTTTCGAATTACAATTCCTTGCAATTGCGGGTGGAGAAAAACTTTTCGCACGGATTGGAGTTTGAAGCAGCGTACACGTATGCGCACGCGCTGGATGACGCGTCGAGTGCGGCTCTCGGCTCGCTCAATAACGGCGATTTCCGCGATCAACGCTACCCGTTCGAGGAATATGGGAATGCCGATTTCGATGTGCGGCACCGGCTGGTGATCAGCTACATCTACCAATTGCCATTCGGGAAGGGAAAGGCGTTTGGCGGCGACGCGTCGGGGCTGAAGGATCAAATCATCGGGAATTGGCAAGTGGCGGGGATCACGACGGCTTCGTCGGGAAACTGGTTCACAATTTCGGACGCGGTCACGAATTTTTCCTCAAGCGACGGCGGCGGAGGCGTGAGCTACTATGAAGTTCGCCCGAATGTCGTGGGAAACCCGAACGGAGCGCCGTGCATGCCCGGCACGGTTTTCAATACTTGCGCGTTCGTGGATAACACGACGCCCTTCACGTTCGGAAACGCGGGGCGGAATATTGTGCGCGGACCGGGCTTTCAAAACTGGGACCTCTCCATCTTTAAAGTGTTCCCTGTGCGCGAGCAGATGCGGGTCGAATTCCGGGCGGAGTTTTTCAATATCTGGAATCACGTGAACCCGTTGTTCGAACCGGTGGGTGAAATCAGCGAAGAGCCTCAGCCCGTGGAGTTCGGGACTCCTCAATTTGGATTTGCGCAAGGCGCCCGCGATCCGCGATTTATCCAGTTTGCATTGAAGTTCTATTTCTGAAGGGGACTGCGGCGCGCGCAAATGATGTTTGATCGGAAGCGGAGATGGCAGATATCGGTACGGGCGTTGCAGGCAGCAACGCTGTTCATTCTATTTTCGCCGGTTGTCTGCGCCCAGGACGCCACGATTCGCAATTCGAAGCTAGTCGTGACGGTACGATCGGCGGACGGCTCGTACTCGATACAGGCCGCAGGGGCCAAGCAGCCGGCGATTCAAGCGGTTGTTGGCGCCGAACTCGATGGCCGCTGGATAAAATCGTCCGATTTCCCGACGCAGCAAATATCGGAATCCACGTTTGAAAATGCGCTAGGCCAGGGCCATCAATTCACTGTCACTTCGACCGGAATAAAAGACAGGCCAAGCCTTGTTTACATCGTACGGCTGTACGATGCGAAACCGTTTGGCGAAATCGTAGTTGAAGTGCGAAATGAGACGGCGAAATCGATCAGCGTTCAGAGCATTCGGAGCGTCGAGGCGATTGGCGGGCGGCCTATTTACCTTGGGGAAAAAGAAAGTTCGAACCGCATATTATCCGATAGTTTCAGCGAAGACTGGCCGCCGATGCAGATCTACGATCTCGGAAAAGCGCCGAAGGGCCTGCATCTTGGAGTCGGGAGCCAGCTCATCTACAACCGAGACAGCGGGCAAAGCTTGTTCTTCGGGGCGCTGACGTCAGATCGTCTGCTCACGATTCTTCATTTGATGGCCGGGGAAGATTCCTCGAAAGAGGCGCGAATCGCTTCATTCAGCGTTGATTCGACGGGCACGACTGAAATTCAAACCATTGATGAAGAATCGGGCTTGCGAGAAGGCCCAGCCGAAAATCGAATCGAGCTGAGCCTTCCGCTTGCGCCAGGGGCCAGCATCAGTTCCGAGCGCCTCATGTTTTCGGCAGGAGATGATTACCACGCTCAGCTCGAGGCCTACGGCGCGGCGATACGCGAACTGCATCGCGCGCGCGTCGGAGGAGATAACCTGCTCGGTTGGTGGAGTTGGACGGCGTTCTACTACAAAATTACCGGCGGCGACGTGCTCAGCAACGCGCAGTGGCTCGCGCAACATCTGAAAGCGTTTGGCTACCGCTATGTTCACATCGACGAAGGGTATCAGTACGCGCGGGGCGAATATGCCACGCCCGACGCCATGCGATTCCCGAACGGATTGTTTGATCTCGAGCATGAGATCGCGGATCTCGGATTGACGCCGGGAATCTGGACGGCGCCGTTCGAAGTTACGGATCGCAGCTGGGTCTATCAACTTCACAAAGATTGGCTGGTGCACAACGCGCGCGGAGAGCCGATTGGCGTGGGAAATGTCGACGAGGGCATTCCGGACCACCTTTTCGTGCTCGACGCGACAAACCCCGGCGCGCAGGATTATTTGCGGCAAACATATCGAACGCTCGTGCGCGATTGGGGCGTGCGATACATCAAGCTCGACTTCATGGACACGACGGCAATCGAAGGCTACTACTACAAGCCTCATGCTACGGCGCTTGAGGCGCAGAGAATCGGGCTCGAAGTGATTCGCAAAGCGGTGGGCGATGACGTGCTGCTCGACAAAGATGGCAGCCCGATGTTGAACGTGGTCGGGATTGTGAATGAAGGGCGCGTGTCGCAGGACACCGGGCATTCCTTTGAACACAGCCTGGAAGCTGCACCGGGAATTTTTGCGCGTTACTATATGAACCGGAATTTTTTCGTGAACGATCCGGACGCGTTCACGGTCTCGAAACAGGTCCTGGACGAACATCCGAACCCCATGGCGCTTACTCTGAACGAAGCGCAGGTTTCCATTGTCCTCGCGGCGCTTTCGGGAGGAATGTATGAAATCGGCGATGACCTTCCAACGCTCGGCGCGGATGCGGACCGAGTCGCGCTGGTTGAAAGCGCGGATCTCCTGCAGATCGCTAAGCTCGGGCGGGCGGCGGTGCCCGTCGATCTTCTAAGCTACAGCGCGGAAGATAAGGAACCGAGCGTCGTGCTCTTGAAAGAGGATAAACGGCAAGCCATGCTGGCCGTGTTCAATTGGACCGGCGAACCGCGTTCACACAGTTTCACGCTTTCTGGATTGAAATTCAGCGCCGGGCATCCGTATGAGTTATACGACGTGCTGAATGGGAATCAGCGCATCGCTCTGGATGGTGAGACACTCCGGCTCGATGACCAGCCGGGCCGATCGGTAAAATTAATCAAGATCATTGATGCGTCCGTACCCGCGGCAGCGCCTTCCATAACCTTAAATTCTCCCGAGCAGGCAAAAATTGGAGAAACGATCCATTTTTTCGCGACCGCGGCGAACGACGGAGTTCCGGCGATCGAGTATCTTTGGGATTTCGGCGATGGAATCGCGTTGCGAGGCGGCAGCGTTGCGCATACATACACGCACGCGGGTAAGTATACGGTGCATTTGCGGGCGGAAGGTGTGGACGGAATTCCCGGGGAGAAGAGCATAACTCTGACCGTCAGCGGCGAGATGCAGATGACGCCTCCGCGACGGTACGTTCAGGAGAACGATTGAAATTCAGATTCGGTGAAATGTTGTTTCGGGCAGAGAGGGATTTGCGTGAGCGAATGTGGGAAGAAAATCCGACTGAACCGAATCGCAAGGCCTGGCCGGAGATCCCTGGTCGTGGCCTTCGATCACGCACTGGTCCTGGGTCCGATTTCCGGCACTGAATATCCCACGGAGCAAATCAGACGCTTTACGGACGCGGGCGTGGACGCCGTTTTGCTGAACCTTGGCCTTATACGAGGGTGCATCGATTCCGTGCTGGGCAGTTCAATGCCTGGAATTATCGCGCGAATTGATTGGACGACGCTTTGGGGCGTGCCGGGCGGAGATGCATTGGGCGAGCTTCGAAGCTGCCTGCTGGCGCGGCCCGAGGACGCCATGCGCAATGGCGCGGACGCGGTGGTGACTTACCTCGCAGTTGGCACTGGCGATTCCGATTTTGAAATGAAGGAAGTGGCGCGCAACGCGGAAGTCGCGCGCGAGTGCGAGCGCATCGGTATGCCATTGATCATTGAAACGCTGGCGCGAGGCAAAAACGTCAAGAACCCCGCCGATCCAAAGTGGCTGAATCTGCACACAAGAATGGCGGCCGAGCTTGGCGCGGATCTTGTCAAAACGGATTACGCAGGCGATCCGCAATCGATGCGCCGCGTCGTGGAGAATTGTCCGATTCCAATTCTCGTTCTCGGGGGAAGCCGCTACTCGTCGGATGCGGAAGCGCTGGCGCTGATCCATGGCGTGGCAGCGGCCGGCGCCGCAGGCGTGTTCTTCGGACGAAACGTATTTCAGGCGGATGATATGGACGCGTTTTTGCAGAACGCTCGCGCCGCTCTCGACGAACGCGAAACATCTCCCGCCGGAAGATGAAAGCGAAGAGCGCCCGGACGGAACCAATCGCGATTCGGCGAATCAAAGACCTCCTGGATGGCCGCTCCGGCTATCGATTGACCGCGCCCTGGGGCCACGTTTCCGTGCTCGAAGGCGGCGGGCACATTTGCGAATTAAATTTGACCGAATGCGATGGCGTCAATCCGCTGTGGCGGCCGCCGTGGAAAACGATCGATCCTTACAATTATAGCGTGGCGAAGCACTCACGCACGTATGGCCCACTTCCCGATGGAAGGCTGCTCGCGGGAATTGCCGGACATAATCTGAGCTTCGACTACTTCGGACCACCCTCGAAAGAAGAGATCGCCGCCGGACACAGTACGCACGGCGAAGCGTCCGCGGTGAAATGGCGAATCCACGATGCGCCAGCCGCCGCGTCGCCGACGCTCCACTGCAACGCTTTCTTGCCAGAAGCACAAATCAAATTCGTGCGAAAGATTTCGGCCGACGCGCGAAATCCTGTGGTCTACTGCGAGGAGACGGCACGAAATCTGGGCACATTCGACCGGCCAATTTCGTGGAACGAGCATGTGACGTTCGGCCCTCCGTTTGTGGAAGCGGACGTCACGGTGTTCGACATGCCCGCGACGCGCGGAAAAACGTGCGCGGCTTCGTACAGCACTCGGCCTTTGGTAAAAACGAACGCGGAGTTTAGCTGGCCAAACGCGCCCAGGGTGCGAGGCGGGCATTTGAATTTGCGGACGGTGCCGAAGGCCAAATTCGAACATTACACCTCGCAATTGATGGATCCGAAATTGAAGCTGGCATTCATTGCCGCGTGCAATCCGCGCGTTGGCCTGCTCGTGATCTATCTATTTCGCCGGGCGGACTTTCCATGGGTGGGGAACTGGGTCGAGAGTTTTCATCAGAAGCATGCGCCCTGGAACGGAAAAACATTTTGCCGAGGGCTTGAGTTCAGCACAACGCCATTCGCGATCCCTCGGCGGGAAACGGTGGAGCAGAACCGCATGTTTGGAGAACGCGTCTATCGCTGGCTCCCGGCGAAGGCCGAGGTCAATGTTCGATATATGATTCTGCTTTTCCGCGTACCGAAGAACTTTCGAGGTGTCAAATCCGCGTCGGTGGGCGGTGGGAAAGTTGTGGTCATCGAGAACGGGCCGAGTTCGCGTAAGCTGGCCAGCCGGGTGAAGAATTTTCTCTGAACGCCTTCGTGCTCGCGTCGAATGAGCCTTCTCGCCATCGATATCGGATCAAGCCAATGCAAGGCCGTCGCGTTTACGGCAGCCGGGGCAATTCTTGCGAGAAGCGCTTGCGCCTACTCTCCTGAATTTCCGCAGCCGAACTTTGCCGAGATGGATCCCGAAATGTTCTGGCGCGCCGTGTGTAAGACGTCCCGCGAGGTGACACGCGATCTGGCTCACGATCCGGTGCAGGCCGTGTGCCTCAGCTCGCACGGCGAAACATTCATTCCGGTGAACGCGCAAGGCGAGGCCATTGGTCCTGCCATATTGAATATCGATAGCCGGGCCAGCCGGGAGACGAAGTGGCTCGAGAACGAAATCGGAGCGCGGCGAATCTTCGAAATCACCGGGCTGGTTGCGTTCACGATGTACCCGCTGCCGAAAATTCTCTGGCTGCGCGAGCACCGGCCCGAGATTTATGCCAAGGCTGATCGCTTCCTGAGCGTGACGGATTTTATTCATGTCAAACTCGGCCTTCCGCCGTACGTTGGCTATTCGCTCGCTTCACGATTCCTCGCGTTAAATGTGACTCGAGATCGCTGGTCGGATGAAATTGTGAACGCGGCGGGATTGACCGAGGCGCGGCTTCCGCTTCCCGTTTCGGCGGGAACGATCGCGGGAAAGATGGACTCCGAGGCCGCGAACGCGCTGGGAGTCGGCAACGGAACACCGGTCGTCGTGGGCGGCCACGATCAAGCCTGCGGAGCTTTGGGCGTGGGCGCGATCCGATCGGGACGCGTCTCGGATTCGATGGGGACGTATGAATGTCTGACGGCGGTATCCGATGAGCCGAGGCTCGGCGACGAAGCGTTCGCCGCGCGCTTGAATTCGTACTGCCACGTCGTTCCCGGAAAATTTCTGACTCTCGCGTATTTTCCATCGGGGATCATGGTTCAGTGGTTTCGCGATCTGATTTACGGCCGCGGCGCGCGATGGAAAGAGGTGACGGCCGCGGCGGCCGCAACCGGCGAGCGCAACGAATATTCGGAGTTGGAAGAAGAATGCAGAGGCATTCCGACCGGACTGTGCGTGACTCCGCATCTCATCGGAACATGCAATCCCGATTTCGATCCACGCGCGCGGGCGACGATTTTTGGACTGGCTTCGAATTCTAATCGAAGCCAAATTTATCAAGGCATCCTCGAAGGAATTGCCTGTGAGCTAGCGCAAATGACGGAATTGCTGGCGAGCGTGAATGGCAAATTCCGCGAACTTTTTGTCACCGGAGGCGGCACGCGTTCGCCGCTGGGATTGAAACTGCGAGCCGCCGTCACGGGTTGCCGCTTGCATGTGATGGAGTGCGACGAGGCGGTGTGCCAGGGCGCCGCGATCCTCGCCGGAGTGGCCACCGGAGTGTATTCGCGAATTGAGGAAGCCGTGGAGCTCGTCGTGCGCGAAAAAGAAGTGGTCGAGCCGGATGCTCGCCTTGCCGATTTGTATGCGGGCCAGGTAAAACAATATCGGCGACTATGCGCCGCGTTGAAATCGCTTCGTGATGCAAATTCTTGCGCCGAATCCGAGGGAGAGAAGCCGTGATTCAACCGACTGTCGGATTTGTGGTTTACGGAGTTCACAAAGATGGATTGAAGGATCCAATGGGGGCGCCGTTCATCGACGACGCGATTATTCAACATTCCAAGCGAGCGCTGGGGTCGGCGGGGTTGCGGATTGTCGAGCACGATGTCGTCCTGGCGACCAAGGAAGAAGCCAAGGCCGCTCTGAAGGCGATGAAGTCGAATGATGCAGTGGACGCGGTGGTTCTTTTCTCCGGGACTTGGGTTTGGGCCGCGCATCTTGTCGGCGCGATCCGCGATTTTGCCGCGACGGGCAAGGCTGTGCTGTTGTGGACGCATGACGGCTCTCAGGGCTGGCGGCCCGTTGGCGGCCTCGTAATGCACGGAGGATTGCTCGAAATTGGCGTGCCTCATAAATTTGTGTACGGCAGTGCAGACGATCCCGAGACAGTCGAAAGCATCGTGAGCTACGCGCGGGCGGCGCACCTGAAAAATAATCTGAACATGTCCACTGTCGGAGCGTTTGGCGGGCGCGGCATGGGCCAGACCTGCGGCGCTGCCGACCCATCGCAATGGATGCGAATGTTCGGCGTGGACATCGATTCGCGCGATACTACCCAGCTGATTCAAACGGCCGAGCGCATCCCGCCTCAGAAAATCTCGGAACTCGGTCCGCGGTTGAAAAAATTGTTCGGCCTCGCTCCGGAGAAGACCGTCGTCAACGAGCGATCCATCCGGCTATATCTGGCGCTCAGAGAAATCGTCGAAGCCGAAAAATTCGATTTCTTCACCATCCAATCTTTTCCGGGACTGGGCGATGATTACGCGGCCACGTGTTTCGCGCAAAGCATGATGCTCGAGGACGGCTATGGCAGTTCAACTCTCGGCGATCTAAATACTGCGCTTACCGTTTTTCTACTCACGGAACTCAGCAAGGAGCGGGTCTACTACGGAGACCTGCAGCACATCGACAAAAACACGAAAGAAATAAAGATAATTGGTGACGGCGCGTGTCCTCCGTCACTCGCGGGGAAGCTAGGTCCCGCGGGATTTGCCACGCACGGAATCCCAACGGAGGGAAAAGCGGGAGGCGTATCTGTGAAACTTATCTGCAAAGTTGGCGAAGGCGTTCTGGCGCGGCTGGGGCGCGTGAACGGAATCTTTCAAATGGCCATCACGCGCTGCAGCATTTTTGAGCCGCCAGCCCGCCAAATTGAGCGCCGTTTGAACGAGTGCGGAATTCCTTTCTGGCCGCATGGATTCGTCACCGCCCATTGCGATATAGACGCTCTGATTCAGAATTGGACGAACGAGTATGCCTGCCTCGGCTACGGCACGGACCTCTATACTGCGTTGCGAGATTTCTGTGAACTGACCGGCATCAAACCGATCCTGCTTTGACGGGGAATTGATGACTCTCACGGTCCCGCCGGCATCCTGCAATGAAAACTGAAACGTTCGTCGACCTGACGCGCGGCTTCGGTGTTCTTCAGTGAACTCCGGTATTGCGCGCCAAGAACAGGCTTTGCGGGACGCGCGAGTTACGATGTGGAACCGGCCTCGATTTCCCGTGGTTCACTTCGCGACGTCGCTGCTATCCTGCTCGCATTGAGAGGTCACGGTGTGTCTCCACTAAGCCCAGCCAAGACGCCGAAGGGCCCGCCCGAGAGCCCGAACCCGGACGTTTGGGAGAGCGCCTATCTATGCTTCGAGCGACCCGAAGAAGAAGTCCGCAAATTTCTCCGGCGCCTGAAAAAACTTGGCGCGACGCGGTGGCCACGCGACGCGCAAATCGTCGAGATTTTCTGCGGCCGGGGAAGTGGAATGCAGGCTCTGGCGCGCTTGGGCTTCACGCACGTCGAAGGCGTGGATCTGTCTCCCCGCCTGTTGGCCCAATATCAAGGGCCCGGCAAAACTCTGCTCTGCGATTGCCGCCATCTCAGCTTTCCGGACGCCTCGCGGGACATCATGCTTGTGCAGGGTGGTTTGCATCACCTGCGGGATCTTTCCGGCGACCTCGAGCAAACCCTCGCGGAAGTTCATCGCGTGTTGCGGAAGGATGGGATTTTTCTGGTTGTCGAGCCGTGGCACACTCCCTTTCTTCGTTTGGCGCACAGCCTGGCCCACAATTCCATGGCCCGGCGCATGTGGAACAAGCTCGACGCCATGCAAACGATGATCGAGAACGAAGCCGTTACGTACGAGCGATGGCTGAGCCAGCCGAACGTGATTCTGGCGTGTCTTGAAAAATATTTTCAGACCGAGCACTGTTCGTTTGAGTGGGGCAAATTGATGTTCGTTGGGAAGAGGAGATGAATTCTCCGCCTGCGCATATCGCGGTGTTTTCGAGCTGCGATTCGTTCGCTGACGAGCTAATTTGTTCTTGATATCGTTCGAATCGTGCCAAGGAATGAAGGAAATGGATCGAGACGCAACCGATAGCGGGCTCGAGAGACAGCCGGCAAGCATCACGGAAGCGACTTTTCATCCGGCCCCTGGAGATTTCCTCGAAGTTTCGGTCGTCATTCCGTGCTTGAATGAGGCGAACTCGCTCGGGATTTGCGTCGACAAAGCGGTGAACGCGTTGCGCGCCGCAAATTTACGCGGCGAAGTCGTCGTCGCGGACAACGGTTCGACGGATGGCTCGATCGAGATCGCCGCAAAGCATGGCGCGCGTATCGTGCACGTCGCGCAGCGCGGATACGGAGCGGCTCTGAACGCCGGAATGCAGGCGTCGCACGGACGATTCATCGTGATGGGCGACGCCGACGACAGCTACGATTTCTCGCAGGTGCCCGCGTTTGTAGCGAAATGGCGCGAAGGCTTCGACGTCGTGATGGGCAACCGTTTTCGTGGGGGCATCAAGCCAGGGGCGATGCCCTGGTCCCACAGATACATCGGCAATCCCGGACTGACGGCGGTGATGAATATTCTTTTTCAAACAGGCGTCGGCGATTGCCTGTGCGGCCTTCGCGGCTTTTCGCGCGAGATTTACGACCGCATGGATGTTCGGACCACGGGAATGGAATGGGGGCCGGAATTTGTAATTAAAGCCACGCAGGTGGGAGCGCGAATGACGGAAATTCCCATCGTCTTATGGCCGGACAAGCGCGGCCGCGCCCCGCATCTAAAGAGTTTCAGCGACGGATGGCGGAACTTGCGCTTCATGCTTATGTACGCGCCGAACTGGCTGTTTCTGCTGCCGGGCGGCCTGCTGATGTTGGTTGGGATGGCGCTTGTGTTTTGGCTGCTGCCCGGGCCGCGACACTTGAATGCGCGTGTCGCTTTGGACATCCACTCGATGATATTTGGAGTGATCTTCGCGCTGCTCGGCGCGCAAATTCTCTCCATCGGATTTTTCGCGAAGGTTTTCAGCTACGCCGAACGCTTCGACCGAAATCCTATTTCTCTCAAGCGCGCGCTGCGCCGCGTGAAGCTCGAACACGGTTTGCTCCTCGGCATCGCGTTGGCGCTCGCCGGATTTGTAGGCGACTTGCGGGTGGCCGCGCACTGGGCGTCAAGTGATTTCGGTCCTCTGCATGACGAACGCGCCGTGCTTTTCTGGTCGCTCTGGTTCTTTCTCGGCGTCCAGATTATTTTTTCGTCGTTTTTTCTGAGCATGCTCGGCATCAGCCGCGGCACTTTCATCGGCGACTACGAGCGGAACCGGTGAGCGCCGGCGGCACCACGAAGCTGGTCGGCGAACTTCACGGCCGCATCGTGCACGGCCGGCGAATCGCGGTTCTCGCGAAGCATATCGCGGGCATGATTCCGCCGGGATCGCGACTTTTGGATGTCGGATGCGGCGACGGCACACTCGCGGCGGTTTTGGCGCAGCTCGTGCCCGGACTGAATGTCCAAGGCGTCGAAGTTCGCGCGCGACCTAGCTGCGCCGTTGAATGCCAGCTCTATGACGGCCAGCATCTTCCGTTTCCTGACAATTCTGTCGACGTTTGCCTTTTCGTCGATGTTCTTCATCACATGCTCGATCCCGAACCGATCCTCCGTGATGCGCGCCGCGTCAGCCGCGAGTACATTTTGATCAAGGATCACCTGGCCGAGAGCCCATTCGATCACCTGACGCTCCGTTTTATGGATTGGGTGGGGAATCGGCCGCACGGCGTGACGCTGCCGTACCATTATCTCTCCCAAGCGCGGTGGGATGACTTGTATCGCGCGGTGGGTCTTGTTGTCGTCATGACGGAGCGTTCGGTGCCGTTGTATCCGGCCCCGTTTTCACTACTGTTTGGCCGCGGCCTCCACTTCATCTCGCTTCTGCGAAAAGCGAGCTGATCGCGAGCTGGTATCGAAGCGAGGCTCTTGCATCTCGCGAATCAGCTGAGCCAGAGCTTCGCGTAAATCGCTTCGTCGAATCGGCCGGCCCGGCCGTCGGTGTTCGCACTCGCGAATCATTGCAGCGACCCATCCCCGCGCGGCGCATAAGGAGACTCGGAACTGTGAGCGACCACCGCCGCGATTGGGTCGGAAAGTCATTCCGCCGATGACTGATGGCTTAGCACATACATGATCAGCTCGACCCGGCTTGAAACACCCAGTTTGTCGAAAATCCTGTACATATAATTGCTCACCGTGTGTTCGGTTACCCCGATCACGGCGGCAATTTCGCGGTTCTTCATACCCTCCGCGGCTAGCCGGATGACTTCTTTCTCGCGTTGACTCAGCAATTCGAGTCCTTTTTGCTTTGAGAACTGCAAAGGATTCAAATGAGTGAGAGCGTCGACCATATACTCAAGGTGTTTGTTGCTCGCCCATATCTGTCCCCCGTGCACGGTTCGAATACATTTTGAGAGGGATTTAAAGGAATTTGCCCGGATGAAAACGCCGCGCGCGCCGGTGCGGAATGAATCAATTACGGATTCCGGTTTCGAAGAAGGCAGTAACATGACGGCCACGGTGTTCGAATGCGACTCGCGCAGCTTTTTCAGAACTTCGAACCCGGTCTGAGGTCCATCTAGAAGTTCCGGGCTCACTAGCGCGACGTCTGGTTTATGCCGATCCAGCTTGCTGATTGCCTCCGTCGCGCTGCTTGCTCGAGCGACCACGTCGAAATAGTTATGGCAACGCTGTAGGGCGCTCGCCATCAACTCGCTTCCAACATTGTCTGCGTCCGCGATTAGGACACCGATCCTCTTGCGGGCGGCACCCGGGCGTGGCATCTTTCCCTCCGGTAGCTAGTACTAGAAGTTCTAGTCCTACGACTATTGATAAGATGGGCCAGGTCGGCACTCTTTGGCAAGCAATTTATCCTGGCCGGGCCGATCGAATTCTCGACTCTAAGCTACGGCCAGAACTGCTAGATATGCCCTTCCCGTAGTCAATTTGAACCATTACAGATCGTCCTCAAGAGACTATCTGTACACCAAGAAAACCCTGCCCACATCGACGTAGTCCATTACGGATTTTGTCGCTCCCAAGCTGCCAGGATTTCCTCTCTCCCATCTCGGTGCTGCGGGGGTGCTCGATGTCGCGCAATCGCGGTCATCTCGTAACTCGCTTAAGAACAGCGGGATAGAGAGATTAGCTACACGGATCAAATCGCGCGAAGAGCTCCGCTGCCTGCATGGTAGCCCCTGGGGTTGAGCGCCCGAGCTCGAAGTGCGAGCTCTCGATATCGAGAGTAAATGCTCTATCAGGGGTAAGTATCCCAATTTGAATCGGGAAAGCTCGTCGGAATGGATGCGCTCGACTCTCCGGCTCATGTGGAACAGCGTGTTGGGTTTCGTGCGCGGGATAACACCCTCGCCGCGTTGCCAGGGAAGTGCTTCCGTATGGAAGGACCATCCGCCACTTGCGACCCGCCGGAGTTAATCCTATTGTTTCGCAGCGCCGGGCGATCGCGAAAGTAGGGAAATTTTCCGGGGACGCGTATCTCTCAAGAGCTTGAATTTAGCGTCGAGCGCAGAAAAACCGTTCGGTATCGAGTGGGTGTTCCTGCTGTTTTTCGCCGGCGAAGCTCACGATCTGAGCGGCACGAGGGTGGGGGTGTTACGAGGGACATCAGTGTGGACGGTGTGTTCATCACGAGGGCCAAGTGCACGTGTCCTCCTCCTGATGTGGAAGTTGAAGCGGAAATCATTGTTTCCGTATCAGGAGCCGCAAACCCGAGGATCAAAGCGACCATGAAAACTCTACGGGTCGAACATCAAGATCGGGAGCAAGGCTACAGCGGCTTTTCTGCCTCAGGCGAAAAATTCGTCTTATGAAACCCTTCGGCGAACGAGCTCAAGAGAAGTTGAAGCAGCGTCCCATAAGGCGGGAGCTGCACATGCTGAACATGAAAGCGTTTGAAATCGGATCAGCCACGACTGCGATGCCTTGCGCCCGTGCACGCTCCAATCGAGCTTCAATGAATTTTTCTTCCGTCCACGGGCAGTCAGGAATTGTCTCGGCACTTTCCGTCCGAATATGAATTTATTTGCTGCATTCCTCCGGCGTATCACGTTTAGCACGATGGGGCCGG
>CAWDOI010000041.1:0-194630 GCA_963803835.1 uncultured Acidobacteriota bacterium | reverse complement strand
GGTCGTACATTTCGTAGCACATCAACGATTGCGGATGCATCGCCGTGGCCATGTCAATCGTGGTGTAGTAATCGTCCGCGCATTCGACGTACACGAATTTCGCTCGCGGATTGGCGCCGATCAACTGGAGAAAATTCGAAAGCCTCGCGCCGCCGAACCGGCCGATCACGTCCCAACCCTCGACACAGATGTGCCGCGTGTTTTGTCTTTGGCGCGGGAGCGCCTGGATTTGATCTAGCGTGTACTCCCCGGGATTCGCGACATCGCCACTGACTTTGAGCTTCCACGCGGCGAGATCCACGCCCGGATCGTCCACGTCGTAATCGTTGACCGGAAAATTCTCGAACGGCACCACATTCGCATCCGAAAATGTCGGCGCGAGATGCGATCGCCGGAAGAACAGCGCGGCAGCCCAATCGTGGAATGCGAGGCCTTCTAGGAGCAACTTTTCCTGAATCGAAGGAACCGCAAACGCGCCAAGCAGCAACACAGGGCTAAGCTTCAGAAGCTCGCGCCGTCGTATTTTTTTCGCTTGCCGCTCGGTTACCGGTGTTTCCACCACATACCTCCCTATCGAGTTTTGCGTCGCGAGGATCGCATCCAGTTAGCCAGATGCCCGGCCCGGCAAAATGTTACAGGCGTACTTGGGAGGCGTTCTGTTCCCGGTAGCCTGAGTGCCAATGGAGGTACGCTGGAATCGCGCGGATGGATTCCGCTTGTGCAGGCGACAGCTTCAGCCCGGCACGCGTTTCTGCCGTCGTGGCGCAAATCTCATTCCAGGGCCCTCCTGTTTTGTAGCGATTAGAAACTCCCTCGGTTGTTTGTTTTGTTTGGTTTACGCCGTTTTCTAATAATTTTGTGTAGCGATTAGAATTCACTGTATTAGCCGTCTCGGCTGCACAGCTAACCCCGCCGTGACCCGATTCTCCAGTCACAAGTCCGCTGTCAACGTATCAGTCGTTCGGTTTCAAAACAAGTCCACACATCGTGAGGATTTTGAGCGTTCAGACGGATGACAATTGAGCAGAAATCCGAGGCTAATTAATGGAGCAGTGCGCCTTCTGGCGGATTACGCGGATCTTGCGAATGCGAGTGGTTAGGACGCGATTGCCGAATTCGAGGCGAAGTCCGCAGGCGGCGACGATGTCGTGCTTGAGGGCCGTGCCACCCCAGGTGCAACCGTTGATGGCTACGCGAACAGGCGACATATTCTGCGAGTCGAACCAGCCGCCCCAGACCCAATAATGCGGGCCGCCGAGCACCCAGATGGTGTACTGCGAGTTCTGGGTGGTCACGAGGACAATGTCGCCGTTTCGGAGGTCGCGTTTACGAACCTCTTCCAAGGCTCTCGCACGCTCGATTACGTTTTCCAGAGTTTGGGCGATCCCAGCCAATTGCCCACCTTAAGCGCATGGTGCGCCTGCTCTCGCTCCAAGTCAACAAATAGAAAACCCTAGATGCGCTAAACAGGAGCCTGACTCATTGGACAGGTGCTCTGTTAGAAGGAAAAGCGCACGCCGAGCTGCGCCGCAAATGGAATTCCGACGGTGGTGCCAGGACCGAAGAAATCTCCGAGCGCACCGCCCGCCACACGCAATTGACTCAGGCTGGTGATTGGCTGCGTGGCCGTGCAGGCAGCGTTCGTGCAAACGTCGGTCACGTTGCCGTTCTGCACTTCGTTCTGTGGCACTGGCAGCGCGGCAACGTCGGTAACGTAGTTCGCACCTGGATTGTTGCGATTGAATAGATTGAAGAATTCGATGAAGGGCGTGACCGACCATCGCTCGCGGATATTAAACGGGCGGCTGACGCGCAGGTCAGCCTGAATATAGGGCGTTCCACGGAGAGTATCGAGGCCGACAGTCGAGCCATCGATGACAGCTCGATCGTCCACGTCATCGCCTAGCCCAGTTACCGGAACACTCGTCGTCAGTGTAAACGGCCGCGCGCTTTCGGCCTGCGTGAGAGTAGTTAGTTCGATGCCGCCGGGAACGTGAAGCGTTCCCGCGAACACGAAGCGATGCAGGACATCTTCCCCGGACGGGCCGTAATCGCCAGGGCCAAATGCGCGCAGCGGATTGCAGACTCCATTCACGTAATCGAAAAGCTCGCCGAGAACGCAGCCCCACGTCTTCCCGCTCGATAGCGTGTAGTTCGCGACGAGATCGAACCGGCGCGTTACATGGCCCTGCAAGTGAATCGAGAGCGCGTTGTAGCTCGAGCGGTTGTCCGTGCGAAAGACGGTGATATTGGGGACGTTGTTCCGCTGGTCCGTCACGTCTTGCGGGTAGAGCGGCGAGAACAATGTGAACCCGGCCTGATATTGGTAGCGCCGGTAAGCGTGATTGCCTTCTTCGTGCGTGAAATCCTCGGCGAGCGTCCAGTGAGCGTTAAACGCGTGCTCGACTCCGCCCGTCGCATGAATCGCATACGGCGTCTTGTAATGAGGATCAATGATGGCGCCGGAACCAGCGACGTTTCCGATGGGGCCAGCCGCGGCCGCCGATGGCAGGCACGCCAATCCGACCACTGCGCCGCCCACGAGCGCGCAGGAACCGATCGGTTGATTCACCGCTTGAAACGCCGTGACCCAGCCATTTTGCGCGAGGTCGTTATAGAAAAGGCCGAAGCCAGCGCGGATCACGGTGTTCGACGACGGGGAGTACGCGATTCCCAAGCGCGGACCGACCTGCCCGCGATAATCGTGCGGCACGCCGCTTACCAGAGGAATCTGCAACGCGCTCAGAGTGAGCAACGCAGGATTGACCGACTGGCTCTGGCCCGATGCCGTGAACAATCCGAAGGTCGTTTCATATCGCAGCCCGTAATTCACAATGAGCCGCGAAGTGACTCGCCACGAATCCTCGGCATAGAGTCCCAGGCGCTGGACATCTTGAGAGAAGCTGCCGTTGCCCGCGGGTGTGATGGCGCTTCCGGCAGCGTAGTCTGCAGTGAACTGCGCGAGATTCCCGATATAAAAAACCGGGTCTTCGGGAAATGTCACGAAATTTTCCCGCGTCGCCGCGAGCGCGCCGCTCAAAACAGGCTCGTGGATGAAATTCACGCCGAAGCGCGGCGCGTGAGCGCCCATCGTGTGGCTGACGTCATATCGAAACTGATACTTCTCCTGATTTCGCAGGATGGGAAACGCCGTGATTGGCGTGACGAACTGATTGTCGCCGAATGTTTCGAGGCCTGAAATCGTGCTCGAAGTGGCCGTGAATGGAAACGCGAGCGCGAACCCTAAATTCGAATTGCGTGCTTCGGTCAAATGCAATCCGCTGGCGTCAAAGACAAACGTTCCGAGCCACATCGGGCTGAAAGTCGTCTGGTTGCTGATGACTAGGTTCATGTAATTGTTGTGCGACGTCGCACCCGTTGACGGCAGCGCGGCTTGCTGCACCAGAGCATTGTGCGTCGTGTAATCGTCCACGGCGGCGCGCAAGAACCACTGCGAACGCGCGGATTGCGCCCAGTCCAATCGCGCGGTCCCCAGATAATCGCGGAACGGCACGGCAATGCTGCTCGGAACTGGAATGGAACTCACGCCCGGAATCACGCCGTCCGCAGCCAATTGCGCGAGCGCCTGAAACTGCGTGAGGCTCGCCGCGCTGTAGGCGATGCTCGCATCTTCGTGAACGGCCTCGATCGAGGCGAAAAACCATAGCTTTCCGCGCGCGATCGGACCACCGAGGGTTCCAACGTAATTCTGCCGCGAGAAAGGCTGCTTCGGATTGGGGGGCGGATTATCAATCGGAAAGCGGGCGTTCAGCGCCGCCGAGCGCTCGTAAAATGAGCCGCTCCCGTGCCAGCTGTCGGTTCCGTGCTTCGTCGTGATAACCACCGACGCTCCGGTGGTTCGCGATGTGTCCGCGTTTTCTTGCGCCGTCTTCACTGCGAATTCCTGAATCACGTCGGGCGAAAAATTCTGCAAAAAGCCGCCGATGTAGTCATCGGAGTTGTCGCCACCGTCGACCGATAGCTCGATGTTGAGGCCCGAACTGCCGCCCGAAGAAACCGCGGTAATGCGCGCCTTGGTGGGATCGGAAGGTTCGACGGGTTCGGTCCCCGGCGCCAGGTATGCCATATTTGCAAAGCTTCGCGCCGCGAGAGGGATGGTGTTGAGATCCTGCTGGGTGATGGTGGCCTGGTGGACGGCACTTGCCGTATCGACCGGCTCGGTGGTGACGGACGACGCGGTTCCCTGCACGCTCACGGACTGCTGCAATTTCGCGGGCCGGAGTGTTACGGAGACATCGCGCACGGAGCTGACCAGGACGTCAACGTTGGAAACGGCGTCGTCGAACCCCTTCGCGCTTATCGTCAAGCGATAGCGTCCGGGACGGAGGTTGTCCAATCGAAATGCGCCGTTTGCGTCGGATGAAGCGTCCCTCTCGAGCGACGTTCCCGCTTCGACAAGCGCGATTTTGGCCCCGGCGACTCGTCCTCCGGCCGAATCAACGATCGTGCCCGTCAGTGATCCAGTGAGAATTTGGCCGAGCGTAGCTCCCGGCCACGCTATGACCACGAGCGCCAGGAATGTCCCGGGCAACGATAGCTTTAAGGGACGCATCAAGTCTCCTGAAAAGGGCTTCCCGATCAGGGTTCGCTAAAATGGATCTCCCAAAATAATGGTCCTAGAAATGTTCGCGAATTATCCCAAATGGCTTTTCGACTGTCGACTGTAAAGGCTGATATCGCGAAGATCCAGAGCTCGACGAATTCTTGATGTATCCTTAAGGATCAGAGAAGCGCGTTGACACTGCCAGCCCATTTTGTTATTCAACCAGTTCGCTTTCTTCTCAGGATTGGTATCCGAGTCCCCGCTTGCCACGCAAAGGGAGCTAATCCGGCCAAATAGATTCCCTGGGGGGTTCAGCCGCGAGTGTGCGGCTGAATCGCGGATAATCGACGAAACACATGACATCTTGCAACGAGGTTCAATGAAGCAGTTCTGTGCATTCATGGCGCTCGTCTGCGCAATCGCCGCGATATTGGGGACGAGCGGATGCAACAAAGGAAGCAACACGCCCGCGATTTCGATAACCCTCATGCCTTCCTCAACCGTGACATTGGACGAGGGCGAACAGTTCACGCTCACGGCTCAGGTGAAGAACGACACCACAAATTCCGGCGTCACGTGGGAAGTCTATAACGACAAGACGACAGTCCCTATAAGTTGCAATATACCTTCATGTGGCAGCCTGACGAATACGACCGCTTACAACACGACATACATCGCGCCGACTGGCTTGCTCGGCTCCGTCAAGATTTCAGTTCAAGCGACGTCCGCCGCGCAGGAAAGTGTCACCGCCGTCGCGACGATGACGATTGTGCTGCCTCCGATGATTACGACAACATCTCTGCCGAGCGGGCAGAACGGCGTGGCGTACAGCCAATCGATCGCCGTGACGGGCGGCGTGCTCCCGCTCAATTACAGCATTACGTCAGGCAGTTTGCCGGCCGGGCTTCACGTGGGTGCGGCAGGGGTGATCAGCGGAACGCCGAGCGCGTCAGGCACTTCGCAGTTCACCATCCAAGTGGCCGATTCCGGAATTCCTCCGATCAAGGTAACGCAGGCGTACACAATCACCATTGCCCCGGCGCCGCCGCTCTCGATCACCACCACTTCCCCGTTGCCGCAAGGCGTAGTTGGGGCCGCTTACAGTGAGACGATCACGCCGAATGGCGGCATCCCTCCACTTACGTGGTCGCTGATCGGAAGTTTGCCGCCGGGACTCACGTTCACCACAAACACGACGACCGGCGGATCCACCACTCCCGTCACGACGGGCGAAATTTCAGGAGTTCCAACGTCGGCGGGAACCTTCACATTTTCGGTTCAGGTGTACGATTCGTCGATTCCTGAACAGCTAGTGACCGCTCCGTTCAGCCTGACCATCGTTGCTGCAACGCCATTGACGATTACGACTGCTTCCCTCCCGGGCGGAACGACGGCCCTCGGCTATAGCGCAGTGATTCAAGCGTCAGGCGGCGCCATGCCATATACGTGGACGCTTGCGCCAGGACTTTTGCCTCCGGGACTTTTACTGAACCCATCCACCGGCACAATCACGGGCACGCCGAATCGCGAGGGCACCTCTGCATTCACGGTGACCGTCACGGACTCCGAACAACCACCCGTGAGCGTTACGATGAATTACAGCATCGCCATCGCTGGGAACACTGATGTGCTTCAGCAATACGAGCTTTTCGACGGATCGTACGCGTTCCTGTTCACTGGCTACGGCAAGTTCAACTCGGCCGTAACGTTTCCGGAAGTTATCGCTGGCACCATGACCGCGAGCGGCACCGGCGCGATATCGAGTGGCACGGAAGACGTCAGCTCGAACGGATTTTTGCCCGGCATTGCGTTTTCGGGCAACTATTCGATTGGCACCGATGGCCGCGGTTCGATGATGCTTACAGTCATCGGCCCGTCGGGACAGAAACTCATGCAGTCGTATCAATTTGCTCTGGACGCGGAAGGCAATGGCCAGTTCGTTGAAGTTGATGCGACTGGAAACCGCGGATCCGGCATTTTGCTGAAACAATCATCCCAGGGTTTTAGCGGAGCCTCGTTTGATGGAAGTTACGCGTTCGATTTCTTCGGCTTTGACGCCTTTCTGAAACGGCAGGTCACGGTTGGTCAGTTCCATGCGGACGGCTCGTCGTCAATCACTCAGGGCTCGGCGGACCAGAACGACAACGGAATTATGACCAACTTCTCGGTCAATGGCTCATTCGCAAACGTAAATGCGGCCGGACGAGGCGGCGCGTCCCTTTTCTTCTCGCCGAATACTCAGAGTTACATTTTCTATCTCGTGTCGCCGTCCGAGGCGATTTTCATTTTGGCCGGAGAAACTACGACCAACGGCACGACAACCACCAATGTGAACATCGGGCCAACGGGAGGTATCGCTTATCTTGAGACCGGAACTCCGTTCACTGGCGAGTCTCTCAATGGAAATTACGTCGTTACCGGCACGGGAACTTCTACTGCCGCAGACGCGAGCATCTTCGGCAGTCTGATGACGTTCACTCCATCCGGTGGTACCACCGGCGGTACGACTCCGCTGGCATTTGATCAGAATGACGGGGGAACGATTTCGTCCGCGCTCCCCGCGGCTGCCCAGTATTCGGTTTATCCCACGGGGAGATTGTCTTTCACCGGAGGAACGGGGCGAATGGGTGTGGCGTATCTCATCAGTTCGTCGCAAGCGGTGTTTGTCGGCACGGATCCGGAAGTAACTTCTGGCATGATCGATTTGCAGTCGAGCGGAACTTACGGCCTGACCTCAATCCAAGGCGAATATACGCTCAAGAATCCGACCGCAGCGGATGTTCAGGCGACAACCGTCAGCGGCGTTCCTGCGGCGGACGGTGCCGGCAACTTGACTGGCGAAATTGATTCAGTCAACGGATCGGGGACGCAGAATTTGGCGGCGTCGCTCGCGGCAACGTTTACCGTTGGCGCAAACGGACATGGCGTGGTGACGAACGGAAGCGGAGCTGGGCTTCCGGCAAGCCTGGCGCTGTACTTAATTTCGCCGGAAAAAATCAGAATGGTTTCGACCGACCCGACGGACGCGCATCCGACGTTGTTCTTCCTCGATTACTAGCGCCGGCTAAGGGTGCGCGGCGTCGCTACTCTTTCTCTTTCTTTTCATCGAGTCGTAGTGCGGCGGAGTTGATGCAATAGCGCAATCCCGTTGGCTGCGGACCGTCATTGAAGACGTGGCCAAGGTGCGCGTCGCATTTGCTGCAAACAACTTCTTCGCGAATCATGCCGTGCGTGACATCTCGTTCGACTTCGACTTTTTCCTCGTCCACCGGCTTCCAAAAGCTCGGCCATCCTGAGCCGGAATGAAATTTCGCGTCCGAGCTGAAGAGGGGCTGGCCGCAGCAGACGCAAACGTAGGTGCCATCGGATTCCGTGTCGTCGTATTCGCCCGTGAAAGGAGGTTCAGTGCCCTTTTCCCGCGTCACGTGATATTGATTTGGAGTGAGCTGCTTCTTCCAGTCGGCATTCGATTTGTTCAATTTTTCCGTCATTGGCGCAACCTCGCAGTCGGTGTTGATGAGCGTACAGTTTAGCGAGGTCTCGATTTTCGGTCTAGCTCGAAGCTGAGCCGGGCAGCTCGTCGGCTCAATTCTCGCGCCGCTCGTCGTCGCGGCCGCTGCCTCAAATTCCGCGCGGTTCGTGGTATTATTTCTCGAAACTCGAAGTTTGCGGACCTGCACGAAGAGCGACTTCGAAATTTCTCGCGAGGAACGAACACAGTAATACCGCTCGCGAATTCAACAAGATGGGCCGCTAGCTCAATGGTAGAGCAGCTGACTCTTAATCAGCGGGTTGCAGGTTCGAGTCCTGCGCGGCCCACCACTACCCCACTCTAAAATCAGTGGTTCGAAAGTCGCTCACTGAGCGCGGCTGCGAATCACAACAACTTTACAAGATCGAGCGAATTCACCCGCGCGCGATTCACCGTCAATCCCCAATGCAGGTGCGGTCCAGTGGCTCGCCCGGTGGCGCCCACCTTCCCAAGAAGGGCGCCGACATTGACCGCGTCACCCGCCTTTACGTCGATCGAACGAAGATGCCCATAGAAAGTGTAAACGCCCAATCCGTGATCCACGATCACGGTATTTCCAGAAAAATACAGCGGCTCGGCGAGCACCACGCGGCCGCTCTGCGCCGCATGCACTGGTGTCCCGGCCGGTGCTGCGAAATCTACTCCCGAGTGGGGTGAAGAAGGTTGCCCATTCAGCACTCTCCGCTTACCGAAATTGCCGCCCGTTGTTGCTCCAGTGATTGGTGTGCGAAACTTTCCGTTCCACAATTTTTCCGGCGTAACAGTCGCGAAGAGTTCTCGCAGTCTTTTACGCTCTTCGTCCGCTCGCGCAATCTGCTCCGCGTTCGGTTTAACAAATTGCGGCGCCACCTTTAACGTTTCAGTGGCGAATCGGCCCTCTTTCACGTCCAAACTCACGATGCAAGAGAAGGATTCGCCTTCAAGGGGCTTCGCGGAAACTACGAAGTCTGCCTTTCCGCCTGCGTGCTCGAGGTCGATTCCGAGGAATGCCCTCCGTACATCGAAACTGCTCTTACCGGCGCTATCCATGCGCCAGAACGGAATCTCGTTGCCATCCCATCGGCCGATAACTTGTGCCAGTTGGTTCGCGCTCCGGATCTCGACGAGCTGTAAACTGCCCTGAGTTGGCTCGATCGAACTCAGTCGTAGTTCCACGCCTTGCGCGCATTCTTGTTTGCTCCAAGGTTTAGCAGCGATCTTGCGCGGCAGCGTGCGCACGCCCTGCGCGAGAGCTGCGGACGGTAGGATCGCTGATAATTGCGAAGACGACAGCGAGCCGCTGTTCCCGAGGTTAGGCCCCAACGTGAAAATAACGATCAGCCACAATTCACCGCGCATCAATCGAGTCTGCACGAACTTCATAGCTACTAGAATTCGACAGTTGCCGTCCAGACGCAAGTCATCTCAGCGATCTCTCACTGTATCGATTCGATACGTTCGGATGAAACCCTGCACGGAATTTGGAGTCTGGAAGGGCGCGCTCATGGCGTGAGTAAAAGCCAATTTGAGCGAGAGTTTGGTGCGGCTTGATTTCCCATCCAAGTCCAGGAACGCAACGTGTACACTCGTCTGTCAGAAAACCCAAAATTACGAGGCGAGATGAAGAAAATTGGGATTGCTGCAATCGCTGTCGTTTTGCTTCTGTTGCCGCTGCCGTCGACGGCGCAAGATGCGAGAATCAAAGTAATCGCAGACCAGGACAGCGCCGGTCCACAGGGCACGAATTTTCTCTCGCTGCTTATGTTGCTGCGGGCACGGCAAATCAATCTCCTCGGAATCACGACGGTCAGCGGTGACCAGTGGGTGGAACCCGCGACGGTATTCGCTCTTTGGGCTACGGAGCTGACAGGACGGACCGATGTTCCCGTCATCAAGGGCGCGGAATCGCCGCTCCTGAACACGCGGCGTGAACGCGATCTTCTCGAAGCCTTGTACGGCTCCAACGCCGACTGGCGCGGCTCTTTCAATCCGGATGCGCCCGATCCAAAGACGACTTGGCCCCCGCCCGGCGGTTATCCAAAAATCACGGCGAAGCCCGGGCGCGCTGCGGACTTCATCATCGATACGATTCGCGCCAATCCCGGTGAAGTTGTCCTCTATTGCGCCGGCCCGCTGACAAATATCGCTCTCGCTGTAAGGATGGATCCCGGCATCGTCGGACTGACGAAGGCCATTTACATCATGGGCGGAAGCAGCCGCGGCGGAGCCGAACTCAACTGGTGGTGGGATCCCGAAGCTGCTGCGATCGTGATGCGCGAGCCGTGGAAGGAAATCGTCGTCAGCCCGGTGGAAGCAGGCGGCCAGGTTTTTTCGAGCAAGCAACTCATGCAGCGCGTGGTCGATGCGGGCGGGCCGCTCGCGAAGCATGTGAAGGATCTTTACATGGATTTTAAGGCCCCGGAGGGCACAACGCTTTGGTCTGCCATGTGGGACGAGCTACTCGTTACGTCGCTGATCGACCCTACCGTGATCAAGAAATGGGAGACGCTATATCTCGACGCCGACATCGAACACGGCCCGAAATATGGCGATACCGTCGTACGGAAACAGCGGGGAGGCGTCCCGGTTTTCTTCCTGCCGTATAGCGGACCCGGCGGACCTGCCAGCGAGAAGTGGAAAACCCATCTAACTCCGCCAACACAACTTCATCCGGCACGCGTGCAGATGGAAGTGGACGTGAAGAAATTCGACGACATCTTCGTCGATCTGATGAGTCACTGACCGCGCTCGGCCCGCTTCCTTCTTCAAACGCGCAGCGCTTCGCTGGCATCCACACGTGCGATTGTCGTCATATCAAGCCGTCGAGAACGGATTACCGTCTCGACGATTTACGCTTCCGAAGTTCTCGTTCCCTATTGTTGCGGTGCCGCTTGAGGTTGGGCTTGCGCAGGTGGCGGAGTGCTGCCGCCAATCTGCGTGCCGATTACTTCGCCGGAAATTATGATTTCCACGCGGCGATTTTGCTGGCGCCCTTCATTTGTGTCGTTCGTGGCCACCGGATTCGACTTTCCGAAGCCCGTCGCCGTGATCGACGCAGCGTCCACGCCCTGTTGAACAAGATAATCGCGGACCGTATCGGCTCTCTTCTGCGATAACGTTTGATTGACTTCATCGCTTCCGATGCTGTCCGTGTAGCCCTCGACGGAAAGTTTCAAGCCCGGGTGGCCGATCACGATGCCGGAAAGTTTTGCGAGCGCCTCGCGCGTTGGCGGACGAAGATCGTATTTCCCGAAAGCGAAGAGCACGTCAGCCATGTTGACTTTCAGACCGCGCGGAGTGTCGGTCGTCGGCAAGACGCGATTGAATTGCTGGAGCAATTGCGCTCGAAGCTGCTGCTTTTCCTGTTCGGAGCGCGCCGCCGCTTCCTGCGCTTGTTGCGCCCGCAATTTTTCTTGCTCCGCTTGCTGTTGAGCCGCCAGACGGTCTGCGTCCGCGCGCGCGCTCGCTGCGGCAGCCTGTGCCGCATCGCGCTCTGCCTGGAGTTTTTGCATTTCCGCCTGTTGACGAGCTGCGGCTTCCTGTTGCTGGCTCGCGGCGGCAGCATCAGCCTGAGCCTTCGCCTCGGCCTCGCGGCTCGCCGCGTCAGCGCGCTCTTTCGCCGCGCGTTCCTCGTCCTGGCGCTGAAGGGTGATGTGCCGCGCGTCCGCCGCGTTCTGCACGGCATCGCGCGAAGCCTGAACGATTAATTTGCTGTTTCCGTTTTTCGCGACAAGTTCCTGAGCTTCCGTTAAAGAACTTTGAGCCTTGTTCAACGGGTCCGCAGCGTAAGTTTTTGCGCCCGCGTTCAGCGCGATTTGTACGGCGTTTTCAGCCTCGAAAAACTCAAGCGGCACCTTGTTGTCGGATCTCGAAAGCTTGGGGCTCGTCGCCGATACTTCGTAGCTGTAGGCGCCGCGATCGAGCAATTGATAGTTCGCCGGCCCCTGGTCGATTGTTCCGGTAGTTTCGGGCAGCACCACGTTTTGCAACACGACGACGTTGCTCGGCTGCGACACCGCAAAATATGGTTCCGCGGTCACGATGAGTCCGAACGTCTGCAAGGAAGTAGTCACGTCGATCTTGCTCTTCTCCCCGCTCAATAAAATTTCGCCAAGGTTGTTTGATTTCCCTTCCGGCGTGATCGCCCACAACACGTACGTCAGATATTCCTCGCCGAATTTTTGCGCCGGTTCGAGCTTATTGAATTCAGCGTTGATTTGGATTCGCCCCACTTTGCCGTTCACTTTCGCTTGCCCTTTTGCGAAGGGGAGAAGCGGTGAGCCCTGGAATCCGACGGTCGTTGCTCCGCTGAGATGCTGATAATTAATCGTCACGATACTCGCCGGAACCAACGTTAGGTGATACGTGGGCCGGCTCTGCGGCGAACCACTCTGCGCCCGCGCGTGACCCGCTGCTGACATCGATAGAAGTGCCGCCACAAAAAACGATATCGCCCCACCCCTCATAATTCCCCCCTTTGCGCTGCCTCTGTGTTTCAGACCCTGGTCAGTTCCTAGCATCGTTCCGCAGCTTTTCTCGCTTTATGGAATTCTCCATCGCGTCTCACATTGCGTCAACAATCCATGAGAAGAATTGCCCAACAGACACTGCGCATTTGAATCTCGCTAATTTTGGACGCGCGGCTGAAGCTAGTGCTTGTAGACCTGACCGGCCTTCATGACGAAGGGAATATTTTCCAGAAGCTGGATGCTAGCCGTGGACGTCGTGGGATCGCCCGCCACGGCAACGATATCCGCGTATTTGCCGACGCGGATAGAGCCTAGCTCTTCGCTATGGCCGAGTAAGTCTGCGGCGGCGCTGGTTGCGGATTGGATCGCCTCCATGGGAGTCATCCCGTACTTCACCATGAAGGCGAATTGCTTGCCGCTGGTTCCATAGGGGCAGACGCCTGCGTCCGTGCCGAAAGCCAATTTCACGCCGGCGTCGACGGCTTTGCGAAAATTGTCGCGTTGGATTTGACCCAGTTCGGCATCGTGCGCGAGAAAATCTGCGGGGATCGCTCCTGCCTTGCCCGCAGCTTCGATGCACTCCTCGTCGTAAATGTCCATGACGAGGTAGGTGCCGCGCTTTTTCGCGAGCGCGATCCCCTCGGCGTCGATACGTGAAGCGTGTTCGACCGAAGCGACACCTGCATTGATGGCGTTTTTGATTCCTTGAGCAGAATGCGCGTGTGCCGCAACGCGCAGGCCGAAGTGGTTTGCTTCGTCGACAGCAGCCACTAGCTCTTCCAACGTGAATTCCTGCGAATTCGGATTGCTGCCATGCTCGAGGACGGCGCCAGAGGACAAAATTTTGATGAGATCGACGCCGTCATTCGCGAGTTTGCGAATCACTTGGCGGACTTCCCAGGGACTGTTTGCCTCGCCATAGCGGAGGTCGAACGGCAGCGTGATATCCGGAGCGGCGCCAGTCAGCGCGCCCGCGCCGCCGGTAATCGTAACGTACGCCCCTGCAACAAACATTCGCGGGCCGATGATATCGCCGCGCGCAACCGCGTCACGCATCGCCACTTCGTTGAGTCCGCGATACGCCCCGACGTCGCGGACCGTCGTGAAACCCGAATCGAGCATCGCGCGGGCATTGGGCACTGATTCGAATGCAATTTGAGCGGCGGATTTTCTCAAGTAAGTGAGCGGATCGCCGTTTCCGTCTTCGGAGCCGTCAGCGAGATGCGTGTGGCAATCGATCAGGCCTGGGAGGACGGTCATGTTTGAAAGATCGACGATCGCGGCGCCCTCCGGGATGGCGATATCGTTTGCCTTGCCGACGGCTGCGATTTTATCGCCGCGAATCAGGATGATTTGATTTGAGAGTACGGTGCCTGAGTCAACGTCGACGAGCTTGCCTGCTCTAATCGCGGTGATGGCGACGATCTGTTTCGGTGCCGGCTGCGATTGGGCGCGGACGACGGCGGCGCCGACGAGAGCCATTGCGAGCACAGCGAGGACGCGAGGATTCATTGTTGTCGTCTCCCGGGATTTGCGAAGTTGCATTCTACACGGTCGCTGGAATTCGAGATGATTGCAATTCGCGTGAAGGGCCGGCCCGCCTGCCGGCGAGCCCTACGGGTGCTGGAAATAGCCATCGCGCTGAAAAATTGACGTCCGGCAATGCGATTGAATGAGAGTCAGTTGGTTTCGAAGCGGTAGAGTGATGCACGGCTGGCGGTGGTTACTTTGAAGTGCTTGCCGTCGAAGAGAAACTCAATCTCATAAGATTTCACGGCGAGCGATAGTTTCCCTGCTTTTTCGTCAGTTTGAGTCGGAGAACAGTCGGAGGTTCCCTGCTTCGCAGCGATCGCCATTCCGGTTAGCTCCACGGATTTTCCGGATGTTCCGGATTCTCCCGATACCCTTGGTGAAAACCTAATGTCGCCGAGGCAGGTGTCCTTCGTGTTCGTGGCTGAAATCAATTTTGTGATGACGGCCTTTCCAGTCGCGTCAAATGCCGCCATGAAAATAATTTGGGTACTTTCTCCCTGGAATGTCGACCCGCCACGGCAGACGAGAAAATCGCGTCCGTCCGAATACGCAAATTTGTAGCACTGTTCGGTGACCAGGCCCTGATCGTATTTCAAGAGCCGGGCCTTGCCGTCCTTGATCGCGAACAGGAAACTTCCGCCGAAATTGCTGGCGTGTGAGTCGCAGCCAGTGCCATCGAGAAGTAGATTATCATCCTGCGGAGAGGTGAAATGCCCAGGCGTCTGGGCGTATATCTCCCAGTTGCTATGTCCATCGGCAAAAAAATCGGTGCCTTCGGGGCAGACGCGGCATCCAGATACGCTGCCGTCTTTTGACCGCGTAATATCGCGCGCACGGCAGATTGTGCTGACCGCAGCTTCAATATCGGAGGCGCGAACTCCCGCGCTCGCCGTATTGAATTTCGGCGCGGGAGCACCCTGGCGACACGACACGCGCGCGGGCAGGAATGCGACGAATAACATCGCCACGCGGAGCACATTTTTTCCCCGAATCGCCATAAACGTCCGCGACTATAACCTTGGGAAACACGGCCCGGTAACATCCGTCGAGTTCGAACTGCAATACCTGAAAGCGCGGAGCCCGGCGCACGCGGACAAACATTGATGCGCGGGACGGTCAAAGAGTAAGCTGGGGCTCAAGCTTCTAAGTTCGCGGAGGTGACTATGGCGAGCGGACCAGCTGGGATTTCCCGAGATGCTAATTCTGACATGCGTTGGTTGACGGCAATCGCGTCGCTGGCAGTGGGGGCCGCATTTCTTGCCCTCTGGATCTGGCTGCTGCCGTCCTGGCTCGGCTTTCGCGTCGACCTTGCGGGAGCGGCGCGCTGGCGCTGGATTGCGGCCGTGCCGTCCGTGTTTGGCTTTGCCGTGGCGCTGAGATGCATCTGGGATTTCGGATGGACGGGACGCGGAACGCCAGCGCCATTTGCACCACCGCAGAAGCTCGTGGTGGCGGGATTTTATCGATACGTGCGGAATCCGATGTATGTGGGATTTTTCGTTGGATGGCTTGGATTGTGGATCATATTCGGGCAGGCGAGCGTGATCTCGATCGCCGTGGCGTGCCTGGTGCTCCTGGGCATACATTCGTTTGTGATGTTTTATGAGGAGCCGACGCTGCGACGGAAGTTCGGCGCAGATTATGAACGATTTTGTGAGAACGTCCGGCGATGGATCCCGCGATTGCACGCCTGGGTTCAATAGCATTCTTGAATGATGGCCTGATCGATCCTTCTTTGGGCGAAAGCTTCTCAAAATCGACTCGTCTTACGACCAGCACTACAGAGACCGTGCTACGCTGGCTGTTCGCGCGGATCGATCAGACTGGCTGCGCGTATCGAACTCCGCGCGAGATCCCACCCCGCTGAAGGAGGTTTTCATGAACTCGCCATCTCAGGCGCAGAAGTCCAGCCCGGAACTAATCTTCGAGACGCTCAACGCATATCAGCGGACCGCCGCCCTTAAGGCTGCGATTGAGTTGGACCTGTTCACCGCGATTGGAGAAGAAGCAAATACGGTTACAGAGTTAGCGCGCCGCCTGCGAGCCTCCGAACGCGGGATTCGCGGTCTCTGCGACTATCTCGTGGTTCTCGGCTTCTTGTCGAAACAGAGTCAAACCTACGCGGTGACGGCGGATTCGGCGAAATTTCTCGATCGAAGGTCGCCAGCCTGCATCGCTTCGTCGATCGGATTTCTCGCGCTTCCCACAATGACGGATGCGTTCAAAGATTTGTCGAGCGTCGTACGCTCGGGGCAACCGGGAGTGGCCGGCGGGGCAGGCACCACTGGCCCCGAGGATCCTATCTGGGTTGACTTTGCTACGGCCATGGCGCCGATGCAGGCGCCCCTCGCTGAGTTCCTCGCGAAAATCACAAATGCGGATGCCGGCGAAAAATGGAAAGTCCTCGACATCGCCGCCGGACACGGCGCTTTTGGGATCGGCTTGGCCAAGCACAATCCGAACGCCGAAATTTTCGCGCAGGATTGGCCGCAAGTGCTGAAAGTGGCGCGGGAGAATGCGAGCGCCGCCGGAATCGCGGACCGCTTTCATGAACTGCCCGGCAGCGCGTTTGATATTGAACTCGGCCGAGACTACGACGTCATCCTGCTCACAAATATTCTTCAGCTTTTCGATCCTCCGGCGATTGAGCGTCTGATGAGAAAAGTTCACGCGGCGTTGAAATCCGGCGGCCGCGCCGTCACGCTCGGATTCATCCCGAACGAAGATCGTGTGACGCCGCCCGCCACAGCAGCTTTCGGCATCATCATGCTTGGCACAACGGCCGGCGGTGACGCCTACTCATTCCCCGAGTACGTCGCTATGTTCCGCCGAGCGGGTTTCACGTCCAACGAGTTCTTGCCGCTTCCAGCCGGGCCGCAAAGCGTAATCGTGTCGCGCAAATAGAAAGAGGTTCAGCCGGTAACGGAGTGCAGCAATTGGATCTTGCTCAGATCCATGTGCGTCGTCAGAAAATCCCGCGGGCGATAGTGAATTTCTGTACAATCGCGGCCAGCAAAGTCTCGTTGATTGCTTTTCTGTTGGTAATTCGCGAGGAGCAATTGCATGGCAGACGTTTCCGCGCCACACGAATTTCGAATCGGCTCCGCGACAGAATCGATTAAAGAAATCGATGTTCTGTGGATCACGGCGGGGCTGGGCTGCGATGGCGACACGATCGCGATGACGGCTGCCACTCAGCCTAGCATCGAGGAATTAATCCTCGGCGCCTTCCCCTGGGTTCCCAAAATCAAGCTGCGAAATCCGTTCCTCGATTATGAAAACGGCGACGACTTCCTAAGAGACTTTCACCGCGCAGCAGAAGGCAAGCTCGCGCCCTTTATCCTCGTGATCGAAGGTTCGATTCCGAACGAAAACAATAAGAATGAAGGCTACTGGGCATCCTTCGGCACGGACGCAAAGACAGGCCAGCCAATCACGACTTGCGAATGGATTGATCGCCTCGCGCCGAACGCGTGGGCTGTGATCGCCGCCGGCACCTGCGCGACGTACGGCGGAATCCACGCCATGGAGGGGAATCCCACGGGATGTATGGGCCTGCCGGACTATCTCGGCTGGAATTGGAAAACGAATTCAAATATTCCCATCGTTTGCGTTCCAGGTTGCCCGGTGCAGCCAGACAACTTCACGGAGACTTTGCTGTATCTACTAAATATGGCGGCCGGACGCGCGCCGATGATTCCTCTCGACGAAGCATTGCGGCCAACGTGGCTTTTCGGGCAAACGGTTCACGAAGGATGCGACCGCGGCGGATATTACGAGCAGGCTGAATTTGCCGACGAGTATGGCTCCAAACTTTGCATCGTGAAGCTCGGGTGCTGGGGGCCAGTCGTCCAGTGCAACGTGGGAAAGCGCGGCTGGATGAACGGAATCGGCGGTTGTCCCAACATCGGTGGAATTTGCATCGGATGTACGATGCCCGGCTTCCCCGATAAATTCATGCCCTTCATGAACCAGCCGCCGGGATCTCTGCTTTCTTCGAACGCGGTGGCGACGTATGGACGCGCTATTCACGCGCTTCGCCGGTTTACGCAGGCGTCGCTAAATAAAGAGCCGAGCTGGCGTTCGAAGAGCGTGTAAAGATCGGGACCGAATTATCCTCAGGCGTAGTTCGGGGCGATTGATGTCAGAAATAGGCCAGCGGCCGGATACGAATGGCGATTTTCTCCAGTTGCCGGATGGCGATTCGGGAATTGTGAGCTCAGTAGATGCAGAAAGCATTCTTCTGCAACTCGCCGGCACCTACGCGCAAGACTTCCTCGCCGCCGCAGGAACTCGCCGCGACGATTTCGATACAGCCATACGTCAGGTCGCTCCCGACAAAAGTTTTCCCACACTGGAAGCGCGATACCGCGCTTTGGTCGAAAAGCTTCCTGCGATTGTTTTCATGGCCTTCATGGATCGCGGAATTGGCGAAGCATACGTAAGCCCTCAGATCGAAGCGACGCTCGGCTTCTCGCAGCAGGAATGGCTTGAGGATCCGGTCCGTTGGTACCAGCAAATCCATCCACAAGATAAGGAACGATGGAGTGTTGAAGCGGCAAAAATGTTTCTTTCCGGCCTCGCGCTGCGTTCCGTATATCGAGTTCTCGCGCGAGATGGCCGCATCGTCTGGTTTCAGTGCGAAGCAAACATGGTGCGTCATGACGACGGACGCCCGTGGTTTATCCATGGCGTCGGCTTCGACATCACGGAACTGAAGGAAGCGGAGGCGGCGCTGCAGGAAGAGCGCAACGTTCTCTCCGCGATTCTTGATACGGTCGGCGCGCTCGTAGTGGTGGTGGATCGCGAGGGATGTATCGTCCGGTTCAATCGCGCCTGCGAATTGACGACGGGATACTCTTTCGAGGAGGTCAGGAACCATCACATTTGGGATCTGTTTCCGGTCGCGGACGAACTCGAACACGTGAAAGCAATATTTTCTGAGCTCGGCGACAGCGACAAGCCAATTGAGTACGAGACTTATTGGGCCACGCGCAACGGATCTCCGCGCCGAATTTCTTGGTCGAACACCTTTCTCCCGCACCGGGATGGCTCGGCGGAATTCATTATCGTGACTGGCATCGATGTCACCGAGCGCCAGCGCCTCCAGAAAACGATTCTCGAAATCAGCAGCCGCGAACAGCGGCGAATCGGCCAGGACCTTCACGACGGATTGGGCCAGCACCTCACGGGCATCGCATTCATGAGCAAAGTGCTGCAGCAGAAGTTGGCCGAATCCGCGCTTCCCGAGTCGGCGGACGCGGACAAAATTCTCAAGCTCGTGAACGCCGCGGTCAGTAAATCACGCGAACTCGCGCGCGGATTGCTCCCTGTTATGTCGGAGTCGCACGGCCTGATGTCTGGCCTGAAGCAACTCACCAGCGAAGTCGAGGATCTGTTCAAAATTTCTTGTCGCTTCGATTGCGACAATCAAGTTTTAATCGGCGACGTCAACGTGGCGACTCACCTCTATCACATCGCGCAGGAAGCGGTGAACAACGCTATCCGTCACGGCAAGGCCAAGCACGTGATCATCCGGCTTTGGTCGTTCAAGAATGCGCGCACCATGACCATTACCGACGACGGCGTGGGCATCCCGGATACTCCCTCGCCCGATGGTGGGATGGGGTTGCATATCATGCGATACCGCGCCAGTATGATCGGTGGAACGCTGCAGGTGGGCCGGGCGCCACTCGGCGGCACGTCGGTCGAATGCGCGTTCCCGCTTAAGCACCAGGATCAGGTAGAGAACGGACGCGAACCATGACCATAACGACAAAAGCACCGTCCGGCAATTCGCCAAAAAAGCACAAAGTCTACGTGGTCGACGATCATCCGATCGTTCGGCAAGGCCTCGGGCTCATGATCAATCGCGAACCCGATATGTTCGTGTGCGGCGAAGCCGAAGAGGCGCACTCCGCTCTGCAAGCTCTGACGACGCTTCAACCCGACGTGATGATCGTGGATATTTCTCTCGGCGGGCCTGACGGAATCGAACTCGTGAAATCAATTCGCGCGAGGAATACATCGCTTCCGGTTCTCGTCCTTTCGATGCACGACGAATCCACTTATGCTGAGCGTGCGCTTCGAGCCGGCGCGAACGGCTACATCATGAAACAGGAAGCTACCGAAAAAGTTCTCGTTGCCATTCGCAGGATTTTGAAGGGCGATGTTTATCTGAGCGATCGGATCGCGGGCAAAATGCTTCAGCAGTATGTTCGCGGCTCAACCACAGTGAAACATTCGCCGATGGCCGACCTTTCCGACCGCGAACTCGAAGTCTTTCGCTTGATCGGCGACGGCCACGGAACGCGGCAGATCGCGGAAGAATTGCACATCAGCGTGAAGACGGTGGAAACCTATCAGGCGCACATCAAAGAAAAACTTTCACTCCGCAACGCGCGCGAACTGATGCAGCACGCGATCGAATGGAATCTGACCGAACGAGCAAGCTGACGCAACCTCCCTTCAGTTGAGTCCTTCTCCTCGCTAGTTCTACTTCTCGATTTGGGACAAATCACTCATTTTCGACCATAACTCTTTAATTAATACCGTTGGGTCGGGGAATCCCCGATAGTCCCTTTGGCTAAATCCCCGATACCAAAACGGGGCGCTACCCGCTTGAGACGCTGTTGTCGTTGGATGTATTTGTTTTGCGCGGGTTTCATCCGCAGCACAAGTGCGCCCGCCTGCATCAAGGCGATTGCGGTCAGAAGGCGATTCGCTCAGGAAATCGGTCTCGTAGGTTGCGGCAAATTAGCCGGGCATAAAGTTCTAGCAACAGAGACAGTGAAGTGCCGGAAAGGAGTGCCAAGCATGGCACCAGAAGCTGTTCCCTACGGTAGGGTAACTCAAAAACCCCCGGCAGTCGCCGAGGTTCATGTCGTGTGGATTACGGCGGGGCTGGGCTGCGATGGCGATTCGGTGTCGGTGACGGCTGCTATGCAGCCGAGCATCGAAGATGTGATCTTGGGAGCGATTCCAGGCCTTCCAAAAGTCCATCTGCACAATCCAGTCCTTGCGTACGAATGCGGGGATGATTTCATGAAGTTTTACTATCAAGCCGCCGAAGGAAAGCTCGAGCCTTTCGTTCTTGTCGTCGAGGGTTCAATCCCGAACGAAAAGATTAAGAAAGAAGGCTATTGGGCCGCCGTCGGCACCGATTCCAAAACCGGTCAGCCAATCACGACAAATGAATGGATTGACCGTTTGGCGCCACAAGCCACCGCGGTAATCGCGATCGGAACCTGCGCTACTTACGGCGGGATTCACGCGATGGCCGGAAACCCGACTGGATGTATGGGGCTAGCGGATTACCTCGGTTGGGAGTGGCGTTCCAAAGCCGGCCTTCCAATCGTCAACGTTCCCGGTTGTCCGGTCCAGCCAGACAACTTCATGGAAACGGTCCTTTACCTTCTCTACCAGGTGGCTGGCCTCGCCCCAATGATTCCTCTCGACGAACGGCTGCGGCCGCTTTGGCTCTTCGGGAAGACGGTTCACGAGGGATGCGACCGCGCTGGCTATTACGAGCAGGGCGATTTCGCCACCGAGTACGGCTCGCCTAAGTGCATCGTCAAGCTGGGCTGTTGGGGCCCTGTTGTGAATTGCAACGTTCCCAAGCGCGGCTGGATGGCAGGCATCGGCGGCTGCCCCAACGTCGGCGGCATTTGCATCGGCTGCACGATGCCCGGGTTCCCAGACAAGTTCATGCCGTTCATGGACGAACCGCCGGGCGCGAAGATCTCGTCGAGCGCCGTGGGTATGTATGGGCGCGCGATTACCGCTCTTCGCAAGTTCAGTAATTCGACGCTCAACAAGGAACCGAAGTGGCGCCATCCGCGCGCTGAACTGACCACGGGGTACCACCCGCGGACCTACTGAGTTACCAAAGGAGCCGATAGATGAGCACGATTACTGGCGCTTTGAAGGATGCTCCGACTGGGAAAAAAAACCTCGTCGAGATGAATTGGGACCCGATCACCCGAATTGTGGGCAGCCTCGGGATTTTCACGAAGATTGACTTCGGTGCTCGCCGCGTCGCGGAGTGCCATTCTACGTCGTCAATCTTTCGTGGCTACAGCATTTTCATGAAGGGGAAAGATCCTCGCGACGCCCACTTCATCACCAGCCGAATCTGCGGCATCTGCGGCGATAACCACGCCACCTGCGCGACGTACGCGCAGAACATGGCGTTCGGCGTTCGCCCTCCCGCGCTCGCCGAATGGATTGTGAATCTTGGCGAAGCCGCCGAGTACATGTTCGACCACAACATTTTCCAGGACAACCTGGTCGGCGTGGACTTCTGCGAGCAGATGGTCAAGGAAACGAATCCCGGCGTCTACGCGAAAGCTGAGAAGAAGGAAGCCGCAGGCGCGCATCTGCATGGCTACAAAACCATCGCCGACATCATGAAGGCTCTGAATCCCTTCACGGGCTCGTTCTACCTCGAAGCGCTTCAAATGAGCCGCATGACTCGCGAGATGTTCTGCTTGATGGAAGGTCGCCACGTCCATCCATCAACTCTGTATCCCGGCGGCGTCGGCACGGTGCCCACGATCCAGCTCTTCACGGATTATCTGGTTCGCTTGATGAAGTACGTAGAGTTCATGAAGAAGGTCGTCCCTCTGCACGACGATCTCTTCGATTTCTTCTACGAAGCGCTCCCGGGTTACGAAGAAGTGGGAAAGCGCCGCATCCTGCTGGGCTGTTGGGGTTCGTTCAACAATCCGGCCGTATGCGACTACACGTACAAAAACATGACGACCTGGGGCCGCGCGATGTACGTGACGCCCGGCGTCGTTGTGGATGGCAAGCTCGTGACCACGGATCTGGTGGATATCAACCTGAATATCCGGATCCTGCTCGGCCATTCTTACTACGACGATTGGCAGAGCTCCGAAGTATTCGTGAAGAAGGATCCCCTCGGCAATCCAGTGGATCAACATCACCCGTGGAACCAGACCACCATTCCTCGGCCGCAGAAGCGCGATTTCGGCGGCAAGTACAGCTGGGTCATGTGCCCGCGCTGGTACGACAAGCGTACCGGCGATCACCTGGCGCTCGACACTGGCGGCGGACCGATCGCGCGACTGTGGTCCACGGCTCTCGCCGGTCTCGTGGATATCGGCTATGTCAAGTCGACGGGCAGCAGCGTAAAAATGTATCTCCCGAAGACGACCTCCCTTCCTGAAGTCGAGTTCGAATGGAAGATCCCGAAGTGGAGCAACGCCATCGAACGCGATCGCGCCCGGACCTACTTCCAGGTGTACGCGGCTTGCTGCGCGCTCTACTTCATGGAACAGGCGCTCGCGGAGTTGCACGCTGGCCGAACGCGCACTTGGAACGAGTTCAAGGTTCCGGAGGAAGCGATCGGTTGCGGCTTCCACGAAGCCGTGCGCGGAGTGCTTTCCCATCACGTCGTCATCAAGAATCACAAGATCGCGAACTATCACCCATATCCTCCGACGCCCTGGAACGGCAACCCGCGCGATATTTACGGAACGCCAGGGCCGTACGAGGACGCGGTCCAGAACACCCCGATCTTTGAGGACAACGGGCCGGACAAGTTCAAAGGCATAGACATCATGCGAGCGGTCCGGAGCTTTGACCCGTGCCTGCCGTGTGGCGTCCATATGTACCTGGGGAACGGCAAAGTATTGGAGACTCATCATTCCCCGATGTTCGGCTTGCAGCTTTAAGAGTCGCAGAGTTGGAGTGAGGTAGCGGCTCGCAAAAGGGTAGTCGTAGATTTCATGGACTGACACCGCCCCCTTTTGCGGGCCGCTCCTCGCTTCGTCATGCAACAGGACAACCTAATGGCCAACCGCAACGAGTTCCAGCAGCGGGCGCAAGCGATTGAAGACTTGATCCGCAAACTGGAGCAGACAGCAGACGCGGAGTTGCGCGCAGCCGCAAAGCGCCTCGTGCAGGCGTTGATGGAGTTGCATGGCGAGGGCTTGGAGCGCGCCATGGAAATCATTTACGGCTCCGGCGCGCCCGGTGAAGCAATTATCGCTCGCTTGCAGCGGGACGAACTCGTGAAGGGCCTTCTATTGCTGCACGGACTTCACCCTGATGATTTGGAGACGCGCGTCCGCGAGGCACTCGAGAAGACGCGGCCTTATTTGCAATCGCACGGCGGCGACGTCGAATTACTCCATGTGGATGATGCGGGCGTTGTGAAGTTGCGGCTCGACGGCAGTTGCCAAGGTTGCCCCTCGTCGGCGGTCACTTTGAAACTGGCAATTGAAGATGCGATCTATGCGGCGGCGCCTGATGTCACGCGCCTCATCGTGGACGGCGTCACTCAGCCACACGCGCCGACTCCCGGCTACGTGCCGCTCGAGCAATTGCAAAATGGCGGCCACGGCCTCGAACCCGCTCGCGACGAAACCGAATGGGAAGAAGTTGCCGGAATTCATTCTCTTCTCCCGGGAGCGGCTTCGGTTCTTGACGTCAGCGGCGCAAAATTTCTCTTCTGCCGCCTCGATGGTACTTACTACGCATACGAAAATCGTTGCCCGGGCTGCGGGCATGCCCTCGATGGCGCGTTGCTCGAAGCGGCTGTCTTGGCGTGTCCATCCTGCAAGTTGCGCTACGACGTTGTTCGCGCTGGCCGCGGAGTGGATCAGACGGCGCTGCATCTCGCGCCTCTGCCACTTCTGGTGGAACAGAATCACGCCAGGATCGCCATGCCTTTGTCGAAGGTTCAGCGCGGCGGAGCAGCGTTGTGACGATTGCGTTCGTCCCCGCGCCCGAAAGTCCCTTCGCCACTCTTCGCCAGTTTGCGAAGAAGCGCAGCGCCGTCGAGAAATGCGAGCTGTGTAAAGTTGATCTCGCGCCGGAGCATCAGCACCTGCTGGAGCCCGAAGCGCGAAAACTCGTTTGCGCGTGCGACGCTTGCGCCATTTTGTTCAGCCACCGGGAGGGAACGAAATTCAAGCGCGTTCCGCGCGACGTCAGCTTTCTGAAAGATTTTCGGATGACGAGCGGGCAGTGGGAAGCGTTGATGATTCCCATCGGCATGGCGTTCTTCCACGAGAGCAGCGTCCATAAGAAAGTAGTCGCGTACTACCCGAGCCCCGCCGGCGCCACCGAATCGCTGCTGAATCTCGACAGTTGGAAAGAAATAGTCGAAGACAATCCCGAGCTCGAGAATTTGCAGCCGGACGTGGAAGCCTTGCTGATCAATCGCGTGAATCCGACGCATGGATTCAGCGGCGCGGCCTGTTACATCGTGCCAATCGATGAATGCTACCGGCTGGTCGGCTTGATTCGCACACATTGGCAGGGCTTTTCCGGCGGCACTGAAGTGTGGCAGGAAATTGAACGATTCTTCGGCGATCTGCGAAGAAAAGCTGGTGTTGAAGACGAGCGATCCGATGCCTGACCTCAATTTCCAAATCGAGAGCGCAGCGGTTGTTCCCTTCTCTGCTATTCCGATGCTTGGCTTTCGTATGCGCGTCCAAAACTCCCCTGCGGACGAAGTCATACACACCGCAGCGATCCGCTGCCAAATTCAAATCGAAGCCACGCGCCGCCACTACAGCACCGAAGAACAGTCCCGCCTGCTCGATTTGTTCGGGGAGCCGGATCGCTGGAGCCAGACGCTTCGCAGCATGCTCTGGACTCACGCGAGTGTCGCGATTTCGCAATTCACCGGCTCGACCACCGTCGAACTTCCGGTGCCATGTACTTTCGATTTCAATGTGGCCGCGACAAAATATTTTCACGCGCTGAATGACGGCGACTTGCCGCTTTGTTTTCTCTTCAGCGGGACCGCATTCTATGGTGACGCTGACGGCGCGCTTCGTGTCTCCCCGATATCGTGGGAGAAGGAAGCGAAGTTTCGTCTGCCGATGAAAATCTGGCGCGAATTGATGGACGCCTACTATCCCAATAGCGCCTGGGTCTCGCTGCGCAGGGACGTCTTCGAGCGCGTCTATCAGTACAAGATGCGTAAGGGAATTCCCACGTGGGAGCAGGCGATGGAGCAATTGCTCGCCGCGGTGGAAGAGCCGGTGGAATTATGAACGCGAAGGCTGTTGAAGAAATCGCGAATGCCGTTCTCTACGAGGGATACATCCTCTATCCCTATCGGCCCTCCGCGCTCAAAAATCGCCGCCGTTTTAATTTTGGAGTACTTGCACCGCGGCCTGCGGAGGCGAATTCCGATGTCACCGACGCCTTCGCGATGCGCTCCGAATGTCTCGTGACCGGAACTTCTGAGACTACGATTGCCGCGAAGGTACGGTTTCTTCAGCTAATCGCCCGGAGCGTGGGCGCGATTTCGCCGCCACTCGCCGATCTTCTCGCAGGCGCTGTGCCAAATTTCGAAATCGTAGATTCCTTGCAAGTCGCCGGCCGTGTGTACCAAGCCTGGCAGGAAGCTACCGAGCGCGAAGTTGGAATTGATGCGCCGATCCAGCAAATCCTCCGCGAGCCGCGAGTTGCGATGTTTTCATTTCCGGCGCGCACCGAATTCGAGCCGCTATGCGAACCCGACGGCCAAGTCGCCGGAGTTCTCGTCCGCAAGCAGGAGCCGTTGCGCGGCGAAGTCGAACTTTCAGCCATGCAGCTCGGAGATGGCCTATTCCGCGTGACCATTCGCGTCAGGAATCTCACCTCGGCGGTAAATCTATCCACGCAGAGCCGCGACGAACTATTAAATTACTCACTCGTCTCGACGCACGCGATTCTTTCCTCCTCGCGCGGCCAATTCAATTCCCTTCTCGATCCCCCCGCGGAACTCGCGGCAGAAACGGCCGAATGCCAAAACTCCGGCTACTGGCCCGTTCTCGTTGGCGACGAAGGCGAGCGCGACACGATACTAGTCTCGCCGATCATTCTTTACGATTACCCGCAGATCGCACCCGAAAGCGCGGGCGATCTCTGCGACGGCACGGAAATTGACGAGATTCTAGCGCTGCGAATCCTCACCATGACCGACCAGGAAAAAGATGAAGTGCGAAACGGCGACGATCGTGCCCGCCGCATTCTGGAGCAAACGGAATCGCTACCTGCGGAACATTTCATGAAACTCCACGGAGCGCTTCGCAGCGTGCGCCCACAGAACGAGGACGCGAGATGAATGAATGGGAGTGGCGGCTCCTCGAAGATAAAGCTCCGCTTGGCAGCCTCGAGATTGGCGGCATTGAAGTGCGTCCCGGCGACCACGTCCGGTTGCGGCCTCGTGAAGGTCACGATGTCCTCGACATCGCCTTGAACGGGCGCATCGCAACCGTCGAAGCGATTGAACAGGATTACGAGGGGAAATTCCATTTGGCGGTCATCATCAACGACGACCCCGGCCGTGACCTCGGCACGGAACGCCAGCCCGGCCACCGCTTCTTTTTTGCGCCGGGAGAAGTGGAACCAGTTCATTCGGATGGCGAACATGCCGTCAATGCCGTTCGCGCGCCTCGTATTCTTGTGGCCGGGATCGGAAACATTTTTCTCGGCGACGACGCCTTCGGTGTCGAAGTGGCGGCCGCGCTGGCTCATCGCAAGCTTCCGCCGTCGGTTCGCGTCACGGATTTCGGCATTCGCGGTTTCGATTTGGCGTATGCCCTGCTCGATAGCTACGACGTCACGATTCTCGTGGACGCGTGCCCGCGCGGCGACGCCCCGGGGACTCTGTATGTTGTCGAACCAGATCTTGACGCGCTCGACTCGCCCGATGCACCGGCGTCCATCGAAACACACGGCATGAATCCCATGAACGTGCTGCGTCTCGCAAAGTCGATGGAGAAAAAGCTGAGCCGCGTGTTGCTCGTCGGCTGTGAGCCTAAAGATCTCGGGGACGAAGAAGGAGCGATGGGACTGAGCGAACCGGTCGCCGCTGCAGTCGAGCGCGCCGCCAGCTTGGTCGAGTCGCTTGTAGGCAAAGTCATACGGGGCGAGAGCCTCGAAGCGGATTCGAAATCTGTCAAGTGATTGACCAAAGAAAGGAAAATCGAGCGATGGAAACGATTGAGCGCGTAACGAACGGCGATGCAGTAGATAAGGAAACTTTGTACATGCTGGGCGGAGTGGCTCTCGTGGTATTTGGCGCGGGGCTCATTCTGTCCAATCCCGTCGTCCGCAGATATATGGGGCAGATGGGTATCGGCAATTTTGCAGGAGACGTCTTGCCTGATATCGAGCGCTACTTCAAGCTGCGCGCGATGTAACGGGAATTTGTGTGCGGGATTCGCTGCGTGCTCGGATAGTCCGATACACGTGACCTCCTTCCCGGCGATGTTGTTTCGGGCGTTGGCTCAATAAGAACGCCCGCTTCAGAGCCGGGAGGCTCCAGCCTCCCGGAATTGCATTCGCGGGACTCACACGGAACTCCGAGGCAGAAGCCGCGGCGCTTTTGTGAATTTTGTGAACAGAACGAACCGCCGGCACTCGACGCTCGCTGGCTCAGAGCTAAGGACGAACAGAGATGTCGGCAACAACCGGAGCAGGGATGACAGTGAAAGACGACGTGGCGCAGTACGTACTCGACGCTTCCGCGAGCAGATTCACAATTCGCGCGTTTGCGAGCGGGCTATTTTCAGGTTTTGGTCACAATCCCACGATCGACGCCAAGGATTTCAAGGGCGAAGCGCGGTTCGCGCCCGGAACGCTTGAGCACGCCTCCCTCAACTTCTCCATCAACGCGGATTCGCTCACCGTGGGCGACGACGCAAGCCCGAAGGATCGCCAGGAAATTGAAACCCGGATGAAACAGGATGTTCTCGAAACGTCACGTTTTCCCGAGATTTTGTATCAAAGTAACGAGGTGATATCCAAAGCGATCGGCGACACCCGCTTCTCCGTCATTTTGAAAGGCGATCTGACGCTTCACGGCGTCACTAGACCTCAAGATATCCCGGCGCAAGTGCTGTTGATGAACGGAACGCTTCGCGCCTCGGGCGATTTTTCGCTCCTGCAAACGGATTTTGATATCAGGCTCGTCTCCGTTGCGGGAGGCACCCTCAAAGTCAAAGATGAACTGAAGCTGAGTTTCAATATAGTTGCGCGCCAACAGTGATTAGAGATATGGATAGCGATGAGGACGAGCTGAATTGGTCCGGAGGTTGCCATATGTGCCTTGCCATTCCCGGAAAGATTGTCGAAATTTCTGACTCGGATCGAAACTCCGCGTCGGTCGAGGTTTTGGGCGTGCGCCGTCGCGTCGATCTGGGCTTGCTCGAAGACGACAAACCCGTGACGGGCGATTGGGTTCTCATCCACGTGGGTTTCGCGATGAGCAAGATCAGCGAGCAGGACGCAATCGATCAAATGCGCACGCTTGCGATGCTTGGCGAAACGGAAGCTGCGTTGCAAGAGGTGCAAGGCTACGGCTTGCACGATCAGGAAGAAAAGCGACCAAGCGATCCGCCGGCGGTATCAGCGGCACCCCAGGCGGAGTGATTCAATCAGCTTAGCCAGAGCAGCTTGACACAGGCAGATTGAAAGGACGTTATGCGATTTGTTGACGAATTCCGCGAACCGGAACTGATCAACAAAACAGCCGAGGAGATTCGCCGCCTCACCGATCCCGGGCGGCACTATCGCCTCATGGAAGTTTGTGGCGGCCACACGCACGCCATCTACAGGTTCGGCCTGAAAGATGTCCTGCCCGCGAATATCGAGCTGATCCACGGGCCGGGTTGTCCGGTTTGCGTTCTGCCCATGGGAAGAATTGACGACGGGCTCTCGATCGCAGCCGATTCAGACGTAACGTTTACGGCCTTCGGCGACATGATGCGAGTTCCCGGCACTCAAGGAAGCCCGCTTGAGCATAAGGCGCGCGGGATGGATGTCCGCATCGTTTACTCGCCATCCGACGCATTGAAACTTGCCAAAGCGAATCCGTCGAAGCATGTGATGTTCTTCGCGATCGGATTCGAGACCACCGCGCCTTCCACCGCGCTCACGTTGATGCGCGCCAAGGCGCAGGGCCTCAAGAATTTCTCGGTCTTCTGCAACCACGTCACGATCATCCCCGCGATTCGCGCGATTCTCGATTCGCCGGACATGCGCCTCGACGGTTTTGTCGGCCCAGGCCATGTGTCCACCGTGATCGGATGCCGCCCGTACGAATGGATCGCCACGAATCAAGGCAAGCCGATTGTCGTCTCCGGCTTCGAGCCGCTCGACATCCTGCAATCCATACTCATGCTTCTCCAGCAACTTCGAAAAGGCGAAGCGCGAGTGGAAAATCAATACAAGCGCGTCGTGCCGTGGGAAGGCAATCGCGCCGCCCTGAAAGCCATGGCCGAAGTATTTCAATTGCGCCCCTATTTCGAGTGGCGTGGATTAGGCTTCATCTCGCAGTCGGCTCTGCGGCTTCGCGACGAATACGCGCAGTGGGACGCCGAGCAGCGCTTCAGCGTACCCGGCATTCGCGTGACGGATCCGAAAGCCGCGCAATGCGGCGAGGTGCTCAAGGGCGTTCTCAAGCCCGCGCAATGCAAGCTCTTCGGCAACGAGTGCACGCCAGAGCATCCGATCGGCGCATTGATGGTTTCGTCAGAAGGTTCGTGCGCCGCCTTCTATAATTACGAGCATCGCAAGACAGCCGCGCTTGTCGGCCTGAGTGCTTCCGCGAGCCTGAGTTCATCGGCGTGAAAGATGGAGACTCGATGGCGGCCATCGCCACAAAAATCCTCTTCCGCGAACCGCAGATTGAGATGGCGCACGGCGCTGGCGGCAAAGCCAGCCGCCGCCTGATTGAAGGATTGTTCGTTCCACTTCTGTTTGAATCCCCCTCGGAAATTCTTGGCGACGCCGCGCACGTGCAAATTGACGGCATTCGCGTCGCGTTCACCACGGACAGCTTCGTCGTCAAACCGCTGCGCTTCCCCGGAGGCTCCATCGGAGAACTTGCGGTGAACGGCACGGTGAACGATCTGGCAGTGTCCGGCGCCGGAGCCGAAGCCATCGTAGCGACGTATGTCCTCGAAGCCGGCCTGCCGACGGAAATCCTCGAAGCGGAAGTCCGCGCCATGGGCGCAGCCGCGCGTCACTCAGGAATCTTGATTGCCGGCGGAGACACGAAAGTCGTCGAGCACGGCAAAGCGGATTCCATGTACATCACCACCGCTGGAATCGGCCGTCCTCTGCCTGGAGTGAAAGTAGATCCGCGCACCGTTCGCCCAGGCGACAAAATTCTTCTTTCCGGCCCGATCGGCGATCACGGCATCACCATCTTGCTCGCGCGCGGAGAACTCGATATCGAAGCCGATCTGCAATCGGATACGCGCTCCGTGCTTCCTTTCGTGAAAGCGCTCGCACTGGCAGCCGCCGGCGGCATCCGCTGGATGCGCGACCCCACCCGTGGCGGCGTCGCCACTTCGCTAAATGAACTCGCCCGCGATTGCGGCCTCGGCGTGCAAATTCAGGAAGATGCGATTCCGGTCCGCGATGCAGTACGCGGCGCATGCGAGCTGCTGGGCCTCGATCCCCTTCACATTGCCAACGAAGGCCAGTTTCTCTCGATCCTGTCAGCCGAAACGGCCGACTCGGGACTTGCCGCTCTTCGCGCGGTTCCAGGCGGCGAGGGTGCGTGCATGATTGGCGAGATGCGGGAGCAGCCTGCGGGCGCGGTTCTCGCGCTGACGCGTTATGGCGCCAGTCGAATCGTGGACATGCTCGTCGGCGATCCGCTTCCGCGAATCTGTTAGAGGCGAATACTTTGGGACACAGAATTGCCACCGGCGTCGAACTTTCCGCACACGTCGAGCAGCGCCTGCTCGCACGGAATGAAATAAATGATTTCTTTTTCGCACGCGAAGCGATGCGTCTGGCTGAGGCGTGCCGCGAAATGTCGGATCGCTTTTTGCGCGGTGGACGCCTGCTGGCGTTTGGTCGAGGGCCCTACGCGACCGACGCGCAACATGTTTCCGTAGAGTTTGTTCACCCCGTGATTGTCGGCAAGCGCGCGCTCCCTGCGCTCGATCTCTCCATCGAATTCCGTCCGTGGCTCGAAGCCCTGCTGCGTCCCGAAGACATCGTCATGGGCTTCGGTCCGCCCCAAGGCGACCCTGAAGTCTGGGCCGCGCTCGATCTCGCGCAAGAGCGCCAGGCAATGACGTTTGCTCTTCCGGGCCTAACGGGCTCTTACGCCGTAGGCGCCGCGACCTCCGATGCATTCATGCACCAGGAATTGATCGAGATTCTGTATCACACGCTCTGGGAGACAGTGCACGTCTTCTTCGAGCATCGCGAGCTCGGCCACGACGTCGGGCCCGCGGAATTTCTCTACCCGTTCCTCGGCCAGCAGAAACAGGAGACCGGCGATATCGTGGCGGAGGCCGCCAGGTCGATTCGCATGAAGGTCGAAGATGACGCGCGATTGCGCGCGCAAGTCGCGAGCGAGCAATCTGACCAAATCAGCAACGCATCTTTCGCGATTCGCGAGCGCCTCGACCGCGGCGGCAAGCTCATCATTTTCGGAAACGGCGGTTCCGCGACGGATGCAAGCGATTGGGCGCTCGACTGCATCATCCCTCCCCATACGTATCAGCCAATTCCCGCCGTGTCGTTGTCATTGGAACCCGCCAACGTGACGGCAATCGCCAACGATGTCGGCATCGAATTGATTTTTCTCCGGCAGTTGATTGCGCAAGCGCGGCCCGAGGATGTCGCTATCGGCATTTCCACAAGCGGCGGCTCGAAAAACGTTGTCGCGGCGCTCGAGGAAGCTCGCAAACGTGGGCTTCTCACTGCCGCCCTTCTCGGCTACGACGGCGGCGAAATCGTGCGGCGTGGCCTCGCCGATTTTCCGATTGTCGTCAATTGCGATTACATTCCGCGCATTCAGGAAGTGCAGGCTTCGATTTATCACCTGATCCGCGAATCACTGGAGGTACTGCGCCGTGGCTAAGCTCGAGCTTTTCGGTTCCGCGCGCTGCCCTCACACGCAGGAAATGCGCGAGTGGCTCGAATGGCGGCGCGTCGAATTCCTCGAATACGATGTCGAAGCGGATCCCGCCGCTCGCGCGCGCATGAAGAAGCTAACGGGTGGGCAGCGTACAGTGCCGGTCCTCGTCGAAGACGGCGTGGTATCGCAAATCGGCTGGCAAGGCCACGGCTGCGTGGTCAACACAGATTGGTGAGCCGCGAAGATTAGCGCGAGTATGAGTCGCAAACGGAGATTAGACGAATTGCCGGATGCCCGTTCAATACGAATTCGCGGCGTCGTTCAAGGCGTCGGATTTCGCCCGTTCGTTTACCGGCTCGCGCAAGAGCACACGCTCGCTGGCTGGGTGCTGAATGGCGAAGAAGGCGTCGAAATTCACGTCGAGGGGCCCTCGAAGGCTCTCGATACATTTCTCTTCGCCCTAAATTCGCTGGCGCCTCCCGCGGCAACAATTTCCGCTATCGAAGTCCGTGCGGCGCAGCCGATCGGCTCGAGCGGCTTCACAATTCGTGAGAGCCATCGCCGCGATCGGCCATCGACGCGCATCTCGCCCGATCTCCCGGTCTGCGACGCCTGCGTGCGCGAACTATTCGATCCGGCAAACCGCCGCTATCACTATCCCTACATCAATTGTACGAACTGCGGCCCTCGCTACTCCGTAATCGAGCGCCTCCCCTACGATCGCCCGAATACGACAATGAAGAGTTGGCCGCTCGACGAATTCTGCGCGAATGAATACCGCGATCCCGCCAATCGGCGCTTCCATGCGCAACCGGTCGCGTGCCCGGATTGCGGCCCTGCGTATTCGCTGAAAGTCGGGCCGGACATCGTCGATGCGAGCGACGCGAGTGTTCGCCACGCGGCGCAGTTGCTTCGCTTAGGCGGCATCGTGGCTGTAAAAGGTCTCGGTGGCTACCATCTCGCCTGCGACGCAAGAAACGCAGACGCAGTATCCGCGCTGCGCGAGCGTAAATTCCGCAAAGAGAAGCCATTCGCCGTGATGGTCAAGGATCTCGCCGCGGCTCGTGATCTCATTGAACTGAACGCTGACGCCGAATTGTTGCTCACCTCGCCGGCTCGCCCCATCGTTCTAGCACCCGCGAAAATTCAGCTGCCCGGAGTCGCGCCCGAAAACAACGAACTCGGCGTAATGCTTCCCTACACGCCGCTTCACCACCTTCTCTTTGCCGCGGGCGCTCCCGAAATTCTGGTGATGACCAGTGCCAATCGTTCGAGCGAGCCAATCGCGTACGAAGACGATGACGCTCTCGCGCGCCTCTCGGAAATTGCCGACGCATTTCTAATTGGCGAACGGCCAATCGCGCGCCGCGTGGACGATTCGGTCGCGCGCGCCGGCGCCTTCGGTCCCGTGGTGCTGCGCAGGTCTCGTGGCTACGCACCGAGTGCTGCCGCAACGCTACCCGTAAGCCGCCCGATTCTTGCCGTCGGCGCTGACTTGAAAAACACGATCACGCTCGTCGTCGCCGGTCAGGCCTTCGTCAGCCAACATATTGGCGATCTCGATCACTACGAATCAGCGCTCGCGTTCGAAAGAACGATCGAAGACCTGATGGCGATGTACGACGTTCGTTGGGACGACGTTCTGCTCGCCCACGACGCGCATCCGGAATACCACTCGACCGCGCGTGCGTGGAAACTGCCCGCCGGTGAAAGGCACGCGATCCAACACCACCGCGCGCACGTTGCCTCCGTGCTCGCGGAAGAAAAAGCCTGGGAGACGCGCGTTGTCGGCGTCAGCCTCGATGGCACGGGCTTCGGCGACGACGGCACGATTTGGGGCGGCGAGATCTTTGTCGGAAGCGTCGCTGCCGGATTTAATCGCGCGGCGCATCTGCGCCCCGCAGCGCTGGCTGGAGGAGATGCGGCCGCACAATTTCCGGTACAGGCCGCGGCCGGCTTCCTCGCGCAACTCGACGAATTGCCGGACCTCGCCGCGCCGCCATTTCACTTCCCTTCGCGTTTCGAACGCTCGATGGAGCTGATTTCAAAAGGCGTGCGGTCATTCACGACCACTTCGGTAGGCCGGCTCTTCGACGCCGCCGCGGCACTGCTGGGCTTCACGCGGGAAATGTCGTACGAGGGCCAAGCCGCAATTTGGCTCGAGCAATTGGCCCGCGGCACCCGCCAACGAATAGATGCATACTCCTTCCCATTCGTGGAACGCGAACTCGATTTCCGCCCGCTGCTTTCGGCGTTGATTCGCGATAGGCAGCGCAGCCGCAACGTGTCCGAAATAGCCCGTGCTTTCCAGTCGGGAATAGCGCGCGGACTTTGCGAAGCAATCACGACGGTCGCCGAGGAATCCGCCGTCGAAGCTGTCGTATTGTCGGGAGGAGTTTTTCAAAACGAGCTGTTACTCGATGATGTGAAATCCTGCCTTGAGGATTCGCGCTTGCGAATCTGGACGAATCACGCCGTCCCGCCGAACGACGGCGGAATTAGTCTCGGACAGGCCGCGCTCGCCGCGTTTGGCCAGTTTGCCCCGGGCAACAACGTATCGCAAGCAGTGAAAGCAAACGCAGCGGCGAAATCAGAGAAGGAGATGGCTTCTTCGAACCGGTAGAAGCCGGTAGACGCGTCTCGAACAGGGCGCACACACTTATGCATGAATTATCCATCGCGATGAGCATCGTTGATCTCGTACAGGACGAGGCGCACAGCCTTGGCGATGTCCAAATCGGCACCGTGCACCTGAAACTCGGGCAACTCTCCGGCGTCGTCAAAGACGCTTTGCTCTCCTCGTACGAAATGGCCTGCTTCCAGACGCCGCTCGAGGGATCGCGCCTCCTAATCGAGGAAATCCCGGTGCGTGTGAATTGTCCTAAGTGCCACGCCGTGCGTCCCGTGGCATCGTTGCAGTGGATGTGCTGTACGGAATGCGGCACGCCGAGCGCCGATATTGCCGAAGGACGCGAACTCATGGTCACAGCTCTGGAGATAATTCAATGAACGCACGGCCCAGGCTCGTCGAAGTCCGCGAAAATGTCTTGAAGCAAAACGATATCGTTGCCCGCGCGCTTCGCCAACAATTCAGCGAATCCGAAGTTTTCGTAGCCAGCCTCGTCTCGAGCCCGGGTTCCGGCAAGACGGCGCTTCTTGAGCGAGTCCTCACTTCGCTCCGGCCGCGTTATCGAGTCGCCGCGCTCGTCGGCGATCTTGCGACTGACAACGATGCCGCGCGTCTCGCCCGCAGCCAGGCGCCGGTACGTCAAATTACCACCGGCACACTGTGCCATCTGGAAGCGGCGATGGTTCAGAAAGCGCTTGAAGGTTGGGACGTCGGACTACTGGATTTTCTTTTCATCGAAAACGTGGGCAATCTCGTCTGTCCAGCGTCCTACGATCTCGGCGAAAATCTTCGCCTCGTGCTGATTTCCGTAACAGAGGGAGAAGATAAACCGCTAAAATACCCCACGATATTCAACACCGCCGATGTCGCCGTCGTAACGAAGCTGGATTTGGCGGCTGCGACGGAGTTTGATCTCGAAGCAGTGGACAGAAATATTCAAGCCGTTCGGCCCGGGATGGAGATCTTCCATGTTTCCTCGAAGACGGGCGAAGGCATGAATCAGTTCCTGGGATATCTCCGATCGCGCCAAGCGGAACTTCGCGCCGCTAAATTGCAGCCGGAACTCGGTTCGTTGTCGTCATCCGCGTAGCTCGGTTTGAGTCCGAGCAACGCAGCCGGTGCAGGTCAGCCATCCGGCCGGTTGCCGTCAACATAAACATGATCAGCGTCCTCTCCATCATCGCGCTCGGATTTTTTCTCGGGATGCGGCACGCCACCGATCCCGATCACGTGATTGCCGTGACGACGATCGTCAGCCGCGAGCGCAGCATCGGGCCCGCGGCATGGATCGGCGCCTTATGGGGCCTCGGCCACACCATCACGATTTTTGCCGTTGGCGCCGGGATCATTCTTGTCGGTTGGGTAATTCCCACTCGCCTCGGCCTTTCGATGGAATTCTCAGTTGGCCTGATGTTGATTCTGCTCGGAATCCTGAACCTCACCGGCATCATGCAATGGATCAACGATCAGTTCCTGCCCGTGCACGGCGGTTCCGCGTTTGTGCATTCGCATTCCCACAGCCACGGTGACTACGTTCATACGCATCTGCACGTCCACGAGCCGCAAACGCACTTGCATGCTGCTGAAGAAACGCCGCTCGGATTCCTCGATCGCACGTTCGGGAAGCTTGGGATGTATCAAGTTCTGCGCCCGCTCGTCGTGGGGCTCGTCCACGGCCTCGCAGGCTCTGCCGCCGTCGCGTTGCTGGTTCTCACTACGATCCGCCAACCCCGATGGGCCGTCGTGTACCTCCTCGTCTTCGGCATCGGCACAATCGCAGGAATGATGCTGATTACCGCCGCGATTGCCGTTCCCTTCACCTACGCGAGCAACCGGTTCGCGAATCTCAACCGCGGATTGCGAGTCGCCACAGGTCTGCTGAGCATCGCCTTCGGACTCTTCCTGACCTACCAAATCGGAATCGTCCATGGCCTTTTCACTTCTCACCCGCAATGGACGCCGCAATAAGCGCAACTCTCGCACCACATTAACCCTTTCCGAATTTCACTCAATTTCAGTGCATGCAGTTCCGAATCACAACTGAGCACATACCGCCAATTCGTCTGTCGAAAACGCCGGGCTTGAAATACACTTTCGATAGCGCTGCGATTGTGCGCGTCCGATGCATTGGAAGTCGCCGGATGCGCCAAACTCCCGTTGTTCGAAGTGTCTGATGGAATCGCGAGGCCATTGGCAATGAGTGTTTCTCTTTGCGTTATGAAATTCGGCGGCACTTCCGTGGGGGATGCAAACTGCATCCGTCGCGCGGCAGAAATCGTCAGAGCAGCCGGGGAGCGCCAGCAAGTCGTGGTTGTGGTATCGGCGATGAGCGGCGTCACAAATCGCCTGATCGAAGGAGCGCGGCGAGCCGAAGCGGGCGAGGAAGATCACGTGTCGCCGCTGGTTCACGAGCTGAAAACACAGCATCAGGCTGCGCTCGATGCGCTCGTCCAGGACCCGCGCGCGCGCACCGCGATTGCGTCAGCTCACGCCGGCGTTCTCGGCGAACTCGATCGCATGCTTCGGGGCACGGCTCTCCTTCGCGAACTCACGCCGCGCGCTCTCGACGCAATTTCCGGAATCGGCGAGCGCCTTTCCGCTCCGCTTCTCGCCGGCGCCATCACTCAGCTTGGACGCCGCAGCGTGCCCGTATCCGCCACCGAGGTCATCGTCACGGATTCGCATCATGGCCGCGCCGAACCGCTCATGGCGCAAACTCACCAGCGTTCCGAAGCGCGACTCCGCCCTCTATTGAACGACGGCGTCGTGCCGGTTGTCACCGGCTTCATCGGCTCAACGCTCCAAGGCGTGCAAACGACTCTCGGACGCGGCGGCTCGGATTATTCCGCCACGATTCTCGGCGCAGCTCTCGGCGCGGGAGAAACGATCATTTGGACCGACGTGGACGGCGTGAAGACAGCCGATCCCCGCCTCGTCCCAGAAGCGCGGACGCTTCCCGAAATTTCTTACAACGAAGCCGCCGAACTCGCCTATTTCGGCGCGAAGGTTCTTCATCCAAACACTCTGCGGCCCGTCACCGCTGCCAACGTGCCGGTATGGATTCGCAATAGTTTCGAGCCCGAAAAGCGCGGCACAAGGATCATGGCCGGCGGCAAATCAAACGGCGGAGGCGTCAAGGCGCTCACCGCTATCCGCGACGTCACTCTCGTCACCGTCGGCGGTCCCGGAATCGTTGGTTTGACGGATGTGCTCGCGCGCTCCTTCGCGGCCACTTCCGCCACGCGCGCGAACGTGCTTTTCGTCACGCAATCGTCCTCGCAGAACGATATCTGCCTCGTGATTCCGACGGCCGATGAAAAGCGCACGGTGGCTGCGCTGCGCGAAGCGTTTGCGCCGGAAGTTGAGGAACACACCGTCGATCATATTTCCGAAGACCGCAACGTCGCGATCGTCGCCGCAGTAGGCGAGAACATGCGCGGCACTCCCGGCGTCGCGGGCCGGACGTTTGACGCGCTCGGCCGCGAAGGAATTAATATCATTGCCATCGCGCAGGGCTCATCGGAGTACAACATTTCGTGCGTCGTTGAGGAATCCGCGATGCAGCGTGCCGTGAAGGCACTTCACGCCGAATTCCGCCTTCACGAAGTTACCGCGTAGCTGCGCCGCTCCTAACAGGTATTTCTTATCGCGAAAACGATCCTTAGGGCGTCGTTGGATCTTCCCGCCGGTAATAGTCCAGCGCCGCCTGAATTCCAAGCCACCGGAACGGCTCATTGGGAATATAGGGAGGCAGCCGGTTCACAAACGGCAGCCAACTCCATTGCTCGCCGCGGCTCGCCTCCAGATCCGCAATGATGCGGCCAAAGACCGACGTGAGATTCACGCCGTGGCCCGAAAACCCAATCCCATAAAATATATTCTTGAATCGCCCCATCACTCCAACCGCCGGACTTCCGTCGAGTGACATGTCCACCGATCCGCACCAGGTTGTTTCAAAATTTACGCCTGCCAGCTTCGGAAAGATTCGTCCGAGTTCGCGCTCAATCGTAGCGTATCTCCGCGCCGAATCGCTTCGCTCGCGGATTCCGTCGTTAAACGAATAGTCCACCGGGCCTCCGCCGATATGTACGCGATTGTCTCGCGTGATCCCCAGATAGTAGACCTCTGTGCGGCTATCGTTGAACGGAATGCGGCTCTTCCATCCGATTTCGGCGAGCAAATTCGGATCGAGCGGCGGCGTAATGCCGACGTAATCGAACACCGGCGTGACGGCTCGCCGCAAATAGCCAAGTTTTGAGCTATACGCGTTCGTCGCAATCACGAGTGATTTGGCGCGAACCGTCCGGCCATTTGACGTCTGGAGCGAATGCACTCGGCCTTCTTCGGCGTGAACCACAGGCGTGTCTTCGTAAATTTCGGCCCCGGCGGATTGCGCAGCCGCTTTCCACATTCCGATGAGTTTCCCAGGATGCAACTGTCCGCTATTCGGATCGAACAGCCCGCCAGCATACGCGCCGGTGCCAAGCGCCGTCGCCGTTTGTTCCTTGGTCCAATATTCAAAAGGAAGCCCGGCGTCGCGCGCTCTTTCGATGTAACTTTTCCCTGCTTCGGCGATCTCCTGCGTGTTGCACACCTGCAAGGCGCCGTTCTGTTCGATCTCGCAATCAATTCCAATGCTGGCAGATAGCGCTTTCAAAGTTGCAATGTTGCCAGCGGTAAGTTCGTAGATTCGCCTGTCGAGTTCCGGCTCGCCGGACCATGTCATGAAGCGATCGTCCGTCATCGTCAGCATCATGGCGCCATTGCGGCCAGACGCTCCGTTGCCGCAAGACTTCGCTTCAATCAAAACAACGCGCTTGTTCGGAGAATTCCTGCGAATGAAATACGCGGAAGAAAGTCCGGTGAAGCCCCCTCCAATCACAGCAACATCCGCGTCAATATTTTTGTCAAGCTCGGGATTCGAAAACGGCAGCGCTCTGGCCCAGTAGCTCCGGTTCGGCTCGAAAACCATTTCTTCCGGCAGCACGAGAGGCATAATCGCATTCACCCCCGCCGCGGCCGCCAGAGTTCCCGCGCCGGCAATCGCCGTACGTTTCAAAAATGACCGGCGATTTGGTTTTGATTCGCGAGAGTCGGGCGTCATGTCTGGGCGGCTCGGCTGGATTTTCGAAAGTCCGGGCGCATCTTACTGCACCATTCAATCAGAAGACCGAAGTATCTCGCGGCAGAGCAGTCTCCAATCACAGCTTTCTGGGCCGAAATATGTCTCGGCACCGGAACTTCCGGTCGTGGCACCTATAGGGCTGGCCGGAAGGACGGCCGGCTTTTTAGGAACTCCGTCCCGAGCTGCGCCCCTGCTATTCATTTTCAAATCCCCCGCGAGAAGGCATATAGTATCGAAAACAAAATGAAGCGCATTCTCGTCATCGTTGCAGTGTTACTCGCCCTCGTATACATCTCGGATTACGCCTTATTGCGCATAAAAATGGCCGGAAGTGCTCCCGGCACCGCTTACGGCATCGTCAAAATTCAGCCGCTCTACGCGGTCCCCCACAAAGATGGCAGAGCCGAATACATGTTCGGAGACGCGCAGAACCAAACCTGCGTTCACGCGCTTTTCCCGCACTCCGGCTACTCTCCGTGTTGGTATTTGAATAGAAAAAGCGCGGGGACTATTCCGATGGTGATCTTGCCGATGGTTTCCCTGCCGAATCCGGGCGCGACGTCACGAAAGTAAGACATCGCCAAACAAAATTGAGCTTCGCCGCGCGTCAGGGATTCGTAGCGGTCGTTGGTTGAGGATTAGCGGCAGGATTAGGCGAGGACGGATTTGGCGTCGTATTTGACGAAAGCTGTCGCCCCGTTGGCAGTTGCGACGAATCCCACCCGCCGCCGAGCGCCTCGATGAGTTGCACGCTCGACGTCATCTGCGTGATGCGAAGGTCCACTGCCGCCTGCTTGTTGCTCAAGAGCGTCGTCTGAGCGGTGATAACGTTCAGATAAGGATCGATTCCCAGCCGATAGCGGTCCGTGGCTAGCGATAGGCCCCTCTCCGCCGATGTGACGGCGGCATCCTGCTGTTGAATTTCCACCGAGAGGACGCGCAGCGAAGAAAGATTGTCTTCCACCTGCTGGAAAGCAGTCAGCACAATCTCGCGATAGTTCGCCACCGATTGATCGTACGTGGCGCGGTATTGTTCGACAGTCGCCCGCCGCAATCCCGCATCGAAGAGCGTCTCAGCGACTGCTGGTCCAACGGACCAAATACGCGAGGGCCAAGTGAACCAAGTCGCAATTGAGGTGCTCGCTAGTCCCACCGCTCCGCTGAGTGTCAGGGTTGGGTAATACGCAGCCTCCCCAACTCCAATTTGTGCGTTTGCCTGCGCCACTAGGCGCTCGGATGCCGCAATATCCGGACGCCGTTCGAGCAGTTGTGACGGTACGCCGAACGGAATCGCAGGAGGAGCTGCATTCCAAGGAAGTGGCGCGACCGTGAACGTCGAAGCCGGCTGGCCGACCAGCATGGCGATCGCGTGCTCGTACTGCGCGCGGAGTATTCCGAGGTTCGTGTCCTGAGCCTGCGTGGCTTCGAGTTGCGTTTCCGCTTGCGCCACCGCTTCGTCGGAATCGATTCCCGTTTCATACAGCGCGCGCGTCAGATCGAGCGATTGCTTGTACGCGACAACCGTCGAATCCAATAATTCCTTCAGCGCGTCCTGCCCGCGCAGTTGGAAATAATCAACCGCCAGTTCCGATTGCATCGTCAGTCGCGTGTTTTCGAGGTCCGCCGCGCTCGCCTGCGCCGCGGCTACGTTCGCGCGCACCGTATTCCGCACGCGTCCCCACAAATCCGGCACCCACGTCGCATCAAACGGAAGCGAATACTCCGTGAATGACTTGTTCGCCGTCGAAGTCGTTCCGCTACTACCGCTACTGCTGCCTCCCTGTGATGACTGGCGCTGGTTCGTGATGCTCGGATTCGTGGTCACCGTCGGGAAATATTGTGAGCGCGCCTCCTTCACCATCGCTCGCGCGGACATGAAGCTCGCAAATGCCGCGGCAATATTCTGGTTCGAGAGATTCACTTGATCTTCCAGTGTGTTCAGCTGCGGATCGTTGAATATCTCCCACCACTTTCCGTGCAACGCGTCGTCTTTCGGCTGCGCAACTTTCCAACCATCCGTATTCTTCATGTCGTCGGGCGTGAGTTCCTTGTACGTAGCCGGCGCCGGCGCGGAAGGCGTGTGATATTTCGGTCCGACGGTGCAGCCATCCAATACCAGCAGCCCGGCAAGCGCGAACACAAACGCCCGGAGCTTTCTCGTCCGCCAACTTGACTTCGATTCATCTCTCAAGAATCTCATCCTCGTAACCGTCGAATTCTGCGACGGCCGTTTCATGCTAGCTCTCTTGCGGCGCTGTGACACCAGCAGTCTTCTTGTGCTTCTTCGCCCATCGGAGGCGCATGCGGTCGAGATAAAGATAAACCACCGGCGTCGTAAAGAGTGTGAGCATCTGGCTCACAATCAAGCCGCCGATGATTGTAACGCCGAGTGGCCGCCGCAATTCCGATCCAGTTCCCGTGCCCAGGGCCAGCGGCAGCGCGCCAAAGAGAGCCGCCATCGTGGTCATCAGAATCGGCCGGAACCGCAGCAGGCACGCCTGATAAATGGCTTCAGCGGAAGTCTTGCCTTCCAAGCGCTCCGCCGCGAGCGCGAAATCGATCATCATGATCGCGTTTTTCTTCACGATGCCAATGAGCAGGATGATGCCAATCAGCGCGATCACGCTGAGATCCATCTTGAAAATCATGAGCGCAAGAACAGCGCCCACACCCGCGGACGGCAACGTTGAAAGAATCGTAATAGGATGAATGAAACTCTCGTACAAAATTCCCAAAACAATGTAAACCGCCATCAACGCCGTAATGATCAGCATCGGCTGCGTAGAGAGCGACGATTGGAACGCCTGCAGCGTCCCCGAGAACATTCCGTGAATCGTCGCCGGCATTCCGACTCTCTGTTCCATGTCCAGAATGGTCCTCGCCGCATCGCTCAATGCAACGCCCGGTGAAAGATTGAACGACACCGTGACAGACGGATACTGACCCTGGTGGTTCACTGCGAGCGGCGCGACGGTGTTTTGAAATTTCGCGATCGCGCCAAGCGGGACGACGCCGCCGCTCGACGTCGGGATGTAAATATTATTCAAGTCTTCCGGCGACTGCCAATATTTCGGCGCGACCTCCATCACCACGTGATACTGATTGAGCGGCGTGTACATCGTCGACACTTGCGCCTGTCCAAAGGCTTCGTAGAGGGTGTTATCAATCTTCTGCGGCGTAATTCCGAGCCTCGATGCCGTCGCCCGATCGTACACAAGCTCCGACTGAAGTCCGCTATCCTGCTGATCCGTATTCACATCCGTAAGGCCCGGCAGTTTCGTCATTTCCTTGAGCAATCTCGGGCCCCAATTTACTAAGTCCGGGAGATTGTCACTCTGAATCGTGTACTGATATTGAGCATTGCTGTGCCTGCCGCCGATTCTCAAATCTTGACCAGCCTGCAGGAAGACCGTCGCCCCCGGCACCGACATGAGTTTTGGCCGCAACCGATCGATCACTTGACCGGCGCTGATCTTGCGTTCCCCAAGCGGCTTTAGAGCCATATACACAAACCCCGTGTTGACGGCGCCGCCACCGCCAGTAAACGCGGAGACATGCTGTACCGCAGGATCCCGTGTGATGATATCCACGTAGCGCCGCGTGATGTTCTGCATCGCCTGGAAGGAAATGTCTTGGGCGCCTTGAAGCCCGCCGAAAACCGTTCCAGTATCCTGCTGCGGGAAAAATCCTTTCGGAACCACCCACAACAGAAAAATGTTCAAGCCGATCGTGACGAACAGCACAAATAGCGTGAGCGCCGAATGTTGCAGTACCCACGTCAACGATCGCTCATATGTGCGCAGCACCCACTGGAATCCTTTTTCACTCGCTCGGAATACCGGCCCATGGTCTTCCTCTCGCATTTGTTTCAACAGCCTGGAACACATCATCGGCGTAGTAGTCAGTGAAATTGCCAGCGATACAAGAATCGCCACGGAGAGTGTGACCGCGAACTCGCGGAACAGTCGTCCGATAATCCCGCCCATCAGAAGTATCGGTATGAAAACGGCTACCAGCGAAATGCTGATCGATAGCACCGTAAACCCGATCTCACTCGCCCCTTTCAAGGCGGCTTCCATCGGCGACATTCCGGCCTCGAGATAGCGCGAGATGTTCTCGATCACCACGATGGCGTCGTCCACCACGAAGCCGGTCGAAATCGTCAGCGCCATCAGTGAAAGATTATCGATGCTGTAATGAAACAGGTACATCACGCCAAAGGTGCCGATGAGTGACACCGGGACGGCCACGCTCGGAATCAGTGTTGCGCGGACGTTTCTTAGGAATAAGAACACCACCAGGATGACGAGTGAGATCGAAATGATCAGCGAGCGTTCGACGTCCTTCACCGAAGCGCGGATCGTCGTCGTTCGATCGAATACATACGTGATAACCATCGCCGCGGGTATAGACGCTTTTAGCGACGGGATCGCCGCCCGAACACGCTCCACCGTATCAATAATGTTCGCGCCGGGCTGCCGGAAAATGATCAGTATCACGCAGGGTTTGCCGTCCTCAAATCCAGCTGCGCGAATGTTCTCCACCGAATCGTGCACGTCTGCGATGTCCGAAAGCTTGATGGCGGCGCCATTGTGATAGCCAACGACCAGCGGTTGATAATCGGCAGCCTTCAACAGTTGGTCGTTGTCCACGATGTCGGCCGTCGTGAGATTGTTCGCAATCTGGCCTTTTGCCAAATTCGCATTCTGGGTGCTCAACATCGCCGCGACGTCGCCCAATCCAAGTCCGTAACTATTCAATTGCGTGGGATTGAGTTCGACACGCACCGACGGCAGCGAGCTTCCGCCCACGCTCACCTGTCCGACGCCCTGTATCTGCGACAACTTCTGCTCCATGATCGTCGACGCCGCGTCATACAGTGGCCCGCGGTCGTACACATCCGACGTCAGCGCCAAAATCATGATCGGCGCGTCTGCCGGATTCACTTTGCGATACGTTGGATTGCTCGGCAGGTTTGCCGGCAGATAACTCCTGGCGGCGTTGATGGCGGCCTGAACGTCGCGAGCTGCTCCGTCAATATTTCGATCCAGGTCGAACTGAAGCGTCACGCTGGTCGTGCCAAGATAACTCGACGACGTCATCTCGGTGATGCCGGCGATGCGGCCAAACTGCCGCTCCAAAGGCGTCGCCACCGACGACGCCATAATCTCGGGGCTAGCACCGGGGAGCGACGCACCTACAGAAATCGTCGGGAAATCAATTTGCGGAAGTGGTGAAACGGGCAAAACTTGAAACGCAACGAGCCCTGCCAGTGCAATCGCCGCAGTCAGCAGCGTGGTTGCAACCGGCCGATGGATGAAAGGAGACGATAGACTCATCGTTAATCCGCCGGAACGGACTCCGGGCTTCCCGCGCCCGCGGCCGCGTGCGATGAGGAGAACCGAGTCGCCAGTCGATCGAAGAAAATATAAATAACCGGAGTGGTGTAGAGCGTCAGCACCTGGCTCAGCAGCAATCCGCCGACCATTGAGATACCCAGCGGTCGCCGCAATTCGGATCCAATTCCGGTACCGAGCGCGAGTGGCAACCCGCCCAGCAGCGCGGCCATTGTCGTCATCATGATCGGCCGGAAGCGCAGCAAGCACGCTTGATAAATCGCATCTTCCGGTTTCTTGCCGTGCTGCCGCTCGGCTTCGAGCGCGAAGTCGATCATCATGATGCCGTTCTTTTTCACAATGCCGATCAGCAAGATGATGCCTATGAGTGCGACAACGCTCAGCTCCTGCCCGCAAATGATCAGCGCCAAAATTGCGCCTACGCCTGCGGACGGCAGCGTCGAAAGAATTGTGATTGGGTGAATGTAGCTCTCGTAAAGCACGCCAAGCACGATGTACACGGTGATGAGTGCCGCCAAAATCAGGATCGGTTCATTCGAGAGCGATGCTTGGAACGATGCCGCCGTTCCCTGAAACGCAGCCTGCACGCTCAGCGGCAGATGAATATCTTCTTCCGCCTTCTGGATCGCTTTCGTCGCTTCTCCCAAAGATGCATTCGGCGCCAGATTGAACGAAATTGTGACCACCGGAAATTGGCCCTGATGGTTCACCGAAAGCGGCGTGCTCTTCGATTCGAAGTGCGTAAATGCGCTCAAAGGCACCGCCGAGCCGTTCACCGCGGAGACAGCAGTGGGGTTCGCTGAACCGGAACTCGAAATCGAACTCGATGCCTTGGGGCTCGGCGAAGACGATCCCGCTGTGCCGTTCGCGGTCGTCGACGTGACCACTGTCGAAGACGGACTCGCGGTCGAAGTGGATGATGAAGCTAGCGCCGAGCGCACGTAAATCTCCTGCAGCTTCGACGGATTTTTCTGAAAATTCGGCATCGTCTCCAAAATCACGTGATACTGATTCAATTGCGTATACAGCGTCGAAATCTGCCGTTGGCCGAACGCGTCGTATAGCGTTTGATCGATCATCGACGGCGTGATACCCATACGCGACGCCGTAACGCGGTCGATCACCAGCGAGGCAGCCAGCCCGCTCGTTTGCTGATCGGTCGCGACATCCCGTAGTTCCGGCAACGCGGCGAGTTTCTTCATCAATCGCCCCGTCCAGAGGTTCAATTCGCTTAGGTCGGGATCTTCGAGCGTGTATTGATATTGCGTGCGGCTCACGCGATCTTCCACCGTCAAATCCTGCACTGGCTGCATATACAGCGTGATCCCGTCAATCTTGTCGAGCTCCGGTTGCAGCCGACGAATCACGTCAGACGCATTAATTTTCCGCACGTTGAGCGGTTTCAAATTGATCAGGATTCGCCCCGTGTTGAGCGTCGTATTCGTCCCATCCACGCCGATGAACGACGACAAATTGTCCACCGCGGGATCTTTTAATATCACGCTCGCCAGTGCCCGCTGCCTTGTGGCCATCGCATCGAACGAAATCTGTTGTGGCGCTTCAGAAATTCCCTGGATGATGCCGGTGTCTTGTACGGGGAAAAAGCCCTTGGGCACGATGATGTAAAGGAACACAGTCAGCACGAGCGTCCCAACAGCAACAACCAACGTCGCCGTCTGGTGCTTCAGCACCCACCTTAGCGTGCGTCCATAGAACTCGATAATCCGCTCCCATCCGCGCTCCGTCGCTTGGAAAAAGCTCCCTTCCTGTTCTTTCGGTGTGTGATGCAAGAGCCGCGAGCACATCATCGGCGTCAGCGTGAGCGAAACGACGGCGGATACAAGAATCGTCACGCTGAGCGTGATCGCAAACTCGCGGAACAGCCGTCCGACGATATCGCCCATGAAAAGCAGTGGAATCAGCACGGCGATCAGCGAGATCGTCAGCGACACGATCGTGAACCCAATCTGCTCGGAGCCTTTCAGCGCCGCTTCCAGCGGAGAATCGCCCTCTTCGATAAACCGGACGATGTTTTCGATCATCACAATCGCGTCGTCCACCACGAATCCGGTGGATATCGTCAACGCCATCAGCGTTAAGTTGTTGAGGCTGTATCCGGCGAGATACATCACTCCGAACGTGCCAACAATCGAGAGCGGCACAGCGACGCTCGGAATAATCGTCGCGTACACATTCCGCAGAAATAGGAAAATGACCATCACGACGAGCCCGACCGTCAACATCAATTCGAACTCGACGTCTTCCACCGAAGCTCGAATCGTCGTCGTTCGGTCGGTCAACACCGTAACCTGGACCGCCGCCGGCAGATTGCTTTGCAAAAGCGGTAGCAGCTTCTTAACGCGATCCACCACCTGGATGATGTTCGCGCCGGGCTGCCGCTGAATATTTACGATCACCGCGGGCGTCTCATTCATCCACGCGGCTTGCTTTGTGTTCTCCACGTCGTCGGTTACGTTTGCCACATCCGACAGCGTGACCGGCGCTCCGTTGTGATACGCAACGACAACATGTAGATAATCCTTGCTTGTCAGGAGCTGGTCGTTCGAATCGATCTGATAATCCTGCTGCGGGCCGTCAAAATTCCCCTTGGCAAGATCGAGGCTTGTCTGTTGCAACGCCGCGCGGACGTCCTCGAGATTAATTCCATACGCCGAAAGCGCCGTCGGGTTCACCTGGACGCGCACGGCCGGCTTCTGCCCGCCGCTGATGTTGACCAATCCGACGCCCGGCAGCTGCGCAATCTTCTGCGCGAAGCGCGTGTCGGCAAGATCTTCCACTTGCGACAGCGGCATCGTTTTCGATGTAAGCGCCAGCGTCAAAATCGGCGTGTCGGCGGGATTCGTCTTGCTATAAATCGGCGGCGTGGGGATGTCCGCAGGCAAATACGTTTGCGCTGCGTTGATCGATGCCTGTACTTCCTGTTCCGCAACGTCAATATTCAAATCGAGCGAAAACTGAAGGACGATAATCGAGCTTCCGCCCGAACTCGTCGAAGTCATCTGATTCAATCCCGGAACTTGCCCGAACTGCCTCTCGAGTGGCGCCGTTACTGCTGAAGCCACCACGTCCGGACTTGCGCCGGGATAAAAAGTCACCACCTGAATTGTCGGGTAATCAACTTCGGGCAGCGCCGACACAGGAAGCTGCAAGTATGCGACAATCCCCGCCAGCAAAATCGCCACCATCAGCAGCGACGTTGCCACCGGGCGTAATATAAATGGCCGAGACGGGCTCATCGTCCTTGCGTTCCTCCGCTATTGCCGCTCCCGTTCCTTCGCCCACCATCGCCACCTGCTCCACCGCCGCTATTCCCGCCTGCCGGACCGCCGCCATCGGCATTCCGATTTCGTACGGCCACTTTTGCTCCGTCTTGCAGTTTGTCGAATCCGTTGATGGCAACGACGTCGCCAACCTTAATTCCCTCCACCGAAGTCGATTCGGTATCCGCCGGCCCAGTCGTGATGGTTTTCATAGAAGCGGTCTGGTCAGGCTCGATCACGTATACGAACGCGCCCTGCGCATTTCGTTGAATCGCGGCATTCGGGACAAGCGTGGCATTTTGCAAAGTGGTCACCGTAAGCCGCGCATTCACAAACTGATTCGGAAATAAAGCAGCATCTCCGTTCGGGAAAATTGCCTTCAGCTTCACCGTTCCGGTCGTTGTATCAATAATGTTGTCGAGCGTCAGAAGGCTGCCGTTCGCGATTTTCTTCAACTGATCATGATCGAACGCAATCACCTCCAGGCGATGCCCGGCCCGCAATTCCTGCTGAATCTGCGGCAGGTAATCCTCGGCAACGCTGAAAATCACGGTGATCGGCTGAAGTTGCGTCACCACCACCAGAGCCGTCGTGCTGTTCGCCTGAACGATATTTCCCGGGTCCACCAGCCGCAGCCCTACGCGGCCCGCGATCGGCGATGTGATATGGCAATAAACCAGATTCACTTTCGCGTTATCAAGCGAGCCCTGATCGTTCTTAACCGTGCCTTCATCCTGCAGCACCGTTTGTTGTTGATCGTCGAGTTGTTGTTTCGCGATCGCATTCCGGTTAAACGCGAGTTGGTAGCGATCCATATCGATCTTATCTTTGTTCAGCACGGCTTGATCGTGTGCCAGCTGGCCTTCGGCCTGCGTCAGCGCCGCCTGGTAGGGTCTCGGATCGATATCGAGAAGCGGATCGCCTTTGCGAACGATCTGTCCTTCGCGGTAATACACGTTCGTAATTTCGCCCTGCACTCGGCTCGTCACCGTCACGGTGTAGACAGGCGTCACGGTCCCGAGCGCATTGATGTAGACGCCGATGTCGCCCGTGTGAGCGATCGCGCTTTGAATCGGCACAGCTCGGGGCGCGGGCATCGCCGACGCTTTTGCGGCCATCGCTTCTTGCCGCTGGTGGTAGATGTATCCGCCCAGCAAAACTACGATCACGATCGCCCAAATCCACCAATGGCTCTTGCGGCCGCCCGCCTCGTTCGATGCAGCGCGCGAGTCGCGCGAGCCAAAACTTGAATCGTGCGACGCAGAACGCGATTCGTCCGGGGCGGAGCGCGAGTCGTTCTCGGGCTTTCCTGGGTTCGTAAAATTGTCAGGCACAGTCAGTCCTCTTTCGTCCGATTTCTTGCCTCGTTCTGGCTGTTGTGTCGGTTCGTCGCCGCAATGCGGAGCGCATCAGCGAACTTTTCTATCGGCAGCATCTGCGCGCAACCTCCACAAGTAGGCCATGCCGCCACCGCGCCCAAGGCGGTCTCTACGGAACGCCATATTATCGGATGTGCCCGCCACAGATGGAAGGGCCTACCCGCTTTAGAATCTGCTGACTGGAACCACTGCTGCTGGAATATCGTCGTTCCCCAAGGGTTCCCGCACCACCGGCCGAAAATGGCAAATGATGCCTTACAATGCGACGGTTTAGAGCCTCTTTTGGTTTCCTGGAGCTGTCAATCCAAGTTCGTTAGACGAACGTCGAAGAGAAAAGCACTATAAGTCGCCCAAGCAGGACCTAGCTCGTCGCGCCGGCATCCTGCTGGCGCTTTTCTGCGGAGCGCCGCAACAATTCGATTACAGCGATCGCGTGGAGATCCTCATGTAGGGCTGGTCGGAAGGCCGGCCGTCGTCACTTCGCGGTTATCTCAAATTCTGCACCTAGCAAAATGTCGACCCCACCCGCTCCGCCACCGGCTTCCGCCCCATCAATTCCCGCAACCGATCCCGCAAATGGCTCAATCCCGCGCTATGAATCTGCGACACTCGCGACTCCCCAACCCCCAGAGCCACTCCGATCGCCTTCATCGAGAGCTCCCGGAAATGATAAAGCATCATCACTTCCCTCTCGCGAATCGATAGCGTCGCCATTGCTTGCATCAATAAGCCGGTCATCTCAGATCGCAATGTGCAATGAAACGGGTCATCCTCGTCGGTGATCGGCCCGCTCCCAACGCCAATCCCGTCGCCGCGCGATGCATGATTTTCTTCGGCGTGGATGCTTCCGAGACTCAGGCCGTGCAGGTCGCGCAAAAGCTGCTGTAGTTCATCAAGGCTGATTTCGAGTTCTGCGGCAATCTCCGTGTCGGCTGCATCGCGGCCCAGCCGCGCCTCGCAACGCGATACCGCCTCCTCGAGTCGCCGCGCTTTTCTACGCAGCGCCCGGGGACTCCAATCCACCTGCCGGAGACTGTCGAGAATCGCGCCCCGAATTCGGAATTCCGCGTAGTATTTGAGCCGAACATTTTTGTTCGGATCGAATTTCCGCACGGCATCGATCAATCCGAGGATACCTGCATGAACTAAATCTTCGAGCGGTACCTGAGGCGGCAACCGAAAATGGATTCGCCGGGCAATGTGCTGCACGTGCGGCAAGTGCTCGAGCAAGAGCAGCTCGCGCTGGGCTTCGTCGAGAACGTCGTCCGTGAAAACTTTCTGTCGAAGCTCTGCCATACCTGCCCCCGTAAGTTTGCGCGGCCTGATACTTTTCGCGCCGGATCGAATGGACGCACTGATCTAAGTTGTCTTGAATTGGCGAGGGTGTTCCCAGCGATTACGCCTGCGGAATTGAATGCGACGCTCGCTCCTTCTAGCGCGAGGAATCGTCGCGGTTCACTTCGCTAAGGACACACCGACTGGAAGGGGGAGACTAGATTGAAACGGATTGCAATTCTCTGTCAAAACAATTGCGATGCTCGCTCATAAACTCGTATCCAACTACAAACTGCCCCATCTTGGAACAGCACCACTTTCCCGAATTTGCCGTACCAATTCGCTTCTCCTGAAGTATTTTCCGCCTCTGCCGATTCTCTGTCTGGAAACGAGACTCTGACGGCCGCCGGCATGCACTACGCCAATGCGATTCGCAGCATGCGCGCGCTCTAAGCGGCCCGAAATCGTTCGCACACTCTCGGCGTGTTGATGATCAGCGTGCGTCATTCGTTCGTTTCCACGCAAGGAATGCATGGCGCCCAATCAGCAAACGACGGACAGAACCTGTCCCACAGCAGCGAACGGTTCAGACGTGCCGCCACTCTCACAATTCGCGAAAAAACACGCGCCGTCAGGGCGCTCCGACATGCGCGTCGCGGAAAGGCGCCAATGGTGGCTTTCCTTTTCCGGCGTTATGGTTACCCTGCTCCTCACCGTCGGCATCGTTTCCTTTTCTCTTTCTGTTTATGCTCTTCAATTCAATTTTCTGGACACGTCAAGCATCCACGTCGCAACGCGCGCGCTGGTCGGAATGGTTCTGCTCTTCGTCGTCTACGTGATCTACCAACAGCTTCAGATTCATCGTTTTCGAATGCGGCTCGTTGAACGCGAAGAGCTGTTTCGTCTAATCACCGAAAACGCCGCTGACATGATTGCCGTCGTCACCGCCGATGGAAAGCGCCTCTACAACAGCCCATCCTACGAAAAGGTCCTCGGCTACTCTGCCGAAGAACTTCAAGAAACCTCCGCCTACGCGCAAATTCATCCGGATGATCAGCCCAAAGTGACGAAGGCTGCCGAACAAGCGCGATGCAGTGGCGTTGGAAGCCGCGTCGAATACCGCATTCGCCACAAGAGCGGCGAGTGGCGAGTCCTTGAATCCACCGCAAGCGCCGTCTGCAATCCCGATGGAAAAGTGGAAAAGCTCGTGATCGTCAATCGCGACATCACCGAGCGAAGGCAGCTTGAACAGCAGCTCGTTCTCTCCCATAAACTCGAAGCGATTGGCAGGCTATCCGGTGGAGTCGCGCACGATTTCAATAATCTCCTGGGCGTCATCATCGGCTACGCCGAAGCTATCCAACAGGATCCCGCGGGCGACGAATCCTATCGCGAAGCGATCGACGAAATTCTGAAAGCCGGCCACCGCGCGGCGTCTCTCACCCAGCAACTTCTGGCCTTCAGCCGCAAGCAGGTGCTCGAGCCAAAAATCCTCGATCTCAATGTCGTGGTCGCGGACGTTGAGAAAATGCTCCGCCGCCTCATCGGCGAAGATATCGAGCTGAAAATTACGTCCGGCGCGGATCTAGGCGCCGTGAAGGCCGATCGTGGACAAATCGAACAAGTCATCATGAATCTCGCGGTGAACGCGCGCGATGCCATGCCTCGCGGCGGCCTGCTGCGAATCGAAACAGCCAATGTCGAGTTGCGCGAGGAAGACCGGAAAAATCGCCGCTACGTCGTTCCGGGTCACTACGTGATGTTGACAGTCGCCGACGCTGGCACCGGCATGGACGCCGAAGTGCAATCGCACATTTTCGAGCCGTTTTTCACCACCAAGGAAATGGGCAAAGGCACCGGCCTCGGACTTGCCACCGTCTACGGCGTCATCAAACAGAGCGGCGGCTACATTTTTGTCGAGAGCGAGCCGGGGCGCGGCGCGCAATTCAGAATTTTCCTGCCGCGCGTAGAAGGTTCCGTGCTTGAGCAGCCGGAATTAGTCGCGCCGCGCCGGAAGTCCCACGGCCCGCGCACAATCTTGGTAGCCGAGGATGAAGCATCGCTGCGGAAACTCACTTGCACCACACTAAAAAAACTTGGCTACACCGTGATGGAAGCCTGGGACGCCGCCGAAGCCATCAGGATCGCCGCCCAATTCGCTTCGAAAATCGATTTGCTTCTGACGGATGTCGTGATGCCCGGCATGAGCGGGCGCGATCTCGCGCTCCGCCTCGCGTCCACTCGTCCTGAAACAAAAGTCTTATACATGACCGGCTATACGGATGGAGCTATCGCGGAGCACGGAGTTCTCGAAGCAGGAATTTCCATTCTTCGAAAGCCGTTCACGCAAGCTCAGCTAATTCGAAGTCTCGACGGAATTTTCGAGGATCAACCAGACACGGCTGCCCCAACCGGGAATCAAGAGAGGCCTGACTATGCTGAAAGCCGACCAAAACACAATTAGTCCCACAAAAAATGCCGCCAAGCTGCCGCGTCTTCTTGTAATTGACGATGACGAAGCGGTGCGGAAAGTGCTGCGCTTCCGTCTCAAAGATTCCTACGAAATCGTGGATACGGGCTCGCCGGAAGACGCTCTAGCTCTGGCGCTCCAGGATCGGCCCGACGCGATTCTTCTCGACCTCTCCATGCCCGGTTACTCGGGCTTTGAAGTTTGCCAGACGCTCGCGTCCCTAAGCTTTACCCAAGGAATACCCATCATCATCGTCTCCGGAAAATCCAGCGAGCAAGACAAAGAATTTTGCGAAAGCCTCGGCGCAAAAGGATTTTTCCAGAAGCCGGTTGATATCGAGGGCCTCAAGAAAACACTGGCGCGCCTCATCGATGCGCACAAGCAGGATCGTCCCGTGGAACCGCGCGTCCACCTCAGAATCGCTCTGACAATCCGCGGCATGGATTCGAATGGCCTCGCGTTCATCCTTCCCGTGACCACGGAAAATGTCAGCGCGAATGATTTTCTATCCGTGTGCAACGTGCCGATAAAAGAAGGCGCGCTCGTGGATGTCCATTCCCCTCAAAATGGCGGCAAGCTCGTTGGAAGAGCGCGCGTGAATCACGTGGAATGGCCCGGCACGCCCAGCCAGCGCTGCGATTTCCATTTCACCGAAAAACCTCTTGAGTGGATCGTTCGCTAGCAGCAACCTTCGACCGCACCCAAGATTTTCCCCCAGAGCTCGGAGGCCCCCTCCCCGGACTTCTCGACCCGACGGCACGGCCCCAGACACCGCAACAAAATCGATTTTTCTCGGGATTTTTGTGATAAATTTTCACGGGTCCGTATTCAGAGACTCCGTCAATGCACGGTGGCTCGGCTCCTCCACGTAAGCAGCTCCTCCTGCCTTCTCAATATTGATTTCGGAGGACTAATGCTCACTCGCTGCTTTCTTTTTTCCGCCTTCCTTGCGATCACGTTCATCGGAATATTCGCACCGTCCCGCGGCGCCCAAGAGTCCACGCTGCCGGAAGTGCGCTACCCAAAATTTGATGAGGGGTTGGACACCCTCCCCGCACGAAAACAGGCCCAACTCGACACCGCCAACCAGTTCAAAGTGTTCTATCAGTTTCATTTTACCGATCAGCTAAAGCAGAGCGGAATCACCTTCCGTCACCACGCGGTTCCGTACGCCAGGGATCAGTACATGCGGGTCCATTATGACCACGGCTCCGGAATCGCCGTCGCGGACGTGGATGGCGACGGCCTCTACGACATCTATTTCGTGAGTCAACTCGGCGGGAACGAGCTCTGGAAAAATCTGGGCGATGGAAAATTCAAAAACATAACTGACGAAGCCGGCGTCGCCGTCAAAGGTCGCGTCAGCGTCGGCGCCGCCTTTGGCGATGTCGACAACTCCGGCCACGAAGATCTCTACGTCACCACCGTCAATCAGGGAAATGTCTTCTTCAAGAATGACGGCCATGGTCACTTCACAGACATCACGCACGAAGCAGGACTGGATCTCGCCTCTCATTCCTCCGGCGCATTTTTCTTCGATTACGACAACGACGGTTTGCCCGATCTGCTCGTTTGCAACGTCGGCGTCTATACCAGCGACGAAAAAGGCCCCGATGGAGAATTCGTCGGCCTCAAGGACGCATTTTTTGGCCATCTCCATCCCGAGCGATACGAACACCCGGTTCTTTACAAGAATCTGGGCCACTATAGATTCAAGGATGTTACTGCGGAGGTCGGACTCGATCCTCACGGCTGGTGCGGCGATGCAACTTTCGCCGATTTAAAAGGCGATGGCTTTCCCGGCGTCTACTTCCTCAATATGCAGGGCGCGAACCACTATTACGAAAACGAGGGCGGCAAAAAGTTCGTCGAAAAGACGCAGGAATATTTCCCCAAAACTTCATGGGGCGCCATGGGCGTGAAATTCTTTGATTACGATAATGACGGACGGATGGATTTGCTCGTCACCGACATGCACTCCGACATGATGGACGAACAATCTCCCGCTCACGAGAAGGAAAAAATCAAAAGGCATCCGTCGCCGGATGTTCTCGGCGGCCCGGTCGACTCATTCATCTTCGGCAACTCGCTCTACCACAATCTCGGCGGAGGTAAGTTCGAAGAAGTGTCCGACAAAATGGGAGTCGAACAGCTCTGGCCGTGGGGATTTAGTGTCGGCGACATCAACGCGGACGGCTGGGAGGATATTTTCGTCGCAGCTGGAATGAATTATCCCTTCCGCTACGGAATCAATTCCATGCTACTGAATAATCGCGGCGAAAAATTCCTCGATTCAGAATTTCTCCTTGGAATTGAACCCCGCCAGACGCCCTACACGCCCTGGTTCGTAATGGACTGCACCAACCACGACGTTTTGGCCGAGCGCGGCAAAGAAATCTGCGAAGGGCAAACGCAAAAAGTTATGGTGACTGTTCCCAAGGCCAGCCGGTCTTCGGTAATCTTCGATCTCGATAACGACGGCGATCTCGACATCGTCACCAACGATTTCAATTCTGAACCTCAAGTTCTCATCAGCGATCTCGCCCAGGTAAAGAAAATCCACTGGCTGAAAATTGTTCTTGTCGGCACAAAATCCAATCGCAACGGCCTCGGCGCCACCGTTCGCCTTCGCGCCAACGGCCAAACCTATACACAATATAACGACGGCAAATCTGGATATTTGTCGCAGAGCGTCTTGCCACTCTATTTCGGGCTCGGCGATGCCGCCAAAATAGACAGCATCGAAGTGGATTGGCCCTCAGGCCGCAAACAAATGGTGAGCAAAGGCCTCGGGGAAAATCAAACTCTGAAAATCACCGAGCCTGCGAAATAGTTCTATCCGAAATCACGTCACTGCCGCCGGCGACAGTGTAATTGTACAGGTGACTTTCCGAGTACATCGGGCAGCATCGAACCTCATCGCAAAAAATTGCAAAGTCTACGTGTGCTAATGTGGGGACAGGGGCGCACCATCAATTGCCTCCGTAGCGTTCTCACGCTCCATTCGAGGGCGAGTCATGCTGCCTATGCAGGAAGAACTTCTCCGCGATTTTCAGGGCTTTGCTGCGACCGCGTCCACCGTCAAGTCGCTCATGGAGCATATTTCCCAGCGCCTGCACGAAAAAATGACGCGCTACAACTGGGTGGGCTTTTATCTCGTCGATCCAGCCGACGCGGGGATTCTGCTGGTCGGTCCTTTCGTCGGCAGCTTCACTCCCAACGCTCGCATTCCTCTAAACACCGGACTCTGCGGAGCAGCGGCCACAAGCCGCCAGACTGTTGTGGTGCACGATGTCAGCAAAGATCCGCGCTATCTCTCGGGATCGCCGATGGTGAAGTGCGAAATCGTCGTCCCAATCGTCGTGAAGAATACGCTGGCAGCCGAACTCGATATCGAAAGCTATTTTGCCGGCACGTTTACAAAAGCGGATCAGGAATTCGTCGAAGCCTGCGCATCCATCGTCGGAAAATATCTGGGACGATAATAATCGTCAGCAGATTCGTAGGTCCAACGATTCTCACTGCGCGAGCAGGCTCTTCCAGCGTTTCCACGCGTCGTCGCGCGCTTTTTTGTTGGCGTCGTTGGCGTCGGGCGCTTCGCCGGCGCGCATGAAGCCGTGCCCCGCGCCTTCATACGTCACCGGCTCGTAAGTTTTCCCCGCGGCTTTCATCGCAGCGATTGTGTCTGGAATCGTGGCGTCAATTCGCGCGTCGTTTCCGGCGTAGAAGCCGTAGACGGGCGCCTTGATGTGCGGCATCGCTTCTTTGGCAGGCGGCGGTCCGTAGAAAACAAACGCTGCTGAAAGATTGCCGCGATTTGTTGCGAAGCGGAAGCTCTGTCCTCCGCCCCAGCAGAAGCCCGCGACGTACAATTTGCCATTCGACGCAGGCAGCTTCAATCCGTAGTCCGCCGCGGCGTTCAAATCCGCCGTCACTTGATCGGGATTCAATTTGCTGACGGCCTCGGTGACGCCTTCGGCAAAATCTTTTGTTCGGCCGCCGTTCGGCGCCATGCCGCTCAGCAGATCCGGCGCGACGGCGATGTACCCCGCAGCGGCCACTTCGTCGGCAAGCTCCTGCGCCCAGTCGCTCAATCCAAATATTTCGTGAATCACCAAAACCACCGGACGCTTCTCTTTCGATTCCGGATAAACGACCAGCGTGTCAACGCTGCGGCCATCGTGCTTCACCGTGACCCACTCGCTGTGTCGCGGCGATTTCGTGATTCGCTCTCGCGCCCACGGCTGCGACCATTCCTGCGCGGCCACCGCCTGCGCGCCCAGCAACATCCCCATCACAACGATCATCATTCCTGCGATTCGCTTCATGGCTCACCTCGCCCCGGAATTGCGCGAGCGATGTTAATTGCGTCGCAAGACTCGGGCAAGCCCTTTTAGGGCAAGCGTACGACCGGCTGCGTCGTCCGTGCTCGCTCCACCCGCCGTGATACGATAAGTCCACTAGCCCATCGCGAGCGCTGCTATGCCCAGGCCAACTCCAACTGTCTTACTTTTCTCTTACGGCTCGCTGCAAAATAAAAACGTGCAAATCGCCAACTTCGGCCGCGAGCTAAAAGGCCGCGCGGATTCCCTCCCCGGCTACGCGCGCCGCATGGTGCCGATCATCGATCCGAAATTGATGGCGTCGAGCGGCGAATCGCATCACGCCAACGTCGAACCCACTTCCAATCCCGACGACGCCGTCCCCGGAACCGTCTTCGAAATCACCGAGCAAGAACTGGCCGCCGCCGACATCTACGAAGAAGTCGCCGACTACCGCCGAATTTTCGTCAAGCTCAAGTCCGGCGATCAAGCCTGGGTCTATCTCCGCGCCTGATGCCCGGCGCCGCAGCCGTGGCGAAGGACGGCTAATCACGCTTCACAGACCCCCCTTTTACTGTACCGATTAGAAACGACCTCGATTGTTTGTTTTGTTAGAGTTACGGCGATTTTTAATCGTTTTGGTGTACCGATTAGAAAGGCGTTGATGAGTGACAAGGGATAATTGACGAGCAGGCAGGCGGGGCGGCCACGTTTCGTGGCGGCGTCCGCCACGGCGGAGCGGGCGTGGCTTCCGGCCTCGATTTCCACGTTCCTCATACCTGCTCTCATAAAATGGACCTCGCGCCAAGTTACCACGCACCCCCGGGGTACCAGCAAATCCACAGGGTACTAGAGCTTCTGGAAGTGTCGGGGAATCAGCAGGATTCGTGCACGAAATGTTACAAAAATCGTGCTCTTGATTTCGGTGGAAACGCGCGATCACGACGCCCGCTCCGGCGACCGCGCAGGCATCGGGGTTAGGCCACTGGGGCTTTCGATAGTTAAGCCGTGGACGCAGCGGCCTCAGATAGCGCAGGCGAGTCGAAAAGTTTCAGTTGCAAAAGGGAGGGAGAAATGATAACAAGATAGACGCGATGAGTAGCGATCAAATCAACGCAGAACAACAAGCCATTCAGAGCCTTATGCGGCTTCTCGAACAAGCAAAAGACTGCGAAAGTTTGTATGTGCGCGCCCGCATGTCTCTGCCGGAGCCCCTAAAGAGGCTTTTAGCTGTAAATGGCGCTGGGAATGCCGCCGCCGGCCCGCCCGCCATCCCGGCGCCCCAGAGGCCCCCAATGCCTCCGGAAGCGAAATCCGATTGGATTTACATTCAGGAAAAGGATGCGACTCCCACAAGTGTTGCACTCGCGGTTCTGCGTACATCAAAGGAGCCGATTCGAGCCAAAGATATTATTGCGAGAGTGACTGCAATTCTGCCGAATGTAGTTCGTGGCAGCATAAACAATATCGGAAGCAGATTGGCAGAATCACGGCTTATTGATCGGACGGAGGAAGGCTGGACCCTCGCGAGGCCCGAGAGTGCGGGGATTATCCATGAGGGCAATCTGTGGGGTCCTCGTGAGATTTTCCAAAAGTCGGAACTTGCGGCACATAGAAGAGACGCTATCATCCATGTTCTCAGAAACTTCGACACAGGACTTCAGACTAGACAGCTCGTCGAGCAGCTGGGTCGCTGCTCATGGGTTCACGCGCCCGTTAACAAGGATTTACTCAAAGCCGACATGGAGATCCTTTCGGAGCTAGGAAAAGTGAGAAGGCGCGGAAACTCCAAGAAGTGGGAGGTGATAAGGGAAGAATCGTGAGACGGCAACCCCTATGAAATTAGATACTTAGTCCGCGGATTCGCCGCAATACCTACCGATCCGTGGGCCATAAACACAAGCACCCGTCCTAGTCTTCTAAGGACCTAGGACGGGCGTCGCGGTAGTGCTCGCGAACTCTAGGGAGTCGCAGGAAACGACTTCCTAGAGCCGTATCGACCTAATCATACCTCAGTTCTCGGATGTTCAAGCGGGAATAGCTGACCCTCTATGGCCTATTGATAGAGATTGGGAGCTTATTGGACGCGATGGCGCAACCGATGCAAATTGCTTCAATAATTCGAATTAACGGCGGGCGGGTGACACCCCCTGAACTTGAATTGGATTCGATGTTAACTGTGGAGTGCCACAGCCCTAGGGCGTCCAAGGGTGTGGTTCTTGGCTTTCTTTCGTCTGAACTGAAATCCGCAGAGTTTTAGCCTCATTCCGCATGTCGCACACCCGACGAACCGCACCCTTCCAGATCAAAGGGATGCGGCGTCCCCAGTGGCAGGTGCCTTGAAGCCACTACTTGATGAAATATCGGAGCGGCATCATGCGTTCGTTCACGTTTTGCGGAGAAGAAAAGGCGAGGCCAAGGCTGCGCCACCCGCCCTATAGATTGGCAATGCCGAATCGGAATAGATAATAGATCGCAACAACAAACGAGAGGTGAAATATAGCGCTAATGATCCACAAGAACGTGCCGTAGCTCTTTGCAGATACGCTTACGTAGATCGACAACACGTAGTTGTAAAGCAATCCGACAAGGATCGTAACGAGAAAGAAAAACCAGGATCGTCTCAGGTAGTCCGCGTGTTGTGTCTTCGGAGCGATATCGTGAAGAAATGTCACTGAAAGCACGAAGGAACCTGCGGCCAAGTTTAAAATCGTCTGGACGTGCTCACGGAAGAACTTCGCCTTTTCGAGAAGCGACTCCGGATTGTCGTTCGCCAAGGTATTATTCTCCTGCATTTTCGGCTTCGACCGCCAACTCGTTGGTCTGGTTTCTCTCTTTGGAGGAACCCAGCAACAACGCCGAATTCGTCTCAGCCATTTCCCCGGTCAAAATGATCGTCGTTCCCTTGGGATTTTTCGCGAAGTCCTTCAGCAGTTCGAGGCCGTTCTTCTCCAAATTAGGCATCAACAAATCGACCACGATCAAATCCGGATGCAGTTCCTGCATCTTTTGTGCTATCTCGGAACCACCATGTGCGGTCGAGACTTCGCTTCCCTCGACTTCCCAGGAGGAGACAAGCTCCTCTTCTGCTAACCCCTTTGGCAAACCCAGCAACACGCGTCTGTATCGCGGACGCGACGCAGCGCCCGGGGCAAAGGGGCGTCGATCCCTAGAAACCGCCGAGACCATCTTTTTCAGGTGTCCAATCTCCACGTTCGGGGTTCCCAGTCGATCATTCACAATCCGATGACAGGTCGCATAGGGAATTCCTGTCCTCGTAGAGAGTTCTAGAATCGTATGACCTGGCGAATCAAGCCATTCTCGAACAGCCTTCGTCCCTCTTCCTATATCCTCAGTCAGTGCCTGGAGTACATCTGCTGTCCTTCCAGCTTTGCGAGCACGATATGTAGCCACGTCTCGCGCGTCCTCAGCGGCCTCAAGCTTTTCTTCGAGCGCTTGAACGTACTTTACAAACGCATCAAACTTCTCGCGTTTCATCGATACATCTTCCGATGAAGGTTCGTAATGGATGTCGCTCTTGTCCAATGGAAACATTTTGGTTGTCACGTCTTTCCCCCCGGCTCAAACTTCACAAGCCCCGCGAGCCACTTACCTGCCTTCTTGAAGAGCCCACGTCGCTTGATTTTGATGAGATCGACAGTCGACTCATAGACGTCCACCTCGTAGAGCACGGTGATTTCATCGTCATCGACCGGAACCAGAATTTTTGAGCTTCCGTCGCTAAGCTCTTTGGCTGAAAACTGCTTAGGCCAGGGGTCATGCGCAAGGCCTGCGATGGCCAACTCAACTTCCTGCTTATCCACATCGGGAAGAGACAGCAGCAACTCCTCTCCTTCGAGGTCATCGCGGCGGATCTCATAGCTCTTATTATCCATAAATGGATACGTATGTCAACCTGAAGTTATTCAAATATGGATTCACAGGGTCTGTCGACCAAGAATTTTCTTGGCTGCGAGAATCTAACACTCCCCTATCCCTCAAAGCAATTCAATGATTGATAACCTTCGCGACGAAAAGAGCAAATTGCAGATTAGAATGATTCAGGCTTTAGGCACGAACCTTGGACTGAGGGTCAATTAGTTCTTCACGCGGGAACACACCAGATGGTTGCACATAATCGAGTAGGCAATCGGCGCTTATCGGTCCCTCGATCTAGGAACGACCGCACCCTCGCTGGGCCTTCAGAATCGCGTCAACTTGGCGCTGGGGTGCAGTGGGATCTCAGAGAATGTGGCTGTCGGCGTCCTTGACGATCTGGGGCGGCTGTAATTTGCGCTGGATTCGAGGCTGCCTGTAGCGCACATACTCACCTTCGCGCTGGGCTTCCTCCGCGCGCAGATCGCCAAGTGTGAAAGGTTCCCACCGCTCCTGCCGGCTCGCCGCGGCGGACGCCCCTACGAACTTCGCCAGCAGAGGACGACGCAGCCCGCCACGGCGGAGGCCGCTACAAACGAGGGCAGGAAAATACGGCTGGTTATTTTCCTGTAGCCAAATAACTCGACAACTAATCATATATGCATACACCCACTGTCCATCGACGGTGCTATTCTATTCGAGATATCCACTTGGAAGTGAAGGCTGCAATGCGTTAGGGGACCCGATGGCAAACGAGAAAACGAAAATCATCGAGGATATGGGGAAAGTGCTTACGCGGGCCAGGACCGCTGGTCTATCGGATGATGAAGTTTTCAAGCTCGCGCAGGAATCACAGGCCGCGGACACTTACATACGAACGCTCGCCGGCGAACATCCTTTGGAATCGGCCGACGCTGACCGGCCCTCCGGCCAACATTTCGCCAGCATCCTGAACACGCTGATGGATATCGAAAAAGAGCTGGGAGAGCTGTCGCTGGCGATGGCCGCGCAACAGATGAGCATGGGCGACCTGGTTCCCAATTTTGAGGCGCGCTACAAAGAGCATCTCGGAAGCGCGAAGTGCCTGAAATTACGGCTCGAGTATGAATATAGGATTCGAGTGCTGCTTGAAGCATCGCGGAAGATGGCGGAGAGCTAGAGAGTTCGGCGCTTTACCCCGTTCTATCTGTTGACCCAACCTCAGCTCCCAGCAGAGGAAACCGCAGATTCCTCCTCGGACCCTCGCCGGGTCCTCCTCGGAATGACAAATAAACGCGAAGGCGGGCGCAGCGAGCAGCGCCCCTACAACCACTAAAAAAGGCTGGGGCGGCGCGGGCGAGTGGAAGTATAATGCATGTGGGATTATGGTGGAGGCGCAATACTGCATGTTCTATTTTGGCGAGGAAAAGCGATCGTGATTCACGCGAAATTCTCGCAATCGAGGCGCGGGCGGTGAAGGCGCTGGCAAAGGCTGCGGCGAAAGGCCGCATTGCGGCGCAACGCGACATCGCGGCGCAACTTCCTGCTGACGCGGCCGCTCCGCGCGTTTCCGAGGCGAAATATTTGCGGATGCTGGGCGAGCGAGTGCGCGAAGCTCGGGCGCGGCGCGGGATGACGCGAAAAATTCTCGCGAAGGACTCGGAAGTTTCGGAGCGCTACCTTGCGCAACTGGAAGGCGGGGAAGGAAACATCTCGATTCTCTTGCTGCGCCAGATTGCGCAGGCGCTCGACCTGCGGCTTGAAACGCTGATCATGGAAGGGCCGGAACCGCCCGTCGAGCTGCTGCACACTACCGAGCTGCTACGGCGGCTGGGCCCCGGCGAAATCCGGCGCGCGCATCAAATTTTGTTGCAGCAATTCAGCGGCGATTCGAGCGCGGCCGATGCGAATGCGCGGCGCTCGCGCATCGCGCTGATTGGGCTGCGCGGCGCGGGCAAATCGACGCTCGGCGCGAAGCTGGCGGCGCGGCTGAGCGTGCCGTTTATCGAACTCGATCGCGTGATCGAGCGAGAGAGCGGCGTGCCGCTGAGCGTGATCTTCGATTTGTACGGGCAGAGCGGCTTCCGGCGCCTCGAGCGCCAGTGCCTGGAGCAAATTCTCGAGCGCCATCCGCGTTTCGTTCTTTCGACGGGCGGAAGTCTCGTGTCGGAGCACGCGACATTCGAAAGGCTGCTGGCGGCGTGCTTCACGGTGTGGCTGCGCGCGACGCCGGAAGATCACATGCAGCGCGTGATCGCGCAAGGCGACATGCGGCCGATGGCGGAAAATCGCGAATCGATGGCGGATCTTCGGCGAATCCTTTCCGTGCGCGAGCCGATGTACAACGAAGCGGATATCGCGGTGGATACTTCGGGGCGGAGCGTGGGCGAAAGCCTCGACGCGCTTTTGAAAGCCGTGCAGGCGACGGCGGCGCAGCGCAATTCGTAGCGAAAAGGGAGAGCACACAATTTATGTTGAATGTAAAAGAGACTGGGCTCGTGACGTTTGATGTTTCGCCGGAAGCGCGGCGGCACTGGCGCGTCAGCATTGATGGGCGCGTGGCGACGGTGGCGATGGACGTCAACGAAGATGCGGGCTTGAAGCCGGGATACAAACTCAAATTGAATTCCTACGATCTCGGAGTGGACATCGAGCTCCACGACGTGCTGCAACGCTTGCGATTCGAGCATCCGGAAGTTGCTTGCGTGGTGCTGACGAGCGCGAAGCCGCGGATTTTTTGCGCCGGCGCGAATATTTATATGCTGGGCACTTCGTCGCACGCGTGGAAAGTAAATTTTTGCAAATTCACGAACGAAACTCGCGACGGAATGGAGGATTCGAGCCGGCATGATGGGCTGCGATTTCTTGCAGCGTTGAACGGCACGACGGCGGGAGGTGGATACGAACTGGCGCTCGCGTGCGATGAAATTGTGATGGCGGACGATCGATCGAGCGCGGTGAGTTTGCCGGAAGTGCCGCTGCTCGGAGTGCTGCCGGGGACGGGCGGGCTGACGCGAGTTGTTGATAAGAGAAAAGTGCGGCGCGATTTGGCGGATTTGTTCTGCACGAATCCCGATGGCGTGAAGGCGGATCGCGCGAAAGCGTGGGGGCTGGTTGACGAAATTGCGCCGCCGGCGAAATTTGGCGAGCTGACGCGCGCTCGCGCGGAGGCGCTCGTCGCGGGCTCGCCGCGAAAGGCGGATTCGAAGGGCATTCAGTTGAATCCGCTGAATCGAAAAATCGATGACGCTGGTTTTCATTACGAATTCGTGGATGTGGCATTCGATCGCGCGGCTCGTACCGCGACGCTGACGGTTCGCGGACCGGAGGGCGATCACCCGCAGACGCCGGAAGCGATTCACGCGTTGGGCGATCGATGGTGGCCGCTGGCGATGGGGCGCGAGCTGGACGACGCGATCTTGATGCTGCGGACGAATGAACTCGAGCTGGGGCTCGTGCTGCTGAAAACATCGGGGAGCGTTGAGGCAGTGCTTGCGTCTGACGCGCTCATGCTGAAGCACAAGGACGATTGGCTGGTTCGCGAAACGATTGGATTGTTGCGGCGCACATTCGGGCGGCTCGATGTGTCTTCTCGCAGCTTGTTTGCAATTGTCGATCAGGATTCGTGCTTCGCGGGAATTCTTTTTGAGCTGGCGCTCGCTGCCGACCGCAGTTACATGCTGGCGCTCGCGGAAGAAGAAGGAGAATCGCCGAAGATTGCGATCGACGGGCTGAACTTTGGATTGCTGCTGATGGTGAATGGCAGAAGCCGGCTTGAAACGCGATTCTGCGGCGATAAAGACAAGCTTGCGGCGATTGAAAAGCTCTCGGGAAAAGCGCTTTCACCGGCAGAGGCGCTCGCGCAGGGGCTGATCACCGTCGCGCCAGACGATCTCGATTGGGAAGACGAAATTCGCGTTGCGATTGAAGAGCGCGTGAGCCTTTCGCCCGATGCGTTGACTGGAATGGAAGCAAGCCTTCGCTTCCCCGGCGCCGAGACGATTGAGACAAAAGTTTTTGGGCGGCTTTCGGCTTGGCAAAATTGGGTTTTCATCCGGCCCAACGCGACGGGCGAAAACGGCGCGCTGAAAAAGTTTGGAACAGGATCGAAATCGAATTTTGATTGGGAGAGAGTCTAATGCCGCTGAATTATCAGGATCGCATACCGAACAACGTTGAGCTGGGCTCGAATCGCACGCTGCAACGCGCACTCGAACACTGGCAACCGGAATTCATGAATTGGTGGCACGGGCTTGGGCCATCGGATTTTCAGGCTAACGAGGTGTATTTGCGAACAGCGATCTCCGTGGATTCGAAGGGCTGGGCGACATTCGGCTACGTTCGCATGCCGGAATATCGCTGGGGGATTTTTTTGGCGGAGCCGGACTCGAATCGGCGCATCGGATTCGGCGATCATTACGGCAAGGAAGTGTGGCAACAAATTCCCGGCGAGCATCGCTCGACGCTTCGGCGCCTCATCGTTACGCAAGGGGACACGGAGCCGGCATCTGTTGAGCAGCAGCGATTGCTCGGGCATACGGCACCTTCGCTCTACGATCTGCGAAATATATTTCAGGTGAATGTGGAAGAGGGGCGGCACCTTTGGGCGATGGTCTACCTTCTGCACGCGTATTTTGGGCGAGACGGCCGTGAAGAAGCGGAAGAATTGCTCGAACGGCATTCGGGCGACGCGGACAAACCGCGCATTCTGACGACGTTCAATGAACCGATTCGTGATTGGCTGAGTTTTTTCATGTTTACGTACTTCACGGATCGCGACGGCAAGTTCCAACTCAAATCTCTTGCCGAATCGAGCTTCGATCCACTTTCGCGCACTTGCAAATTCATGCTGACGGAAGAAGCGCACCACATGTTTGTGGGCGACACGGGAATTGCACGGGTGATCAAGCGGACGCTTGAAGTGATGCAGGAGTTGAACACGGACGATCCCATTGCGATTCGGAAGGCGGGCGCAGTGGAATTGCCACTCATTCAAAAATACTTGAACTTTTGGTTCAGCTCGTCGCTTGATTTATTTGGAGGTGATTCTTCTTCGAACGCGGCTTCCTATTTTGCAAATGCGTTGAAGGGACGGCCAGACGAAGCGCGTTACGAAGATCACAGCGCCGCGGAGCAGATCTTCAATCTCGAGCTACCGGACGGCGCGGGCGGCGTTCGCACGGAACAAATTCCGATGCGCAATGCCATCAACGAGGTGACGCGCGATTCTTATGTGAAGGACTGCGAGATGGGGATGAAGCGCTGGAACAAGCATATTGAGAAGGTGGGGCATAGTTTCCGAATGACTCTGCCGAGCACGCGATTTCGGAGGACGATTGGAAGTTGGGCCAATGTGCCGACGGATCCGGCGGGAAATCCAATTACGCAGGAAGAATTCGATGCACATGTTAGTGAGTGGCTGCCGACGGATGGGGATCGCGCGTTCATTTACAGCCTGATGAAGGGCGTTACGGAGCGAGGGAAGATGGCGGCGTGGATTGCGCCGCCGGAACGCGGGATAAATAATCAGCCGATTGATTTTGAGTACGTGCGGCTGGCGTAGGACGTGCTGGTCGGTACGGCGCGTCGAGAGCTGGAGAGCAAACCCGAAACGATTTCAAATTTGAGATTTCAGATTTCGGATGCTGTGCAATGGACTATATGCCGTGCGGAGCCCGCCAACCAAGTGGATCGGCATGGCATCGGAAATTCTTAATGAATAAATCGAGTGTCGTTCTTGTAGCGTCGCTGTTCTTTGCGTCGGGGTGTAGCAGCCAGCCAGCCGGCTTGGGCGGGTCGACCGCGCAGGCGGCGGCAGCGACCCAATCAGCGAGTCCGCGAAAGGCTCCGCCAGTTGCGCCGGCGGTCAGTTCTACCGGCGGATTTGACGCTGCGCGCGCATTCGAACACGTTCGGCGTCTCGTTGAAATCGGACCGCGTCCACCGGGGTCCGACGGGATTCACGCGGCGCAGGCGTACATCGTTGGCCAGCTCAAGAGTTTCGGATGCCCGGTCGAAGAGCACGATTTCCACGGCTCGACGGCGCTTGGCGACATTGCGATGAAAAACATCGTCGCCAAGATTCCCGGCAAAGGTAAGAACATCGTTCTATATGCGACGCACTACGACACGGTGCGCATTCCGAACTTCGTGGGCGCGGATGATGGAGGCTCGGGCACGGGCATGATGCTCGAGATGGCAAGATTATTCTGCGGCCGCATAACGGAGAGTGCGCTCAATGTGTGGATTGCATTTTTCGATGGCGAAGAAGCGCAAGGTGACTGGACCGACAAAAATAGCGTTCAGTGGACGAATACGAATAGCACGTTTGGCAGCCGCGAGATGGCAGCGAGCATGGCGCTCTCGGGAGATCTCAAGCGCCTCAAGGCGATGATTCTCGCCGATATGATTGGGCCGACTGATTTGAAGATCCAACAAGAAAGCCAATCCACTCAGTGGCTCAATGATCTGATTTGGAAGACCGCCGGCCGATTAGGCTATGGGAGCGTGTTTGTGAACGAGAGTTTTTCGATCGGCGGCGACGATCACCTCTCGTTCATCCGGCGCGGAGTGGCGGCGTGCGACATCATTGACTTCGATGTGGCGTCGACTTATTGGCACACGCCAGAGGACACTTTAGACAAAGTTGATCCGCGGAGCATTGCGATAGTCGGGCACGTGTTTGTGGAGACGCTGCCTGAATTGGAAAAGAAGTTCCGCTGAGCAATCGGAAATTACTCAGCGCTCCGCAAGCATTCGTTAGTCCGTGGAAATAGCCCCGGGCGGAGTGAACACACACAAACAACCGGCAGTTGTGGTCACTCAGCCCAGCGACAATTAAGTAGCAGAGGTCAGGTTGGAGGCTGCGTTCGCGAAGACGCCGCTGATCGTATTGCCGAGTGTTTGCATGGTGGCGATTGCAACCAATGCCACCAGCACCAACAGCAAAGCGTATTCCGTGAGGTCCTGGCCGGCCTCCTCACGATACAGCCGAAGCATGAGTTTGAGCATATCCCTATTCCTCCTTAAAGTTTCGAAACGAGGACAAACAATCCCATTTAGGCAATGCAGGTACGGTTCCGAATTCTCAACGAAAGCGACAATTGAAGTGCTGTATTTTCAGCTGGTTAGGAAAGCACGGCCAGCAGCAGTGCAATAATTCTGCACAGATGAGTGAACGGATGCTCTTCCTGTGAAAGGAGTTAAGTACTCTTCGGAACTCCGATTTCGAACCAGACAGCCAACAGAGCGGGTAATAGAACCTTGATCCGCAACCGGCAGTTGCATTTGTTCCGGCGCGCAAGGTGTTCCCCGAGGCGAGAGCCTCGAGGCTCTGAATTGTGATAACGCCGCTAGGGAAGAGTGAACGCGATGATCGAGTCGTTCTGAGATTCTTCCGTTACACTTCGGTGCCCACCGGCAGCGATGACGAGGAATTGCTTGCCGCTTTTCCTCGACTGGTAGGTCATCGGAGTCGCGCCGCCGCTGGTGGGAAGCTGAAACTTCCAAATCTCTTTGCCGGTTTCCACGTCAAACGCGCGAAACGAGGGATCAATCATAGTTCCAGCGATGAATACCAATCCACTGGCCGTGACGATGGGACCGCCGAGGCTGGGCGCACCGACAGGGACGACTGGAATACCGGGCGCGAGAGAGCCGAGCGGGACCTGCCAGCGAATCGTGCCCGCCGCCATATCGACCGCCGTTAAGGTTCCCCACGGCGGTGGCGCGCAAGGCAAACGGTGCGCCTTGGCAAACATCATAGTGCGAAACAAGCCGTACGGTCCGCCGGCTTGCTGTGTGTACTCCGCGTCTTGCGTGTTCGCATCGACCGCGTCCCAGTATTTGTCCGAGGGAATTACTCCCATCCTTGCCGGCAGATTGTTAGTGTTGATCACGAGCAAACGGTTTTGCGGGTCGTATGCATAGCCGCTCCAATTCATGCCGCCGACATTTCCCGGGATGGAGAGCGTGCCCTTCAAACTTGGAGGAGTGAACAGGCCGTCATTTCGAAGGCTCTTGATGCGCGCGCGGCACACTTCGCGATCTTCCGGAGTGATGCCCCATGCATCGTCGGCGGAAAGTTTTTGCGGCGAGACAGCTGGCGGTGCAGAAGGAAAAGGCTGCGTGGCAGATGTGACTTCTCCCGGAACATCCGACTGCGGGACCGGGCGCTCTTCCACAGGGAAAACAGGAACTCCGGTGTCGCGATTCAGGACGAAGAGGAAACCTGACTTATTGCCCTGAATCACGACGGGGACCGCTTTGCCGTCGTGCTGCAAAGTGGTCAGCAACGGCGGCGCGGCCGTATCGTAATCCCAAAGATCGTGATGCACGAGCTGAAAGCCCCAGACGAACTCTCCGGTTTTTCCTCGCAGCGCCACCACTGAATTGGCCCACTTGTTGTCGCCGGGACGCAGGCCGCCGTAATAATCGGGGCTCGCGCTGCCCGTGGGAATGAACACGAGGTCGCGCCCCGGATCGGTGACCATCACGGACCATGCGTTGCCGGCGCCGGTGCGCCACTTTTTTACTGCGCCTTGCGTGGCGGATGCAGAATCTTTTGAGGCATTATTTGGCGGTTCATTCGGCGGGAGCGGATCCCATTTCCAGCGGAGTGCGCCGGTGCGCGCGTCAAAAGCTCGAACCACGCCGCTTGGCATATCGACGCGCGCGTTATCGTCAATGGACGAGCCGACCACGACGACGTCGTCGATTACCGCAGGCGGCGATGTCATGTGATATTCCCCAGGAATGTAACGCGGGACATCGCGCAGACTGATTTGGCCGCGATTGCCGAAGTCCATGCAGGGCTCGCCGGTGGCGCCATCGAGGGCGATGAGCCGCGCATCGAGAGTGGCCTCGAAAATTCGGCGGCGGCAGGGTTTTGTTTTCGCGCGGGCTGAATCAAGCCACACGGCAACGCCGCGATTGATGAGGCCGTCGCCGTAATCTGCGGCGATTTCAATCATTGGATCGTAGACCCAGCGCTGCTTTCCGGTTTCCGGGTCGAGCGCGAACACGCGATTGAACGCGGAGGTGAGGTAGAGGGTACCGTCCACCAGGATCGGCGTGGTCTCGAGGCCGCTGCGCTTCTTGCCGCCGGTGCCGTCGGAAATATCGCCCACGTGAAAAGTCCATGCGACTTTTAGTGTTGCGACGTTGTCCCGATTGATCTGCGTCAAAGGCGAGTAGCGCATGCCGCCCGTGTCGTGACCGTAGAAAGGCCAATCGTCGCCGCCGGCTCCCGCGGACTGATTCGAGGACTGCGCGAGGGCTCGTGGGATGGCCGCGCTGACGAGGGCAAGAATGGCTGCCAGCAATAATTGAGCTGATCTCGACATGAGCCAGGATTTCCTTTCTTATGGCGAACGCGGCACCATTGTACGCTCACATTGATGTCTCTCGACATTGGAACTCGATTTCCCCGGCGACTGCGGCCGAATGCTCGCGTTGGACAAGGGCGGCGAACGCTCCTAGAATCAATCTAGCTTCTGCGGGATAGGTTTTGCATGCGTCGCGCCAATTTACAAATCACAATCATTCTTGGTTTGCTGGCACTAAGTATGGCGATTCTCTTCCCCATATATTCGTGGTGCGGTGGCGCGTCGGCGACAGCGCTCAATCTCAACGGAAAAGCGGTGGATCCGCTGAGAGTGTCGCCGGGCAAAATCGTTGTGCTTATTTTTGTGCGCACGGATTGTCCGATATCGAATCGTTACGCGCCGGCGATACAGCGAATCATTGAGAAATATGCGGGGACGGAATATGCGGGCGCCGACAATTCTGGGAAAGTTGCGTTCTGGCTTGTGTATCCGGATAAGGCGGAAACGGCTGAAATGATCCGGAAGCACGACGCGGAGTACGGATATAAAATTGCTGCGCTGCGAGACACGGAGCATGCGCTGGTGCGAGAAAGCCAGGTGAAGATTACGCCGGAAGCCGCTGTGTTCGATGCGAACGAGCGTCTGGTCTACCACGGGCGCATCGACAACTGGTATGTGGACTTCGGGCGAGCGCGGAGCGCGGCGACCACGCACGAATTGGATGATGCGATTCAGGCCGCGCTTAGCGGGAAGTTTCCGCCGGTTCGCGTTACCGACGCGATCGGTTGCTACATCTCGGATCTCGAATGATTTGTTTGTCACGCGCTCTTCCCTGCTGCCTGCTTGCGTTGAGCATGGCGGCGGCTGCATCGAGCGGCCGCGGCGATTTTGCGCGCCGAGAGCCGCCAGGCCGCCCCGTGTCGCATTCCATCGCGGCTGAACATCCGGTTACCTTCGATCGAGACATCGCACCGATTATTTTTCGCGATTGCGCGAACTGCCATCACGCTGGCGAGGCGTCGCCATTCACGCTGTTAACCTATGGGGACGTGAAATCCCATGCGCGGCAAATCGCGGCCGTAACGCGCAAGCGGCTCATGCCTCCGTGGCTTCCGGAGGATGGCGAGCTGAAATTTGCAGACGAATTACGGCTCACCGATCGGCAAATCTCACTTTTTCAGGAGTGGGTCGACGACGGAGAGAAGGAGGGCGACGCGGCCGACCTTCCTCCGCTGCCGCATTTTGTTGAAGGCTGGCAGCTTGGACAACCGGACTTGATTTTGACGGCTGATAAGCCGTATCTCCTGCCGGCTGGCGGCGACGACAACTACTGGAATTTTATTTTCCGCGCGCCCGTTGACCGAGTGCGCTGGCTGAAAGCGATGGAGATTCGGCCGGGAGATAAGAAGCTGATTCATCATGCGAACGTGTTGGTGGATCGAACGCAATCGGCGCGGCACATGGAAAAAGAACCGGGTGCGGGATTTGGTGGCATGGAACTGGAGATTGAATCCGAGTCGTTCGATCCCGACAGCCATTTTTTATTTTGGAAGCCGGGGACGGTGCCGTATGTCGAACCGGACGGGATGGCGCTGCGGCTCGACAAAGACACCGACCTTGTGCTGAACACGCACATGCAGCCTTCGGGCAAAGCGGAGAAAGTGCAGCCGACGATCGGGCTTTACTTCACCGATGTGCCGGCTTCGATTTTTCCGATGCTGCTTCAGCTCGAGAACGATCGCGCGCTCGATATTCCTCCGGGCGCGAAAGATTTCGTGGTGACGGACAATTTTACTTTGCCTGTTGATGTGGATTTATTGGCGATCTATCCGCACGCTCATTATCTTGGGAAGGATTTGCTCGGGTATGCGACGCTGCCCGACGGAAGCACGAAGACACTGATTCATATTCCGCGGTGGGATTTGAATTGGCAGGCGGTGTTTCGATACGTTGCGCCTGTGAGGCTGCCGAAGGGCACGACGGTCGCGATGAAATATACGTATGACAATTCGGAGGACAATACCGCAAATCCAAATCACCCGCCACAGCGAGTGATGGCGGGCAACCGCGCCAGAGATGAAATGGCGCACTTGTGGCTGCAAGTGATTCCGCGGAAGACAGCAGAGAGCGACGCCGATCCGCGCAAGACGCTGCTCGAAGCGTTTTCGCGGCACAGGCTGGAGACGAATCCTGAAGATTTTGAAGCGCATTACAATCTGGCAGCGATGCTGGAAGCGCGGGGACAGCTCGACGAGGCAATTTCGGAATATTCTCGCGCGCTGGAACTGCACCCGAACGATGCGACCGCGAACAATTCTCTCGGTGGCGCGCTACTCGCATCTGGACGCGGAGGCGAAGCCATCGAGCGATTCCATCTCGCGCTCAAGATTCGGCCGGATTATTTCGATGCGCACTACAATCTCGGGAGCGCGCTGGTCGCGACGAATGATTTTCCCGGCGCGATCGAGCAATTTCGCGCTGCCGTTCGACTGCGCCCAGATGACGCTGACGCGGAGGCGAATCTTGGCGGCGCGCTGGCAGAAACCGGACAATACGCCGAAGCGAAGACTCATCTGGAGCGCGCGCTGCAGGTCAATCCGAAGCACACATTGGCGCGCGACAATCTCGAGCAGCTCAAGAAGTTGATGCTCGCGCAATAATTCCGCACGATATTCCCGCGACTCGGTTACGCGAGGCGTTTTTTTGTGCCCTGTTGCTTTGCTTGCGCGGAATGTCGGGAACGATTATTCTCTGGGCCTTATGCTCACAGACTCGGTCGATCAGCCCAGTTTCGCACTAAGCAAACGCGCTTCGTGGCGTTGCGCATTCGCGATTTTCATTTGTATCTCGATTACATGTCCGTGGCTCGAAGTTGCCGCGTTGGCTTCGCCGGGCGATGCGGCGGATTCCGGCCTCGCGCCAATTCGCAAATACATCGCTTCCGGATGGGACACTTTGACGCGGTCGCTTTCCAATTGCGATACCGTCGTCGATCCGAAGCTTCCTGCGGGCGAGTCGGTGCTCTATCTTCCCGCGGACTATCCCGAGAGCGATACGGTGAAAGACCTGCAGAAACGCTGCAATATTCAGGTGCGCCATCTTTCACAGGTGATTCACGGTCCAGGCGAGATTGACGCGAATAAGATTTCTCCGCACGGACTGCTTTTTTTGGAGCATCCCTACGTCGTGCCGGGCGGGCGATTCAACGAAATGTACGGGTGGGACAGTTATTTCATCATCCGAGGGCTGGTGCGCGACAACCGGATTGAGCTTGCGCGCGGTATGGTGGAGAACTTTTTCTTCGAGATCGAGCACTACGGCACATTTCTGAACGCGAACCGGACGTATTACCTGAGCCGAGCGCAACCGCCGTTTTTGTCGTCGATGATTATGAGCGTCTACGATGCTGAGAAAGCCGCCGGCCATGAGGACCGCGCATGGCTTGAAAACGCCTACAAGTTCGCCACGAAAGATTACGACATGTGGATTCGCGAGCCGCATGTGGCTGGATCAACCGGCCTCTCGCGATATTACGATTTCGGCAAGGGGCCGACGGCGGAAAGCGTCCAGGACGAGAGCGGCTACTACCGTAAAGTGGCGACGTTTTTTCTGCTGCATCCCGATCTCGATCATGGCTATGTGGTATCGGCCGACGAACGGCAATCTTCGCAACCTATCTATGGACGGCAGTATTCGGTTCAAGTTTGCGAGGCAGCGACTACGATGGCCAAACCGGATTGCGAAGCCTCGCACACGATCAGCTTAAGCGCCGATTATTACGAAGGCGACCGCGCGATGCGTGAATCGGGATTCGACGTTTCTTTTCGATTCGAACCTTATAGCGCCGCGACGCATCATTTTGCTCCCGTCTGCTTGAACAGCCTGCTTTACAAGACCGAGACCGACCTTGAACGAATGAGCGAGATTCTTGGGCGCAAGGACGAAGCAGCGAAATGGCATGAGCGCGCGGAAGAGCGAAAAGCTGGGATGCAGAAATATTTCTGGGATGCCGAGCGCGGAATGTTTTTCGATTACAATTTCGAAACTCACGAGCGCTCGAAGTACGTTTACATCACGACGTTCTACCCGCTGTGGGCGGGGCTCGCAACGCCCGAACAGGCACGGGCGGTGGTGGCAAACCTGAAACTAATCGAACGGCCGGGCGGAATTGCGATGAGCCCGCTCGAAACTGGCGCCCAGTGGGACTATCCGTATGCGTGGGCCCCGATGCAGTTGATCGCGGACGAGGGGATGCGGCGCTACAACTTCAGCGAGGACGCGAACCGCGCGTCTTATGAGTTTGTTTCCGACGTGGCGGAGAACTTTCGACGCGATGGGACGATTCGTGAAAAATATAACGCCGTCACCCGGTCGGATGAGACGCATGTTACGGCTGGATATCAGGCGAATGTGATCGGGTTCGGTTGGACGAACGGCGTGTTTTTGGTTTTGCTGCACGATCTCCCGCGGGACTTGGTGGACCGGCTGTCGAAGGAGCAGAGTCAACCGGCTCCGGCGGCGAATTAGGCGATAGAAGGTTAGGGTTTCGCAGCAAATATCTCGCGCAATTGCGCGGCGTTTGGCTCCGGCGTGCCGCCAATCTGGCTCCCCACCCACGAGCCGACGCGATTCGCAGCATCGTTCATCGCGGCCATTGTAGCGCCGCGAAGATATTCGTGAACGAGCGCGGCAGTGAATGCGTCGCCCGCGCCGATCGTGTCCGCGACTTTTATTTGATAGCCAGGATGGCGGTGGCTGCCGGCCTCGCTCACGAGCAAGCTGCCCTTCGCGCCGCGTGTTACGCAAACAAGTTTTAAGCCGAATGCGCGAATAAGATTTTCCGCGGACGACTCCTCGTCTTGATGCGGCAATCCTAGAAGGGCCATTACGCGGGGCAATTCGTCGTCATTGAGCTTTACGATGTCCGCGGAATTTGCCGACTCGGCCAGCACTTCTGCGGAAAAGAAAGCCTGGCGGAGATTTACATCGAAAATTCGCGTGGCACTTGCGCGCGTCGCTTTGACGAATTCGCGAATTGTCTTGCGCGACGCTAGCGATCGCTGCGCCAGTGAGCCGAAACACACGGCATCTGCTTCGCGGGCAAGAGCGTTCCATTCGGAAGTCCACGCGAGAAAATCCCAGGCTACACTTTCGGAGATTTCAAATTTCGGCTGGCCGGCGGCATCCAACTGAACTTTGACGGTTCCGGTCGAATGAACGGGATCAAGTTGCAAATTCGCCGTAGGAAGCCGCAGTTTCTCGAGCGCAAGACGCGCTTCCCTGCCGAAGTCGTCGTTGCCGACGCGGCTCGCAACCATTCCCCGATCACCGAGCAGATTTGTGATGTAAGCAAAATTTGTGGGCGCGCCGCCGAGTTGCTTTCCGGCGGGAAGGAGATCCCAGAGAACTTCTCCGAGGCCAACGACGACGTGATTTTTCTCGGCCATCGGCGTGGGAGCTAGGGCTTCGCGCTCGGTCGCTCCTGCAGTTGTTCCGCAAGCTTCAGTTCGCGGTCGGCATCGTTCGCGCGGCCCATTTCGCGATAGGCCTGGCCGAGCAGGTGGTGAGGCATTGCGTTGTTGGGGTCCATCGAAATTGCATGCTGTAGCGCGCGGACGGCTAGTTGAATCTCGCCCTTCTTTTCGAGAACTTTGCCGAGCAAAATGTACGGCCCCGTGGATGTGGGATCGAGCCAGATGGAGCGCTGCAGCAACTTTTCCGCGTCTTCATATTTCTCGATTCGCGAGTCGGCGTCGGCAAGTTTGTAATAGGCGGCGGCATATCCCGGATTGATCTCGAGTTCCTTCCGCAATTCTGCGATGGCTTCGGGAATTTTGGATTGAAAGAGATAGAGTTCGCCGAGCAAGTAATGGACAAGAGGCAGCTTTGGATCGATCTTCGCGGCTTCGCGCGCGTAGTCTTCGGCGGGCGGCTCGAAATCCTGACGCAATAGCATCCGCGCGGTAAAGAGATAGCTCGCCGCGGAATCCGCGGGCACGTTGTACATCTTTGCAAACGCCCTGCGCGCACCGGGATAGTCCTTCGTTTGGATGTAGCAGATTCCGAGAACGTAGGACGCGTCGACATTGGCGCTGGGATACCAGCCTTGCACCTTTTCGATCAGCGGAATTGCCTCCGCAGGCCGACCCGCGAGATAGTAGGAAAGGCCCATCAACTGGACAGCCTCACCATCGCTTGAATTTTCTTGTTGGGCTTTCTTGAGGTATACGACGGCCTTCAGGTAATCGCCTTTCTTGTAGTAGCCGACGCCGAGTTCGTGGGCGAGACCCTTCAGATCCGGCTGCTTTGCCTCGAGTTCACCGAGGCGCGCTAGGCCCTCATCGTATCGGCCTTCCTGGATCAATTTCTGCGCCTCGGCGAATTGCGAATCGGGCGCTGGAGAATTTGTTGTTTCCTGATCAGATTGCGTTTGAGACTTCGCGTGGGCGAGCGCCCGAGTCGGTCCCACGAACACCGCGAAAAGCAAAAAGACTAGGAAATGGAGAAAAACGAGACGGCGGTGTGTTGGAGGCATGGGGATCATTCCGCTAGGAGTCTACCTGAAGGTGGCGCAAAGAAAAAACGGGGAGCTCGTGAGAGCTCCCCGTGGAATTGAAACCGAGATTTGCGTTAGAAGGTGAACCGCAGCGCGAATTCGATTTGGCGCATCATGGTGTCGCCCTCGATGTTTGTGATCTGACCGCTCGAGCCGCCACCATCGATGTTTGTGCCGCCGCCCTCATTCGAGTCGAAGCCAAGGACCTTGTGATTGAATACGTTATACGCATCCACGCGGAACTGGCCTTTCACGCGCTCGGTAATGGCGAAATTCTTGAACAGCGAAGCGTCCGCACCGAAATAGTGCGGGCCGCGGAACGAGTCGTAGCCTATGTTGCCGATCGTGCCGCAAGCCGGACGCGAGAACCCGGGTCCGGTTGGCCTCGCCAGCGTGCAAGTGTCAATCGTCGGTGAAATATCGCTCGCTGGGAACTCAAGAGCTGGGATAGGTGTAAACCACGAGTAGTTGCCGTTGGGCAATCTGTGCGCGCCGAGAGGGAAAGATCCACTGGCCTTACTGGGACGGCAGACGCCGGTGTCTTGATCCTCGCCACACTCGCCGTAACCGGCCGTCCATGGCAGACCACCGCTCCAGTTCGAATTGGCCGTGATCTCCCAACCGCCGATCGCATAGTCCTCAAGTTTGCTTATGTTTGAAGCATATTTTTTGCCACGGCCGACCGGCAATTCGTAGACCGCGCTCATGATCCAAACGTGATTGCGGACTTGGCTATTCGGCCCGTAAGCAAGGCTCGGAGCGAATACGTATTCGTTGCCGCCATCGTACTGCTCGGCATGAGCGTAGGTGTAGTGTGTGAGCAGCTGGAGCCCCTGCGAGAACCGCTTATCCAGTTTGATCTCCAAGGCGTTGAACTTGCTGCTGGCGTCATTGCCAAAGTAATTTGACAAGTCGATCGAGCAGCACTGAACTGGAACGCCCTGATAGACCGTCGTGTACTTGTTGTAAAGCGGCCGCCGCTCAACCGCCGGAGTCACAGGAGAGAACGAATTGTCGAAGGAAGTGCCGGGCCCTGGAAACACCGGATTCACGTTGTACGTGGCACCCGTGCCCACGAATCCGTGCGTCTCTTTGTTACCGACATACGCGACATCGACCGTCATGGTGTTCGTCAGTTGGTGCTGCACGGTCGCATTCCACGCATCCAAAGTCGGCAACCGCTGGTAGGTCGGCCGAATCCTGGTGTTGACGTTGCCGCCGGGGCCTGCCAAAGGCAGTTGACCATTCGATGGCACCGCCGGAAACACGGCGGCTGGCGGACCTTCTGTTAGCGTGAATGCCGGATACGCATTCGGCGTCTGACCGCTCGAGGTAGGATAGGGAGCATTCGTCATGAAGTTGAAGTTGTCGTCATTTATGCTTTGAGCGATTAGTACCGGCAAGCTTTGCGTGACGGCGTGGCCAAAATTCGACCCGAACACGCCCATGTCGAAGCTGCGGCCATAGCCCATTCTAATAACGGTCTTCGGCTTTATTTGATACGCCACACCAAGGCGTGGCGCGAATGCATCCCAACTCGCATCGATATTTCCGTTCAAGCCGTACGGACCCTCGCCTGCCACGCGGATAATGCCTTGCGTGAGATTGGCAAATCCACCCTGGTCTTTTCCGGTCACTGACTCGGGACTGTAGTCTTCCCAGCGAAGCCCGTAATTGAGAGTGAGTTTCGGGGTGATTCGGAAAGTATCCTGAGCAAAGAAGAAGAAGCGCTTCTGGCGTTCTCCCGCATCCAGGCTGCTGCTGACGTAGCGGTCGAAGTTACTGACGTCGCCGAGCAGGAAAGTAGCCAGATCGAGACCGCCGCTGCCACCTTGAGAAGTGGTCTGCGCATTAAAGTGGAGCTCACCGGTGCGGTTCTGATCACTCGGAACGCGCAGATTCTGCGCATAGCGAATGTCAGCGCCGAATTTGAATTCGTGGTTGCCAACAATTTTCGTCCAGTTATTGACGAATTGATACTGCCGCTCTTGCTCGTACAGCGGGCAATTGCAACGGCCTACTCCCAAACCGTCGCCGAATTGGAATGGATTACTCGAGCTCGACTGCAGAGTGTCAAAATAGAAGCCAGGCAAACCGGAGGTGGTTACGTCGCCGAGGTTTGTTCCCGGAATGTTAAACCCAGAAGGACCGTCCGGATTCTTGCCGACGTCGGGTTTGGTTGCGTGCGGATTATACTGGAAGAACCCGAAGCGGAAGTCAGTCAGTAGGCTTGAGCTAATGACCTTGTCAAACCCAGTCGCAATACTGTAATTGTGGATCACCGAACTGCCAGCCAAGCCGCCTACGCCGTCCCCGACACCGCCCACCCCGATGCCATACGACGGCGAACCCGTCAGGCTGAACCAATCCAGGCTAAAGCGTCCGAAGGCGTGCAGAGATGGGCTTACTTGGTAATCGAAGCGAGTGTCGAACGCATTTTGACTAAATGGACCTGAACCGGAGAAAACGTAGTTGTTGAGAACGCTGCTCGTCTGCGGCGCCGGGAAGGCGGCCAAGATGGCCTGCGCTGATGGAGACAGCAAGCTGACCGGAATCATATTCCCTGCAAACGCCGTTCGACCGCCGCCGTTGGGCTCGGTACTGCTGAGCGGATTGAAAGCTTGCCCCGCATTCGTGCCACTGCCTTCTATCCCCAGGTATTGGCTCAGGTCGCACATACCAGTGCTGGGTGCCGAAGGGCCGCAGGTGCTCTGGACTTCAGCGGTGGGAACCGTCAGCAAATTCGTGATACCGGTCACTTGGCGCGTGGCCTGATAGTCGCCAAAGAAGAAGAACTTGTTTTTAATGATGGGACCGCCCACCGAGCCGCCAAATTGGTTCCAGCGCGCCTCAGGGAGTGCCTCGCCCGTAATCGAGTTTATCGTCGAGTTCGTAAACGGATCGCGGGCAGACGACCAGTCTGTACGACGGAACCAGAAGGCGCTACCGTGAATGTCATTGCCGCCGGACTTCGTCTGGGCGGTAACCACACCGCCGATGGCCTTGCCGAATTCCGCGTCGAAATTCTGTAGAGTGATCTTGGCTTCCACCACCGCGTCGAGATTGGGGTTAATAACGATGATTCCGAGAATCGGATCTTGGTTATCGGTGCCATCGAGTTCAAAGGCCGTGCCGCTGAAGTGCTGGCCATCGACGAAAATCTGCTGGCCGCCCTGGGGATTTTCAGTAGCCGCGTGGCTCCAACCGATCAACTTTTGCGCACCCGGAGCGATCAACTCGAACGAGGTGAAGTTTCGGTCGAAAATCGGGGCATTCTCAATCTCGTTTTCATTGAATTCCGTTGCAACGTCAGCGCGGTCCGTTTTCAGTTGGGGAGCTTCGGTCGTAACCTCGACAGTTTGAGTCACGGCACCGACTACGAACACGCCGTCCGCACGAGTGCTGACGTCAGCGGATACCTGTATTCCCGCTATGTCGATCGTCTTGAAACCCGTGGCCTCAGCTTTGAGGTTGTAGACGTCGGGAATCAAGTGGGTCACGGTGAAGTTGCCACTCTCGTTCGTCGTCGTGGTTTCAGTGGTCCCCTTCGCCGCGGACGTGATCGTGACTTTGGCGCCAGCGACAGCGGCGCCTTGCGGGTCCGTCAGCGTGCCGAAGACGCTACCGTATACAGCTTGAGCTGAGGCTGGTGGCGTCCACAGACTCAACGCACAAACGACTAAAGAGAATCCCAACACGAACCGAATTGCCATTGCATGCTTCATTGCATGCTTCATTGCATGCCTCCGCAGAAGTGATCGAGAACTTGAACTCAAACTGTTGCTGATCGTCTCAGTGCCAAGAAAGTTTTTTCGTGAAATCGAGTGACGGTTAGAAGGAAAAACTGATTGACGGCTACGCGGTGCGACGACTCCCCCAGAGCCGCTACGACGCGAAGAAAGCCGCGATGACGTTCCAAGTCTAGGATCCCCCGAGAATGCACATACCCCTAGTACAAAACTACTACCTGGCAGAATAAGAGCACTTTAACTACCAGATTTTGGATTCGGCGTAAGTGCCTGATTCTAAAAAGGTCCGGCCGATTCTAAGGCTCTCAGGATATGAAAAACTATACGGTGGTATCGAAAATATCTATGAGAAACGATAGACAAATGCGAAAGGACTGCCGGACTTGACGGCGTACAACTCGCTAACCACCATGGAAGTAAGCTTCGATAATCGGCCATTTCAGCGGGTGCTGCTTTGGTGAGGCGGCGTTAGGCGCGGATCCAGTTCAGCCGCGCGCTGAAATTCTTTTTTTGCGGCATCGTGATCGCCTTTTCTCTCGAGCGCCAATCCAAGTTGATAGTGCGCGGGCGCGAAGGTGGGAACCGAATCAATTGCAGAATGAAATTGCGAGATGGCGCCGTCGAGATCGCCGGCGTGCAAGAGACGCCGTCCTGAGTTTGTCGCGAACGTTGCGGCCTGCAAATTTGTGCGCTGCTTGAAAATTTCCGCGCCGGCCTTGCCTTCGGCGGCTGCGCCTGCGGTGTCTCCCAGTTGTCGCAGCACAGCGGCCAGAGTTGTGTGCGCGCCTGCGAAATCGGGTTGCAAGCGAATTGCCTCGCGCAGCGCGTCGGCCGATTCTTGCAGCTTCCCTTGTTGTTTCAGAACAGTGCCGAGCGTGTAGTAGGCCTCCGCATAATCCGATTTCGCGCGAACGGCAGCGTGAAGCTCGTCGACTGCTTTGTCGAAATCTCCCTGTTGCCAAAGCGTGATCCCCAGCGTGTAGTGAACGTCCGGTTGGGATGGATCGAGTTCTTCAGCTTTTCTGAACTCGACCATCGCAGCGGCGAGCTGATCCTTGAGTTTGAGAGCGAGGCCGAGGTTGTAATGGAGAGTCACGTCATCGGGGGAGATCTTCAGCGCGGACTGGAATTGTGCGATCGCGGAATCGAATTCTGTTTTCTGCAAATAAGCCACGCCGAGATTTTCTGAGAAGTTCGTATCGCTCGGGCGCAAGCGGATTGCGGCTTGGAATTCGGGGATCGCGTCATCCGCGCGGCCGATTTGAAGGAGGGCGAGGCCGAGGTCGTTGTGGGCGTCGGGATTATCGGGCTCGAGCTTCGCGACCTGGCGGAAGGCGTCGGCTGCCTCTTCTGCATCTCCATGGCGCTGGAGCGCGAGGGCGAGCTGCTTTTGCGCGTCCGGAAAGTCGGGACGCAGCTTTACGGCGGCTTCGAATTCTTTGAGGGAAGCATCGTAGTCAACAACGCCGCCGCTTTGTGATTCTAACGCCTGGCCGAGGTAATAATGCGCCAGGCCGTTGTTCGGGGCGAGGCGAATCGCCGTCTGTAACTCTGCGATCGCGTCGGGAATCGCTTTCTGCTGAAGGCGGATAACGCCGAGATGAAAATGAGCATCGGCGAGATTTGGATTCAAGCGCAACGCTTCGGAGAATTCCGCAGTCGCTTCATCAACAGAGCCGCGTTGCACCGAGAGCGAGCCTAAATCGTCGTGCAGTTCGCCGCGCTTCGGTTCAATCTCAATCGCGCGTCGAATTTCGGCGACGGCATCTTCTACTTTGCCTTGCAGGCTGAGAGCGCGTCCGAGAGTTCGGTGCGCTTCGAAGTCGTTGGGAGCCAGCCGTGCCGCTTCTTGCGCCTCTTTGACCGCGCCGTCAATGTCCCCTTTTCTCGTGAGAGCGTTTGCGAGATTGATGTGCGCTTGCGTGAGATTGGGATTGATTTCGATGGCCGTGCGAAAGTGCGAGATCGCAGGATCAACTTGGCCGAGTTGGAGCAGGACCCAGCCGAGCGAATTGTGACCTTCGGGACTTCTGGGGGCGAGGCGAACAACATCTTCGAAATCCGTGCGCGCTGATTCCAAGTCGCCGCTTTGGATCGCGGCCATTCCGGCACTGAAATTGGCGTTTGCTCCCTTTGAACCTGGGCTTTTTGCGCCGGGAGTTGTCTGGGCAGCGGCGACGATGCTCATGGACAGGAACAGCAACGTCGCAAAGGCGGTCTTTGATCGAAATCCCAGATGCAAATGAGCGAGCGGGCAGTGCATGTTTCGCCGGATCGTGCCTCGATTTGAAAAGAATATCATTCTCGCGATGTCACGTGACCGCTGCGTGCGAAGAACTTCACCGCGTGCACGTTCCTGATTTCCTTGACCGCGGATGAGGGCCAACCTAGTATGCAATATCGTCCATGAATTGCGGCCCAATCTCTCTAAATTCCCCGCGCTTATCATCCGCACGATTCCGGCTCGTTGTAATTTTACTGCTTCCGTTCGCGCTTGGCCTCGCCGCTCAGACTCAAAGCAGCTCGGGCCAGCTTGCAAACTTCGTGGACATCGCCGAAAAAGCCGGTCTCACGATGAAAATTGTTTTTGGAGGCGTCGATACAAAGAAATTCATCATTGAGACGACCGGAACAGGAGTCGCTATCTTCGATTACGACAACGACGGCTGGCCGGATATTTTCATTGTGAATGGCACCACTCTTGAAGGATTTCCTCCCGGCAAAGGCCCGACAAACCATCTCTATCACAACAATCACGACGGCACTTTCACGGATGTGACGGTGAAGGCCGGCCTCGCGGCGACGGGATGGGGGCAAGGAGTCTGCGTCGGCGATTACGACAACGACGGCTGGGATGATCTCTACGTGACTTACTACGGCAAAAATATTCTCTACCACAATAATGGAGACGGAACTTTCACGGACGTGAGTGCGAAGGCGGGCGTAGCGGGCACCGGGAAAGATTGGGGCACGGGTTGCGCGTTTGTGGATTACGACCGCGATGGCCATCTCGATCTGATGGTGGCGAATTACGTGGATTTCGATCTGACAAGCTCGCCGGCGCCCGGTGACCGGCCATCCTGCGTTTGGAAAGGCGTGCCAGTGATGTGCGGGCCGCGCGGGCTGCCGTGGAAGAAAAACATTCTGTATCACAATCGCGGCGATGGAACGTTTGAGGATGTCACGACGAAGGCGCACATCGACAAGACGAACGGGCACTACTCTTTCAGCGTCTCGACTCTCGATTACGACGACGATGGCTGGCCGGATATCTTCGTCGCGTGCGACAGCACTCCGAGCATTCTCTATCACAACAATCACGACGGCACGTTTACGGATGTCGCGGTCATTTCCGGCGCGGCGTTCAATGAAGATGGGCGCGAGCAGGCTGGGATGGGCTCAACGATTGGGGATTTCAACGGCCATGGCCGGCTCGACATTTTCAAGACGAATTTTTCGGACGATACATCGACGCTGTATCGCAACAACGGCGACGGCACTTTCGATGACGTGACCGTTGCTGCGGGACTCGGGCTGCACACGCAGTATCTTGGCTGGGGGACGATGTTTCTCGATTTCGATAACGATGGCTGGCCGGATTTGTTGCTCGTGAACGGACACGTCTATCCGGAAGTGGATAGCCAGCATCTTGGGAGCAGTTTCAAAGAGCCGCGGATTCTCTATCACAACAACGGCAACGGCACGTTCAGCGACATTTCAGAAACAGGCGGGCCGGCGATTACGACCGCGATGTCGTCGCGCGGATTGGCGATCGGCGATTTGTGGAATGACGGGCGGCAATCCGCGGTGATCAGCAACATGAACGCGTCGCCGAGCTTGCTGGTGAATCAAGTGCGCTCGGCGAATCACTGGGTTGCGTTTCGAACGGTGGGCACGAAATCGAATCGCGATGGAATTGGCGCGCGAATCACGATGAAAGCTGGTGCGCGGAATTTTGTAGATGAGGTGCGCAGCGGGTCGAGCTACATCTCGAATAACGATATGAGAGTGCATTTTGGATTGGGAGCTGCGACGAAGATTGAATGGGTTCAGGTTCGCTGGCCGAGCGGGTTGGTTGAGCGATTTGAGGGGCTCGGTGTGGATGAGATTCATACGTTGAAAGAAGGGGCCGGCAAGGAAGTGCGGCCGACGGTGAAGAAGAGTTAGCCCTGGCTGGCAGGTGCCTCTACGGACGTAAGACCGGGAGGCAGGGGCCTCCCGGCTCTGAAGTTTTGGATTTCGACGTTGTCTGCGTTATTTCGACTGGGGGGATGCTTTTGGGTGATCGAACCTCATTGTGCGGATGATGCCTTCGCCTTCCTTCACGAAGAGCAATTGATTTACGGCGACGTCCTTGAGCGTGTCCACCGCGCCGCTTGGCCAGCGAATTTCGAGTAGCGTGACTTTGTCGGCCTTGCCGAGGCCGAAATGGACGCGCAGATCGCTTTGAGACATGTAGCTGCCGCCGCTGCGGACCTCGTCAATTTGGCTGTGATCCTTCGTTTCGCCCGGAAGTCGCATTACGCAACGCAAGCGGGCGCCGATGCCGCTGCGATTCGATTTTGTGCCGATTGTGCGCACTTTAATCCAGTTGTGCTCCACGCGCGAATCGCAGCGAAGAAGCTGCGGAAAGTCGTTCGACGTGTTCACGACGACATCGATATCGCCATCGTTATCGAAATCGCCGAACGCGCATCCGCGCGATGCTACCGGAACAGTGATTCCCGGCCCTCCGCGCAGAGAGACATCTTCAAATTTCCCGTTGCGCAAATTTCGATATAGCAGCTTCTGCTGCGCGTAGCCAGCTTCCGTCTTCAGTTGCTCGACTTCGGGATAGACGTGCCCGTTGCAGATCAAAATGTCGGGCCAGCCGTCATTATCGAAATCGAAGAATCCGCAGCCCCAGCCCAGAAAGCGCGTGTATAGGCCGAGCCCCGCGGTGAAAGTCGTGTCTTCGAAATTGCCGTCGCCAAGATTATGGTAGAGCGAGGGCGTGTCGCCGGCAAAATTCGTTTTGACGATGTCGAGGTTGCCGTCGAGATCATAATCCGCCGCCGAGACGCCCATACCCGCTTGCGGCTTGCCGTCCGGGCTCAGCGCACATCCGGCGTCGACCGCGACATCCACAAATTTGCCGTTCTTTTTGTTCCGGTAAAGCGCGCTCGGAGTGGAGTCGTTCGCGACGTAGATGTCGGGCCAGCCGTCGTTGTCAAAATCGGCCGTTAGGACGCCGAGGCCGTAGGTGCCATTGGCTTGCAAAATTCCCGAAGCGTCAGAGACGTCTGAGAATGTTCCGTCGCCATTGTTGTGAAACAAGAGGTTTTTTCCGCCGTTCAGCCCGGGCGGGCCGCACGCCACCATCACGCCTTTGTAGAGGCATGGGCCGGATTCAGGCACGGGCGCGGTGGCAAGATCGAGATCAATGTAGTTCGCGACGAAGAGATCGAGATGTCCATCGCGATCATAGTCGACGAACGCGCAACCGGTGTTCCAGCGCTTGCCATTGCCGCCGACACCGGCTTTCTCGGTGACGTCCTTGAATGTTCCGTCGCCGTTGTTGTGGTACAGCACATTTTTGCCGAAATACGTGACGAAGAGATCTTCGTTGCCATCGTTGTCATAGTCGCCGACGCAACAGCCCTGCCCCCAACCCGAGTGAATCAGTCCAGCTTTCGCGGTGACATCCGTGAACGTGCCGTCTCGATTGTTCTTGAACAAATGAGAAGTCGGTTCCTGGCCCCCGGCAAATCCCTCGAGGCGCCAGCCATTGACGAGGAAAATGTCGAGCCAGCCGTCGTTGTCGTAATCGTAAAAGGCGACGCCACATCCCGTGGTTTCGAGCAGATATTTATTTTTATGTTCGCCGCCGAAAATCGTCTTGGCATTCAGGCCCGACTCACGCCCGACATTCACGAAACTCACGCCGAGATCGCTTCCGGGCGTCGGGGCGGCCTGTTCAGCGTTGCCGGCGATGGGTAAACCGGCAAATTCCCGCCAGCGCGATGGCTTGGCGAGGGCCAATACATTTTCGAATGACAATACGAGCGCGGAACGGCTGAGCGACTTTAGAAACGTGCGGCGCGAAGACCTCAAAAGGGCGGTACCTTCCCGGGTTTGGCCCGTGCTAGAATCCGCGCCGTCATTCTATAGTAAGGTCAACGTGGCTTTGCAAGTTCATCGAGGCTTCGAAATGCTTTCAGTCCGGACGAAGCACGAGCCTTGCACGCCTCAGCTGCGGAAATCTCATCATCGAATTTGGCTCTGGACGATTGCCGCCGCACTCTCGGCCGCGGCTCTTGTTGCGTCGCAGCTTTCTCTCGCCGGCGCGCAGACGCAGGCGACATCGCCCGAACTTACGCGGACGGCGCGGCCGTGGGAATTTTTCTCCGCGGTTGGCACTCGCGCAGGATTATTCGGCAACGAGAGCGGGCGCCTCGAAGCGTGGGTCTATCCGCTGAAGATTCTCCGGGATTTCCATTTGCGATTTCTGATTGACGGCGTTTCACTTCCAGCCGAGGCGCTCGTGAGGCGCGTCATCGTGCGGCCGGAATCGAGCACAATCGTCTATTCCGGCGATACGTTTTCGGTGCGCGAGACGCTCTTCGTTCCCGTTCACGAATCGGGCGCGATTATTTTTCTCGATGTCGAGACCGAACAGGCGCTCGACATCGAAGCTGAGTTCGAGCGCGATTTTCAATTGGAATGGCCTGCGGCGCTCGGCGGGACTTACATGCGCTGGGACTCGACGCTTCACGCGTTTTATTTCGGCGAGGAAACCCGCAAGTTCACCGCGCTCGTCGGCTCCCCTACCGCGGTTGATCAGCATCAGGAGTACGAAAACAATTATTCCGCCTCGCACGAAAATTCATTTCGGCTGAGCACGATCTCCAAAGGCAATGAAACGCGAATGATCGTGATTGCGGCTTCCGATCAAAGCCCGCAAGACGCCGAAAGTACTTACAAGAACCTCGCTACGGGCGGTAATAATTTGCTCGCGGATTCGGCCGAGTATTACCAGAAGTATCTCGCGGCGACGGTCAATCTTGAACTGCCGGATGCTCAGTTGCAGAAAGCGTACGACTGGGCGCGAGTCAGCGTAGCGCAAGGAATCGTCGAGAACTCGTCTCTCGGCACGAGCTTGGTGGCTGGCTACCGAACATCGGGCCGAAGCCAGCGACCGGGGTTCGCGTGGTATTTTGGCCGCGATTGTCTGTGGACTTCGTTCGCGCTCAATTCCGAGGCAGATTTCGCAACGACGCGCATGGCGCTCGAATTCCTGAGCAAATATCAGCGCGACGATGGAAAGATTCCACACGAAATCGCGCAGGGCGCGACGTTTGTGCCTTGGTTCAAGGATTATCCGTATCCGTACGCGTCGGCCGATGCGACTCCACTCTACATTGTTGCGATGAATGATTACGTGGTGCAGAGCGGTGATGTGGCCTTCGCGAAGGAGAAATGGGAGAGCATCTCGAAGGCGTATCAATTCCTTCGCTCCACGTACGACGCGCAAGGATTTCCGCAAAACGTTGGCGTCGGGCACGGCTGGGTCGAAGGCGGTCCGCTGCTTCCGGTAAAGACTGAGCTTTATCAGAGTGGCCTTGGCCTCGAAGCGCTTCGCGCGCTATCGAATTTGGCACAGCTTGTTGGCAAGGCGGAAGAAAGCAAGGAGCTCGCTCAGAACTTTGAGCGGCAAAAGCCTTTGCTGAATGGTGTGTTCTGGTCCGCCGACAAAAGCTTATTTGCATACGCGCTGGGGCTCGACGGGAAGCGCGTGGATTTGCCGAGCGTTCTCGCGACGGTGCCGATGTGGTTCGACCTTCTCGATGCGGAGAAGTCCGGCAAAATGATCGAGCAGCTTGCCGACGAAGATCACGAATCGGACTGGGGCATGCGCATCATTTCGTCGCGGTGGGAGAAATACAGCGGCGGTGGCTATCACTACGGCTCTGTGTGGCCGCTTTTTACTGGCTGGGCGTCAGTCGGCGAGTATCGCTATCACCGCGAATTCCCTGCTTATTCAAATTTGCGCGCGAATGCGCTATTGGCGCTTGATGGCTCGCTTGGGCACGTGACGGAAGTTCTCTCCGGAGATTACTACCAGCCGCTGTCAACCAGCTCGCCGCATCAAATTTGGTCGGCGGCGATGGTGATCAGCCCGCTGCTGCGCGGATTATTTGGCCTGCAGGCCGATGCGATCAGTCACCGGATTGAATTTGCGCCGCATGTTCCCGCGGATTGGACTTCGTTCGCGATACGAAATGTTCGCGTGGGCGCGGCCGCTCTCGATTTCAGCTATCGCAAGACGATCGACGAGATCACCCTCGAGACGAAGAAGAGCGGCAACGGAGATTGCGTTGTGAATTTTAATCCCGCGATCAGCCTGCGCGCGGAAGTTCTCGGAGTTGAAATTAACGGCCGGCCGGTGGCCTATCACGTTCGCGCAAGCGATGTAGATCAGCACGTCGAAATTCGATATCCGGTCTACGGCGGACCGAACACCCTGCGAATTCATCTGCACAACGATTTCGGCGTCAGCTACTCGGCGGAGTTGCCGCCGCTTGGGAGCGCGAGCCGCGGATTGCGAATTCTCTCGGAGACGTGGACGGCTGGGCGCGAGCGTCTCGATCTCGAAGTTTCCGGCGCGGCGGGCGCGCAATATCATCTTGGGCTTTGGAATCCTGGCGAAGTCGCGTCGGTGGAAGGCGGCGAGCTTGAAAAATCCATTGACGAAAGCGCGTCGGTGAAGATGGCAATGCCGTCAAACGGCGATCAGAATTATTCGCATGCGAAGTTAACTTTTCATTTCATCGAGAAGCACGATGGCGCGAAACATGAAAAACATTAGAGATTCAAGCGAGAGGAGAGTTATTCTTTGCGTCGCAACGGAGGAATCGATCATGTTGAAACATCTCATGGTGACGGCCGTCCTACTCATCTGCATGTTTTGGGCTGCTCCAGGAGCGTGGGCGCAAAAGGCGGTTGATGCCCAGGGGCATCAATGGTGGCAGCACGCGGTGTTCTACGAGATTTATCCGCGCAGCTACGCCGATAGCAACAACGACGGTTTCGGCGATCTCAACGGCATCACTTCGAAGCTCGACTATCTAAAGGCGCTCGGCGTTGACGCGATCTGGATTACGCCGTGCTTCCCGTCGCCGCAAGTGGATTTCGGCTACGACGTCTCGGACTACGAAAACATCGACCCGACATACGGAACGCTCGCGGATTTTGACCGCCTCGTCAGCGAAGGAAAGAAGCGCGGAATAAGAATCATTCTCGATTTCGTTGTTAATCACACGTCGGACAAGCACCCGTGGTTCATTGATTCGAGATCTTCGCGCACGTCGGAGCACCGCGATTGGTACATCTGGCGCGACGGCAAAGCGCCTGGCGTGCCGCCGAATAACTGGCTTTCCACATTCGGCGGCTCGGCGTGGACACTCGATTCCGCCACCGGCCAGTATTATTACCACTACTTTTACGCGGGACAGCCGGACTTGAATTGGCGGAATCCGGCGGTGATGAACGCGATGTTCGACGTATCGCGGTGGTGGTACCAGCGCGGCGTGGCGGGCTTCCGGCTTGATGCGGTGGACACGCTCTTCGAAGATCCGAATTTGAAGGACAATCCGACCACTCCCGGCAAGAATAAATTTGGCGATCCGAATATGATCGACACGTACAACGTGAAGCTGCCCGAAGTCCACGACGTGCTTCGCGGCCTCCGAAAAGCGGCGGATGAATACGATGCCGTACTGATCGGCGAGACGTGGACGCGCAATATCGACGAGCTGAAGGAATATTACGGCCAGCACAGCAACGAGCTTCAGATGCCCATGGACTTCATGTTCACGCAGGTGAAGACGCTTTCACCGCCGCAATTTCGCAAGCAGATTGCGGCCGTGGATTCAGCGGGCGGCTGGCCGGTATTTGTAATCAGCAATCACGATATCGTCCGCTCTTACAATCGTTGGGGCGACGGCGTAAACAACGATCGCATCGCCAAGGTGATGGCGGCACTCTATCTCACGCTGCGCGGCTCGCCGATCATGTATTACGGCGAAGAAATCGGCATGGAGAACAACGACCCGAAACGCCGCGAAGACGTGAAGGATCCGATTGGCAGGCTCGGCTGGCCCGTCGAGAAAGGCCGCGACGGCGAACGCACGCCGATGCAATGGAATCACGATGCGAACGCGGGATTCACAAAGGGCACGCCTTGGCTGCCCATCCCGGAGAGCTACAAGACGCACAATGTCGCGGACGAGCTAAAGGATCGGCATTCGGTACTGAATTTCTACAAGGCGCTACTGGCCCAGCGGCACACGAACCCCGCGCTGCTCGATGGAAGCTATACGGCGCTCAACGTGGACGATGCGGACATCATCTCTTACTTGCGCCAGTACAAAGACCATGCCGTCCTGGTGGTCATCAACATGTCGATGAACGCGCGATCGGTCAGCTTTGATTTGTCGGCGCAAGGATTCACGGCGCCGAACGCGAAGACGCTGATTACGGATTTGAATTCACCGCCGAAGTCGGGAAAACTCGGGAGTTTGGCGATGGAACCGCTATCGGTCTATATCGCTGAAATATTGAAGTAGTGCGCCGCCTGCCCAAATTCATGGGAGATTCTTAGCGCGGCGCAGCCGACTTCTGAGCTGCGCCGTACCTCGCCCTCTGTATTTATTGCAAATTACAACTCGGCGGATTCGCTGCGAGACGCTGATCAAGTGTTTTTGCCACGCCGAAATCCGGATTGAATTCCAGGACGCGATGGACGTAGGTACGGGCGTCGTCGAGTTTCCCCGCAGCGCAATATGCGATCGCGATATTCATCCCGATTCGGCTGGTTCCGGGTGAATCTTCGAACGCGCGTTTCCAAAGTGCGACCGCAGCGGTGAGATCGCCCGCCTTCGCTTTGATAACGCCGAGGTTCGTGGCCGCGTCGATCGCGTCAGGATCGAGCGCCAGCGCACGCTCGTAATGTTCGCGCGCGCGATCGAGCGCTCCGTTCATCTGCTCAGTGTATGCAAGCGCCGCGAGCAGAACGCTGTCGTTTGGCGTCCGTTGGACGGCATCCTCGAGGAGGCTTCTTGCTTTCATTTGCTCGGCCTCAGTTCCGTTTGCGGCGACGGATTGCCAGGCAAGCGCGAGATCGCGCGGATCCGGTGCGCCGGGAGGAAATGGAACGAGGTCGCGGTCTCGTGACGCCCTCAAATCTTCGAGCTGCATCTCCGGCACACGCAGGATTCGATGATCCGTCACCTGAGTGTGAGCGACGTCCGAACTCGCGGCGCGAGCCATGTGGCACTGCGTGCAGTCTCGCTCGGCCGGATGGTGTTTTTCGGCGAATGCGTCGCCATGGCACGCGACACACTTCGCGCGGTAATACTCCACTTTCTGCGCCGCCGCCGGAGTTGAGTGGGGATCGTGGCAGGTCACACACCACATCGCGTTTCCGGTTTTTTTCTTGCATACGCTTTGCGCAAGCGCTTGCACCTGGCTGAGCGCGCCCATGCCTCGGCGGTCATCACCGGTGTAAACGAAATATCGAATGAAGTCAGAAAGATTCTCGCCGGGCTCGAATTCGTAGAGGTGGCGTCCGGGCTGTTCGATCGCGACGTTTCCTTCGAGGTGGCACTGCATGCAAATTTCGTCACGGCGCTCGGGCGGAAGTTTCGCGGGATTGACGATCGGCCCGGAGCTCGTGGTATGTAGTTTCCCCGCGCCGTGGCAGCGCTCGCAGGTGATCCCGCTGTGCGCGAAAGTTGGCGACGGATATTTGTTCTGCGTGCCGGGAAGCGGCGGCTGTAATCCGCTGGTGTGGCAGGAGAGGCATCCGGGCAAAGCCGGCAAATTCATCGGCATTTCGCGCGCTTGCTGGTACGCGGGCGCCATGTCCCAAACGCGGCGCTGGCCGTACCAATTGATGGGCGACTCGAAGAGGAATCCGTCAACGGAAAACAGATAACTTCTTCCCCGTCCGCCCGACCCGATGAAATAGAGAAGCTCTCGCTTCCCTTTCAGCGTCGGATCGCCGGGCCGCTCGAAGCTGAGCCAGACGTGGCCGTCGGCGGCGGAAACTTGATAATGAACTCCAGACGGCCTGTGCTCGAAATCGCCCGCAATCACGCCCTGTGAAGCAGGGCCGCTTGCATTGGCCATCGCCGTGTGGCTGTAGCTCTCGTAGATCGATGCGTGGCATTTCGCGCATGGCTCGCTGCCAACAAAAGCGTCGGAGGCGGATTGCGTAGCCGCGACTCGCGATTTGGACGTCGAGTCGCCAGCCGATGCAGCACGCGGCGAAGACTGGGACTGCAACTTTTGGGGGGCAGCGCAAATGAGCAAAAGCAATATCGAACGGCCAAAAATGAGATTCCCGCGTCGCGATGCGGTCGCGCGCGCGATTGGAGTGCTCACTTTCATCATGTATTGTCTCGCGCGCAATTGATTCTGACGAACACGCCCTGTCGGCACCCGGCCCGCCGTTGAAATGTAACTTTGCGAACGCGTATGCCCCTGAAACCCAATGGAGTTGGAATACGTTTCAAGCATATCAGCAAATTCAAGACGCGGAATCGCATGAACAAATACTGGAACGCCGCGCGAGTTGACGCCGCGAGCGCGCGCGACCATGCTGTGTGCGACGCGGCTTCGCGTCGCGCCGGACCGCTCGCTCACGGCGTCTCGCTGCGGAGAGCACACCCTAGGAGACATAAGTGACGCTGCGCGCGGCAATTCTCGGCTGGGCACTCGCCCTCGTAGCCGAATTGGCTTGTTCGATGTTGTATTCCTACAAACCCACATCGGAACAGCCCAGTTATTTCAGGCAAACTCTCTGGATAATTCGCGGACTCGTTCTCGTTCTGCTGGCTGCGATCGTGTACTTAATGACTGAAGCTGATCAGGTCCTGACGGGCGTCGCGATCATGATCCTGACGATTGGCGGCGGATTCTCCTCTTTGTACTTCGCTTACCGCAGGGCGATTCGCGCGAAAGCGGCGCTGATGACGAATTCAGACGATCCTTTTGAAATCGAACGCTTTCGTCGAACGGCTAAATGGATGATCGACATCGAAGTGAAGGAAGGGCGCAGGCCACGGTAACCGGCCCGCGACAACCGGCACGTCGTTTACGCGATTGCCGCGGCATCGTACAGATTGGAATTTGGCGCTCCCGCGTTATATTCTCGGACGGTGCAACGCTCGCCGGGTCCTTCTCCGACGCCAGTTCTCTTCCTCGGGCTCATCATTACGCTCGTCGTCGTGGTCGCGTATTCGTTCTATATCGAACGGCAAATCGCCGGTCTCCGTGAGTTGCAGCACAACATCGCAGACCGCAACCGCAAGGATTCGCTCGAATTGCTTCGCATCCAGAACGACCTGAATTCGCTGGCACTCGCCATGCGCGACATGCTCGATAACGATGAACCGTATCCATTGACGGCGTGGTCGGCGCAGTTCGATCGCATTCACACCGATCTCGACGACGCCCTGAAGCTCGAAGAGCAAGCGGCCGTCGCGCCCCGTTCATCGGACCAGCGGCAATATCTCGGAAGTTCCGTTCAGCAATTCTGGGACGCCGTGGGCAGAACCTTCGATCTCGCCAAAGAGGGCAAAGCGGATGAGGCGCGAGCACAGATTCGACTTTCGCTCCAGGCGCGGCAGGAAGCGCTAAGTACGGCGGTCGCGCGGCTACTCGTCGAAAATAATGAAAGCGAGGAGCTGGCGGCGCAGCACGTTCGGGAGATTTACAGAGGTGTCCAGCGGCAGGGATACATTTTTCTGAGCGCCACTCTCATCGCCATCCTGCTGACCAGCCTTTACATGATCCGCTCCAACCGGCGACTGTTTGCCGAGCTTGCCTCTCTTTCCGCGCAGCGCAGCGATCTGGCGCAAAAATTGATTGCAACGCAGGAATCGACGCTCCGGCACATCTCACGCGAGCTGCACGACGAGTTCGGCCAGATTCTCACGGCCGTGGGCGCCATGCTCGCGCGCGCCGAAAAGCATTCGCCGCCGGACTCGCTGCTGCGCACCGAATTGCGCGAGGTATCGGAAATCGCGCAATCCACGCTCGAAAACGTGCGCACGCTCTCGCAAGCCTTGCATCCCGTGATGCTCGAAGAATCGGGACTCGAGAGCACGGTAAGCTGGTACATTCCGACAGTAGAAAAGCAGACCGGACTCGTCATAAGCTACGAAAAATCGGGGCAGCCATTCACGGTGGATGGCAGCAAGGGAATTCACGTTTACCGCATTCTTCAAGAGGCACTGAACAATGTGGCGCGGCATTCAGGAGCGCACGAGGCGTGGGTGCGGCTGAAATTCTTGCCGGAATCGTTGGAACTTGAAGTGGAAGATCACGGCAAGGGCTTCAATTCTCAATCCGTAAGTCGAGGTATCGGCACGGTGGCGATGCGCGAGCGCGCCGAATTGCTCGGCGGGCGCATCGAATTCACTACGCCGCAGTCGGGGGGCACGCTGGTTCGGTTGAACATACCCCAGGGAAGGGCCGATGCAAATGCCTAAGAAAATCAGTGTCATGCTCGTCGACGATCATAGTCTTGTCCGGCGGGGATTCCGGCGGATTATCGAAGACGAAGCCGATCTCGAAGTGGTCGGCGAAGCGGGTGACGGAGAAGAAGCCGTTCGGCTTGCCCTTCGGCTTCGACCGCAGGTGATTGTGATGGATTGCGCGCTTCCGGGAGTGAGCGGACTGGTGGCCACGCAGCGGATTCTAGAGAGCGCTCCCGAACTTTTGATCTTGATGCTCAGCATGCACTCGGAAGATACGCTCGTGCGGCAAGCGATGGCGGCGGGCGCTCGCGGGTACATTCTCAAGAATGCTATCGACCTCGAGCTTGTGGAGGCGATACGGCGCGTCGCCGCCGGAGAAAAGGCGGTCGCGCCCCAACTGGCTCGCGAGCCCGCGCTGAAGGGCGAGCGCGGCGCCAGCCTGACTGCGCGGGAATTGGAAGTGCTTCAATTCATCGTTGGCGGAAAAACGAATAAAGAGATCGCGAGCCAGCTAGACCTGAGCGTGAATACCGTCGCGGTTCACCGTGCGAACATTATGGACGCTCTCGGAATTCATAAGACGGCCGAGCTTGTGGTATACGCGATTCGCCACGGCCTGGTAAGTGTACCTTGAAGCGGCGTTCTTTTTTGCTCGGGTTGGCCGGCGCTGCTTCTTCCTCCGTGATTCAAGCCGCCGGTATTTGGCCGTTTGCCTCGCCAGCATTCGCTGCGCCTGCGTCAAATCTCACATTCCGCCTCTCAGATGTCACCGCCAAAGCCGGCATCGACTTTCATCACAATAGCGGCGCCTATGGCGGCAAGATGCTGCCGGAAACAATGGGCTCGGGTTGCGCGTTTCTCGATTACGACGCCGACGGCTGGCAGGACATTTTGCTGGTAAATGGCATGGACTGGCCGGGCCACAAGCGCGAACGGACAACGCTGAAGCTCTATCGCAACGATCGCGACGGCACGTTCTCAGATGTGACGCACAGCGCCGGCCTCGATGTCGAAATATACGGCCTGGGAGTCGCCGTCGGCGATTACAATAACGACGGATTTCCAGACATACTCATCACTTGCGTCGGGCAGAATCATCTTTTCAAGAACACAGGCAAAGGCACCTTTCTAGATGTCACCCGCGCCAGCGGACTCGCAGGACGCGAGGGCTTCAGCACGTCGGCCCTGTGGTTCGACTACGATCGCGATGGCCTTCTCGATCTATTCATCTGTAACTATGTGAAGTGGTCCGGCGAGCACGATGTTTTTTGCAGTTTGGATGGCAAGCACAAATCGTATTGCACGCCCGAGGCGTACCGCGGCGAAACTTGCTGGCTCTTTCACAATCGCGGCGACGGCACGTTTGAAGATGTCACCGCGAAGAGCGGCATTTTTGACAGTAGCTCGAAATCTCTGGGCGTCGCCATGTTCGATTACGATCAGGATGGCTGGCTCGACCTCATAGTCGCGAACGACACCCAGCCCAACAAGCTCTACCGAAATCAGCGCGACGGCACATTCAAAGAAGTGGCCGTCGATGCCGGGCTAGCGTTCAGCAGCGAAGGCAAGGCGCGCGCGGGAATGGGCGTGGATGTGGCGGACTTCGATAATTCCGGCGCGCCCGGAATCGCGATCACGAATTTCGACAACGAAATGATGGGGCTATACCACGCGAGCGGAAAAGGCGCGTTCGACGATATCGCGACGCGCGCCGGCATCGGCTTGGCGTCAAAGAGCACTCTCGGCTTCGGCTGCGTCTTCGCGGATATCGATCTCGACGGCTACCTCGACCTCATAGTGGCGAACGGCCACATCGACGAAACCGTGCGAAACATTCGCGGCAATGTGGGCTACGCGCAGCCGCCCCATCTTTTTCTAAACGACGAGAAGGGCGCGTTTCACGACGTGGCGGCCGAAGTAGGCGGCGGATTTGACCAGCCGAAAGTTGGCCGTGGCCTGGCGTACGGCGATTTTAACCGCGACGGTAATCTCGATCTCCTGATGACAACGAACAACGGCCCGGCCTATTTGTTCCGCACCGAACAACTCGGCGGCAACCGCAGCATTCGTTTACAGCTCACTGGCACGAAATCGAATCGCGATGCCATCGGCGCGAGCGTGCGTACCGAATGCGGCGGTGTCAACCAATCGCGCATCGTAAAGGGCGGCTCGAGTTATTTGTCGCAGTCGGAATTGCCGGTCACGTTCGGCGTCGGAAAGCGCGATACCGTGGATCGAGTTGTAATTCAATGGCCGAGCGGACGAGTGGAAGATTTCAAAAGCGTCGCAGCGGGACGCGCCTACCGCTGCATCGAATCGCAAGGAATGAAGACTCTCTGAAGCTCATAGTATTTTTGCAGTATTGCACGCGGGAGGATTCGGCACTAGATTACCGCCAATCGATACCCCCAGCATGGCGTGCTACGCGATTCGAGTTACGACTCCCGGACCAATGCCAAAGGCTGGGAGTCTGCAATGAGAGCCGAAAAGTATGGCGTTTTTGCTTTTGACGGGGCCACAGAATCTCATCTAACTGAAAGAGGGAGAATCATTCGATGCGACTGAAACTGATGCTCGATGCGGTGGTCCTGTCAATCGCGCTCTTCGCCGCAATCAGCCCGGCGGCGGAAAAGACGGTCACGGTGAAGGGCTACGTCATCGATTCCGCGTGCACCTTTACGAAGAGTCTCGGAAAGCCAATCAGCAAGGAATGCGCGACCAATTGCGCGAACGCTGGCTCGATGCTCGTCATTCTCGCGGACGATGGCACAATCTATTGGCCGATCGCCGATTCGATGCCGGCAACTGGCCAGAATTCCAAATTGCTGCCGTTCGCGGCACAGAAAGTCGTTGTGAACGGCAAAATCTACGAACGCGGCGGGTCGAAGGCGATCGTCATCGAGCACATCGACGCGCAAGCCCCTTCGAAATAGCGGCGGCGCGATTATAATTGCCGAATAGCGCGCGCCAGTAGCGCGGCCCGGATTCTTATGGCGACGAAGAAGCGGTCCAAGACCCCAAAGAAGCAGTCCGGCAAGCCGGTTCACCCGAAGTATCCTCCGCCGAAAATCATGATCATCGAGGATGCGTTGGCGAAAGGCGACGTCGCCGCCGCATACGATGACTGGCGCACGTCCTCGGGGCGGCATCAGGTGCCTGGCATCATCAAATGCTTCGGCGCGCGTCCCGATTTTCTGCGCCAGGTCATTGAGTTTTCAAACACCGTTCACTTCTCCGAAGGGCATCTGATTCGGCGGCACAAGGAGATGATCGCAAGTTACGTCTCCTTCCTGAATAAGTGCCCGTATTGACTGGACAGCCACGCTCACTTCCTGCGTGTTCAGGGAGCATCCGGCAAATGCGTTGAAGCGGTTCTCGAGGGCAAGCTCGACGAAGCAGGCCTGACGCGGGCGGAACGCGCTTTGATGCATTACGTAGAGCTTGTGACGCACGCGGCATACCGCACGACTGCCGCGGACGTACAGAAGCTCAGAGATGCGGGTTGGAGAGAAGAACAGATTGCTGAAGCCGTTTACGTCACGGCGCTATTTGCGTTTTTCAATCGCGTCGCGGATGCGTTTGGAGTCCCGCCGCAGGATTATCTGATCACCGGGAAGCTTACTCCCTAGTCAAACCTTTGCTTTCGCCAGTTCTTCGAGGAATCGGCGCACGTCCGCCGTCGTCTCGACGTAGAACCTCGCGGCCGTGTGCCGCCGTTTTCCGACCGCGACTGAGATTCCGCGCATGCGAGCGAAGACGTGTTCGTCGGGGACGTCGTCGCCGATATAAACCAGCAACGATTTCGCTCGATCCTCAAGCGCTAGCAGCAGACGGATGGCGGTCCATTTATCCACGCCGGGCCCTGGAAGGATCTCCCAAACTTTTTTGCCGGTGATCAGATGCAATCGGCGGTTTCGCCTCACGGCATCTTGAATCGCCGCGCGCGCGCGCTTCGCATCGCGCCGCGTCGCGTTTCGGTAGTGGATGGCGAGCCCTGCTTCTTTCGCCTCAACGCGTATGCCGTGCAAGTTTTTCAGGCGCTGCTTGAGAGCACGGCCTACCGACGGGAGGAGCGCTTCCTCCGCGCGATTCATCAGCGTTACGGGATGACCATGGGTGGCCTGGAACGAATAACCGTGGCATCCGACGTAGCAGATACCGTCGAGGCCGACGCGCTTGCGCACGTCAGGAAGGCCTCGCCCGCTCACGATCCCCACCAGGACGTCTTTCGTGACAAGTTGCGCCAACGCGGCGCGCACGCGCGCTCCGAGCCGAACTTGTTCAGGGTGAGGTCGAATGGGAGAAAGCGTGCCATCGAAGTCCGACATCACCGCAAGGCTCGTCGCTTCGCTGACTGCTGCCTCAATTTCGTCCCATGCCGCAAATAGCGGCCGCGGATTGCCAAACTTGCGCCGGGCGTTGATCGGAACCACGCGCCGGCCGGAGCGGCCCGCAACCGCCTTTTTCCGGCTCAATTCGACGACGTTGCCTCGGCCTAAATTCGAAGTACTCATGCCTCGATCTGCTCCGTTTTTTCTAGCCGGATTTCCGCGAGCGCCGCAAGCAGATTGCCGGCCCAGCGAAACACGTTGTGTTCCCGCACGATACGTCGCATGTGGGCCATCCGGGCTTCCTGCTCTTCGGTGCTCATTTTCAAAGCCGTCAAAATCGCCGACGCGACCTGCGCCACATCGTACGGATTGACGATCAACGCGTCGGATAGCTCCCTAGCCGCACCAGTGAACGCGCTGAGAATGAGTGCGCCGCGCTCGTCGTCGCGCGCGGCAATGTATTCCTTCGCGACGAGATTCATCCCGTCGTGCAGCGACGTCACCATGCAAACGTCCGCGGCGCGATAAAATCGCTCGATCTCTTCGTGGCTGTGATGCCGCTCAAGCAACACAATCGGCCTGGATTTCTCGGACTTGAATTTGTTGTTGATTCGCTGCGCTTCGGTGCGTACTTCCTCCAGAAACTCGCTGTAACGGCGTATGTTCGTGCGGCTTGGCGCGCCGACTTGCACGAAGCTGAACTCGCCCCGGAAGCTTGGATTTTCATCGAGAAAGCGCTCAATTGCCCAGAAGCGCTCGAGAATGCCTTTCGTGTAGTCCACGCGATCGACGCCGATTCCGACAAATCGCGAACTGATGCCGAGTTCGTCCATCACCTTCCACCGCTGCGCAGCCCGCTCGCGCCGAACCAGCGCCTCCGGCTTCGCCTCAGTAAATGCTACGCTTATGGGAAACGGCCGGACGAGCGTCGTGTGTCCCTGGCGCTTAACAACAAACCTGTCCCAATCTGTCATTGATTCGAGTGCGCGATCCACCGTCTCGAAAAAGTTGTTGCAGTGCGCCTGAATGTGAAAGCCGATCAGATCGGCGGCCAACAGCCCTTCGAGGAGCTCGCGCTGCCATGGGCAAATTCGAAACGCCTCGGAGTTGGGCCACGGAATGTGCCAAAAGATGGCGACGCGCGCGTCCGGCCGCTGCTCCTTGATGAGGCGCGGCAAAAGCGCGAAGTGATAATCCTGGACGAGTACGATCGGCGATTCCGTGCCGGCCATTTCTTCGCACAGAGCTTTCGCGAATTTCTCGTTTACGCGCTGATACTGTTCCCAATCAGCAGGTCGGAAGAGAGGCCGGGTGTGCGCGATATGGCAGAGCGGCCACAAGCCTTCATTCGCAAAGCCGGAATAGTAGCCGTCGTCCTCTTCCTTCGTGAGCCATACTCGCCGCAGCGTATATCGCGGATTGTCCGGCGGAACGCGCAGCCGATCGAGTTTGTCCACCGTTTCGAAATCGGCGTTGCCCGATCCATGCGCGACCCACGTTCCGTCGCAGGCCAGCACCACGGGCTCGAGCGCGGTCACAACGCCGCTCGCCGGCACGATCACTTGAATCGAACCGTCTTTCCATACGTGCATATAAGGCTCGCGGTTTGACACCACGAATAGAGAAGAGGCTTGTAGCTTGCTGCGAACGCTGACGTGCAATCGTTCGGCCGTCCACGTGGATTCGCCCGCTTCGCGCAGCCGCGCCTCTTCACCAGCAGCAGCCAGGGCGGCATCAAGACTCTCTGCCATTTGCGCAGCCTCGTGCGTGAGCGGTTCGAGCAGGCTCGATCCCGCAGGAGGAGCCTGTGCGGAAGCCTTGCCCTGCCTGAGCGATCTCATCCATCCCGCGATTTGAGTGATTGTGTCTTTGAAGACCCAGCGAACCAGCAGCAACGCCAGCAAGGCGATAAGCAGGGTTTGAAGGGCGGCGTGAACGAGGGTGTCGCGCCACATTCGACGCGTCGCCGTTTGGATGTAACTCGCGTCCGTCAGGAAGACGAGGGTGCCGTTTGTCTCCTCGCTTGATTGCAATGGCATCGCGTACGTATGAAAGAGGGCATCGCCGGAGTCGAAGAATTGGTGGCAACCCTGCGACTTGGTGCACGTCGTCGCGGCGTCGCGCATCCTCTCGCGCAGAGGTGCATCCAGGCCAGAGCCCGCCGCTAGCAGGTTTCCAGTCGTATCAAAAACGGCGATCGCAGCAAGATTGTCCCTGTGGACCAGCCTCTCTATCGAGCGGCGAAGGCTGGCATTCGCGTGAGTCGCGACCTCAGCCTCGACCGTTTCGTCCAGACTGTCGCCCAGCGCTTCGACGCGGCGCTGGAGATCGCGGCGCAAAGATCGGTCCTGCGTGCGGACCTGATACGCGGCAAATATCATGGATATTGCCACGACGCTGACGATTAACGGCGTTATCAGCCTTAGGCTGACCCGAATTAGCGATTTGTGGTCGATTTCAGTCATTTCGACATAAGAACAGAACTTTAAACACGAAGGAATGATCGCGAAGACTCGTTGTAGGGCGTCGCATCACGAATCCCGGTCAAGCACACGCTGCATCTCTGCTTTGCGTTCCGGGTCAGCGCAGAGCAGTACGTCTCTGAGGGCTGGCGGTTTCTATGATACCGAAGCGAGCGGTGCGCGGCAACCGGTTCGCGCGATTTGATTTACGCGTGATTCAGCAATCCTAGTGAATCGAGGGCTCCCCGCAGCCTGGCTTAGTGTTCGGAGATTTGAAAATCAACTGAGGCGTGTCCATTTGCCGGCACGTTAACTTTCTTTTGCCACGTAATCGGCTCAGTGAAGTAGTAGCGCTTCGTCTTCGTTTGGGTGCCTACGTCCAGCACGGGCTCTTCCCGCGCGACTTTCCAACCTTCGTGCCACGCCACGATTTCGTATTCGCCCGGCGGCACGCCCGAGAGCTTGAATTCGCCATGCTCGTCCGTAACCGCATAATACGGATCGGGGACTACCATGACGACCCCGTTCATCCAAATGTGCCCGGCATTGCACTTCAAATCGACCGCTCCGGCTCTCCTCATGGTTCGCGCAAGAATCACATCGGTCATCGGAAACGGCAGATTGTAATCCGCCGCACCCGCCATATGAACGGTGTGCAGAATCGGATCGCTACTCTTAATCGAAAGGTCCTTACCTACTGCTACCAAAGTGATGTGGGGTACGTAACGGCACTGCTTCTGGTCAAGATACCGGCGCGAGTCCGGCAGGTCCCAAGCCTTCCCTGAGGTGATCCCGTTAAGGTATACAACCGTGTTTTCGACGCCGCCGTCCGTGCCAATTTCTAGGCGCTCCAGATCGCGCGTGCCTGCATGCGCGGGATCGCATGTCGCGACGTCTTTCGTGATAGGAAGCGTCAGAGGCTTCGGACGCTCTCCTGACCACTTGACGACTCCCGAAATAGTTCCTCCATCGGGTACGCTGACGACTTGATAGGAATTTTGAGCAGACGCCGGAATGGCGATAGCGGCACCCGCCAGCAGCGCCGCTCCCATTAGTATCCCATGCAGGCGCATCTTTCGCCTCCTTACATCTAAGGAATCTCCGGGAATCCCCTCGGCTTCCCGATCGCTGAGTCGCGCGAGCTTCGCGAAATCATCAAGATTCTTGGCCGCTTACCTCAACTTCGCTGGATGCGTAGTACGAGCGATCTGGGCGGGCTTGTAGTTGAGTTGGAGCGAGCGCAGGTAGTGCACGAGATCCCATCCCTGTTCGCCTTTCAAGTAATCAGCATAGGAAGGCATCGGCGTGCCGTCGAGTCCGGTCATGAAAATGCGATAGAGGTCCTCATCCGTATCGCCGCACTTGAATCGCGCTCTCTCAACGAAGTTGTACGGAACGATGGGGTTGTCCTTATTGTCTCGAAGCGTAGACGCCGACGGTCCGTCCCCGGAGCCCGTCGCCCCATGGCATTGTGCGCATTTCAGCGTGTCTTGATACAAAACTTCGCCGCGTTTCACGCTCTCCTGGGTGTTCGGCGTCTCGGGAGGAATCGCCACGGGAGCGTCGGGCTGCTCTTCCTTGAATCGTGGAGAGAATGTCTTTATATAGGCCACGAAATCGGCGCGCTGCTGATCTGTCAAAGGACGCCATGAAGGCATGGCCGTCGTGTCAACGCCGCGCTTGATCGTTTGGAAAAGGTCCACGTCCAGTGGAATGCTGCCCGTCGGAGTTGAGCGGCACTTAAAGGTGCCGGCAGTAAAGTCCCGCGGCTTTGGATCGAGATAGGGCGCGTTCTCTCCCTGGCCGTCGCCTTTTATCCCGTGGCATCCGATGCAATAGCGGCGGTAGTAGTCTTTGCCCTTTTGTGCGTTGCCCGTCAAATTTCCGATGTGGCTTACCTGAGCAAATGCGCCGGCCGCCGCAAATAATAAGAGGAGCGCTCCGAACGCCAGCATCATCGCGGGCCGGAATTTCCTGGTCATAATTTCGGATTTGCCCTGGAGACACGCGCCGCGGAACAGAAGCGCATTACGTGCGATGGATGTTGGCGGAGTCACCGGGACAGGCGCCCGGAGTTCGCGAACCACATTGCTGCAAATTTTGTCCATCGCCTAGACCTGCTTAATGAAAGTTTTCGAGGGCCCCAAGTTCAATTTACAACCTGCGCGAAAATCAGCAAGGCAGCGTGGGCCTCCTGTTTCCATGCGAGCACACCAAGGTCAGATGGTAGTTTTGTAGTTACTGGTATCTAGGAAGATACGAACTTGCGTCAGCGCTCGGTCAGTGGAGCTCGGAAGCGCCCTATAGTGCCTCAAAAATGAATGATACGCGCGAGAAATCCGGCCAGCGCGCCACCGGCCAGCGGCCCGACGATTGGAATCGCCGCGTAGCTCCAATCCGAGCCCCCCTTTCCGGTAATCGGGAGCACCGCATGTGCCAGCCGCGGGCCCAAATCTCGAGCCGGGTTAATCGCGTATCCGGTGGTGCCGCCGAGCGAGAGACCAATTCCCCAGATGAGCGCCGCAACCAAATATGCTCCGAGCCCGGGAGTGAAACCATTGCCCGCGACCGCCTTCGAAAAAATAGCCTCGACCACGAACACGAGCACGAAGGTACCGACGATTTCGCTCAAGAGATTCGCCGCTGTATTACGGATCGCCGGCTCGGTGCAGAAGCATAGCCTCTTCAGATCCGTTTCTGGCGTTACTTTCCAATGCGGAAGATAGTGGAGCCATACCAGTACGGCGCCGGCGAATGCGCCGAGCAATTGCGCGGTAGCATAAGGCAGGACTTTTTCGAAATTGCCGGATAAGAATGCAAAGCCCAGCGTCACGGCTGGATTCAAGTGCGCATCGCTGCTGCCGCAAGCGATCGCCGTAAACACGCCTGCCATCACTGCAAACGCCCAGCCCGCGGTAATCACCATCCAACCGGAAGCTTCCGCCTTCGAGCGTTTCAGCAGCACGCCCGCCACAACGCCATCGCCCAACAGAATTAAAATAAACGTGCCCATGAATTCTCCGAGCCACGGAGATGCCATTGGGACTCCTTTACGAAGTGAGCTGCTTTCCGAAAAACACGAGAAGCACGGCATCCAATTCCGCCGTCAATCGATCCAGTCGTGCGATTTCGTTACCGCGCGTTGCCACAAGCGGTAGAGTTCGGCTCGCGTCTCGGCTGCCATGTTCGGCGTCCACGTCTGGTCGATGGCCCAGTTTGCGCGAAGCTCGTCGAGATCGCGGAAGTAACCTACCGCAAGCCCCGCAGTGTACGCCGCTCCGAGCGCAGTCGTTTCCTTCACCGCAGGCCGCACAACCGGCCGGCCCAGAATGTCCGCCTGAAATTGCATCAGTAAATCGTTCACCACCATTCCGCCGTCCACTCGCAGCACGTCGAGTGTGATACGAGAATCCTTTTCCATTGCTTCGAGAACTTCGAGAGTTTGAAACGCGGTGGCCTCGAGCGCCGCTCGCGCCATGTGCCCTTTGTTCGCGTAGCGTGTCAATCCGGCAATCACGCCGCGCGCGTTGCTCTTCCAGTGCGGCGCATAGAGGCCTGAAAACGCGGGAACGAAATATACGCCGCCATTGTCCTTCACCGTCCGGGCGAGCGCTTCGACGGCGGAACTCGTATCGATCAGGCCAAGATTATCGCGGAGCCATTGAACCAAAGCGCCTGCAATTGCGACGCTGCCTTCGAGCGCATATCGTGCCGGCTGCTTCCCCAACTTATAGGCGACTGTCGTCAACAATCCATGCTGCGATTGCACGGCTGTTTCGCCAGTGTTCATCAGCATGAAACAGCCCGTGCCGTAGGTGTTCTTCGCTTGGCCCGCGTCGAAGCACGTTTGCCCGACGAGCGCCGCTTGCTGATCGCCGAGAATTCCAGCGATGGCAACGCCTTTGAGCGCGCCTTCTTTTACGTGCCCATAAATTTCGCTGCTCGAGCGAATTTCGGGCAGCATCGCCTCAGGAATTCCGAACGCGTCCAGAATCTTGCGATCCCACGCGAGCGTTTCAAGATTCATCAATTGCGTCCGGCTCGCGTTCGTGACATCCGTCGCATGAATCCCGCCACGGATGCCGCCGGTCAAATTCCAGAGGAGATATGTGTCACTGTTTCCGAAAATAATTTCGCCGGATTCAGCCAGCTTTTGGACTCCCGACACATGCTTGAGAATCCAGCGGATTTTCAGCGAGCTGAAATATGTGGAAAGTGGCAAGCCCGTTTGCGGGCGGAAGCGATCCTGGCCGCCATCGCGCGAAAATTCCTCGACTGCGTCGCCAACTCGCGTGTCCTGCCACACGATCGCATTCGCAACCGGCTTGCCTGTCTTGCGATTCCAAACGAGCGCGGTCTCGCGCTGATTTGTGATTCCGACGGCGGCCAAATCACGCGGCTGCAGCGACCGATGCTTCATGGCTGCGGCGATCACTTCCTGCGTGTTTCGCCAAATTTCTTCCGGATCGTGTTCGACCCAGCCGGGCTTCGGATATATTTGCTCGTGCTCTTTTTGCGCAAGGGACACGATTCGGCCGGCACGATCGAACACGATAAATCTAGTGCTCGTCGTGCCTTGATCGATCGCGCCGATGTAACTTGCGGTGTGATTCGACATGATGGGTCATATCCGTCGTGCGGCGGCCACGCTAGTCCGACCAACGCTGCGGAGTTCGATCCCAACGTTGCGGCTTGAGCGCTGCTAGCAGGCTCGCATCGAGCCCACCAGCATCGCTCGTCGCCAGATTTTCTCGAACGTGCCGCGGCCTCCGCATCCCTACGATTGTCGTGCTTATATCGGAATTCGACAGAATGAAGCGCAGCGCAAGTTCCGGCATGGTCATCGACGCGGGCAGAATTCGTTTCAAGATTTCCACGCGGCCGACTGTCTTCGATAGGTTTTCCGGCCCGAAATACCCAGAGCGCCAATCGTTTGCGGGAAACGTGGTTGTGGACGTCAGCCTTCCCCCGAGGCCGCCTTCGTCAAGAGGTACCCGCGCGATCACTCCGATATTGAGCGCGCGGCACACAGGAAAGAGATTGTCTTCCGGCGCCTGATCGAAAATGTTGTAAATCACCTGCACTGCATCGACGAGTCCCGTGTGAAGCGCTTTGATTCCGTTGTCAGGCTCCCAGCGATTCAGGCTCAGGCCGAAATATCTGATTAGACCGTCGCTCTTCAGTTTCTGAACCGTTTCGCGAAATTCTGGCTCGCTCGCCCAACTATCGTCCCAAACGTGAAATTGCAGCAGATCAATCGCGTCCGTGCCAAGTTTTTCTCGGATCATTCTGGCGTTCTCTACGACGTGCCCCAACGGAAATACTTCGCCGTACTTATATTTTGAAGTCGCTGGCCACTTCCCATTGAGCGGCGGAATTTTCGAGGCGGCGTAGAGCCGCTTGCCGCGATTCTTTGCGAGAATCTGTCCGAGAAGAGCGTCGCTTTTCCCGTTGCCGTAAGCCCATGCGGTGTCGAAGAAATTGCAGCCGAGATCGATGGACAATTGCATCGCCTCTAGCGATTCCTGGTCTTCGGAGCCGGTCCAGCCGCTCATCCCCCAAAGCCCGTGGCCGATTTCGCTCACATCAAACCCGGTGCGTCCAAGCTTGCGGTATTTCATGCAGATTCCTCGCGGGCCGTGAAATTAGAATCCGATTGCCTGATGGAGCCGGGATTGGGCAGCAAGCCTCTGCGGCACGGCTCGTTCGCGCAGGGTTTATATCACAGGCGTCGCGATGCCACCCGAGGCATTTCTCGCACGGAACGCGCAGACCTTGCGGCGCCGTGTTGCCTGCTCATCGTAGGGCTGGCCGGAAGGCCGGCCGGTTTTTCGACTGCGATGTTTTGGGATTAGTGCGAAGTTTCGAGATTAGCGTGCAGCGGTGAAGGCTGAAACGGGCAACGATTTTGCCTGCCCGAGGATTGCGTCGAGATTTTTCTTTACCGAGATGGCGTCGGTGCCGAGTTGGGTCTCTGTCGTTCGCCGCGCGGTCTCGACAGTATTCAATTCTTCTCCCGGAGTTGGCGTGAGCAATTGCTCCGCATGCAGATAGCAGGCATACGCCAGCCGGCCGGGCAAATTGTGCCGCGCCAGAAATTGCCCGTAATTGAACCAATCGACAGCTTCCGCGCGCGGATCCTTCACCTGCTCATCGAGCGCAATCGCTTTTTGGAACGCCGCTGCGGCGTCTCTCGCTTTTCCTGCGCCATCAAGAGCGTCGGCAAGATGCGACTTCGCGAGACTCTGATCGCGGATGTCGCCAGCCTGTCCTGCGAGCGCCGCGGCCGCGCGATATTCCGTCAATGCTTGATCGATCTGCCGCGTCTGCCGCTGCGCATCCGCCGATTCGATCATTACGGCTGCGCGCTCGCGAGCCGTCAGTCCGCCTTCTGTAGGCTGCGCGTCATTCGCCGTTTCGGTAAGTTTCAGAAACGCTTCGAAATGTGTTGCCGCCGCGGCGAATCGTCCCGAGTGATCGAGCGCTTCGGCCAAATACAGCTGCGCGTTCGCCTGCGTGCTGTCGACATCAATCGCCCGTTCCCAACTCTCGATGGCTTCGTCGTTGTGCCCCAATCGCGCCGCCAACAAACCAAAATTCACCAGCGCATCCGCATTCTTCGGAAATCGCGCGAGCATTTGCTTGTAGTGATCGTAAGCTTCGTCATAGCGCCCTGCCTCGATCAGCTCCCGAGCGCTCGCCTGTTGCACCATGGGATTCGATGGATTCACTTCCACTGCGCGAGCGAGCGCATTGAGCTGATCGTCCGAGCGGCCCGCCTTGGCATCAGCGCGCGCGATCCGCATTTCAAGCGCGCTATCGTAAGGATCGAGGCTCGCCGCATTGAGAAGATGCGGGAGATTTCCATCGTCGGTCCCCACGACGTAGCGGACGAGATCCACGCCGCCCCACAGAAACAGCGTCAACGCGACACCCACGCGAAAGGCATGCGCTCCGAAACTCTGTCCGCCAATCCAGCTTGTCGCCGCGCTTCCCGCTTCAGCTTTGCCGCGCGCCCGCTTGTCATTCTTCTCTTTATCCACCAACACAGCCGCGACGCGCGAATCGCGCAATTTCCAAATCGCGCCATCGAGCATGAAGTGATGGATGTTCACGAGCGCAGTAAAAATCAGGAAGCTGACCGCAAAGTCGTAATGAAACGCATAGCTCACGATCCACGGGCCGCAGATGAACAGCGCGATGCCTCCGGCGATGAGCGTGGCAAAATACGTGCCCATTTGCCACGCCGCGCCTCCCGAGGCGACGGCTTCGCGCCGCGCGTAGTAGCTCGTGATCCACAGATATTGCGCCGAGTGCAACACGGCGAGAATCCCGCTGCTGTAGCGCGTCTGCGGCACCGCCGTGCGATATCCGAGCTCGAGCGCCGTCGGGAGCACAAACCATAGAAACTGCGTCACGAGCAGCGTGAGCGGCGCCGTCATCGCACGCCAGCCGGTGCGCATCTTCCACTGCACGAAAACCCAGCCCGCAATAAACAGAAACAGCACGCCGGACGCGACGCGCAGCGGTATCGAAACGATCGGCGGCAGTCCCAGCGAAAGAATCAGCGGGTCATTCGACGGCCCAGCGTTAAAGCTCGCGAGCAGCATCACGTAAGAAGAAATAAACGCGACACGCAGCATGCGCCGCTCGATGTTCGTCACCGTGGCGCCGCCGCGCCGCACAAACATCATCAGCAGACCGTAGTTCTGCCCGGAGTAATGCCACGGGCTCCAGAAAATGTAGAGCGTAAACACCCACGGCACGAGTCGGAAATTCGCGTGCGCAAGAATCGCCGTCAGCGCCAGAAGCGCCGTGAGATGCAGCGTGAAAATCCGGTATTTCTGGAATTCCTCGCGTGTGTGATAGGCGCGATAAACCGTCGCCATGAAGTGCGGATAATTGAAGATCAGCGCGAAGAAATAAAATCCAAGAGCCCACCCGCGCGCGTGCGACGACGCGATCCAAGCAAACAATAACAACGGCGCCGACCAGCCGCCGCAGCCGACCAGCCAATCCAGCCACGGCGTGTAGATCCATGGCGACTTGCCAGGCTGCGCTGCCGCCTTCGCCGCCGATTTCGGCGCTTCGATTGTCGCGATCCCCGCCATCGCCAATCGATGCTAGACACCGCTTCCGCTGCGGTCAACGCAACGAATCGCGCCCATGCGCTAGCGGTAAACTACGTTTCAACTCGCGGGATCACAATGGAAATCCATCTTCAACCCAATCGAATCAGTTCCAGACGGCTTGACGCATCCACGGGTCGCGAGTATCGTTCGCGCAATGCTTTCCTCCAGGAGACGTTTCGCCGTCCTCGTCGGGTTGTGCGCGCTCATATTTCCCCGTCCCGCCCGCGCTCAAAAGCCCGAACTCGTCCTAGAGACGGGCCACACCGGTTGGATCGAATCCATCGCCTTAAGTTCCGATGGGCGGCTTCTCGCCTCGGCCAGCGTTGACCAAACAATTGTGCTGTGGGACGTAAAGGAAGCGAGAGAGCTGCGAACGATGACGGGCCACACGAATTGGGTGACCAGTGTCGCCTTCAGCCCCGACTCCCGAACGTTGGCCTCCGGAAGTACCGACGACACAATCAAGCTCTGGGACGTAGCAACCGGCCAGCAGCTGCAGACTCTGACTAGCAATCTCGGCGAGATCAATTCAGTCGCATTTAGCAGCGACGGGCGGATCCTGGCTTCCGGTAGCTCGAGGTCCATTACTCTCTGGGACGTCGCCACCGGGCGCGAGTTGCGAAATTTTAGGGGCCACTCCGGCGGGATCCAGTCCGTCGCGTTCAGTTCCGATGGGAGAATCCTGGCTTCCGGCAGCTACGACAAAACGGTCAAGCTTTGGGACTTCGAGTCGGGGCAAGAGCTGCGAACTCTCGCGGGCCACACCGATCAGGTCTCGTCCGTCGCCTTCACTCCCGACGGCCGGGTCCTGGCTTCCGGCAGCGAAGACACAACAATTAAGCTCTGGGATGTAGGCAACGGACGCGAACTACGCACGCTCACGGGCCATGCTTCAGGAGTGCGTTCCGTCGCCTTCAGTTTCGACGGGCGAATCCTGGCTTCCGGTAGCGGCGACGGCACGGTCAAACTTTGGGACGTGGAGTCGGGTCGTGAACTGCGGACCCTCACTGGCCACACGGGAGGCATCAGCTCGGTCGCCTTCAGTTCCGACCGGAGCACACTCGCTTCCGGAAGTTGGGACAACACAATCAGGCTCTGGGACGCGGAAACGGGGCAAGAGCGACACACGCTGACAGGTCACACCAGCTTGGCCAGCCCCGTGGCTGTGAGTTCCGATGGCCTAGCTTTGGCCTTTGGCGCGAGTGACAAGACCGTTCGGGTCTGGAACACAGCCACCGGGCAAGAGCTGCGCACGCTTACGGGACACACCGATGAAGTCCGTTCAGTCGCCTTCAGTCCCGACCGGCGCACTCTGGCTTCCGGCAGCCGCGACAATACGGTCAAGCTATGGGACGTGGCATCGGGGCGGGAATTGAGGACGCTATCGGGCCACAGTAGCTGGGTCACTACAGTCACCTTCAGCCCAGACGGGCGGATGCTTGCCTCTGGAAGTCTCGACGACACGATCAAACTCTGGGATGTGGCCACAGGGCAGGAGCTGCGAACACTCGCGGGCCACACCGGCGACATCGATTCCGTCGCTTTCAGTGCCGACGGTCAGACCCTGGCTTCCGGCAGTGGGGACAAGACCATCAAGCTCTGGGATGTAAAGACGGGGCGAGAATCGCGAACGCTGAGTGGCCACGCAGGCAGCGTCAATTCAGTAGCCTTCAGCCCCGACGGGCAGACCCTCGCCTCCTCAAGCTCGGACTTTACAATCAAGCTTTGGGATGTAGAGACGGGGAAAGACCTTGGAACGCGGACGGGCAGCACGATCGAGTGCCTCACCTTCAGTCCCGATGGGCACGTCCTCGCTGCGGGCAGTTTCGGCGGCAGCATCGAACTCTATGATATGGCCACCGGGCAGGAACTCCCAAAGCTGACAGGCCACACCGCGGCGGTCAATTCCGTCGCGTTTACTCGCGACGGGAAATACTTGATATCAGCAGCTGATGACGACGCCATCAGATTTTGGAACGCTGCATCAGGAGACCAGCTCGCAGCGCTAATCCCGCTCGACGAAAATAACTGGGCCGTCGTAGCACCCGACGGTCTCTTTGACGGTACGCCGACAGCATGGAGCCAGATGCTGTGGCGCTTCGGCGGGAATACATTTGACGTCCAACCTATCGAATCATATTTCTACGAATATTTTCATCCCGGATTGCTGTCGGAAATCATGAACGGTGGCGCGCCTCACGCGCCCTTATCGCTTGAACAGAAGGACCGCCGCCAGCCAGTTGTCAAATTGATTTACTCGCCCGGCTCGCCTTCAGCTAACGAGTCCGTCGCAACGCGCACGGTTCCAATCCAGGTGTCGGTCACCGAGGCATCACCCGACGCCGTCCACGGAAATCTTGGCAGCGGCGCCAAGGATGTCCGCCTATTTCGGAATGGTTCGCTCGTAAAAATCTGGCACGGCGACGTCTTGAATGGAAAGATGAGCGTGACGCTCAAAGCGGACGTCGCGCTGGTCGCGGGCGCGAATCATCTCAGCGCCTACGCGTTCAATCACGACAACGTCAAGAGCACCGATGCCGCGCTTCTCGTGACGGGAGCTGACGCATTGAAGCGCAAGGGCACCGCGTACATTTTGGCAGTCGGCATCAACAAATATTCAGCCGATGCGCTCCGCCTAAAATTCGCTGTCAACGACGCGGTGGACTTCGGCGAAACGCTCAAGTCCGAGCAAGCTAAGCTCGGCGAATTCGCCGAAACTCGCGTCGTCACGTTAACTGACGCCGAGGCGAACAAACAAAACGTTCTAGCCGCCCTAAACCGCCTGGCTGGCATCGAGACTGGTCCCGTGCCGCCCGGCGAACCAGTGCAGCTCTCGAAACTTCGCCGCGTCGAGCCCGAAGATTCAGTTTTCATTTACTTCGCGGGGCACGGCGCCGCGCCGGGAAAAGAAAGCAAGCGTTTCTATTTCATCGTCCAGGATTTTGTCCCCGGCGGCGCGAGCAAGCAGAGAACCGCGGAGACCGTGCCCGGCGCGATCAACGATGTTGAACTCGGCCTCGTCGCCGAGAAAATCGACGCGGGCAACGTCGTCCTGGTGATTGATGCGTGCCAGTCCGGCGCGACGCTCGCCTCCGACGACCCGCGCCAAGGTCCCATGAATTCGCAGGGCTTGGCCCAGCTCGCCTATGAAAAAGGAATGTACATTCTCGCAGCCGCGCAGGCCGACGAAGCTGCGAAAGAACTCTCGCAATACGATCATGGCCTCTTGACCTACGCGCTGGTGGAAGAAGGTCTCAAGCAGGGCAAGGCCGATGATGATCCCAAAGACGGCCAGATTCTCCTTCCCGAATGGATCGACTACACAAAGATTCGTCTGCCCCAGTTGCAGCTGGACGGAATGCAACGAATGGCGTCCATCGGCCGTTCCGTTTCTGTTGCGCCCGGCGCCAAAGAGCGCGGTGTAGCGCCGATGGAACGCGAGACGCAGACTCCGCGCATTTTCTATCGACGAGATGCCAACGCAACGCCACTCGTAATCGCCAAACCGTGAATCCCGTCACGCACAGACGCCGTTCGCACTAATGCAAATACTCCACCGCGACCCCCGCGCGGCGAATTCCTACTCGCGACTATTCTCGATGATTTGAACGGGAGGAATTACAGGAGAGTCGGAAAGGGGCGCGCACGTGTTTCGCATCACGCGCCCCTATTCCAGAAGAACGAATTACTTGTGCCCGAACCGGAAAACCAAGCCGCCGCCGAACGTGAGATTATCCTGCCGCAGGCCGAGGAAATGCGAGTACATATAATCCGCATTCAAGCGCACCGCGACTCGCGGGCTGACCTTGATATCAACTCCGCCGCCGGTCACAAATCCGAATTGGAAAGAGGACGCCGATGTCCCGAGATAGCCCTGGCTATTGTGGACGATTCCGAGCTGGACGCTTGCCCACGGCGTGAACATATCCGATTTGCGATACGAAAAAACCGGACCGTAATTGGCCGTCACGGCGGAGACTGTCGTCCCGGCTTCCGCGCCATGATACGCGTTCACTTCCGCTCTGCCGCCGAACCAGTTGTTCACATTCTGGGTGATCGAACCACCGCCGCCCTGCAAGCCGAAGCTGCTCGAGCCGCTCGAGCTGCCGAGGTTCGCATATAGATAAGAGTATCCGCCGGCGACCTCCCATGCGGGAGTGTCCTGCGCCTTGGCCGTCAGGCAGAAGAGGAACATCGCAGGAACCAGCCATACGAAGCGTTTCATCTAGTTATCTCCTTAAGCTCGTCCGCGCTGCGCGATCGAAGATCGTTGCGCGCCCTTACCGAAACTTCATCCCACTTGCCGGATTGTCTTTAACTGCTAATCGCCCATTAGAACGGTGCACTTACTCAGTTAACTTGTATCGTAACCTGAGTCGTGCTCGTCGTTGAACCGGAAGTCCCGGTTACTGTGACCGTATAAGTACCTGCCGGTGTCCCGTCAGGCACGCCCGCGGGGCCACCGCCGCCGCAAGCCGCCATCAGGAAGAGCATTGAGAGCACAAATCCCAGCGCGACTGCCGGCGCGCGACGCCGTTGCTGCTTGTTGGCCATCATCGCCATCGACATCAGCATCAGCGCGAAGATCAATGCGAACCAGCCCGGGCCGAAGTGCCGCACGCCGCCGAATGGATTCTGTTTCTGCGACGATATCGGCGTCACGAATGTCCGCGCGCCAGTCTTGATCGTAAGGACAGCAAGTCCCGGCGATCCCGAAGCCGGAATAACGATCGGAGGAGTAATCGAGCAGCTTCCCGCTTGCGGAGCCGGAGCGCACGTGAGCGACACTGGGCTGGTAAATCCAGCCACTGCAGTGACAGTCAGGCCATAATTTGCGCTCTGCCCGGCCGTCACGCTCGTTGATCCCGGCACTGGAGCTATGGTGAAGCCGGGCGTCGCCGCCAAGCCGGTGCCGCTCAAATTCACGATCTGCGGGCTGCCTGGCGCATTGTCCAGAATCTGAATCGAAGCCGTCTCGGCTCCGCCCACTGACGCGGTAAAGATGACGGAGATCGCGCACTGGCCACTCGCCGCCAAAGTCCCTGTGCAGGTTGTGGTAGCCGCGAAATCGCCGGCGTTTGTACCCGTCACCGTGATGCTCGAAATCGTGACTGCCGTCGTGCCCGCGGTAAGTGTAACCGTCTCCGCAGGGCTCGCTGTTCCCACATTCTCATCCGGGAAAATCAATCCAGCCGGGCTTACGACAAGACCCGAGCCGGTGCTGATCTTCGATATGAAAGCATCGCAATTGCCGCCCGGATTCGATTGCTCCGGGTTGGCGAGCGGAAAGTCTACCGAGCAAGTTTGCCCAGCGACATAAGCGGACCCATTCGTATCCACCGCGATTCCGTTTCCGTTGTCGGTATTGGTGCCGCCGAGATACGTCGAATAAATCAGAGTTGAACCCGTTGGATCGAGTTCGGTGACGAGCGCGTCGTCGTTTCCGCCGCCGTATGTCGCCTGGAAAACTCCCGCCGTTGTCGGATAGTCGGGTGAAACCGTCGAGCCGGTAACGTACGCGTCGCCGCTCGTATCGATTGCAATTCCCGCGCCCGTGTCGGCAAGCGAACCGCCGATGTAGGTGAAATAAATCAACGAGCCCGCACCAGATCCTGCCGGGTCAATTTTCGCGACAAACACGTCGCCTTCGCAATTGCTCTGCGAATCTAGGACGCAATCCGCTTGAAATCCGCCTGCCGGGATTGCAAATCCTAGGGTCGCTGCCGTCGAATTCGATGCGCCCGCGACGTACATATTTCCAAGCGCGTCAATCGCCACTGCATTGGCGCGATCCAAACCGCTGCCGCCCATAAGTGTCGAGTAGACAAGCGAGGCAGCTCCGACCGCATTCGTGTTCACTTCCGCTGCAAACGCGTCGCCCGCGCCTTCGTTCGCCGATTGAAGCGCGCCGGCGCTTACAGGAAAGTTCGTCGAGTAGGATAGTCCGGCCACATATGCGTCGCCGCTGTTGTTGACGGCCACGCCGTATCCGGTGTCCTCATTATTTCCGCCAAGATAGGTGGAGTACAGAATGCTGGATCCCGTGGCGCTCACCTGCGCGACAAACGCGTCAGTGGTTCCTCCGCCGAAGGCAGTCTGGGCGCCGTTCACGATCGGAAACGGCGGCGGCCCGGTAGCGGGCGGCGTAATAATGACCGTGGGAACTCCATTCGGTCCGGTCTGACCCGTTACATACGCGTTGCCATTGAGATCGACCGCGATCGCGTAACCGATGACATTTTCGTACTCACCGAGAAATCCGGAGTACACGACGTCCGAACCGGCCGCATTCAGTTTCGAAACAAAAGCGTTTTCAACGACGAGACTCTGCTGGTTGTAGGAGGCGCCGCATTCTCCGTCACCGCCGCACAGCGTGTTGAATGAACCGGGCGTCACCGGAAAATCCGGCGACAGCGTCCCGCCAACCACATAGGCGCTTCCGAACGTGTCCACCGCAATACCGTTCGCAACATCCTCGCTGGAACCACCGAGATAGGTCGAGTAGATCAGCGACGAACCGTCCGCGCTCAACTTCGCGACGAATGCATCCTCAGGAAAATCGTTCGACCCTCCGTCGTTCGGCTGCAGGGGGTGCGCCGTCGGAAAATTCGTCGACGATGTTCCGCCTGCCACGAATGCCGTGCCATCCGGCGCGACCGCAATTCCGTTCGCGCCATCGATCCCGCTTCCGCCAAGGTACGTGGAATACGCCAGGATCGGGTCTATCACGAGGGGGCGCATCGGATCGTACTTGCCCAATTTCACCGCGACGCGATCGCCGCTCTTGACAACAAAGTCAGCCGTGACGAATTGCTTCGCTCCGCCATTCTCTTGATATGCGACCGGCTTGCGCAGGCGCATCTCGCCGCCCTTCGCGCTCAAGCCGAGGTCGCCGGCGGATTCCGCCGTGATCTTTCGCACGCCGGAAAAAGCGAATTCGATCGCGCGCGGATTTGCGCCCGGCGCGACCACGAAGTCATATTCCAATTGGCGCTGATTGCCGTAGTAAACAAGATCGATTCCAGGATAAATACTCGACTCGCGCACCGCGCGATAGTTCGGCACGTTTGTCTGCCACTTGGAGCGGTCGTTTCCGATCAGGTAATTGCTCTTGCCCGGCAGTTCATCCACTGCTGTAAATTTCGCGTTTGTGTTCGCGCCATCCAGACTCATCCGCAGCGTTTCGTTCTTCGCGCTCTTGCGCATGGCAAACACGGCTTCAGCCGGCGTCAAGAAAAGAGTGTAGCCATTCCCGCGCGCAAGAAATTTCACTTCACCGGCGGACTGGCCGTTGTTCGGTTCGAATGCGAGCGGCAATTTGCCGTAGCTCTCTTTGATCGATGCGGAATTCGAGACGTTGATCTGCGCGGGATTTTGAGAAGTAGCGCCAGCCGCCGCCGGCCTCGCCATAACAACTGATGCCGCCGTCTGATGGACGCGCGAGGCCGTACTCAACATCAACGCTCCGCCCGCGCAAACCAGCGCACCTAGCGCCGTCACCCATCGCAATGAAATTCGGGAATCCATCGAGGTCCCCTGCTTTCTCATGAGCATCCCCTTCTAAGTCTAAAATGGCAAAAACAGCGATTTAGCTCTTGCCCCTTAGGCACCAAGTGGGCATAAAGCACTCGCAAATTTCCAGGCTCGTACGTCGAATGGCAGCACCCCGAGCGCACATATAGCCGTGCACGTACGATTCCAATCTAGGAATAACCGCGGCGCCGTAACTGGCGGTCAATTGGCTCATTCTTAAGAACATATTCAGAACGCGCTTTCGCCGCCCGAAGCATGCCCAGTACGAGGAAAATCCTTGCCTACCTGTGAAGAACGCATTGTCCTCGACGGCTCATTCATTGCCCCTGGCGTCACCGCGCTGCAATTGAAAGTGTCTCAAAAAGTGAACTCATCGCTCGTAAATTGTTATCAGATGTTCACCTTTAAGCAGCGTCTCAGTCGCGCGCAAATCGAGCCGCCGTGAGCGCAGCTCACGCGCTCGCAACTCGAACATTTCATTATTGTGCTTCGATTTGTATCTAGGATTGTTGCGAGCGCCGGAGAGTTTCGGCGATTTCGTTGGCGATCTGCCGCGCTCGCTCGATGTCTTCGGGATTGAGGCTGATCGCAGCTACTCGCGCATGGCCTCCCCCGCCATACTTCTCGGCGAGCGTGGCCAGATTCACATCCTCATTCGGTTCCTTCCACGGATTCGTTCCGATCGAAACTTTAGCGCGCGTCGGCGAGGCGCTCACTCCAACCGAGTAGAGGCATTCAGGATGCAGATAATATGGAATGAATTTGTTGTAGCCCTCGAGATCGAGGTCGCTCACGTCAAAAAAAATCACGCCGCCTCGCGCTTGTCCGCGTTCGCGCATGATTTCGATCGTGCGTTGGTGACGCTCGAGCAGCGGCCCAAGGTGCTTCGCGACGATCGGAAGCTGGATCATCTCCGCGAGCGAAATCTGCGAGAGATAGGGAATCAGCTTCGGCACTAGATCCGGTTCGGGCGCCGCTTCGATCACGAGAGCGAGCTGCATCGCGGGATCTTTCATTCCCACCGCGACGTCCGAGGAAGCGAACTGCGCTCCATCGATAATGTCGCCCCAATGAATCAATTCGGCGAGCGGCTTGGCGTCGAATCCGAATTTTTCCGATGCAATCGTGGCCACGAATTTCGTGCAGGATTTGTACGTCGGATCGTAGAACTTTTTTCCCGAATGGTCGGCGCGAAAGTTCGCTGCGTCGGCGGGCGTGAGGAAGGCGCTCTGGTGATGATCGAACCACCATGTCAGCCGCGGCGAGCTCGAATACTTGAAATCGACGATCGCGTTTACGTCGCCGTCGAAGACGCCTTCCTCGAAAGGCTTCGACGCGCGGTGCGTCATGCCCGTGTAGCGAAATTCAGCCTTCGTGTCGATTCGCTCGCGATAGAACCGCGAAAAAATCGCCGCCGAGGACGCGCCGTCAAAACACTTGTCGTGGAAAAAAACTCGTACGATCACTCTCGCTCCCGCAGCCGCCCGCTCCCAGCGCGCCTTCACCTACTGCGTAAAACCAAAAAGAATGGACATACCCCGCAGGATTGTCAAGTGCCAAGCGGTCCCACGATCGGCAAGAACGTCAATCCGGCAATTGTAGCGCCCGGCTTCAGCCGGGCCAGCCTTTGACTTCATATTTTTACTTCAGAACCTTAAATTTCGCTTCAGAGCCCGGAGGCTCCGCGTCCGGGTCCGACGTCAACGGTGCGCAATCTCAATCGCGCTCGCGAGGCTAAATTGGCTTTTTTTGCTAATGATTTTCCGGCGCGTGCCCGGCGATCACGAGACCCATAACGGACGGCCCCGGACTCGCGGCCGCGGCAGGCACCGCGGCACGAAAGAATAGCACCCAGAAATCGCCTTCAGCAACATGCGTGATGGCAGGGATCGCCACCGGCGCTGACTCCGCAGGGATCAAGCTCAAAATTGCCGGATGCGTCGTCCCCGTAGTTTTGCGGCTCGCGTCGAAAAGATCGCTCTCTTTCATCGACGCGGGTGAGACGTCAACACTTGATGGCAGGAGAAGAAGAAAATCGCGAAACGGCGCTGTGCCCTGATGATTTCCGTCCATCGGCTGCAACCCATATCGCAGCGTGTAGACACCTGGTTTGATATCTTGATTCCGATAATCGTTTGCGTCCCCGTCGTAGCGAATGGCGCCGATCAGCGTTCCTTCAGCGAGTTGCGGAAATGCGATTCCCATCCCACGATTCAATGTCGTGCGGGGCGGAATTTCCCTTCGAAGCCAAAGGTGGCAGAAACTCCCATCCACGCCGATGACGTGCAGCGAATCCGGATTCAACGCTTCGCGCACCGCTTGGCTCAATTCCTGCGGCGGAGGCGCGTCTGAGGCTTGAACCTGATATGCAGCGTCAGCGGCGCCTGCGCGCCACGAAACCGATAAGAAAGCACCCGACATTACAGCGACGGGTAGTATCAAAATGGAAGCCGCGATTACACGCTTACGGAGTGCGAATTGCGAGGCCATGCGGTTCACCTAGTTTCTTCCGCGTGCCGGGATCGCTTGCTCCGCGAAATCTTTCGCGAGAACGCATCTTGGAAGCGCAACTCTCCTAATATCTGTTGGATGCTCCCCGTCGCGTTTGGTTCCACAATTCAAATCCGCATTTGCCGCCTGGGTGCCGCATTTGGTTGCCGCATCCTTTGCGCAGCAAAGGGCGCGGAATTTCGGCCCCAGTTCGTTCCGGGATTCGATCATCAATTCCCAAGGCTCATCGGCCAGGGTCTCGGGATTGCAAGCGTCATCAGAACCAAACCGACCAGCCCCATGTTCTTCATGAAATTGACCATCTCCATCATTTTCGCTTGCGGGTCCTTGACCGCCCAAAAATTGTGCATCCCAAACGAAACACCAATGAGGAATACCACCAGCACTATCGCTCCGATAGTCGGGTGATATCCCAGGATCAAGCTCGCGCCTCCCAACAAAAGAAGCAAACCAGTACCGCCGACAGCGAGTTCAGCCGCAGGCGTCCCTTTGCTCTTGGCGTAGCCTGCCATCATCTTGAGCTTCGCGAAGTGATTGAAACCGCCCATTAGGAAATATCCGCCCGCGATGATTCGTCCCGCGAGAAACGCATAAATATAAAGATGGAGTTCGTCCATGTCCGCTCCTTTTGGTTGAGGCAGTCGAGCTAATCGCGCAAACGAGTCACCGCCAGCGATGTCCCGACGGCCAGCAATATACACCCGAGCAGATTCACGCGCCGCACTTCGTGGCGCGGGCATCCTGCCCGCGTGCTCGCGACCGCATGTCCCACCGTAGCGCCGGCATCTTTTCGAAGACCCTGAGGCTCGAAGGGCCGGCGTTTTTCTTCCCGCGTGCGACAGTTTCAATCAGCCGGCAGAAGTTCGCCCTCAGCAGCCTCGCGGACCGCAACGGACCCAATCACTCCGCCGCTTCCATCTTCTCCGCAATCTCCAGCATCTTCACCACGCTATTCCAATTTCTGCCCGTACCCGGTGTCTTCAACGCCTTGTTCACCGCCGCCCACGACATTTTCGACTTGCCCTGCCCATTCGGAAAATAAATGTAGAGTTCGCGTCCATCCATCCTCAGTTCCTCGGGATCAGTTTTGATTCGAAGCACATTTGCGCGCGCTTCCGCTCCCGGATCGCTCGCAAGGAAAGTGACGAGCAGCTTGCCCGGCTCGGTGCCGCGCCGCTTCGCAAACGGATTCCGTTCGATCACATCGCGCATCTCGGCGACGGTGCGGCAAATCACATCCGCAGAGCAGCCGAATTTCCGCTCGATCCCGCCGTGCACGCGCTTCGTCAGCACCGCAAGATCGCGCTCGTCCGTCCTGAAAATCACGTTGCCGCTCTGCACGTACGTCTGCGGATCGCGCAGCTTCAGCGACGCGTACAGCGCCCGCAGCTCCTCCATCTTGATGACGTTGTGGCCGCCAACATTCACGCCACGCAGCATCGAAATAATCACAGCCATGTTAGGCTCCATTCTATCGCGCGAATGGCACCGCCCTAACGGCGATTGGACTGGTCAACCGAAGACGCCGTGGATGCACCGGGTCTTCCCCAATACGGCTCCTCTCAACCGCCTGCGCAACTGGTATTCCCGACCCGCTTTCTTCCCTGAGGCTTGTTATCCACCCGCAGAGCCTGCTATAAGTCCCGCTCGTTATGTGCGACCTGCTCGTTGGAACCGCGAAATGGGCATGGAGTCTGTTCCACAGTTCAGCCTTAATTGGCTGGATCGGCATCCTCGCGGAGCTTGCCGTCGCGGCTGTCATCTACATGGAAGTTGAGCACTCGAGACAGGCAGGATTCTTTCAAAAGGCGGTCGAAGCAGGGAGTAACAGCGAGCGTGGGAAGATTTACGAGGCCTTCGTCAGAATGGAAGGCACCTTTGATGACCTGGAGGCTCGCAGGCAGGCATTTCTCAAGACAATTTATGCTGATAAGTGCATTCGGGATTGCTGCGACTCGCAGGTCCGGCTCGTAAACGAGCTAGGATTCAGTGCAACCCGGCGGTTCGCGAGAACGAAATCGTTTATCGAACTGTTTCCGCACGGCCCGATATTCGTATGGACAATCGTGGGACCTTATGTTGAAAAGAGGCGCAAAGATACCGGCCCGTGGTACGCGCGCCACATGCTGGCATTTGTGTTGGAGTGCATCGAGCACGCACTAAAGTCGCGAAATCAAGAGAATCGCTCAAATGAACCCTTCGTCCTGCGGTCGTTCGACGACACGCAGTCCGTCGAGATAACTATTCCGGACATCGTGCGAATGCAGGGGAGGCTGCGCGGCCTACTGAACGAAAACCCCATTCAGGCTGCCTCTAACGGCGGGTGATCAGGCCCAGAGTCCTCTGTAATCGAACGAGATAGCGCGCGGCAAATACAGGACGTACATATTGAGCCTGCGGTCGCCGTCAGCATCGACGCTTGGCGACATCGAGATTACCGCGGTCATATCGGGCTCAACGCTGTCTTCCGAAGTCCGATTGAGTTCAGCAACGTACAAAGACGATTTCTTCGAAGATACCTACAGATTTGGTTTCGGTAGGGGATTTGGACCGCCCGCCAATCATGCGGGGCGCGTTTTCAGGACCCGTCGCTCTACGTCCTCAATTCCCAGGGGAGAGATTCGCACACGATGGCCCTTGGCGTCGTACTCAAGTAGACGTGATTTATGGAGTGGCTTAAGAATTTGGTTTCTAAATACGTTCGCGTTGCTGTGTTCTACCCAGCCCAGAAGGTCTATCTCGGATACCCAGGACGGTTTCGCGTGCAGGAGCAGGAGCGCTTGATCGGCCTTGATCATATCGGGTGCGAGCACTCGTCTTGTATTTTCAAACTCCCAAATAAGGGGATGCTTACGCTCAATGATGGCGTCGACGGTCTCCTGCGCCTCTTTGGTGGAAACAGCATGGAAGATGCGAATTAGCTCAGCTAAGACCCAGCTCGACATCCCGTAAACCGCGGTGGCATCCAGAAAATTTGGATCCACGTCGCCGCCGACGTGGCCAACTCCCCGATTGTTCCTAATCTCGTACAGAGCCTGGAGCACTCTCGGGATAAGAATGCGTAGACTACGATCCCCCGATCTCCGAGAATCTGGCGGCGACGATTCAAGCGACCGGCAAGCAGTGACCATGTCCCTGGGCTTCGAAGGCTTTGAAGGAAAGCTTCCGCTAATCTTCCCCGATACAAGTGAGTAGACCACCTCGCAGAACTTGCCGCCGTTAAGCTCAGACGGCTCCCATCGGTGCTCCGCAAAGTTGGTAGCGATCTCCCGGTAGCACTTTAATAAGGGATCGCGCAAACCGACCGGAATTCCGGAGAGAACTTTCGCAGAATCAATCATTTCGCTTGCTTGTTCAACTCCTTTACGAGTGCGGCACCGCGCCTGAGGCCGGGGGCGGTCAATGCCCACCCCTTCTGCTTCGACCCCGTGAACTCATTTCCCTTATGCTTTAAGTAGGAAGCGTGATTTGCCTCATTGAGACAACCCGAGGATTTGCAAACAGCTCTGGCTGACTTGTCGTCAAAATTTGGGTTTCCGCTAGCCAGGAACTTGGCTATCCCGACGAGCACATAGGCACCATATGTCTTTTCCTTATCAGTCTTTCCCGGAATTTCCGATGCAATCACCTCAACTGTCCCGTCTGCGATGTGAAACACCTGTTCAAGCTCCTCCATCGATACGCTGTTTTGCGTCATCCACACCCCCGCACGTTGGGAAACACCGGCGCGATCGTTGCTGACCTCTTGACGTCCACCTTTGCCAGATTGCTTCGCTCCAGAGGGATCATCCCCGAGCACGGTGAGGCAAGCATCGATTGCGCGCTGCCTTTCCTCAGGTTTGAGCGGCGTTAGTAAGTTCACCATCTTTGTTACGATCTCCATCAGTTTGATTTTTGCCATTGGTTTATCCGGCGGATATTCACCTTTCGTTGGCCAACCTCTCGATCTTCGCTCCCCTACTTGCCATAAACCCATCTCCGCTCCAACTTCTTACGGCCGAGAAGTTTCTTCTGAACAAGGCCAAGCACGACGCCAGATAGAGTCGTCACAGGGTAAATATAGCCCTTTTCCTCCAACCCTCTTGAGATGTCGCCCAAGCCCTTCGGCTTATCAAAGAACCCATCTTCCTTTAATTCAACGATTAAATCAGAAGCCGCAGAGCGTTTTTTTTGCTCCCTTTTGACAGCATCACCCCTCGCTATCACTTTCTTGACGTGGCCCACCGCAGCAGTTCGCTCAAATACGGCAAGGATATTGGACACTTCGTCGTGGGAACCTTCGACTGTGATGACCGCACCTGTTTTAGACTTGATTGTAGCTTTAGCCATGTCACCCAGCTTATTGTGATTTGCTATCGGTTATTATTGTACTCGACGTCACCAACCCTGTCAAATTCCCCCACATTAACCCGCATGACCTCTAACACCCCGCTCAATTCCTGCTGGGTCCGTTGTTTCGCGCGCAGTACTAGAACTCTTACAGACCTCGCACTTTCGCACTCGCCGACAGCGTGCTAGCGTTTTAATGAGTGCCAAATGCGATTTGCCAACTGCATCTACCGCGACCTCGACGCGGCCGTCCGGACGGGCCGGATAACCGAAAACCGCTCATTTCTAACCGGGACACCAAAACAATTAGAAATTGCCGCAACTCACACAAAACAAACACTGGGAGTCACTTCTAATCGGGACACAAATACAGGGTGTTTAAAGTCATGCGGAGGCGGTCTCCCCGGCCAAATCGCGAAGCGCGTCGCCGAACGCGCGAGTGTGCAGGTCCACATCCGCTTCGGAAGTCGCCGGAGACATCAACGCCATATTGTGAAATGGCGTCAGCAAAATGCCGCGATTGAGCGCGTGCAGATGCAGAAATCGCTCGAGAGGAAAATCCATCGCCGCGGCGGCTTCGGAACCGTTTCGCGGCGGACTGAACCGGAATTGATATTCCGCGCGGCAACCGAGCCGCGTAACGTGCCACGGCATCTTGGCGCCGAGAATCGAGCTCGCCACGCCGCGCTCGAATCGCTCGGCCATCGGAATCATGCGCGCGAAAGCTTCCGGCACGAGAACGTTTTCAAGAGTCGCGCGCATCGCCGCGAGAGACATCGCGTTGCCCGCGAGCGTGCCGCCGATCCCGCCCGTGTCGCAATCCTCGATGTGAATTTTGTCCACGATGCGCTCGGCGATTTCCGCCGTGAAGCCGTACGCCGCCGCGGGAATTCCGCTCGCCAGCGGTTTGCCGATTACGAACATGTCCGGCTCGAGATTGTGGGCGCGCGCGAAGCCGCCGGGGCCCGCGCAGATCGTGTGCGTCTCGTCGAGAATGAGAAGCGTTCCGGTGCGGCGCGTGAGTTCGCGCAGTGCGGCGTGATAGCCGGGATCGGGATGAATGATGCCCACGTTCGTCATCGCTGGCTCAGCCAGGACGCACGCGACGTCGCGCCGCGTGAGCGCTTTTTCGAGCGCGTCGAGATCGTTGAATTCCACCACGCGCGTGGTCTCCGCAGGATTTACCGGCGGGCCGATATTTCCGCGGCGTGGAACCACAGCGCCGTTCTCGAGCGTGGCGAACGATTCGTCCACGGTGCCGTGATAGCAATAGTTGAACACGAGCACGAACGGCCTCCCGGTGACGTGCCGCGCGATGCGAATCGAAAAGCGATTGGCGTCCGTGGCCGTCAGCGTGAATTGCCAATACGGAAGTCCGAAGCGGCGCACAAGTTCTTCGCCCACCCAAATCGAATCTTCGGTCGGCAGCATGAACGTGATGCCGCGGCGCGATTGCGCGGCGATGGCATCGGCGGCGGCATAGGGCGAATGGCCCGTCATCGCGCCCGTATCGCCGAGGCAGAAGTCCACGTACTCGAAGCCATCAACGTCTATGAAGTGGCTGCCGTGCGCTTCTTCGACGAACACCGGAAACGGTCCGGCCCATTTCACCATCCAGTTCATTGGCACCCCGCCGAGCAGAGACGCGCGGGCGCGTTCGAAAAGCGCCTTCGAAATGGGATGTTCGGCGGCGAAGCGATTGGCTTCGTGTTCGGTGAGTGCCGCGAGATGCTGGCGGTCGATGGTGCGCATGTCGAGAGAACGCGAGGACGAAGCCATCCGGAATTAGCGCAAATCCTTGAGAATTTCGCGCGCGGCATTGTAACCCGAAGCGCCCGTGACGCCGTTGCCGGGATGCGTGCCCGAGCCGCACATATAGAGGCCGCGAATTGGCGCGCGGTAATCCGAAGATCCGATCAGCGGCCGCGCGATGAAAATCTGATCGAGCGACATCTCGCCGTGGAACGGGTGCGCGCCGGTGAGCCCGTAAGTTTCTTCGAGATCGGCGGGCGTGACAACCTGGCCGTCAATAATTTTGTCGCGAAGATCCGGCGCGTATTCGGCGAGCGTTGCGACGACGGCGTCGCCAAGTGCCTCGCGCTGGCTATTCCAATCGCCCTGCTTCAGGCGATATGGCGCGAACTGCGCGTAAATCGACATGACGTGCTTGCCTTGCGGCGCGACCGAAGGATCGAGAATCGACGGAATCATCACGTCGAGATACGGGCGTCGTGAAAATTCGCCGTACTTCGATGCGTCGAACGCGCGCTCGAGATAATCGATGTCGGGGCCGATGTGAATGCGGCCGCTCAGCGCCGCCGTGCCGTCGTTCATCGAGAGCGCCTGCGCGGTGGAAAAATTCTGGAGCGCGGTGAACGAAGGCAGAGCGTCGAGCGCGAGATTGACTTTTGCGACGGTGCCATTCGCGCGAAAATTCCGCATCTTCACGACGAAGCTCGGCGCAAGATGCACCGGATCGATCAACTTGAGGAACGTGCGGCGAGGATCGGCGTTTGAGATGACCGTCTTCGCAGAAATCTCTTCGCCATTTGCGAGGACGACGCCGGTGGCAGCGCCATTTTTCACGACGATGCTTTGGACTTCGGCATCCGTGCGAATTTTGGCGCCGGCTTCGCGCGCCGCCGCTGCCATCGCTTGCGTCAACGCGCCCATGCCGCCGCGCGGGAATGCGGCCGAGCCCGCCGGATGCGGATCGGCTGCCGCACGCAGCAGCAGCAGCGCCGTGCTGCCCGCCGACCATGGGCCGAGCGCCGCGCCGGAAATTCCGCGCGCGGCAATCGCAGCGCGCAAAAGTTCCGTCTCGAAAAATTCGGACGCGAGATCCGCGACCGCCATCGGCCCCCAGCGGATTAGCCGCATCATGTCTTTCTTGCCGAAGTTGCGTAAGTTGCGGCCGAGCTTCAGATATTTCCAGAGGTCGTCGGCGGAAGGCTTGTCAATGTCAGGCGGCGTCAGCATGGTGAGCTGGCGAAGCAGCCCGCCATAGCGTGCGAGTGCGTTTTGAAATTCAACGTACTTCGCCGCGTCATTTTTCGAGAAGCGGCTAATTTGCTGCACGGAATCGCCGGTGTTCGAATGCAGCAGCAGGCCACGTCCGTCGGGAGAAAGCGCGAAGAGGCGCACGGCGGGCTCGATCATCGCGAGCCCATGGCGTTCGAGCTGCATCTCGCGGACAATTTCTGGAAGCAGCGGCCCAGCCGCGTGCGCGAGCGTGGAAACTTTGAAGCCGGGGACGAATTCGTCGGTGACGGCCGCGCCGCCAACCACCGAACGGCGCTCGAGGACGAGCGGCTTGTGCCCTGCCTTGGCGAGATAGAACGCCGTGACAAGGCCGTTATGCCCCGCGCCGAGAATGACGATATCGCGTTGCGGCGCCACGGCTATCGCGTCCCCTTGTCTTTCAGAATTTCAAGCGCTGCGAGACGCCCTGGCGCGCCCATGATTCCGCCGCCGGGATGCGTCGCCGAGCCGCACATGAAAAGATTTCGGATCGGTGTACGGTACCGCGCCCAACCGGCGACGGGGCGCAAAAAGAAAAGCTGCTCGAGAGAAAGTTCGCCCTGGAAAATATTTCCCTCGGTGAGCCCGATCGAGCGCTCGATATCGAGCGGCGTAATCACCTGGCGGCCGATGATGATGCTTTTTAGATTCGGTGCGTGCTCGCTAATCGTATTGATCACGGCATCGCCGAAAGCGTCGCGCTGCTCGTCCCAGTTCAGGCCGGGCTTCAATTTGTACGGCGCGTATTGCACGAAGCAGGAAAGAACGTGCTTGCCCGGCGGCGCGACGGAAGGATCGGTTAGGCTCGGGATCACCATATCAATGTAGGGGCGGCTCGAAAATTCGCCGTACTTCGCCTGATCGTACGCGCGCTCCATGTATTCGACGCTCGGCGAAATCGACATCGCGCCGCGCAGATGGCGGCCCGCGCCGGGAAGCGATTTGAACTCCGGCAGCGCGTCGAGGGCGAGATTCACTTTTCCCGACGAGCCGCGATATTTGTAGCGGCGAACTTCTTCGAGGAAATCGCCGGGAAGCTCGTTCGATTCCATGAGCTTTAAGAAAGTGAGATTGGGATCGAGGCTGGAAGAAACGACCGTCGCGCGAATTTCTTCGCCGGTGTCCAGCACGACGCCTTCGGCGCGGCCATCTTTCACGAGAATTCGCGCGACTTGCACTTCAGTGCGAATTTCGGCGCCAGCCTCGCGCGCCGCGTCGCCAATCGCATTCGAAATCGCGCCCGTTCCGCCGCGGCTGAAACCCCACGAGCGAAACGCGCCGTCAATTTCGCCCATGTAGTGATGCAGCAAAACATAGGCCGTGCCGGGCGAGCGAACGCCGAGAAAGGTTCCGATGATTCCCGAAGCCGACATCGTGGACTTGAGCACGTCGGTCTCGAACCACTGATCGAGAAAATCCGTCGCGCCCATGGTCATGAGTTGGACGAGATTGTAACGGTCCTCGTGATCGAGCGCCTGGAAGCGCCGGCCGAGGAAGAGAAGTTTCTTCAGTTCGCGCGGATCGAGCGAAGTGGGATCCGGAGGGACCATGCCGAGAATCGGCTTTACGAAACGGCACATCCGCACCATTTCCTTGCCGAATTCGTCGTAGGCTTCCGCGTCGGTTTTGGAGTGGCGCGCGATTTCGCGGCGCGTCTTCGAGTGATCGTTCACGCGCCAAAGATAATCGCCGTTCGGCATCGGCGTGAACGTGCCGTCGAGCGGAAGAATTTCGAGGCCGTGGCGCGGCAAATCGAGATCGCGAATAATTTCGGGGCGAAGCAGCGAGACGACATAGGAGAATACGGAGAACTTGAAGCCAGGAACAATTTCTTCAGTGACGGCGGCGCCGCCGAGAACGTGCCGCTTCTCGAGGACGAGCACTTTGCGGCCTGCGCGCGCGAGATACGCCGCGTTCACAAGGCCGTTGTGGCCGCCGCCGATGACGATCGCATCGTATTGAGTTGGCATGGAGAAAAGCCGCGCGACGACTCGAGCGCGCCGGGCTCGTTCGAAGCCGTGACATTTTACAGGCCCCGGCGATTTGCGCCAACAAAGAAGCGCGGAGCCGAGCTGACTTCGAGTCACGGCGATGTGTCGCGAGAATTGCATCCAGATCGTCGTGGCGCGAGGGATGCGGATTCCCGCGAGCTTTCCATTTTCGTTGTGTTGCAGGAAGGGTACTGCGGCACTATAATTTGCGGGCTTCAAACGAAACGTTGAGCGGAAGTCCGGCCCGCCTACCGGCGAGCCCTACGGCTGCTGCGATATTGATTCAGCCGGAATCGCGCGGAGCAAGGAGAGAAAGTGCCGATCGGAACTGCATTTCACGACAGAACCTTGCCGCTTTGCGAAAGCTTGAATTATCGCGATTGGTCGGGCTACTACGCGGTGAGCGTGTACGAAATGCACCACGAGCACGAGTACAACGCGATCCGCAACGCCGCTGCGCTCCTTGACGTCACTCCTCTCTTTAAATATTTCATCTCGGGCAAAGACGCGACGAAGTTCGTGAATCGCGTCATCACGCGCGACATTAACAAAGTGGCCGTCGGGCAAGTGATTTACTGCTGCTGGTGCGATGAAGACGGAAAAGTGATTGACGACGGCACGATCTCGCGACTCACACAAGATACTTACCGCTGGACCGCTGCCGATCCGAGCCTGCGTTGGTTCCAGCAGAATGCGCTGGGCCTCGACGTCAACATCGAAGACATCACGGACCAAATCGCCGCGCTCGCGCTGCAAGGACCGACGTCAGGACGCCTGCTGCAGCGCGCCGCCACGCCAAACATCACGAATCTGAAATATTTTCGCTTCACGCGCGGGAAAATCGGCGGAGTGGACGTGGACATTTCGCGAACCGGCTACACGGGCGATCTCGGCTATGAAGTCTGGATTCCGTGGGCCAATGCCGGAACAGTGTGGGACGCGCTGATGGAAGCGGGTCAGCAATTCGATATTCATCCCGCGGGAATGCTGGCGCTCGACGTGGCTCGCATTGAAGCAGGATTGATTCTGATCGAAGCTGATTATTTCAGCAGCAAGAAAGCGTTGATTGAATCACAGAAATATTCTCCCTACGAGATTGGACTCGGGCGCCTGGTGGATTTGAAGAAAGAGCATTTCATCGGCCGCGCGGCGCTCGAAGCAGAAAAGCAGCGGGGCCCGAAGCGGCTTTTGATGGGCATCGACGTCAATTGGGACGACGTCGAACGGCAATTCGAGACGGTCGGACTCGCGCCGCAAGTGCCGAGCACGGCGTCTCGAACGGCGGTGCCCGTCTATCGCGGCGGATTGCAAGTGGGGAAAGCGACTTCGAGCACGTGGTCGCCGACACTCAAGAAAATGATCGCGCTCGCCAGCATCGATCGCGAGCACGCCGCGGCCGGAACCGAATTGCAAATGGAATTGACGGTGGAGGCAGTGCGGCAAAAGGTTCGCGCAACGGTGCGCGAACTGCCGTTCTTCAATCCTCCTCGAAAGACGGCGACACCCATCACATAGCGGACCGCTGGGGGCGGCGGGCGCAAAGGACAGAAAAATGTTTGACGAGATTTCGCACGCCCTCGGCATGGGCAAATGCCGCGCTCTGGCCATTTCAGGCGGAATTATCCGTACCGTTTTTATTTTGTTCGCAATTCTCGCCGCGATTCCCGCCTCGACGTTCGCCCAGGAGAAAGCGATGGGAAAGTGCCCGCCGGAAACGCGCAAGGACGACGTGGTGGAAACGATTCACGGCGTCAGCGTCACGGACCCTTATCGCTGGCTTGAAGATCAAAAGAGCCCCGAAACGCGCGCATGGATTGAGGCTGAGGACAAATGCACGGCCGCCGTTCTCGACGCCGTGCCGGGCCGCGCAGAAATCATGAAGCGCTTTACGGAATTGATGAAGGTCGAATCGGTGGGATTGCCGCGCGAGCGCCACGGCGTTTACTTCTTTTCGAAACGTTCGCCCGATCAGCAGTTGTACATCATCTACAAACGCGAAGGCCTGCACGGCAAGGATGAAGTGCTGATCGATCCTCATCCGCTGAGTCCGGACCACTCGACGAGCGTCGGCTTGATGGACGTCTCGAGCGATGGCTCGCTGCTGGCGTACAACGTTCGAACGGGCGGACAGGATGAAGTTACCGTGCATTTTCTGGATGTGAAGACGGCGAAGCCGCTGCCGGATGAATTGCCGCACGCCGATTATTTCGGACTATCGCTCGAGCCCGACAATCGTGGCGCGTACTACACGCGTATGACTCCGGACGGCCCGCGCGTGCTTCATCACGTCATCGGCACGGACGCGAAGACGGACACGGAAATTTTCGGCAAAGGTTTCGGAACCGACAAGATCATTTCGTCGAAGATTTCGGAGGATGGCCACTACCTCGTGATTGACGTCATTTACGGGTCGGGAAGCACGCGAGCGGAAGTTTATTTGAAGGACTTAAAGAGCGACGAGCCGGTGAAAGCCGTCGTGAACGATTTGGATTCTCTCTTTTTCGGAGACATCGAAGGCGGCACGCTCTATGTGATGACGAACTGGAAAGCGCCGCACTGGCATATTTATTCCGTGGATCCCAAGCGTCCGGCGCGCGACGCGTGGACCGAAGTGATTCCCGAGTCGGACGCCACGATTCAGAACTTCGGCTTGTACGGCGGAAAGATGCTTGTCGAGTACGTCCGCAACGCGACCTCGCAATTGCGTCTTTTCGAAGTGAACGGCAAGTCCGTGGGGGATGTGACGCTGCCGGCCCTCGGCTCGGTGAACGGAACGACGGGAAGATGGGAAAATGGCCATGTCTTCTTCGATTTCCATTCGTTCAACATGCCCGATACGATCCTCTCGTACGAGATCAAGACGGGGACGCTCGATACGTGGCAGAAATCTTCCGTTCCGATTGACAGCGCGAAATACACAGTCGAGCAGGTCTGGTACGAATCGAAGGACAAAACTCGCGTGCCGATGTTCCTTTTTTATAAGAAGGGACTCGTGCGCGACGGCGCGCGGCCGGTAGTCCTCACGGGGTACGGCGGATTCAACGTCAGCAATACGCCGTCGTTCAGCGCGCTCGGCGTGGTCCTGGCGGATCAGGGAGGGATTTACGCGCTGGCCAATCTGCGCGGCGGAGGAGAATTTGGCGAAGCGTGGCACAAAGCGGGAATGATGGAGAATAAGCAAAACGTCTTCGACGACTTCATCGCCGCCGGTGAATGGCTGATCGCGAATAAGTATACGAGTTCGTCGAGGCTGGCGATCGCGGGCGGGAGCAACGGCGGACTTCTCGTCGGCGCGGCGATGACGCAGCGGCCCGATTTATTTCAGGCCGTGGTTTGCCTCTATCCGCTGCTCGATATGGTGCGCTTCCAGAAATTTCCGCCGGCCTCGTGGTGGGTGCCGGAATACGGTTCGTCGGACGATGCCGCGCAATTCAAATATATTCTCGCGTATTCGCCGTATCAGAACGTCAAGGACGGCACGAAATATCCAGCGACGCTTTTCGTCACGGGAGACGGCGATACGCGCGTGAATCCGCTTCACGCGCGAAAGATGGCAGCACGCGTTCAAGCGGCAAATGCGTCTGACCATCCGATTCTGCTTCTCTACGACACAAAGTCGGGACACTCCGGAGGACGGCCGCTCAACAAGGAAATTGAGGAGAACACAGATATCGCCAGCTTTCTTTTCTCGGAGCTTGGAATAAATGCGAAGTAACGCGGGCGCGCCTTGCCTGCGTCTAACGACACGGACATTCAAGGGGGCATTCCAGTGGGACTGATGAATCGCAGGATTCTTGCGCGCGTGTGCGCCGCGCTATTTTTCGTTGTGACTGCCGGGACAGCACTGGCTGCAGCCGCGCCACCGCCGATGGGCACGATCAAATTGTGGGTGGACGCGACGCAGGCTCCGCAAAAAATTCTCCACGCGAAGGAAGCGATTCCCGTTCGCGCGGGCTCGCTGACGCTTTATTACCCGGAGTGGATTCCGGGAGAGCACGCGCCGGATGGCCCGGTCGCCAATCTTGCGGGGCTGAAATTCAGCGCGGGCGGAAAAGAAATTCCCTGGCGGCGAGATCTGGTGGATATGTTCGCCTTCCATCTCGATATCCCGGCCGGAGCGGATTCGCTCGATGTGCAACTTGATTTCCTGCTGTCCGCGCCAGCGACAGGATTTTCCGCCGGCGCGTCGGCAACGGCGGCGCTCGATTTGCTGAGCTGGAATCAAGTGCTGCTCTATCCGAAGGGTTACACGGCGGACGCGATCACGTTCGACTCAAACTTGCGGCTGCCGGAAGGCTGGAAGTTTGGAACTTCTCTCGCCGTAGCAAGCGAGAGCGGCGGTGAGATTCATTTTTCTCCGGTTTCACTCGACATGCTCGTGGACTCGCCCGTGATTTCCGGACGTTTCTTCCGCGCGATCGATTTATCGCCGGGGCAAACGCCGCCGCACGAGATCGATCTCGCAGCAGACAGCACCGCTGCCATTGCGATGCCACCGGAGCTTCAATTGCATTTGCGGAATTTGGTGACCGAGGCGGGAGCGCTCTTCGGCTCGCGCCATTATCGCGATTATCATTTTCTGCTGACGCTCAGCGACGACGTGGCGCATTTCGGACTCGAGCATCACGAATCCGACGATTCACGGCTTCCCGAGCGTTCGTTGATCGACGAGACTTTGCGCTTGGACGGCGCGGGATTGCTGCCGCACGAATACGTTCACTCGTGGAATGGAAAATACCGAAGGCCGGCCGATCTCGCGACGCCCGATTTTCAGCAGCCGATGAAAGACGATTTGCTGTGGGTTTACGAGGGGCTGACGGAATATCTCGGCAACGTTCTCACGGCACGCAGCGGGCTTTATACGCAGCAGGAATATCGCGACCACCTTGCCGACATCGCGGCGACGTTTGAATATCAAACCGGGCGTACGTGGCGGCCGCTGCAGGATACGGCTGATGCCGCTTCGCTCCTTTATTTTGCGGGCGGCGATTGGGAGAACTGGCGGCGCGGCACGGATTACTACGATGAAGGCGAGCTCATCTGGCTCGAAGTGGATACGAAAATCCGGCAGCTTTCCCAGAACAATAAGTCGATGGATGATTTCTGCAAACTTTTTTACGGCGGGCCCGGCGGAAAGCCGGATCTGAAGACGTATACGTTCGACGACGTTGTCGCCGGTCTGAATGCAATTGCGCCGAACGACTGGCGCGGGCTGCTCACAGAACGCCTGACATCGCTGAGTCCGCACGCGCCTCTCGGCGGAATCGAGAATGGCGGCTGGAAGCTCGTCTACAACGAAGCGCCAAACGAAGTCGGTGCGGCGGCGGAAGAGGCTTACCATCATCTGAATCTGCGCTACTCGATTGGATTGAGCGTCAGCGAAGAAGGCGCGATTGGAGATGTGATTCACGGATCGCCCTCGTACGATGCGGGGCTCGGGCCGGCGATGCACATCACCGCGGTGAACGGGCGGCAGTTCTCGCCGGAAGCGATGGTCGAGGCTATCGAGGCCGCAAAATCAAGCTCAGCGCCGATCAGCCTGCTCGTCACGAACGGCGTGTACATGAAAACGTACGCGGTGGATTATCACGGCGGGCTGCGATTTCCGCATCTCGAGCGCGTGGAATCGCAGCCGGATTTGTTGGGCGACATCGCCAAGCCGCACGCGACGCAGTAACGCGCTCCGAACAGCATGGACGAACACGCGCAGCGACAATTCATGTCTCCGGATGAGTACGGGCGGCAAATGCCGGAATTCACGGTAAATTTGCTTGTGCGGGACATCACGCGGTCGCTTGCGTTCTATCGCGATGTGCTTGGCGCGGCGGTGCAGCATTCCGATGCGGATTTCGCGGCGCTTCGAGCGGCGCGGCTCGAATTCATGATTCACGTCGACCACACCTACGAGAAGCACGCGTGGAATCAGGAATTGAAGAACGGCACGCGGCGCGGCCTGGGCGCGGAGCTGAGGCTATTTCACGTAGATCCCGACGCAGCGGAAAAACGGGCGCGCGCGGCCGGCGCGAAAATTCTGCAACCTTCGCAGGACAAACCGCACGGTTGGCGCGACGTTATTATTGAAGACCCCGACGGCTATGCGTGGGCCATCGGCATTCCGAAATAATCCAAATTAGAATTTTGCGTCGTGCGGAGGCTAGTAGCCTTCGCTCTCGCCTTCGGACGGGATCACGACCTTGCCCGCAAAACGGCGATACGTGAACACCGCGTATCCCGTGGCGAGCGCCATGCCGATGACCCACCACACGACGCCGACGCGAAGGCCGTGCTCCGGGCCGTGCGCTGAATATACAGTGAGACCATACCTCGGATTCGTCGAGGCGGGCAGAACGTAGGGAAAAAGTCCGGTCGCGGCGCTCGTCAGCATGCCGAGGATGTACGCGCATGATGAGAGGAATGCCTTCAGCTCGTCGCGAAGGCGCAGAAACCAGTAAATGCCGAGAAGGCCTGTTACGGCGAGCACAGGGAATACTAATCCCCAGGGACGCGCGCGCAAACCGAACTCGAGCTGCGGCTGAAGTTTGAAACTTGCCAGCGTAATCGCGATCGTTAGAAATGCGACGAGCCACCACACTTGATTCGCGAGACGCGAGGCGCGGGCAGACACTTCGCCGCTCGTCTTGAGCGCCACCCACAGGCCACCATGCATCGTCAGCGCGGCGAGTGCCGCGATGCCGACAAGCACCGTGTACCAATCGAGGATGCCCGCGTTCGCGCCTGGAAGAAAATTCGTCCAGAGCGGCTCGAAGAAAATCCCCTTGGCGTCGAGCGGCACGCCGCGAATCACGTTGCCGAGCGCAGCGCCGAAAAACACCGCGAGCAGAAGGCTCGAAATGCAAAAGACCACGTCCCAGAAGGCGGCCCAGATCGGCGAGGCGACGTGGCTGCGGAACTCGACCGATGTCCCGCGCAAAATCAGAAGCCACAGCACCATCATCAACGGAAGATAGAAACCAGCGAAGCTCGACGCGTAGAGCGCCGGGAATGCAAAGTAAAGGACGCCGCCTCCGGCGAGGAGCCAGACTTCGTTGCCGTCCCACACCGGGCCGATCGAGCCAATCACAGCGCGGCGCTCGGCATCCGTGTGCGCGATCCAGAGATGAACGATGCCGGCGCCGATGTCGAAGCCATCGAGGACAACGTACATTGCGATCATGACTGCGACGAGTGCGAACCAGAGCGTCTCCATCTCAGGCCACCTCGCTTCGTTGCGGATGCGATGGCGAGGCGGGCGAGGGATTGTGCCCCGCGGGCCCTTCGTCGATTTCGCGGTAGATCAGGAATAGGAACAGCACGCTCAGAACCACGTAGAGACCACAGAAACCGAGCAGCGTGAACCAGGCGTTTCCGGCCGACACTTGCGTGGAAACGCCGGCGCTCGTCCGCATCAGGCCGTAGATCAGCCACGGCTGGCGGCCTACTTCCGCCGTGACCCAGCCGGCCGTGTTGGCGATGAACGGAAATGGAAACGAGAGCATGAGAATCCAAAGCGTGGCCTGCGATGTGTAGAGCGTTCCGCGATAGAGCTTGAATGCCGCGAGCAGCAGAATGGCGATGAAGGCCGTGCCGAGGCCGACCATGATGTGATAGCTGAAATAGAGGAGCGGAATGTTGTCGGAGACTTCGTTCTGAGGAAACGCGTCGAGGCCTTTTACTTCCGCGGTCCACACGCGGTAGGTGAGGAAACTGAGCGCCTTGGGCACGATCAACGGATTATCGAGGCGACGCTTCTCCATGTCAGGTTGGCCGAGAATCGCAAGCGGAGCGCCCGGCTCCGATTTGAATAAGCCCTCCATGCCCGCGAGAGTGGGCGGCTGGTGCGCGGCTACCATTCTTCCTTGAATGTCACCGGTGGGAGAAAGCTGCGCCATCGCGGCGATGACGCCGACGATTATCGCGACGCGCAGGAAGAGTTTGCCGAAATCGGCGTGCTGCTGCGAAAGCAGATAGAACGCGCCGACAGCGGCCATTGCGAAGCAGCCCGTTTGCACCGCGCCCAGCATCGTGTGCGCGTACTGCGCGAGCGCCCACGGATTCAGGACGAGCGCCCAAAAACTTGTGAGCGCGTATGATCCGTTCGCTTCAATTGCATAACCAACGGGATGCTGCATCCAAGCGTCCGTTGCCACAATGAGATAGCCCGAGAGCCACGAGCCGATGAACATCATCATCGACGAAAGCCAGTGAAGCCTTGCGCCGAGACGTTTTTCGCCGAAAAGAAAAAGTCCGAGAAATGATGACTCGAGAAAAAATGAGAACACACCTTCCATCGCGAGCGTCTGGCCGATGACGCCGCCGGCCAATTTCGAGAACGCCGACCAGTTTGTGCCGAACTGAAATTCCATCGGGATGCCCGTGACGACGCCGAGCGCGAAACTGATGCCGAAAATGCGGCCCCAGAATTTCGCGGCTTGGTTCCACCGGGCATCGCCTGTGCGCAGCGCGATCGATTTCATGATGAAAATGAGAAGTGCGAGCCCCATCGTGAGCTGCGGAAAGATGTAGTGAAATGTGACCGTGAAGGCGAAATGAAGACGATGAACGAATAATGCGTCCGACAAGCTGGACCTCCTTACAGCAGGCCGTTTTGAAGCACAGAGTTTATCGCATCAGCGAGAATAAGTTGTGATGCGGATCACTCGAGACTGTGACGGGGTGATAGTCGTAATCTCTTCGTCATGCGTCGGCCGGCTTGGAAATCACGCGCGAAAATGAGAACATCCAGCTTCTTTGCCGATTATCCGATAACATTGGGGTGAATTCATCCGGGAGGACAAGTCTTGCGCCTGAATCGAGTCTGCACAATTGCTTTGGCAATCTTTCTGTTTAGTACCGCCGCGGCGGCGCAAGCTCCGAAGCGCGCGATTACGTTTGACGATTTGATTTCGATGCGGCGCGTGAGCGATCCGCAAATTTCGCCGGACGGGAAATGGGTGTCGTACACCGTCGCGGTGGCTGATAAGGAAGCCAATCACACGGTTTCCGATATTTGGATCGTGCCGACGACAGGCGGCGAGCCGCGGCAGATTACGCGGGGAGGAAGCGACGAGCGAGCGCGCTGGTCGCCGGACGGCAAGAAGCTTGCATTTCTTTCCGGGCGCGACGGCGAAACACAAGTCTATTGGATTTCGCTTTCGGGCGGCGAAGCATCGCGGCTCACTTCCCTTTCGGGCGGCGCCGACAACGAACTCTGGTCGCCCGATGGCAAGACGATTGCGTTCGTCTCGCGCGTGTATCCCGATTGCTCGGACGATGCGTGCAACGTGAAGCGCGACGCCGATAAAGCGAAGAGCAAGGCTCACGCGCGAATCTATACAAAACTTCTCTATCGCCATTGGACGCAATGGTGGGACGGCAAGCGCAGCCATTTATTTTCTGTCGTAGCCGATGGCGGCGCGCCGCAGGATCTGACGCCTGGCGCCGATTACGATGTTCCGCCGTTCAATCTCGGCGATCCGGAAGCGATCGCGTACTCGCCCGATGGACAGGAACTCGCATTCACCGCGAACACTGATAAAGACGAAGCGTTGAGCACAAACAACGACATCTTCATCGTTCCCGTGAAAGGGGGCGCGGCGCCGAAACGCATCACCGATAATCCGGGCGCTGATTGGGGACCGGCTTACTCGCCGGACGGAAAATGGATCGCCTATCGCGCGCAACTCACGCCTGGCTTCGAGTCAGATCGCTGGCGGTTATTTGTCTACGACCGCGCCTCAGGGAAACACATCAACCTGACCGAGCAATTTGACGAAGACGTTTCGGGTTTGAATTGGTCCGCCGACAGCCAGTCGATCTATTTTCAGACGGAAGAAAAAGGCGAGATGCCGATTTATTCGATTGGCGTCGCGGGCGGAAGCGCGGCGGTAAAGATTCTGGCAGACGGCTACTACGGCGAATTCGATATCAGCCGCGACGGCCACACAATCGCGTTCACGCGCAGCAGCCTGGAATTTCCTTCGGAGATTTTTGTGGCGGCCGCTGATGGCCACGGAATCCGCGAGCTAACGCATCACAACGCCGCCATCCTCGCGCAGCTCGACATGCCGAAGATGGAGCCTTTCTGGTACGCCGGCGCCGACGGAACGCAGATCGAAGAATTCATTCTGCGCCCGCCAAACTTCGATGAAACGAAGAAGTATCCGATGCTGCTGCTGGTTCATGGCGGGCCGCAAGTGCCGTGGAGCGACGCGTGGAGCTACCGCTGGAATGCGGCAGTGTTCGCCGCGCCGGGATACGTGGTCGTGATGCCGAATCCGCACGGCTCGCCAGGTTACGGCTCGAAGTTCACGGAAGAGATCAGCAAAGATTGGGGCGGCAAGGTCTACACGGACGTGATGGCCGGAGTCGAGGCCGCGGTGGCGAAGTATTCTTTCATTGACGGGTCGCGCGTCGCCGCGGCGGGGGCTTCCTACGGCGGATTCATGATGGATTGGATTGCGACGCACACGGACCGCTTCAAGTGCATCATCAGCCACGCAGGGCCTTACGACGCGCGCAGCATGTACGGCGCTACGGAAGAACTTTGGTTCGAGGAATGGGAATATGGCGGTACGCCGTGGGCGAATCCGGAGCTGTACGATAAGTTTTCGCCGGAGAAGAATGCGGCGGCGCTCGGAAAATTCAAGACGCCGACGCTCGTTATTGGAGGCGAACTCGATTTCCGCGTTCCTTACACGCAGGACCTCGAATTTTTCACCGCGCTGCAGCGGCAGGGCGTGCCGTCGAAGCTGGTGATATTCCCCAACGAAGGCCACTGGATCCTGAAGCCGGCGGATAGCGAGCTTTGGTACAAGACGTTCGCCGACTGGCTCGCGACGTACCTGAAGTAATCTTCGCGATGGTTTCGTGAATTTCGAAAATGAAACGGGGCGGAAAAGGACCGCCCCGTTTTCATCTTGCGTTATTGCTGCTTCTGTGGCTCCATTCCCGAATCGATTTTTATCGCTTCGGTTTTCCCTGCGAATTGAATTTCATTGACGTTGTTACTTTCGGTGAGCACCTCCGTATACTCCGCCTTCTGGTTTAGATGAATCCAATGGCACGGCACCGTCGCGACGACGTTGCCGGCTTTCAGTACCTCGAGTTGGTTGGAGCCTTCTTCCGCGCGAATTTGATAATCGCCGGGAGTAATCGTAGATGACCCGATTGTGGCTGTGTCGGTAACGGTCCATGGCGTTGAGTCTTTATGCGCCGCCCACGAGGGTACGGCCAGCGCCAGAACCACGACTGCACTCAAAATAAAACTGCGCACACCTCCACCCATTTGGGAAATTCCTCCTTTCGATTGGTCCGGCTCGCGGCAGGAGCGTGGGTTGCTGCTCCAACGAGCCGAGCGCGTGATGCTAACTGCGCCTACGTAAAGAGACGCTGCGACATCGAACGGCGTTGCCAGAAAGTTTGAATTTTCTGCGGAAGAATTTAAATATGGAATTGCGGAAGGGCGGAAACCGTTTAGCGGAGGCGTGATTCCAAAATGCGGTTGTAGCGATCCAACGTGGCCTCGACCATGCGATCGGCGGTGAATTTTTCCGCGATGGTCGCGCATGCGGCGACGCCCAACCGTTTTGATTCTTCGCGAGTGCGCAGAAGGCGGAGAGTTGCGCCGGCAAACGAGGCGGGATCGGGTGCGGCGACGAGGATGCCATTGCGCTCATGCTCGATCATCTCGGGAACGCCGCCGCTGGCCACGCCGATTACCGGGAGCCCGTAAGACATGGCGGCCAACATAGACGTTCCGAGCGGCTCGGCGAGCGACGGGAACAAGAAAATGTCGAGCGCGCGATAGATGTCTGCGATGCGTTCGACAAAACCGGTAAAAATCACCGCGTTCGCTGCGCCGAGCTTTTTCGCAAGCGATTCGAGCTCGCGCCGACAGGGACCGTCGCCAGCGAGAATCAGACGGCAATTTGGAAATTGCCGCAGGATCGCTGGCATCGCGAGGATCAACGCTTCCTGCCCTTTTTCCGGAAGCAAGTAGCCGACGCAGCCGAGCATGATTTCGCTTGCGGTGATGCCAAACTTTTCGCGGGCTTGTTCGCGCTCGCCCGTCGCGGGCGGCGCGGGAAGTTCGACTCCTTCGTAAACGACTTCGACTTTTTGCGGATCGATGCCCGAACGAATCACGCTTTCGGCGATGAATCGCGATACCGCGAAAATGCGGCGCGCGGCGCGATAGCGTGCGAGAGCGATTCGGCCGCCCGTGAGTGGATTCGCCACGCGCCGCTGCGCCACAAGCGCCGCGCGGCGAGGCGCGCCTGCGAGCCACGCGATCGTCAGGCCGTGAGGATCATGCGCGTGAATGATATCGAAGCGGCGCGCACGCATGATTTTTCGCAGCAGGCGCGCGCCGCCGGGGCGAACGCTGCGCGGAGGAATTGCGTGAACGATGAATCCCTCCGCGAGTGCGCGCTTTTCGAGTGCGCCGCCGGCGAGCGCCAGCAATTCGACGCCGTGGCCGCGCGCTCGCAAACCCCGCAGCGTGAGAAGAACTTGATTCTGGCCGCCGCGCCAGTCCGGGCGCGTATCAATATGCATGGAGGAAATCGGCATCGCGATGCGAGTGCGGCTCCGGTGAACGCCGGAGTGTAGCATTCGCGATTTCAGGCGTCGAGGCGAGGAGAGAGGCGGCGCGTGTTTCGTGGCCACCTCATCACGATTTAAACGAAACGACGCATGTGGCGGAGGGCAATTGGTCAATCGTAGCGCCGGCATCCTGCCGGCGTTCTTGTTCTCGGCTGGCGCTCAGAAAATCGCCGGCAGGATGCCGGCGCTACTACTGCAATCGAGTCCGTAGTTTCCACAATTGACAGCGATGCGCCGCGGTGAGAGTTTGCGCCGGACATATTTCTCGTGAGGCCGCGCATCATGGCGAATCGCCGGTCTTTGTGTATTTTGTGTCTGCTCGCGATTTCAATCCTCTCCTCGGCGCCGACCGCGCGCGCCGATAATCTTACGATTGCAAGCACGCCTCCCGGCGCAAAAGTCGAGCTGAACGGCGTTGTGGTCGGCACGACGCCATATCAAATGAAGGTCCCTGGCAGCTATCTTCACAAGCCGCATTCCGTCTTCAGCGAAAAACTCGAGCATCAGATGACCGCACGAGTTTACAAGGATGGATTCGCGGCGCAGGAAGTCGTTCTCACCGAAGGGCCGTACAAATGGATTTCCGCGACTGGCGTCGTGCACGGCTCGTATTACCTGCTGAAAAACAGCCACATCGAAATTTCGCTCGAATCGACGGCTGCGCTACATGCGCCGGTGGCCGTTCCTGCTGCGACGGCCGCGTCAACGAAGCGCAGCGAGCGGCGCGAAATGCCGACGGAGGAAATCGTACGGCACGCGTCGCCGGCCGTGGTGCAGCTTTTTGGCACCCAGCTTCAAGGAACCGGATTTTTCATCAGCGAAGAAGGGTTGATCGCGACGAACCGGCACGTCGCCGAAGGGTCGGCAACGCTCTTCGTAGGGACGTCGACGGGCGCGCGGCTTCTCGGCCGCGTGATCTATTCCGATCCGCATCTCGATCTCGCGCTCGTCAAAGTGGATGGCAGCGGATTCCCGCATCTTTCGCTTGTTGACCTTGCGGCCGTGCATCCCGGTGCGACGGTGCTCGCGGTCGGTTATCCGGGTGGCGGATTGCCGGGCACGGTGACGAAAGGCATCGTCAGCGCGGTGGGAAAGATCGAGCATCACGACGGGACGTGGATTCAGACTGACGTGGCGCTGAATCCGGGCAACAGCGGCGGGCCGCTGCTCGATGTGGAAGGCGACGTTGTTGGAATAACAACGATGAAGCTGGTGGAAACGCCGCTGAGCGCGCCGTCGGAGGACGATTCAACCGGGATCTCGACTTTGAAGCGCGCGAGAACGCAGCCAAATTCGCCAGCGCAGGGCATCGCGCCGGGGATCACGAAGCCAGAGCGCGTGGAGGCGAGGCCTGGAATTCAGCTCGAAGGTATGAATTTTGCGTTGAGCGCGCAGGATTTGATTGAAGTGATGAAGCGCGCATTCCCAAACGCGACGCTCGGCGCGAGTGATGCCCCCGCCGGAAATGGCAGCGTGACGATACAGTCCGAGCCTGAAGGCGCGGACATTTACGTAGATGGAAAATTTGTCGGGAACGCGCCGTCCGTGCTGCCTCTCAGCGCCGGCGTGCACCACATCGCGATTAGCGCGCGCGGGAAGAAAACGTGGGAGCGCGATCTCGAAGTCGTGAAAGATGGCCAGGTGCAATTGCACGCCGTGATGGATTTGCAACCTTGACTCGGGAGAAGCGCTGGTCAGCACTTACCGGAGCCGGGCGCGCAATGCTCCAAAATTCGATCAAGGATTCCGGGAATTTCGAAAACGGCGTTATTGGGCATCGCTTCTGTGTTCTTCTTGAATCTCTCGAGATTTTCCGGATGCAATAATTCGCGAACAGCTGCGTCGATTGCCTTGAAATTCTTCACTACGATCCCAATTTGATTCTCGCGGATCCAATCTGCGTTGTAGCGCTCTTGCGGGAGCGTCCAGGAATTGCATTCCGTAATGACGGGCAGCTTCATCGCCACAGCTTCGCTCAAGCTGCCAGGCCCCGGCTTGCCGATGAAAAAATCCGAGAGGCGCATGTAGTAAGGAATTCGCGTGGTGAAGCCCTCGACGAAAATGTTTATGCGGCCTTTGCGCGCGCGGAGTTGTTGCGCGAGCTTTTCGTTGCGCCCGCAGATCACGATGAGCTGAACCTCTAGTTGCGAATCGTCGAGGCGCTTCACGATGTCCGCGATGACGTTTGATCCCTGGCCGCCAAATAGCACCAGCCCAACGGGAAGATCCGCCGACAGGCCAAGCGCTTGGCGGTCCGCCGCGCGGCCAACCCCAGTACCTTTCAAAACGACCGGCTCATAAAATCTCGGGTGCAGGATCATTCCGGAGACGCGATGAATCCGCTCAGGCGCATTCCCTGCTGCGCGCGCTTGTTCGACGGCGCGTTCGGTGCCGCAGATGAAATCCTGATCCTGCCGTTCAATCCAAAATCGCGGCGGATAATTCGCAAGATCGGTCAAAATCGTCACGAAGGGCGTGCCGGGACAAGCGAGCTGCAGGCTTTGGCCGAGCGCGAGATTGAAATGCGGAACGAATGAAACGACCATGTCGGGCGCGGTCGAGCGCCAATACTCCGTCAACATTTTCACCATCGGGCGGTGATAGATGGCGATCAGCGCTTGCAGGACGCGCAGCAATTGCGCGCTCCCGAGCGTCCACCCGGACGCGAGCATTTTGTTGTAGAAATCCTGAATGCGAATTCCGGTGAAGCGCCGGAGAATGTCGAGTTTGTCGAGCGATTCTTGCAGGTTCAGGAGGTGGACGTCCCACGGCAAATTGCGCGACGCGATCGCCATTTGAAGAGCCGTCGCCGCGCTGCGATGGCCGCCACCCGCGTCGAAGAAAACAAATTCGATTCGCTTCATGAGCCGCGGAATTCTGGCACACACATTTCCACGGACTATTAATGTTCGATTACAACTCAGCTTACGGTGTCGAATCAGTTATAACTCGCGCTTTTACATGAAGTTCGCGCTCGCGTCACGCGCTTGTAACGCGCGTCTGTTACAAAAGTTTCATGCGATGCGACCTGCATGTTCACTCGTATTACTCAGGGCCGTGCCAGTCGCCGGCGTTTCTCGGGCCAATCTGCCGCGAATGCTACAGCCATCCTGAAGATGTCTACGCCGTTCTGAAACGGCGCGGGATGGATTTCGTCACGCTGACCGATCACGACTCAATCGAAGGGTGCGAGCCGCTGCGCCGTTATCCGGATTTCTTCGTGAGCGTCGAAGCGACGTGCCGGATGCCGAGCGGCACGCAGGCGCACGTCGGCGTCTACGACATCACCGAGCGCCAGCACATCGAAATTCAGCGCCGCCGCAACGATTTGATCGCACTGCTGATGTATCTCACCGAGCACCGGCTATTTTTCTGCGTCAATCACGTCTTTTCCGCGCTCACCGGACGCCGCGAAGAAGAGGATTTCGAATGGTTCGAGGAATATTTCCCCGCGATGGAAACGCTCAACAGCCTCATGCCGCTTGGCAACAATCGGCATGCGGTGCGGCTCGCGCGGCGCATGCGAAAGATCGCGCTTGGCGGGAGCGACGCTCACACGCTTGCCTCCGCGGGCACGGCGTACACGGAAGTTTCCGGAGCGGCGTCGAAAGAGGATTTTCTGGCCGGCGTGCGGCAAGGACTCGGAAAGCCGCGCGGAAAATCCGGAAGCTGCGCGAAGCTCACCCGCGACGTCCTTATCATTGCTCGCGAGATGATGCGCGTGCGCCGCTGGACGACGGTAATGGCGCCGCTCGCCTTGCTTGTACCGGCAGTGATTGCAGGGAATTATTTTTCGGAACGTATATTCGCGCGCCGCTGGGCTGAGCGCGCAATTCCGAAGGTTTCCGCCCGCAGCCGCTTTCCTCTTTTTGCCATGGAGGCGAGCGCAGTGGAGTAACGGAGATGACTGTCGCACGAGACGTCTGGGGATTCATCGAAACTCGCGATCACCGGCTGATGCGCCGCGTGCATCGCTGGCGAGCGCCGCGATGGTTTCGAATCTGGATGATCATGGCGACGCGCTGCGGAGATGGCTGGCTGTGGCACGCGCTGGGCGCGATCCTGCTGAGGTACGGCGGGCCATCGCGATTTGCCGCGGTAGGCGCTGCGACGCTGGCCGTTGGAATCGGGATTTGCATTTTCAAGATTTTGAAGAGCGCGAGCCACCGGCCGCGGCCATGCCAACTCGAACCGCATTGCTGGTCCGCGATTTTGCCGCCCGATCAATTCTCATTTCCGTCTGGTCATTCCATCACGGCGTTCGCGATCGCGATTTGTATCGGAATGTTTTATCCGCAACTTTTCGAGATCCTGATGGTCGCCGCGGCGTGCATCGCGGCCTCGCGTATTATTTTGGGGATGCACTTCTTAAGTGACGTGATCGCGGGATCGGCGATCGGAGCGTCGCTTGGATATGGATGCTTTAGGCTGTTCGCTTAATTCTTGCCAGGCAAGTGGCAGGCCGCCATCCCGTGCTTTTCGAAATACTGCTGATGATATTCCTCAGCGCGCCAGAATTGCGGCGCGGGCTTGATTTCGGTAACGATGGGGCGCTTGAATTTTCCTGAGGCCGCGAGGGCGTCGCGCGAAGCCTTGGCTTCAGCTTCCTGCTCGGGCGTGTGGAAGAAAATCGCGGAACGATACTGTGAGCCGATGTCGGGGCCCTGGCGATTCATTGTCGTCGGGTCGTGCAATTCCCAGAAAGCCTTCAAGAGGTCGCCGTAGCTGATTTGCGCGGGATCGTAATCCACTTCAACGGCTTCGGCGTGGCCGGTCCGGTCCGTGCAAACTTCTTTGTACGTCGGATTCGTGGTCGTGCCGCCGATGTATCCGACCTGCGCGCCGGTAACACCCTTCAAATTCCGGAATTCCGCTTCGACTCCCCAAAAGCATCCCGCTGCAAACGTGGCCTTTGCCATTTCACGCCCCCAGTTCACTTCATATATACGCGAACGATTATCTTGCCACAATCGCACGCAAATCGTCGAGTCTGCGCGGCCGCTAAATGCGCGGTCGCCGATGAAGCGTGGCGGCTCAAAACTCGAGGGCTTCTAGCTGCCCTCAATTGCGGTTGCCCAGCACCGCCCCGAACAGCTAAAATCATGCCGAGTTCGCCTACCCGTCCGATCAATGCCATTCATCCCTGAATGGAGGATTGTTTCTTAGCGAAGCGCCGGGGTCGAAGAGTCGGCCGGAATTGTCGAGGGTGAAACATTGTTCCGGCGATTGCGTAGTTAAAGAGTAGAGAAGCTAGCGGGCAGGAGTTTGTACGGGAGCGCCGAGAATCACCATGAGTTCAAGTTCATCGAGGCCCGACCTATCGTCGCTGAAGATTGAGGATCACGCGCGCCATCGCGGCGGTTTGGGCAAGATATTTGCTTTCATTTCCGCGGGTGGCGGCTTGGTGCTTATCGTCGCGGGACTGGTGTTTGCGCTGCGAACGCACAAACCCATAGTCGAAGTGATGGCGGCGCGGAAGGCTCAGGCGGGCGAGGCAGCGACCCTATTAAACGCGAGTGGTTACGTTACGCCGCGCCGCCGGGCAACCATCGCTGCAAAAATCACCGCACGCGTGACGGCCGTGTACGCGGAAGAAGGCCTCCACGTTCGCGAGGGAGATATTCTCGCGCGGCTTGACGATTCGGACGCCAAGGTGCGACTAGCCTCCGCGCAAGCGAATCGCGATGCCGCGCAAGCCGCCATTCAGGACTTGCAGGTGCAGTTGGCCTTAGCCGAGCGCGAATTGCACCGCGCCGAAACATTGCAGAAAGATGGGATCGATAGCGTCGAGACGCTCGACACATCGCGGGCCGCCGCGGACAGCTTGCGCGCAAAGATTTCGCTGGCGAAGGAACAGGTGAATGCGTCGCAGTCCATGATTGCCGTCGCACAGCAGGACGTGGACAACTGCACGGTGCGCGCGCCGTTCGCGGGCGAAGTGGTTTCGAAGGACGCGCAAGTGGGCGAAATGGTGTCGCCGGTGTCGGCCGGCGGCGGATTCACGCGCACAGGAATCGCCACTATCGTGGATATGAATTCCAACGAAATCGAAGTGGACGTGAACGAATCATTCATCGCGCGCGTGAAGGACGGCCAGCCTGTGGTCGCGACGCTCGACGCGTATCCGGACTGGAAGATTCCCGCGAAAGTTCGCACGGTGATTCCGACCGCGGATCGCCAGAAGGCAACGGTAAAAGTCCGCATATCGTTCGACCATCTCGATCCGAGAATTTTGCCTGACATGGGAGTGAAGGTCGCGTTTCTCGACACGTCCGAACAATCCAGCGGAAAATCCAAATCCGCGAACGCCGCGCCGCAGACGCTGATCCCGCAGGATGCCGTGATTCAGACCGACGGCAAGCCTGTGGTCTTCGTCGTACACGATACGAAGGTGGAGCGGCGCGCCGTGAGCCTCGGCGGAAATCATGGAAGCGATGTCGAAGTGTTCGCCGGAATCACGAGCGGCGAATCGGTGGTGGTGAAACCGCCCGAAGGATTGCACGACGGCGAGGAAGTCGAAATCAAGCGCTAGAGGAGAGCCTGATGGTTCGAGTGGATGGAAGAGGCGACGGTAAAAGCCTGGTCTGCGTTCGCGGCCTCGAGAAGAATTATCGTCGCGGAAGCGAAGTGATTCACGTTCTTCAGAATTTGAATCTCGACGTGGACAAAGGCGAATTCGTCGCGTTCATGGGCCCAAGCGGCTCCGGCAAGAGCACGCTTTTGAATCTTCTCGGCGGAATTGACTTGCCGTCGAAGGGCAGCATCACGGTTGACGGCGATGAAATCTCGCACATGTCGGGAGGCAAGCTGACGACCTGGCGAGCGAGGCACGTCGGATTCATTTTTCAGATGTACAACCTGCTGCCGGTGTTGACCGCGTTTCAAAATGTCGAATTGCCTCTGCTGCTCACGAAGCTCTCAGGTTCTGAGCGGCGGAAGCACGTTGAGACTGCGCTTTCGGTGGTCGGACTGGCCGATCGCATGAATCATTATCCCCGGCAGCTTTCCGGCGGACAGGAGCAGCGAGTTGCGATCGCGCGCGCGATTGTCGCGGATCCGACTTTCCTGCTCTGCGACGAGCCGACCGGCGACCTCGACCGCAAGAGCGCGGATGAAATCATGGCTTTGATCGAGCGATTGGTTCGTGAGTTTGGCAAGACGGTGCTGCTGGTGACGCACGATCCAATGGTGGCCGAACGCGCCAACGTAACGCTGCATCTCGATAAAGGCGTGCTCGTCGAAGGCGCCGCCGCGGAGGCTCGCGTATGAAATATCTTCATCTGCTGACCGCTAATCTCAAGCGCAAGAAAATTCGAACGCTGCTGACGATCGGTTCGTTCGTTGTGGCGCTATTTCTATTTGGTCTCCTCGTTATCGTGCGTGGTGCGTTCGGCCAGGGCGTCGATATCGCCGGCGTGGATCGCCTCTTCATCATAAATAAGGTCTCCATCATCCAATCGTTGCCGCTCGCGTATCGTGACCGGCTGCTCGCGACGCCGGGAGTGAAAGAAGTTACTTTCTCGAATTGGTTCGGCGGCGTTTATCAGGACCCCAAGAACTTTATCCCCGAATTCGCGATAGATGAGGAAACCTATCGCCAGATGTATCCCGAGTTCGAGATTGACAATGACCAGTGGGCGGCGTTCATGGCGGATCGCGAAGGCGCATTCGTCGGCGAGAAAACCGCGAAGCGCTTTGGCTGGAAGATCGGAGATCGCATTCCGATCATGGGGACCATTTATCCGGGCAATTGGGAATTCAACATACGAGGAATCTACAAAGCCAAACGGCCGCAGGACGATACGACACAGTTCTGGTTCCACTGGAAAAGGCTCGACGAAGCTTCGCCGCAGAAGGGCGCCGTCGGCTGGTACATCGTACGGGTAAAGAATCCTGATGACGCAGCGAAAGTCGCGAAATCCATTGATGACCAATTCGCGAATTCGCCGTACGAAACAAAGACGGATACCGAAAAAGCCTTCGCCGCATCGTGGGTAAAGCAGATGGGAAATATCGAGTTCCTGATCCTTTCCATCGGCGCCGTTGTGTTCTTCACGCTGTTACTCGTCACCGGGAACACGATGGCGATCGCGGTGCGCGAGCGAACGGCCGAGCTTGCCGTGCTGAAAGCCGTGGGATTCTCCGATCGGTTCGTAATGACGTTCGTGCTCGCGGAGTCGCTTTTGCTGGCGTTCATCGGCGGGGGCTTGGGCCTCTTGCTTGCCAAGGGATGGTCGCTCATGGGCGATCCGACCGGAGGTCTTCTGCCGTTCTTCTATTTCCCGGTGAAATTTATGATCGCCGGCATCCTTCTCGCGCTGGCGGTGGGAACGGTTGCGGGGATTCTGCCCGCGATTTCAGCGATGCGATTGCGCGTTGTGGATGCGCTTCGGAGGGTGTGAGCTATGGCGATCCCGCTCGTCTATAACATCCGCAGCGTTCGCGCGCGCTGGACTTCGGCCGTCGTCGCGATTCTAGGCGTCGCGGGAACCGTCGGCGTTTTCATTGCCATGCTCGCACTCGCGCGAGGATTCAAGGCGACGCTCGTTTCATCCGGCTCGCCCGATAACGCGATCGTCAGCCGCGCGGGTTCATCTTCGGAGATGGATAGCGCCATCCAACTCACGGCGGAACGCGTGATTGAAGACACTACCGGCGTCGCGCGCGGGAAGGACGGACCTCTCGTTTCGCCCGAGGTTGTCGTGGTCGTGGCGTTCCCGCTGAGATCCACGGGCACGGACGCGAACGTGGAAGTGCGCGGAGTATCGCCGAAAGTGCTGGACGTTCGGCCATCGGTAAAAATGATGGCGGGGCGATTTTTTCAGCCGGGGCTGAACGAGTTGGTCGTTGGGCGCAATGTATCGCACGAGTACGTGGGTCTGGATCTCGGCGATACGCTTCGATTCGGCGGCGCGACGTGGACGGTCGTCGGCGTTTTTGACGCGGGCGGCAGCGCGTTCGACTCGGAAGTCTGGTGCGATTCGCGCGTGCTAAATCAAGTATTCAAGCGGCCCGAAGATATTTTTCAGTCGGTCACAGTGCATCTGACGTCGCCGGATGCGCTGAATTCATTCAAAGACACGCTCACGTCCGACCCACGATTGAACGTGAAGGTGGAGCGCGAAATCGACTATTACGATAAGCAATCGCGCGCGCTGACAACGCTGATCGAAATCCTCGGAGGCATCGTCGCGTTGGTGATGGGGATCGGCGCGGTTTTCGGAGGATTGAACACGATGTATTCGGCGATCACGGAAAGATCGCGAGAAATCGCGACGATGCGCGCGCTGGGATTCGGCGCCTGGAGCGTGGTCACGTCGTTCGTCTTTGAAGCTCTTTTCATCGCTCTGATTGGAGGACTGCTCGGGTGCCTCGCGGTCCTGCCTTTGAACGGGTTCACAACTGGCGCAATGAATTTTCAAACGTTTTCGCACGTCGCATTCGCCTTTCGAGTGACGCCGATTCTGCTCGCCATCGGAATCGTGTTCGCGCTGTTCATGGGATTCGTGGGAGGCGTGCCGCCCGCGATACGCGCCGCGATTCGGCCGATAGCAGCGTCTTTGCGCGAGTTGTAGCGCTCGAATCATAAGCCTGGAAACATCTTGGCGCTTGTCCGCGTGTGTAATATCCTGCCCCGTCCGGCAAAAGCGGAGGGCCACTCGCGGATTAGCCAACGCATGCGAATCGTCTCAGTCGCCTTCATGCTTTGCATCGCCTTCGGGTACGCAACAGCGCAGGAATCACACGACTCGCCCGACCTCGTGCCGTTGCCCGCGAGCGTTCAGACGCAATCGGGCCGGCTTCTCATCGATCAAACTTTTTCCGTAGCGATCACCGGCCACAATGAGCCACGTCTCGGCCGCGCGGTGCAGAGATTTCTGCATATTATTTCGCGCGAAACGGGAATACCGCTCTCGACGCGCCCCGGTGAACCCGATAAAGCGACGCTCGTCATTCATGCCGATCAGGCGAGCAAGCCGGTTCAAGACGCCAGTGAAGACGAAAGTTACACGCTTGAAATCACCAGCACCGGTGCGAAGTTAAATGCTCCAAATCCGCTTGGAATTCTCCACGGGTTAGAAACATTTTCCCAGCTCGTCGCGATCTCGCCTGATGGTTTCGCCGTTCCGGCAACGCGCATTGACGACAAGCCGCGATTCGTCTGGCGCGGGCTCATGATCGACGTATCTCGCCACTTCATTCCGCTCGATGTAATCAAGAGAAATGTCGACGCGCTGGCTGCAGTAAAGATGAACGTCTTCCACTGGCATCTCTCCGAGAACCAGGGATTCCGTATCGAGAGCAAAGTGTTCCCGAAGCTTCAGGAACTCGGCTCCGATGGCCTCTACTACACGCAGGACGAGGCGCGCGAGCTTATCGAATATGCGCGCGACCGCGGCGTACGCGTCGTGCCGGAATTCGATATGCCGGGGCACAGCACAGCGTGGTTCGTGGGCTATCCGGAACTTGCGAGTGCTCCTGGGCCGTATCAGATCGAACGCACTTGGGGCATCTTCGATCCGGCGATGGATCCGACCAAAGAATCTACTTACAAATTCCTCGACAAATTCATCGGCGAGATGAGCCGCCTCTTCCCCGATCCTTATTTCCACATTGGCGGCGATGAAGTGAACGGCAAGCAGTGGGATGCGAATCCGAAGATTCAGGCGTTCATGCACGCGCACGGGCTGCAGGATAATCACGCGCTTCAGGCCTACTTCAACATGCGCGTGCAGAAAATCGTCAGCAAACACGGGAAAATCATGGTTGGCTGGGACGAAGTTCTCGCTCCCAACTTGCCGAAGGACGTCGTGATTCAGTCGTGGCGCGGGCAGAAGTCTCTGGCCGACGCGGCGCGGCTTGGCTTCCGCAGCATTCTTTCTTTCGGCTACTACCTCGATTATATGTGGCCCGCCTGGCAACATTATGCGGACGATCCTCTGAGCGGCGATGCGGCGGCTCTTACGCCGGAGCAGCAGCGCCTCGTTCTCGGCGGCGAAGCGTGCATGTGGTCGGAATATGTAACGGGAGAAAATATTGATTCGCGCATCTGGCCGCGGACTGCCGCGATCGCAGAGCGGCTATGGTCGCCGCAAAACGTGACCGATGTGGATTCGATGTACCGGCGAATTGAAGATGAAGGTTGGAGGCTCGAGCGCCGCGGGCTAACGCAACGCACCGGATTGAACGCGATGCTGCGTCGAATGGCGGGAACGGCAGACGTCTCTTCGCTCGCCGTGCTCGCTGATGTGGTCGAGCCTGTGAAGGGATATGGCCGCGAACAAGCGGCGCTCGCAGCGGGACTCACGCTCAAGAGCGACACGCCGCTCAACCGGCTCGTGGACGCCGTCGCGCCGGAAAGCGAAGTCGCTCGCAAATTCTCGAACGCTGTGGACACTTTGATCGCGAGCCATTTTCACGATCGCGCCACTGAGGTTCAAGTCCGCGCGCAGCTCGCCATCTGGCGCGATAACGATGCACGGCTCCAACCGACGCTGCAGCGCTCGTTCCTGCTGCAGCAAGTCGAGCCGCTCTCGCAAGAACTCTCCGCGCTCGGAGCAACTGGTCTGCAATCCCTCGATTTCATCGACAAAAGTCAGGCCGCGCCCGCTGACTGGAAATCGCAGCAGCTTTCCTTGATCGAGCAAGCGAAAAAACCGCAGGCTGATCTTTTGTTGATGGTCGCGCCCGCGATTCAAAAGCTCGTTGAAGCTAGCGGCAATAGCAATCAGGGATAAGACGGAAGATTCAGTTAGCCCGCAGGTAAGCCAGCGCAAGAAATCGCGCGAATCGCGCGCTACCAGCCCGGACCAGGCGAGACAATTTCGCGCACCGAAACGCTCGCGTCCTCTTCTCTATCTTCCTCGGGGCCCGCGGCTACCGGCACTTCGGCGAACTCCATCGGAAGCATTCCGATTGCGTGGTTGCGGCCGCGGTCTTTCGCGCGATAGAGGCCGCGGTCGGCCATCTTCAGCACTTCGTCCACGGTGAGCGGCGCCAGCGCCGGATCCCACGGGAAAGGCGCCCAGCCGACTGAGCACGTCCGATTCACTTTTTTCCCGCCGGCAATCGTAAAGGGCTCTTCGGCAATGGCGCTCAGTATCTTTTCAGCGACGATTGCCGCATCTTTGCGCTCCGCCGCTCGGCAAACGATTAGGAATTCTTCCCCGCCCCAGCGAATCAGAAAATCGGACTTGCGGACAATCAGGGACAGCCGTCGCGCGCACTCGACGAGAACTTCATCGCCCGCGTCATGCCCGTAAGCATCGTTGATGAGTTTGAAGTGATCGAGGTCTATCAGATAGAAGACGATGTCGCGATGATCGCGGCTGTAAAGCGACTTGTCGGCGAAATAAGCGCGCGTAGCCTGGTTGGCGTCGGCGGCGATGGTCGTGTAGAAGAATCGGCGGTTCCGAATACCCGTCAGCGGATCGGTGAGCGAAGCCTCTTGCAGCTCGCGATTGACTCGCGCGAGTTCGCTGCTGCGTTCTTCGACTGCGGTTTCGAGGCGGCGGCGATCCGATTCGAGCCGCCGCGTGCGGAAGTGGATGAGCGCCAGTATGAGCAGCGCGACAAGAATGATTCCGCCGGTGCGGGCCCATGGCGTGCGCCACCACGGCGCGAGGACGGTGAATGAATACTGCGCGGGCTTTGCGCTCCAGCCAACGTCCTGCGAACCGCACGCAACTTCGAACGTATAACTCCCGGGCTGCAATGCCGAATAACGCACCTCTCGCAGTGATGTTTCCGAAAACTCGCGTTCGAGGCCTTTCAAACGGTAACGGCAAGTGACTTGATCGGGATCCCGGAAAGTCATCGCGGAAAACTGCACCGAGAACCACGCCTGGTCGTACGGCACTCGCGGGTTGATTTTGGTGAAGCTGTCCTCACCGGCAAACTCCGCGGCAGTCAACACAACCGTCGGCGGCGTTCGCGGCAATTCTTCTTGGCGGGGATCGTAGCGCGCGAGGCCGTGGCTCGTTCCGATCAGCAGAGTACCGTCGGTTTCCTGCCAGAACGCGCCGCAATTCGTGTCGTCCCAGAGTAGACCGTCACTGCGCGTGAAATTGCGAAGCTGAAGATCGGGCGAGAGCCGGCCCAAACTATTGTCCATCTCGAGCCATGTGTTGCCGCTGCGGTCAACTCCGAGAAGGCATGCAGCTTTCGAAATGTGCTGCGTTTGCAATTTCCCCTGTGAGTCGATCCGAACATGAGTCGCAGCATTCTGATCGGAATACCCAGCCCAGGCATCGCTGTCGCTCACCGCAGCGAGAGAATATACATTCGTATCGAGGAGACCATCCGCGGCGCCATATCGCTGCCAGCGTGTGCCATCGAACCGCGAGAGGCCATTTGGCCCGCCGCCCCAGAGCACGCCGTGACGAGAAAGCGAGATGAACGTCGTCGTACCTTGAAATTCTTGCGGCACCGCCATTTCGTCGAATCGAAAGCCGGCGTTCTGACGGTGTGCGATGTGAATGGATTTCTCGCCATTCCACCAGACAGCGCCGTCGGGCGCTGCGCCTATGCTGGAGATGGAGGCGACATCTTTCCCCATCGCCACGGAAACCGGCTCGGGGTTGTCGACGGTCGCGTCAAACCACACAAGCGCCGCGCCGGGGCACAGCACCCAAAGCTGGCCATCTTTCGCAAGCGCGAGCATGCGAACGCCGCCAACAGGACCATTCGCCTGATTCCAAACTCTCCAACGGTGGCTCGCGTCGTCCCACATCGAGAGTCCTGAATTCGTGCCAACCCAAAGCCGCCCGCGCAAATCCCGCACAACGTCGAGTACAAGCGAATCCGGCAATCCGCCATCGTCAATCCAGCCGGACCATTGGATCGAGCCCGGCCACCGATCGAGGCCTGCGCCTGCCAGCCCTACCCAAATCGTGCCTTCGCGGTCTTCGAACGCGGAGAAAAGCGCGTTCGACGTCAGCCCGCTGGCCCGGCTGACGACTTGCCAGCGGTCTCCCAGCCATCGATAGAGGCCGCACGACGTCGGAAGCATTAGATTGCCATGATGATCGACAACGGGCACGCCGTCCGAATTCGCCGGCGGAACTCCTTCGTCATGAAACACCAATTGCTTCGGACCTGAAGCGTCGAGATTGAGCGTAGCGACATGATTTTGCGTGCGGATCCACATGCGGCTGCGGCCATCGGGAACTAGCGCGTCCACGCGACCCACCGGCAGAGCCGGCGCTGCCAAAACTTCCAATTTCCAATTCTTTGGAGTGAATCTCGCAAGGCGTCCGCCGGCTGCAAGCCATATGCTGTCGTCCGGAGCGCGAACGACCGCTTCGACCGCAGAGCTGGGCAATCCGTCCGCAGTTCCCAGCAGGCGGTACTCGAGAGTCCTCACGTCTAGAATCAACAGCCCTTTGTCGACGATTGTGTAGAGTTTGCCTGCGGCGTCCACAGCGAACGATTGCACATCGGACGTAAGCTTTCCGGCTTCGGCCGGAATTTTCACGGGAGCGAATCGCGGGCCTTCGAGCCGCGCCAGACCTTTGCGCATGCGCACCCACACTTTTCCATCGGGCGCGATCAAGAGCTGCTTCGTGTGCAATCCTGGCAGTCCTTCGGCGAGACCGTAGGTGGTGACGTGCAATCCGTCGTAGCGATAAACGCCGGTCTGGCTGCCGATCCAGAGAAATCCTTGCTTGTCCTGGTCCATGGAGGTGACGGTGATGGCGGAAAGTCCGAAGCGCTCGCCGAAATGTTCGATGGCGTAATGCGGCTGATCGGGAAGCGCAGGGCGGCGCTCGTCAGCTACGCCGGAAATAGCGGCAAGCAACACCGATAGCAGCAGGAGCAGCGGCCGGGCGAACTTGTACGAATTCCCAAGCATGAAGTTTAGAACACACCCCTGAAACGCATAATCGTAATATCCAAAATATCCAATCGGGAATGGTACTTAGCGGCGAGAGATTCCTAAACGCAAACCCGGCCTTGCTTGGCAAAATCCTTCTTGTATATAGGCTTTGGTTATATTTTGAGCTTATGTGTTTTGCTTAGACGCTTCACCGAAAATTTTGGCGAAAGTAACAAACATGCTCAATTTTTCGTCAGATTCCGCCGGCGCAAATTCGCGCCCTCGGAGATACATCGCGCTTACCGTGAAAACAATAAAGCAAAGAGCGGCCGCGGATCGACCTATTACGAGAGTTACGGCTAGTACAAGTGCGTCGAGCGACGAAAATAATTCTAAAGATTCAAATTTCATGCTTGGCTTGGGCGCAAAACCGGTTCATCCTTCGGGGTCATGGTTTGTAGGCGAGCCGCCAGTCGCACGACCGGTTCGCGAAGGCAATCATGAGTCATCAACCTGGAATGCCCTTGGGAAATGAACCGAACGATACTGCGTATGGTAAAGCGCCTCGTTCGTCCTCCAGCGAAGTATTCGCCGCATCGACTATCGCGGGAATAAAGCCCAATGGCACGGCATCTTCCGATGATGTAGAAGCCGTTCTGACCCGCTGGTGGCAGGACATGCTCGGGGTCGAGACGATCGGTCTCGACGAAGACTTCTTCGATCTCGGTGGGCACTCGCTGATCGGCGTGCAGCTTTTCAGCAAAATCAAGCAGACCTACGGCATCACGTTCGGCCTTTCAACTTTATTCGATGCCCGCACGATCCGGCAGCTCACCGACCTCATCAATAAATCGATCAAGCCTACCCGCACCGAACCCGAACCGTGGTCTCCGATTGTGCCCATTCAAGCGACTGGATCACGTCCACCGCTTTATATAGTTCCCGGAGGATATGGCACCACAGTCCTCCCATTCCGCGAGGTCTCGCTGCTACTCGGCGCGGATCAGCCGGTTTACGGTTTCGAAGCGCAGATGCCACCGCCGAATGAAGAGCAAGAAGCGATTCCCGATCGAGCTGCGCGATTCGTCAAAGAACTTCGCGCGAAGCAGCCGAACGGCCCCTACTGTCTGCTCGGCTGGTGCGGAGGCGGATACGTCGCATTCGAGATGGCGCAAAGGCTTGTTGCAGAAGGTCAGAAGGTCGCGTTTCTCGGAATCATAGAATGTGTCGATCCTCAGCATCCAAGAAACTGGGCAGGCGGGGTTCGATTCAAGGCTCGGCGCGCCATTTGGCGAGTTCGAAACTTTACGAAGCGGGGTCCGAAAGGGATCGCGCGCTGGGCGGGAGAACGCACCGTAGCTGGCTTCCAAGCAATCGGTTCGACTTCCTGGCGTGCAACGGCAAAGACGCTTGAGAAGGAACTCCTACAGTCGTCATCAGCCGATACTATGGTTGATGCGAGAGCCTGGCGCAATGTGTATCGTTACCACCCGACGAGCTATGCCGGGAAGTCCGTTGTTGTAATCGGCAAAGATTCCTGGGCGTACAACGGAATCGAGCGTTCGTTGGATCCGCGTTTGTTTTGGTGCAAGCTCTCGGAGGGCGGAAGTGAAGTCAGAGTAATTCCGGGCGATCACATGGGAATGCTCAAGGCTCCGAATTCTCAAATCCTCGCAAGAGAACTCAGGCTCTGCATCGACCAAACCCTCAAGGCCAACTAGTTTTCAGTCTCGTCGCTCTCCGATATCAGCAATTTTCGAATCAACTTCCGTTTGATCTCGATCCACAAAGAAAAAGCCCGGCGGGGTGGGCCGCCGGGCCTCGATCGTGGCTATCTCGAAAATATGCGGGGCAGCTCCGCGAAGAGCTGCCCCGCTTTCCGTGCCAATTGAGCACGCAATGCGTTTCTACACTGCGTCTATGGGATGTAGTAGCGGAACGACGTCAACAGCATGTTGTCGACGGCCCTCGGCGAAATGCCCGAAGTAGCCCCGGCGACGTTGTTATTGCCGGACCATCCAGTCCTGGACAAGTAGGAGTATTGCAATCCCCAGCGCAACCCACCCATCGGACCCTGGTAGATTTTGTGCCAGAACCCAAGGGTTGCCTCGCTGATAAGGCGGGTGTCGCCGGCGCAGGTTCCGCCGCCGGATGGTGTGAGTTGGTTGGTCGGTGGATTTTCGGTGCTGCAGCCCGAGTCATTCGCGAACACCGAGCCATATCCGCCGATCTGATCGAGCTTGATCGTCGTCGTTGTTGTGGCTGGAATCGCCGTCGAAGTCGAGGTAGCAGGGATCGCCGGCGTTTTCACGATCGCGATGCTGTCGTATCCGTGATACTGGGCACGCCATGCATACTCCGCGCCGTAGTAGGCGTAGAGATCAAATTTCGGAGTGACATGGAATTCCAGCTCGCCCAATCCATGAGCGGTCCGGATCAAAGCTACCGTACCGTCGCCACGGAAGGTCATGTCCGGAAGTTGCGCTGAACCGTAGCGGCCGACACCATCGCCGCCGGCTCCCTGGAGAGCGAATTCCACTTTCTTCGTTCCCACAGGAACACGCAACGCGAATCCGAGGCCGCCGCCGGTTCGTGAATCGTCAAACACACCGAGTGAACTCGGCGCGGTGGAACCGTCCACGGGGCAAGGAACCGTTGTAGTGGTCATCGGGGGGTCTGTATCGTTTGCGTTTGTCCCAACTACACCGCAAGGATAAACCCTGCTGCGGAACTCGCTGATAATCCCATAGAACTCGTAGTGGCCCCAGCCGGGATCCGCGCTCGCCTTGAGGACAACATCAGGCGCCTTGTTGACCGTGTATCCGGTGGTGTCAGAGAAGTTGTACAAACCGCCCCCGCTGCCTGGAGAATCGATGAAGGTATTCCCCGCAGTGGTGACTGCTGCGGTTCCCTGGTTCGTTGTTGTAACGAGAGAGAATCCTCGTCCACCGATCGTCGCCTGCGGTGCTTCCACCGAAACGGCGATCGCGAACTTGTCACCGAAGGACTTAACGACGCGGAAGCCATACTGTCTAGCCCAGGTGTAGCCCACTGAGTACTGCGGATCGATCGTCATTGGTAGTACTTCTTGGCGGTTGTCGATTCCTTTTCTGTCCTCTGTCGCCAAGGACCACTGCTGGCCACCCGTCACGCTCCACCCGTTATCGAACTTAACTTGTCCGAACAGGACGCGTTGGCGAAAAACGTAGCTGTTGCTCTGCCGGTTGTTCGAAGTGACGCCCGTGCCGAGCCAGTCAGCCTCGTAGTAACCAGTCAGTTTGGCGGAGCCGACTTTGCCCTGCGCGAGCAGGCTTAGGCGGCTCTGACGAGCCGTGAAGGCGTTTTCTGCAAGATGGCCCAACGCGACGCCGGGATACGGAATGCTGTTGAACGGCGTATTGATATCCGATCCGGTCGCTCTCTGGCGATAGGCCGTTTCTGCAGCGACGAACCCGCCAGGCGTGATACTGATTCCCTTGTAGCTAATCGACTCCGGACCTTTTTGAACCGAGTCGGCGGAAATACCAGATTGTGGCCCGATCGGAGCCGTCGGTGCCGCCAATGTCGCGGAGGCCATCGCATGACCAGTCTGCGGGTCGGTTGAATTTGCTGGAGCTGCGACGGTCGAAGTTGCCGAGGCGTTCGCTGGCGCCGCACTCAAACGCTCCTCGAGTGCCTGGACCTTTTGCTGCTCGAGTTGAAGCGCGGCGCGCTGCTGCTCGAGTTGATCGGACTGCGCCTTCAGCAGATCCCTCATTTGTTGAAGCTCTGCTTCTACCGCGGGTGTGGATTCCGTCGAAGCGTTCTTGTTTGAATCGCTCGCTGTCTTCGCCGGCGCGGTTTTCGCCGTATCATCGGAAACTTTTTTCGTGTCATCGCCTGCCATCGCCGGGCTTGCCGCCAGGCCGAGAGCGAGCAAAAAACTCACAAACACTCGCATGCATTTCCTCCTTGGAATCGCGTTCAGATTGCTGGCTATCGTCCCGAGTTGCCAAGCCGCACGCGTGGCGCTCGGGACACTCCGCGAACATTAAAATCTACAGCGCGAAAAATCGGACCTCGGCGAATTGAATCCGCACCCAAATGCCGTGACATTTTACGGAAGAGCACTTCGTGACATGCACGTCTCGACGCGGGCCGCACCACTCGAAATTCGTTCGCCCGCACGGAGTCAATTCCATACTCTTCCAGTTCATGAGTGCGATTAAACTTCACGATGTGAGTGCATTCCGGCAGTTCGAGGCGTGAAAACACAACCTCGGGCACAGTCAAGCTAAAGGTCGCGGGTCAAAGCCACATTACCGAATTGTTAAAACTGTGTGAAAGCCGTAAGCGACTGAAAGCATGGGTGTAATTGCTGTATCGCGCCGGATCAGCGCAAAAGAAGGCGAAATCCCAGGCCCGCGGCAACTTTTTGCCTTTGTTTGGGTTTGACCATCGTGGAGGAATCTGGGTAGCGCATCTTCGCAGTCCGCGTGAATCTATACGGGAAGAGTTTTCTTGTCACTCGACTGCGGCGGCGCCGAACGGGGACCCCCAGATTCCTCTATCCCATCCGCGCAGGTGCAAGTGCTTACTCCCAAGTGAGTGCAACTGAGGCACATCCAAGCCAAATGAACCGTCCCTCTACGAAACCCGTTTCCCCGAACACGCATCTCATACCTTGGCGGAGCAACCACAAAACGGCAGTTCACTTGGAGGAATCATGAAATTTCGATTTGCCTGGCTCTTTCTCGTTTTCGCTCTCTGCACACCGGTGCTCCATGCGCAGGGTCACACCGATAAATGGGAGGTTACGCCATTTGTGGGCTTTGAAACGAGCGGCAGCTATCCCGTTCAAAATTCCGCCACAGTGGATTCCTTCCGGGCGGATCAGGGGATAAGTTTCGGCACGTTTGTCGACTGGAATTTCACGGACAGCTTCCAGTTCGAAGGCCTATGGAATCGCAATCGAAGCTCATTTGCCGAACACAATGAAGCAACGGGCATTTATACGACGGCGTACGACTCGAACATTGATCAATTCAATTTCGGAATGGCGTATTCGTTCCGCAACCCGGAGAAGAAACTGCGCCCTTACGTCGCGGCTGGCCTTGGCTTCACGCACGATTCCAATTCCGGTGGGAACCCGAGCGATACCGAGTTTTCTTACAGCGTCGGCGGTGGGGTTAAGTACTACTTCTCGCGTCACTTTGGCTTCCGCGGCGACCTGCGCTACATGCCGACGTATGCCAATTCATCGCCCGCAACCTATTGCGACCCGTTCGGAAACTGCTTTGTGGCGAATCAGCGGAATTACCTCAGCCGCGGCAACTTTGTCGGCGGCTTGATTATCCGTTTCTAATTGCGCGCGACGGCGGTTCGAGCTGCCGAGATACGCCAAGCGTGAGCGAAGGCGGAGTCCGAGGCGCGCCGAGGAGCAAGTCTCTCAGGCGCGCTTCGTGTTGATTTCCTTTACCGCGCGGTAGGCCTGATCGATCGCCGCATTCGTGTACGCATAGGCTCCTGCATCGGAATTCGCAATGTGAATCTGCCCAAACGGCTGCCTTCCGATCACGCATGGCTGCTGGTCCTCGGTGAAATCCGGATCGTAAAGTGAGTTGTACTCGTATGCGTATCCGTGCGGCCAGCGATTTACTGTGATCGCCTCGATGTCCCGTGCCGGATCGAAGCCTCCGCTCGAAAGCACTCTCTCGAGTTGATCGCGCAGCCTCCGCTCGAACGTCTCGAACGTCGTCCGGTACAGCACCTCGCGGCCGGCCGTCTGTTGCTCGCGCGCTGGAAGCCCCGGCTTGCACGGTATGTAATCCAAATGCAGCAGGCACGCTTCCTCCGGATTCGCGGGATACTGATACCCTCCCATGCTTACTGGAAAATCAAGCGCCACTTCGTTGTAGAAACTTCCGCGGCAACCAATCGTGCTCACTTTTAGTTTGTCGAATGACGTCCAGTTGCGAATCATGACGTTCGTGTACACGAGCGGCACTTTCACTCCGTAAGCGAGCGCATCCTTCTGCGTCTCCGGCAGTTCCGGGCAAAGATACGGAATCACCATGTTCCAGCAGGCCAAGACGCAGTGCTTCGCGCTCACAGAATGCGCCACGCCGCCGCGCACGTAAGTGACTTCCACGTCGTTTCCAGGAATAGGTTCGCCCGGTATGCCGCCCATGTTCCTCGCGCGAACCGCCGTCGAATTGAGGCGAATTCGAATCGGCGAGCCGGATTCGTCGAGCTTAGAGTAATCCATCTTCGCGAGGACGATGTCTTCCATCGTATGCCCTGGCGCGGCGCCAGGAATCAGAGACCGAACAAGCGCTCGTGCAATCGAGGCATTGCCGTCCGGAAAATGAAAAATATAAGGCGACGCGAGATCCTGTTTCGTGACTTCGTAGCCCAAGCCCGGCCCCGGCGGCCCGGATAGATCCATGCCCGCGAATCCGGGCTCTCTGAGCCCCGCGAGGTCTCCGGCGGGCACGGCCTCGATTCCAACTCCGTAAAGCCCGTAAGTGGATTCCTGAAAAAACGGAATCACGTCCGGATGAACTTTCACGTCGTTCAGAAGAAAATCCTTGTAGCTCGTTCGCGCGAGGTGTTCTTTCTTTTGCTCACGATTGAGCGCCGGCAGATAATCCGCCTTCTCGGTGTAGAGCCGCGCAATGTCGTTCTGCGCGTCTTTCGAGAGCGGCGTCTTGGCCAGAAATTCCGGCCACGAAAGCTCGCCCATTCCCGTCGCAAGCTGATCCGTGCCGAACCGCTCCTTCGCGAAAAACATTCCGCGGCTCATTCCGCGCGAGGTGAAGAATTTGCGGTCGTAGAATTGGTAGAAACGGTCAACGTCAATATTGAGTTCGCGCAGGAGTCCCATGGCTTCGGCGCTGTAATTCTTCGGCCCGGCGATGGATTGCGTGCCGCCGTAGCCCAGCAGCGATCGCCCGTTCGCTTCGAATTCGTTCCGCTTGGCGTGGCCGCCAAAATCATCGTGATTCTCAATGATCAGCACACGCGCCTTTGGGCCAGCCATCCGCCGGTAAAAATACGCGGCGGCAAGCCCGCTGATTCCTCCGCCGACCACGATCAAATCGTATTTCTCTTTGTCCGGTGTGACGTTGCTCCAATGCTGGCCGTCGCGCAGCGAGTGCGCCACTTCCCACGAACCATCGTGGTCGCCGCGCATTCCGATGCGCGTTGGCGGATAATATTTTGGATCTTTCTCTGGCGCGAAGGGAGACTGCGGCTGGCCGAATGCGTCGAGCCATGCGTGATGCGGAAGAGCGAGCGAACCTCCGACAGCGATGCTGAATCCGTTTAGAAAATCGCGGCGCGAAATCGCGCGGTGCATTCCGAGTTCGCGATCCCGTCTCTTTTCATCCACCGATACCCCCAGGATATTTTCCCGAAGCGAAACCTGATTTGCAGGCGTCCGGGCACTGTGTGATTGCGTCCGCCAGCATAGTCGAACGCGGCTAAACAGGAAAGCGCCGGATGAACTCGAACGCTGCGAAAATATCTCGCGGTCATTATCAATCCAAGCGACGAACGATCGGCTAGAGCGCGAGCGCGTCGGCGATTAGAATGGTTTGCTCGTGCGATCGCGGGGACGAAACCAAACTATGGCGAATCGAAAAATTCGGCGCTTGCGGCGCGATGAGTTGCCGGTGAATACCGTCAAGCTCGCGCGCTATCTCATCGGCAAGACGCTCGTCCGCGAACTTCCCGCCGGCCGCATGAGCGGGCGAATCGTTGAGACGGAGGCCTATCTGCCCGGCGATGCTGCCTGCCACGCCTTCCGCGGCGAGACGCCGCGCAATCGCGCGCTTTTTCTTGAGCACGGGCACGCGTACGTTTATTTTATTTACGGCTCTTCGTTCATGATGAATGTCTCCGGCGAGAAGCACGGCGTGGGCGCCGGGATACTTCTGCGCGCGGTTGAGCCAATCGAGGGAATTGATTTAATGCGCCGCCACCGCCGCACCAAGGAACTTCGTGATCTCACTCGCGGACCCGGCCGCCTCGCTTCCGCCTTCCGCATTGACGGGCGCGTTGATGGCGTCGATCTTTGCGCGCCCGGCAAGCTGTGGCTTGGCTCCGCGATCCGTAAGCGGGGCGCAATCGGCGAAAGCGTCCGCATCGGCATCACGCGCGACGCGCATCTCGTCTTGCGCTTTTACGAGCGCGGGAATATTTTTGTCAGCGGACCAAAGAGACTTCAAATTTGAGACGCGAATTGCGGTAGGATTCTCAGCCGTCGCAAACACACGCTCACGATATCGAAACCCGACAAAGGAGCACCATGAAATCTGATCCGAAATCTTCAGCGCCCAACCGGCGAGAATTCCTCGGCAATTCCGCAGGCATGCTTCTTGGCGGCGTTCTCGGAAGCTCTTTGCTCGCCGCAGGCGAATCTTCGGCGGCGTTCGCAGCTGCGGAGCAGCCCATCGCATCCAGTGCGTCTCCTCGGCGAATCATTATTGATACCGATCCCGGCGTAGATGATGCTTTCGCAATTCTGCTGGCATTGAGTTCGCCTGAGCTGAAGGTCGAAGCGATCACGCCCGTGTCGGGCAACGTGCCTCTCTCGCTGACGCTTCCAAACGCGCTGCGCCTCGTCGAAATCGCCGGCCGAACGGACATTCCTGTCGCCGCTGGCGCAAGCGTTCCGCTCACGCGGCGCCTCATCACCGCGAGCTACGTTCACGGCGAAGACGGCCTCGGTGGCGTCAACTTCCCTCCTCCGAAAACGAAGCCCGTCGCCGAAACCGCCACCGAAATCATTCGCCGCATCGTCCGCGCTCATCCGGGCGAAGTCACGATCGTCGCCGTCGGCCCGTTGACGAATGTCGCGCTGGCGCTTCGCTCCGATTCCGAGCTCGCGAAAATGATTCCGAGTCTCGTCCTGATGGGCGGCTCGATCTCTGGCGGAAATATCACACCGGCCGCAGAATTCAATTTCTACGTGGACCCGGAAGCGGCGTACGTCGTCTTCCATTCCGGAATTCCAATCGTCATGGTGGGGCTCGACGTCACCCGCAAAGTTCAACTTCGCGACGATGACGCCGCTGCTCTTGAAGCCGGCGGAAATCCCGTGAGCAAAGCCGCCGGGCGCATCGCACGCAGCACGATCGCTCAATACCGGCGAACCGGCTTCCCAGGTTTTCCGATGATGCACGATCCGCTTGCCCTCGCGACGCTTCTCGATCCGACACTCGTCAAGCTCAAGGATTTCTACGTCGATATCGAAGTGCAGGGCGAGTTGAGCGCCGGCGAATCGCTCGGGTACGATCACGCTCCGGTTCGCCGCTCCGCGCCGCTCGAAGCCGGTGCGACAATTGACGGGCGCGTCGCCGACGAACCGTTCGTCACGAATGCAAAGGTCGCGGTGGATGTGGACGCCGACAAATTCATGCGGCTGCTCATCGGCCGATTGACCAACCGCGCCTAATAAACCGCGCTGCGACGCGGCGAAAAGACATTAGTGCCCCGGGGCGCAAGCCTCTTAAAAGGCCACATATCGTTTTCTCTAAATCTTTGGTAAATTGCCGGTCGAGCCAACCCCGCTCACCTCGAATCGGAGAAACCGATGAACAATCTTGACCTGCGTCCGCTTTCGGTCGGAGAAATTCTCGACCGCACGTTTACCATCTACCGGAATTACTTTGTCCTCTTTATCGGAATCTCCGCGATTCCTCAGATTCTCGTGCTCGCTCTGAGCCTCGCGCAGGTTGCAGTCTTGGCGCCCGCCGGCTTTCCGACTCCGGGTCTCTCAACCGTGAGTTCGGTCGCTTCGTACCTAGCTCTCGCGGTCCTCGGACTGGTTGTCACACTCATCGCTTTGATTCTGTCGCAGGGCGCGACCGTGATCGCCGTATCCGAAATCTATCTCGGCCGCACGATCACCATTGGAGATTCATTTCGCCGCGTTCGCGGCGAGCTGGGCACCATCTTCGGCGTAATGATGTTGAACGGTCTTGCGACATTTGTTGGGCTTATCCTGCTGATCGTTCCGGGAATTTACGTCATGTGCCGGCTACTCGTCGGCATTCCCGCGGCTCTGCTCGAAAATCTCGGTTCCCGGGCGGCGGTCGAGCGCAGTTGGCAACTCACGAAGGACAGCGCGGGACGTGCCTTTCTTGTCTTTCTTCTCTATTTCTCGCTGAGCATGGCGGCGACCATGCTCTTCGCCTTTCCGTTCCAAATGGCAATTATCTTGGTGAAAGGAGATCCGTCGTTGATTCTGGTCTTCATGGGATTGGCGCAGGTTGGAACTTTCATCGCCAACGTTCTCGTCGTCCCTGTGATGACGATTGCGAGCGCCATCCTTTACTACGACCTCCGCGTTCGGAAGGAAGCATTCGATCTGCAAGTGATGATGGCGCCTCTCGTCGGCCCCGTGACCGGCGGCGTGCCGAAGGCGATCACTTAGTCGTGGCTTCGCGAGTTCTTTCGGATACCCTGTCTCGGTGAACAGACGGAGCCGCTTCCGAATAGCATTCGTCGGGATCGCAGGCGTCTTTGTGCTTGCGATCTCGGCAACCGCAGCCGCCGCGCAGACGAAGCCGCCCGCTCCTGGCCCGTACGAGTCCAGCCCGTACGATCCCCGCGGATTCGCAACCGAACTGCACCAGCTCGACGCATCTCTCAAACTACAGCACGCGACTCGCGAAGATCTCGATGCATTTCGCAGTCGTCTTCCCGTCAAATGGCAAGTTGACACGCCCGATCGGCGCTTCGACATTTCGAGCGAGCCTCTGCGTTCGATCCTGCTGGATGCGGAACGGGAGCCGGCGAAACGCGCCTCGCACGTCGAGGAAGCCGAAGCATGGCTCGGCAACCTTGCGGATCAAGCCCAAAATTATTCCGCGCGCACGTCGTCGCCAGGTCCAGACGCGCGAAAAGATCTCGACGAAATTCTCAGCCGCCGCGAATTCTCCTCCGTTCGTCCTCCGAACGCGTGGGATCGCTTCAAACAGCGGTTCAACGACTGGCTCCTCCGCATGATTGGAAATTTCCTTCATCAGATCGGCCGGCATCCGCTAGGCGCGAAGTTTCTTTTTTGGTTCCTCATCGCCGCTGCTGTGGCATGGATTGCGATGATGCTCTTCCGATTCTGGGGCGAGCGCGGCCGAATGGAAGAAATGCAAAACATCGAGCACGTGGCGGCACACCGCTCATGGCAGGAGTGGATCCGCGCCGCGAGGCTCGCGGCCGACGCCGGAAATTTTCGCGAAGCCGTCCATTCCACCTATTGGGCGGGAATCACGTATCTCGAAGATCTCGGCGTCGTCGTGCCCGATCGTACTCGGACGCCTCGTGAATATTTGAGGCTCGTCGAAGAATCCGCTGGCGCTCAGCCGTCCGAGCGCGTGAAGCGGCGGGAATCTCTGGCGGTTCTGACAACGCGGCTCGAGCGTATTTGGTACGGGCTTCGGCCCGCGCGCGTGGAAGATTTTCAAGATTGCATGCATCAGGTTGAGGAACTGGGATGCCGTTTACCGTAGAGCCCTCCGATCGCAAGCTCCTGCGCATCGCCGCGGCGATCTTCCTCGTTCTCGCCGTGGCGCTTGCCTTCTTCACTCCTCCTTCCCGTGATCAAGCGAGCCCGGTTCCGTCAATTTATTCAGTGGATTCGAACGGCGCACACGCCGCTTATTTGCTCCTGAAGCAGCTTCGCTATCCCATCCAAATCTGGGAACGTCCGCCCGCCGATTTGCCCCAGGATTCGGACGGCGACATGCTGGTTCTCGCCGATCCCGATCAATCGCCGGTCGATAAGGATCGAGCCGCGCTTTTGAATTTCGTGAAATCGGGCGGAAGAATTCTTTTCACCGGCTCGATGTTGACATCCTTTTTCCCGGATGCGCATTCTTCGGAAGAGCCGCTCGAATCGGCACAGCAGACCTACGACGCGAATTCTCCGAGCAATTTCACCGCACGCGCGCCGAAAATTTCGCTTCAACCGGAAGCCGAGTGGACCACCATCGAACCCTCGCAGACGCCGCTCTACGGGCCTGTGGATTCCGCCGTGGTGGTTAGCTGGCGCGTCGGGCGCGGCGAAATTCTTTGGTGGGCGGGGCCAACTCCTCTCACGAATGCCGGAATCGCTAACGACGCCAATCTGAATCTCTTTCTCGACGCCGTCGGCTCCGCAAATGGCAACTCCTCCGCGCGACCCACAATTTATTGGGACGAGTATTTTCACGGCGAGCGCGATTCGCTCTGGGACTACGTCGAAAAAACACCCGTGGCGTGGAGCCTTCTGCAAATCGCGATACTCGGTTTCGCGGTATTGTTCACGTTCAGCCGCCGCAGCGGCCCAACGGCCATGCCCGCCAAAATCTCGCGGCTCTGGCCGCTCGAATTCGTCGACACGATCGGCGGCCTCTACGAGCGGGCGCATGCCGAGCCCGCGATGGTCGGCGCTGTCTATCAGCGATTCCGCTCGCAGCTCACGCGGCAAATGCGCTTGCCGCTCACGACGACGGATGACACGCTCGCGCAGGCCGTTCGCGCGCGCCTCGGCTTGCCGGATGACGAACTTGCCGATACGCTGCATCGCGCGGCCGCCGCGAGCCGCGCCGCGAAAGCTCCGCCCGGCGACGCACTCGATATAATTCATCGCCTCGAATCGCTCGAAAAGCAGTTTGTATTGAAAAGAAAAAAGTAACAGGAGAAATTCGAAACGTGGAAAACCTTTCACGCCTCGCAGCGCACGTTCGCAACGAATATTCGAAAGTCATCATCGGCCAGCGGGAGGTCATCGATCAGATGCTCCTCGTCCTCGTTTGCGGCGGCCACGCGCTAATGGAAGGCGTGCCCGGCCTGGCAAAAACGCTGGCGGTGAAGACGCTCTCGCGCATTTGCGGCCTCGAATTTCAGCGCGTGCAATGCACCGCCGATCTGATGCCGGCGGACGTCATGGGCACGAATGTGTTCAACATGGCGACGAGCTCCTTTTCTCTGCATCGCGGGCCCGTATTCACGGATTTGCTCCTCGTCGATGAAATCAATCGAACGTCGCCGCGGACACAGGCCGCGCTTCTCGAAGCCATGGAGGAGCGCCAGGTGACGATTGATGGCATGCGTTACGCGCTCTCCGGCAATTTCACGGTCCTCGCCACTCAGAATCCAATCGAGTTCGAGGGCACGTACCCCCTGCCCGAAGCGCAACTCGATCGCTTCCTTCTCAAGATTCGTGTCGGCTACCCTTCCGAAAATGAAGAAGCGGAAATTCTGCAGCGCTGGGGCCAGGGATTCGATTCGCGCCGGTTCGATGCCGTTGATATCGTGCCAATCGATCCTGTGTGGCTCGCCGCCGCACGGCAGGAAGTCGAAAGTGTGCGCGTCGAGCCGTCGCTCTATAAATATCTCGTCACGCTGGTTCGCAGGACGCGCGACTGGCCCGCGCTCACTCTCGGCGCCAGCCCTCGCGCCGCCATCGGGCTTTTTTCCGTCGCGCGCGCTCTCGCCGGTATCGAGGGCCGCGACTTTCTCATTCCCGACGACATCAAGATGTCCGCGCCCGCCGTGCTTCGCCATCGCATCATGCTGAAGCCGGAAGCCGATCTCGAAGGACTTACTGCGGATCAGGCCGTCTCAGAAATTCTCGCGGCGGTTGAGGTGCCGAAATAGTGATCGAGAATCCGCTCGCGCCTCCGGCGGCCGCCGCTCGCGCGCATCCGAAGGGGTTAATTCCCTTCGGATTCGGCCCGCGCTTTTTCATCGCGATTCTGCTAGGACTCGGATGGCTCATTCCTGCGTGGTGGTTTCCGCGAATGATTGCCGCAATGTTCTTGTGGGATGGCGTTTTCCTCGCCGCGTGGCTATGGGATTTGCTGCAACTTCCTTCTCCCAGCCAGCTCGACCTTCGCCGCATCTGGCGAATTCGCCCGGCGCTCGCTTGCGCGAGTTCGATCGCGATTGAAATCAGAAATTCAGGCCGCATCGCAATTCGCGCGCGAATCACCGACGAAACTCCCGTTTCGTTGCGCACCGAGCCCGCAAATCTTGAACTTCGTGTCCGTGCCGGCAGCGTCGCGCAAGCGCAATACGAAATTCTACCCGCCGAGCGCGGCGACGCTCGCGCCGGCCGCATGTACGTCACCTATCAAAGCTCGATGCGCTTTGCTGAACGCTGGGCCGTCGCGGACACGGCGCAAGTCGTTCGCGTGCTGCCCAATATCGAAGAAGCCAAGCTGCACACTCTCTATCTGATTCGCAGCCGCCAGATTGAGATGGAGAAGCGCCGTCGCCGCCAGCGCGGCATCGGGCGCGAATTTGATTCTTTGCGCGAGTATCGCGATGGCGACGAGCTTCGCGACATCTCCTGGACCGCTACCGCCCGGCGGAATCATTTAATCACGCGCGTGTTTGAAATCGAACGCAGCCAAATCGTCTGGCTCGTGCTGGATGCCGGGCGATTGTTGCGCGCGCAAGTGGAGGAACCGGGGCGCGAGCTGCGGATTTCGAAGCTCGATTACGCTGTGAACGCTGCGTTATCGCTCGCGCAGGTCGCGCTTCACTGCGGCGATCGTGTCGGCCTGCTTGCGTACGGCCGCCGCATTCAGCAGAACGTCAACGCCGCGCGCGGCCATCGCCACATCCGCGCCATTGTGGAATCGCTCGCCCAAGTGCATGGCGAAGCCGGCGAGGCCGATCACGCCCGCGCAGCCCACTCGCTGCTCACCACGCAGAAGCGCCGCAGCCTCGTTGTATGGATTACGGATTTCGCCGAGACGGCCACGACTCCCGAAGTGATCGACTGCGCGATGCACATGACGTCGCGGCACCTCGTCTTGTTCGTTGCCATGGGCCAGCCCGATCTCACGGCACTCGCAATCACGACGCCCGCGACAAAAGAAGACATGTACCGCCATGTCGCGGCGCTCGAGATCTCGCATCGCCGCGAAGTGCTCCTGCGCGGATTGCGCCAGCGCGGTGTCCTCGCGCTCGAATTAATGCCCAACGCCCTCGCCTCCTCGCTCGTCAATCAATATCTCGACATCAAAGAGCGCAGCCTGCTCTAGCCACAGCGATATTTCGGCGCTGCCTTTGTAGGGCTGGCCGGCAGGCCGGCCGGATTTTCCTCGTGCCTCATATCTCCGGGATTTCCGAAACATGGTAAACACGCCGTCGTAGCGCCGGCATCCTGCCGGCGATTTTCCGCCCAGTGTCGCAAAACAAAAACGCCGGCAGGATGCCGGCGCAACGAGTGGCCCACTAGCGGTCTTCGCGCTGATTGCTAACGCAAAATGGGCTGCGCCCGCCGGGAAAAATTCAAATACATCATCAGCAGCGTAAACATCACCGCAGCAAACAGATATTTCATCGCGTGCGGAATATCCGACGGCGACAGAAACGCCTCAATAATTCCCGCAACGAAAAGCATCGGTATCGTGCCGAGAAGCAGCCGCGCCGCGCGCCCTCCCGCTCGTGCCAGCGATTCCCCGCGCGGCAGCAACCCGGGAAAAAGCATCCCGCGCGCAATCTCAAATCCCGCGCCGCCCGCGATGAAAATTGCCGGCAGCTCGATCACGCCATGCGGCGCAACAAAGCTCCAAAGCTGCGAGGCCATCCCCGCCTTCCAGGTTGCCGCGCCGACCACGCCAATGAGAACGCCGTTCAATGCCATCATCCAGACCGTGCCGATACCCAGCGTGATGCCATACGCAAATGTGACGAACCCGACCACCATATTGTTGACCATGATCCCGGAAGCCGCGGCTGGCTTGATCGTCACAATCGATTGCGTCCACATTTTGCGCTGCTCGATCGTTTCCATCATCTGCGGGCCGAGAAACCGGTGCGCGAACGCAGGATCGTGAATCGTAATGGCCCAAGCCGCGACGCCAGTCACCATGAAAATCGCAAACGCGAGCAATGTTTCCGGCAGCGTCTCGCGAAAAATCTGCGGATACGTCTGCGAATAGAATTTCACGATGCCGCTGATTTTCGGCCGCTGTCCCATGTAGATCAGGTTGTGCGCGCGGCCGAGAAGCTGATTGAGATATGCGGCCAGTTGCGGGCTCGTGATATCCTCCCGCACGGCCGCGAGATCGGACGCGGTCTGCCGGTATAGCAGCCCAAGCTCCTGCAGTTCGCGATGATCGAGAGCTGAGACGCCGCCGGATCTCGACCGGCCGACAAGCTGCTCGAGCCGTGACCAGTACGGTTTTCTTTTTTCAAGCCAACGCGTAGAAATCATGTCGCTGCCACCACTGACTCCCCCGCCGCCGAGCGCTTCCGCCGACAAGATTACCATTGAAACTCCCGAGCAAACGGGACTCGAGTTCGCGATCGCCGGCGTCGGCAGCCGGTTTCTCGCGCTCGCGTTCGACATGCTGATTCAGTTCGTTGTTATTATCCTCCTGATTCTCGGCGGCACGTTTCTGATCGCCGGCGCCTTCCGTAGCGCGTTCGGCAGCACTTGGACGCTGGCGCTTCTGATCCTTGCCGTCTTCATGGTTTTCTTCGGCTACTTCGCGATCTTCGAAGCCGTCTGGAACGGCCAGACGCCCGGAAAACGAATCACCCACATTCGTGTGATAAAAGATTCCGGCCGTCCGATCACGCCCGCCGAATCCGTGGGCCGCAACTTAATGCGAATCGTGGATAGCTCTCCCGCATTCCTATACGCCGTCGGCATCGTGAGCGTTCTTCTCAGCAAGCAGAACAAGCGGCTCGGCGATTTCGTCGCGGGCACAATCGTGATTCACGAGCGGGAACTTCAGGATATTCGCCCGTTGTGGCACCCGGCGCCAAACGCCGTCACAACAAAATTCGGCGCAGAAAAATTAACGCCGGAGGAATTTGCCGTCGTCGAGGCGTTTCTCAACCGAAGATTTTCGCTCGAGCCCGACGTCCGCTTCCGAATGGCCGACCAGATCGCGACGCGCATCAAGCCCAAACTCATCGCGCCGCCGGAAAATTTTCCCTCCGCCGAGCGCCTGATCGAAGCCGTCGCCGCCGAGCGCCGCGCCTCCGCTCGCTACATCTGAATACGCGAACGGAATGATTGGTTGGTAGCGGACAATTGCAGGGCAAGTCAAAGGCGATTCAACACCGCCAGCAGGCGATCTACCTAGTTCTGCCTGAAAATAATCGGATCGTTGCAGACAGGGGAAGCCCGGCAGCGAGGAATATCCTGCCGGATTTTCGTTTCATGTTCGAGCGCTTCTCGACGCGATGTCGTTACGGTCTAGCCGATCAAGCTTTCGCGCCGGAAGCCTGACCGAATGATTTAATCGCGCTGTCCTCGTCTTGATGAATATCGAAGACGGCGTTCAGGCTCGTCATTTTCAGCATCTCTTGAACTTTTTTGCCGACGTTTGCGATCTTCAATTGGCCGCCGGCCCGGCGTAGGGCCGTGTGGCTTCGCACAAGTTCTCCGATGCCCGCGCTGTCGATGTGATCGACGCCCGCCAGATTCAGCACGACCCTCGTCTTTCCCTTGTCCACCAGTTCCTGGACGATTTCGCGGAGCTTCGCATTTCCTTCGCCCAGAGTAATTCTTCCGCTGATGTCAACGACCGTGGCATCGCCGCCTTCTCGCGTTGACGCCTCCATCTTCAGATTCTTCCGTTCCTGGATGCTGATTCCCGTCCGGTCGAGGATGTCGCACGCCACGCCCGCCACTTCGCGCCAGTCGGTCCTCACGATGATCAGCGAGCGCCCGTCTTTCAAAACTTTCCGAAAGAGCGCTGCGTCCTCGTTGTCGGGAATCGGCTGCGGAATATTGCTGTCTGTCGACAACGCTTTCGCCGTCGCCGAGCCTGCCCCAGCGCCAGCCAGCCCCAGCAGGGCCGTCGCGCCGATACCCAACGCGAGCGCCTGCCCAAGACCCGGAATAGCCAGCAGCGTCATCGCCACGACTCCCGCAGTCATCCCTGCCGCTCCGCCCGCAAATCCGCCCGCCCAGGAGCCGAACTCCTTCGCCAGACTCGCGGCTTCTGTTTCAGAAGTCGTCAGAAAAACGATCGACTCCTGCGGCACATTTCGCTTCAGCAATTCTCTCAAAGCCTTTTCAGCTTGATCGCGCGAATCGAAAACGCCAATTGCAGTTTCCATTTAGACTTCTCCTTGAGCAGGCGGCCGTCGTCAGAGACAGCTCGGCGAGATCTCCATACTAAGGGGCCAATCGTGGTGTCCGCCCACCAACGAGCGAGGACGCTCGCTGGCCCACTGGAGTGTCGAAAAATTTGCTCCTATCTATGTAATTTGTCAAGAGGAATGGTCCTACAATCGCACCGTTTTGGCTGGAAATCGGACCGCCTCGCATATACTTGCGGTTCCGGTGCCAAAGCAGGTTGAACGCCAGGACGTTGAAAGACTCAGCACGCGATTACAATTTCAACATGCGCCCGTTTTCGTGCGCGGACCGCCGCCAATCAAGTTCAATGAATCCGCAGATTTGCGGACTGCCGCCGCCCGGCGTGGTGCGGCACTCAAATTGCCTTATTTACCATCGGGACAGATTTGATCTAGGCGGCTGCACGACTTGACTTGGCGTCACCCAGCAAACCGATCTGCCTCGCCAGCGAAGCCGGTCAGATATCGGTCAGCCAGGGCTATCTTGCAGCGGTCTTCCGGCCAATGCACCTCGGCAAGGAGGCTGTGAGCCATCCCCACTGGATCGCAGCCTCCGAGCCAATCTCATAGCAATTAAGCTCATCGTAGGCGATCGTAGGGCTGGCCGGAAGGCCGGCCGGTTTTTCACTTATGGGGATTTTCGAGTGCAGAACTAGTGGAACGAAGCCGCCTCGGCCTTGGCATCACGCAAAATCGGAATATCCGGATCCGCATCCTTCCAAAGCGTGAGGAAATCATTATAAGCAGCATGCGCTTTCGCAGAATCGCCCGCGAGAACGTACGCCCGCGCCAGCCCCAAATGCGCAAGCGCGCCCGTCGGGCAATTCTGCACCAATCCGCGGTGATCAATCATCTTCTGAAACTCCGCAACCGCCGCGCCGCCCTGCTTCGCCGATAGATACGCTTGCCCGCGGACATACACCGGATACATGCACGAATTGATGCCCGCTCCTCCGGAATTGACCGATAGCTCAATCGGTGAGGCAGCCTGAAGCAACTCAATCGCGCGCGCGGAATTGTTTTGATCGATCGCAATCTGCGCTTCAATCATAGGCTTCCAAAGCGATTTCACAAGAGTGTCCAGAGGAAAGCGCTTCGCAAGGCCCTGGGCGGCGGATTCCGCATGAGCGGAATCTCCCGCCATCGCAAATGCTAGCGCCGCTTCCTCGGCAACGGGACGGTCCGTTCCTCCCAAATTGAGGGAGGCAGCGGCGTTCTGCCGCGCCTCGGCGGAATATCCAAATTCGGCCTCCCGGATCGCGCTATTGTCCTGCCAAAATGCCGCGCTCTCCTTGTTGTCCGTTCGCAGAGCGGCATCAATGGCGCGCTTCGTCAACTCACGCGCCCTTTGTATGTGGCCGGAGTACGCCTCGGTATCGGATTGAAAAGCCCACCGTTCATGCTCGAGGTCCGGCTTGCCATCAAACCACGACAATTGTTCCGACATCCCCCTCGTGTCGCCCTGAAGAAAATCGATCTCGTAGAATTGGAGATGAATCCCGTCGTCGTCCAGCTTCTTCGCGATCGCTTCGTCCAGCGGCTTCCGAGCTTCATCGAGACGATTGAGAACCATCAACGAGTCCGACAGCGATTCCAGGTCGATCACATTATTCGGGTCAAGATCGACGGATTCGCGCACAGCGTCCAATACTTTATCGAGCTGTCCCAATTGGAAATAGACCACGGCGAGATTGTTATAGGGAATCGCATCCCTCGGATAACTCTGAATCCATTCTTGGTAAGTTTCCGCAGCCTTCTCGATTTCGCCGGTCACAGTTGCGTAATAGGACGAAGCAATGTGGAATTTTTCCAGTTCGCTGGCGCGATCGCGCAACTCAAATGCCTTCGCGAGATAGGTAGACGCCCGATCCGGCTGCCCGAGATTTTCGTACATGATGCCGATGCCGCCATACGCGCTCGCAAAATTCGGATCGAGTTCGACGGCCCGCAAGAAATACGGGAGCGCCGAGGAGGCGCCTTTCTCCCGCTCAGTCTTTCGGCCGAGAGTAAACGCCTTCAGCGCTTCGAGCGACGGCGTGGTTTCCTGTGCGAGAGGCACATCGAATTTCTGCACCGAGGAGAGTGATTCGCCGAGTTCGCCGCGAAGTTTCGTCGCCGCCGTGCCGAGAGCGTCCAGCACCTTCTCCTTGCCCGCCGCGCGTTCCTGCTCCTCCGCAAGAATGTCGCCGGTGTGGCAATTCACCGCTTTCAAGCCGACAATAAATTCGTTTCCGATGCTGGCAATCGTGCCGGAGACGTATGCCTTGCTTTCCGCGCGCTGGCAGAGTTCGCGCGCGATGTCGGGAGTAAGCGCGGTATTCGCCGGCTTCGTCATCATTCGAAGCGTGGAAGCGACTTTGTCATCGGACAACACGTTCAAGAACGGCGACTGCCGCAGCGAAACACCAAGCGCCTGCTTCAGCGTGTCGTCAAAGACGGGATCGCTCGTGGAATTCGCGAAGTCGCCAACGAGGACGGTGTCTCGCTCGGTAAGCACCGTAGGCTTGCTGCGCCCCTTAAAAACCCAGAACGCGCTGGCTGCAATCACAACGACTGCAACCGCAGCGACGGCGATCAACATACCAGAGCGTGATGGCGCTGCAACGGCGGTTTCGCCCGAAGGCGGTCGCGCGGCGGCGCTCGAATCAGACAGCGGCACGTTCGAGGAAACCGGCGATGAAACGGGCGATGGCCCAGACGATGGCAAAGTCTTCGACGAACCCGAACCCGGCGCCCCGGTGCCCGCCGGCGCCGAACCCGCCGCTGCCGCAGGCGTCAGACTGGCCGCAGGGACCGCGGCAGTAACCGTCGCCGTCCCGGTGCGCGTCGTATCATATTCGCGCCGAATCCGTTTCAAATCCGCTCGCAGATCGGACGCATGCTGATATCTCAGCTCGCGATCCTTCTCGAGCGCCCGGCTGATCGCGCGTTCAAGGTCCGGCGGCACATCGGAATTCAACCGCACTGGTGCCACGGGAATGCGATTCAGAATCGCGTCGAAAATTACGCCAGAAGTTTCGCCGTGGAATGGCGGCGCGCCCGTCGCCATTTCGTATAACACCACTCCAAAACTAAAAATGTCGCTGCGCGCGTCCACTTCCTTGCCGCGCACTTGCTCGGGCGACATGTACGCCACCGTGCCGAGCGTGCTGCCGGGGCTCGTCAGGTTCTCGGGCGAGAGCCCTGCCGTCTCTTGCGCGGCTGAAATGGATTGCGCCGAAGGCGCTGCGATCGTCTTCGCAAGGCCGAAGTCCAGAATTTTTGCCTGGCCGCGCTGCGTGATGAAAAGATTTGCGGGCTTGATGTCGCGATGAACGATGCCTTTATCATGTGCGGCGGCGAGCGCGTCGGAAATCTGAATGCCGAAGTCGAGCAAGTCTTCATTCCCGAGTGGCTTGCCCGCCACGCGGTGCTTCAGCGTCTCGCCTTCAAGATATTCCATGGCGATAAAAAGCCGCCCGCCATCCTCGCCAATTTCGTAGATTGTGCAAATGCCGGGATGATTGAGCGCGGAAGCCGCGCGAGCTTCGCGGCGAAAACGTTCGAGCGCGACGGGATCTTTCGCAACGTCATCAGGAAGGAATTTCAGCGCGACGGGCCGGCCAAGATTAATGTCCTCGGCTTTGTAAACAACGCCCATGCCACCGCCGCCGAGTTTTTCGAGAATCCGGTAGTGGGAAAACTGCGAACCCGTGCTGGGAGCGCCGGATGAAGCCTGGTCTGCCATCGCGCGCGCATCTTACCAGTTTCCGCGAAAACGCTAAAGCCCCATGGCGACGCGGCGATGTCCTACTTTGGCGATCGGCCGGTGAACGGCACAAGCATTGCGGTCTTGCGTGCATACGCGTCATAGGCGTATTCGCCGAGTTCCACTCGCAAGAAGCGTTCCTCCCGTCGCGCTTTTGTGTAGAAGGCGAAGGTTAAAATGGCAGCCCCAATCAGCGCGTAAGAAGTTCCTTTTTCGATGGCGGTCGCAAACGCAGCAAAAATGAGGCCCGAATAGATCGGATGTCGCACGAGGCGATAAGGGCCTGTATCGACGACGTGATGGCCAGCCTTTTTAGTCAGCCAGTCCGACCAAAGGCGCCCGAGGTGAATGCGCGCCCACCAGACGAACAAAAATCCCGCGGCGGTGAGTGCCACCAATATCCATTTCAGTGCAGTGTTAAGATGCCAGAACTGCACTTGCGCGTAGTAATGGCGGTCTGAAAACGGTGCAAGCGAGAGAGTCGCGCTGGCGTAAAAGAGAATGCGGAAAGCAATATCGGCACCAATACCGCCCCTTTTTTCAGTATGGTTGGACCAGAACGCCGCGACGACCCACGACGCCAGCCATGCAATCCAGAGCGCAAGTATCATCCAATCCGGCGTCATTCGATCCTGCCGCGCAGTCTGCTCCACCAATTTGTGAAGCGTCCACACCCTATCAGAAACGCTCGCTGCGAAGTCAGCGATAGCGCGAAGGCTCTAGGAAGCTCAGTGCCCTGAGAGATTCGTTTCGCCCGAAGTCGGCCCGTATCGATCCAGAACCGATTCCAACAAGTCGATCAAGCCCGGCTTGAACACGTCCTCATGATTGGAAATGATGTGCGTTGAAACACTCATTACCCAGAACGGCGTGTCGTTCCATTTGTGCACGGATTCGACGCGATAACATCCGTCGTCGCCCCGGAAATACGGCCAGCGATGGTCCACGCAATCAGTCGTGCTAATGCGTTCCACGTCGTGCGTCAGAAATTCACTCACGTGTCCTTCGTTGTGCAAATAATAAAATTCCTGCGAATGAGTCGGCTCCTGCCCGAGCTCGATACGATCCGGATCGTACGTTCGAAACTCCTTGTCCACGGTCGATAGCGCTTGCAATACCGGCATCACGCGCGCCGTGGCCCAATCCCCCTTCGACGTGATGGACAGAATCAGCGGACCGTACGAATCCATCGCCGAAGCAGAATTCGACAGAGTCGCCTCCTTCTGATTCTCGGAAGTACCCGGGTTCGGCCTCATGACTTTGAGATTCATCCGCTTCATCGCCTCGATCATCGCTTTGGTCTTGAACGCATCGTTCGCGGAATTCAAGAGCACGATCATGTCGGCCGGCGAACGAAACGATCCCTGTCCTCCGGGCAACGCGACACCCTCTTTCTTTGCTTCAGCAATGCAGTTCAACGTCTGCGATTGCCGCTCAAGCAGCATCGTTAAAAAAGGCTGCGCGACCGCGCCTTCCAGAATTCGTGCTCCAAACGAGTGCCCGATGATGATGAACTGCGCCTTGCCCGGCTCCGCGTCCACCGATTGGCATTGATTCGAGACTTCGGGCTGCGTGGCCGTTCCTTTCGTCGCAAACATCATCCGAAACACAGCCTCGGATAGCGACGGGCTGCCCAAGCGCGCGGCCGCGTCTCGCCGATTCCAATACGACACCAGCAGGTCACCGGGTATCGCCTGCCCTCTCCACGCGATGAAAATTCCGACGTACGTATGGTTCGGATCGTTCATCGCGCGCTTTTGCATCAGCGTCTTGAAGCCGTAGAGGCTCTTATCGTGTCTCTCGTCGTATTTCGAGGCGTTGTTGTGCCAGCCATGGATAAACGCGATCACGATCAGATTCCCTTTTTCCTTGCGCTGCTTGATTAATTCGATGACTTCGGAAAGCTGCGAGGCTTTCGGCTGATCCTGAAAATGTGGCAAGTCGCCGATCGTCCAGAATTCTCCCATGTCGTCGAATTCCAGAAACGCCAGATCGTATTTCGGCGCATTCGGATTCGCGCTCGGATTAGCCGGTACTATGGACGGCGGCTCGGCCTTTCCCCAACGATAAACCTTGTTCGCCACGCATGAAGAGCAAGCGACCGCTGAAAAGATCAAGAGAATCGCTGCGGCATATCTCATGGGGGCTCCTCCCGCCTGTATCCGGCCGCAATTAGCCGGACACAATTTTCGCGTTTTCGCTCGAGCGGCATGCATTTTACAGAGAATGCCGAGCACTCGCGTAAGGGATGTTTCATAGATCCCCATGTCCACATGACTCTCGAATGAACTCAGGACACTGGCACATCCGGCGGCCATAAATTAGAATCCCGCGGGGCCTATGAAGGGAGAACTAGTGATGGATTCGGCCGTTCGGATTCAAGCAGTCCGCGCGCATTCTCCCGTCGCTCGTCAGATCGCCAGCTTTCAATACAACATCACGCTTTGCTTACTCACTTTCCTCCTGACAATGCTGTTGTTCGCTGCTCCGGCGTCCGCCCAGGAAGCGCGCTGGAAGGAATTATTCGCGCAAGCGGGACAACTCAAGCAGCAAGGCAAACCGGTCCAAGCCCTCCCGGTCGCTCAGGAAGCCGAGCGCGTGGCTGAGGCCACGTTCGGCCCCCAGAACGCCAACACTTTGGCTTCGATCAATCGCCTGGCCACCATCTACGACGATCTCGGCCGATACTCCGAAGCCGAACCGCTCTATAAGAGCGCGATCGGCGTCGGGATTAAAACCCTCGGTCCCGAGAGCGAGGGCATCGGCGCGATGCTCAATAATCTCGCCGCGCTGAATGAAGAAACCGAACGCTACGCGGATTCTGAACGGTTCTATAAAGGCGCGCTCGCGATCAACATAAAGAATTTCGGTCCCGAAAATCCGGCAGTCGCGGTTAATCTCAATAATATCGGCTTGCTGTACACGATGCAGGCCCGCTTCGCCGAAGCCGAACCGCTCTATCGGCGCGCGCTCGCGATCGATCAGAAGGCTTACGGCAATGAAAATTCGCACGTCGCCATAACTCTAAACAATTTGGGATTGATGTACACACAGGAGGCCCACTACGCCGAGGCCGAGCCGCTATTCAAGCAAGCCCTCGCGATCGATCAAAAGGAAGGCCTTAATAGTTCCGCGATCGCCACGGACATTCACAATCTCGCCGCGCTTTACGAACTCGAGGGCCATCAATCGCAATCTGAGGATCTCTACAAACGCGCGCTCGCCATTTACGAGAAACAACTGGGGCCTGATCATCCCAACGTCGCCGACACGCTTGGCCGCCTGTCCCAGTTGTATTCCGATCAAGGTCTATACGGCGATGCCGAGCCGCCGTTGAAGCGCTCCCTCGCCATCTACGAAAAGGTCTTCGGCCAGGAAAATCTGAGCGTCGCCACCAGCATGAGCGACCTCGGCCTGCTCTACGTCTATCAGAGCCGCAGCGCCGAAGCCGAACCGCTCCTCAAGCAATCTCTCGCTATCAGGGAAAAAACGCTCGGCCCCGACCATCCGCAACTCGCGAGCGCGATGTACCGCGTCGCCTATCTCTACGAAGCGGAGAATCGCAACTCGGAGGCGGAACCTCTTCTCAAGCGTGCGCTCGCGATTCACATCAAGGAAGTCGGTGCGGAAAGTCGTCCGGTCGGCGCGGATGTTTCTCTTCTCGGCGTCGTTTGCAGCCACGAAGGCCGCAACTCGGAGGCCGAAACCTATCTGAAGCGCGCAGTCGAAGTCGTCTCCAAATCAATCGGCCCCGAGACTCGCGAGATGGCCTCCACGCTTACTGATCTCGCCGGCTTGTATCAAAACGAAGGCAAGTACGCCGATGCCGAACCCATCTACAAGCGCGCCCAAACAATTTTTGAAAAAGTTCTCGGCGCCGGTCAGCCCGAGGTCTACACCAACCTCTTCAATCTGACCGGCGTTTACGAAGCGATGGGCCGCCACGACGAAGCCAATTCCTACATGGAGCGCGGGCTTGCCCTCATCCGCCGCCGCTTCGAGTACAACTTTTCCTACATGAGCGAAAAGGATCGCCTGCAATTTCTCGCGAGCGTTCACGGTGTCTTCCCTGCTTACTTTAGCTTTGCTGTCGCGCGCCACGAGCACGATCCCGCCGCCGCCGGAAAGATGTACGACCTCGTTCTTTGGGAAAAGGGCATCGTCGGCACGAGCGTATCCGCATTACGGGCTCGGGTCGCCGCGAGTGGCGATTCCGAGGCCGTCAAATTGATGGATGACCTCACCGCGAAAAAGAGTGAATCCGCACAGCTCGCCACTTCCCGGCCTCCTGAATGGATCGAGCTCCAATCGAAATTGGACGCCGAAGCCAACGAGCTCGAGCAGCAACTCGCTCGTCACGTCAGTGGCGTCGGAGAACAAAAGAATCTCGCCGCCGCCACGTGGCAGGAAGTGCAAAAGTCTCTCAAGCCCGGCGAGGCTGCTGTCGAAATCGTTCGCTACCAATTTCACGACGGCAAAAATTGGACGAACAACTACCGTTACGCCGCCCTCGTCGTCACGCCGCGCGCCTCCGCTCCCGCCTTGATTGTTCTCGGAGACGCGAAAAAACTTGAATCAACGCCAATCTCGAACTACCGGACGAACGTCGCGCTCACTCGCGGCGTCTCCGCCGAACCAGCGCCGGGAGAAACGTCGACGCCCGGCTCCGGCGCCGGAGACACCACCGCCGCTTACGACGCGTTTTGGAAGCCTCTCGAGCCCGCGCTCGCGGGCGTGAAGCGCGTCTACGTTTCGCCGGATGGCGTGCTCAATCAAATCCCCATCAGTCTTTTCGCGGACGCAAGCGGCAAAATGCTGCTCGAAAAATACGAGCTGCGCTACGTCAATAGCACGAAGGATCTTCTCCGCCCGCGCAGCGCCTCTTCTTCCAAGTCTGCGGTGCTCCTCGGCAATCCGAAATTCGATTTGACGGAATCGGACGAGCGAGCGGTCCTCGCGCAGCTGAATATCGCAGCAGGGAAACCTTCTCCCGTCGCCTCGCTTACCCCGGCGCCCGTCGCACCGGTCACTACTTCGCCCGCCGCGTCCGGGCAGCGCTCGGCCAGCCTCCGCGGCGGCGCTCTCATTCCTCTCCCCGGCACTCAAATCGAAGTCGATGCCATCGACAAATTGCTGAAAGACTCCGGATGGCAAGTTACTCCTTACACCGGCGATCGTGCGATCGAGGAAGTTGTCGAACGCCTGCGCAATCCGCGTGTCGTTCATTTCGCGACGCACGGATTTTTCCTCACCGATCAGGATCTCACGCAGAAGTCGCAAGGCAGCAGCAGCAACAGCGCCACAGTCACTCTTCAGGATCCCATGCTGCGCTCAGGTCTATTCTTCGCGGGCGCGAACCGTGTCGAGACCGGCGGCACGCCCATCGCGGGCATCGAAGATGGCGTGCTCACTGCATATCAAGCCAGCCAGCTCAATCTTCAAGGCACCGAACTCGTTGTGCTGAGCGCCTGCGAAACGGGATTGGGCGAGCAGGGCAACGGCGAAGGCGTCTTCGGCCTGCGCCGCGGATTGCAGGAAGCCGGCGTCGACGCCGTGATGATGAGCATGTGGTCAGTTCCCGACCGCGAAACTCAGGAACTAATGGCCCTCTTCTACGCGAAATGGCTCAGCGGCCTCGACAAGCCCGAAGCGCTGCGCCAAGCGCAGCTCAAAGAGCGCGAAGTCGTCCGCCAGCGCTACGGCAAAGATCTCCCCTTCTACTGGGGCGCCTTCGTCCTAATCAGCCGCTAGCCTTCAAATCTCAAATTTCAAATCTGAAATTCTAGCCCTCGTCGCGCCGGGCTGCGCTGAGTTCTCGAAGGGCATCCCGCCGGCGTCTTTAACTTTTCTGCACGTCATCCAAATCCGCGCAGCGCCGAGCACGCAGTCGTAGCGCCGGCATCTTGCCGGCGATTTTGTGTAATACCGCCGCAAAGACGCGCCGCCTTTCCTCGATCGTCCGTCGCCAAAAAAGTCACTAACCAATTGACATCTCGCGCATCCAACGCTATATGTCGAACTGCTAGGTATCATAAAAGGCGCGTTCGCGGCGCTCGGCAACGCCACGAATCACAGCACCCATAGGGCTGGGCGGCAGGCCAGTCGGTTTTTCGAGAATTGGACGTAATCAAAATGCCCCAAGACAAATCCGATTTCCTCAAAGGCACTCTCGACATGCTAGTCCTAAAGGTCGTCGCCCTCGGCCCCAGCCACGGCTACGCCATCGCCCAGCGCCTCCAGCAAATTTCCAAAGATTTCTTCGAAGTCCATCAGGGCTCTCTCTATCCCGCCCTCCATCGCCTCGAGGAAAAAGGCTGGCTCGAAGCCGAATGGAAAGAATCCGAAACCGGCCGCGAAGCCAAGTTCTACTCGCTCACCAAGAAAGGCCGGAAACAATTGGAAGCCGAAGTTCAAAACTGGGAGCGAATGGCGGACGCCGTCGCCCTAATCCTAAGAACCGTCGAGTAGGACTACGAACCATGCGCTGGCTCAATCGCCTCTTTCACAAATCGAAATCGGAAGATCATTTGAATAAAGAACTCCGCTTCCACATCGATCAACAGATCGCCGCCAACATCGCCGCCGGCATGTCACCCGTAGAAGCTCATCGTCGCGCGCAACTTGAATTCGGCGGCCTCGACCGCGTAAAAGAAGAAGTCCGCGACACTCGATTGGAAACTCATATCGAAAATTTCTATCAAGATTTTCGCTACGCTCTCCGCACTCTCGCCAAAGATCGCCAATTCACTCCGCTCGCCATCCTCGCACTGGCAGTAGGAATCGGCGCGCAAGCCGCCGTCTTCTCGCTCGTCAACGGAATCCTCCTCCGCCCGCTCGCCTATCGCGATCCGGGGCAGCTCTATACCATCCAGGAGGTTGTTCCGCAGCTCAGCCATTTCTATCCCGTGCTGCCGGTGAACGGTGGGCATTACGTCGAATGGACTAAGCATTGTACTTCGTGCGAATCCATCGCGATGATCAACACCGACGACTCGAACTTGAATCTCGCGGGCTCAGGCGAACCCGAGGAGATCTACGGCCAAAAGGTCACTTCGAATTATTTCTCGTTGCTCGGAATCGCCGCGCAAGTCGGAAGAGCCTTCGAGCCGGCAGACGCCGAGGCTGGCCACAGTAACGTCGTCGTAATCAGCGACTCGCTCTGGCAACGCAAATTCGGCGGCGATCCCTCCATAATCGGAAAATCGATAACGCTCGACGAAACGCCTTTCACCGTGATCGGAGTCCTTCCGCCGTGGTTCCGCGCGCCCGCCTGGCAATTGCTCGGACTCCCGATGAAAGATCGCGTCGACATCTTCCAGCCCTGGCCTCTCAAAGGCATCGACTGGGAGGAGACAGGAGATTTTAATTTCAGTGCTATCGCGCGGCTGAAACCCGGCGTGACTTCCAAACAGGCCACTTCTGAGCTGAACGTAATTCAAGCCCAAATCGCGTCGACATTGAAAGGCGAGAACCACGTCGATTTATTTGTGCAGCTATCGCCTTTGCAAGAAAAGATCACATCCAAGGAGCGCGGCGGCCTTTGGCTTTTGCTCGGCGCCGTTGGCGCGGTGCTTCTAATCGTGTGTGTGAACCTGGGCAATTTGATGCTGGCCCGCGCGCTCGGCCGCACGCGCGAGACAGCGGTGCGCATCGCACTCGGCGCGTCACGCGCAAGAGTGGTGCGCGGGCTTCTGCTGGAATGTCTCGTGCTCGCGTTTTCGGGCGGTTTGCTCGGCGTCGCGTTGGCAGAAACGCTGGTGCGATTGCTCGTCTCGATCGCGCCGGTGGATTTGCCGCGCCTCTCCGAAGTTCACGTGGACTGGCGCGTGCTTTTATTCGCGCTCGCAGCGGCGATAGTTTCCGGATTGTTCTTCGGATTATTTCCCGCGTGGCGTCTCACGCGCGTGGATCCGCAGGACGCCATGCGCTCCGGCTCGCGCGGGTCCACCGAATCCGGCGGTGCGATGCGGACGCGCGAGCTTCTTGTAAGCGTCGAGGTCGGCCTGAGCTGCATGCTTCTGATTGTCGCGGGACTTCTGCTCGCAAGTTTCGTTCGCCTGCTGCGCGTGGATCGCGGCTTCGAAGTACAAAATATATTGACCGCGCAGCTTTGGCCCTCAGGTCGGCGCTATGACGGCGACTCAAAACGCAAAACTCTCTATCACGACGTTGTCGCCAAGCTCGCAGCCGAGCCAGGCGTCGTCTCCGCCGGTCTCATTTCCGTGCTTCCGCTGAACGGCCAATTATGGGCGGACGCGATTTCCGTTCCCGGCGACACGCGCCCCGTCCTCGAACGCCCGATTGCCGCTTATCGTCCCGTCACTCCGGACTACTTTCGCACGATGGGCATTCGGCTCATTGCAGGCCGGACGATTGCGGAAGCCGATCAGCCTCGCAAGGTTGCAATCATCTCGCAGCACACCGCGGAGGCCGTATGGCCGCATCAGGATCCGATTGGAAAACAGTTCCGTCGCGGCGATCCGCATGAACCGCTAATTGAAATTATTGGAGTCGTCGCCGACGTTCGTGCGACAACTTTGCAGGATGCCCCAGGGTTGATGGTTTACGTGCCGTACTGGGATCGTGTCCCATGGTCAGCGCAAATTGCCGCGCGCGCCGCTGGAGATCCCGTCGCGATTGCCGGCGCGATTCGCGACGCTGTGTGGTCGGTCGATTCGCAATTGCCCGTCTCCAATATCGAGACGATGCAGCAAATTCAAAACAATTCCCTCTCCGAACGCCGTTTCCAGATTGCGCTCCTCGCCCTCTTCGCAGGCTCCGCGCTTCTTCTCGCCGCTCTGGGAATTTACGGCGTCCTCGCATTCAGTGTCGCCCGCCGCACAAACGAAATAGGCATTCGCATCGCCCTCGGCGCGCAACCGGCAAGCATCGTCGCAATGGTAATGCGCAGCGGCCTCGCGCCAGTCGCACTCGGCCTCGTCGCAGGCATAGCAGGCGCGCTCGCCCTCGGAAGATTGCTTTCAGGCCTCCTGTTCGCCATCAGCCCCTACGACTGGCGCACAATCCTCGGCGTAATCGCGCTAACGATCATCTGCGCCCTAGCCGCCTGCTGGCTCCCCGCCCGCCGCGCCACCCACGTAGATCCGCTCATCGCGCTAAGATACGAATAGTTGTCGTGGTTCCGCAACTCACGAGGAAACTTGTATTCACTACCGAATGCTTCAGCTGAAAAATTTCCGTCGGGGATTCCACCCGTGTGTTACGCCGGTTTCTGGCTTCGATTCGTTGCCGCAATTATCGATCTGATTGTTCTGGGCATTGCGCTCTCTGTATTCGTTTCGTTTCTCGCGGTGGCGCGGCGAATCCCTCTCGCTTTCACTGACCTTCGCATTGACGAGCCGCCGAGCCAAGTTGTCGCCGCGTTTGGTGTGCCTGCGCTATTCGCGGTTCTTTGCTTTTTCGTCATCAGCAGTTGGCTCTATTTTGCGCTACTGGAAAGCTCATCGTGGCGAGGAACGCTCGGGAAATATGTCCTCGGCCTTTACGTCGCCGATACGCAAGGAAATCGAGTCACGTTCGGTCGCGCGAGCTTGCGTTTCTGCGGAGGCCGCCTCTTGGCTCACGTTCCATACGTTGGCCTTATTTATTTCGCCGTCGATTGCATCTGCGCCGGGCTGACTTCGCGCAAACACGCGCTGCACGACTCCATGGCGCGCTGTCTGATCCTCAGGAAGTATGGAAGAATCTCATTTCGTGAATAGCTGGCATCTAATGAATGCAGATCCGCACCGAGCGCTGTGTGACAGACAATTGCTCGATTTTCGAAATCGTAAATCTCTCTCTCATTCGTGTTGTCTTGTAAATCTGCGACGCTTCAATTGACGCAATCCGCGTGCAATGATATAGAAACCTCAATTCAGCCGTCGTGAATTGCAGCCTCCGTCTCGATTCGATTAAAAAGTTCGCGCTCCGCCCGAAAGGTAGGCTCTTCTCGATGAGATTCCCAGCCAAAATGTTCACGTGCGCGTTTTTGAGCCTGTTCGTCGCCGGATGTGGCGGAGGCGGTGCCAGCAAAACTCCAGCCGAGACACTATCGGTCTCTGATTCGATGGTCGCATTCAATGCCGCATTCGGCGGAGCGAGTCCAGCTGCGGATTCCGTCAACGTAGCGAGCAGCGGGTCGGGAGCGCTCTCCTACACCGCAGCCAGCGATTCGCCCTGGCTGACGGTGACTCCGGCAAGCGGCTCAGTTCCGCAAACGCTGCAAATTTCAGCCGCCCTCGGCACTCTCACTCCATCCTCTTATACCGGCCACATCACCGTCACAGCCGCGGGTGCGCAGGGATCGCCCGCAACAATCACCGCAACATTCACAGTTGCCCAACCCGCCGCCTCGGACAATCCCGTCTGGCCGCAATGGGGATCGAATCCGCAGCACACGGGCATGGTTGGCGTCGCGGGGCAGGAGCTCGCGGAGATCGTCGCTGACATCGCCTATGACCCCTTCGTCGAGCAGGAGAAAGCTGAGAACACAATTTTGTTTGGTTCCGCAGTCTTGACCGTTCACGAACAAGCGCCCATCACCGATGGCAACGACGTTTACATGGTCATGATGTCGGGAACTTACAACTCGTGTAATCCCGTCGGTAATTGGATCTACGGCGACGCATGCGGCCCGAACTCCTGGAATTCGATGGATTGGAACGAAGTTCGTTACACCTGGGAGAACGGCGTACTCTCTCCCGTATGGACGTTCGAATCGGATTGGTATCCCGAACCCAACGCGACGAATTTCAACTCGGGCTATGCAGGTCTCGAGGGCTGGGAGCCGGTCTTTCATCCCGCGGAGGCCAACAATTTTATTTATGTCCCCGGCGCGGCAGGCACAGTCTGGAAAGTGGACAAAAACGCTGGGACGTCAACCTCGCACATTAACCCGTTCACCGGAGTTGGCGGCGTGACCTCCGTAAACACTTATGTCGCAGGCCCGCTGACTGCCGACACAAACGGCAATATCTACTACAACGTAATCGAGCTCAATACACAGGGCAATCCATGGGATGAGAATGACGTTAAAAATTCTTGGCTCGTGAAAATTACGCCGGACGACACGACGAGCACCGTCACATTTGCAACTCTCGTTCCGGGCGCGCCGGCGGGAACTTCAACCAGTTGCCCCGGGACGTTTTTCAATCTTAACGATAACGGCGCGTCTCTGCCGTGGCCGCCGAGCGCCACTGCTACCGCTTCGACTCAGCTTTGCGGCTCGCAGCGTCCCGGAATAAATATCGCTCCGGCCGTCGGGCCCGACGGAACGATTTATACAGCGAGCGTCGCACACTTCGACTCGATGGCAGCCTACCTAATCGCGGTAAATCCCGATCTCACTCCAAAGTGGGCGGCCTCTCTGCAACAACGCCTGACGGACGGTTGCGGCGTAATCCTTCCCATCGCCGGACCCGGCGTAACCACGCTGGGGAATTCCTGCCGTAACGGCACGACCGTGGGCGTCGACCCCACAACGAACGCGAACGGTTCCGGGTCCATCATTGATGAAGCGTCATCGTCTCCAACAGTGCTTCCCGATGGCAGCGTCGTCTTTGGCGTCACCGACAATTACAATTTCAGCCGCGGGCATCTGATGCACTTCGACACGTCAGGAAACTATATGAACGCGTACACCTTCGGTTGGGACTCGACGCCCGCCGTGTACTCGAACAACGGAACATTTTCGATCGTCATCAAGGACAACCATTACGGCGGCGCGGCCTACTGCAACTTTAGCAATCCCGTCTGCGATGCTGTGCCGGATGGTCCGTACTACATCTCTCAAGTTGATCCCGCCAACATGACTGCGGAATGGTCGTTCCAGAGCACCACCGTGGACGCCAATCATCCCAACGGCTACGAATGGTGCATCAACATGCCGGCTATCGATGCGAACGGAGTTGTGTACGTGAACAGCGAAGATGGCAACGCCTACGAATTGCCCCAAGGCAACACCGGCGTGTTCACAGTTCCCACAAGCAAAATATTTTTGAATTCGGCAATCGGCGCTGCCTACACGCCGCTCTCGCTCGGCATCGACGGAAGAGCCTATACGCAGAATAACGGCCAACTATTCGTCGCCGGCAACTGACCGCGATTCGCGATTACTGTCGGCGGCCTTTCGTCGCAGAACGCGCAACCATGCAAAATTTCTGCCTATCTCGTTGACTCGGCGCCTTCGATGGACTTATAAAGCTCTCGTTGAGCGCTTCGGACCAAAGATTTTTGAACCCTTTTGCCCCTGTTCTTCGCATCTATCAGTAGAGGGAGGACGCAGTGGCAAATGCCACCTCGGTTTCGCATCTTTCTCAGCGCCGGTTCGGACACCGGTTGAGACGGAGGTGTTACGCACTGCATCTACGGCGTTTAGCGCTGGCCGTAGCGATTTTGACCAGCGCCATGCCGGCAGCAGCACAGGGCACCCTAGCGCGGCTTGTTCTCGCGCCGAAGCCGCCTCGAGCGAGTATTGCGCTTTCCCGAGTAGAATTCGGCCACCGGGAGTTCACTTCCCCGTGGCAACTCCGGCGCAATGGAGGTTCGTTTTCTCCGCTACCGTCATCCGTTGTTCCGGCGAGTTCATTGTTGCCGTCGACCTACACCCGAGAAGTCGAATTGCCGATTCTCCCCAAGCTCCAACAGACGAATACATTGTTTATGACGCAGACCCGTTTGCCGGTGGCCGCCTTCGGAAGCGGGCGAGTGCAATTGGCGGGATTCGGAAGCACTGTCGTGATGGGAAATGTCGAACTCGGCCCGTCTGGCTCGGGAGGGCTGCTGGATTTTCATCCCTATAGGCACTATCAGCCGGGCGATCCGCGTTCGGTCGAGTCGTACGGGCTGAGCTTGGCATTCCATCTCGGCCGGAATTCCGAGGCCGCGCATCCATCCGAGATTTGGCGAACCATCAACCGGCTGATCGACGACGCGCGATAGCCGCTTCTCTTCTTTTCTTCTCTCCCGCCGTTACAATTCTCTCCGCGAATCGTGCCTCTTTTCGGCTTCGTGATTATAATTTGTCGGCGGCAACTTCCCGCGGCCGCCAAGCGTCTCACCCACTAGGGAGTGGCGCGAGTTGCCGGTGCGCGGTAACCCAAATCGTGGTAAATATTTATAGGGTAAGTCGGCATCGGTGGGGCGGGATACAGCCGGCGAAAGCCCGTCGAAGATTTCGCGGCATGCAAAAGGAGAATTCGATGCGCAAAAAAATACTCGGTGGCGTTGCATTTTTGATCATCGCGACTCTTGCTTGGGCGGGCGGAGATCCGTGGAAATCAAAGCCGGCCAGCCAGTGGACCGAGAAGGATGTCACGGATATTCTTCTCAATTCTCCGTGGGCAAGGGCCAATGTTTCCGCGCAAGGCGCCTGGCATCCGGATGGTATGACGCAGGCCAGCGGGAGCGGCGCTGTGCCCGGCATGAAGGGAGATATGTCTCACAATTCGGCGGGCGCCACGGCAGATACCGCGGGTGGAATGGAAAAGAACGCGGCGGCCGCGGCGTCGAATGAACCCTACAGCGTTTTCTGGTGGTCGTCCCGCACGATTCGCGCGGCATCGATGCGCCGCGCCGTGCTCAAGGGCACGATGAAGGAAGAGGACGTCGACAAGACCCTCGCGAATATTCCGGACGAATACATGGTCCTCGTGCAGACCACCAACATGCAGTATTTTCAAATCAAGGGCGAGGACGCGTTCACGAAAGACGCCTGGCTTCAGATGAAAAAGTCGAAGGAGAAAGTTTTCCCCACCAAGGTCGGATTCCTGAAAGCAGCCGACGGAACGACTGTCAACGGCGTCGTTTTCTACTTCCCGAAGAAAACTGCGAGCGGCGAAGCGACGATCGCGCCCGACGAAAAGGAAATTGATTTTTATTTCCTGGTCGGCGGCTCGAAGATTCTGACGGCGTTCGATCCGCGGAAAATGGTCGATAGCCAGGGCTTGGATCTCTAGCGCTTCGGCAATTTGATTGGCGCTGCATCGTCCGCCGCTCGCGCCCGGCGCAGTGCACACGCGAAAGTCTGAGACGTGTAGCGCCGGACCCTTCGGCTCCGCTCGGGGCAGGCCGGGTTTCGTCCGCGAGCGTGCTGAGAAAATCGAGCCGCGCGGCGGTCTCGGCATTCTTCTAATCACAGCCATTCTTGAAGTGCGTTCGCGATCGGGAGGAAATTTATGCTCGCTTCCGCAAAGCTGGCTGGTTTTATTGTCACCAACGATTACGACGCGGCGCGCGCGTTTTACGTGGACCGGCTCGGGTTCACGTTTGTGAGCCTCGACCAATAC
>CAWDOI010000040.1:0-34352 GCA_963803835.1 uncultured Acidobacteriota bacterium | reverse complement strand
ACGTGTCGGAGTTGAAACTCTGTCCAGGGATTAGGATGTTAGCGAGCAAGTTGTTGGTCGAGTACAGCGCAGAATAGCTGTTCGGGTCGAAGAACGGACGGTCGGCATCTCCCGAGCCATTCTCGATCTTGGCGTTCGTGCTGTAGAAGAAACCGCCCTTGATGATGTGGTTCCCCATCACTTTGGTCAGGTTGTCTTGAACTGTATATAGATCCTCGTGGTTGCCGTACGGCGCGATGTCCCAAATATTCTGGCCATTACCGTAGGGGCCCAAACCTCCCCACCCAATCTGCGGTAGACCATTTCCCAGCTTCAGGGAGGACGGCCATGCCGTCGGTACCATTGCATTGATTTGAGCCGGCAGCGTCGGGTCCGTGCCTGCGTCGCTAGTGATAATGGCGTTGTGACCGTAGCCGAACTCGATGTCATTCACAAGTGAATTGGTAATCGTGGAACTCAACCTCGCCATGACGCTCTTGGACGGCTGGCTCCAATCTGCGCCAAGCGTGGGGAAATACGAGTCACCCCAGAAATTGCCGGCGTTCGGTGCGGGATTTACCCAAGAATCTTGGGTCCAGCGCACGGTGATTCGATTGCGCTTGGTAACATCATAGTCACCGCGCACATTCCACTCGCTCCAGTTCTGCTTGTTTCTCTGTGATTGCGCCCAGTTGTTCTCATCTCCGGTCGCACCCGCGATGTTCGGCCGCGGATAGTATTGCGTGTACAACAAGCCAACCGGATCGGGGTTAGCAATCATGAGCGGGTTTCCCGCCGCCTGAAATTGGACGGGAATAGTTGGAACGGTCGCCAAGCAGGTCGCGGAGCCAGCCACATCCGCACTGAAATCTCCCCCTGCTTCCGCCGCTGTCGGCACGCAAGCCGCTTCTGCGACGCCCTGAATCTGCCGGTTCCATTCCTGGTTCCACCATATGAAAAGCTTGTTCTTGATAATGGGTCCACTGGCGTTATAGCCGAAGTCATTCCGCCGGAGTTCCGCTTTGCTCAATCCATCTTTGTTCGAGAAAAAGTCATTGGCGGCTAGCGCGTCGTTCCGGCCCATATAGAAAACGCCGCCGTGAAATTGGTTCTGGCCCGACTTCGTCGTCAAGCTGATGATTCCGCCAGCAGCCTGTCCATATTCCGGGCCGTAATCATTGCGCAGCATTTTGAATTCAGCAATCGTGTCAACGGACGGGTAAACCAAGATTGTGCGGCCGGAACCGACGTCGTTGTTGTTGACACCGTCCACAAGGAACAAATTGTTGTTATAGGGGTTTCCATTCACTGCAAAATCGGCGCCACCTGCCAAACCTTTGTCGAGGTGGTCGAACGAATTCGCGGTCGATACGCCAGGCGACAGCGTGACCAGGTTCATGAAGTTTTCGCCATTGAGCGGCAGCTCGCGAACCTGTGTGCCTTCGACGACTTCGCCCACCACGGCGCTCGTCGTATCAACTTCCACGGGACTCGCTTCGACAACGATCTTCTCGGTCTGGGCGCCCACTTGAAGCGTTGCGTTGACGACGGTCGCGGTTGAAACGTGCACCGCGACGTCCTGTTCGACGAATTCCTTAAAGCTGCCTTGCGTGACGTGAACTTCGTAATTCCCGAGCGGCAACTGCTCAAGTGCGAAAGCGCCGAGGCTGCTGGTCGTCGCCGTGTAGGTTTCGTTGGTGCCCTTGTTGATCGCCGTTACCGTCGCGCCGGCGATGGAAGCACCGCTCGCGTCGCTGACGATACCAGTGATCGAACCATTGTAGTTTTGCGCGCGCGTAGCAAGCGGCGCTATCAGCGCAAACAACAGGACACAGAACAAAGCGCGGATCATCGTCCAAGCGTGATTCGAATTAATTTCTTCAGTTCGAACTGTCATGGCACACACCTCGCCCGAGATTTTTTTCCGCCCTATTCCGAGTCAAGAGGAAACGATTGAAGACTTGAATTTTACTCGCACCCCGAGTGGGCCAGAGCGATCCCAAACTCCCAAGAATCGACGGCGTACAAACCCACCCCAACGTCTCTAGTCAAATTATACTAGTGATGTATCTAAACTTTAACAGAATGTTTGTCAAGAGAAATAATGATATTGCGGCCTAAAATAATGATATTCTAGGTGGAGTGGCGGCACCGATGGCGCGGGTTCCGCTACAGGGCCGGCCTGAATACAGTATAATATTCCGATATTCGGATGCCGTAGAACTTAATATTATTCGTTGTATATGGACTCTAAACTCGGTTTCGGCGGCGATATGACCTCGCTTCGCCTGGCTCGGAACGAGCAAACACCGTTGATTGTGTCGTTTACGGGTGTTTGATCGGCAATAAAGGCTTTTCCCTGGGAGTTCGCAGAATGGCTGCCCCTATTAGCAAGAAGAAGCCTGGCACCCGAAAAGAGGCGCGGGCTACCCTCAAAACCCTCGCGCTGCATCTCGGACTGACTCCGGGAACTGTCTCCGCCGCACTCAACGACTCTGCCGCGGCCCGCTCGCTTCCCGAACACACCAAGCGGCGCATTCTCGAGGCCGCGCGCGAGTTCAATTACAGGCCGAATTACTTCGCACGATCCTTGCGGCTGAGCCGCACGTACACGATCGGAGTGATCGCCGAAGAAATCGGCGATGCGTACGGCGCGATGATCATCAGCGGCGCCGAAGACTATTTGCGCAAGCACAGTTATTTTTTCCTTACCGTCTGCCACCGTCACGATCAAAAAATTCTGCAGAATTATTCGCAGCTTTTGCTGGCGCGAGGCGTCGAGGGATTTATCACCACCGACACTTCCATCAAGGTATCGCTCGGACGTCCGACTGTGGCCGTTTCGGGCCACGAACGCGTCGATGGCGTGACCAATATAATTTTGGATCACAAACTCGCCGCGCGGCTCGCGCTCAATCATCTCGCGGAGCTCGGCCACGAAGAAATTGCATTTCTAAAGGGACATCCTCTGAGTTCCGACTCTGCCACACGATGGGAAGCGATTTGCGGCGTCGCTGCGGAAATAGGGATCCGCATTCGTCCGGAACTCGTTATTCAGATCGACAGCACCGTCTCGACGCCGCATTTGGGATATCCATACGCCAAGCAATTGCTCGCGCGGCGGCAGCCTTTCACCGCGCTCTTCGCCTATAACGACGTATCCGCGATCGGCGCCATGTGGGCTTTCCGCGAATCGGGTTTGCGAATACCGGAGGACTTATCAGTGGTGGGATTCGACGATATTCCGGCAGCGTCGTTTGCGGATCCCGGCTTGACGACGGTCCGCCAGCCGCTCGAACGAATGGGAGAGATAGCGGCCAAGACCCTAGTGCAACAAATTGAGGGCCGCGAAGATGCAACGCACCAGATTGTCGTCGAGCCAGAATTTGTTGTGCGTGCGTCGACGGGACCCGCACCTTCAACAATCGGAAAGCGCGCTATTGCGGATGCCGGCCGCATCGCGGTGAATCGTCCTTAAGCTGCGCTTCCCTGCTGCTTAGGAAGCTGCGTCGTGTTTTGAAAAACCACGTTGATTAACTCCGTTTTTATGCCCGCCACCAAAAAGTCTTTAACGAAACCTGATGAACGGCATTGCTTTCTTCACGCCGGAATCCTTACACTGGCCGCGGAGTGCCCTAAATATGTGCATGTCTCGAGCGCGAGCGAAATTGAATCGGGTCACCGCGGTCGCGGCGATCGCGGGTACGTTCCTCGCTCTGGACCTGTTTACATCTCCTTCCGCGTGGGCGCAACTCTCCACATCCGACCATCTCGAGGAACCCGGCTTCTGGCCGACGCAGAGTGTGGCGTCGCGGGATCAGTTCGCCGGCGCCGCTGCGTGCGCGAATTGCCATGCCGCGAAAGCCGCGTCGCAAAAACTGACGTCGATGGCGGGCACTTCGCTTCATGCCGACGACTCCGTCCTGCTTCACTCGCATCCGAAAATGAACTTCGCTGTCGGCAAATATCATTATGAAGTCGATACGGGCGCCAAGGGCAGCTCGTACACCGTCACCGACGGTTCGACCACGCTCAACGCTACCCTCCTCTGGGCATTCGGCATCGGCCGTGTGGCGCAATCGTATTTGTTCAAGAAAGATGACGGGAATTTCTACGAGGCGCGCGTCACCTACTTCAAGAATCTGCAAGACATTGATTTCACTCCAGCGCGCTCGCTGGCTTCGCCAAAGGATGTTGCGGAAGCGATGTATCGACCCGTTCCAGCATCCGAAATCGTCCGCTGCTTTGCCTGCCACAACACGGCCTCCACGATCGGCGGTCAATTCGATGAAAAAAATCTAACGCCCGGCGTCAGTTGCGAAGCGTGCCACGGTCCGGGTATGAAGCACGTCGAAACCATGCAAGCGGCGGCGTTCGCGGGAACAACCGAAAGTGCCGTGGGAACCATTGTGAATCCCGCGACGCTTGATCCGTTGGACTCGGTTGATTTTTGCGGCTCGTGCCACGGGACATGGTGGGACGTAAAGTTTTCCGGCAGCAAAGGAATTCCTACGGCGCGATCGCAGCCATTTCGTCTTGAGGAGAGCAAATGCTGGGGCAAGGGCGACGCCCGGCTGACTTGCATCGGATGCCATGACCCGCACGAGGAGGTTCGAACCGATCCATCCACGTATGACCGAACTTGCCTCTCTTGCCATCCTGCATCCGGAACGGCGAAGACGGCGGCGACTCACCCATCGTCACACCCCGCCGGCACGAAGGACTGCGTGACGTGCCACATGCCGAAAGTCTACGATCCGGACATGCACTATAAATTCACCGACCATCGGATTCGAATTGCCCACGAAGGCGAGCCTTATCCCGAGTAACGAATTCTCGGAGAGGAAATTTTGCGGCGAAGGAAATGGTGGATTGAATCCTGAATCTAGGCGACGCGCGAAGGTCGCGAGCCTTGAACCGCGTAGAACAAAATATATAGGTAGCAAATGGCCGGAAGTATGAATGCGTGGTGAATTCCGATCCGATCGGTTAGCGCGCCTTGCAGCACGGGAAGAATCGCGCCACCGACAATGGCCATCACAAGTACGCCCGAGCCGTCGCCGGTGAGCGGCCCGAGTTCGGCAATCCCCAACGTGAAAATGCTCGGAAACATCACGGAATTAAAAAGACCAACTGCGATGATGGACCACATGGCGACGTTGCCGAGCGTCAGCATCGACGTGCAGACCAGTAAGCATGCCACGATGGCAGCAGCGGCCAGGACAGGTCCTGTTCGAACTTTCTGCAAAATCGCTGAGCCGATGAATCTTCCGACCATTGCGCCGCCCCAGTAATAGGTCACGTAGCGCGCGGCGACGACCCCTGGCAAATTTCCAATTTCCGGCTGGCCAAAATAATTGATCAGAAGACTTCCGATTGAAACTTCCGCGCCGACATACACGAAGATCGCGATCGCGCCGTATACAAGTTGCCGGTACTTCCAAAGACTCGCCTTCGGCTCGTTGCCACTGGTACGTTGCGCCTCCGGAATGGCGGGCAATTTATAGAGCCCGATCACAATCGCTGCGACGATAAGAATAATTCCGATGAGCAGATAAGGAAGCTTCACAGTGGCAGCTTCGTGAACGCGATAACTCTGGAGAGCGGCGGCGGACATGTGACGGACTTCATCAAGCGCCGTCGGCTTAGCGTTCAGAATCATCAGGCCGCCTAGCAAGGGCCCGACCGTCGTCCCGAGAGAATTGAACGCCTGCGTGAGATTTAGGCGGCTCGATGCCGTCTCGGGCGGTCCCAGAACGGTGACATACGGATTTGCCGCCACCTGCAGCGCAGTGATTCCAGCAGCGAGAACCAAGAGCGCGCCAAGGAATAGCGGGTACGAGGGAGCGCTCGCGGCCGGAATGAAAAGCAGCGCGCCCACGCTCATCGTCAACAATCCAGTCACCATCGTCTTCTTGTAACCGATGGTGTCGATTACCTTTGCCCAGGGAAGTGAAAAAAGAAAATACGCCGAGAAAAATGCAAACTGAATGAGCATTACTTTGGTGTAATCCAAGTCGAAGATAGCTTTCAGGTGCGGGACCAGAATGTCGTTCAGGACGGTGATGAAGCCCCAAAGAAAGAAGAGCAGAGTGACCATCGACAGAGCGGCCCTGTCAGTCTTCGCGGGCTGATACCCGCCGGCCACCGGGCGATTCCCTGTGTTGATGCTCGGCATGAAACGATTTGTCGCGTCGCCCGAACGGCAAAAAATCCGTCCACGGGCGTCGATTCCGACCAGATAATGCCATAGAAGAGTCCCGCTACAATAACGATTTTCTTTCTCCTGTTTTCAGCGCGGGTGTATATAAGTTGGCTTCCTATTGAATTTGAGTTTTTGTGAAAGGTGCCCCTGATGCCGAAATCTTTTTTGCTCGCAGCCGTCGCCTGCAGTTTCGTGTTTTTCGCTGCGAATCCTGCGCGGCTCGCGGCGCAGGATCTCTCTAGCGCCGTGGTTTTCTACGACGCTGCGTTCCCTGCTGCGGAATCGGCGAGCGCTTCGCGAGCGCAATTGGAAAGCGCTCTGCCGGGAGCACATTTTTCATCCGCCGAACAACTCGACGCCCAGCTCAACGACTCTTCGACGCGTTTGCTAGTGCTGCCGTACGGCTCGGCCTTTCCGGAACAAAATTGGACGAGCATTTACGGTTTTCTTCATCGCGGCGGAAACCTTGTAGTGATCGGCGGCCGGCCCTTCACGCGTTCCGCATATCACGATCAGAACGGATGGCATCTCCGCTATTACGGCGTTCGCTTCGCCCGCCAGCTCTCGATTGATCAATATCAGACGATGCCCGGATCGGACGGTCTCGGCTTCGAAACAAATCCCGATGTAACAATCGCGCCATCGCAATTTCAGTGGAAGCGCGCATTCAGCCCGGTGATTCGCCTGAGCCTCGTCGATCTCTACAATCGCGGTGGATCGGCGGGCGCGATCGATGCGCGACTGGACGCGCTGGCGTGGGGAACGAAAGACGGCCGCCGGCTTGCCGCTCCTGCAATTCAGATCGATCACTACCGGGTCAATTTTGATGGCGGACGATGGATTTTTGTGAATGCACAGCTTGGCGCAGATTTTTATGGCGGTACGAATTCCACAAATTTGATTCGGAGTTTGGCGGAAAGGGCGGCGCAGGGCGCCGAAGAATTCACCGTTCGCCCCGTACTTCCGCTCTATTTGCCGGGAGAACCTGTCGAACTTGAAATTCACTGGCACCCGTATGGGCACTCGGAATCTTCGGCCACGGTGAAGATTGCGACGTTTCCGGAAGATCAGCCATCGAGTCGGACGGAGACAACTGCCAATCTACCGAGTACGTCGCCGCTACTAGTTGCCGCGCCATCCACAAAGGGCCTGCACGTCATCGAAGCGGAACTCATCGATGGCGGAAAGACGCGCGCCGTCTATCGCTCGGCATTTTGGATTCGCGACGATGCGTATCTGCGTTCCGGCTCGCGCCTGTCGGTCAATCGCGACTACTTCGAAATTGACGGCAAGCCCCTCGCGGTTGTCGGCACAACTTATATGTCGAGCGAAGTCCAGCGCCTCTATTTCGAGCACCCGAATGTCTACGTTTGGAATCGCGACCTCGCTCAGATTCATTCTGCCGGACTCAACATGCTTCGAACGGGTTGGTGGACCGGTTGGGATAAACTCTGCGACGAGAACGGCCAACCATATGAGAAAACGCTGCGCACCATGGAAGCGTATTTGATGACCGCGCGGAAATATGGTCTCTCAGTTCAATTCAATTTCTTCGCATTTTTGCCAGATGTACTCGGAGGAGAAAATTCATATCTCGATCCGGAAGCTCTGCGAAGGCAGGAAACGCTGATCGCAGCTGTCGTCGCAAGATTTCATGATGTTCCCTATCTCGCGTGGGACCTGATCAACGAGCCCAGCATCTCGAAGCATTTGTGGACGATGCGGCCGAACGGCGACGCGATCGAATTGATGGCGTGGAATAAATGGCTCAGCGAACGCTATCCAGATCGCGCGGCGCTTGCTGCCGCGTGGAATGTTCCGGCGAGTTTGGTCGACGGCACGATTCCATTGCCATCGGAAATTGAATTCACGCCGCGCGGGATGTACGTCGGACACAATTCGCTGAAACTCTACGACTTCTATCTTTTCGCGCAGGAGAGCTTTGCGGGCTGGGCGAAAGCCATGCGCGAAACGATTCGCAAAGCGGGCTCGCAGCAACTCATCACCGTCGGCCAGGACGAAGGCGGCTACGTGGATCGCCTTTCCCCGGCATTCTTCGGCCCCTCGGTTGATTTCACGACGAATCATTCCTGGTGGCAGAACGACGCGATTTTATGGGATTCGCTCGTCGCGAAGCAGCCAGGCCAGCCGATGCTGATTCAAGAAACTGGAATCCAACGCGAGCTCACGCTTGACGAAATCGCGCGCCGCACTCCCGAGAATGAAGCGGCGCTCATCGAGCGGAAAATCGCCACGTCGTTCGTCGAAGGATCGGGTGCGATCGAATGGCTTTGGAACTCGAACGCCGACATGACCGAATCGAACGAGACTCCCATTGGCGCGCTCGAAAGCGACGGCACCGAAAAACCGGAGGCGAGCGTGATGCGCGAGTATGCGGCGTTCGCGAAATCACTTGGCGCGCATCTGCGCAATCCGCAACCGCCTCCCGTCGCGATCATCACCTCTCAAGCCGCGCAATTTTCCGCTGTGCAGGATCTGCAAATCGCGGCGCAGAGAAACGCCGTGCGAGCACTCGCGTACGGCGCCCGCTACCAACCTTATGTGATCGCTGAAAATCGAATCGCGGAACTCGGCGCGCCGGCGCTCGCGATTCTTCCATCGCCTCAATCGCTCACAGATTCGACGTGGCGCGCTTTGCTGAAATACGTGAACGATGGCGGCAACCTGCTGATCACTGGCCCCGTTGACCGCGACGAGCATTGGCACGTCGTCTCGCGAGAATCGGATCTAAAAGTAGATGGCAACGCCGAGCCTCTCACCTATCACGTTGCGAGCGTTCTTTTGAAGGATCGCGAAATTCCTCTTGGATTCAATCTAGCGGCGCAGTCCGCGCTTGAATCGCTTCGATTCAAAGATGGCTCGACGCTAAAAGAAATTCCCTTCGGCAAAGGGCGCGTATTCTGGGCGGCTTATCCGGTGGAATTGGCCGAAGGGCTCGGGCCTGCGACGGAGCTTTACAAATATGTTGGCGGACGCATCGGCCTGAAGCTTGCATTCACGCTCCAAGCGCCGCTTTCGCCGGGCGTCCTCGTTTATCCAACTGTGCTCGACGATTCAGTCCTCTACGTCCTCGTTTCCGACAGCGCCGATGACGCGAGCGTTGATCTCCGCGATAATCTCACCGGTGCGCGTTTAACATTGACGCTGAAGAGCCAGCACGCGGCGCTCGCGCTCATCGACAAACAATCGAAAGCTGTCGTTGCCAAATACGGATTTTAGACGGCAAAGTGATCGCGGCGTGGGCATGCGCAGAGTGAGCTGTAAGTCGCACCGATCTTCGAAGTTTTCCGCACTTCAATCAGGGCGTGAGAGTGAGAAAGGTCACTCCGTAACCACCGAGCGTGATGGTCATTTGCGAAGCAGGCGAAACCGCGACCGTCGCCGGCCCAGTTGCGACGTTCGTGTTCGCATCGAGTGTGACTGTCTGGGCGCTCGAAAACTTTCCGAGAGCGGACACATCGACAACAACCGTGCGGGGATCGCCGGTGCCATTATTGTCGCTAGGCGCGTGAACCGCGCGATCCGCAACCATTACCACCGCCGAGCCATCGCTATTTTTCGTCGCGAGGATTTCCACCGTCGACGTGTCCGTCGCCGTGTAAGCGAGAATGCTCGGCGCCGCGGCGGACGGAAACATTTGCCCGAGCGCCTGATCCACCCAGTAACTTAGGTAGATGTTTCCGGAGTTAAAATCCACTTCGCCGAATTGCTGGTCGGCGTCGTAATCCCAATGATAGAGGGCCTGATTGCCGGCCTTCCCAAGCTGCGAAAATACATACGGCCGCCAAGCAGCAAAGAAGGCGCTCGTGCCGCGGTCATCGGTAACGAATGTCTGCCCGGGATTGCAGGCGCTCATTCCATTTCCTGCGTCGTAGTCAGCGTTCACATTATTTTCCGTCACCCATACGGGCACGGCAGCAAGATCCGCGCGCGTCTGCAACTCTTGATAGAAATAACTGACGTCGTTCACAAATCCAGGAATCGTGCCGAAGAGTTGCGTGTCGGGGTCGGTCTGGTCGCAGGACGAATAGAAATGCGTCGAAACGATATTCACCTGCGCGTTCACTCCGCCCGCACCCGGAGCGGCTACGAATGTCGGCAGATTGTTTCGCGGATCGCCATCGCCGGAATCAAAATCGGAGAGTTCGAGCGCGGAAAATTTGATCGTCGGATCGACAGCCAGCATGGCCGGCACGACGGCGTTATAAAGTTGCACGTAGTCCGCGGGCGTCAGTCCGTTGATGTTGTACTCGTTGAAAATTCCCCACCAGGTGATTTTGTTAGAGCTCGGTGACTTGAAGAGTTGGCCGCCCCAGGTGAAACCGCCAGTGTTGTAATATCTGACGAGATTCGCGCTGTACGCCACGAATTCATTCAGATTCGCCATATCGAACTGCCCGTTCGCGTCATTCATAAACGCCGGGGCTACCGCGATTTGAAATTCCGGGCTGTGATCCCCAGCGCTCAGCACAGGCTGCACGACGGCATCGAGAATTGTGAAATCCCAGTCGGTCGCCTGCTCCGGATTCGAATTGGCCACCATCGGAACGGCTTGCGAAAGTCCTTGCAGACGGATGTGCTGTGGCCCCAGCGCGTTCAGTGGCGCGACGCTCGGAAAGTTCGTGAAGAACTGGTAATCCCACTCGGCGGGCTGAAATGAAGTGGACATGAATTGCTGGAGCGTGCCATTCACACCCTGATTTGTCGCGACGGAGTTGGCCACGGCTACCGAAACGGCAACGACGAGCGAAAGATTTTGACTGCTCGAGGAAGTGCCGGAAGTCGCCGTGACATTTAGTGCATAGGTGCCAGCGGAGGTCGCGACGCTGCTAGTTAGCGTGATGCTCCCGGCTGTGTTGCCGCTGGGCTGGGTAATTTGAGCGGTGGTGCCATTCGGCAAGCCGGTGACAGCGACAGTGGCTGCGCTAGAATTTCCCGTTACAGTCGCAGTGACTATCGCGGGTGTTCCGTTTTGCTGCGCGACCACCGTGCCCGAAGACAACGACAGACTGAAACCTCCCGACTGGCCGCCCCCAGATCCACCAGAGCCGCTGCTGCCGCCGCCGCACGCTGCTGCCAAAAGACAAAACGTGGCGAGGCAGAATAGCAGTGCGCCTTGCCGAAGAAATCGACGGCTTCTCATCCCAGTTGCCTTCGGAGTGTGAATGCGCGAACTCATCGGATCGAGTGATCTTCTTTCATCTATTCCCATTTCCCTTTGCCTTCGACGATTGTGATATAGCGGTCGATCGGCAAATCCATGAAGCGCTCGACCGCGCCGCTCGGCTGCGGCCACTTCACTTCCAGCGAATCAATTTTTGAGCGCCGGCCAATTCCCAGCACAACGCGCGGATCGTGAGACGAAAGAAAACTGCCGCCGCCGACCTTCATCCGGCTGCGCTTCAAATCGCCCGCCTGATACGCAATTCGCGCGCCAACCGCATCTCGATTCGACTTTCGTCCGATCAACCGCACACCCAGCCAATGATTCCCTTTTCCTACGTTATTGCGCAATAGGACTGGCGCGCCGTCGTTGTTACTGATGAGCACGTCCGTCGCACCGTCATTATTGAAGTCGCCGATCGCCAGCCCGCGCGCCGCGAACGATTTCGAAAATATGGGACCGCTCTCGGCGCTGACGTCCGTGAAAGATTTCCCGTCATTTCGAAACAGAAGTAGCGGCTCCCTGTAGGTTACTTGCCGCGAATATTCGCCGACGAGATCGTCGGGATATCCGTTTGCAATCATCAGGTCGAGATTTCCATCGTTGTCGTAGTCGAAGAATTTCAAGCCCCAACCGCTCATCCAACGTGTCGCCATGCCGATGCCGAGCGGCATGGCAACATCATCAAACGTCCCGTCTCCATTATTTTTGTAGAGAGAAAAAATTTCTTCGTCGATATTCGAGACGAATAAATCCATCAGACCATCTTCATTGAAATCCGCGGAGTCAACGCCCATGCCGGAGCGCGCTCTCCCCGCGTCGCTGTATCCAACGTCCGCAGCCAGACCCATTTCTTCAAATCGGCCTCCGCGATTCACAAATAAAAAATTCGCCACCGTGTCGTTCGAGACGAATAGATCCATTCGCCCATCATCGTTGACATCCGTCGCGACAACGCCCCACGCCTTGCCGGGATGCGCGGCAATTCCCGATTCTTTGCTCACGTCCGTGAACGTGCCGTCGCCATTGTTGTGAAAGAGCCAGCTTGGCCGCGGCTTGTAAATTCGAGGAATGCAGTAGTGGTGCGTTCCATCACTGTCCACGCCGCACGGCAGAGACTTGTCGAATTCTGCGAACTCGCAGACGAAAAGATCGAGCCGCCCGTCGTTATCGTAATCGAACCACACGGCGCTCGAACTCCATCCCGGCGCGGCCACCCCGGCTTTTTCCGTGACGTCGGTGAATGTTCCGTCGCCATTGTTGTGAAAGAGAACGCTGCGGCCGAACTGCGTAACGTAGAGATCGGGAAAACCGTCGCCGTCGTAGTCTCCGGCTGCAACTCCGAAGCCGTAGCTCCCGCAACCGACGCCCGCGCGCTCGGTTACGTCCGTAAAAGTTCCGTCGCGATTGTTGTGATAGAGCGCATTCCGCAGCGGCCGCGGAGGAGTGTAGAAATCGGATTGGCCGCTGTTGACGAGGTAGATGTCCATCCAGCCGTCGTTGTCGTAATCGAAAAACGCGCAGCCCGCGCCGCCAGTTTCCGGGAGATATTTTTCGGCAGACTTGCCCGCCGTGTGGACCCACGTGATGCCGCTGCTCGCGGCCGGGATTTCCTCGAAGGGATATTGCGAAGGCACCACAACGGCGCCAAGCAAAGGAAATTTTCGCAGTCCGAGCATTGCGGGCACCGCACCGAATTGTTGGAGAATGCGGCGACGCGAATACAATTCAAATTGCCCCGGTAAAAATTTCGGAATTTTCCCGCGCCGCATCCCCGGAACAATACCACGGCAGAGAAATAACGATTATCTTCGAGTTGTTGTTGTGTCTCGACGCGAGCACATGCAGCAGCCTGTGTTAATCTGTATGCCTGCTGGACGGGGTTGATTCCCGTATGCGTATTGATCGGCTCGGCTATCTCTCTCTGCGTATCGTAATCGCGCTCCTACTTCTCTCTTGCGTGTCGTCTGCCGGCTTCGGGCAGGCCGATTCGCAGCAATCCGAACAGAATTCGAGCGGCAGCTTCGACGATCTCGCGAAATCTGCCGCCACCGCGCGCGACGCGGGCCGCACGGAAGACTCCATTGCGGACTATCAGCGCGCGCTCGCCATCCGGCCGGATTGGCAGGAAGGATGGTGGTATCTCGGAACGCTTCAATACGACGCCAACCACTATCCGGAAGCGATCGCAGCCTTGCAGAAACTAGTTTTACTCGCACCACAGCTCGGACCGGCGTGGGCGTTCCTCGGTCTCAGCGAATTTGAGACGAAGGACTACGAAAATGCGCGCGATCACCTCGAAAAAGCGCAGACCATCGGCACTGGCGATGACGCGGATCTCGCGCGCGTCTCGACGTATCATCTTGCGCTCTTGCTGATTCGCTCTGGGCAGTTCGAACGCGCCACAGCGATTCTAGGCTCGGAGTTCGGGCAAGCCGGGATTCCCAAGCCGGCCAAGGCAGCGCTCGGCCTCGCATTGCTTCGCGTCCCGATTTTGCCGGAAGAAGTAAATCCCTCCAAAGATGCGTTGGTTGGCGCGGCAGGCGATGTTGCGGCCATTGTCCTGCAGCAGGACTCGTCGAGAGCGATCGAGGCGTTCCGGGCGTTATTGAAGGACTACCCGTCCGCGCCGTATTTGCATTACGCCTACGGCCTCGCGCTCGCCGCCGCATCGCAGAATGAAGAAGCATTGACCCAAGAGCAGAAGGAATCCGAGATTTCTCCGAGTAGCCCGTTGCCGCAAATTGAAATTAGTTCGATAGAGATTCGGCTGCAGCATCCGGATGAAGCGCTTCGCGCTGCGCAGAAGGCCGTGAGTCTCGCGCCAAATTCCGCGGCAGCGCACCAGTCGCTCGCGCAATGTTTTCAGGCACTCGGCAAGGATCAGGATGCTGCGCGCGAAAATCAAGCGGCAGATGCGCTTTTGCCCGAGAAGCCTCAACCGGACGAAGCGCTCATCCAGCTCTATCAAGTGCATTCAACCGCGGCGCCTCCTCCGAATGGCGAGGTGTGGAAGCTCGCGATGCTCGACTTTTCGTCCGCGAAATATCCTGAAGCGATTGCGGCATTGAAGACTTGGGTGGCCGACCATCCTGATGATGGAACAGCGTGGGGCGTCATGGGATTGTCTGAGTTTGAGATCGGTGATTTCGACAACGCTCTAATCCATTTGCAACGCGGGCAGGACCTTGGCCTCAAAGGCAGCGCGGAGGCGATTCAAGTCGCGCGGTATCGTCTCGCGAGCCTGCTCAATCGGACCGGACAATTTGATCGTGCTCTGGAGATACTCGCGCACGAAGACACTTCCGGGATTGTAGGCGAGCGAATCAAGATATGCCGCGGGATGTCGCTGCTTCGAATCCCATCGCTGCCAGAACAAGCGGAAGCAACGGGAAAACCGTTGCTGACAGCTGCCGGACAGATTGCCGCGCTCTTGCAAGACAGCAAATACGACGATGCGTTCGCGAAATTCCAAACGCTACTGAAGGACCATCCCGATACGCCGTTTCTCCATTACGCTTTTGGCACGGCGCTCGCTGCCCTCTCTCGCTACGACGCGGCCGAGGAACAAATGAGAGCAGAATCAAAAATCTCGCCCAACAGCGAACTGCCATTGGTTAGCTTGGCGTCCATCGAGCTTCGTGAACACCGGCCGGCAGATGCTCTCAGCTTTGCGCAGCAAGCTCTCGATCTCGCTCCCGCTTCCCCCGAAGCTCACTATTTGCTCGGGCGCGCACAACTCGAACTCGGCCACGCAGATCTCGCGATTCAGCAACTGGAAGCCGCCAGCAAGATCGCGCCGGGCAGTCCGGAGATTCACTTCAATCTGGCAAAGGCCTACGCGAAGGCAAATCGGCCGGAAAAAGCCGAAGCCGAGCGCGCGATTTTCGTGCGATTGAATGCTCTCGCCGAGCAACAACGCGGATTGAATGGAAATCAAGATTACACTGGACCGCGCGACGCGGCCGGATTCTCCGAACCGCAATCGCAAGCCACTGGGAGCGCGGCGCAGAAACCGAATTAGACGCAGGCGTGAATTAGCCCTTGGCTCGCTCGCGGATATCTTTGGCGAGTTTTTCGATCTCTTTCGCCTGCTTCACAATGGTTACAGGGAAAATTGAATTCAAGTTTGTGGTTTCGACCTGCTCCTTTAGCTCCGTCGACTTGTCAAAAAGTTTTTCGACGTCTGCTTTGAGGAGCTTCAGGTTTTCCCGAGCCATCGCGGTGGCCTTATCGTCCTCTTGGCCGACGCCCGCGTTTTCGAGGCCCGCGGGAGCGTTTTGGTTCTTCGGAGCGTTCGGCGAAGGAATGGGCTGCGGGGTCACTCCGCCGCTGTGCTGCGGGCTAGGCCGCAAGGCAACCATGCCTGTGACTCCGACGAGTCCTATCAGCAAGTTGCGTCTTGATTCCTGCATGATGCCTCCTAGCGTTCGCCGTGTTCCGGGCCTTCCGAGGGTTTCCGTTGCGCCCATGTTACGTCCACCGTCAAGCAAATCATAGCCGCGCCAGGTTCCCGACCCGCGCCTGGCGTGCCGGAAAAGACCAAACCAGTCGGCCAGAACCCATAAATCGTGAAAATGCCTCAACTCTGGCCTTTACTAGAATAACGATTTTCTATAGCATCCGTTGGGTTCGGTCAAGAATTGATTGCGCTACCGAATCGTTTCGGCACATTCACGCGTTCCAGGAGGTTTCGATGCGGATGATTTTAGGGCGGCAAATTTTCCTGCTGGGAATACTGCTCTGCTTCGCAACTTCGGCCTGGTGTGGCGACGACATTCCGAAAGCCGCTTGGCAGCGCCCGATCGGCCTTCCCGTCAAGGATGCCGGCACGAAAAAGCCGACGCTCGATGCCGGGCACATTGACGATGGATTTTGGCAGGGCGCGCCTGTCGGCGGATTTGGAGCCGGAACTTTTTCTCGCACGTATCGAGGTGACTTTGCCCGCTGGCACCTAAAGCCTGGAATCGACAAATACCAAACGGTGTACGCGAATCAGTTTTCAATGTTTCAACAAGAAGAAGGGTCGGCCAGCGGCAACGCTCGAGTCCTGTTCACCGATCATCCCCGCAGCGGCGAATTGAGCGGTTGGAAGTGGGACTATCCAGTCGGCGCGGGGAATTACTACTCGCTCTATCCGCGATCGTGGTTTGACTATCACTCACCGGAATTCCCCGCGCACGTGGTGGTCGAACAATTTTCTCCGGTCCTTCCGGACAACTATCGCGAATCAAGTTATCCGGTCGCCGTCTACCGTTGGAGCGCGGATAATCCGACGAACAAAACGATTACTGTTTCCGTGATGCTCTCCTGGTCCAACATGCTCGGCTGGCTCCGCACGTACTCGCGCGATTTGAGCATGTCCATGAGCCAGGGCGATTTCAATCGCTCGCAGAATGAATCTCTTGGCTCCGGAAACACGATGAAAGGAATCGTATTTGACCGGCACCGCGCCGGAGACGCCAAGAACGAATGGGATGGGCAATTCGCGATCGCCGCGATCGAATCGCCAGGCGTTGAAGTTTCCTATCAGACAACGTTTAGTGCAGACGGGCCCGGTACGAATGTTTGGGCTCCATTCTCCAAGGATGGAAGACTTTCGAACAGCGATGTCTCGTGGACGAGCAGCGGAGAGTTCGAGCGTCTCGCAGGCGCGATCGCCATCCGGTTCACTCTGAAGCCCGGCGAGAAGAGAGTTGTCCCCATGGTAATTTCCTGGGATCTCCCGGTGGTTCAATTTGGTTCCGGACGCGAATGGTATCGGCGCTACACGGATTTTTACGGCACGAATGGACAGAACGCTTGGGCAATCGCGCGAGACGGCCTGCTGAATTCCGATAAATGGCGCGACGAAATTGAGGCTTGGCAGAATCCGTACGTCAACGATGAAAGCAAACCGCTCTGGTATCGCGGCATGCTGTTCAACGAGCTCTACACTTTGACCGACGGCGGCTCGGTGTGGGGCCGGCCAGTTGGATCGGATCCTGGCGCGCCTCCGAGCTTCGCATTTATGGAATGCTTCGACTATCCCTACTACAACACGCTGGACGTTCTTTTTTATGGATCAGTTCCCTTGCTGAAATTTTGGCCCGAAATTGATAAGCAAGTGCTACGTCAATTCGCTGACGTCGTTCCGCGCGAGTACACCGACCAACAGACATGGTCCTGGAAAATGCAGCACACGAGGGCGATGGCGTTCAAAATGCGGAAGGCAAAAGGGGCGCTACCTCATGATTCAGGATCACCTTACGAAGACCCGATTTATTTGCCAAATGCTTACAACTGGCAGGACTCGAACGGTTGGAAGGACTTGAATCCGAAATTCGTGCTGATGGTATATCGCGATTACGCGCTCACCGGCGGAAAAGATGAGAAGTTCCTGCACGACACTTGGCCGGCCGTGAAAGAGGCTATGGCGTATCTCCAGCAATTCGACGGCGACAGCGGCATTCCGGAAAATGGTGGCTACCCGGATCAAACTTACGATGAATGGGTCGTGAGCGGAGTGAGCGCGTATACGGGTGGATTGTGGCTGGGGGCCTTGCGCGCGTCGGAGGAAATGGCAAAGGCTGTGGGAGATAGCGCGTCTGCCGCTCAATATCACCAGCAGTTCGAAAAAGCGCAAAAGGGGTACATCGCGAAGCTCTGGAACGGCGAATATTTCAATTACGACACGGGCGATCAGTTCAAAACGAACGTTCAGGCCGACATGCTTGCGGGCCAATGGTACGCAGGCATGACGGGATTGGGCGATTTGGTGCCGCGCGAAATGCAATTGAAATCGCTGAAAAAAATCTTCGATCTGAATGTGATGAAATTCGGCGGCGGCGACTTCGGAGCGGTGAACGGCATCGCTGCCGATGGGACGCTGCTTACCAGCAACGAACAGGTGCAGGAAGTGTGGACTGGCACGACATTTAGCGTGGCGGCGCTGATGCTCGATGACGGTATGAAAGACGAGGCGTACCGCACGGCGTGGGGCCTCTATCACGTGTCATACGAGACCAAGGGATATTGGTTCAGGACGCCCGAAGCGTGGGACGTCCACGGAAATTATCGCGCGTCGATGTACATGCGCCCCGCGGCAATTTGGGCGCTCGAGATGACGCCGCCGGCGCACACGGCGACGGCGGTCGCCGCGAAAGCTCCGGAGAAATAGCCTGAAAGGCCGGCCCGCCTGCCGGCGAGCCCTACGGTTGCCACGGCAGACTGATTGCCCGAAACGCGGAAAATTGGCGCTGTAAGTTCGTAGGCGAGAGCTACCATTTGAAGGGCTAAAACCGACATCCGAGCCGGTCTGCCGCGGCTATTCCCGCAAGCGCGGCAAAAGTCCGATCATCACGACGCACGAGACCAGCGGCAGCACCAATCCCACTCGAAGATTTCCGGCATGCGTCGAGATGGCGCCCACCGCCCACGGCATCGTGGCTCCTCCGAAGGCCGCAAAAAGGAACATCCGGCTCGCCGCGCGCTTCATCTGCTCGCCGAAATGCCGCACCAGACTCGCGACGAGCAGCGGATAGATACACGCCAGCCCGAAGCCGCTCAAAATCACCCACACCGCGGCTTCGCGAAACGTTGAGACCCACAGCAACGCCCCATTGCAGACTCCCGCCAGCAAGAGACCTGCCAGCAAAACGGATTTCTCCCGCACTCGGCGAAGAATGAACGGCGCAAGCCCGCGGCCCGAAAGTATTCCGGCCCAGAACAGCATCGGCGCGAGTTCAAAGCGGCTTCCCGCGCTCGTTCCCATCCGCTTGGCGAACGCAGCGATCCATCCGCTGAGCGAAGTTTCCGTTCCGATGTACAAGAAGAGTAGCGCGGCCAGCACGGCCACAATTTGAATTGGCACTTTGATATCAGTTTGCGGAATAGCCGCTTCCGAAGTTTTCTGCGAACGCGGCTCGATATCCATCAGCGCAAGCGACGCCGCGATCAGTGCCGCGAATCCCGCCACGCCAAAAAGAAAAATCGAGAACCAGCCGCCGCGGTACGACAGCAGCACAAGTCCGGGACACACAATCGCGCCGATTCCCCAAGCCAGATTGGCGATGTTGAGCGCGGATGCTCTCTTCGGTCCCGCGACATCGGCCACCCAAAGATTTGTTCCGGAAAGAGTTAGTCCGAGGCCGTAGCCGAAGAGAGCCGTCGCTGCCAATGCGGCAAGCTCCCTTCCAGAATTGAGCGCGGCAATTCCCGCGGCAATCAAGCCAAAGCCGATGGCAAGCGTCGTCCCGTAGCCGCGCCGCGAAATGAGAGCGCCGAGCGAAAGAATCCCGGCGATGTTCCCGAGAAATTGCAGCGTGAAGAATAATCCGGCGTGTTCATCGCTCAAGGACCATCGAGCGATCAAGATCGGCAGAATCGGACCGAGAAGAGTGGTCACGATTCCGGCAAGCACGAATCCGGCGTGGACGACAACGTTGGCGGCTCGCTCGGGCCCTCCGGGTCGTTCGTGTCGGAGATCGTTCATCGGCGGACACATTGTATCCGCACATGCGAGCGAATCAATGTAAGGCAGCTCTAGAGAAGCACAACTGCGAACGCGTAGAAACGATTTCCAGGGACGAACACCCAATATGCATTGTCACGCTCAAGAGCAAATTCCCGGCAGGGTTGCGTTCGGTCTTTCCGCCACGGCCCCGTCCGCTTACAAACCCTGTCGATTTATGCTACGGTTCTTAGCCCCTGAGGCTCATTCGCGCCAGATTTTTGACTGGAAGGTTTTGTTTGGGCCTCCGCCTTATTCTTAGAAGCCTTGGTGGCTCTCTTGCTGCCTCTCTTGGGCTTTAAATCGGGTCCTGCCGCTGCTTTTTTCAAGAACGACGGGTCATACCACGCGCGTAGGCCGAAACTGCCATTCTTTAGTCGATGAAATTTCCCCGCACCGCCCGTATTCTTAGCGAGTGACATTGCGAGGCTGCGTACCTTCAAACTATCCTCTCCGTGCCAGCCTTGTAGGTCGAAGTCGAATCCCCCCTCTCGGAGTGCGCGGAATATTTCCTCCGGCTGACACGCCTGGTGGCGCATCGCCAAATATTCGGCGGCGGACGTAGCCAGTCCCTTTCCGTAGAACTGGTCGGCCCTCACCGCGCCACTGTTCTCGTTTTCACCCTCCTGATACAAAGCCTCCTTCCCAGACATCTTCATCAGCATATTGATTGTTCGTTTCGTGTCGGCCACTCCTCGAAGCTGTTCTTCGAGTTTGCGACGAAGTACCGCAACAGCGGGGTCTAGTTCATCTGACATGTCGAGCCTCCTAGCCTGATGCTACAATAAGATATCAAACCGTTGCCAAGAATAAAAGCATAATCTCCAAGACCACGTTGGGGCTTGACGCGGGTCGACTAGAGCTTTAACCCATCGCGCACTTTTCCACAGTACCTTGCTGCCTAAACTCATGATCGCTCTTGGAGATTTTAGCGAGAAGGTGTAGCATGGCGTCGTCGAACTGACATATCACGAGGCGCTATGAGCACTGAGACGATAAGAGCGTTGATCGCAATGGCCCGCGAAGATGGTATGGACGACGGGGAGATTCTGAAGTGCGCTCTCGCTAACGAAATGGGTGCAACGCACCGGAGAGAATTGGTTGTCGAGTGGGGGAAATATCTCGGTTTGGATACTACCGCCGCTTTGCGGCTAGCGAAGGCGAAGCATCTGTTACCGAACGCCGCCCCGCCCCGTTCCCGTTCGACGAAAACGCCTCGCTAAAGAACTCTGGAAAGTGTTTCCGGATAAACTTTTCGTTTTCTTTGGACTCGGAAACGAGCTTCCGTATTTTCCGCTGGCGTTCGGAAGGATTCATGGCGGCATACCTTTCCCGCAGAACCGAGACAAAGTAATCCTGGGACACGCTCGCCTCCCGAAGAACTGGAACCCCCATTTTAACAGCGAGCGTAAACGTTTACAAGAACGCGTTGCAACGCATTTCCTAGAAGGGTTTTGTCACCCCGCCTGCCTGTCGCAGGAGAGCGGGCGCGGTTCTTGACCTTTCGTTTGAACTGAAATCCGCAGAGTCTTGGCCTCTTTCCGCATATCGCACACCCGAAGAACCGCCACCGTTCAAACAAAAGGGATGCGGCGTCCAGCAATTCATCTACATTTGATGAAACCCTACCACGTCGCCCCACGCCCGACGAAGCGTGACCGCGGTTACCTAGCGCTTCTTCCTGGTACGGGTCGGACCGCGGGCCAGTCCAATTGCTCCAAAGCACTCGACGTAATCCTTCCATGTTTGGCGAATGCACGTTCGAGCCTTTCGTTTAGCCACGCGGCACCTTGCATAGAGAGCTCCACCGCAGCTTGTCGCATGTACGCCCTGCGGGGGTCCCTGTTCCCATCTCCTTTTCTGACGTGGCGCTGTGTTGAGGCGAATGAGTCGGCTTTAAGCACATCCATAAGTTCTTTTAGGGATACGCCGTTCGCCAGATTGCCGCGGACAAACTCAGAATTATCGACACGCACGTAGTGAGGCCACCTTGCCTTCCAACGGCGCAGGCGAAGATCCGCCGCAGTCGCATCGTCGCGGCCGGGCTCGTGATGAATTGCCATCGCGCGACCAACGATCAATATGTCGTTTGGCCCCTCAACCAAGCGCCCCATGAACATGGTGGCACCGTCTCGCACCATTCGCGGCCGCTTTCCTTTGGGATACGTGCAGGCCCAGTGCGAACCGGATCGCCGCACCTCCTCGAGAATCTGCATGGATCGATGCGCTCGGTTGTCGCCGCGCCCAAAAAACTTCACGAACGCCTGCTCGACTCGGTCCACCCACGGAGGAAGTATGATCGATTCAGACGGAATCCCCACGTCCGTACCTTCATCTTCCAAGTCGGCCACGGCCCACTGACGCTTTCCACCGGTCGACGTCGAGATCTTCCTATCCCAATCCGCCAATTTCGCGAAGCGAAGACGCCGCCCGGCGCGATTCCAAAGATTTTCGAAGTATTGCCGGCACGAAAAAGTGATCTCGAGATCTGTCGCTGCAAACCCGAGTTCGTGGTTTGTCAATAATGCGGCATCAGTGAGGTTTGCGGAAGTAACGATCGCGCAGCTCTCGCCAAACAGGTACAACTTGGCATGTAGGTTACGGACACCCTTAACTTGCGCCCCGTTTTCTAGTAGCAGGCGAAGCGCGGATACGTCACTCACACCAGCGGCGAAGTCACGAAGGCTGAACCGGGTAATGACCTGAATCAGTTTCGGCCTGCCGTACTTCAATAGCCGATTTGCGACACCCCTTTTGATGAACGGGCAGACAATTCGAATACTTGCATGGTTCGCGTTCAGCGCCTCATCTAGTTCCTTTTCCCATCCTGAATCGATTAGCCGAAAACTCAACGCAGAACCCCCATCAATCGGTCCAAATATTGCGGCCCAGTAGCGGAGGAGAAATATACCGTGAATGCGACTCGCAAACCGGCGAAAAGCGTAGCGCAAACGACATCGACGTCGTGACCGCCAGAGCTACCTGAATAGTGGGAACGTTGTCGGCAATCTGGAAGTAACGTGTTTCAACGGTCTCGCGGCCCAACGGCCACGATTTTCCCGCGGTTTCCCCGTCGCCTCCAATTTCCGATCCCGGTCGGCTTTAATCTCCCGCTGATGCGTGGCGGTTGGCACGCCGTAGAACTTGACCTGGATTCGCATTCAACTGTGAGGTGCCACATCCCTTTGACTTCCAAGGGTGCGGGGCTTGACTTTCTTTCATTTGAACTGAGATCAGAGTGCCGAACTCACATCAGATCGATCGTCACCAGTCCATCGCCGCGTCCCGCATAGAAACCGTAGCTGCTCCACGGCCAGTCCTTCGGGTCTCGCACCAATCCGCGTTTCACCGGATTCTGGTGCATATATTCCAGCTTCTCGATTTTTTTCTTGTCGCTCCACACATTAAAATCATAAAAACGGTGCTGCCAAGAATGTGAACACGAATCCTCGCGCCCAAAGCTCAGCGACAGTTGATTCGCCGCGATCTTCCGCCCGCTCTTGGTCCGCAGTCTGCGTGACACGGTCTGCTTCAACGCCTGAACTACCTTCGACGGATTTCCTTTCCCCGGTTCGCTGATCAGCAGATGCACGTGCTCAGGCATCACCACGAAACCTACTAGACGAAATTCGTATCTCCTGCGAACCTCGCCCAGCACAGCCACAAATAAGTTCCGAGTCCGAAGCCTTCCAAGCAGGGCTTGCCTCCGATAGCAGCTAAACGTTACGAAGTGGAGATGCCCTTGGCAGTACAACCGAACCAGTTTATTCCGCATGTCGCTCTCTCGAAGAGCCGCACCCTTACAAATCAAAGGGATGCGGCACCCAAAACCCGAGCCATCGAATCACCACTCGATCAAATACCGGAATGGTACTATGCGTCAGTTCACGTGATGTTGAGAAGGACGGACGAGAGCCAGGCCCCGACCCGCCACCGCACTCGAAGAACCGCACCCTTACAAACCAAAGGGATGCGGCACCCAGACCCGACCCATCAAAATGACTATTTGACGAAATACCGGGGCGCTATCATCCGCCCGTTCACGTCGTCTTGAGGAGGAAAGTAGACGCCAAGGATGCGCCACCCGCCCGTACAACCGAACCAGTTTATTCCGCATGTTGCACACCCGAAGAACCGCACCCTTACAAATCAAAGGGATGCGGCACCCGACATCCGACACCCGACACCCGACGCATCGAATCAGTACTCGATGAAATACCGCAATGGTACCATCCGTCGGTTCACGTGATTACTGAGAGGAAGAGACAAGAGCAAGGCTGCGCCACCCTCCCAGTTGAGTCTTACTTCGACAAGCCGGCTTATGTCGGCCAATCTCGCCGGATCGGCATCAGTCATTTGCGATGGGCTGCCAAAGCTCGACACGATTTCCTTCCGGATCGGTGATCCAGCCAAACTTTCCGAAGTCATAGCTTTCGCGTTTTGGATCGACGGTGACACCTTCTTTTATCAGATGATCGAGCACACCATCGAGGTCGTCCACCTGGAGATTGAGCATTGCTTTCTGTACCGGAGGAAAGTAAGCATTGTCCTGCTTGAAAAGGGCGAAGATCACCTGAGGGCGTTGCGTTGAGGCAGGAAACTCGAAAGATCCGCCGGACTTCACCAGGCTGAGATGCCGCTCGTACCACTGGTACAGAGCTCTTGGATCATTCGCTCGCAAAAACACACCGCCAAAGCCAATAACTGAAGCCATGCAGCCTCCTATGAGGATCGTTTGTCCGGAGCTTCCGCCTGGAGAATCACAGTGTACCGGCAGTCTGACCGGCATTTCTATGGCAGTTATTCCTCGCCGTCAATCGCAAAATCGGATTCACCACTCCGATTGTTGGAAAAATGTCTTCTTCGATCAGCGGTGCATCTTTAATCACTGAATCCGGAAGCAAGCGGGTCAAACGCTGCTATTGGCCCTAATCTATAAGCGGAAACAGAAAAAGGACTCGTACCGACAAGGAAGACAAATGAAGACGGCCTTTTTCGCAATCGCTCTCTTGCTTTCAATCGGCTCGACGGCGCGGGCGCAGGACACCACGTCGGAAATTGACGCCCCCAATAGCGCCACGATTTTTTCCCCGAAGACGGCTGACCGTGTTCGCTCGCAAAATGCATCGCTCGTATACTGGCGCGTCTTCCCCGTTCTGATTCAATCGCTCGATAAGAACAACAAGCATGCGGCTCTGAAAGTTGAAATCCATTCGCCGATAGATGTGAACCGAAAGGCAACGCTTTCCATTAATGTTGACGGACGATTGTATTCAGCTAGCCCTGTGTGGACTGACGCCAGCACGAGTCTCAGTGAGCGCACCTTGGTCGCGCTGATTGACCTTCACGACGAACCAGGGTCGTTATCTCTTCGATTGTTGGCTTCCGCGTCGGCTATTTCCTTGACCGAGATGCATTACAGCGAGCAAATCACCGTTCGTTTGGTGGGACAACACCTCGACGTGTTTAAAACTATGTTTGCCAAGTACACCGAACTTTCTCCTCGTTAGACACCGAAGAACCGCACCCTTACAAATCAAATGGTCTTAGCTTCGGCTTGACACTGCTGGAGCGGCGAGTCATCTTTGGCGCTGAGCCCAATGCCAAAGGAGGCTGAATGCTACGCTTCAGGTCGTTTTCGCTTTTCCTTGCCGCACTTTTCGTCATGAATCTTGCCGTGGCCTGCTCGAACTCCGGCACGAAAACTGCGGCGCAGCCGCCGGACACCCGCGTAGCGGACGAAGCTGCGATCCGCGCCGCCTCGATCGAGTGGAGCAAAGCGGCGCAGGCCAAGGACCTGAACAAGGCGGTCTCGTTCTACGCCGATGACGCCATGGTGTTCGCCGACAAAGGCCCGCTCGAGAAAGGAAAGGAGAATATTCGCGCGGATTGGGAACAGGTGCTGGCGCTACCGGGTCCGGGCCTGACTTGGACGACGACGGGAGTGGATGTGGCGCGCGCGGGCGACATGGCCTACGAATATGGCGCGTACGATTTCGCGACGGCGGACAAAAAGGGCAACATCATCGACGCAAAAGGAAAGTACGTGCTCGTATGGAAGAAGCAAGCCGATGGATCGTGGAAAGTAGCCATTGATATCGACAATCACGACGCGGCGCCAGCGCCACGGCCAGTGAAACGAAAACATGCCGCCCGCAAGCGAAGGCATCATTAGACGCGAGAATAAAGTCTGTGTTCCGCTGGACTAAAATCCAGCTTCGACCTGCTGAAGCAGAGGGCTCGCACCAATATGCAAGAGCATGCACTCTGCCTTTCCAAAAAAAAGCCGCGGTCTAGAGCCACGCGCGGACTTGTTGGCTCGCGACCAGGGTATTGAAGGATTACGCAATCAATGGATTGATAAAAAAGGCGAGAGCGAGCGGCGTGGTAACCTGTTGAGTAGGCTTCAGGTTCCGAGAGCGGTCGCGGGGCTATGCTCGCCGAGATAGTGTGCTGGCGTAAATGCTGTCGAACAAGGATCGCGAGAAGGAACCGGCAAAAGTTACTGCGACCGCGTGGTTGATCGCGAATCGGCAGCGATTTCTCGCGCATGTATTTTTCTCCGTTGGGTTTGTCCTGCTTTACATTTGTTTAAACCACCCCGAAATAATAATGGTGTCGAAGCTCGGATTCACCGTGTGGTATCCGGCGACAGGTCTGATTTTGGCGCTGATGCTGGGTGTTAGCCCGTGTTACGCGCCCCTGGCAGTGTTTGCGGGTGTTCTAGCTGGGGCATGGATTTACCACCAACCATGGCTCTCCGAGAGCGAGACGATTGCGCCGCTGGCTTCAGTGGTTTGCTATGCAGCGGCGGCTTATGTACTGCGCGGACCGATGCGAATTGATCCGGGACTGCGACGGCGGCGCGACGTGATGCGTTACGTCACGGCGACGTTGGTTGCAGCGGCAGGCTCGACGGCAGCGGGAGTGCTAGCGCTGGTAGCCGACCACACCATCACCTGGGGCCAATACTGGTCGTCGGCACTTAGTTGGTTTATGGGAGACGCGATCGCGCTGCTGGGGTTCGCGCCATTCCTGTTGGTTCACGTCCTACCGTGGGTTCGGCGGAAACTGGAGATGAGCGAACCGGAAGATCGCGCGCCGGGCGTTGAAAGGAGGACGAAAGCAACCAGCGTGCATTTCGGCCGGCTGACGGAAGCGCTCGGGCAGCTCGCGGCGATCATTGGAATGCTCTGGGTGATGTTCGGGGGCCCGCTCGAGCGATTGCAGCTTTACTATCTCGCCTTCGTTCCGGTCATTTGGATCGCGATGCGACATGGAATTAAACGCGCGGTGACGGGCTTGCTGCTGTTGAATTTCGGAATAGTTGCGGCGCTGCATATCTTCCCGCCGAGCGACTATAGCCTGCTGAAAGTCGGAATGTTGATGCTCGTGGTCTCGGCTACGGGACTCATGCTGGGCTCGGCGGTGAGCGAAAGGCATCGGCTCGGAAGGCACCTGCAAGAGCGAACGATTTACATGAACGCGCTGATTGAAAACAGCCCGATCGGCATCGTGGCGCAGGATCCCGGCGGCGCAATACGCTTATGTAATGATGCCTTCGAAAAGCTGTTCCAACTTCGCAGAGAGGAGATCACGGGCCACGACTTGGACGATTTAATTGACTATCCCGGCGCGCCGCCCGATGAGACGAGCGAGATTACCGCAGAGGTCGCGGCGGGGAGGCAGGTGCAGAAACACGTTCGGCGGAAGCGCAAGGACGGAGTACTGCTCGACGTGCAATTGAATGCGGTGCCGCTGGCGGTCGAGGGCCGGATACAGGGAAATTACATGATGTACAGGGACATTTCCGATCAGGTGCGCGCCGCGGAGGACGCTAAGAAACATGAAAGTTCGTTGAACCAACTCGTAAATGAGTTGGAACTGCGCACGATGCAGATGACGCTGATTAATGAAATGGGGGCTTTGCTGCAGTGCTGCTTTACGACTCAGGAGGCTTACGGAGTTATAGCGCAGTCGGCGAAGAAACTGTTTCCCCAGGCGGCAGCGGGCGCGCTCTATGTTTTCAAGGCATCGCGGAGTGTCCTGGATCTGTTGGCGTCGTGGGGACATCCGTGCGCGTCGGAGGCCGTGTTTTCGCCGGAAACGTGCTGGGCGCTTCGGCGAGGGCAACCGAGTTGGAGCGAATATCCGATCACGAGCGTCGCGTGCGCGCATTTGAAAGAGCCAGTGGACGCGAGCTATCTGTGCGTGCCGATGGTAGCGCAGGGAGACACGCTGGGCATTTTGCACTTGCAGTTCGATCGTGCTGAGAACACAGCCGGCGGGCCGCCGGTCGAATCTCTGCGTGAGTCTCAACAAAGCTTAGCGACGACGGTGGCGGGTCAGGTGGCGCTTTCGTTGGCGAGCCTGCGTCTGGCCGAAAAGCTGCGCGACCAATCCATTCGCGATCCTCTAACGGGATTGTTCAACCGGCGGTTCATGCAGGAATCACTCGATCGCGAATTGCACCGAGCCAAGCGAAAAAAGCGGCCGGTGGCAGTCGTGTTCTTGGATTTGGATCATTTCAAGAAATTCAACGACGCGTTCGGACATGACGCGGGCGACGCTGTGCTTCGCGAGATGGCGGATGCGTTTCGCAAGCACTTTCGGAGCGACGACATTATTTGCCGATACGGCGGCGAGGAGTTTACGGTGATTTTGCCGGAATCTTCGGCGAAGGACGCCACGTGGCGAACGGCAGCGTTGCGCGAAGGGTTGAAGAAGCTTTCGATTCGGTATCACGGGCAGGTGCTGGACCGCGTGACGATTTCCGTAGGAATTGCGGCATTTCCGGAGCACGCGCAAACGGCCGAGGAGTTGCTGCACACTGCGGACCAGTGTCTCTACCAATCAAAGGCCGAGGGACGCGATCGCGTGACCGTAGCGGAGCACCAGCCTGCCTAAATTCTAGATCGTTGTACTCTGCGCTTGGCGGGCCGCACACCCTAAACTTGCATTGGATTCGATGTTATCTGCGGAGTGGCACAGCCCTTTGACGCCCAAGGATGCGGTTCTTGAGTTTACTTCGTTTGAGCTGAAATCAGCAGCGTTTTGAACTCCTTCCGCATGTCGCACACCCAAAGAACCGCACCCGACCTATCCAAGTCGCGATTCGACGATATGCCGCAGTGGTATCATGCGTCCAATCACGTTATGCGGAGAAGATAAGACGAGGCCAGGGCTGCGCCACCCGCCAGAGAGAAAATGGCCGGTGTTCGTGGCTCATCCGTGAGCTTCGATCGCGCAGTATCGGGCGGCGACACGCAGCGAATCGAGACATTACTGGCACCAGAACCGACACCGAAACGGTCACTCGCGGCGTACGGCGCTGAATCTCTAAGGATTCGGTTCAGACGCCAAGGGGATTTGGCCGCGCGTCCCCAAGGAATCGCGCTCCAGACTTCTTGCGGTCGGTGCCTCGGTGGATCGTCCAAGCTTCAGACGTCGCCGCGCTCGATTGAATGTTGCCGCGCTCGACTGCGCGATGGCCACGCCGAGCCGCTTATGGGCCCCGGACCTCACGACTTCGTAATGTTTGTTGGGAAGGGGCGGCAGTGCCTCGAAGTGATTCGGAATGTATACTCTCGAAAGAATCCGCGTGTTCGCAGCGGGTGACGCTGGTGTTACCTTCGGTTTGTTCTTCGTTCCGTCGCGGTCAGCGAGGTTCAGGTAATGGACGCCGTCTTCCGCGAAGGGCGCAGGAATGTTCTCTGCGTAAGTGACCGCCTCTGGCCGCGTCGCCACCGCCGCGACTGGCTTAGAGGGCAGCGCTTGCATTTGGAAGAGCATCACCGCAGCCGCTAGAATCATAGCCCGTCACCTCTCCTATCGAGAGCGTACGAGATGCAACGAATGCGTGAAAGAGACCATCCAGACCAACTGAATAGTACTTTCATCAGGCAGAAGACAGGTACCAACGTTTCCGGCAGATGGATGCGTAAGTGCCGATACGAGCCAGACGCGTAAACCAAAAACCGTCACTTGTTTCGCTACTTCTCCCCGGCCGCAAGAACCACTTGAATGGGGTCGTCCACTGAGCTATTTGTGTGTGCGCCGACGCGCGCAGGTGAGATTTCATCTCCGAAATCGTCATCCCCGTTCAAGACGCGCACGATCCCGCGTCGAATGGCGACGCGGATAAGAAGGACGAGAACGCACAGCAGAGCGATTTCGATTAAAACAAGGAGGATCATTTTATTCTCCCTGCAATTCAAAGAATAATTAGAGTCCAGAAGGGAAACTACACTCGGAACGGCCGGTTCCGTTAGTGCGGAAATCATAGCCGCAAGTGCGGCCGAGTAAAGTACCGAATTCAACGTAGGAAGGCTAGTACGCTCGACAAGATTCTTGAGGAGATTACGGCAAATTGGTTGAGAAGCGGGCAGAGAAAGATGTGCTCGGTTTTTTGAAGCAAATCGGAGCGATGCCCTCTCGGGAACTCGCCGCGAAGCGGAGCGGTTCAGGCTAAGGTTTTGAGAATCCCGCGGGAACAGGAGAACTCAAGCGTAAAAAATCTGACCTTGGTTCCGCATGCCGTACCGCTGAAGAACCGCACGCTTACAAATCAAAGGGATGCGGCACTCCCGATAGCCGGTACATTGAAGCGATTACTTGACGAAATGCCGGAGTGGTATCATGCCCTCGTTCACGTTACGGCGGAGAAGAAAAGACGAGGCCAAGGCTGCGCCACCCGTCGCGAATAATCTGTCGGATCGAGACGTGTTTATTTTCTAATCTGGCTCCCAAGCAATATGAGATTTGGTCGAAGGACCCTAACGGCTACTTTGTTTGCATTGCGGGCCCAGGCGGGCGAGAACATTGAGTGCTAGAAACAAAGGTCTCAACAAATCCAAGACTTCGAAAAAGTCCAAATCCCCGGATAAAAACTCTCCTGCCTCAAAGTCTAACTCGGGCCCTTCGAATGTAAAAGGCTCGGTCACGCTCCATTTGGAAGCTCAGCATGGAAGGGCCTTCACAGAAGCCGAGCTGATTGACGGACTTGATGAGAATCTTCGTGATGCATGGGAAAAGCTTCGTGCCTTTGCTGCAGGTCTTGGCCCTCAGCGCATCTATGCTTCTGCCCTGTCAATTATGTTTGCAAGGAAGGTCTGTTATATCTTTGTGAGGCCGAAGAAGACATTTCTCGAAGTATGGATTTTCCTTCCGCGTGAAGTCGAAGGGCTCAGATCGATGCATGGCCCCACCAAGAAGGCAAGATATTGCAACCTGTTCAAGCTTGTTCACTCTGACCAAGTCGAGGAACCGCTCACCGATTGGATACGTGAGGCGTTCGATTTCGCCCCTGGCCTGGGCTGATCCTAGTTCCAAATATTTTAGCGGGCAAGCAAGAGCAATAGCTGTTGTCTACCCAAGGAACGCGCCGCCGCAGTCCAAAAGCCAAAATAGGCAGTCGACGTATCCAAGGAACCGTTAAGCGAGAGAAAGGCCGGGCGGGTCTGAGAGACCCGCCCCTACGGCAAACCAAACTCGCCAGCCAGCGGCACGCCTGGTGTGCGAACAACTCAACGCGCCGCGACGCGGATACAACGCAGTCAGCGATATTTGCTCAGGTTGAGTCATTCGAGTGAACCAGCGCTTACAGCAATGAATGATTTATGGCAGCGGGATGCGGTAGAGATTGCGGCGGGTGGTTTCTTGAACGTAGGCGTATACGGAAATGCTCGCGGCAGAGCTGACGAATCGAGGGATTGCTGCCACGGGTTTCGCGTTGGTGATGTCCTCGATGCGAGCAATTCCCCCGGCGGGCAGCTTCGGAATGTCCGTGCCGTGCCGGAGGGGGAGCACATAGGTATCTCCTCCGTTACTGACATCGTAATCCACGAAAAAGAATTCTCCGCGAACGTCCCACTGGGTAATGCAGTACTCTCCGCACAGAGGGACGGGATTGCCCCCGGCCAAGGGATACGCTTTTGTTGAAACTGTCCGCTCCGGATCGGCCGCGTGGGCGGCCGCAACAACCCACTGACCGTCGGGAGAGATTGCGACCAAGTCGAAAACGGGTTCGGGGCTTATCTTTCGGCGATCGGTTCCATCTGATTTCACGCGATACAGGTAATTTATTCCGCCTTCATCAACGGCGCGAAAAACCAGATCGCCGTCCGGCAGGAAAAAAGGTGAATCCTCGGTCGCGGAGGCGCCGATGCGGACGGATGATGAAGGCCGATTCGCGGTAGAAACGATACGCACGGGTGACGAACGACGATTCGCGGGCGCCACCCACAAGCCGGAACGGTCGCTCTCGCCCGTCATTGCAAAGGCGATTTGTTTTCCATCCTGAGAAACCGAGTAGCCGTCCATCGAATATCCTGGCAGAAGCCTCTCGGTCTTTCCGCTGGCCAGTTCCCTTTCCCAGAGTTCGAACCCTGAAGTCTGGCCATTGGCCATCAAAAAATAGAGCTTCGTTCCATCGGGCGAAAAAGCAGGCTGCGTCGCATTGCCTTCGGATGAGACTTGATGGTCGCCGTCGTGATCGTGAACCCAGACAGTCGTGTCAACCGAGCCGACGGAGGTGACGAACGATTTGCCATCCGGGGCCATGGCAATACCTGCCTCGCTCGTAGGACCGTTGGTCACTTGCTCCGGCTGGCCATCCGGAAATTGCTGGCGCCAAATGTGAACGTCGGCGCCGTTGGAGGCGCTGAGGTAAACAAACTTGCTATCGGGAGACCAGGCACCCGCATAACAAGTGCTGTCGGCCGGACCGACGATGCGAGGTTCTCCTCCGCCCAAGAACGGGACGACGCGGCATTGCACCAGTTGCCCTCGATTGTCCATTTCAACGACGAGCACCCAGCGGCCGTCGGGAGAAAGATAGGAATGGTGGGCCATACTGCGCCCGCCGGAAGGCGAGTAGACATCGCGACTCTGCCCGCGTGCTTGATCGGTGGTCACTACAACCATGTGCAACCCTTCCCTGATCTCGGAGAACAGCAGCCCTTTTCCATCGGCAATCCAAGTGAGCGAGGAAGCGTTGGGAAGCATCAAGTGTGGTTCGACGCCGCCGACGACTGGCACTTCCCAAGTGTCCCATGGGATAACCGTGCCATAAACAATTCGAGAACCATCGGGAGAGAAAGCGGGACTCATTTTCTGCGTCGAGTCATGGGTGAGTTGGACGGGTTCGCCATCCGGCAGAAATTTCACATAAACCTGCCCGGGTCCGAAGAAAGCGTCGTTCCCTCGGATGAAGGCAAGCATGCGGCCATCGGGAGAGAGGGTTGGATAGACGGCGGAATCGGTGAAGAACGTCAATTGCTCCCAATTGTTGCCGACGGGAGCGCTCTGGCGCGAACGGCGAGAGAAAAAGAAACCCGCAACGACAGCGATAAATGTCAGGGCGACGGCGGCTGCGACGAGCGGGAGCGTGAATCGCCGGGTCGCGGAACGCGCTGACGAGATTGCCGCGCCGGATGCGCGAGTTGAATCTGAATCGCGCTTTAGGCGCTGCAAATCGGTGCGAATGTCGGCGGCATTCTGATAGCGCAGCTTGCGGTCTTTCTCGAGCGCCTTGTTGATGATTTCTTCCAATTTCGGGGGCACGCCGGGATTCAGCCGCACTGGCGCGACCGGTGCGCTGTTGAGGATCGCGCCAGAAATTACGCCGGAGGTCTCGCCCCGAAACGGCGGAACACCTGTCACCATTTCGTAAATCACCGCACCGAGCGAAAAAAAATCCGTTCGCGCGTCCATTTCTTCACCGCGCACTTGTTCGGGGGACATGTATGCGATGGTGCCGATCACCGTGCCAACGTGAGTGAGTTGGTCAACGTCGCTCACCGTAGGCATCGACGAAATATTTGCGGCGGCTCCTGCGGGTGACAGCTTTGCCAGGCCGAAATCCAGAACCTTGGCGTGCCCGCGTTCGGTAATGAAGATGTTGGCGGGCTTGATGTCGCGGTGAACGATTCCTTTGGCATGGGCCGCATCGAGGGCATCGGCGATTTCGGCACCTAGCTCCAGCACTTGGTCGAGGGGCAACGGCTTTCCGGAAATGCGATCCTTGAGAGTCTGGCCGTCGAGAAACTCCATGGCAATGAATTCGCGGCCGCTGTCTTCGCCTATGTCGTAGATGGTGCAAATATTCGGATGATTGAGAGCAGAAGCTGCTTTCGCTTCGCGCTTGAAGCGTTCGAGCGCGTGCGCATCGTGGGATACATCGTCGGGAAGAAACTTCAAGGCTACGATTCGGCCGAGCCGGGTGTCTTCGGCCTTGTAGACGACACCCATTCCGCCGCCACCGAGCTTTTCCAGGATGCGATAGTGCGAGATGGTTTGGCCAATCATCAGAAGGCGGTGCCGCAATTCTAGGTTGCGCTTACCAGCAAGTCAAACACGCGGAAAGTTTTGCCGCAACGCAGAAGGAGGCGCGCAATCGACGGGCGATGGCGAAACACCGGCGTCAAAAAAAACCTATCTGAACCAATCGAGGCGAACTAGTGCGAGCCTGAGGCGGATGGTGAGGCTGGCCT
>CAWDOI010000039.1:0-7623 GCA_963803835.1 uncultured Acidobacteriota bacterium | reverse complement strand
CGCTGCGAGTGTGCCGTTTGCGCCTTATCAGAAACTTGAGAACCCCCGATTGGAAAACGTAGAATCACATCGGAGAAGTTGGAAGCGATTTCGTGCGACGAGCGGCCCTTGCAAAAATCGCTTGGCAAGGAGAGCGGCCCATGAAACTGAAAGATAGTGCTGCTGGTCTTCTCATCGCCGCGCTTGCGGGGATAACAGCGCTACCCGCCGCGCGTTCCGAGAGCACGGCAGCAGTTCCCACTCCATTACGCACTTCAGCACCGAGCCAAAACCCGGTGCTCGTCAAAACTTGCCTCATCTCAAACAACATTCAGGCGCTTGCCGCCTTTTACCAGCAAGTATTGAAGACCGCACCGCAGTTTGACGGTGACCGCTACGCCGAGTTCCAAACGGGCACAGGAGTACTCTCCCTTTTTGATGCGCGGGCGCAAGAGAGCTATATACCCGGCTCGGCGGAGTCGTCGGCGAATAGGAGCACAATCTTGGAGTTTGAAGTGGCGGATGTGGACGGTGAATACTCGAGACTCCAGGGCATCGTCAAAACTTGGGTGAAGCCGCCAACCACGCAACCGTGGGGCACTCGCTCGATTTATTTTCGCGACCCCGATGGCAACCTGGTCAATTTCTACGCGCCTGCCAAATTGAAATGAATTTTTAGCGCGAATCGTTGGCGCGAGTAAGGAGACGCTAGCTCACTGGGCTGCACCGAAGGTATCGAGTCCCTCCGACTTTCGTCGAATCAGACTTCATGCCTTGAAAATCGCGGATATCTCACGAGCGCTCGCGGCCTCAGCCGCAAAAGTAAAAGTCCCGCGCTCTTGCATCTCGCGTGCGGCGCGAAGGAAAGCGCCAAGAGCTGCACGGCACAACGAGCTGCCTACGCTTACGCGCTTCACACCGATCGCCGAGAGCTCGGCTAGGCTCAATTGCGCTCCTTGCAAACCCATCACTACATTCACAGGGCGATCCAAAGAGCCGGTAACTGCTGCGATGTCATCCTTCGTGGCTAAACCGGGCGCATAGAGAACATCCGCACCTGCTTCTTGATAAGCCTGCAGCCGCGCGATCGTGTCTTTGAGGTCCGGCCGGCCGTGCAGGTAATTCTCCGCGCGTGCGGTGAGTGTAAAAGGAAACGGAAGCGCACGCGCCGCGGCCACTGCCGCGCGAACTCGATCAATTGCGTGTTGCATTTCGTAGATCGGATTGTCCGGACGCCCAGTGGCATCTTCGATTGAGCCTCCGATGACTCCCGAGGCCGCCGCTAGCTTGATCGTTTCTGCCGCGTCTTCGGGCGCGTCTCCGAATCCATTCTCAAGATCCGCGCTGACAGGCAGGCTGGTGGCTGATGCAATTGCGGATGCATTCACCAACGTCTCCTTACGGTCGAGCGTACCGTCGCGCCTCCCGATGGAAAACGCGTAACCCATGCTCGTTGTGGCGAGCGCCTCAAATCCGAGATGTGCCAGCAGTCGCGCACTGCCGATATCCCACGGATTGGGAATGATGAAAGCGCCATCACGCTCATGAAGCGCGCGAAACGCCCGGCCTTTTTCAGCCATTTCGGCGATGCTTGTTGTCATTTGTCGGCTCCTCGACTTAGCTTAGCCACAAAACGGAAGGTGATAAAGAGATAGCTCCCAGGTGCGCGTGGTTGCGGCGCTTGCGCCGATGTCGCGACGCCTGTATCGTTGGCTGCTCTTATCGCGCATAAACGCCGTCGAAAAGAAGGGAGCACTCCGGAGTGGAGCCAGCGCCACAAGTGCATTCGCAGCAAGATGGATATGGCTTGCGGCGCGAGGCGCTCTCCCCGATGGAGACTCTGGCACAGTCGATCTCGACGATTGCGCCGACTGCGACGCCTGTAGCGACGATTCCTCTCGTCTGCGCGCTCGCGGGAAACGGCACGTGGCTCGCGTACGCGCTCGCGACAGTTGCGATCTTGCTCGTCGCGCTGTGCATCGGCCGATTCGCGCGCTACTCGGCGTCGCCAGGGTCGCTCTATAGCTATGCGTCTCTGATTTTGCCGCCGTGGCTCGGAGCCATCGCTGCGTGGAGCCTGCTGCTGGCGTACGTTGCGACGGGTTCGAGCGTCATTGGCGGGTTCTATCATTACGCCAAACTTCTGCTGCACGTCACGCACGCGCCCGCAGCTTCGGCGGTGGTGTTTGCGCTACTTGTCACCGGCATTTCCATGTTGATCGCGTGGCGCGACGTGAAGATTTCGGCGCGGCTGATGCTATGGATCGAAGCGACATCCGTGACGGGCATCCTCATCGTGGTTGCGCTTGTGCTCTTGCGGCACGGGCGGCATTTGGATTGGACTCAACTGCACCTGACCGGCGTGACGGGAAGCGGCCTGCGGCTCGGCCTCGTGCTCGCGCTATTTAGCTTTGTTGGCTTTGAGAGCGCCACGACTTTGGGCAGCGAGGCACGCAATCCGTTGAAGACAATTCCACGAGCGGTGATTTTGAGCGCCGTGTTTGCCGGCGCGATGTTCACATTCTGCGCGTATGCCGAAGTGCTGGGCTTCAGTGTCGCCGGCCAGGATTTGGGAACGAGCCCGGCTCCGTTTCGTGTCTTGTCTGAAGTCGGCGGAGTGCCCTGGCTCGGCCTGCTGATTGATATTGGAGCGCTGATCAGCATGTTTGCGGCGACACTGGCCTGCATTACTGCGGCTGCGCGGGTGCTCTTGCTAATGGCGCATGGTGGCATCGCGCATGGATCGCTGCGATCGACGCACCTACGGAACGAGACGCCGAGCCGCGCGATCGTCGTGACGGGCTTGGCTGCCGTGCTTCCGGTAGCTGTGCTGGCGGCGCGAGGCGTGAGCGGACTAGATGTGTATGGCTGGCTCGGGTCGCTCGCGACGTACGGGTTCATCGTGGCGTACGCGCTCGTCTCGATGGCGCTGCCGCGATACCTGAGCGCGCATGGCAATGTGCGTCATGTGCGGCTATCGATTCGAATTCTCTCGTGGCTGGCGTGCGCTGCAATGCTGCTCGCGCTGGTTGGCAATCTGTATCCCGTGCCGGAGGGGCCTTACGGCAGGCTGCCTTATATCTACCTCGTGTATTTGGGCGCCGGTATGCTTTGGTTCGCGTGGAATGCACGAACCAAAAACATTCCCGCGCCGAAATAACGGCCTGCCAACTTGATCCGTAATTTCACGGAGGCGAGGGCTGTGGATAACTTCCAATTCGTGCGCTTGACACTTCCAGATTTAAAAAATAGATTCTGCCCATCCAAATAATCCGTTTCGGTTCCTGAATCACTCGAAATACTCTGACGCAACTTTTTCCGTTCTGAAGTTCGGAACAATTGCAAATTCTAGGAGCCGTGCCGACTAATGAAAATAATTCGACGTTGCGCTTTTGCCGTCGCCGCAGTTCTCGCAGCCATCGCCGCACTCACATTCTCCGCGCACGCCCAGCAAACACTCGGTGGCATAACCGGCACGGTGACAGATAACACCGGTGGCGTGCTTCCACACACCACGGTGACGCTGGTCGGAGACCAAACGCAATTGACGCGCACGGTGGTGACCAACGACGAGGGCTTCTACCTGTTCGTTGATCTGCCCATCGGGACGTACACGCTCAAGTTCACGCACGATGGATTTCAGACGGAGGATATTCCGTCCATCGCGGTACAGGCGAACCGCACGATGACGGTGAACACTGGATTGAAAGTCGGGGCGGTGACCACGACCGTCACCGTGCAGGTAAATCCGCTTGTGAACGCGGTGGATACGACAAATGGGTACGTGCTCGACAAGCAACAGTTCGAAGCCATACCGCTGCCGACAGGAAGCTTCACGGGAGTGGCGATACTTTCGCCGGGCGTCAACGCGGAATTGCCAACTGGCACGGGCGTGAATGCCGGCTTGGGCAATCAGCCGATTTGGGCGAACGGCCAACGCGATACCAGCAATACTTTCCTGCTGAATGGCGTTGACGCCAGCAACTTATTCAATGGCAAGAGCACAAGCGTCGTTCCGTCTGGGCGTCTTGTCAACAACACGGGCGTCGCCAACGCTTCGAACTCGACGGCGGAAATTGTCCAGAGCTCGGCGGCTCCGTATTTGGCCATCGGGCAGGCCCTGCCGACGCCGGCGCCCGAAACCGTTCAAGAGTTTCGCGTGAACACGTCGATGTACGACGCGGGACAAGGATCCACGAGCGGCGCGCACATCGACATGAGTACGGCCTCAGGCACCAATAATATTCACGGCAGCCTTTATGGCCACCGCGGCACGGATTGGCTGAACGCCGCTCCGTATTTCTACAATGCGGATCCGAATATTCCCGCGAGCGAAAAGGTTCCTGAGCTGCATCGCTACACGGCGGGAGGAACTCTGGGCGGTCCCATCATCAAGAACAAACTTTTTGGCTATGTGTCCTACCAGCACGTTCACGCATCGGATTTGGAAATCGGAGCGATACGGGGGGTTGTGCCCTTCGGGCTTACCGACGACGATCGCACGCCAGCGGGGCTCGCTGCGATTTCAAATGCGAATTTCTTCTCGTCCGTAAATCCCATGGTTGGAACGGCGCAGAACGACATTAGTCCCGTCGCGTATGCCTTGTTGAACTACAAGCTACCAAACGGCCAATACATGTTCCCATCGGCTAACCCCAATTTCTCGCCGACAATCACTTTCCCGGAAAACTATTTCACAACGCAGCCGGCGTTTTTCAAGTCTGATCAGGCCGTGGCAAATCTCGATTTCCTGGCGACTCCAGCCGACACGCTGTCTCTGAAGTATTACTACCAGCACGACCCGACGATCGCACCGTTTGCATACTCCTTCGTCGAAGGATTCACGCAGCACCTGGACGCTGGCAGCCAGGTCGCATCCATCACGAACACTCAAACGCTGACGCCCAATCTCAACGTGGCGGAAGTCTTCGGATTCATTCGAGAAAAAATTTACAGCACGATCTCGCAGCCCTTCACTCCCGCGGATCTGGGGATCAACGAGTTTGGTTCGACGTATTTTCCCGGCATCACGATCGTTGACGATCTCGGGAACTTTTCACCATCGAACACAGGCGAGGTTTTCAACGCTGGGATGAGCATCGGGATGGGCGCGGCGTCACAAGGCGCTTTCACCGGAATTTTTCAGAATCGGTTCATGCCGTCGGCCGAAGCCGTGTGGATTCACAGCAAACACACCGTCACGTTCGGCGGAAGTTTTTCGCACACGCAACTCAACACCCGCGACGAACGCACGAATAAAGGCATAATCGGGTTCGCAGATTTCTCGCAATTCCTTCAGGGATTGGACACGCCATACTCGGCGAATGGCTTTGTCGCGTCATCATATTTGCAAGGCGACGCCAACCGCTACTATCGCACCAACGAAACGGGAGAATACGTCCAGGACAAATTTCAGATCCGCCCGAATCTTAGCGTGAGCGCCGGCCTTCGATTCGACTATCACGGAGGATTCAAAGAGAAGTACGGGCGGCTTTATAACTTTGATCCAAGTCAATACGACTACAACGCATCGATGGATCAGATCGTCTCGAACGGATTCATCATTGCCGCGAACAACAAGGATTTCCCGTCCAAGGGCGTGAGTGATTCGACGCTCACCGGGCGGCAGTGGGGATTGGCTCCCCGCATCGGAATGGCGTGGAGTCCGAAGAGATTTAACGACAGGCTGGTAGTTCGCGCCGGTTGGGGGATGTACTACGATCGGGGCGAGCTCTTCACATATCTCTCTCCAGGATTCGCGGCTGGGCTTATTCCAGGCGGCCCGTTTGGCGTGAATCAGTCTCCACCGTGGGTGAATTCCCAGGTCTGCACCACGATCGGCGACTACTACGAGGGATTCATTCCAACGTGCGATCCAAATTTTCCTACAGGCGGATCATTTTCGAATCCGTGGGGAGCCATGCCTCAAACTCCTCCGACCGGCGATCCATCCAAGCTAGTACTGCCAAACGCGGCAGCAATCGAGGGCGGCGCTCAACTTTTTTCTTTCGCCGACTACAACCGGAACAACAAGCTTCCTTACACGATGAACGAGACGTTTGATATCCAGTGGCAACCACGACGCGACCTTGCCTTTGACATCGGATACGTCGGCAACCTGGGGCGCCACGAGGTGGTTCCTATTCCGTTTAACCAAGCCGGCATCGCGACGCCCTCAAACCCAATTCACGGACAGAATTACACCTACGGCTACGTCGTCCAAGCGCCTCCCGGCTGCAATCCTTCGCTGAATCCCGCAGGCTGCTCCTACACGCCTACGTGCAATCAGACTGCGGACTCCGGCTGCTTGCCCATGGGACTTCCAGATGGAACTTCGATGCTCGAAACGTATGAAGGCGGGAACATTGATCTGCGCGTTCCGTATATCGGTTATTCATCCGAGTCGGAGTCGTACTCGACGGTAGGAATTTCGACTTACAACGCCCTCCAGGCCCATGTGGAAAAGCGAATGAATCACGGCCTCCAAGTTGGCTTCTCGTACACCTACTCCCGGGCGACGGATGAGCAGAGCGCGATGGGACTCTTCTATAACGGCAATAACCCGCTTGATCTGCATTCGGCCTACGGGCTCTCGGATTTCGACCGGACGAACGTGATCAATTTCACGTATCTCTATCAACTGCCAAATTTCTACTCGACGAATTCGCTTAAGGGAAGGTTCACCGATGGCTGGGGCGTCTCGGGTTTGACGGTGCTTCAAAGCGGCCAACCGTACAGCGTGATTGATTATAGCGGCGCGGTCGGCAGCATTTTTTACGGCGTTTCGGACGGCATCACGAATCCGGTCGTACCTCTCGCGCCCGGTTGCACGGCCAAAAGCGCGCGCACCGGGGCGTCCGGCGCGGGAAGCACTCCAGCACTCAATGCCGCTTGCTTTACCTTGCCGCTGCTCAATCCCGGCGATCTAAACGGAGGCGTTCCGCCGGGAGATACATATGAGACGAACTTCATCCAGAACGGCCAGCGCAACATTTTCAGGCAAACCTGGCAGAAGCGAGCGGATCTCTCCATCATGAAGGTGACGCAAATTACAGAGCGTACATCCGTGAAATACAGCCTGGACATCTTCAACTTGACGAATACGCCGAGCTTCGACATCCCGGTCGACGACGTGACGCAAAATTTGGATTTCGATGGCTTTCCGGTCTACGGTTCTGACCTCTACGCGAGCCCGACTCTCAGCGGTTTGGGGATCACGAACAAGACAATCGGAAGCCCGCGGCAGATTCAGATGTCGCTGCGTTTGCTTTTCTGAATTCCGCTTTGCGGGATTATCGCGGGCAGCTAGCTTTGCCCGATGTCCTCGTTCCAGATTTCGGGCTGTGCCTCAATGTACGCGGCGAGCAACGCCGCGCATTCATCGGATTCAAGGTCAATCACCTTCACGCCAAGCGAACGAAGCCACTCAACGCCGCCTTGAAACGTCCGGCATTCTCCGACGACGAGTGTGCCGAAACCAAACTGGCGGACCAATCCGCTGCAATACCAGCAGGGCGCGAGTGTCGTGACCATGATGAGATCGCGATAACTGCGTTGGCGGCCCGCGCGGCGGAATGCGTCGGTCTCGGCGTGCGCCGAGGGATCGCTCTGCTGGACGCGACGGTTATGTCCTGCGCTGAGGCA
>CAWDOI010000038.1:0-90792 GCA_963803835.1 uncultured Acidobacteriota bacterium | reverse complement strand
TAGAACTTTCGTAGCCGAGAATCACATTGATGCCGCGCGCGTCGGCGCAATGCCGAGCCCGCCATCGCTTTTCGAATGGAGTGGAAAAATCCGCACCGCCGACGGCGTCTATCAATCGCGAATTGATTTGCGCGGTTCCGCTCCGCCGTCGTTTGAATTTCTCGCCGATTCGCCGCACGATTCCTACATGGCCGAAGCGATGAATTTGCCGGACGCTCGTGTTTACTTGTGGTTCGCGCGCTTTCCGGTGATTCGTTCGCATCTAATGGGCGAAGATCACGTTGTAGATTTTTCCGATTCACGCTTCACCGATCCGGGAACGAAGATGCCCGAACCGTTTCGCCTGCGCTTCGTGCTGAATCCCGATGGCCAACTCGTGGACGAGGAATGGACGGAAGGCGCCGCAGGGCTGCGAACGCGAAAAACGCGCGAGCGAACCCTGACGCCGGAAACAAAATGAAAGTCCTGATCTTCAGCGACATTCACGGCGATATTCGCGCTCTCGAAAAGTTGGTGAGCCAGCCGGCGGACGTTTACATCGCGGCAGGCGATCTCTCCACGTTCCGAAAATCCCTCGATCGCTGCGGCGAAGTGCTCGCGCCGCTTGGCGAAAAAGTCTGGGTCTTGCCCGGCAATCACGAAACGCACGACGATACGCGCGAGCTTTGCCGGCGATTCGGCTTCTTCGATTTTCATCGCCAAGTCCGCCAAATCGGCGCGACCACATGGGCCGGCCTCGGCTACAGCAACATCACGCCGTTCAAAACGCCAGGGGAATATACAGAAGCTCAGATTCAGGAGGCGCTCGGTGCCTTCGACAATCTCTCACCGCTCTATCTCGTCGCGCACGTGCCCCCGAAAGATTCGCAACTCGACGAATTTGCGCCCGGACAGCATGGAGGCAGCCCGACGCTGCGTGCATGGATAGCGCATGCGCAGCCGGACTATCTTTTCTGCGGGCACATCCACGAATGCGCGGGCAAGAGTGATCGAATCGGCCGGACGAAGTGCTTCAACGTTGGGAAGGCCGGATACACGCTGGAAGTGGACTGAAGAAAAGCCTAGCGCTTCGTTTCGGTGGGATAAATTACGAGGTGGCGCCGCTCGCCCACGCCTTCGCTGTTTGTGCGCACGCCGGAAGCGTTCGTCAGTTCGAGGTGAATCAGCCTGCGGTCGCGTGCCGGCATGGGATTGAAGTGAAAGGCATCGTGCGTTTCGCGAACGCGCTGCGCTGCAACCCTCGCTGAGAGTTTCAACTCCTCCACACGAAGCGCGCGAAATCCTCCGCAATCGAAACGGATGAAATCGTAATGTTCCGGCTGCAAACGCAGCCACCGCAGCGCAATATGTTCGAGCGCCAGAAGCAACTCGGCTTGGCGTTCGAGGAGCAGTGGTTCATCCTCGCCGCGAAAATCCACGAGTATTTGAGCTGCATCGGTCTGGCCAACTTTAAGCGGCGGTAGCGTGATTTCGTACCGAATGGCCAACCGGGTCGAACCGACGATAAGGTCGAAAAACTTGCGCAGCTCCGCCGCGGCTAGCTCGCGATCAAATTCTCCGTCCGTAAAAATGTTCACGCTCATCGTCCCGCCCGCGCCCTCGTCTTCACATCGTAAGCCTTCATCTCTTATTGCCCTTGGAATTGTCTCTTTCGGTCAATGGATGCGTCTTGACGAGATAATATTGCTGCCCGATTCCAACGAGGTTGCTCGTTAGGTAGTAGAGATTCAAGCCGCTCGACAAATTGAAAAAGATGAAGCCCATGAACAGCGGCATGAACGCCATCATTTTCGCCTGTGCCGGGTCGGCCGTGGCCACCGGCGTCATTTTCTGCATGAGATACATCGTGATCGTCATGACGATCGGCAGGATGTAATACGGATCGCGCGCGGATAAATCGTGGATCCAACCGAACCACGGCGCGTGGCGCAGTTCGATCACGCCGCCGAGCATGCGATAAAACGCGAGAAGAAACGGAAACTGGACCAGCATCGGCAGGCAACTGCCAAACGGATTGATCCCTTCGCGGTTGTAGACTGCCATGACTTCTTCGTTCATCTTCCGCTTGCGCGGATCGTTCATCGAATATTTCTTGTACCGGTTCTGAATGCTCTGCACTTCCGGCGCGACTTTCTGCATTTTCTTCATCGAGCGCCAACTCGACACCTTGAGCGGAAAGAGCGGGATATTGATCGCGAGGGTCAGGACGACGATGGCCCAGCCCCAGTTCGGAACGTATCGATGGGTCCATTGCAAAGCTACGAGAAGTGGTTTGGCGATAATTCCAAACCAGCCGAATTGAACGAGATTCTCGAGCGGCGGTTTTAATTGCGCCAGGATATTCAGATCTTTCGGCCCCACGAATACGCGCATGCTGATGGGGCCCGGCGTCGTTGATCCAACCGCCATCTGCGCTTCGGGCTCTTGCGCCGGTTTGCCGTCCTGCATCGAGTCGCGTTGCTGGACCCAATCCCACAAATTGACGCCTGAAGCATTCGGCAAAAACGCGGCCGCAAAAAATTGATCTTCGATGCCTGCGAATTCGAGCGTTCCAGGTTGCAGCGCGCGCTGATCGGAGTGGCCCGGGACTCCGAGCTTCTTGTATTGCAACAAATTCAACTTCTGATTCTGACTGTAGAAGACATTGACGGTCTGCGATTGCTTCGCGATGGCGATATCGCCGAAGCCGCCGCGCCAGCTGACTCCAACCGGAAGCGCCTTGCCGTCAAGACTCGCCGAGGCATCGAGCTCAATCTGGTAATTGGTATCGAATTTCAGCTTCTTCGCGACGTCCAAGTGGCCGTCGCTCCAGTGAAACGTCAGCTCGACCGGCGCTTGAAAAATCGCGCCCTGCGTGGAAACGTGATAGAGGCCGGTGTTGGCTTTCGATTCGAGTTGCGGATCATCGAGCGTTACCGAGAGCGGCCATGCATCGAATTGCTGCGACGCGGCTGTGTTGACGAGTTCGAGCGGCCTCGGTGGATTCTGATCGTCGAGATATTTCTGCAACTTCCAGCTGTGGACCGTTGCGCCGCGATTCGACATTTCGACGCGATAAACTGGACTCTGGATAACGAGCGTTTCCGCGTCGCTCGCTTGCAAGGCTCCCGCCGGTGGAGCGATGGGGGCGACCTGCGTCGCAGCCGGTACCGTCCCCGTCGTAGTAGTCGCCGTGATGGCAGGCGCCTGTTTGGGCGGCGCAATTGGGGGCTTGTAGAACTTGCTCCATATCCCGAGGATCGCAATCATCAGGACAAATGCGAGGAGCATCCGCTTTTCGTCGGATAGCTCCTTCATCGAGCGGACTCCTTGGAACGCAGGCCGGGATGAAAATCAAGTTCGCCGGCCTCGGGAACCGGATCGAATCCACCCTTCGTAAAAGGACGGCAGCGCAGCAAGCGCTTGAGCGCAAGCCACGAACCGCGGCGCGCACCGTGCATCGCGATCGCTTCCTGCGCATACACCGAACACGAAGGATAAAACTTGCAGCTTCCGCCGAAGAAATGTGAAAGAAAAACGCGGTAGAAGGAGACTCCGAAAAGAAGCACAGCGCGCGCAACACCCGATCGCTCAGGCGTCGCCACAACTGCCGTTTCGGCAATTGTAGCGCCCGGCTTCAGCCGGGCAGTCTTCGCCGTTTCTGAAAGCGGCAACAAATCAGACGTCTCACGAACCACTGCCATTTCATAGTCCGCCGCTACTTGCCGGGTGCGCTCGCCGCCGGTGGGAGCGACTGAAGCAGCTCCTTCTCGAGCGAGGCAAAATTCGCCTTCGCCACCGACGCACGCGGATGAATCACGATGTCCCATCCCGAAGAAATCTCCTGGCGGTGCAAGCGCAAAATTTCGCGAATGCGCCTGCGAATCCGGTTGCGCACCACCGCGACGCCGAGCGCTTTTTTGACGCTCATACCGAACCGGCTGATCTCGCGTCCGTTGGAACGGAAGAAAACTACGAACGATTGGCTTGAGCGGCGCCGGCCCTCGCGGTACACGGCGTCAAACTCGCCGCGCCGGATGAGCCGGTTGGCGCGCGGGTAATCCTGCCGTGGGCGATCAGACGCGCGTGAGGCTATGGCGCCCCTTTTTGCGGCGTTGCGAAAGAACTCGCTTGCCGCCCTTGGTCTTCATTCGTGCGCGGAAACCATGCTTCTTATGACGGCGGCGCACATGCGGTTGAAACGTGCGTTTCGGCAAATCAAGCTCCTCAGTCCGCGTCGGCGGATGAAAATCAAACAAGTAGTGTAGTCGAGCCTACGCGCACGGGTCAAGAAAGCCACGGGGCAAGACTCTTTGGAACAATTCTCACAAATGAAGGGTTGCAAAAGCATGGAACAGCGCCCGATCCAAGCGCTCAGCACGCGCGCCCCGTGTCAGTCCATCGTTCGAAGCGAACGCACGACCGGCAATCGTAGGGTCCGTCGGCAGACGGACCGGCCTTTCACGATTTTGGTTTTGTCTTCGTCGATCAATCAAGCAAAACTCGGCCGGCCTTCCGGCCAGCCCTACGAAAACCTTGGCGCTATCGGCGTGATTGCACGACCGGCAATCGTAGGGCGCTTCATCAGACGCGCCGGTTTTGGCCGATTAGAGCGACATGTCAGAACTCGATGCGTCCCGATCATATCGGGATGACCAGCCCGACAATTGCCCCGCCCTACGGCGCCGGCCGCTCGTGAATAATCATCCACGAAGTGCCGAACTTGTCCCTCAACATGCTGAACCGGAACGCAAAAAACGTCTCCTCCATCGGCATGAAAATCTCGCCGCCATCCGCAAGGATGGCATGAATGCGCTCCGCTTCCTCCGAGCTGTCAACGTTTAGCGATAGATAAACGCTTCGCATAGGTTGAAAACGATCCTTCGGAGCGTCGCTTGCCATGATGTACGTGTCACCGATGGTCATGCGGGCGTGGAGGATCTGATCTTTCAATTCAGGATGGGCTTTCGCGGTTTCGGGCTGCTGGCCGAAAGTCATCATCGACGTGATTTTCCCGCCGAGATGCTTTTCATAGAAGCGGAAGGCTTCCGCGCAGTTTCCACCGTAGTTGAGATAGGTATGTAGTTTCATCGTGCCGCTTTTCCTTTCAGATCGTATTCGTCATGACGCCGCACAAAATCCATAGTCTTCTGTTCGTTGCGGCCTTTCGGCGCGCGATCGAGAATCATCAGCGTTCCGATCACTTCCTCCATGCCGCGCGTGTAGCTTGAATACGTATGGAAGATCTCGCCGGATTCATCCTTGTAAAATGCGCTGAGGCCCGGCTGTTCGTTGTCCGCAGGCTTCGCAGGAACCGCTACTTCGGAGAAATTATAGACAGCCTTGGCGCTTGCCATCTCATCCTTCGTAAAAGACACGTGGTAGTCGTAATTAAAATCGCTGCCAAATGCCGAAACCCACGGAAATCGCCAACCCATGCGCGTCTTATACGCCTCGATTTCAGCCAGCGGCGCGCGAGACACCGCAACCCACGTGACGTCGTGATGTTCGAGATGCGGAAGCGCTCCGTCGATGTGATCGGACAGGAATGAGCAACCGGGGCAGCCCGCTGCCCAGCCCGGTCCAAGCATGAAGTGATACACAATCAACTGGCTGCGGCCATCGAAAAGTTCGGCGAGAGACTTCTTTCCACTCGGCGTGTCGAACACGTACTTCTTCTCCACCTTCACCCACGGCAAAGCCAGACGCTCGGCGTTGAGCTTGTCGCGCAGATGAGTTGCTTCCTTTTCCTTCAGCAGCAGCGCTTTTCGCGCCACCAGCCATTCTGCCTCTGATACCACCGGATGATTTGGCATGCAATTCCTCCGTAAAGCGGCTTGACAACTTAGGTTGATATCAACATTATTGTGCTATGTCAAGGGTTGCGAAGGTTTCGTACGGCACAACACTTCAGGTTCGCGACTCGTGCCTCTGCCTTCACGTGCAGCGCGCGGCGCGTGCATTGGCTCGCCGCTTCGACGACGCGCTGCGGCCGCTCGGCCTGACGAACGGGCAATTCTCGCTGCTGATGTCGCTGAACCGTCCTGAGCCGCCGGGTATGGCTGCTGTGGCATCGCTCCTCGCGATGGACCGGACGACCTTAACTGCCGCGCTCAAACCGTTAGAGCGCCGCCGCCTTGTCAGGGTTGCAGCAGATCCCGCTGACCGCCGCAGCCGGTTGATGACACTCACACCGAAGGGGAGAAACTTGCTGTCAACCGCGGTTCCCGTATGGAAACGCACCCACCACGAAGTTGAAGCACTCCTCGACGACGGCGACCCCGATCATCTCCGGAGCAATCTGCGCTCTCTTTCCTAATCGCCTGCGACGAAGCTAACGCCAATTCCGTCTCGTCGCGCACTCCCTATTTTCTCTTTTCCCTTTTCTGCTTTCCATCTTCCTACTCCGCGTAATACCCATCGCGCGCTTGCACGGACAAATCCTTTTGATTCGTCACGACATGAATCTTGTGGTAACCGGCGCCGCTCGGCGATTTGTCGGGGACGTATCCCAATATGTATTGATCCCGTAATTCCTGTGCGAGCTGATCGTAAATCCGATCCACCGTCAGCTTCTTTGAGACCTCGTAGAGCTTCCCGCCCGTTTCTTTCGAGATTCGCTCGAGAATTTTCTTGCCGTCGGGGCGCTGTTCTTGCTGCGGGTAGCGATGCCCGCCTCCGCCGCCATGCCCGCCCCAACCCCCGCCGCCATATCCGCCTCTTGGGCCAAATGGCTCGTCGTCCCTAAAAAGAATCGAGTAGACAACTGTGTTCGCCCGCTGCGCCGATTCGATGGCGCTCTCGAGAGTTTCCTTGCTGCCACGGTCGTCTCCATCGGAAAGAATGATCACGGCTTTCCGTCCCTGCATTTTCTCCATCATGTCATTGGACGCGAGATAAATTGCGTCATAGAGCAGCGTGCCGCCACCATGGCGATGTCCGCTGCCGTCGTCGCTCGCGCGTTGCATTTCCGGCGTTTCCAGCAAATCGAGCCTGGACTCCAATTTTTTCCGTGAAGAAGTGAAATCCTGCAGGAGTTCGACCTCGTAATCGAAGTGAATTAGAAACGCTTGATCTTTCTTGTCTTCGCGCAGCGCGTGCTCGATGAAACTCGAGCTCGCGGTTCGCTCCTGCCCGAGGACGCGCCTCTGGCTGAGGCTCGTATCCACGAGCAAGCCGACGGTCAGCGGCAAATCGTTTTCGCGCGCAAAGTAAGTGATCGTCTGCGCGCGGCCATCTTCTGCAATCACGAAATCGTCTTTCGTCAAGTTCGATACGATCTGGCTTTTTTTGTCGCGCACGGTAGCAAACACCGTGACCATGTTCGCTTCAACGGCTATTTTCGGCTTTTGCTGAGATGGCGGTGAAGTTTGCGGCTGAGTTTTTTGCTGGGATTGCTGTTGCGTCTGTTGCCGCCCGCGCAGCGGCGCTCCCGGCACGATCAGCAGTGCCGCAAGCAGCGCCGAAATTGCACGCGCAAACTCCGGCACGCGCCTCAAAGCACGCTTCTCAATATCGCGGTTCATGCCCAGACAGACTACTCCCCTCTAGGCATTCCGTTTCTCCCGTCCGAGAGTTCCAATTTCAATCCCGCTCGCCGCCTGGCAATTGTAGCGTCGGGCTTCCGCGATTTGTGCGTCCCGGCCTCGCCGGGAACCCCGGCATCTTGTTTTTACTCGTGCAATCGCGCTCGGCCTATTCGTAGCGCAGCGCAATCACCGGATCGACGCGCATCGCACGCCGACCGGGGAGGTAGCACGCGGCAAGCGCCGTGCCTAAGAGCAAAATCGTCACCGCAATAAACGTCAGCGGATCTGTCGGTTTCACTTCGAAGAGCAAGCTTCCGATCGAACGTGAGACAACGAGTGCCCCTGCCAAACCAATGACCGCGCCGGCGAGCGCAAGCGTCAATCCCTGCCGCACGATCAAGCGGCTCACGTCACCCGGTTGCGCACCGAGCGCCATGCGAATTCCAATTTCCTGCGTTCGCCGCGCGACGCCGTAACTCATCACGCCATAAATTCCCACCGCAGCCAGCAGAAGCGCGAGCGCCGCGAATGTTCCGAGGAGAAGCGTGGTGAACCGCTGCTGCGCGAGCGAATTCGATAGAAGCTGATCCATCGTCGCCACGCGCGACACCGCCAGCCCTGAATCGAATTTATGAATTTCTTCGCGGGCAGCGGCAACGAGCGCTGACGGATCTCGCGCGGCGCGAATCACCAACGATTCCGTCCAACCTCCGGCGCCATAGACATCGAATGTCGCTTCCTCATTGAGTCCGAATTGGTGGACGTCGCCAACCACGCCCACCACCGGCGACCAGCACGGCTGGTTATCCATCGAACACAGATTGATGCGATGGCCAATGGCATCGCCGTTCGGCCAAAATCGGCGCGCCATGCTCTCGCCGATCACTATGTTGGAATTCGCCCAATCCGATTCGTTGAAAACTCGGCCTTGCTTCACCGGAATTCCGATCGTCGCAAAATATCCGAGATCGACCGTCCGAATCTGGGCCGTGGGCCGCGGCGCTTTTTCCGTTTCCGGCTGCCCTTCAATGACAAATCGTGATGTCGCCCGCTGCGACTCCGCAATCGGCAGGATGTCGATTCCGCCGACGCTCTTCACGCCGGGCAGCCCCGCAATCCGTTCGGTCAATTGTTGAAAGCGCCGCGAATCCTTCGCCGCCAAGTCCTGAGATTGCGCGGGCGTCATCTTATTGATCACTTCGATGGGAAGTGCGCGCTCGGAAACGCGCATCGTCAAAATGTTATCCGGCCGAAATCCCGGATCAACTCGCAGCAGATTGCCGAATCCGCGAATAAATAGTCCCGCGCCCGCCAACAGGATGAGTGACAGCGCGATCTCCGCGACAACGAATGCATTACGAAGTTTGCCCGTCACCATCCCGCCCGTTCCCGTGCCGCTTCCTTTGAGAACGGTATTGAGATCGGCGCGCGCGCTTTGAAATGCAGGAAGCCCGCCGCAAAGAATTCCAGTCAGCAAGGAAACGCCAAGCGTGAAGCCGAGGACCCAACCGTTGAGCCCCGCCGGCCCCGAGCCCGCAAGCTCCGCCGGCGCGAGCGACGTCAGCGCATCGAGACTCGTTTCCGCGATCAGAATTCCAAGTCCTCCGCCGGCGAGAGCCAGCAGCATCGTTTCCGTCAGCAACTGCGCAATCAGCCGCGCGCGGCCCGCGCCGAGCGCGATGCGCAGCGCGATTTGCCGCTGGCGATCCGCGTTGCGCGCGAAAATCAGATTCACAAGATTCGCACATGCAATCAGCAGGACAAGCCCGACGGCGCCGGAGAGCACAAGTAGCGCAGCTTTCAGTTTCACCGCGGCCGGATCTTTCAGTTGCCGCACTTCAACGCCCCAATTCGCATTCGTCGCGGGATGTGCGAGTGCCTCGTGCCGCGCGAACGTCGTCATTTCTGCCTGCGCTTGCGCAATCGTCGCGCCCGGAATGAGCCGCGCCACAACGCCGTACGGATGATGCACGCGCGTCTTCAATTCGCCCGGATCAATCAATCCCGTCGGAAACCAAATATCAGCCCACGGCACGACACGAAAATTTCCCGGCAGCACGCCCGCTAGCAAGTAGTCTTTGCCGTCGAGCGTCAACGTCCGCCCGACGACCGACGGATCGCCGCCAAAGCGCGTCTCCCACAACGAATGGCTGATCAGCGCAATATTCGGCGCGCCCGTTTGATCTTCACTCGGAAAAAAAGCGCGGCCCAGAACCGGTTTCACTCCAAGCGTCGTAAATAATTCCGCTGTCGCGTATGTCGCTTCGACGCGCTCCGACTCGCCGTCGCCCGTGAGATTCAGATCGGTCGGAACGAATTGGTACGCGGCCATGCCCGTGACCGATTTCGCCTCGTGCCGCCATTCGTCAAAATCCGCGGGCGACAATCCGAGTTGCGGCCACTGCGGATAATAATTATTCCAAATTTCAACGAGACGCCCCGGCTCGTGATACGGCAGTGAGCGGAGCAGGACTTTCTGCACAACACTAAAAATAGTCGTGTTCGCGCCGATGCCTAGCGCCAGTGTCAGTATCGCGACGGCGGAGAATCCGGGATTGTGCCGCAGCGTTCGCGCCGCGTAACGAACATCCTGAACTACCGATTCGAACATGAGCTCACTATACTCGCGATGCGCGCTCGCTCCGGATCCGTGTCCAACGCGCTAGACACACGTCTTAAAGACGCCTCGGCGACAGCATCGGTAAGCATCCAGTTGTGAACGATTTCAACTCGACATATTGCCGCTTCGTAGGAATCTAAAACGACGATCCCGCGCGAGGCGTCAGCTCGCCTCGTAGTCGCGGTTTCTAGAGTCATCGCAACCCGCCACAACCGCACAATTTACACGTATCTGTAAAAACGGATAATTTCTGCCAATACCGTAAATACTGCATTTTTCACACATATCACTGATAACAAATTCTTTATTTTCGGCGTCGTTTGGCATTTCTTGTGCCTCATACCAAACCGGCTCGCGTGACACTAGTTGTACTGCTCCTCTGAGTGATGCTGCTAGTAGCGACAGAGCCCGGCCCCTTAGCTACAACAAATTCAAACTCAAATGAGAGGAGAAGTGTCTTGATCACCGGCTCGAAGTGTGTCCAAGCGCTAGCAGTTCTGGCGCTTATTTTATTTGTTGGTTGCTTATCGCCGAATGCCAGCGCCCAATCCTGGGCGTCCACTTCCACCAAAGCGTTCCCTGTTCAATACCTTCAGAACGCCGCGCCGCTCGGGACTCTCTCCGCTTCGACGCCGATCCACATTGTTGTGGGCTTGCAGGCGCAGAACGCCAACCAAATCCAGCCGACCCTGCGGGCCATGCTGACGCCGGGCAACGCGCTCTATGGAACGTCGCTCACCTTGCAGCAGTTCGTTGCACAATTCGGCGCGACTTCAGCACAAGTGCAGGCAGTTGAGAGCTACTTAACTGGCGCCGGCTTTACAAACGTCGCCGTTGACGACAATCAACTTCTCGTCGAAGCCGACGGAACGGCCGCTATCGCAGCAGCCGCATTCAATACGACGCTCGAACAGTATTCAGCAAACGGTGCCACTGTGTATCTGAACACCACAGCCGCACAGGTTCCCGCGTCCTTGTCGGGTATTGTCGTCGCCGTCCTCGGCCTAAACAATGTCGTGGCCCTGCATACGTTCATGACCAAACCAGCTCTCGGGCCGATGACCGTGCCTTGCACGCCGCCAGAGTGCCCGGTGCCGGATACGAGCAACGAAAGCTACACGCCGCAGCAATATCAAATCGCCTATGACGCAACTTGCCCTTCAGACAATACTTCGTGCGCTGCGAAAGGTTTTGCCACGGGATCGGCCACAGTAATCGGCATCATCGCGGAAGGCGATCTCACCCAAGTGGTCACCGATCTCCGCACGTACGAGAAAACATATTCTTTGCCCCAAGTGCCCGTCACCGTTGTGAACGCAGGCATCGCCAGCTCAGACACTAGCGGCGCCGACGAATGGGATCTTGATTCGCAGACCTCTACTGGAATCGCGCAGCAGGTTTCGCATCTTTATTTTTATGTCGCCACTTCTCTCACGGATTCCGATATCGCGGCCGCGATCAGCAAAGCTGTCTCGCAAAACAAAGTGAAAGCATTCAACATGTCCTTCGGTGAATGCGAATATAGCGCCTACATTGACGGTTCTATGCTGGTGGACGACGAAATGTTCGCGGAAGCGGCATTGCAGGGCATCACTCCGTTTGCATCGGCTGGCGACAACGGCTCCGCTTGCCCGGCCGAAGCGACCAATGGCGTGCCACTGTCCGGTCCTCCGGACACTGCTTACCCGGCGTCGTCGCCCTATGTGATCGCCGTTGGCGGAACGAATATGTTTTCGAATGCCGACTACACTTACGATTTTGAAACTGGATGGGAAGCAGGTGGAGGCGGAATCAGCTACTTCGAAACGGCGCCATTCTGGCAGAGCTACACCGGCGGCGGTACTCTGCCCATCGTACCGAGCGCCGAAGCTGGCCAACGTGGAGTGCCGGATGTCGCGATGTGCGCCGGCGGCAGCGAGCTTGCGATTTGCGCGGCGAATGTCGTTGTCGATGGCACTATCACTCTGATCGGCGGAACGTCTCTCTCTTCGCCGCTCTCAATGGGCTCATGGGCCCGAATTGAAAGCGCGCACAAAAACAAACTTGGATTCGCCGCTCCGTTGATTTATCAGCTCGCGACGAGCGGTCCTCCCGCGACCAGCCCGGATTTCAATGACGTCACCGTCGGAGCGAACGGGTTGTACACCTGTCTCCCCGGATACGATTACGTCACCGGACTCGGTTCGTGGGACATCCATCGAGTCAGCCAGGTAATTCCCTCAACCTATCCTCAATAATTGGCTTCTCAACAATTTCGGCGCGCCGTGCGAATGCCATCACTCGCACGGCGCGCCGATTTTTTGAGTAGAATGCTCCCGCTGAACTTTGTCTCAGTGCAACGCGTACATACATCGGTGCTGAAAACAACAGGCAATTGTAGCGGCCGGCTTAAGCCGGGCAGCCGTTCTCCCCAGCGGCAAAAACGAAATGGAGGTTTCAAAATGACCGGCTCGCTCAAGCTCACGCTTCTTCTAACGCTCCTCTGCGCCACGCCCGCATTTTCGCAGTCGCAGGAAGCATCTCTCACCGACGCGCTCAAGAGCGGCCGCTCAGCAATTTCGGTGAAGGACTATACTCTCGCCGGTCCCGGCGCGGACGTCCTGCGCGCCGCGACAACCGATGCGCAGTTCGTCCTCCTCGGCGAAGATCACGGCATCGCGCAGATTCCGCAGTTCGCCGGCGCGCTTTGCGCCGAGCTTGCGCCGCGCGGCTTTCACACTATGGCTGTCGAAACCGGCCCGATCGTCACGCCGGAAATCGAGCGATTCGCGCGCGATCCCGATGGATTGAGCAAGCTCACGGACTTCGAGAAGCGCTATCCGGCCGGCATCGCTTTCTACAACTGGCGCGAGGAATTCTCTCTCTTGCAGCAATGCGAAAAAAGCGGAGTTCCTTCGGGAATGCGCCTCTGGGGACTCGACCAGGAATTGATGGGCGCCCCGAGCTACGTCCTGGATCTTCTCGTTCGCAGCGCCACAAGCCCGGAAACGCGTGCCGCAGCCGAAAAACTACTGGACGAAAACCGCCGCGATTTCGAAACCGCCTTGAAAACGGGTGATTTCGGCGACCTGTTTCTCATGAAAGCGCCTCAAGGGGAGCTCGATCAATTTCTCGCGCTACTCAAAACGCAGAGCGGACCGAATGCCCTCCACAATATTTCGTTGATGGAATCTCTGCTCAAGAGCCGCGATATCTACCAAAAATTCATGTCCGCTTCGGGTTATGTGTCGAACCGCGAGCGCGCTGAACTGATGAAATCATATTTCGTGCGGGATTATTCCGAAGCGGAGCGGCGCGATGGCGTGGCACCGAAGGTTTTCTTCAAATTTGGCGGAAATCACATGTACCGCGGCTTGAATCCGCTTCACTCGAGCGAACTCGGCAATTACGTTGCGGAATTGGCGGAGGGGCGCGGACAAAAATCGGTCCACATCTTTATTCTCGGGGTCAAAGGCAAGGAGTTGCACTTCACCGGAATCGGAAAGCCGAGCGGCGAAGCGCCCATCGATCTTGCCGGCGATCCCGATTCCGATTTCAAATACTTCAAGCCGCTATTCGACAACATGCTCGCGGACTCATGGACGCTCTACGATCTTCGCGTCCTTCGCGAACACTTCGGCAAGTACGGTAAGGTGGATCCGGAACTCGAGCGGACGATTTTCGGCTACGATTTCGTCGTCCTAATTCCCGATCCAAAACCGTCGCACGACCTCTCATCGCCCGGCCAAAATTGACCATCACCCTTCGCAGCTAGAACGTCGCGAGCATTGGCACACGCGCCGCATCGGCATTCGTAGCCCCCGGCTTTAACGATCTGTGCGTCTCCGTGGTAGCCGGCTGCTTCCGGGGGAAGCTTCTTGGGCCTCGGTGGGAGCCCCCTGCTTCAGCAGGGGGAAGCTGGACTTTAGTACAGCGGAACAAACCCCTCGCTCCCATGACGGGCCTCAGCCCCTGAGGACAGATCTCCTACATTTTCGGAAAATTCGGATCGGCCTTCACTTCGAGAATTTGCTTCGTATGCCGCTCACTATGCGCGCCAATAAATAGCAGGAATTCATATCCGTCCATCGGCTGGTTGAGCGGATCTTCCGTCACCACATGCTCGCGCAAATCGGGCGTCGTCCTCATGTATTCAATTGTCTTCGCGCGGCTCTTCAAAAAATGATCGAGGGTTTCCGCGGGCGTCCAGCGTCCCGTCGGGACGAGCGGCGGCGGTGCCTGCGCTTTGTGCGAGCGATCGGGAATCATCGCAAGAACCATCGCGTCAACTTTCTTGTAGTCGCGATCCGGCGCGCCCGCAGGCGCTTTCATCACCTTCTCAGTGGTAATTCCGAAAATGTAATCTTCAGCCAGCGCGATGTGCTCGAGCGTCTCCGCCACCGACCAGCGGTCCGGCCCCGCCTTAAATTTGAATTGCGCGTCCGATAGCCCCTTCGTCGCTTCGACCACTCCGTCCCGCGTCTGCTCAAGAAACTTTACGCCGCTTGCGCGGTCCGCGGGCGCCAGGCTCTGCGCAAACACGAGCGACTGAAAACACAGAACTGCCAGCACGAGTAAACTCGCCTTCCTCATCGTAGTTCCTCCTCGATCTTCCGCTCTCAATGGCCCGCGATTGGCCGCACGGCCACGAATTGTAATCGCCTTCACCGTGTCCCGCAACGGTTCCATCCCTGGTCGCGGTAAAAGCAAATATCGCCGTCATTCCGAGAAGCGCAGCGACGAGGAATCCCTCTTTCACCTCGGGAGCGAACTGAACCATAAAACGAACGAAGCGCGAACACTCACGAACACTGGTATATTGCCTCGCGCAGTTCGTTACTTCGGATCCAGACGATAAGGAGTACGCAATGAAAATGACGCTCAGAAGTTCGCTGCCCGGATTTGTCGCTGCGATGCTGATGTTGTGCGCGGCAGTCGCGGCACAGCAGTCGTCGAACCGGGTAATCGTCAAGGCTGGCCATTTGCTTGACGTGAAGAGCGGCAACACCCTCGCGAACAGAGCGATTGTGATCGAAGGAGACAAAATAGTCAGCGTCGTCGCTGCCGACGATCTCAAAACTTCTCCTGGCGATAATGTGATTGATCTCTCGCACGCCACAGTTCTCCCTGGACTCATCGACGCGCACACGCATCTGACCTTCAACCCGAGCTTTGGTTACGAAACCCTGGCGATTTCTATTCCTCGCGAAGCTTTGATCGGCGCCCGCAACGCTCGCGTCACTCTGGAAGCTGGAATCACCACCGTGCGCAACGTGGGCGCGCATGGCTATAGCGACGTAGCTCTCCGCGACGCCATCAATGCAGGGGATGTCCCCGGCCCGCGCATGCTCGCGAGCGGCCCACCGCTCAGCATCACGGGCGGCCATTGCGACAACGACTTCCTGCCGTTCGAATACCACGCCACAAGCGACGGCGCGGCCGACGGCGTCGAAAACGTTCAGCACAAAACGCGCGAAATCATCAAGTACGGAGCCGACGTGATCAAAATCTGCGCGACCGGCGGCGTCCTTTCCAAAGGTGACGATCCGAACGCCGCCCAGTACACGCTCGAAGAAATGAAAGCGATTGTCGCCGACGCTCACAGGCTCGGCAGAAAAGTTGCCGCTCACGCACACGGCGCGCAAGGCGTCATCTGGGCTTCCGAAGCCGGTGTCGATTCAGTCGAGCATGGCCACCTGATGAACGATGAAGCGATCGCCACGCTGAAGAAGAACGGCACCTACCTTGTTCCCACGCTCTATCTCATCGATTGGCAACGCGAAAATGCCGCCCGAGCGAATTTGCCAGAATTCTCGCAGAAAAAAATGGCGATGGTTTCCGATATGGCGAAGGGGAACATCCGAAAGGCAATCGCGGCCGGAGTCAAAATCGGCATGGGCACTGACGCCGCGGTGTATCCGCACGGATTGAATGCCCACGAACTCGCGGTATACGTAAGTCTGGGTATGACACCGCTGCAAGCCATTCAGACCGCAACCATCAACGACGCCGATCTGCTCGGCTGGAGCGACAAAATCGGAACCATCGACACTGGCAAGTGGGCCGACATCATCGCTGTCGACTCCGATCCGTTGCAGGACGTCACCACGCTGCAGCACGTGAAGTTCGTAATGAAAGGCGGCGCCGTCGTGAAGAACGACTACGCCAAATAACTCGCGCCACGTTCTTGTTTCGACCTGCCGGAAGGTCTAGAGTACGTGAAACGGGCCGCGACAGCCCCGAAACATCGCATGGAATTCAAATCCCGAGCGCCCGCCGCTCTTCCCGCGCTGCTGCTGTTCAGTGTCGTTCTGGCGCTGACGGCCGGCGGCGCTGCGCTCGCTCATTCGCAACAAACACAAAAAGATCAGCGTAGCGTCTCTCCCGTTCAACCGGAAACTTCGAAATCATCCACGCAACCAGCTGCCTATTTCGCTCTCGTGATTGGAATCAACGATTACCAAAATCTGCCGCACCTGCACACCGCCGTCGGCGATGCGCAGTCAATTGCCGCGATTCTGCAGAAGGATTACGGCTTCAAGACGAAATTGCTATTGAACGCCTCCAAATTCGAAATTCTCACCGCTCTCAGCGAGTACAGTCACGAACTCGACGACTCCGCAAATCTCCTTGTCTACTACGCGGGGCACGGCGTCAAATACGGCGACCACGCCTATTGGATGCCCGTCGACGCGCAGCGGGAAAACAGCGCAACCTGGATTATCTCCGAAGAAATCACCACCGACATAAAGGTCATCCCCGCCCGTCACGTCCTGATCGTTTCCGATAGTTGTTACTCGGGCGAAATGCGCGACGTGGATTTATCGTTCTCATCACAAAATCTGCAGACCTATCTCGAAAAAATGATGGAAGGCCATTCCCGCACGCTCATGTCCAGCGGCGGTGACGAGCCCGTTTCCGATTCGGGTGGCTCCGGCCATTCTGTCTTCGCCGCCGCTCTGATCAAAGGCCTGACAGCTGAAACGGAAAATATGTTTTCCGCGGACAATTTGTTCGAACAATACATCAAGATTTCCGTCGGCGGCGGATCCGACCAGACTCCGCAGTACATGCCGCTTCACAGCTCCGGGCACAATTCCGGCGACTTCGTTTTTGCTCGCCATGGAAAAGTTGTTGGCTGGCCTGCGGAAGCTCCATCGGCGGTCTCCGCACGAGGCAGCGCGCCGCCACCTTCGCCGAATTCTGATTCAGCACCGACGTATTCGTCTACGAATCCCCACCACGATCAGCCCGTAACTGAAACGATGTCGCTCGAGAGCGCGCTCTCAGTTCTCCAGCGCGCCTCGGACATCATGCCGACGGGCGACATCGGACAAGTTCTCGCCGTCGAGAGCATGATCCGCACACAGCACTCCCTCGGCGGCCTAAAGCTCTCCGGTCTCTCGCTTCGAAATGGGCACTTCGATTCCGGAGACTTCAACAAGACGGCGTTCGCGGATGCCGATCTGACTCACGCTTCAGCCTCCTCCGCCGATTTCACCGACGCCAGCTTCTCCTTCGCGATTCTGAACGACACAAATTTTCGCGGCGCAACGCTCGAACGCGCCAAGTTCGATTTTGCCGACGCTGAGCGCGCTCAATTTCAGGATTCCAAGGCCGCGGGAATTCGATGGTTCAGCGCAGGCGCCCAGGGCGCGAATTTCACTGGCGCGAATTTAAGCGGCGCACGCTTCATGTTCGCCGATCTGCGCAACGCGATTTTCGACAAAGCCGACCTGACGGGCGCGTTCTTCGTCGGCTCCGATCTCACCGGCGCCACATTCAAAGACGCGAAAATCGCCAACACAGATTTCACCGCCGCGATCATCGATCTGAAAACTTTCGACAAACTTCAAAAGCCCGGCGCCTGCGAGACGCCTGTCTCGCGCACGGATTTCTCAGTCGTCATCATCGACGAAATTCCCAGCGATCGCTTTTCCGGCGGCATCGAACACAATCGCTACATCGAATCAACTTTCTTCCTCAGCCTGAAGGACACGGGCCTGCCGGCGTGCAAGAAGCGCGAGCTAAACGAAGATTGGTGGTATCCGATTTTCGACGCCAATGGAAAAGAGCTCACGGTGGATGAATTCGGCCTCGCCTTTCCGCAGACGTTCATCGACAAGCGCGGCGAAGATGTTCGCTCGCGCATCAAAGCTCATTCGAAAGAGCTCCAGGACGCCAAAGCGCGAGCCAACCCATCGCATCCTTAGTTCGTGATTGTGTGTCTGCGTTTCGTTTTTCGCGGGGATTCCCATGCCATCGTAGCGCCGGCATCCTGCCGGCGATTTTTCGCGCGGTTACCAAAACCAAAATTTGCCAGATTCTCGAGCAGCGCAGTTGAGGTGTTCGCATCGGCTCATCGGCACACCGACACCTCACCGTCCCACAATCACGAACGCGCCCCAATATTGCGGCCGGTCCTCTCCATAACGAGCCTTCACGCGCGCCCGCATTTCCAATTGCGCTTCGCGCAGCGCCTCGGGCTTGTCTTTTCCCGACAGCCACTTCTCGTAGAAAAGCGCCATCAATTCCTGCGTCTCCTTATCCGGCACAGCCCACATGCTCATCAGCACGGAATCGGCGCCCGCCACTTGCAGCGCGCGACGCAAGCCGAACACGCCTTCGCCCGCCGCCACTTCGCCAAGCCCCGTCTCGCACGCGCTCAACACCACCAGTTCAGTCCCCTGCAAATTGAGTTGACTCGCCTCATAAGCCGTCAACACTCCATCGTCCAAATCGGCCGGCGTCGCGTGGCCGGAAAGTCTGCGATTCGCTCCGGCAAAAAATAGCCCCGAACGCAGCATCGGATCTTCCGTGCTCGCTGGCTGTTCGCTCGCAGAACCCTGCTCGTTTTCACGTTGATCCGATTTTTGGTCAGGCTCAAAAAATCCGTGTGTCGCCAGATGCAGCACGCGCGGGCCTTTCACTTCCATCACCGCTTCTTTCAGCGCGTGCTCGCGCGTGTAGACCTGCGCCTGCCATCTCTGCTTCTCGAGCAGCTTCGCGATCTCTTCCACTTCAATCTGCGTTCCGGGCAAAGGATCGAGCTTCCCGCTTTCGAGTTCGCGCGATCGCAAGCTCACAATTACTTGAGCCTCCGGGGCCGCATCAGCCGCCGCAGGCATGGCGTGTAAGGATTCCAGCGCTGCCCGTTGCTTCGCTTCATCCAAATCAAACGCAGGATTCCCGACCAGCACGGCGCTATCGTTCGCAGCAGCTTTCCGCGGCCCACGCAAAATATCTTTCGTGCTCGAAACAATCCGCAGATCGTACTTCTCCATCAACAATCGCCCGTCGCCACCCGCAACATCTCCCAACGCCACCTGATTGAGCGCGCCGTCTGGCGAAAGATAGATTCGTTCCACTCCCTTAAACGCTGGCTCGAGCGGCTTCCAAAACGCATCGAAAAAACTCTCCTTCGGCGCCGCTCCGCCATTTTCATTCTTCTCTACGGCCGAAACGCCTCTCGCCGTGCCATTCGCTCGAAGCCCCACACGCAAGCGATAGTCGCGCAGCGGATCGGCCTCGAGCTCCTTCGCATCTCCGAGCGGCACCAGCGTCGGCCCAGCCTCGCTCTGCGGCGTCACAATCAAAGCGGCGTACTCGAATGTCCTGGTCCAGTGTTTTCCGTCACTGAAGTGGAAGCGCACGAATTCCACGGCAGCCTCGCGCGGCCCGAGCGCTTTCCACACGTCGCGCCACCCAGCGTGAGCGGCATTTTTCTGTTCGCCGATCGAGCTCACCCGCCGCGCCAGTTGCTGTTCGAGCTCGTTCGCTTCGTCATCAATTTTCTTTCGCGATTGCTCCCAGCCCTCGGGCCGCGTGCTCGCAAGCCGCGCCGATTCGCTCTTCTTCGCGGCCAGCCGGTCAAAAATTTTGAGCGCTTCCGCGTCGCCGCCGTCGGCCACTTGCGCCCGCAGCGCCGCCACGCTCGTCCCCACGAGCCCTTTCTCCCACAGCAGCAAGTCGTACATCCCGCCCGCAAGATTCGAATCTCGCTCGCGCTGCGTCACGCAAAAACTCAGATATGCGTCGAAAGTTGGCTGCACCGTATGCAAAAATTCCAGCCGGTCCTTCTCGCTCATGTACGTGAAGTTATTTTCGAATTGCTTCGAAATATTTTGAAGCGCTGGCTCGAAGTAAGCTTCCGCCTGCGCGTAATTGCCCTCGGCGTAATAAAGCGTCGCCAGGTTGCTCTGGCTCGCGGCCACATCCGGATGGTCCGCGCCAAGCGCCTTTTCGCGGATCGCCAGGCTGCGCTTATAAAGCGGCTCGGCCTCGGCATACTTGCCCTGATTTTCGTCAACGTGTGCGAGATTGTTCAGGCTCGACGCCACATCGGGATGGTCCGGCCCGAGCGCCTTCTCGCGAATCGCCAGGCTGCGCTTGAAAAGCGGCTCCGCCTCGGAATATTTCCCCTGCTTTTGATAGAGCGTCGCCAGGCTGCTCAGGCTCCTCGCCACATCGGGATGGTCGGGGCCAAGCGCCTTTTCGCGAATCGCCAGGCTGCGCTGGGAGAGTGGCTCCGCTTCGGAGTATTTGCCCTGCTGCTCGCACACCAGCGCAAGAATGTTCAGGCTCGCCGCCACGTCGGGATGCTCCGGCCCAAGCGCCTTTTCTCGAATTGCCAGCGCGCGCCGGAGCAGCGGCTCGGCCTCCGCATATTTCCCCTGCTCCTGATAGAGCGTCGCAACACTCCCGAGGCTCCTCGCCAATTCAGGATCGTCCGGCTTGAGAATTTTTTCGCGAATCGCCAACGCGCGCCTGAAAAGCGGCTCCGCCTTCGCAAATTCCCCCTGCCTCTGATAGAGCGACGCAAGCGTGTTCAGCGTGACGGCCACTTCCGCATTGTCCGGCCCCAGCGCCTTCTCGCGAATCGCCAACGCGAGCCTGAAAAGCGGCTCCGCCTCCGCATACCTGCCCTCGTGGTAATAAAGAAACGCCAAACTATTCAAACTCTTCGCCACTTCAGGACTGTCCGGCCCGAATGCCGTCTCGCGAATTGCTAAGCTGCGCTTAAAAAGCGGCTTCGCCTCGGCATATTTGCCCTCGTCGTCATACATCGCCCCAAGCAAATTCAAACTCATCGCCAGCGCCGGGCTTTTCGCTCCGATTGACTTCTCCGCCACCCGCACCGCCTCTTCCGCAACCGGTATCCCCTCCGCATACTTCCCCTCGCCCCGCAGCGCATTCGCCCTCTTCATCAGCTCCGCCCACCGCGCCTCCTGCGCCCCCACCGGCGCCGCGAGCGCTGAAAACAGAGTGATCGCGAGTGCCGCGGCAAAAAATCCGCGAAAAGCCGCGCGGGTCATCATGGATCTTTCAGATTTCCTCGCGCTAAAGAGGCCGCGAATGAATATGGGTACCTGATTCATCATCGCCGTGCGTTCACCGAAGGGATTCTCGTCACACTCTAACCGGATCATCTGGCGTGTCAATCCAACTCAACGCAAGAGCGCGCCGTGGCGCGTCAGAGGGTCTTCACTTTCGGGGAGAACTGGGTTTTCCGAACGGTTTCGTTTTTCAGGGTGCCCCACTCGCGCGCAGCGAGGGTGGGTTTCTTGCGTTAGAGTGAACGTCACTCCAAAATGACCGCCCGGACCTAGCGTCCAACGAGCACAAAAGCGCCCCAATATTGCGGCCGATCTTCTCCGTAGCGCGCCTTCACTCGCGCGCGCATTTCCATTTCAGCCTCGCGCAAAGCCTCATGCTTGTCTTTGCCCGATAGCCACTTCTCGTAAAACAACGCCATCAACTCCTGTGTCTCTTTGTCCGGGACAGCCCACATGCTCATCAGCACCGATTCCGCGCCCGCCACCTGCAGCGCACGACGTAGTCCAAAGACGCCCTCGCCCGCCGCCACTTCGCCGAGCCCCGTTTCGCATGCACTCAACACCACCAACTCGGTCCCCTGCAGATTGAGTTGACTCGCCTCGTACGCCGTCAGCACGCCGTCATCTAGGTCCGCGGGCGTCGCATGACCGGACAAGCGCCGATTCGCTCCGGCAAAATACAGACCCGACCTCAACATCGGATCTTCCAAACCTGATGGCAGCCCGCTTCCTGTGTGCCCCTCGTTCTTCTGTTGATCAGCCTTAAAAAAACCGTGAGTCGCGAGATGCAGCACGCGCGGCCCTTTCACTTCCAGCACGGATTCTTTCAGCGCGTTCTGTTGTGTGTGGCTCTGTACTTGCCAACGTCGTTTCTCGAGCAACGAGGAGATTGCGTCCACTTCCGCTTGCGTGCCAGGCAACGGATTCAGTTTTCCGCTTTCCTGGTCGCGCGAGCGCATGCTCGCGACTTCCATAGTTACAACCGGAGAGGACTCCGGCGATGGCGCTGCGTGCAAGGATTCGAGCGCCGCGCGCTGTTGCGCTTCGTCCAGATCAAACGCGGGATTCCCGACGAGAACCGCAGTATTGTTCGCAGCTTTCCGCGGGCCGCGAAGAATATCCCTTGTGCTCAATACAATGCGCAGGTCGTACTTATCCATCAGCAATCGCCCGTCGCCCGCCGTCACATCACCGAGAACCACCTGGTTGAGCGCGCCGTCCGGCGAAAGATAAATTCGACGGACGCCCTTCAACGCCGGCTCCAGGGGCCTCCAAAACGCATCGTAGAAGCTCACCTTCGGCGCTGGCCCGGCATTTTCTTTCTCCTCCACGGGCGACGCACCTCTGGCGGCACCATTGGCCTGAAGTCCGACGCGCAAGCGATAGTCACGCAGCGGGTCGGCCTCGAGATCTTTCGCGTCGCCCAACGAGAAGAGCGTTGGCCCAGAGCTTTTCTGCTTCGTGATGACCAACGCGGCATATTTGAACGTGCCTGTCGTTTGCGTGCCGTCGAAATACCGGAAGCGTGTGAATTCGAGAGCGGCTTCGCCGGGCTTCAGCGCTTTCTGCACATCGCGCCATGAGATATGCGCGACACTTTTCTGTTCGCCAAGCGAGCTCACGCGCCGTGCGAGTTGCTGCTCGAGCTCGTTCGCCTCGTCATCAACTTTTCTCTCCAATTGCTCCCAGCCCTGGGTGCGCGTGCTAACGAGCCGCGCCGACTCGGTTTTCCTGGCTGCAAGCCGATCGAAGATCTGCAGCGCTCCTTGGTCGCCGCCAGCCGCGACCTGCGCTCGAAGCGCGGCGACGCTCGTGCCAACTAATCCTTTTTCCCATAACAATAAGTCGTACATCCTTCCGGCGAGAATGGGATCTTCTTCGCGATGAGTTAGGAAGAAACTCAGGTATCCGTCAAAGTTAGGTTGCACGGTCTCGAGGAATTGAAGTCGGTCCTTTTCGCTCATGTAGGTAAAGCTGTTCTCGAACTGCTTCGAAAGGTTTTGAAGGCTCCGTTCGAAGCAAGACTCCGCCTCAACATATTTGCCCTCGCGCTGGTACAACAAGCCGAGGTTATTCAAGCTTTCGGCCACATCGGGATTTTCAGACCCTACAACCTTTTCACGGATCGCCAGGCTCTGCTTAAAGAGTAGTTCTGCCTCCGCGTACTTGCCCTGCTCCATGTAAAGCCCCGCGAGATTGCCCATACTCATGGCCACATCAGGATGATCCGGTGCCAGAATCTTTTTGTAGATCTCCATGCTGCGTTTCAATAGTGGTTCGGCTTCGGCATATTTCTTCTCTCTCTGTATAGTTCCGCGAGGTTGTTCAGGCTCCCGGCAACCTCGGGATGATCCGGTCCCATAATCTTTTCGCGGATCGTCAGGCTGCGTTTGTAAACCGCCTCCGCGTCGGCATACCTGTCTTGATCGTAGTACAGGATCGCGAGATCGTTCAGGGTCGCGGCCACGTCGCGTTGATTTGGCACCAAAGCCTTTCCGAATATCGCCAAGCTGCGCTCATACAGCGGCTCCGCCTCCGAATATCTTCCTTGATTGCTATACACCAATGCGAGGCCGTTTAGGGCCACAGCAACGTCGGGATGGTCTGGCCCCAAAACTTTTTCACGGATCGCCAAGCTGCGTTTAAACAGCGGCTCTGCCGCGCCATAATTGTCTTGCTCGGAATACAACCCTGCAAGACCGTTTAGGCTCATGGCCACATCGGGATGATACGGTCCCAGAACTTTTTCGCGGATCGCTAGACTCCGCTTGTATAGTGACTCCGCATCGGCGTATTTGCTCTCATCGAAATACAGCATGGCGAGGTTGTTCAGGCTCGTCGCCACATCGGGATGATCCGGTCCCAGAACTTTTTCGCGGATCGCCAGGCTGCGCTTATACAGCGGCTCCGCATCGGTGTATTTGCTCTCATCGAAATACAGCACGGCGAGGTTGTTCAGGCTCGTGGCCACATCGGGATGGTCCGGCCCCAAGACCTTTTCGCGGATCGCCAGACTGCGCTTATACAGTGGCTCCGCATCGGCGTCCTTGTGCTGGTCGGAGTACAGGTTCGCGAGGTCATTTAGGACGGCTGCTACCGCCAGTTGGTCCGGCCCCAAGACCTTTTCGCGTATCGCCAGGCTGCGCTTATACAGCGGCTCTGCATCGGCGTACCTGCCCTGCTTATGATTTACGAGTGCGAGGTTGTTCAAGGTCGTGGCCGCACCGAGGTTGTCGGGGCTTGAGGCCTTCTCGTAGATTGCGAGACTGCGCTTATACAGTTGCTCCGATTCTGCATATTTCCCTTCGGAGTAACAGATAACGCCCAGTTCGTTGAAGCTCTTGGCCAATTCGGGATCATCCGGCTTCAACGTCCGCTCTCGAATCTCCGCGACGCGGCTGTACTGAGACTCCGCTTCTTCGTACTTACCCTCCCTGTTGTATAGCCTCGCCAGATTTTCCGCGACAGTAGCCACATTCCGATGATCAGGTCCTGAAGCTTTCTCATAAATCGCGAGGCTTCGCTTGAAGGGCGGTTCCGCTTCGGCGTACCTCCCCTGAGCCTCGTACATCAGCCCGAGCAAATTCAACGAACGCCCTAATTTCCTGTCGTCGGCGCCGTAGGTACTTTCGGCTTCCTTCACCGCCTCTTCGGCTATCGGAATGGCCTCAGCGTATTTTCGTTGTTCGCGAAGTGTGTCGGCCTTCTTGATCAGCTCATCCCAGCGCGCTTCCTGCGCCGCAAGAGGCGTTGCAAGGGCCGACAGTAGAAAAATTGCGAGGCCCGTTCTGAGCGCTCTGCGCAGCCACGCGCACGCTTTCCGTCTCAAGTGTAAATTGCTCCCGCTCAGGTGATGCCAAACGGTTTGGAGACTCTGAAGCATGATCGTCCGCTGAGGGCCGTAGGGATTCTATTTAGCTTGCGATCCGATCCTGCGGACTGTCAATGCAAACGGCACGCCCTGTTGATCGAAGTTATACGCGGGCGATGCACAACCGTTCCCAGCCTTAAATCCACGAATCCTTACATGAAGCCCATTTGCATCCCGCGCCACATCGTGTTATCCGTGAATGGGCAATGAATACGCACGACAAACTCGACCTAGGTCGCGCCGGAGAACGGCTGTTGGTGGCCCGTAACTTTTTTACCCGGCCTACCCTCAGCACAGCCAACTGCCGTCGCTCTTCCAAGAGGGCGCAGTCCGCCGCGGCGGACGCCCTACGACCGCAATGCCGCCCGAAGGGCCTGCTAGTCACTCGTCACTTGTCACTCGTCACTGATCAACTCCTGTCTAATCGAAACACGAAATTATTAGAAATCGCCCTAACTCACACAAAACAAAGCACCGAGGTCCGTTCTAATCGGTACAAAATTACACCCCCTTCCCATCCCAATTTACCCGGGATTTTGACCCATGTTTGAGAACCTAACCGACAAACTCCAGCGCGCATTCAAAAATCTCCGCGGACAAGGCAAGCTCACCCAAGAGCACCTCGACGCCGCGCTCGCCGAAATCCGCGAAGCTCTCCTCGAAGGCGACGTCAATGTCGGCGTCGTCGACGAAATCATCGGCCACATCCGCGAGAAGGCCCTCGGCTCCGAAGTTCTTCTCCAACTTTCGCCCGATCAGCAAGTCGTTAAAATCGTCCGCGACGAATTGAGCGAACTCCTCGGCCGCGAAGTCAGAATGCAATTTGCTTCGCGCCCGCCTTCCGTCTGGCTCATCGTCGGCCTGCAAGGCTCCGGCAAGACGACCACCACCGGCAAGCTCGGCAAATGGCTCGGCGAGCACGGCCACCGTCCGCTCGTCGTCTCCACCGACGTCTATCGCCCCGCCGCGCGCGAGCAACTCGCGCAAGTGGCGAAAGCTGTGGGCACGCCAGTCTGGCCCGGCGCGGGCACCGACAAGCCCGTCGAAATCGTTCGCGGCGCGATGCGCGAAGCAAAGCTCTCCGCCTACGACGTAATCCTCGTCGACACCGCCGGCCGCCTGCACATTGACGATGAATTGATGGGAGAGCTTTCGACATTGAAGCGCGAACTCTCGCCCTCGGAAATTCTCTTCGTCGCCGACGCGATGATCGGCCAGGACGCCGTTCGCTCCGCCGGAGAATTTCACAAGCGCCTCGGCGTCACCGGCGTCATCCTCACCAAGCTCGACGGCGACGCGCGCGGCGGCGCGGCGCTCTCGATCCGCAAAGTAACGGGCGCGCCGGTGAAATTCGCGGGCGTCGGCGAAAAATACGATGCGCTCGAAGCCTTTCATCCCGACCGCATCGTCTCGCGCATCCTCGGCATGGGCGACGTCCTCACGCTCATCGAAAAAGCCGAAAAGACAATCGACGAAAAGCAAGCGCGCGAGATGCATCGCAAGTTGCGCGAGAACGATTTCACGCTCGAAGATTTTCGCGATCAGCTTCGCCAGATTCGCAAAATGGGCTCGCTCGAACAATTGATGGGCATGCTCCCGAAGATCGGCCCGTTCGCCAAGCTGCCGAAAGACGTGGACCTCGACGACAAGCAGCTCAAGCGCGTCGAAGCCATCATCAATTCGATGACGGCGAACGAGCGCTCTGATCACAATTTGATCGACGGCAAGCGCCGCAAGCGCATCGCGCGCGGCAGCGGCACCTCCGTCCAGGAAGTGAACCAGGTGCTCAAGCAATATGGCGACATGCGCCGGATGCTGAAGCAATACGGCAACCTAGCCAAAAGCAAAATTCGCGGCATCGGCAAATTCGCCGGAATGAAGCCCCCCGCTTGATGCGAAATTTAAAGAAAGTGTAACTAACCGCGTAGCCGCATTCGCAGCAAGCCGTCGCAATTCGGGCTAGGGTAAACCCGCCCGATTCGCTATAATTGCGGGATTCGAAATAGGAGGAATTTTAAGTGGTAACGATTCGCCTTGCTCGCATTGGTAAGAAAAAGAGGCCGTTCTACCGCGTCGTGGTGACCGAGAAGGCCCGCCCGCGCAACGGCCGTTTTGTCGAAATTGTCGGAACTTACGACCCGCTGAAGAAGCCCGCCGAAGTGAAACTCGACGCCGACCGCATCAAATATTGGCTCGGATGCGGCGCGCAGCCTAGCGACACAGTCCGCAGTTTTCTTCGTAACCAGAAGATTGTCTAGTACGTCGCACCCACAGGTAAGGGTGTTTCTCTAGTTCAAAGCTCAAACTCGAGCGAATTGGCGCGCTCAGTTCAGCTACCTGTGGAGGGGACGCAATGAGAGATCTCGTGGAGCAGATCGCTAAGGCGCTCGTCGATCACTCGGATCAAGTCAGTGTTCGCGCGATTGATGGGGAACAGGTTACTGTTCTCGAATTGAAAGTTCATCCCGAGGACTTGGGAAAAGTCATCGGACGTCAAGGCCGTACGGCAAAATCCATCCGCACCATTCTCGGCGCGGCGGGAATGAAATTGAGAAAGCGATTTACGCTGGAAATTCTCGAGTAGTGACTTCGGAAGAGTCGAGCTACGTCACGCTGGCGCGGATCGTCCGGCCTCAAGGCCGGCGCGGCGAGGTTGCGGCAGAAATTCTCACAGATTTTCCTGACCGGCTCGCACAACTGAAATCGGCTTTCCTGTGGGATGGGAAAGCAAAAAGGCGGAGTGTCTCCGTGCGTAAATGCTGGCTCAGCATGAGCCACGGCGGACAAGCCATATTCCACTTCGAGGGCTCGGACTCGATCAACGACGCTGAGAAATTTGTCGGCTTGCAAGTCCAAGTGCCGTTCAAGGATCGCGTCGTTCTCCCCGAAGGCAGTTACTTCATCTCGGATTTAATCGGATGCGATGTGCTTGTCGCTGGAGGAAAACGCGTCGGCGTCGTGCGTGACGTTCAGACCACCGGCGAAGGAATGGCGGGAACTCCTCTGCTCGCTGTGGATTCGCCTCAAGGCGAAATTCTGATTCCTCTCGCCGTCGAGATCTGCACGAGGATCGATCCCGCCGCGCGACGCATTGAAATCTCGCCTCCCGAAGGCCTGCTCGATTTAAATCGCAGCGAGTAGTTGCCGTCGTCGCGGCGCTGCGTCTCTCCGCACCAATCTGCGCTACACTTCTGCCCAATGCATTTCGACATCGTCACAATTTTCCCTGAATTTTTCACTGGTCCGCTCGACCACGGAATCATTCGTCGTGCGCGCGAAGCGAATCTGATCGAAATTGCCGTGCGCGATCTGCGCGAGTTCACGCACGACAAGCACCGCACCGTGGACGATCGCCCGTTCGGCGGCGGCGAAGGCATGGTGCTGAAGCCCGAGCCGCTTTTCGAAGCCGTCGAATCCATTCTCGGAATGAATGCGGGTCTCGGAGCGAGCAACGCACCAGTTGGAACAGCAATCGTTCTGCTCTCAGCATCCGGAAAAATGTTTCGGCAAGAATGCGCGCGGCGATTCGTGAAGCTCGAACGCCTCGTTCTGCTCTGCGGCCGCTACGAAGGAGTGGACGAGCGCGTGGCCGAGCATCTTGCCACCGACGAAATCTCCATCGGAGATTTCGTACTCTCAGGCGGCGAGTTGCCCGCGGCAATGGTCGTTGATGCCGTCACGCGGCTTCTTCCCGGCGCGCTTGGCAACGAAGATTCCACGGTAAATGAATCGTTCAGCGAGCCAATCGCGACCGAACAATCGCACGCGGTAGGAAATCAAACTTCGATCGCGGAGCCGCGAATTTCAGGAAGAGGAATTCTCGATTACCCGCATTACACGCGCCCGCAAGTTTTTCGCGATTGGGCTGTGCCGGAAATTTTGATGGGTGGGAATCACGAAGAAATTCGCCGCTGGCACCGCCAGATGGCGCTCGAAAAAACTTTGCGCAATCGCCCCGAGCTTCTCGAAGCCGCCGTGAAAGAATCAAAAAAGTACAATGATTGAACCCAGCGATTCCGCGAACAAATCCAGTCTCGCAGGCCTGATCTCCCGGTGGCTCCGCATTTTGGTGGTCATCGCGGGCGCCGTGAGTTTCTTCGGGCTCTATCCGAAGCAGCCGATGACGCCAATGCGCGTGGCGGGATTTTGCTTGATGATTTCAGGCCTGGCGCTCTGGCTCGTGGCGCAATTCCAGTTGGGCGATTCTTTCTCGGTTCAACCTAAGGCGCGGCATCTCGTCACGCACGGTATCTATTCGCGCATCCGGAATCCGATTTACGTCTTCTCCACCATCCTTTTGGCCGGAGTGGTCCTGTTTACAGGAAGGCCCGGGTTCTTGGTAATTGTTCTAGCCATTGTCGTAATGCAGATTTTCCGCGCGCGTGCAGAAGCTCGAGTCCTCGAAGAAAAATTTGGCGACGAATACCGCGAGTATCGCCGAAAGACCTGGTTCTAGCGTTGCTGCGCGCGGCCGCAGGCACAATGAGCGGCGCAAAATCGCTGACTTTATGTGGAAAAATAGCCCTAACCTGCGTATAATTGGCGTTTGTCCATAGAGTGCTGGCCCCACCTGAGCGGGTCTGCCGGGAAATAAAGCCATGAATCCACAACTTGCAAAAGCGCAACAAGCGCAATTGCGTAAAGACCTCCCCAATTTCCGCCCAGGAGACACGATCCGAGTCAACGTGATCCTGAAAGAGGGCGAAGGTGAAAAGGAAAAGGAACGCGTGCAGGCATTTGAAGGCGTTGTCATGCAGCGCCGGGGCGAACTTGCCGGTGCATCGTTCACCGTGCGGCGCGTCACCTTCGGCATCGGCGTCGAGCGCATTTTCCCAACGCATTCCCCGATGATCAGTTCGATCGATGTCGTGCACCAGGGACGCGTGCGCCGCGCGAAACTGAATTATCTTCGCGGGCGAAAGGGTAAGGCTGCCCGCATCAAGCGCGTGGGACGCACTGAGGCCGTTGCCGCAACGGTGGCCGCCGAATAGTTCCGTAGTTCCCGATTCAATTTTGACGAAGGGCCGGGAATCACCCGGCCCTTTTCATTTTTGCGCGGTAGGACGAAGCGATTCGAATTCAGGCGAGCTCGAAAAATGTTGCGGGAATGAAAATACATACGAACTGACGGAGCTGCACCACGTGCGGTGAACGTAATCGAAGCCGTAGGCGATCATTTCTTGCTGGGCTTGCTCCGGCGTCCAGTCTTGCTCGGCCATCCGGTACGCCGCAATCATCAGACCGGTACGATCGACGCCGTGCTGGCAATGAACGAAGATTTTCTCGCCGGGATTCGCCACTACGAACTGCAGAAACCGCGCGGTAATTGCATCGCGCGGAAAATGGCAGCTCCACGGCATGCCGACGTACTGCATTCCCGCGTGCGTGACCGCCAATCTCTCAGCGTTGCGGTCTCCTTCAAAACGCAGATCAACAACGATTGCGATTCCTTGTTTTGACAGGGTGTCGAAACCTTCGAGCGTCGGTTGCGCGCCGCGAAAAAGTGTAGGAGTAACTTGCCCGGAGTTCGGAACGCCATCGAGCGTGATGCGCTGGGCCGGCAAATGCGCAGTGATGGAAAGTTTGTCCTGCGAAATTCCGGTGTTGTGCTCGGAGGCAAGAAAAAATATTATTGCCGCCGCTGGAAGCATTCCCGCTTTGAATATTTTCTTTCGCATGGCGAAATTTAAGTGGTTAAAAACAGGCTAGGCCACTGAAAACGCTACGTCAACACGCGAGAGTATCGCTGTGGAACGTTTTGAATGTGCACCACTACAGGTAGACGCTTTGGACACTAGCACCACTTTATTTTGTACTTAGATTCTGATTTCCTCTTGACAACTTTTCCACATCCCCTATACTCACGTCCCAGACTCAGGGGGATCAGGACACGGTTCGCAATTGTTTTTCGCACGCGATTCGAAGTTCGCACTGAGTTTAATCTCATAAAGAGCGGCTGTAGCGCCAGCAAGCCCGCCCTTGACAGATTCAGTGTCATGGACTGGCTACGCTATTCTATTTTTTGACCAACTCGGCGGGACGTTCCCAGACGGTCCGCGATATTATCCGAACGGCACCCGCGGGTTTATAATAGAACTTCCCGCATTGCCGTGCGGCAACTTCACTGAGCGGCTCGATTGCCTGCGCGGAGGCATTTATGGCGGAAGTTCGGATGGCTCTCGGAAACAAACTCGAAGAAGTTCAGCAGGCCTGGTCCAAGACGGGACAGGATTTCCGCCGGATGTTCACCGACGGAAAAGTTTCCCCTTACGATGCAGTCGAGTGGGAGAAGCGCACCGCTGCAATTGGAAACGATAAAGGGCAGACGATTTTCCGCCAGGAAAACATCGAAGTACCCAAGTCGTGGTCGCAGACTGCAACGAACATCGTCGCCTCAAAATATTTTCACGGCAAACTGAACACACCCGAGCGCGAGACCTCGGTGCGGCAATTAATCGGCCGCGTGGTGGATTCGATCGTCCGCTGGGGCGAGCAGGGCGGCTACTTCGTATCCGGCGAATCGCGCGACAATTTCCGCGATGAGCTGGCGCATCTTCTTGTCGAACAGAAGATGGCATTCAATTCTCCGGTGTGGTTCAACGTCGGCGTTCAGCCCAAGCCGCAGTGCTCCGCGTGCTTCATCAATTCCGTCCAGGACAACATGGAATCCATCATGGGACTGGCGCGAACGGAAGGGATGCTCTTCAAGTGGGGCTCGGGAACAGGCACAAATTTCTCGACTCTCCGCGGCAGCCGCGAAACGCTATCAGGCGGCGGTATCGCTTCGGGCCCGGTGAGTTTTATGCGCGGCTTCGATGCGTTCGCTGGCGTCATCAAGAGCGGCGGGAAGACGCGCCGCGCCGCTAAAATGGTGATCCTCAATGTCGATCACCCGGACATCGCGGAGTTCATCGATTCCAAGGTAAAGGAAGAACGCAAGGCGCAGGTGCTCATCGAGCAGGGATACGATCCTGCGATTGATGGCGAAGCGTACACTTCAATTTTCTTCCAGAATGCGAACCACTCCGTCCGCGTGACCGACGAGTTCATGCAAGCCTCCGAGGAAGACCGCGATTGGTGGACGAAGAACGTCAACGACGGCAAGCCGACAGAGAAGTTCAGCGCGCGCGAATTGCTGCGCCGGATGGCTGAATCGGCCTGGCAATGCGGCGATCCGGGAATGCAGTACGACACAACGGTGAATCGCTGGCACACGTGCAAGTCCACGGACAGGATTTACGCGTCGAATCCTTGCTCGGAATACATGTTCCTCGACGACACGGCGTGCAATCTCGCATCGCTCAATCTCCAGAAATTCCTCAGTCCGAACGGCACGTTCGATGTCGCCGGATTCCGCCATGCGGTGGACGTGACGATCACGGCGCAGGAAATCCTGGTGGACAACGCGAGCTACCCGACCGAGCGTATCGAAAAGAATTCGCACGACTATCGCCCGCTCGGGCTTGGCTACGCAAATCTCGGCGCGCTGCTGATGTCGCTCGCGGTGCCGTACGATTCCGATGCGGGACGCGATATTTGCGGCGCCATCACCGCGTTGATGACCGGCGAAGCGTATTACCAATCTTCGAAGATTGCCGAGCGCATGGGGCCCTTCGCGGGCTACGCACGCAATCGCGACGCGATGCTCGACGTCGTCCGCATGCACCGCGACTCGATGCGGCCGATCAAGCAAGATAACGTTCAGCCATCACTGCTGCGCGCAGCCCAGGAATCGTGGGACAACGCGCTCGCGCACGGCGAAAAATTCGGATACAAGAATTCGCAGGTTTCCGTCCTCGCGCCCACCGGCACGATCGGATTCATGATGGATTGCGACACGACTGGCATCGAGCCTGACCTGGCGCTGGTGAAGCAGAAGCGCCTCGTGGGCGGCGGCGTAATCAAGATCGTCAACAACACCGTACCGCAAGCGCTGATGCGCCTGGGCTACACGGGCGATGAAGTTGCGCAGATCGTGGATTACATTGACAGCAACTCCAAGATCGAAGGCGCGCCGCACCTGAAGCCCGAGCATCTGTTTGTATTCGATTGCTCGCTTGCGCCTTCAGGCGGCGGCCGTTCGATCGCCTGGCGCGGACATTTGCGCATGATGGCCGCGGCACAACCGTTCCTTTCCGGCGCGATCAGCAAGACGATCAACATGCCTGAGGAATCGACTGTCGAAGACATCATGGAAGCGTATATTGAGTCCTGGAAGTTGGGGCTGAAGGCCGTGGCGATCTACCGCGACAACTCAAAGCGTTCACAGCCGCTTTCGGCAGCGCTCTCGAAGAAGGACGCCGCCGCTGCAACCGCCGCAAACCAGATTGCGGACGAGCCTACTCGCCATCAGCGGGAACTGTTCCCCGAATCGAATCGCCGGAAGCTTCCAGCCGAGCGCCCTGCCGTCACGCACAAGTTTTCCGTCGCAGGGCACGAGGGCTATATCACCACCGGCATGTATGAAGACGGCAATCCCGGCGAAATCTTCATCAAGATGGCAAAGGAAGGTTCGACGCTGTCCGGTTTCATGGACGGAATTGCGATTTCGATTTCCATCGGCTTGCAATACGGAGTTCCACTGAAGGCTTACGTGGACAAGCTGATGAACACGACGTTCGAGCCGCTCGGATTCACGGACAATCAAGATATCCGGATCGTAAGTTCCGTGCTCGATTACATTGCGCGCTATCTTGGCGGCAGATTTATTTCCACGTCGTACCTGAAAATTCACGGAGCGCCCGGCGAAAATGCTTCGTCCGACACTCCGACGCCGCTCTCGGCGATTGCGACCGCGAATTCGACGCCGTCAACACGGATGGTAGACCCCACTCAGGGCCGGCCGATCATGGCGACTGGGCCGCTCTGCTCCGAGTGCGGTACACCGATGGTGCCGAACGGCAGTTGCTACAAGTGCGAGAACTGCGGCGGCACGTCGGGCTGCAGCTAAGCGGCTAAGTAACAACATTATCGTATAGCGTGCGATGGCGCCTTCGAAGTGCCGCACGAAAATCGGTGCGGCGCTACAATAGGCTCGCATGCTTCGCACTCGCGAGATCATTCCGCCTCTGACGCTTCACTCCCTCGACGGGCGCACTGTGCGCGCCTGGGATTTCAAACAGAAGAAAAATCTCATCATTTTGTTCCTTCACGCAGGCTGCGCCCTTTGCGAAGATTATCTGCGGCGAATTGCAGCCGATTCGGCGGCTTGGAAAGAAAATGGCGCTGTCGTTCTCGTTGCACTTCTCGGTTTTCCCTCTCGCGCCGCAACGGATTCTCTGCCCGACAATGTGATCGTCGGCTTGGATCCTTCGGGGCGCGCGGCGAATGCGTTCCTGGGCAGAGACACGCTCGCTCCGGCGGGCAACGCTCGATTGGGCGCGTTCGTCACGGATCGCTACGGGGAACTCGCCATGCAATGGGAGATCACGCCGAGCCACGAGTTCCCGTCGGTAGCCACGCTCCGGACGCAACTCGAGCGAATCGAAATGGTCTGCGACGAATGCAGCACTCCGCTGTGGCGTGTCGACGAGGGATAAAGGGCACGCAAAAAAAGAAGGGGTCCCGCGGACGAGACCCCTCGCTCAACTCCCAGAAATCCGGTTCCGGCGCGGCGAAACCGGCCCACCCCGGGAAGAAGAGACAGCCAGGATAGGTCGAGCACGCGCGATGCCACGAAGTGCGATATTCGGTTTGGTTCCCAGATGATTGTTTCGGCGAGACTTATGCGAAATGTCCACGGCCGATCACTTGGTTCGGAAGAGCCTCCATACGCTTTCTCACAATTTGCAACCCCGCGTTCTACAGTCTTTTGTATTTGAAGAACTAGAACCATCGCCACGCTTCGCGGTCAATAATTCCGAGACGATAGCTCGGTGGGTTATGGGGGATCCGGAGGCGCGGGTCTCCAGGCTCTGAAGATGAGGCGAGCTCTGAACCGGAGATGAATTCGCTTCAGGTGCGAATGCGCCTTAGCTCTGAAGTTTGAAGTTTCAGACGGCGCCGAGGGAGGAGCGGAGGGCAGCGGCTAGAGCTTCGGACCAGCGTTGGACGTCTTCGTCGCGCTCGGCCTCGACCATGACGCGGGCGAGCGGCTCGGTGCCGGAATAGCGCAAAACGATTCGGCCGGAATTGCCCAATTCGCGTTCGGCCTCGGCAAGAAGCGTCGCAATTTCGGGCAGCGTATCCAGGGGCGGCTTCGAACGGACGCGCACATTCACGATGATCTGCGGGAAGATTTTCATATCGGCAACGAGCGAATCAAGCGGGCCTTTCAACGCCACGAGCGAAGCGATTTTAACGGCCGTCAACATGCCGTCGCCCGTCGTCGCGTCGTCCAGGAAAAGAATGTGGCCGGATTGCTCGCCGCCGAAGTTCGCACCTGTGCGCTGCATTTCTTCGAGGACGTAACGATCGCCGACGTCAGTGCGCGTGAGCTTGAGTCCGGATTTTTCGAGCGCGCGCTCGAGGCCGAGATTCGACATCGTGGTTCCGACAATCGCCGGGCCTTTTAGCAATCCGTGCGCTTGCATGTAGCGGCCCATTGAGAAAATCACGCCATCGCCATTGACCAAGCGGCCTTGGGCGCTCGAAAAAATAGCGCGGTCGGCATCGCCATCGAATGCGACGCCGAGCGAAGCGTGCGTCTCGACCACTTTTTTCTGCATGCCTTCGGGGTGGAGCGAGCCGCAACCAGCGTTGATATTTTTCCCATCGGGCTGATCGTTGATCGCAATCACGTCCGCGCCGAGCGAACGAAAAAGAAGCGGCGCGAGGCGGCTGGCGGCGCCGTTCGCGCAATCGAGTACGATTTTCAAGCCGGAAAAATTCGCGCCCTCGAGAACGTCGGCGCGCAGCGATGCGAGATAGTCGTCGTCGAGCCTCGGGTCAGTCCGAATTCGCGGCGGCGCGGCATCGCGTTTGTGCGAAGACTGCGCAAGGATTTCGCGCTCGATTCCGGCCTCCGTCGCATCCGAAAATTTCATACCCGACGAAGACACAAGCTTTACGCCGTTGTCGTGATAGGGATTGTGCGAAGCCGAGATGACCACGCCAGCCGCGAAGCCTTCGTTGCGGACGAGCCACGCGACGCCGGGTGTTGTCAGCACTCCAGCGGAAACGGTTTCAATGCTGTTCGCCGCGAGCCCTCGCGCGATGCACTCTTCGATGTGCGGCCCTGATTCGCGGGTATCGCGGCCGAAGAGAACGCGCGCTTGCGCCGCGCCGGCCGGATTGTGCGACGCGAGATAGACACCAAGAGCTGCGCCCACTCCTTCGAGCGTGGCATCATCGAGCGGATACTCGCCGGGGACACCGCGAATGCCGTCCGTGCCGAAAAGTTGTTTTCCCATAGGATTAGAGATACGAATGGCGAGTCTAGCACACCGCCCCCGGCGGCGATTTTGCGTCTGGCGAAGGCGTAGCTGAGAGCGCAACGCCCTCGCTCGTCGCGGCCAAGCGGCTGGTTTCTCTGTGCTATCTTTAGGGGCCAAGATGGAAACTCAGACGCCCATTATTTCGGTTGCGAACGCGACTCTGCGCACCAGTTCGACGAGCGCGCGGATTATTGCGGGCGGAATTGTGATCGCATTTTGCTACTGGGCCTCGAGCGTCATCGTGACGCTGCTTGTTGCTGTTTTGCTTGCATACTTTCTCGATCCCATCGTGAGCTGGCTCGAAAATTGGCATGTGCCACGCGCGCTTGGATCGTTCTTAATCGTGATCGTGGTGCTGGCAGCAGTGGGCCTGATTGGCTGGATTCTAATCGATCGCATTGACTCATTTTTTGCCGACTGGCCAAAATTCAGGGCGCCTTTGCGCTCGTTCACCGACGCCATTCAGAAGCGCATCGAAGGATTTGAAGCGCGCGTATCAGAAATCACGCCGGCGGACCACGGATCGAAAATTGAATTGGTCACGGAATCGCATCCGTTCCGGTCGGTACTGTTCGAACGGCTGAGTTCCGTTTATTCTGTGCTTCTTGCGTTCACGTTCATTCCGTTTCTTCTTTTCTTCATGCTCGCTGCGAAGCGCCAGGTGTGGCATGCGACGATGCAGCTTTTTCCCGCGTCGGAGCGCACGCAGGTGAAAGAGACGCTGGCAGACGTGAGCGACGTATTGCGCAGCTATGTGGTGGGCACGCTGATGGTGGGAGTGATTCTCGTTGTGTTGAGCTGGCTTTTCTTCTGGGCGATCGGGCTCGAATTCGCGTTCCTAACGGGACTCGTTTCGGGACTTCTGAATCTCGTGCCGTACCTCGGGGTGGTGATGTCGTGGGTGCCTGTGACGCTTGTCGGACTGAAGCAATACCACGCGATCGGGCCATTCCTGGGGATTTTCGCGGTGCTGACGTTCCTTCACTTTATTACGGCGAATCTGCTTTTTCCGGCTATGGTCGGCCGGCGCGTTCACTTGAACGCGCTCGCGGTGACGATCGCGTTTCTCTTTTGGGGATGGCTGTGGGGTGCAGCGGGTTTGATTCTTGCGATTCCGATTACCGCGACGATCAAAGTGATCTGCGATCACGTCGAGGGCTGGCAGCCCGTGGGACGCTGGCTCGGCGCGTAATCGAGTCTCTTCAATTTCGCTTTGGACTCCGCAACTGCTCCACCACTCTTTTCAGTTCTTGCTCATCGCTGCGAATCCCGGAGGCAGGGGCCTCCGGGTTCTGGGGAAGGCTGTGAATTTCCTGGAACATTCGGATTGCGGCGATGCCTGCTGCGCCTGCGCGCAGACATTCAAATGCGTTCGAAGCATTCACGCCGCCGATTGCTAGCACTGGAATTTTGATTTCGCCGCAGATTTCGTGCAGCCGCCCAATTCCTTGCGGTGGACCGAAATTTACTTTTGAAGGCGTTTCGAACACCGGCCCGAAGATGACGTAATCGGCTCCGTCACGTTCCGCCGATTCTGCTTGTTCGAGACTATGGCACGAGGCGCCGACGAGAAAGTTCGCGCCTTCCGTCGCATGGCTCTCTCGCCAAGCCGCCACGGCGCGCACCGGCAGTGAATCTTCGCCCAGATGGACGCCAGACGTGTGCGCCGCGATCGCGATATCCAGTCTGTCATTCACAATGATGCGCGTCCGCGTGCCCGATGCGGCCGCGACGCTTTCCCGCACGAGAAGAATCAACTCCCGCCCCGATAGATCCTTCTCGCGAATTTGAATCCAATCCACGCCCACCGCGATGGCGCGTCGAATCATCGCGAGAAGCTGTGCGATTGAATTGGGTTCGAGACCGAGATCTTTGCGGCCAGTGACGTAGCAGAGGATCGGCGAATCAGTTGGGATCGACAAGTGCGGTGGCCCGGCTGCGGAACGTCTCCGCGGCAAAAAACGCGTCAATCAATCCTAATCCGGAAATGGCACCCCGCATATATGGATTCAGGAGAAACGGGATCAGCGTCGGGAAGCGATTCAGAAAATAGTTCGCCTCCCAATAGGTTGACCATGGCACGAGAATCAAAAGGAGTCCGATTTCCAGCCAGATCAGCAGGAAAAGCACACGAAAGACACGGTTCATTAAGTGTTCAGCGCTTTTGGAGCGTCGCGATGCGCTCGGCCACGTCGCGATAATCGATATTCACCGCATATACCTGACGGAAGCTGCTCAGTGCGGCGCTCGAATCGCCTGCCAAGGCCTGCGCGAGACCCAAATCGTAGCGCAGGGCGAGAATTGTTTCCTGGTCGAGGCCCGGAATTTCGAGGGCGCGAGAATACCACACTGTAGCAATTTGCGGCTCACCCTTATCAATGAAGGTCAGACCCAGGAGCGTCGAGCACTGCATCGCGTAGCGGAATGGCTTGCCGCGCTGGACGGCCTTGGCGACTTTCTGAAATTCGCTGATGGCCTCGTCGAGAAGACCCATTTCGCGGTAGGCGATGCCGAGGTTGTAATGCGTCTCGAGATCCTCGTCTTCATCGCCCATCTCGCCGAGTTCGTTCCGAAATTCCTGAAAGACTTCTTCGAGCTGATTGAGATTTGCTCCGTCGTCGACTGAAACGGGCGCGGCTGCAACTCCATGCGGCGCGGCCGAGGCGGATGCGGAGGGCTGCCCCGCTGGCACGCCAGCTGGAATGTGGTGAGCCGGAATCGTCGCGTGCGCGGGCTCCACTTCTTCATCGCCAAATTCCGCGGCGAGATCGCTGAGAAATTCGTTCGAGGTCATCGGCGAAGCCGCTGGCGCATTCGGTTGCGAGGAGGCGGGCGGCTCGGAAGGCTCCGCGGGAACCAATTCAAAATCTTGCGTCTCTTCGGAGGCTGGCACTTCGGCTTCAGGCGCTGCTTCGACTTCCGGAGCCGCCGCGATTTCCGGCGCCGCTTCAGGTTCTGGCTCCAGCGCGCTTTCTGAAATGGGGGCGGGGCTTTCCGCTTCCCGCTCAGTCTCTGGCGCCACTTCTTCGGGAGTTGGCAACTCTTCGGGCTGCGTAATTGGCGAAGCCTCCACGGCTTCGTCTTCTGCCTTAACGGTCTCCTGCTCGGCGCTCGCGTCCGCTGATATCGTTGCGTTGTCCTGGCTCAGCGATTCCCATTCTGCGGAGAGGTCGACTTCCGCGGGCTGATCTGACATCACCGGCTCGACTACGTTGACCGTAAATTCCTGCGCGCCTCGTGGCGCCTCAACCATTGGTTCCGGAGGCGCGGTCGACGCGGAGACACTTAGGGCCACGGGCGCTTCGGTCGGAAATTCGGCTGCGTGCTCGTATCTCTTTCGCAGTCCGGCAAAGCGCTCGGCGCTCGCCCGATCTCCGCGCTGCGAATGAATCCGTTCGAGCGCTGCGGCCAGCGCAGCCGTGCGCGCGTCGTTGCCGGTGCCGAGCGTGATGTCAAGAAGGCGCTCGAGCGCCGGTGTATATCGCGGCGCGCGTTGCAGCACGCTTTCGAGAAGATTCGTCGCCTTTTGCGCCAAGCCATAGCTCGAGAACAAGTCGACGTCGGTAAGAGCCTGCGCAATGTAGCGTTGCGTGTCTTCGTCGAGTGGAGCTTCTTCGAACGCCGGAACGGCTACCTCCGTCGTCTCAGCCTCCGCCGCGTCTTCAGCTTCTGCGGCTGGCGCTGAAGCGGAGGGCCCTTCGGATATTTCCTCGGACTCGGCGGGCGCTTCGTCCGTGTCTGTAGCTGAACCGCCGTGAAGTTGCCTGCGAACGTCTCTCAGGCGTTCTGCGACTCGCTCGTCGTCCGGCTTTTTCTCGTAAAGCTCCTGCAACTGCGATTCGGCGCGATCGAGATGCCCCGCATCCAAGTTCGCCTGCGCGAGGTCGCTGAGAGCATCAGGCAAACGGAAAGAATTGCTGGTGACGCGGCAGAATGCGACGAGCTCTTCGAGCGGCTCGATTTCTCCGGGGAGAAGTTGCGTCACGGAACTGAGCGCTTCGAGATACTGATCCTGCTCACCGCCTTCGATCATCGCGTCGCGAACACCCTTCAAAAGGGCGAATGTCTCGGCGGGCTGCGACGCCTGCAAAAGCGAGCACGCCACGCGGTACGGAATCGCGAAAAGACGCTTGTCGTTGTCGAAAATCCGGCGCGCGAGCGCGGTCGCTTCCGAATAATTCTCCGATTGCAAAAGCAGGTTGAGGATGTGGTTTGTCGTGTCTCCGCCCGCTTCGGCGTCGGGAAGCGTCTTCAGTAACGTGATGGCCTGAGCGGAATTGCCGGTTGCGCCGAGCGACTGCGCTTTCAATCTGAGGGCGGTCGCGCTCGCTGGCTCGAGTTCGAGAGCGCGATCCGCGAGCTTCTGCACTTCGACGAAATCGCCGCGATCCATCAGGCGCTGCGCGCAATTGAGGTACATTCGCGCCGCTTCCATCTTGTGACCCATCACGTTGTAAAGTTCGGCGAGGCGCATCTGGACGCGCAAATTTTCGGGTTCGACTTCGAGCAGCCGCCGCAGCACTTCCACGGCTCGCTGCGCGCGATTTGCTTTCAGGTGGCCTTCGGCAATCTGAAGGAACAGCGGCCGCGCTTCGCTGAGGACGCCCTGCTGGACGTACAAGTCGGCGAGGCGCTCGAGCGGGTCCAGTTCGTTCGGCGCGAGCTTGGCGATCTTCTTGTAGATCGCGATCGCTTTGCTGTTGAAGCCGTCGTTCAAATAAACATTGGCGAGGCGCTCGAAATATTCCGTCGCCTGGTGGAGATCGGCCTGGCGGACAAACAGGTCGCCCAAGGTCATGAGCGTGACCTGATCGCGCGGATCCATGCGCAGGATCCCCTGGTATTCGCGAATGGCATCGGGCAGGCGGCCCTGATTCATGAACTTCAGCGCCGATTCCAATGCCTTGCTTTTGTTGAACGCCATCGTCTTTTAGCCGAGTGACCCGACCCGGGCACTCGCCGGAAGAACCAAAGGTTTACCGAACGCGGAAAAGGAGCCCTTTGGCCGCGGCGAGCGAACGAAAATCGGAAACTCAATCACGGTAGCACACGCTAAAAACGAGGGTCAACGAAGCGACACAGAGCCTGTACGGAACACGATAATAGGCAATGGGAACCCTTTAGTGGTGTCCGGCCGGCGTTCGGGCGAGCGCCCGGCTCAATCGCGGGATCAAACTCCGGACTGGCCGGCGGTTGCTGCGCTGGCGAGGGGCAGGGATTCCTGGGTGGCTCCAGCGGCCCAGCACTTCGCCTCGCGCACTGGCGCGAAGGAATAGCGGTGCTGAGGCGTGGGGCCGAATGTGCGCAGCGCTTCGAGATGCTGCGGAGTGCCGTAGCCTTTGTGGCTCGCGAAGCCGTACTGGGGGTAAACCTTGTCCCATTCGTCCATGAGTCGGTCGCGATCAACTTTCGCAAGGATCGAAGCCGCGGCGATTGAGACGGAGCGCGCGTCGCCATGCACGAGCGATTGCTGCTCGCAGCAGACGTCGAGATACATCGCGTCAATCAGGAGATAGTCGGGCGGAACGGCGAGCGCTTCAAATGCGGCCGTCATGGCCTGGCGGCTTGCCTGATAGATGTTCCACGCGTCGATGCGCGAGGCGTCCACTTCCGCGACGGCCCAAGCGAGCGCGTGCTCGCGAATGCGCGGCGCGAGTTCCTGGCGATATTCGGGAGTGAGCTTCTTGGAATCGTCGAGGCCGACGATTCGCCGCCGGGGATTGAGGATGACGGCGGCAGCTACAACCGGACCGAAGAGAGAGCCGCGACCGACTTCATCGAGTCCTGCGATACGTTGCCAGCCGCGTTGCCGCGCGAGCCGTTCGTACCGCGAGGAGCAAAGCCGTGGCATCGGTGGGGAATTCTATCACACGGGCTTGTGAGCGCGGCGAATGGTAGCGCGAATATTTTTTGTGTCTAGTTGCGGAACAAACCTCAGAACATGAATTATTTCGTGTCGTCAACGCGACGGTCTTGCGCACGGCGGGATGTAACAAGACGTCACAACGGCAATTGACTTCGGCGGGGTTCTCTCCAAAATAAAATGTATGGGGTCAGCGGCAATCGAGATTGATGGGTTGACGAAGGACTATGCGACGGGCTTCTGGCGCAAGAAGCGGCGGCGCGCGCTTGATGGCTTGAGCTTCGTGGTGAAGGAAGGCGAAGTCTTTGGATTTCTCGGGCCGAATGGCGCGGGAAAAACGACGACGATCAAGTTGCTACTGAGCCTGATTTTTCCGACGTCGGGCACGGCGCGAATTCGCGGGCGCTCGATTGACGATGTGGAGATGCATCGCGAGATCGGGTTTCTGCCCGAGCAGCCATATTTCTACGATTACCTGACGGCGCGGGAGTTTCTGGATTATTCGGCGCAGTTTTTCGGATTTAATGCCGCCGAGCGTCGCGAGCGTGTGTCGCGATTCCTCGAGCGCGTGGGCCTCGCCACGGCCGCGAACGTTCAACTCAGAAAATTTTCGAAGGGTATGATGCAACGCGTGGGAATCGCGCAGGCGATTCTGCACGATCCGCCAGTGGTGATTCTCGATGAGCCGACTTCGGGGCTCGATCCTGTCGGGCGGCGAGAGGTGCGGGAGATCATTCTCGATCTCAAGCGGCAGGGCCGCACCGTTTTTTTCTCCACGCATATTCTTCCGGACGCCGAAGTTTTGTGCGACCGCGTGGCCGTGTTGCTCGGCGGAAAATTGCAGGGTGTGGGCACGCCGCGAGAAATCATGGCAATTGAAGTTCAGGGTATGGAAATTCTCTTCGAGTTAGCCGCGGGCCAGCCGCTGCCTGCGGCATTCGCGAATCGCGCGATGCCAACCGGCTCGATGTATCGCCTCGAAGTGCCCGAAGCGCAACTCTACGAGACGATCGAACAATTGCGCGGCGTTGGAGCGCGGATTCTTTCCATCGCGCAATTGAAACCGACTCTCGAAGATTATTTCTTCCGGCTGGTGGGCAAAGAAAAAGGCCCGGCGTATGCGATTGACGGGAGCGTGAAATGAGCAACGTTCCTGCGGTCGTGGCCGTCAACACGTTCCGCGAATCGGTGCGCGACCGCGTTCTCTACAATTTGATTTTCTTCGCGCTGGTGATGATTGCCGCCGCGGTGATCGTCGGGAAAATTTCGATCGGCGTCGAACACGAAGTGATCATCAATCTCGGGCTCACCGCGATTTCGCTTTTTGGTTTGGTGATGGCGATTTTTATCGGTGTCGGGCTGGTGCACAAGGAGATGGAAAAGCGGACGCTCTATAGCCTGCTGGCCAAGCCGGTGCGGCGCTGGCAGTTCCTGACGGGGAAATATTTCGGACTGTTGCTGACGCTCACAGTCAATACGGCGGTGATGGCCGCGGGAATTTTCGTGGCGCTGCTTTACGTGAATCACAAGCTGGTCGCGAGCGACGCGCACATTCTCGTGGCCGTTTATTTTATTTTGTTGCAGCTCGCGTTGATAACGGCGATTGCGCTGTTTTTCTCGTGCTTTTCTACGCCGATGCTCTCGACAATTTTCACACTTGGCTTCTACGTTGCGGGGACGTTTGCATCGGATATTCGCGGCGTGGGAACGCTCACGGGCAGCCTGGCGCTGAAAATTGTTACCTCGATGATTTATTATCTGCTGCCAAATTTCAGCAACTTCAACGTCATCGCGGTGACGGCCCATGGCCTTGCGGTTCCGAAAGCGTTGATCGCGCTCAATACGGCTTACGCGGCGATTTACATCGGCGCGGTGCTGCTCGCGGCCTCCGCAATCTTTTCGAATCGGAATTTGAAATGACGCGCGCGGCACGCAGCGGCCAAATCAGAAACGCCGCGATGGCGATTCCGCTTCTTCTGGTTTTGCTTTATCCGCTGCAAAAGCGAATCGCTGTCCGCACGGATTTTCTTACGAGCGAAACGGGCGACACGCTTATTGCTTCCGGCCCGATGCTGAAAAGGTTGAGCCTGGGCTACGATTCGCTGCTTGCAGATATTTACTGGACGCGAGTCGTCCAATATTACGGCAGCCGGGTGGGCCACGTGGGCGCGAATTACGATCTACTGGCGCCGCTGCTCAACGTCACGACGACTCTCGATCCGCATCTTCTGATCGCGTACCGCTTCGGTGGAACATTTCTCGCCGAAGGGCAGCCGATCGGCGCGGGACGCCCGGACCTCGGCGCTGACCTCGTGAAGCGAGGCATTACCGCGAATCCGGATGAGTGGCAGCTCTATTCCGATCTCGGAACGATCTACTATTGGCACACGAAAAATTATCAAGCCGCGGCGCAGGCATTTTGGCAGGGCGGCGATATCGCGGGCGCGCCGCCGTGGATGAAACCCTTCGCGGCGCATATCGCGCAAGAAGGAATGTCGCGTGACACATCGCGTTTCATGTGGTCGCAAGTCTATAAAGAGGCGACCGACGAACGCATTCGCAGAAACGCGATGAATCATCTGAAGGAGTTGCAGACGGAAGCGGATCTCGAAGCTTTGACGCAGATCGCCGCGGCTTACAAAAAGCAATTGGGTCATTTCCCGGCATCGGGAGCGGATGTGCTCGCTGCCGGAATGGCACGGGCGATTCCAAAAGATCCCGCAGGCTATGCCTACCGATTGAGTGCCGACGGCACGCCCAGTGTTGATCCAGCCAGTCCCATCGCAGTGCTGCTGAAAGAATTAGCGCAGTAATAATTCAATTTACAGAATTCCTGCGGAGAGATGGCTGATCGCGGACTGGCGCGTCTAACTGCGCTAGCGCTTTTCTTGGAGCCGCCGAAGCAGGCGAATCTGTCCCGCATGGTAAATGTCGTGATACGCGACGCCGAAAATCATTCGCGTTTGCTGCTTTACGACACGCGAATTGCGCGGGTCCGCAACCGTTGCGATTAGCTTGCGGTGCTCGTCGGCGAGGAGTTCGCGGCCGCGGCGCCACGCTGCGTCGGTATGCGGCTCCGGCATCGCGAAAAAATTGCTTCCCTTTAGTGCGAATGAACCCTGCGGGAGGCCAAGCAGGCGGCGACGCGCGGCATACTTCCAATACGCGGCGTGCAGAGTGAGTTCCCAGATATTGTGACGGCCAGGCGCAGGCCGCCAGGCGGCGACGCGCGCGGAAACGCCGCGAATGGATTGCCTCAAATTCGGGCCGTGCCAAGTTTTCTTCTCGTAGGCTTCGCTCAGAAGCTGGAGCATGAAATCTACTTCGCTGCTTTTCGAGCGAGAGGGCATTGCGTTATCTCCCAAATTGGATGGAGTTGAATCCTGGCGCGCTATTCATAGCGCAAAGCTTCGACGGGATCGAGATTCGCCGCTTTCACGGCGGGCCATACGCCGAACACAAGACCGATGCTGATGGATACGATCAGTCCAGCCGCGATGGACCACAGAGTGACGACGGCATTGACTTTTGTCAGCATGGGAATCAGCACAACCGCGCCGCCACCGACCACGATTCCGATAAAGCCTCCGAGACCCGTGAGCGTCATGGCCTCGAACAGGAATTGCCACGTGATGTCGGCGCTGCGCGCGCCAATCGCTTTGCGAATACCGATTTCGCGCGTTCGCTCGGTAACCGAGACGAGCATGATATTCATCACGCCGACGCCGCCGATCAAAAGCCCGATTGAGCTGAGAACCACGATCACGACAACGGTGCCTTTGATGATGTCGTTGAACTGTTGCGCCGTCTCGCGATTGGTCTGGATGAAAAAGTCGTCCGGCTTGTTGTACGGGACATTGCGGCGGCGGCGCAAGACGTCGCGAACTTCGTCCACAGCGGTGTCTACTTTGCCGGGATCGGCAAGGAAACGGATGAAAATTTCGTAGGCCGCCGGATAAAGCTTGCGAAACGTGTAGTAAGGAAGAATGACGCGGCGATCTTCGTCATCCATGCCGAAGGTTCCCGCAGGTCTTTCAAGCACGCCGATGACGCGAAATTCGGAACCGTCCACATTGATGCTCTTGCCGACGGCGTCGTCGATGTTGCCGTAAAGCGCCGTGGCAATGTTTTCGCCGATGTCCGCGACGTTGTCACGGTGGTCGTTCTCCGTATCGGTGAAAAACCGGCCGGCGCGCATCGCCGCGTTCGAATAGACTTCGAGGAACGCCGGAAACGTGCCGCGGAATTCGACGCCCTGCACTTCATTGGCCTGGTAACGCACGCTGTGCGTGAGTTCCCATTGAAAAATCGAGACGGCGACAGCTTTCACTGCGGGACACGCGGGCAGAATGGCGTCGCCATCATCGAGCGTCAGCGGTTTGCGTTCGCGCTCTTCTTTCGGCCTGCGACCGTTTGTTCCGAAGCCTTCTCCGAAGCGCTGGACCCAGGCCGTGTCGATGCCTTCCGACGTGATTTCCTTCTGAATGTTGGCGCGGAAACCCTCGACCAGGCCGACAACGAGAATGATGAGGCCGACGCCGATCGTTACGCCCAGAACAGCGAGAAAGCTGCGTAGCTTGTGGCTGCGCAGCGTATCAAAGGCGAGCGTAAGGTTTTCGCGATAATCCTGCTTCATCGGAATTCTCTAAATTTCATTCTCTAAGCTTCCGCGCGCAAAGCTTCGATTGGATCGAGTCTCGCCGCACGCATGGCCGGATAAATTCCGAAGAACAAGCCGATGACGGTGGAAAGCGTCAGCGCGATGGCGATGGTGAAAAAGGGCGTGGAAATCGGAAGCGATGTCGTGGACCGGACGATAAATGAGATCGCAAGTGCGAGAGCCACGCCCACGAAACCGCCCGTTGCGGAAAGCAAAGATGACTCGACTAGAAATTGCATGAGGATATGAATGCGGCGCGCCCCGAGAGATTTGCGCAATCCGATTTCGCGCGTTCGCTCGGTCACGCTCGCGAGCATGATGTTCATGATGACGATGCCGCCAACGACGAGGAAGACGGACGTGATCCAGATGGCGATGGCGAAAACATTTCCAGTGATGCGGTTCCAAAGCCCCGTGATCGAATTGGGCGCGATGACGGCGAAATTATCCTCCGCGTCGTATGGGACGTGGCGGCGCGCGCGCATAATCACGCGCGCTTCATCTTCCGATTCAGGCATCAGGTCGGGGCTCGGCGCCTGAATGAAGATACTCACCGAATCAAGCGGGGCGAGCCAGCCTTTCCGGTACGTCGCGAGCGGCATCATGATGAAATTATCGAGTGATTGCCCGAGGATGGTGCCACGCGCAATTGCGACGCCGACGACTTCGTACTGTTCCGCCCCCGCGCGAATTTCCTTGCCGATGGGATCGCTGCCGGGGAAGAACTGGTTCGAGACGTCAGGTCCGATCACGCAGACGGCGGAACGGTGTTCTTCATCCACATCCGTGAGCAAACGGCCGGAGGAAACTCCGATGTCGCGGATTTCGGCATAGCTCGGCGAAGTGCCGAGGATGGTCACGTTTTCGCGAAGCTCGTTGCCGTTCCTGACGTCCGCGACGGTCTGCATCGATCCCGCAATATTCGTAGCCAGAGACATTCCGGCACGCAAGGCATCCAGATCACCCATGTCGAGAGGCGGGCGCTTGCGAGCCTTCGTCCATTGCTCCATGTTCGTGACGATTCCGACTCGATCGACGATATAGGCATTTGCGCCAAGATTCGCCACTTTGTCGGCGACGTAAAGATTGAGGCCATTCAAGACGGACATCACCGCAACCAGCGTGGCAACTGCGAGAATTACCCCCAGTAACGTCAAGGAACTACGGAGTTTATGGGCGCGAAGGGTGTCGAGAGCCAATCCGATGGTCTCGCGCAGAGCGATGCCTGTCTGGCGCGCGAAAGTTCTGAATTGAGTGCGATCCATTGTGTTTCTTATTATAGACGGGAGAAGGGCGGGAATGGTGCGCGTTGATGCCGGCGAAAATCGGCGATCCTGCGGATTGCGCTTGTCCGTAAGCGAACCGCCCGAAGCTTCCCGGAAGCACAACGGGATAAGCGGCTTACAATGTTCCTGCAACTGGAACCTATGGACATGAATCCGAGTTACGGGGAGTCGCGGGCCAGGAAAATCGTGAGGAAGATCCTGCTCAATTCGACTGCATCAATCGCTTGCGCGGCACTCGGTTGCCTCGCGGCAGCGCCTGTTCCAGCGAACAATGCTTATTCCGCCGGTGCAGATCAATCCGGTGCGCCTTCCGACGCCGAATTGAAGGCTCTCGGCGACCGCATCATCGACGCCCTCCATCACAACGACGCCACGATGGATGAATACGAGCGAATCGAGCACCACTCGATGCTCTCCGGCGCGGATCGGCACGTTGTCGATGACAAGACGTTTCGCGTGGTTCCGACCGGTACCGGCACGCTGCGTTTGCTCATTAAAGAGGACGGGAAGCCGGTAGAAGCCGAGGTTTACCGGAAACAATTGCGCGACTGGGAGCAAGTGCTCGAGATTTCGATTAATCCGAAGGACGCCCGGCAACAGGCGGCGTACGCGAAGTGGCAGAAAAAAATGAAAGATCGCCGTGACCTTGTGGAGGCGGCGCGGAAAGTATTCCACGTAACCTGGGTCGGGCACGAAACGCGCGATGGCCGGTTGCTCGATGTTCTTGCTCTTGAGCCCGATCCCAATTACGTGGCGCAGACCACCCTTGAAAACGTCCTGACGCACACGCGAGTGAAAATCTGGGTGGACGATGCATCCGGAAATATCGTGCACGGCGAAGCGGAGATTATTCGGGACGTGAGTTTCGGCGGAGGATTGCTCGGGAAACTTTATCGTGGCGCGCGATTCTCGATCGACAACACAGAAGTGGCGAGCGGCTTTTGGGCGCCCACTCGGGTGCAGTACGATTACACCGGAAGAAAATTTCTTTTCGTATTCGAAGCTCACGAGATCACGGAAACGACGCGTTACCGGCATATCGGCCCTCCCGCGGAAGCTCTCACGCTGGTGCGAAACGAATTGGCGCATGGCGCTGTGGGCGACCCGTAAGATTTGGAAACTGCAGGCCAATTCGATCGCGAGACGTGAACTTTCAGGCTGACAATGGGCTTACATAGGAGGCGCTATGCGCATCCGGCCCATTTTCACGACGTCACTTTCATTCGCTATTCTAGCCTTTGCCCTTCCATTGCGCGCGCAGGATCAGCAGCCCGCGCCGGCGCCTGCCACAACTACTGAGACATCCAGCGCGCCGAGCCAGCCGACTACGAAAAAAGTTTGGACAAATGACGATTTCACTGCGCACGCGGCGCCAGCGCCGAATGCGGGCAAGGCGCCAAAGGCAAAACCCGTAAAGACGAAACCCGTAGCTGGAAAAAATGCGAACTATTACCGGACTCAAATCAGCAAGCTAAACAATCAGATCGCTGGAATCGATACGCAGATCGCCTCGTATCAGGCTGCGCTCAATGGCGAGACGCCACCCAACCAGGGCGTGCAGGAATATCGCATGCGGCGCGCGGATTGGCAGGCGGAAATCCAGAAGCTAGGCCAGCAGAAGCAGGATTTGCTCGGAAAAATCAGCACGCTCGAAGATGAAGCGCGGCACAACGGGATCGATGAGAACCAACTGCACTGATCGGGTGCGGAATTCCAATCGAAAACATTTTCGCGAAATAAAAAGGGATATCTGCGGAGCGCGAGTGGACCCGAAAGCGGGGGCGTCCGCACTCTGAAACTACGAGGTGAGATGTGCGTCAGATTGGAACGAGGCTCCCGCCGCTTGATTCGTAGTCAATCCGAAGTATCCAATCGAAATGAAATTGCTCGGTTGTAAGCCACTTCTCCAATTCTTCGCGATTCGCGGCATCGAATTCGACGAGCAGCTTTCCGTCGTGCATGGCGAGGAGGACGTGGCGCGCGCGGACGGCAGTGGCGGCGTTGAGCCTCGCAGTCAGTTCCTCAGCGCCCTGCCGCGTGAGGCACCCGAGAGTGTGTTGCGATAGATAGCGAGGCATTACGGCCTCCGGCTCTTGCGAAATTGGCGTTCGCGCTTCGCGAGTCTATCGGATACACTGCGGCCGGAGAAGACGCAAATGCCAGAAACGCGAATCGCACACCCGTTTTTCCTGTACGACGCCATTCAGGCGCAGCCGGACTTGATCGAACAAGTCTTCGCGAAGCAGCGAACGAAAATCGAGGATGCAGCAAATGCCTCGGCCGGCAAGAAGCGTTTTGTGTTCATCGGTATCGGGACGTCGCTGAACGCGGCGAATGTTTGCGAGCGCTGGATGCGATTTCACTCGGGCGGGCGAGCGTCCGCACGGGCCGAGCAATCGTTTGAATTCGTGCACTATCCGCTTGCGCTTGGGGCTGACGACGTCGCCATCGTAATCACACACACCGGGACGACGACGAAATCGGTGGAAGCTCTCCGCGCGGCGAAAGCGGCCGGGGCGATGACAATTGCGGTCACGGGGCAAAAATCCGGCGACGGAATTCAGGGCGCGGACTTTCATATCGAGACATGCGAACAGGAGCTCGCGTTCGCGTACACGAAAAGCTACACGACGGCGCTTGGAGCGCTTGCGAAATTTATTCTCGCCATTCTGGAACAACGAAGCCTGATCAAAGATGCAGCCAGCGCGGACGCGGCGCTCGAAAAAGTTCCCTCGCTGATGCGCCAGGCGCTCCGCAGCGAAATCAAGATTCGCGAAATTGCGAAGCAAGTCTCGGTGAAGCAGCGGCTCATCTTTTTCGGTTCAGGGACGTGCTGGGCGACGGCGACGGAAGCCGCGCTGAAGAACAAAGAGACGAGTTACATCGCCGCGGAAGGCTTCGAGACCGAAGAGCTCCTGCACGGCCCGTTCTCGGAGATTGATTCGCGCGGCGCAATCGTGGCGATGCTGACGGGAGAGCCCGGCGATGAGCGCGCGCGCACGATTCTTCGAGCGGCAGGCGAGCTGGGGATGTTGCGAGTGGCCGTGACGGTGCCCGATGCGAATCGCGACATCGGCGCCGAGCACGTTATCGTTTTGCCGGAAATGGCCGCGTGGCTCGCGCCATTCATTCATCTCGTTCCGCTGCAATTGCTCACCTACTACATCGCCATCGCCCGCGGCGTGAACGCCGACTCGGGGCGACAAGATCAGGATGCCCACGCCCGCGCGCACAAAGTTTACAAGCTTTAGTCCAGCGGCTTGGTTCTCACATCAGCAGCGCACGAAACCTTGAATGACCTCTCATAACTGACGCGCATTAGGAATCGAATCGGCCGGGCTAACCTTTACGGTGCAGGGTCTCCGTCGAGGCCGCAAGCCGCGATAGAATGTGAGCGGGCGGGAAAGGGGGTAAGTTGTCAAAGTTTATCTCGGCGGTCTGCATCGCCGCATTTTTGTGTCTTGTGGCAGCGCCCGCGACTCCCCGTGACGTCACGAGCACGATCGAAGGCGTCGTGTACGGACTGGACGATAAACCAGTGGCTTTGGCGCGAGTGATCGTGCAGGAATCCGGCAATGGCGAGCATCCGCACGCAGCCTTAGCCGATCAGGAAGGGCGGTTTTCGTTTCAACGTTTCTTGCCGGGCGCCTACGATCTTCGGGCATCGTACTTAGGCATCTGGTCGCCGTGGGAAAGAAACGTCCGGCTGCAAACTGGGAAAACTACGAAGGTCACTCTGCGCATTCCTGCCAGCCCATCCAAGGACATTCCGACACAGCCGCCACCGACTTCCGCGCAGCCGGCGCCGGCCACGACGCAGCCACCAGCGACAACCAAAGCTCCGCCGCCAACGACCACACCGCCGCCGGCAAGCTCCAATTCGTCAAAACCTTAGCGATCCGCGTACAGCCTCGACCGGGTACTGTACCCCTGGTACGTGCTAAATGAGTCTTCCGAGCCATTCCTCCGAACCGACTTCATTTCTATTATGCCGGTGCGGGTTGGGGGCTGCGTTGCGGGGACGACGGCTTCGAGAGGAGCCGGGGCACGCTTCCAACCCGTCCAAGCCCACCCTGTCGGCGTACCCCTCCTGACCCCCCGCTGACAGAGTGGGCCCTTTGGTCTAAACCCATCCTCTATCCATTCCTGAGATTCCACCTTCCACTTAGCCGCATCCAAAGAGCCGAGCGCGGCTACTCGTATGCAATGACCGATGTGTGAGCCCACCCGCAGCATCTAACCCTATGGAAATGAAGCGCGATTCAAAGCCGAGCAAATCTGTCACCCGCAGGAATCGACGGCAGGTGGCGGGAATTGCCTCCATCGTTCTGGTTCTGGCGGCGCTCACGAGCCCGGAACCTGCCATAGCGGCACGCCTGAAATCACAGACAGTGGACGCCTTCGGGCATTACGTACAACTCTCGGAATTAAAGATGGATGGGCTCGACGCGAATCAAGCCGCGTTCCTTTGGGTCGATCGCCTCCCGGCGGATCAGCACGCGGCAGCGTTCCAGCAATTGCGGCGCGGCGACGTGATCATCGATCCGCTCGAGACTTTGGACGCCGGAAAGTCAATTGCCGTGCCGGACGGCATGGTCCACGACTGGATCGCGACGGTTTTCATTCCCGGAGCGACGCTGCGGCAAACGCTGTCTTTCGAAGAAGACTACAACGAACATCAGAATTTTTTTCAGCCGGATGTGGTGTCTTCAAAAATATTGAGCCGCGATGGAAACGATTTCGTTGTTTATTTCCGTCTACACAGGCAGGAAGTCGTTACTTCCATTCTCGACACCGAGCACGACGTTCACTACCAATTGCTGGACGCCACGCGCGCGACAAGCCGCTCGCACACCACACGCATACAGGAAGTCGAAAACGCGGGTACGCGCGATGAGAAACTGAAGCCAATCGGAGACGACAACGGCTTTCTCTGGCGCATGCAGACGTATTGGCGATTTCAGGAAAAAGATGGCGGCACGTACGTGGAATGCCGCTCCATCTCGTTGACTCGCGACATTCCGACCGGGCTAGGCTGGATGGTCGGACCCTTCGTCAAAAGCATCCCGCGAGAGTCGCTGACGTTCACGCTGAGCAAGACGCGCAGTGCCATCATACAGCGCTCGGCCGCACACTCGTAAGACTCGAAATCTTCTGAAAATAAATACTCAAAAAGACGTTGAGACCAGAAAGACGTCGCCGAGACCCGTGGAGTAGTTCGAGACGAGATTGGTCGCTGGTGACAAGAACGCCACGGTGTGGCCATCGCCGCTGATGGCGGGATGCAGCGAAACGTTGTTGGCAAGCGTGCCGTTTTGCGACGTACTGAGGAGCACGGTGCCGGGCGTGCAGGTCGGGGACGCAGTGGCATTGGCGCAGGTGTTGCGCACGAAGGCATTTTCAAATCCGTTCGTGGTGTTCGTCGTAAGGTTCGTTGATAACGACGAGAACGCTATGTACTGCGCATCTCCGGTGCCGGAAGTCGTCGAGTTAATGGTCGGCTCCTCGCTCAAAGCGTTGCCGGGCGTCACGTTGTCGTTAGCGATGGAGACGAGTGAGGTAGCCGCCGTGCATCCGGCAATCAATGCGCCACAAGTATCGCGGACAAAAATCTGTTGGACTCCAGACGAGGCCGTTTGCACGAGATTTGTCGCCGCGGATGCGAACGCGAGGTAGCGCCCATCACTGGTGATCGAGGATTCCGAACTCGCTGCGTTGGCCGGAGTCACACCGTCATTCGAGGAAACGAGAGTCACCACAGGGACGCAATTGACCAATCCAGAGATGCAGGTCGTCGTGCGATAAATCTGCGTGAAGGAAGGAACGACGCCATTGATGAGATTCGAAGCCGCAGATGTATACGAGACATAAAGCCCGCCGCTGGCCACCGAAGGCTGCGACGAGGGAGCGTCAGCTGGCGTGACGCCGTCGGGCGAAGAAATGAGTTCCGTCGTCGGCGTGCACGTCGAGGTAGTGCTCAGGCATGTGTCGCGCAGGTAGACCTGCGCCGTTCCGCCGGGATTCAAGCCCGGAATCAGGTTCGTCGCCGTCGAAACAAACGCGACGTACCGGCCATCCGAGCTAACCGATGGCTGCGTGGCGTCGGCATTCGCGGGATTCACACCATCCGCAGCGACAGATACCAACTCGGTGAATCCGGTGGTGCAATTCGTGGTGGAAGTTGAGCCGATGCATGCGCCGCGGAGGAAAATCTGTCTCGTGGTGCCGCTGAGGGTCGGGTAATTCGGATCGAGATTCGTCGCGTGGGAAGAAAACGCGATGTAGCCTCCCGTGGCGTTTACCGACGGCTCGAGACTATCCGAATTTCCCTGCGTGCCGGAGGCATCGTTCCCGGCCGTCCCGGAGATGCTGACGAGTTGCGTGGAGGGGACGCACGATGTCGTGGCGAAACACGTGTCCTCAAGAAACACATCCGGATTCCCATTTGTGTCATTGAAAATGAGATTGCTCGCCGCGGAGGCGTACGCAACGTAGCGGCCGTTCGAATTGATCGACGGACCTGAGAGATTCAAGTTGCCGACGCCGCTATTTGGCGCGAGTCCGAGATAGCTATAGTCAACCAACTCCGGCAAGCCGGTATATCCGGGCCTGGCCAGCGAGGGCACGATTCCATTTACGGCGAAGAGAACAGCAACGGATGTCCCGCCGCCGGGTGATGGATTTACGGCTTCGATCTGCGCGATCTGAGCGGTAAAAAGATCGGACTCCGTCAGATCGGCGGTCACCGATGTGTTCGAAAGGTAATTGGTGGTGCGCGGATTGCCGTTGAACGTGATTACCGTCGCGGGAGTCATTCCCGTTCCAGTCACAGTGAGAGTTTGGGAGTTCCCACCAGCGGCCACGCTTGTCGGCGAGAGCATGGTGACAGCGGGCACGGCATAGGTGATCGTCAGTGGGAGAGTCTGCGACGTTCCGCCGCCGGGCGCGGGATTCAACACAGCGATGGAAAGCGCGCCGGCCGAAATCAGATCGGTGGCCGGAATTTGCACCTGCAAGTCCTGGCTATCGAGAAACTGTGTCTGCTGGCCATTCCCGTTGACTGTGACAGACGATTGCGCCTCGAAGTTGTTTCCAACAAGATGCATTATGAATTGATTTCCCCCGGCCAGCGCGGACGATGGCGTGATCGAGTTGAGGATCGGAATCGGGCTGTTGACCGGATTGATCGTGAACGTCAACTGACTCGTGACGCCGCCACCAGGCGCGGGAGTCTGTACTTCGATGAGTGCGCTGCCCGGAGTGGAAATGAACGAGGACGGAATTTCGGCCTGCAGTTGGTCACCTGTCAGGAAGATCGTCGAGATGGCAGTCCCGTTCCAATAAATCAGCGACTGTGGAGCGAACCCGCTTCCATTCACGGTCAGCGTGAAGCCGGGTTGTCCAGCATTGATACTCGTCGGGGAGATGGAGGCGATAGAGGGGGCGGGGTTATTCACAACGCCGCCGCAGGACGGCAAAAAGAGCGCCGCCGCGAGCAGAATCCAAATCGAAAGTGATGCCTTCCCTCTCAAAATTCCAGCTCCTTAGGCGTAATGCCCTCATCTGGCTGTGTCACGGGTGGGACCGAGAGCCTGATGGAATGGGAAAGACTACTAGAGATGACGGATTGGGGCAATCCGGATGCCTGGGCCCTCAATCGGCCGCCACACCCGGGCGAGGTACGATCCTGCAGGAATTCAGATTCGCGGGCTCCTAAGCGCTCTTATCTCACTTCAAATACGAGCGAACGATTTCAATTAGGTCTTCGGCAGCGTCCTCGGAGGTCTTGGTATTTTGCGGCATGTGGTTCCGGATATGATCCTCCATGAGCTCGCCCATCAAACTGTTGATGGCGCCCCGGGCCGCGGCAAGGCGCTGAAGAATATGGGCGCATGGCTCGTCGGCGTTTAGGGCGCGCTCGACGCCTTCGAGCTGCCCGACAACTTTCTTGGTGCGATTCAATAAATCCAATTTTTCGCGTTTGGTTTGAGACATTTTCGTTGACTACCCTATGGGGGTATGGTATCAAGAATTCGGGCTGCGTTGCAAGCGCCGGACAAGGCGCGGCCGTCCAAGTCCCTGTGGTCCACGACCGGCGAGCATAGCACAGGATGTTTCGAAGCTAGCCCTGCTGCTGGCGCGGTCAAAATACCGTGAATGCGAGTGGGAATCTTTGTCCTGGCCGTTTTGATCCCCACCTGAAAATCGGAGTTTGCGCGGAAACAGTTTGAGAGATGTCGCGGTAGTGTGCCTGGCGCACAAGAAACGAATTACGTGTGGTACGGGTTCCTCGTGACATTCATATTCTCTTAATCAAGCGCGGAATGATTGCGTGATTTAATTTGGCGAAGCTCAAATTTATTTTGGGAACGCGTGGGTCACGCAAGTTGATGCGCCGCGCCATCGCTCAGAATATGTTGCGATTTGTGTGTCTGATGATCGTGTCGGTCACGGCACCCTACATTGTGTTTGCCCAAAATAGCGCCCCTGAAAAACCGGATGCGACGGTTGCCGAACCATCCGCAACCGACCAACCCTCTGACGACACACCTCTAACTATTTTCCCGCACTCCGATACAAGCCGCTACTGGATCTCGGGGCAGGCGAATATTATTTTTCAGTGGCACCCGACTTTCTTCGCTAAATACAGCGGACCGAATAGTCTCTCGCCCGGGTCGCAAAGCGCTACAACGCACATCCTGACGCTCTACACGGGTTATGAGCTTACGCATACGACAGAAATCTTGGCGGACGTAGAGGACGCGACGGGAGGCGGCGTTGGGAGCGCTCTCGGAGTGGCTGGCTTTACTGATCTGGATGCGGTCCGCACGGTCCAGGGCGTGCCGCTTTCGACAGATCCGTACCTTGCGCGATTCATCGTGCGGCAAATCATCCCACTGAGCGACGAGCGCATCGCTGCTGAGCGAGGACCTCTCGGACTGGCAACATCGCTCCCGGCGCGACGTATCGAATTCCGCGTAGGCAAATTCAGCCTCGTGGATTTTTTTGACGCGAACTCGGGCGGCAGCGACAGCCACCTACAATTTCTCAACTGGGCGGTGGACAACAACGGCGCCTACGACTACGCGGCGAACACGCGCGGCTATACCGACGCAGCGATGATGGAATATGACGATCACTCATGGTCGGTGCGCTTCGCCGAAGCGATGATGCCGAAGGTGGCGAACGGAAATCATCTGGACGCCGATCTCGCGCGAGCTCGCGCGGAAAATCTTGAGGGCGAGTGGCGAAGAAATTTCTTGCCCGGACGCGCTGGCGCGGTCCGCGTGCTGACCTATCTGAACCACGCGAACATGGGGAACTACCGCGAGGCTATTGACGAGTTTCTTGCCGGCCAAACCAGCATTCGGCCTAGCATTATCGGAACGCGCCGCGAGGGACGGCACAAGTACGGCTTCGGACTAAATTTCGAACAGGACCTCGCCTCTCAATTCGGCATCTTCTTGCGCTTGGGCTGGAGCGATGGGCATAACGAATCTTTCGCTTACACCGAAGTGGATCGAACCGCCGAAGGAGGCGCTTACTTAAAGGGAGCCGCGTGGCGCCGGCGCTACGACCGAACTGGAGCCGTGTTCACGATCAACGGCATTTCCGGCGACCACGCGCGCTATTTGGCACTCGGCGGGCTTGGATTTATTCTCGGCGACGGCGCGCTCAGTTACGGTGGCGAAAAAATCTTTGAAACCTATTACACCGCGCATCTCTGGCGCGGTATTTTCGCGTCTTTTGATCTGCAGCACATCAACGATCCCGGATACAACGAGGCGCGCGGCCCCGTGCTTGTTCCAGCGCTTCGCGCACACATCGATTTCTAATTTTACTTTCTGGCGGCGATTCCAAATTGTTTCGCGCGATCACTTGCGATTCCTTTAGAGTGTCCGTGAAACGAAAGGCGGTGAACGATGTTTGAACGCGATTTATTGAAAGGGCGGAACATTCTCATCACCGGCGGCGGCACCGGACTTGGGCGTTCGATGGCGCTGAAATTCGCGGAGCTCGGCGCGAATCTGTTTCTTGTCGCGCGGCGCGAAGAGCCGCTCGCGCAAACCGCGAATGATATTCGAGCCAAAGGTGTTAAAGCGGGTTATGCGATGTGCGATGTCCGCGATTTTGCGGCGGTTGAAAACGCAATCGCTGCCGCCGAGAAGGAATTCGGCGCCGTGGACACACTTGTGAACAACGCCGCAGGAAATTTCATCGCGCGCACCGAAAAATTGTCGCCAAACGCGTTCAATGCGGTTATCGGAATCGTCTTGCAAGGATCGTTTCACTTCACGCTGGCGCTCGGCCGGCGATGGATCGAAGCGAAACAGCCGGGGAACATTTTGAATATCGTGACGACTTACGCGGCTGCGGATTCGGGCTCGGGATTTGTGGTGCCTTCGGCGTGCGCGAAAGCCGGAGTTCTGGCAATGACGCGCTCGCTCGCCGTCGAATGGGCGCGCCACAGGATTCGCTTGAACGCCATTGCTCCGGGCCCGTTTCCCACCGAAGGCGCTTGGTCGCGGCTGCTGCCTTCAAAGGAATTGGAAGACCGTGCGAAGAACCATCATCCGATGAAGCGGTTTGGGAGGCACGACGAGCTTGCGAATCTTGCTTCGTATCTGCTGAGCCAGCAAGCTGAGTACGTGAACGGCGAATGCGTGGTAATCGACGGCGGATTGTGGTTGCGCGGCGCGGGTGAGTTTAACGATTTCCTCGATTTGCCCGAGGAAGCATGGGACAAGCTCGAACAGGCCCGAAAAAAATGATCTGTTAACATCGACAACGAAGCGACATACGAAATCAATGTCGATAGATAATCGGTACTCCACAACACATATCGATAGTACTGTTGACATACGCCGGGACTGTTGCTAGAGTTTGGTCTGGGATGTAAGTCTGATGAAATCAAAAAACACAGTTACGGTGTCTCCGAAATTTCAGGTAGTGATCCCGAAGGATTTGCGCGAGAAGCTCAAACTTCGGCCAGGCCAAATGCTGTTCATGTTTGAGCTGGAGGGATCGTTGCATTTGGAGCCGCCACGGTCGATTCGAGAATTGCGAGGGATAGCGAAGGGGGTGGTGTGGGAGGAAAGCGACCGTGACCGCACCGAGCGAATTTAGGCTGTCGCTCGTCGATTCCTCGGGTTGGATCGAATACCTCACCGACGGGAAAAAGGCTGATCTTTTTGCCCCGTTCCTCGAGCTTGAGGAATTTCTGCTAGTCCCCGCAATTGTGTTCTACGAAGTTTATAAGAAGCTCCTGGCAGTGTCGGAAGTAAACGCTGCGATCAGGACCGCTCCGGGGCGTTTTGTTTCCCACGCATTGCGCGCCACAAACGCCGTTTTCGACACAGACATTGCTTTGAAGGCCGTCGACGTTAGCCGCCATTACAATTTGGCGATGGCGGACGCGATCATTTTTGCGACGTCGCAATTTCATGGCGCGAACTTGATTACCTCCGATTCGCATTTTGCCGGCCTGCCTGGCGTCACGCTGTTTTAGCTGGCTCGTCCGTATTTACTCCGAGGATTCGTTGCGCTAGGCTCGTGGCACGTCAATCTATTCACGCGGAGCTAGGAGGATTCCATGCATGCGCGCGTGACACAATTCCACATACTTACAGGCAAGAGTGAGGAATTTGCCAAAGCTGTCGCGTCCTTGATTCCGCTAATGAAGAAGCAGCCGGGATTTCGCGGAATTTTTGTGCTCCACACGCACGCTACCGATCCGATTCAAGTGCAAGTCGTTTCGCTCTGGGACACACTTGAGGCGCTCGATGAGAGCGAGAAGAATCTTTATTTCTATCAAGCGCTAGCGCGCGTGCAGGCCTTTGCGCAGGGCTTTCCGAGCATTCACGTCCACCAGGTGCTCGTGAGCGAATACGAGCAAACCTGATTACCTCGAATCTCAACCCCACCTAAGTTCATTATCGCGCCTTGACCCTGCGGGCGCCGCGCCAGTAAGCTAAGAAACTCAAAGGCTCGCGGATTACATCCATGGACACCATTCAAATTACATTGCCGGACGGCGCAAAGCGCGAAGTTCCGAAAGGGACGACCGCGGCCGAAGTGGCGAAGCAGATTTCGCCGCGGTTGGCTAAAGAAGCTCTCGTCGCGCGCACCAATGGCGATTTAACCGATCTCAGCCGGCCGCTCGATCAAGACACATTACTCGCGATTCTCACCGCGAAGGATCCGGATGCGGTTCAAGTCTTCCGGCATTCGGCGGCGCATCTACTTGCCGCGGCGGTGCTCGAATTGTATCCAAACGTGAAGCTCGGCATCGGGCCGCCGATTGACTACGGATTCTTCTACGAATTCTTGCGCCCGGAGCCGTTCACTCCGGATGATCTCGAAAAAATTGAAGCGAAGATGCATGAGATCGCGGCTCGCGACGTTCCGAACGAGCGAAAATTCCTGCCGAAGCCCGATGCGCTGAAGCTATACAAAGACTCCGATCAGACTTTTAAGTGCGAGTTGGTGGAGGAGAAGGCCCTCGAGCCGATGGTGTCGTTCTACACCACCGGAAAATTCATTGATTTCTGCCGCGGGCCGCACATTCCTTCCACCGGACGGATCCAGGCGTTCAAGCTGCTCAATGTCGCGGGCGCTTACTGGAAAGGGCACGAAGGAAATCCGCAGATGCAGCGGATCTACGGCGCGTGCTTCGTCGAAAAATCGCAGCTCGACGAATACTTGCACAAACTCGAAGAAGCCAAGCGGCGCGATCATCGCAGACTTGGCACGGAGTTGGATCTCTTCAGCATCGAGGAGCAGGCCGGGCCAGGATTGATTTTCTGGCACCCGAAAGGCGGCTTGATTCGCAAGCTGATCGAAGACTGGCTGCGCGACGAATTGCTGCGCCGCGGCTACGATCTCGTGTTCACTCCGCACATCATGCGGCTCGATCTCTGGAACACCAGCGGGCACACGAATTTTTACCGCGACAGCATGTTTGGCGCGATCGAAGTGGAAAAAGCCGAGTACCAGCTCAAGCCGATGAATTGTCCGGGGCACATTCTGATTTACAAATCGCGGCTGCGCAGCTACCGCGAACTTCCGCAGCGGTATGCGGAGCTTGGTACCGTCTATCGCTACGAACGCTCGGGCGTGCTGCATGGCTTGCTGCGCGTGCGCGGCTTCACGCAGGACGACGCGCACATTTTCTGCACGCCGGACCAGATCGAACAAGAAGTGGAAGCGTGCGTGGATTTTGCGTTTGCCGTGATGAAGACTTTCGGCTTCGACCGCTATGAGGTCGAGCTGTCGGATTGGGACGCGGGGCACCCGGAAAATTATGCCGGCAAGCCTGAAGATTGGCAGCGGGCGACGCACGCGCTTGAGACCACTCTCGAGAGACTCAATATTCCGTTTAAGAGGATTGAAGGTGAGGCAGCGTTTTACGGGCCGAAGATCGACGTGAAGCTGATTGACGCCATTGGCCGGCCGTGGCAGCTCACCACGGTTCAGTTCGACTTCAATTTACCCGCGCGATTCAATCTCGAATACGTTGGCGAAGATGGCTCGCGGCATCAGCCGCTGATGGTCCATCGCGCGCTGCTCGGCTCGGTCGAGCGATTTTTCGGCATTCTGATCGAGCACTATGCCGGCGCGTTTCCGGCGTGGCTTGCGCCGGTGCAAGTGGAAGTGCTGCCTCTCAGCGAAAAGGTTGCGGCATACGCGCAGCAAGTGACGGAGAAACTTCGCGGCGCGGGATTCCGGGTGCATCTCGATGATCGCAACGAAAAATTGCAGGCGAAAATTCGAGACGCGCAACTTCAGAAGATTCCCTACATGCTTGTCGTCGGCGGCAAAGAGGCCGAGGCGGGCACGGTGTCGGTGCGCCATCGTGCCAAAGGCGATCTTGGCGCGCGGCCGCTTGAGGATTTCATCGGTACACTCAACACGGAAATCGCACAGAAGGGCGCGAGCTAGCGCGATTCGGCAGTCCTCTCGACAATCTTCAGGCAAATATTTCGGCTGCAATCAAAATTCTGGCGGTTCGCGAAGAAATTATTCTTGATTCCGTTAGTTGAGGTCGTTCTCGGCGTCGGTGAGCACAGGATAGATTTTGAATAGCTTGTCAACGCTCATGTTCTTGAGGGTCTTTCGGACGCGGTCGCTCAAACCCACCAGCGCCAATTTCCTGCCCGATTCGCGGCTGGATGTATAGAAGTGAACCAGGACGCCAATCGCGGATGAATCAACGTGGGGAACTTCGGTTAGATCAACAATCAAGACGCGCGCGGCGATCCCGTCTCCAGCCTTTCGCAGAGCCGGAGCCGAACTGATAGTGACTGGGCCATGAATCGTGATGACGTGAGAGCCGTCGCGGGAACCGGCATGGCTTTCAATCCGAGTCGTGTCGTCTGCCATTCGACGCGATTCTGACCTCCCATCAACACGGGTGTCAAGCCCTGCTAGGCCCACGGATTGCCTTTTGCAGAACGCCCGGCGGCTCGTGCTATACTTCGTAACCCAAACCCCCGACGGGCAGTCCCGCGGGGGTTCGACTTTCTGGAGGTGGGTTTATCGCTGAACGTGGTGGTGGTCTGAGGGTCAATGAGCGCATCCGGGCGCGCGAAGTACGCGTTGTTGATGAAGCCGGGAACCAGCTTGGGGTGATGTCCCTGTTCGACGCGATGAAGGCAGCGCGCGAGCAGGGAATCGATGTTGTGGAAATTTCGCCCAACGCCGTGCCGCCGGTCTGCAAGCTCGTCGATTTCGGGAAATTCCTCTACGAGCAGAACAAGAAGGCGCACGAGCAGAAGAAGCATCAGAAATCCACGCACATCAAGGAAGTAAAGTTCCGGCCGGCGACGGCCGAGCACGACTACCAGGTGCGGAAAAACCAGATCATCAAGTTTCTGGGAGAAGGCTCGAAGGTAAAGGCGATGATTTTTCATCGCGGGCGCGAAATGGCGCACCAGGACGTTGGCCGCGCAAAGATGACCCGGCTCTTGCAGGACATCGGCGAGCACGCCATCGTCGAATTCGGGCCGCGAATGGAAGCAAATATTTTGCTGGCGCTGCTAGCACCGAAGAAAACTAGCACGGGAGGCGGGACGGCAAAGCCCGCATCATCTTCCGCAGCCGGCCAGGCGTAAAAAATTTTTCAGAGAAGGTGCAACGGTGTCGAAAGCGAAAGCAAAGGTCAGAAAGCTAAAGACGCATCGCGGCGCGGCCAAGCGGTTCAGAGTGACCTCGACAGGAAAAGTTATGCGCGCGCATTCTGGTAAGCGTCATTTGCTGGGCACGAAGGCGCCGGGGAGAATGCGGAAGCTGCGCAAGTCGATTCAAGTCAGCCCTGCGGATGCGGCGAACGTCAAGCGGATGATTCCGTACGCATAGTTTTCCGTCACAGCGAAATCCTTAGAGATTGCGTTGTGTGCTAGAAGAAGTTGTTCCGCGCCAGGCAGCGCGAAATCCCGCCACGACGGGCCTGCCGGCCGGATGTCCCGGTTTGAAGTTGGGACGCGACGCAGCTCTGGTGGTTCGTTGATTGAATCGCCGAGAGCCGCAACTGAAACACGCCGTGGAGATGAGCCAGCCGATCCGCGAATTGCGCGCGCAAGCGCCCGGTCCGCGGCGGTTCGTTGCGATTCTCCACGTCTCGAATCAAACGCAATCATTAGAAACAGGAGAATCAAAACATGCCTCGTGTAAAACGCGGTACAAAGCGGCGCGCCAAGCGCAAAAAGCTTCTAAGACACGCCAAGGGATTTTTCCTAACCAAGAGCAAGCTGTACCGGTCCGCGAAGGAAGCGGTGAATCGTTCACTGCGCTATTCTTTCCGCGACCGCCGGACGAAAAAGCGTGATTTCCGGACGCTGTGGATTCAGCGTATCGGCGCCGCCGCGCGAAACAACGGGATTTCTTACAGCCAGTTGGTTCACGGTTTGAAGGTCGGCGGGATCGAACTCGACCGCAAGATTCTGGCGGACATGGCGGTGAGCGACGCGACCGGATTCAAGGCGCTCGTCGAAACGGCGAAGTCGCATCTCCCCGCGGCACCCGTCAAGCGCTAGCTTCGCTGCACGAACAGGGCGCGGCGAAAGCAACGCCCTGACACGCAGGAAAGAAAATCACCGAGGCTGCCGGAAATGACAACGGACGTCCTCCAAAAGACCACGCTGCGTGTCGATCAGCTCGGAGTGTCTTCGCGGACGGATGTTGACGGGCTATTCAAGGACCTGCGCTCGGCGGCAGATTCGGAGACGGCGCAGATACGTGGGCCCGAATCGCTCGAAGCGTTCCGCGTTAAGTGGCTCGGGCGACGCGACGGAATCTGTTCGCGGATCTCCGAGAATTGGTTGAAGCCGGCGCCGCCGGACGTGAAGAAATTCATCGGCGCGGGCCTCAATCAACTTCGCACGGCGCTCGACGCGTCGGTCGAAGCCGCGAAGAGTTCAGTCGCGGATCTCGAGACTGGCCCTCAGATCGACCTGTCACTCCCCGGCATCGAACAGCCCGTCGGTACGTCACATCTGATTCGCCAAACGTACGAAGAACTCGAGCGAATTTTTCTTGCGATCGGTTTCAGCCTGGTCGAAGGGCCGGAGATGGAGACGCCTTACTACAATTTCGAGGCGCTCAACATTCCCGAACATCATCCCGCGCGCGACAACATGGACACGTTCTATATCGAACGTTCCGGCGGGCATTTGCTGCGCACGCACACGTCGCCGATGCAGATTCGCACGATGGAAAAGCAGCCGCCTCCAGTGCGGATCATCGTGCCGGGCAAGGTCTATCGCCGCGACAATCCCGACGCGACGCACGGCTTCATCTTTCATCAGCTCGAAGGCTTGGCGGTGGATTACGACATCACGTTTTGCGATTTTCGCGGGGTCGTGGATTATTTCGTTCACGCGCTGCTGGGGCCAAAGGTGAAGACGCGGTTGCGCCCGAGCTATTTCCCGTTCACCGAGCCTTCTGCAGAAGTGGATGTGTCATGCCACGTCTGCGGAGGGAGCGGCTGCCGCACATGCAAATTTTCCGGCTGGATCGAACTTTTCGGCTCTGGAATGGTGAATCCCGCGGTGTACGGATTCGTGGGATACGATCCGAAGCGCCTTTCCGGATTCGCATTTGGAATGGGAGTCGATCGCCTGGCGATGCTCCGCTATGGCATCACGGATTTGCAGGCATTTTTTCAGAATGATGTTCGCTTCCTGCGCCAATTTTCATGACGCTCAACACACCCACGATCACGAACCGCCCGGAGGGCACCGTGACAGTTGAACCAGCCCAAGTCCACGCAGGAATTCGCAAACGCGCGTTTGCGTGGTTGGTGGCGAATTGCAAGGCACCCCACGAACGTGCAGTTGCGACTCGCAAGCGCGAGCTTCTTCGCAACTTGAGCGGAACGATCGTCGAGATCGGTCCGGGAACCGGCGCGAATTTGGAATATTACGGGCTCGGCGTTCGCTGGATTGGAATCGAGCCGAATCCGCACATGCATCCGTATCTCAAACGCACGGCGCGCGCGCTGGGGATGAACGTGGAGCTTCGGAAGGGATCCGCCGACCACCTCGATTTCGCCGACGGCAGCGTGGACTCGATCGTGAGCACGTTGGTGTTTTGCTCTGTCGAGAACGTCGCGGCCTCGCTGGGGGAAATACGGCGCGTCTTGAAGCCCGGCGGAGATTTCGTTTTTCTCGAGCACGTCGCGGCCACCGACGGCTCCGGGACGCGGCAATGGCAACACTGGATGGCGCCTTTTTCGTCGTACTTCGCCGATGGCTGTCATCCGGATCGCGAAACGTGGAAAGCGATTGAAAGCGCCGGCTTCTCCGAAGTTTGCATCGAGCATTTTCGAGTGCCGCTGCCGCTGATCGGCCCGCACATCGCGGGCGTGGCGACGAAGTAATTCGGATTTATTGCTGACATGAAAGTTCTCTACAACTGGCTGAAGGAATTTGTCGACGTGACCGCGACGCCGGCGGAGTTGCGCACGCGGCTTTCGCTATCGGGCACGGCCGTGGATGCGATTGAAGAGAGCGCGGCCGGGCCAGTTCTCGACGCAGAGCTCACCTCGAATCGCGCTGATTGCCTCGGCCACTACGGGATCGCGCGCGAAATTTCCGCGCTGTACAGCGTGTCGCTGAAAGCGGTGAAGCCGAAGCTTGTGGAATCGACCGAAGCCGTATCGAAGGCCACGCGCGTCGAAATCGAAGCTCTGGATTTGTGCGCGCGATACACGGCGCGAGTTCTGCGCGGCGTGAAAGTACAGCCTTCACCGGATTGGCTTCGCCAGCGTCTCGAAGCGCTTGGCCACGCTTCGATCAACAACGTGGTGGACGCGACGAACTGCGTGATGCTCGAACTGGGCCACCCGCTACACGCGTTTGATCTCGATAAGTTGGCGGAGGGGCGCGTCATCGTTCGCCGGGCGCGGACGGGCGAAAAAATGCGAACACTCGATGGCGTCGAGCGCACGCTCACGAAAGATATGTGCGTCATTGCCGACGCGGCGCACGCCGTCGGAATCGGCGGCGTGATGGGCGGCGCGGAAAGTGAAATTGGATTCTCGACGCGAAATATTCTTCTCGAAGCTGCCTGGTTCGATCCGATTTCTGTTCGCCGGACTTCAAAAACTCTGGGCCTGCGCACCGAAGCTTCCATGCGCTTCGAGCGCGGCGCCGACATCGAGATGGCGGAGTTGGCTTCGCGCCGGACGGCGGAATTGATTCAGCAGCTTGCCGGCGGCGATATCCTGGCGGGCGTGGTGGACGTCTATCCAAGTCCCGAATCGCAGAAAAAGCTGGAACTGACGCGCACGGAATTTTTGCGCGTCATGGGCGCGGACGCGCCGGATCGCGAGATTGAGGGAATTCTCGGCGCGCTCGGATTTCAGGCTGTGCGCGCGGACGAAAATCGCGGCCGCGATGGATCGTTGACGGCTGCGTGGGAGTGCCGCACGGTTTCGTGGCGGCGCGACGTGACGCGAGAGATTGACCTCGTCGAAGAAGTCGCGCGAATTTACGGTTACGACAAGTTTCCGCCGCGAATGCCGTCGTCGAAACAGCCCGCTGCGCGATTGCCGCACGCGGGTGCGGAGGATCTGCTTCGCCAACGATTGATCGGCCTGGGCTACGAAGAAATTGTCGCGGTCCCGCTTGTGAATAAAGAGCTGGATGAATTGTTCCGGCCGGAGGGCGTGACGCCGGCGATCATCGCGAATCCGCTTTCTGAAGAAGCTTCGACGCTGCGCGGTTCGGGCGCGGTCAGCATGCTTGCCACGCTTGAATGGAACTTGAATCGCGCGCAGCGCAATCTGCGCCTCTTCGAGATCGGCAAGTCTTACGCAATCAAGAATGGGCAGCCGGTGGAGACGCGCCTTCTCACGTTGGGCGCGACGGGTGATGCGAGAGAGAAAAGCATTCACGAAGGAGCGCGTGAATTCGAATTCGCGGACCTGAAGGGAGATCTCGACCGGATTGGCGAGCTTGCCGGTGGCTTCGCGTGGGATTCGGGAGTTCCGAACTGGCTCTCGCACTCGGCTGCCGGACGGATTTCTCTCGGCAGTGCCGATGGAGCGCTTGGCGCGGCGGGAAAGATAGGGCGGAAGCCAGCGGAAACCTTCAAATTGCGGACGGATGCGTTTGTGGCCGATCTCGCGCTTGAGCCGCTGCTAGAAGCGATCGATCGAACTCGAGCTTCACGGCGGTATGAGCCGCTGCCGCGTTTCCCGGCGGTCGAGCGCGATTTTTCGCTGCTGCTGGCGGATGGAATCAAATTCTCGCAAGTGCAAGAGACGATTCGCGCGTTGCAGATTCCCGAGGTCGCGCGGGTCGAAGCCGTGGATTTGTTCCGCGGAAAAAACATTCTCGCCGGAAAATATTCTCTTCTCGTTCGAGTTACATTCCAGAGCGCGCAAGCGACGTTCACGGATGCGCAGCTCATGGATTTTTCGTCGAGAATTGTGGCCGCACTCGAAAAATCGCTCGGCGCCTCGCTCCGCGCAGCCTAGATTCACCGTTGAAACTTCAATCGCGAGATGCATTCCCAGGCGCCGCCGAAATCGCACGTTTCTGCTTGTCACTCAAGACGCGACGCCGCAGAATACACGTGGCTCAGCCGAAGAGAGGCTCCTGTGAAGATCGAGATTTACAACCAGAGTTACAACGTTCAAGCGGATGAGAACGAAGAGTATCTGAAGGACCTCGCATCTTTTGTGGATGAGAAGATGCGCTCGGTGGCGGAAGCCACGCGGACGGTGGATTCGGTCCGTGTTGCCGTTCTCGCCGCGCTCAATATCGCCGACGAACTGCACGCGCTGAAGAAGCGGCAGGAAGCGATCGAAGGCCCATTGCGCAAGCGCGTGGAAAAGTGTGTCGCGATAGTGGAAAAGACGCTCGAACAGACAGCCTGACCCTCGCATCCGGATCAGCATATCGGGCTCAACGTATCGGGCGAGTATCGAGACAAACACAACGTTTCCGTTCTGTAAGGCATCTCCGATACAATGATTTAGGCCCTGTTGATGTAGTGAAAACGTGAAGCCCTTTAGCAAATACACTCGCTATCTGCTCGTGCCCCTGGCACTCGTGGCGCTTCTCGTCATCACGACAACGCTGGGCAACGCCTGGCACCATCACGATTCAAATTCTGAAAGCACCTGCCCGATTTGCCATTTCAATCATCAACCAATCGAGAAGCCGCTCGCGGGCAATCGACTGCCTCTGCTCATGCCGATCAGTTCGAATGCCGAGGTATTGAAACCTTCGCCGGAGCCAGCGCCTCGCTCGCGCCGTGTACCCGCTCGGGCGCCTCCCTCCGCTTAAACTTCTGTACGTTTTCCCTGCGCCGCATTCGGCGCGTTGATCCACTCTTTTTCCGATTTTGATTTGAACGGTGGTGTTATGCGTTCACGAATTTATTATTTCGCAGTTTTGTCTGCTTTGCTGCTCGGGGCAGGCATCGCCGCAGCACAAAGCTCCGGTCCCGTGCGCATCAGCCTGGACGACGCGGTCAAGCTCGCGTTGCAGCACAATCACACGCTTCTGGCGGCGCGCACGACGATCCAGCAAAGCCAAGCTGAGGAAATAACCGCCAATTTGCGGCCGGATCCGGTGCTGGGCGCGGACGCTCAGTTCCTGCCCTTCCAGTCTGTCAATTCCGATTACTTCGACCAAAACGCGCAGTTCGACATCGGCCTCAGCTATCTCTTTGAGCGCGGAAAGAAGCGGCAGCACCGGCTGCAAGCGGCAAAGGATGTGACGGCGGTGACAACGTCGCAGGTCGCCGACAACGAGCGCGCTTTGACGTTTCTCGTCGCCTCTGACTTCATCAACGTGCAGCTTGCGGAATCTACGCTCGCTCTCGCCGAGCAGGACCTGAAAAGTTTTCAGAACACGGTGGACATAAGCGAAGCGCGCTACAAAGACGGCGACATGAGCGAAGCGGATCTGCTCAAGATCAAGCTGCAGCTCCTGCAATTTCAGGCGGACCTTTCGCAAGCGCAACTGGCGCGCGTGCAAGCGCTGATCACTCTTCGCCAATCGCTCGGCTTTGAATCCGTCTCCGCGGATTACGACGTGGCCGGAGAGCTCGATTACCAGCCTGTCCACACGAAGCGCGACGACCTTGAAGCGCTCGCCCTCCAGCAACGGCCGGATTTGCGTGCGGCCGTGCAGGGCGTAACCGCAGCGCAAAGCCAGTACGAATTGCAGAAAGCCATCGGAAAGCGCGACATCACAGGAACCGCGGATTACAGCCACACGGGAGGCACGAATGCCGTATCGCTCTTCGCGAGCATGCCTCTCCCCATCTTCGATCGCAATCAAGGTGAAATCGCGCGAACGCGAATTGCCATCACGCAATCTCAGGAGAGCCAGAAGGCCGCACAGGAACAGGTGCTGACCGACGTATCCGATTCCTACGAGGGCCTTGAGACGAACAACCAGATCGTTCAGCTGTATCGCGGCGGCTATCTCGATCAGGCACAGCAATCGCGCGACATCAGCGAGTATGCATACAAGCGCGGCGCCGCAAGCCTTCTTGATTTTCTCGATGCCGAGCGGAGTTATCGCGCTATCCAACTCGCCTACCGCCAGGCGCTCGCGTCCTATCAAACCGCCGTTGAGCAACTTCGAGAGGCCGTCGGCACAAGGAATCTGCCGTGAAAATCTACAAGGAATCTGCCATCCAAATTTCCGAGAGCGGTTGCGGCGAATCGTTCCGTAGTTCACGTGGAACGCGGGTTACGCGAATGAGTGGCGTGGTGTTGGCCGCGGCTTTGGCGCTCGCCGGTTGCGGAGGAGCGGGAGAGAAAGCCAGCAAGATGACGTCGTTCTCGACCGCGGAAAGTCCGGAAGCCAAAGCTGAACTCTTCACATTGCCCGCCGACCAGATGTCTCACATTCAAGTAGTGCCAGTCGAGCAGGGACGGTTGACGCGCACGCTTCGTCTAACCGGCGCGGTCGAGTACAACGATTTCAAGACCACGCCAGTGATCACGCAGGTCGGTGGGCCGGTCAGCCGCGTCGTGGTTGCGCCGGGTGAGCATGTCCGAGCCGGCCAGCCGATGCTCTACATCGCCAGCCCGGATTACTCTCTACTGCGGGCAGCTTACATCAAAGCGCGCGACGCCTTTCAGCTGGCGGACAAATCCTATGTCCGAGCAAAGGACCTATTTGCACACGGCGCTATTGCCCAGGCCGACCTCGAGCAAGCTGAATCGAACCGCACACAAGCGCAGTCGGACTTCGAGTCCAGCGCGGACGCCATTCGCATCCTCGGCATACCCGACCCGGAAACAATTGTGAGTAAGGCGCCATCAGCGGAAATTCCGCTGTTCTCGCCGGTCGCGGGAGAGGTGGTCGACCGTGAGTGCTCGGTGGGGCAATTGCTGGCGCCCGGAGCTACACAGTGTTTCACGCTGTCGGACATGAGTTCGGTGTGGATTCTCGTGAATGTCTATCAGAAGGATGTGGCGTTCGTGCACGTGGGCGATCCCGTGGCGATTGACAATGAGTCGTATCCCGGCATAGTGCACGGCAAGATCGAATACATTTCTGCCGCGCTCGATCCCAACACGCGGACACTCCAGGCCCGCATTGAAGCCTCCAATCCCGGCGAGCGCCTGAAGAAAGAGATGTATGTGACGGCGGAGGTTCAAGCCGGCGTAATTCCCGACGCGATGTTCGTTCCCAACTTTTCCGTGCTGCGCGACGACCAAAACATGCCGTACGTTTATCTGCAGACGGGGAACAATCAGTTCGCGAGGCGCAACGTTACTCTGGGTGAAAGCCAGGACGGCAAAACACAAATCCTCACCGGGCTGCAAGCAAACGACCGCGTGGTGGGCGACGGCAGTCTTTTCCTGCAATTCCAGAATTCGCTACAGCGCTGAGAGGCCGAAGTCTCGAGATGATTCATCACATCGTTCAATTTGCTCTCCGGCAGCGCTTCCTGGTGCTGATGGTGGCAGTGTTTGTGATCGTCGCGGGCGCGATTTCGTTCCAGCGAATGCCTGTGGACGCTTACCCGGACCTCTCGCCCCCGCTTGTCGAGGTCATCACGCAGTGGCCCGGGCACGCCGCCGAGGAAACCGAACGGCTCGTCACGCTGCCGATCGAATTGCAAATGAACGGCGTGCCGCACATGGAGTTCATGCGGTCGATCTCGCTCTATGGCTTGTCGGACGTCATCATGACGTTCCAGGAAGACACGGACGATTACTTCGCCCGGCAAGTGGTATTTGAGCGGCTCTCGGATGCCACGCTGCCGCCGGGAGTGACGGGAAGCCTGGCGCCCCTTTCGAGCCCGTCAAACCTCGTCTATCGCTACGTGATCGAGAGCCCGGACCGCACGCCGCAAGAATTGAAGACGTACGAAGATTGGGTGATCGAGCGCGCGTACAAGTCCGTGCCGGGCGTGGCGGACGATTCAGGATTCGGCGGCACGGTGATGCAGTACCAAGTATTGCTCGATCCGGCCAAGATTTACAGCTACCACATTCCCTTGCCGCAAGTGCTCAACGCGTTGGCTGCAAACAACGCCAACGCCGGCGGTGGCTTTTACTCGCAGGGTTCGCAATTCTTCTACGTACGAGGACTCGGGCTGGTCACGAAGACAGAAGATATCGGCAGCATCGTCGTAGGGAGCAACAACGGCGTTCCGGTGCACGTGCGCGACATCGGCGAGGTGACCATCGGCCACGCTCCCCGCCTCGGAGAATTTGGTTTCCAGAATGATGATGACAGAGTCGAAGGCGTCATCCTCATGCTCACCGGCGAGCAGACGCAGAACGTTCTGAAGCGCGTGGAAGAAAAAACCACGGAGATCAACCGCGACCTACTGCCGCATGATGTAAAAGTCAGGCCCTTCTATGACCGCAGCGACCTGGTGCAGGTAACCATCGACACGGTGGAGCATAACCTGCTGCTCGGCATGTGCCTGGTCTTGATCGTTTTGATTTTCTTCCTGGTCAGCGTGCGCGCGGCCATCATCGTCGCTTTCACCATTCCACTGAGCCTGCTCTTTTCATTTATTTTCCTGCACGCGCGCGGGATTCCGGCAAACCTGCTTTCCATCGGAGCCATCGATTTCGGAATCATCATCGACGGCACGGTGGTGATGATGGAAAACATCTACCGCGAGCTGGCCTTACGCCATGGGCAGGATTACAAGCTTCACGAGGTGATTATCGCGGCGGCGCATGACGTGGACCGGCCAATTTTTTATTCCATCGCCGTGATCCTCGCTGGGTACATTCCCATCTACGCGCTGAGCGGCCCTTCCGGCAAACTCTTTCACCCGATGGCGGAAACGATGTCGTGGGCGCTGCTTGGCTCGCTGATTTTCACGCTCACATTCGTTCCCGTGCTCGCATCCTATTGGTTCACTCGCGGCGTGAAGGAAAAAGTGAATCGCGGATACGAGTGGCTGAAGGACGAATACGCTTCGGAACTGCGTTGGTGCCTGGACCGCCCGAATCTGACGATGATTCTTGCAACCATCATTTTCGCTGCTTCGTTGCTTTTGATTCCGTTCATTGGCGGTGAGTTCATGCCGCACCTCGACGAAGGCGCCATGTGGGTCAGGGCCACGATGCCCTACACGGTTTCGTTCGAAGAGGCAGCCAACTTCGCTCCCCAGATTCGCAAAATCCTGATGGCATATCCGATGGTCACCGAAGTCGGTTCCGAGTTGGCTCGCCCTGATGACGGCACCGACCCCACCGGGTTCTTCAACTGCGAATTTTACGTCGGGCTGAAGCCTTATAAGGACGCGACGTGGAGCAAGGGAGCGATCCATAACAAGGCTGAGCTGACGAAAGAAATTCAGAAGCAAGTTGCGTCGTATCCGGGCGTGATTTTCAACTTCACGCAGCCAGCCGAAGACGCGGTCGATGAGGCACTTACGGGATTGAAGAGCGCGCTGGCCGTAAAAATATTCGGCCCGGATCTGCAAGTCCTCGAAGACAAGGCGGTCGAGATCAAGCGTGTGCTTCAGCAGGTTCCCGGCTTCACGGAACTGACCGTTGTACGCGAACTCGGACAGCCCAGCGTGCAGATCGACGTGGACCGCGAAAAAATCGCGCGTTATGGAATCAATGTCTCCGACGTCGAGGGCGTGATCCAGGCCGCGGTGGGCGGCCAGGCGGCCACCCAAGTGATTCAGGGCGAGCAATTGTTTGACCTGGTGGTGCGTATGAAGCCCGAATACCGATCGAGCGAGCACGCCATAGGCAATTTGCTGGTGCCGACTCCTTCCGGGCAGCAGGTGCCGATTTCGGAATTGGCGACCATTCACCAGGGCAACGGCGCGTCGTTCATCTATCGCGAGAACAATTCACGCTACATCGGAGTCCAATTCAGCATCGAGGGGCGCGATCTGGCCCGCGCCGTGAATCAGGCGCAGAAGGCGGTGGAATCGTCCGTCAAGCTGCCACAGGGTTACCGGCTGGACTGGGGCGGCGAATACAGCGAGTATGTCGCCGCGCGACAGCAGTTCGTGGTTATCGCCCCGCTTGCCGTTCTCCTGATCTTTGCAATCCTTTTCGCGCTCTACGGCAATTTCAAGTTCCCGCTCGCCGTGCTCATCGGCGTGGTGATGACTGAACCCGTCGGTGCGCTGCTCGCGCTCAAGCTGACGCATACGACGTTCAGCGTCTCTTCGGTTCTCGGTCTGCTCGTGCTCATGGGTGTCTCGGCGGAGACCGCGATCATCGACGTTTCCTATATCAACAAGCTGCGTCTCGAGGGGTTCGGCATTCGAAAAGCCACGCTTGATGGGTCGCTAATCCGATTGCGGCCGATCATGATGACGGCGCTGGTCGCTTGCCTGGGTCTTCTGCCCGCGGCGCTTTCCACCGGCGTTGGCTCGGACTCACAGAAGCCGTTTGCGATAGTGATTGTGGCGGGACTTATCTCGCGGCTATTCCTGGGCCGTATTGTGAGCCCCGTGTTGTATCAGATGGTGGCGCGTGATGGCGATGTCTTGCAGGTATAAGATTGCCAACGTCCAGGGCACACGCGGCGCTGGCTAATTCGGCAGGAATATTGCCGAGGTATGGTCTCATGCGTCACCCTTTCGGCTGAATTTGCGTCTAATCGGCTGACTGGTGGTATATGATGGCGGCCGGATGAATTCAGGCTCCAATTCGAGGCTTCGCACCTCCAGGCTCCTTGCTGTTTGCCTGGCACTTCTGGCTTTGCTTTTCATCACGGCGGAATCGAGCCTTGCGCACAACCACGACGACAGCTCGTCCGCGGCATGCCCAGTCTGCCACATGGCGCAGCAAGCGCCTGTGCAGTCAGCCGTAACCGTCAAACTGCCGGTGGTTTTTGCCGTAGCTTGGCGGATTCCGGGCGAAGTTATCGCGCCGGAGCTTGAACAACTGCCCGAGGACAATCCTTCCCGGGCGCCTCCTCTCAACTCGATCTAACCTCCCAGACCATTTTCTTTGCCGTCTCGCGCAGCGGGCCGGCTTCCATTTCACGCAGACATCGGGCAGCCCGGTAGGGCATTTGCCCATTCCCGTGGGAGGGATAAATGAATCGAGTCATACGCAATCTCGGAATATTGGCGTTGCTTATCTTGTCTTTTGGCGCGGCGTCAGCCATTCGCGCGCAATCGTCCGGCGCGTCAACCAGCGTCGGCGGTACCGTTGTCGATCCATCCGGTGCGGTCGTCGTTGGCGCAACGGTCGAAATTGAAAACCCCGTGAGCGGATTTAACCGCGCCGCCACGACGGACAGTTCGGGCAACTTCACGATTCAGAACGTGCCTTTCAATCCCTATCACCTGACCGTCGTTGCAAAAGGTTTTGACGGATACGTCCAGGACGTCAGCGTCAATTCAACCGTCCCAATTAACGTGAAAATCGCGCTCAAGATCACAGGGACGACGACATCCATACGCGTTGAATCGTCGGGGGAAGATCTCATCGAGACCGATTCCACCGACCATACGGACGTGGATCGAGCGCTCTTCGAGAAGCTTCCACTTGAGAGTGCATCGTCCTCGCTTAGCTCTCTCGTAACGCTGGCTTCACCCGGAATTGCGGCCGATTCGAATGGTTTGTTCCACGGGTTCGGGGATCACGCTTCGAACTCATTCTCGATTGACGACCAGCCGATCACTGACCAGCAAAGCAAGGTGTTTTCGAACCAATTGCCGGTTGACGCCGTGCAGTCCATGGAAGTAATCGCGGGCGCGCCGCCGGCCCAATATGGGGACAAGACGAGCGTCGTGATCGTGGTGACCACGCGTTCGGGCCTCGGCTCTACGACGCCGCATGGCGGTGTGACTGCCTCCTATGGGTCGTTTGGTTCGGTCAACGGAGGATTCGACTTTTCCTACGGCGGGCAGAAATGGGGCAATTTCATCGCTGCAAACGGCCTGAATACCGGACGGTTTCTCGACGGGCCGGAGTATGTCGTGATGCACGACAAAGGCAACGAAGCGAACGTATTCGATCGCTTCGATTTCAAGCCTTCACAATCGGACACCATCAATGTGAACTTCGGTTACACGCGTTCCTGGTTTCAGACGCCAAACTCATACGACGCCGAGAACGCGACAGGATGGTCAGGACTCGTCGTGCCGGGGACATGCCCTATCGGTCAAATTGGCAATTGCGGGGGCCTGGGGCCAAATGGCGAGTTGGTAGGTTCACAGGATCAACGGTCGAAAATCGGGACGATCAATTTCGCGCCCGCCTGGACGCGCTTGATCAATTCGAACACAGTGCTCACGGTCGGCGCCTTCGTACGGCAGGATCGATATAGCTACTACCCGAGCGATGATCCGTTTGCCGACCTCAGCCCCGATCTTCAGCTTCAATCGGTAAGCCAGAGCCGCCGGCTGACGAACTTCGGAGGCCGTGCAAGTCTCTCTTACGTGAAGGGCATTCACAATATCAAGGCCGGGATCATCTTTGAAGACACGCTTCTAACGGAAAATGATCCCATCGGCATTGTGGATCCGACAGCAAATGCCGTGTGCTTGTACGGCGATCTCTCTCCCGACACAAACCCGCTCCTGACGAATCCGGCGTCGTGCGTCGGGATCCTTCAGCCGAACATGGGACAAGGGATCAACAACGGGGCTTCGATCCCAGCGTTCAATTCCCTGCTGGCTTGCTACGACCTGACGAGGACGGCACCGTTGCCAGCCTCCGACGGCTGCCCGAACTCGACCAGCGGGTTGTACACCTACAACGGCACGGCAGGCATCAAGGAAGTGGCGCTGTACCTTCAGGACACGATTACCAAAAACAATTGGACGTTCAACCTCGGGCTGCGCGGCGACATCTACGACGGCATAACCAGCCAAAATCAGATCGAGCCTCGGATCGGGATTGCTTACAACGTCAAGCCGAGCAACACGGTGCTGCGCGTTTCTTACGCCCGCACTCTTGAAACACCGTTCAACGAAAACCTCGTTCTTTCAAGCGAGGGATGTTTAAATCCGGTGGTCAGCGCGATCATGTCTTCGACAATCAGCCCGTGCGTTTCGACGACGCCGCTGAGTCCTGGATGGCGCAATGAGTTCCACGCCGGATTGCAGCAGGCGTTTGGGAAATACTTTGTCCTCGATGGCGAGTACATCTGGAAGTACACGCACAAAGCCTACGACTTCAGCGTGCTGGGAGACACGCCGATCACTTTCCCGATTGAGTGGGACCGATCGAAAATCCCCGGCTACGCCATCCGCGGCACCGTGCCGAACTTCCATGGTCTGACGGCGTTTGTCGTCATGTCCCACGTGGCTGCGCGGTTCTTCACGCCGCAGGTCAGCGGGATCGGATCTGCTCCTAGTGGGATATCCGTCTTTCGCATCGACCACGACGAGAATTTCAACCAAACAACCCACGTGCAATACCAGCCGTGGAAGCGCGCGCCCTGGCTCGGGTTCAACTGGCGGTATGACAGCGGTCTTGTCGCGGGTCCGGTGCCGTGCGCGGGAGGCGAGGACTGCGCGAACGGGCCGAACGGCGTCAACGTCGGCCCCAACTACGTGGTGGACACGTCCATCATTACTGCTGACCAGCAATTCCAGGCGGGGCTATTCTGCGGACCGGTGCGTGCTACGCCGACGACGCCAATCAGTTCGGGTTTGGGCGCGAACCTGTGCCCGGGCTCGATGTACGGCTCGACGCTCATCAAGATTCCGGCGCCCGGCACGGAGGACGACGATCACAATCCTCCACGTATCGCGCCGCGCAATCTCTTTGACGTGGCGCTCGGCCACGACAACATCTTTAACGGCGACAGGTACAAGTGGAGCGTTCGTCTCACGGCAATCAATATAACGAACAAATACGCGCTGTATAACTTCTTGTCGACGTTCAGTGGCACGCACTACGTCTCACCTCGCGCCCTTACGGGTGAGATCGGCTTCCACTTCTAAGCAACAACCGCAGTCTGGGCGCGCTGCACGGGGCCGATGGTTCCATGCAGCGCGCCAAGTCTTCACGCTTCCTGATGTCTCGAGTGGTCACGAATTGTTCGCAATTTTCCAGTTGACACTCTGTTTCAACTGCGATACCGTCCTCAGCCAGTTGACAGTGATTATCAACTAGAATTCATTAAGGATGGTTCCGATCTCATGACTAGCTTTGGGCTCAGGCATCGAGCTTTCTGGTTCCTTCTACCTCTGGCGATTTGCGCTTTCGTTTGGACGGCCGCAGCCGGCGTCGGCGGGAGCATCTCCGGCACCGTGAAGGACTCGAGTGGCGCCCTGGTTCCGAAGGCGACTGTTACGGCAACAAACAGCGATACCGGAATCCGGCAGACCACATTGACCGACGACAAGGGCTTCTATTCGTTCACCAGCCTTCTGATCGGCCACTACGATCTCGAAGTCGTAAGCGCGGCCTTCAGGCCGTATCGGCGCACGGGAATCGTCCTCGATGCGAACAGCGCGCTGACAATCGACGCGGTTCTACAGGTGGGCGCCCGGTCCGATGCCGTCACGGTCGCCGACAACCAGCTCCATGTGGAAACGATGAGTACCCAGGTGGGCGAGGTCATCACGGGCGAGCAGATGACCGCGGTGCCGCTCAACGGGCGAAGCTACACGGACCTGCTCGCGCTGCAGCCTGGCGTGGTGCCGGTGACTTCCATCACTTCCGAAACCGTGCAGGACGTGGGAGCGAGCGCGCTCTCACCCTCGGGTAATTTGAATCCCGGAACGATCTCGATCAACGGCCAGCGGGAATTTGCCAACGCCTTCATCGTCAACGGAAGCGACACCGAGGAAGACGTGAACATGGGCGCGGCGATCGTCCCGAACCTGGACTCTATTGCGGAATTCCGGATTCTCACGAGCAACTTCGACGCGGAATACGGCGAGTTCAGTGGCGGCCAGATCAACGTGGTCACAAAATCCGGCACAAACTCGTTTCACGGCGACGCCTTCGAATTCCTGCGCAACACCAATCTCGATGCGCGCAATTATTTCTCTCCCGGGCGCGGGGCGTTCAACCAAAATCAATTTGGCGGAACAATTGGAGGGCCGATTCACAGGAACAAGATTTTCTTCTTCGCGGACTATCAGGGAACGCGGTCGACGCAGGGAGTGGACACCCCAAGAATTTCCATCCCATCGCTGGCGGATCGCACCGGCAATCTGCTGGATCTGGCGAATTCGTTTGTAACCACGGACGCAAATGGAAACACGGTCCCCACGACGGTGAGCGGACCGTATTGGGCGAGCCTGTTATCGCAGAAGCTCGGCTATACAGTTTCGCAGAACGAGCCCTACTACACGCCGGGATGCACGGCGGCCAACTGCGTTTTTCCCAACGCCGTGATTCCGCAGAGCGCGTGGTCCGCCCCGGCAACGAACCTGTTGCAATACATTCCCCAGGCCAACAACGCGAACGGCACTTTCTCCACGTCGTCCTTCAATCAAACATTGCGGGACGATAAAGGCGCTTACCGGACCGACGCCAACACGCGCTGGGGCCTCCTCAACGCCTACTACTTCCTTGACGATTGGTCTGAAAACAATCCTTATCCGGTCGCGCAAGGCGGCGCCAACGTTCCGGGGTTCAACGCGCTCTACACGGGGCGCGCGCAACTTCTCGAACTCGGCGACACGAAAACGTTGAGCGTGAGTGCGTTGAACGAATTCCGTTTCAGCTACATGCGTGACGCGGTCGACCTGGGCAAGCCGGTAGGAGGAGTCGGCATCAGCCTGGCGTCCCAAGGCTTCGAGGTGGGCCAGGGAACACCAGGAATCGTCGCACTTTCGCCGAATACGGAAGGCGTGGAGAGCGTCGGCTTCAACAGCTACACCATTGGGACGAATACGAACGAGTTGAAACAGTACGGCAACACGTTTCAGTGGCTCGACGACTTCTCCAAAGTCATGGGGACCCACACGTTCAAAGTTGGCGGTGAGTTCCACTACGATCAGCTAAACGTCGACGCGATCGCGCAATTCAACGGGAGCTTTCTCTTCTTCGGAACCGAGACCGGTTCTGACTTCGCGGATTTTCTGCTGGGAATTCCGAGCCAGTACAACCAGAGCCAGCTACAGCCGTTTTTCGGCCGGAACAAATACCTCGGTCTTTACGCGCAGGATAGCTGGCGCATATCGCGCAGTCTGACTCTGAATTACGGCCTGCGCTGGGATCGGATCGAGCCGTGGTACGAGAAGCACAACCAAATCGCGACATTCGCGCCGGGCAAACAGTCCGTCGTTTTCCCCGGAGCTCCCGCCGGCATCCTCTATCCAACTGACCCCGGGGTGCCGCGGACTTTAGCGCCGCCGGGAAATCTGGACTTCGCGCCGCGTATCGGCCTGGCGTACTCGCCAATCGCGTCTGGGGACGGCGTACTCGCGAAGCTACTCGGCGGCCCCGGCAACACGAGCATCCGGGCCAGCTTCGGAATGTTCTACACGGCTATCGAGGCGCTCACGATCGGCGTGATGAGCGCTAACGCGCCCTACGGAACCACCTACACGAGCCCTGCTCCTCCGCTTTTCGCGACGCCGTTTGTTACCGCCGCGAGCGGGCAGAACCTCGGCCAGTATTTTCCAGTTACGCTCGCCCCATGGGGCACGAGCGCGAGCCACCCCGACTCAAGCGTCAATTGGTCTCAGTTCGAGCCCATTACGGGGCTTCCCAACTATCCCACGAGCAATCGCATTCCTTACGCCGAGGAATACATGTTGTCTCTCGAGCGCGGCCTGGGAGCCAAGACCGTACTCAGCGTGAATTACGTCGGCACGCAGGCGCATCGGCTACTCGTGCTTGTGGAAGCGAACCCCGGCGACCCATCGCTGTGCTTGTTCCTGAGCAATCCCGCGAATTTGGCGGCGGGACAAACGCCGTGCGGACCGTTCGGCGAGGACAGCCAGTACATCACGGCGACGGGAAAGCTTTACAACGGCACCCGGGGCCCTCTGGGATCGAATTTTGGCAGCAACGCCAATCAGGCCACAGCGGGGAATTCGAACTACAACTCTTTACAACTCACGCTGCACCATACCGGCAAGCGCTTGGACGTACTGGCGGGATACACGTACAGCAAGTCGTTCGATCAATCCTCGAACGTCGGCGAAGAGGTGAATCCTCTCGATCCTTCACTGAGCCGGGCGCTCTCGGCCTTTGATGTGAAGCACAATTTCGTCGTGAGCTACAACTACAAGCTGCCCTTCGAATCGTTGTTCCGCGCCAAGAACCGCTGGACGCAGGGCTGGGAACTTTCCGGGATCACGCATTTCAGCAGCGGCTTGCCGGTGACCCTTGTCAATTTCGGGGACAATTCGCTTCTGGGCGCTGAGCCGAACGGCATCAACAACTTCGGCGTGGATGAGCCGGACTACACTGGCGGCCCTCTCGATCTGAATCACAACCCGCGCAACGGGAAGCCTTACTTCAATCCGTCCGCGTTTACCGAGAATACATTGGGAACGCCGGGGACGGCGCCGCGGCGATTTTTCTATGGGCCCGGGATGAATAACTTCGACATGGCCCTCCTCAAGAAAGTTCGTTTGACGGAATCGAAATCACTTCAGTTCCGGATCGAAGCCTTCAACGTCTTTAATCACGCTCAGTTCTTTGGACCTCAAGCCGTTGATGGGAATATCGACAGCTCCACGTTCGGCGATGCCATCAGCGCGGCGCCGCCGCGCCTCGTTCAGTTGGGAGCCAAGTTCGTATTCTAGGGACGGATAGCGTCGAGTGCCGCGAGCCGAAGCAGGGAAAAATGGGACAACGGCAAGCTCGTTTGCAATCATTTTTGCCGAATGTGAAGGTTTCGGTCAGGCCATTACACACTCGCTGAAATTGTCGCGTCGATGATTCCTGTTACAATTAGGCGTGGAGGCGGCCTGCGAAGCAGGTGACGGTGTGACGGCCTATTTGAACCAACACTGGATCCCTGGGAGCCCCCGTCGTCCTGCCCTTGTGCAATCCTCGCTGGGTAACCGGCTCAGGAAGCCTTAAAGCAGGCGCAGGGCGCCCACCTATTACGTGGGGTTCAGGGTCTAGCACCGCACGGCCAAGTGGACGCCTCCTTTTACTGCATTCTCAAGCACGAATTTGAAGAAGCTCGCGGTCGGATTCAGCATAGGCGCCGCGCGGACTGTGAACCCTTTCCATGCGCATTCTCTTTGTTGGTGACGTAGTCGGCTCGCCCGGCCGGAAGATCCTTCACGATCATCTCGCGGACACGGTCGCGCAGAGGCAGGTGGATTTGTGCATCGTGAACGGCGAGAATTCCGCGTCGGGCTTCGGCATCACGCCGCGGCTAGCCGAGGAATTGTTCGCTTCAGGCGCGGAAGTGCTCACCGGCGGCAATCACATCTGGGACCGCAAGGAAATTCTCGACTATTTACCCCATGAGCCTCGTTTGATCCGCCCTGCGAATTTCCCCCCGGGCGCGCCTGGCAGCGGCCTTTACGTCGGCAAAGCGAAAAACGGAGTCGATTACGCGGTGCTCGATCTGCAGGGCCGAACATTCATGCCCGCGCTCGATTGTCCGTTTCGAGCAGCCGGGCGCGAACTCGCGCGAGTTCCTGAGAACGTAAAGGTGATCGTTGTAGATATTCACGCCGAAGCCACGTCGGAAAAGCAAGCGATGGGATGGTTTCTCGACGGTAAAGTGACCGTGGTGCTGGGCACGCACACGCATGTGGCCACAGCCGACGAGCGCGTCCTCCCCGGCGGCACGGCGTATATCACCGACGTCGGAATGACGGGCCCTCACGATTCCGTGATCGGCATGGACAAGGTCGGAATCATTCAACGTTTCCTCGATGGAATGCCGGCGCGTTTCACTGTGCCTGAAGGCGACGTCCGGATGAATGCGGTTCTTATCGATGCGGACGAGTCGACGGGCCATGCGCGATCGATCGAACGCGTCGTCCTTCGCCTCGAGTGAGGCCGTAGCGCGTCAAGCAACGCGTCTCAGACGGAGGGCATCTTTGGCGTCAGGAGCTTCTATAATTTTCCTGTCCATGATCAAACGATTCGGCGGCCGTGTCTTAGTGTCTCTGATACTTGTTATCGCTTTCGCCGGCGTGGCGAAGCTCGCGAATTTGCGCGCGCAGGAACTCGACATCGAACTGATTTCCACCGCCCATTTGCTGCTGGACGTGGGTCCTGGTCTTCGCGCGATCCATCGTGATGCGACGGGACACTATTACGTGTTGTCGTCGCCGGGTACTGTCATTTCAATTTATGCGGCTGACGGAAAGTCCGCGGGAAAAATTCCGGCAATCACGACAAAAGAAGTGTCTCTCCTTGATGCCGCGGACTTCGACGTTGACTCGTCCGGCCGCGTCGTAGTTGCGGATCGCGGCGCGAATGCAATTAAGGTGTTTAACGCCGCGGGGCATTTGCAGAATTCGTTCCCGGTAACGGCTCCGACTTCCGTAGCCGCTCTCGCATCGGGCGAAATCGCAGTGGCGAGTTTTCACGCGAAGAAGCTCGTTGAAATTTACGACAAGGATGGGATGTGGCTGCGGACCTTTGGAGATCGCACAATTCTGGCCGATCATTGGGAACTGAACCGTAGCCTGAATCTCGGCAAGCTCATCACGGATTCGGCGAATCACCTTTACTACGCGTTTAGCTTTTTGCCGGAACCGACCGTGCGCCGCTACGATCACTTGGGTAACGCCACGCTCGAGATTTCGTTGAGCACACTTGAATTCGCACCCGTCGCGGAAGCAACGCGCCACCAGATCTCGGAGCAGGATCAGCGAACGGGAGAGGGGAGTTTCAAACCGGTGATCAACGCAGTTGGCGTGGATCCGCAATCACTGGATGTTTGGGTGGCGATGGACGATGAGTTGACGCACTTCGATCGCGAGGGTGCGCGCCGCGGCGAAACGTATCGGACATTTACGGCAGAGGGCGAGCGCGTCGTGCCGATTGCAATCCTCGTTGAGCCCGAGCACCTCATCCTCGCCGGCGATCCGGTCGGTGTATACGTGTTCCCGCGTCCTGACAAGGCTCCGGGCATCGCTCCGGAAAAAACCGAGGACAAGCCGGCGGCTGCAGACAAAAAGCCGTGAGTTCTGCCGTAGTCTCATTGCGAGAATTTCTCGCAGGATTCCGAAAATATCTTGACAACCGCGCGAACGGGCCTCTGACGCGATGACTTTTTCACTCAACGACCTTGTGGAAAACCTGTGAATTGCTTGTGAACGCTGTGGACGGTCTTCGCTCAGTTTTCTCTTGCCCCGGAAGATTCTTTTAGGCAGAATCCCGCCTCGCGTTCGCTGACGTCTTTCGGAAGGCTTCACTCCTCGGACGGTGGCAGTGGCTTCGGGCGTACGGCCTCTGCGCCTGGTTAGAACGCCGGATCAAATCAGCCTGGGTGTTGGCTGGATTTCCACAAGTTTATCCACAGCAGTGGAAATGGTCGGAAGGAATGTTTTCCGTATGAATCAGTGGGACCGGGTCCTCCACCACGTGGAGCGTCGAGTCAACCCACACAGTTTTAACACTTGGTTCCGTCCCACTCGTCTCGAAATCGTCGAGGAGGGCCGGCTACTGGTGCGCGTACCCACGCGCCTTTTCCGCAAGCGGCTGACGGAAACTTACGGTGATGTGCTCCAGGCCGTTCTCGTCGAGTTGGGCCTCACCGACCTGCGCATCGACTACCTGTGCTCCGATCAAGAAGCTGCTGAGACGCTGCCGACACAGCAAGCGCGGCTTGATTTCGATTCGGTGACCCACCAACTGAATCCTCGCTACACCTTCGAGAGTTTCGTGGTTGGCGCGTCGAACCAATTTGCACAGGCCGCCGCGTTGGCGGTGGCCGAGCAGCCGTCGAAGACCTATAACCCGCTCTTCCTATACGGCGGGGTGGGGCTGGGCAAGACGCACTTGATGCAGGCAATTGGCCACTCACTCAAGAAACGGAATCCGGCGCTGCGGCTCACTTACGTCAGTGCCGAGAAATTCACAAACGAAGTTATCGCCTCGCTCCGCTTCGATCGCATGAGCAGTTTCCGCGACCGCTTCCGCACCATGGACGTGCTCATGGTGGACGACATTCAATTCATCGCCACTCGCGAGCGGACTCAGGAAGAGTTCTTTCACACCTTCAACGCGCTCTACGACCAGCAGAAGCAGATCGTGATTTCATCCGATTGCCCGCCGAAGGACATCTCTTCCATCGAAGAGCGCCTGTGCTCGCGATTTGAATGGGGCCTCATCGCCGATATTCAGCCGCCCGATCTCGAGACGAAAATCGCCATTCTTCAGAAGAAGGCGGAGAGCGAGCGCGTTCGATTAGATGACGACGTCGCCGAATACATCGCGCGTTCGATCAAGTCGAATATTCGCGAGCTTGAGGGCGCTCTGATTCGCCTGGTCGCATATGCATCGCTCACTGGAGCGGACGTCAGCCTTTCCACGGCGCAGCAAGTTCTGAAGAACATCATCGAGCTGCAGGAAAAGAAAGTCACAATCGAGCAGATCCAGAAGCGTGTGGGAGAACATTTTGGCCTGCGCGCCCAGGATTTGAAGGTTCGCTCGAATTCGAAGGTGATTGCTTTCCCGCGCCAGGTGGCAATGTTCATCGTCAAGAAGCTTACGTCGGCGTCGCTCCCGGAAATCGGGCGGCAATTCGGCGGCAAGCACCACACCACCGTGCTGCATTCCATCAACAAGATCGAAAATCTTCGCCGGACCGACAAAGAACTGAGCCGCACGATCAACCGGCTACTTGATTCCTTTGGATAGAACTGTTTTCGTCTTCGCCCCTAAGGCTAGAAGTGTTGTGAGATGCTTGCATTTTTCCGGTGTGCATAATCGTGTGGAATAGATGTGGGCGTGCTGTGGGTCCGGTGAGCGAACGACATCCATCAAGGGATGTGGGTGCGCAAACCTTGGCTTTATCCTCACCGTTCCCGGGCTGTGCACGAAATGTCCTTCGCGTAACTGCATCCGATGAATCACTTTGCGGGGATATCCGAAGTTTCCACAGGTGCGGCGACGACGGCGGGTTCTTATACTTTATACTCATTTGAAAAAGCTGTAGAGTAGGTCCTACAACATGAGCTCAACTGGAACGCAGATCGGCAAAGAAGCGGCGCGAGGACAAACCGACATGGAATTTAGTGTGAAGAAGTTCGACCTTCTTGCGGAGCTCGAACTGACGCAAGGCGTCGTCGAGCGAAAGACTACGATCCCGATCCTGTCGAATCTTCTTTTCGAAGCGAAGGGAAACCGGCTTTCCATCACGGCGACCGACCTAGAGCTGAGCATTCGCACTTCCTGCGACGCGAAGGTGAAGAAAGAAGGATCCGGAACAATCCCAGCGAAGAAACTGTACGATCTTGTGCGGCTCTTGCCGGATGAAGAGATTCGCTTCAAATTGATTGAGAACCACTGGATTCAGATTGTTTCCGACCGAAAATCGTACAAGCTCGTGGGAATGTCGAAAGAGAATTTCCCGGCGCTGCCAGGATTTCCACACGCGCTCGTAAAGATTCCTGCGAGGCTTTTGAACGACCTGATCGCCAAGACCACGTTCGCGATTTCACTCGAAGAATCGCGCTACACACTGAATGGCGCGCTGCTTGTGCTGAAGCCGGATTCGGTGACGATGGTCGCTACCGATGGGCACCGCCTCGCGATGGTCGAAAACACGCATAAGCTCGAAGGGCTGAACGCGGAAGTGCGCGTCCTTGTCCCGAAGAAAGCGATGACGGAAATCCAGCGCTTGGCCGCGGATTCCGACGATACCGCGACCGCCGATTTCGCCCAGGATGAGAGCCACCTCTTTTTCCAGATTGACCGTCGGCTCTTAACTTCGCGCAAGCTCACGGGTCAGTTTCCGAATTACGAAGCCGTGCTGCCGCGCGACGCGAACAAAACTGTCGTTCTGGAACGCGGTGAATTGCAGGATGCGCTGCGCCGGGTCTCGCAGCTTGCGGACCAGCGCTCGCGCGCGGTGAAGTTCGTGCTCGCAAAAGAAGGAATCGAGATTTCGGCGTCGAGCCCGGAATATGGCGAAGCCAAGGAAGCCATCGAGAAGGAATACAAAGGCGAGCCGCTGGCGATCGGCTTCAACGCGCAATACATTTTGGATTTTCTTGCCGCCGCCGCGGACGGCCCAATCGCCTTCGAACTGAAGGACGAACAATCCGCCGGCCAACTTCGCCCACTCGCTGATGAATCCAGCCGTTATCGCTACGTCGTCATGCCCATGCGCATCTGAAATTCCTAATACGGGAATGTAGTGTGCCGGAAAGGTTCCAAACCCCGCGTTCCGCGCCGTAAGTTCTTTTAGATTCGCCCGTCAATCTGGCCCATCGCGTGCGCTCCGCTACGCCGGAATCTCAGCGTAAATGATCAGCTTGCCTTTCCGTGGGGTGATGCGCACGAGGCTTCGTCTGTAGGTGCGCGATTTCTCATACTCGAACGATAGCTGCTGAGGGAAGGCCGGCACGATTGGCGGGTTTGCGTTTTGGTGAAAAGAGACTCGATAGCCGCGCACATAGAACTCCACTTTCAGGTTCGTTGCGGCCTTTGCAAGTTTTTCCACCGACGGCGCGGCGCTGCCAGACTCATAGCGCGCGACCATTTGACGGGAAACTCCCAACTTCGCTGCGAGATCAGCCTGACTCAATCCGGCAGCCTTTCTGCCAGCTCTCATCTGTTTGCCGATTTCGCGTCGCCAACCCATAGACAGTCGTGCTCAAAACCCTTTTCTAATCGTGAAGAAATCGAGATCAAAGTTTGCGTTGACGCATACGTTCATGTCAACTAAAGTTTGCTTTTGTGAGCGAGATATGACAATAAAAGTTGTCACACATAAAGTGTTATCAGGAACACGTCTCGCAGAATTCTTCGCCGGAATCGGCCTCGTACGCCTCGCCCTCGAAGAATTAGGGTGTCGGACGGTGTTCGCGAATGATATATCCGCCGACAAACATGAGATCTATCGAACGAACTTCGATTCCTCTACTTTTGTGCTGCGGGATGTAAACCGGATACGCCCGGAGGAGGTTCCGCAGTGTGACTTGGCGACGGCATGCTTTCCGTGCACTGATATTTCGTTGGCGGGGGAGAGAGAGGGGCTGCTCGGGAGCGATTCGTCAACATTCTGGGGTTTCATCAGGATTCTGGAACGTAAGACAGAGCGCCCACGGGTGATCTTGATTGAAAACGTGGAGGGTTTGCTGAGTTCAAACGAGGGGCAGGATTTTCGCTCTGTGGTGTCCGCGTTGAATCGTCTGGGTTATCTTTGCGACCCTTATGTTATGGATGCTAGCTTCTTTGTGCCTCAGAGTCGCAAGCGAGTTCTGATTGTAGCCGCTGAAGAGGGGCGGGTGCTTAAGGCGGACTGGATTCCGCCAAGCTCTTGGGTACGTCCGCCGACGTTGTGCAAGGCCATTGCCAGGAACTCGGATCTAGGATGGTCTTTTGCAAGCGTGCCGACCGGCCGCCCTGAACTCCACCTGAAGCTCGATGACATCATCGAGGATGTGCCTGGCGACAGCAGTTATTGGTGGGCGAATGAGCGTGTCACAAAGCTGGAGCGGCAGATGAACTCGGACCACAGAAAACTGGTGCGGTGGGCCGTCTCTTCTCAGAGAGTACAGTACTTTTGTGTCTACCGTCGCACCAGACTAGACGGTCCAAGAGCAGAGGTGAGGGCGGACGGCATCGCTGGTTGCCTCCGTACAGCAAGGGGCGGTAGCAGTCGACAGATATTAGTGGTGGCTGGAGAAGGCCACCTTCGGGTAAGGTTCATGACGCCGCGAGAATACGCTAGGCTGCAGGGAGTGCCTGACGCCTTTGAACTGCCCGCAGGCGACAGTAAGGCCCTTTTTGGACTCGGTGATGCAGTTTGTATCCCGGTGATACAATGGCTTGCAATTCACTGCATAGCGCCATTGCTGGTAGCCGGGAGTTCAATAGAAAATAATGCCCGCAGCTCAGCGCCAAGACTCGCTTCCATGTCGGCATAGTCTCGATCCCACAAAGTTGGACAGGGCGAAGACCCTTCTTGTTCAACTCGCTTCGAATAATCCGTCTATCCTGACATCCGCTGGAATAAGCACCGACGAGTGGCAGCCTCTGCTGCGCATGGCGGTCGAGTCTATGAGAGGTACATTCGCTGCGTCGGTAGGCGAGAAGAGACGATTTACCGAAGCCGTTCTTTCTCACATGCAGGAGGTTCGCGTTATCGCGCAGTGGGAATTTGTCGGGACGAGGAAACGACAGGATTATCGAGTTTCGCTCTTGAATGGTCGACAGGTGGCCGTTGAGTCGAAAGGATGCGGCGACGGTAACAATACGGGGATATGGGATCGACCCAGGTGGGCCGAGGAATTTGTGCTATGGAGCCAATGTCCCGAGTCACTCCAGCATCAGCCTGGAGACGGGGTTTGGTCGGCCCTAGCCACGCGGATCTTCCCCAAGGTGATTTTCGAGCGGGTCGTAGTTGACTGTTTTATTTTCTTCGATGGCCGTTGCGGCTCTGCGATCCGCCGCTGCCCGAAGAACCCAGCGTATGGTGTAGAGGGTAATTTACGTGCAGCCAGCACCGAGATTCTAGGTCAAGATCAACGGCCTTGGCTCCCGCCACCGTGCTTGTACTTATTGCCTCGAAGCGTGCCGGAGCCGGTTGAAAATCCTCAACCACCCTTGCATACGCTTGAAACTTGTCAGTTTGCTGCAGCATTGCTCAGAGCTTTCAACGTGCCTCTTGAAGAAGCTTCCGCCAACGCGCACTGGGCCCAGGTCAACACACAGAACAGAGCGGACGGACTCTACTACCAAGTTACAATCGGGACAGACGCTGCTCAACCGCGAGCCCAGTTTATAGGTGGTTGGAAAAGACTTAGGCGCGATTAGCGAACGCTAGTACCAAAATTGAGCCTTCATATACCAAACGTTCGCAGCAGACGTTTGATGCCCGCTCCGCTGCGGATGTCATGTTCCCAAATCCTAATCACACGGAATCCTTGTCGGCGAAGTGCCCTTTTTACCGTTCGGTCTCGCTTTATATTCTTTTCAATTTTGGCTTTCCAGTACTCGACCTTACTCGCCGGTGAGCGAAAGCATTTAGGACATCCGTGCCAAAAGCATCCATCCAGGAATACAGCTATTTTCTTCCCTGGAAAGACAATGTCGGGCGAGCCTTCCAAACGTGGCGGTCTTAGTTTCCAGCCTGCGATGTGATGGCAGCGCAGGTATGCGACGACTCTTTGTTCGGTGGACTTATTTCCAGACGACCTCACCTTTCGCATAATATCGGAGCGCTCTCTTCTGGAAAATGTGTCCACGTCGCCAAATCTTACGCGAAGCGCAGTGAAACGTCCGCCAAAATCGTCCTTCCGCAGTCT
>CAWDOI010000037.1:0-42917 GCA_963803835.1 uncultured Acidobacteriota bacterium | reverse complement strand
ACCTAGTTGATAAGTCCGAGCTGCACACAAACGTCGCGGCAAGAACGGAGCTGGACGTAATTTCAGGTTTCAGATCGCAAATTCGAAGTTGCAAACTCGAGACGTGCGGGTGTCTGAGTCAGTAGAGTAGAAACGTGATCTCGACAGGCATTTCGATGACGGCGGGTTTCCCGTCGGGCCCTGTAATGGGTTTGAACCTCCATCCTTGGACTGCGTCGACCGCTTGGCGGGTCAAACCGCATGGGAGCCCGTGAACAACGGAGATTTGCGAGGGAATTCCGTCAGAGTCAATGCGGACACGCACGACAGCGGTGCCCTGGAATTTTGCTTTGACGGCTTCGTCGGAGATCTGAGGAGCCGGACACTCAATGCATTCGGGTTCGGATCCGCGCTGGTTGTCCGGAAAATGTAGCACCGGCAAACTGTACTCCGATGCTTTGCGCAGTTCTCGATTCCATACGTAATCTTCCTTTAGAAAGAACTCCGTCGGGCTCGGAATCGGCTTCGCAATCAGATCCTTCATTGAAGCGGTCATGGGAAGAACCGTATTGTCACTGAATATGGATTTGTCGTCTTTCGCCATCCAAGCGCTGATATGAAACACGAGACCGGCGGGCCGCGGGTCCATGGTGGCTTCAACCAAGATGGAAATTCCAAGATCGCTTATGAAGCACCGTAGCGCGCTGGAAGCGAGAACTTCCTCGCGCAGATTGTGTTTTGCGAGAGGTTGCTTGAGGTCTGATGCATTGAGGACCGTGAAGCCTTGACCTTGTCTTTGTAGAGAATCGGCGAGTTCGCTTGCGATCGCGTGGCCTAATTCCGTGTTTCCGCGGTAGACAGTACTGAAGTCCAGGACGAATACGGTTGTCACGCCGGTTGAGTTCTGCGCTGTTTTGCGAATCGCGTCAGCGAGGCGCGATGGAATTGCGCCTAGATCGGCAGGGTCTTGCGCGAGAGAGCGTTTCGGAAGGGCGAAGGCAGATGCGGCGAGGAGTAGGGTGAGGGCGAGTGTGCGGCGAGCGTTCAGCGTCGGAGTACCTGGCGGATTATACCATCACGGTAGTTCACGGGTGAGTACAGCGGGGGGGAGTGCGAAGTGACGGAAGAAAGAGCAATTTCAAATTTGAGATTTGAAATTTGAAATGGAACAGCGGCGGGTGGAAGCGGACGCCGCTGCGAACGGCGACGGGCACAAAAGGCAAAGAATTTGCGTCGGGTGCCGGGAAATTCGTTGTAATGTCCTGCCGTGAAAAATCGTGTGCGGGGGTTGGTGCTCGGTATTTTTATTTTGGGGATTTTTGCGCCTGGCGCGGTCGCGCAGAGCATTCATGAGCGGGAGATCAATATTCCGTGGGCGCTGGCGGGGCACAATGGGCTTGATGCGCTCTTGGTTTATGCGGAATTGCCGGGGAAGCATCCGCTGGTGGTGATTACGCATGGGTCGTCGCGGAAGGCGGAGGAGCATGCGGAGGTGACGCCGTGGCGGGAGCTGCCGCAGGCGATTTGGTTTGCGCGGCGCGGATGGGTGGCGCTGGTGGTGGTGCGGCGCGGGTATGGGATATCGGGCGGGGAGCAGGATACGAAGCATGCCGGTCATTGCCCGGTGACCGATTATGAAGCGGCGGCGGAATATGGAGCGGAGGATTTGCGCGTGGCGATCGAGTATGGGCGCGCGCTGCCGCAAGTGGATGCGGCCCGCGTGATCGCGGTGGGAGTATCCACGGGAGGATTGGCGACGGTGGCGCTGACGGCGAATGCGCCTCCTGGCCTGGTGGCGGCGATCAGCTTTGCGGGAGGGCGAGGATCGAAAGGGGATCACGATGTGTGCAACCCGGGCGATTTGGTGAATGCGTTCAAGGATTTCGGGAAACGTTCGCGCACGCCGATGCTGTGGCTCTACGCGGAGAACGACAAATTTTTCTGGCCGGAGCTGGCGCAAAAATTCGACGAGGCGTTTCGATCGAAGGGAGGGCGCGAGCAGTTCGTGCACGCGCCGGCCGTCGGGGAGGATGGACATGCGCTCTTTCGGCACGTTGCGGATTGGTCGGCTACGGTGGATGAATTTTTGAAGGCGCAGAATCTGGTGACGATGGAGCAGCCGCTGCCGGAGATTACGCCGCCGAATGTTGCGCCGCCTGCGGGACTGAGCGAAAAGGGGCTCGAGGCTTTCGAGAGCTATTTGATTCTTGGGCCGCACAAAGCGTTTGCGACGTCGCAGCATGCGTTTGGATTTTCGACCGCGCGGAGAACGGTGGAAGAGGCGCGGGAGAAGGCGATGGAGAATTGCAAGCACGCGACGCAGGATGGCGCGGCGTGTGCGGTGGTATCCGTGGATAACGGCGACGTGCGCCAGTAACAACGGCGGCGCGACCAGGAATGGGCGGCCGGCGGAAACGGGGGGGTGATGCACGTGGATTTGGGTTCAAGTAGACAGGCTTGGCAGCCGATTTAGGTAGATTCGCGTGCGGTACGGGTTTGTGCGGCGGGCTGCAGTGATGAAGTAGGCGGCCGGTTTTTGCTGAGTGGTGAACGCTGGAAGAGTTGAATCATGAGCGTGAAAGCTTCGGTTGCCAGTTTTGCGAATCAGGTTCTGCGGCGGTATAACGCTCAGATTGTTCCTGCCAATATTTTGCATGAGTGGCAGAGGGCGCCGGTCACTCGGCCTTGCTTCAACGAACGCGGCTTGCCTGACGAAGCGGGGCGATATCTGAGGCCGGACAATCCGAAACTGGTCGAGCTGCAGCGGCGGTATGGGGCGTTTGATGCGGAGGTGACGACGCCATTTATTTGGAGCGATGGGCACGTTCGTGCGGAAGATATTGCGTATTTTCGCGGGGATAATGCGTGGGTGTGGCAGGTGAGAGGCAAGAATTCGAACGTTCTCGCGTACGCTTTGAGCTTCTACTATTTGAAATCGATTGACCGGCTGGGGCTGCTCGACAAACTGACCGAGGACAACAGCTTTGGGAATTTCACTTTCGCGATTAATGGCCGGGAAATTTCGCGCGACCTGCTCGATTCCATTGCGGAAATTTATTTTTTGGACCGGCACCTGGGGATTGCTTCGCGGGCGGGATTTCGCGTGCTTGATGTGGGAGCGGGCTACGGGCGGCTGGCGCATCGCATGGTGAGCGCGCTGCCAAGCATCGAGCGATATCTTTGTACGGATGCGGTGGCTGTTTCGACGTTTGTGAGCGATTACTATTTGAAGTTTCGAGGCGCGGAGAGGGCGCGCACGATACCGCTCGATGAGATTGATGGCGCGCTGCGCGAGCATCCGGTGGATCTGGCGATCAACATCCACAGCTTTTCAGAATGCCGGATGGAAGCGATCGAGTGGTGGGCGCGATTGCTCGGCAAACATCGCGTGAAGAATTTGATGATTGCACCGAATGGCGAGGGCGAGCGGATGGAGCGCTTGACCACCAACGATGGGCACGATTTTCTTCCGATTTTTGAGCGTTATGGATATCGCACTGTTGTGAAAGAGCCAAAGTTTATGGAGCCTGTGGTGCAGGAGTATGGAGTTTTGCCGGCTTGGTATCATTTGCTGGAATTGGGTGCTTGAATTGAGTGCGTGAATTGCCGAGTTAGTGGCTTGCGGGGAAATTGCCGGCGGCGTCGGGAAAGAGGTGGGCGTGACTAGGAGTTGGATCGGGCTGCTGGCGGTTGCTGGATTTCTCGTTGGCTTCGGGAATATTTCCTTTGCCGGGCGAGCGCAGAGCGGAGCGGTTGCGGCCTCCGGTGCTGCGCCGATGGCGACATCGGGAGCATCGGCTGGCGTGGCGGAGCGGCGCGCGGGTCATTTGCGACATGGGATTAATTTGAGCGAGTGGTTTCAGGCGGGCGGGGATCCTAATGGGCTTACGAAGCAGCATTTTGATTCGGCGATTACCGATGCGGACTTGGCGCTGATTCAGGCGATGGGGTTCGATCATGTGCGGCTGTGCATCAATCCGGCGCCGATGTTTCGGCGCGGGCAGGCGGATCAAATTCCCGCCGATTACCTCGGCTACCTCGATGCGGCGGTGAAAATGATTTTGGCGCATGGGTTGGCGGTGGAGATGGACATTCACGCCAGCGGAGATTTCAAGCACAGCCTCGCGACGGATGACGGCTATGTCGAGAACTTTGCGGATTTTTGGCGCGGCTTGGCGCAGCATTTTTCAAGTTACGATCCGGAGCGGGTTTTCTTCGAGATTTTGAATGAGCCGGAGGTGCGCGATCCTTACCGATGGTATGGCATCGAGACGAAGCTGGCGGGGGCGATTCGTGCGGGCGCGCCGCAACATACGATTATTGCGACGGGGGCGCGGTGGTCGGACGACGATGATTTGCTTTTTCTTGACCCGCTGCGCGATGCGAATGTGATTTACACGTTTCATTTTTACGAGTCGCATATTTTTACGCATCAGGGTGCGACGTGGGGCGAGAGTTGGTGGCATTTTTTGCGAGGAGTGCCGTATCCGTCGGATCCTGAGAACGTGATGAGTGCGGCGAATGAAATTGCCGACCCGGTTCATCGGCTGCAAGTGGTGCGGTATGGAACCGATCGCTGGAACGCGACGCGGATTGACAAGGAGATTGCGCAGGCAGCGGATTGGAGCGCGCATTGGGGCGTTCCGATCATTTGCAATGAGTTTGGCGTGTATCGGAAGAATGCTGATCCGAAGGACCGGGCGGCGTGGATTTCGGATGTGCGGACGTCGCTTGAGAAGCATGGGATTGGATGGGCGATGTGGGATTACGACGGAGGATTTGGCGTGGTGACGCGCGAGAATGGGCATGCGGTGGCGGATGAAGTGACGGTGCGGGCGCTAGGGCGCGCGATGCCGGCGGCGAAGCGGTAGAGAACGCCGACGAGGCGCGCTATTTTATGCCGTGGGCGAGATAGAGATCGCTGAGGACTTGGGTGGTGCTGTAGACGTAGGTTTTGCCGTCGGCAGAGATGGTGAAGCCGGCGAAACCTTTGAAGCCAGTCGGATCGGGCAGCGTGATCGTGGAGATGGGAACGGCTTTACCGGAATAAAGATCGAGGCGATTGATGGTGTACGGCGGAGAACCCCGTCCGGTGAAGGCTGAATGCCCGTCGTCGCTCCATCGCGCGATACGTCCCACATCGCTCGGGCGCTCGACCACGCGAGGCTCGCCCCCGTCCACCGGATACATCATTATCTTGGCGTGCTCCGCATCATACGCCAGGATGAATTTTCCATCGGGTGATACGGAATGCGTTATCGAATTGACTCCTTCGGGCGTGATGGCGCGCGCTTCGCCGCCTTCGATGGAGGCGATGTAGGCGCGCGGGGGTTTGCCCGGCGGCCAGGCGCTATAAATAATTCGCTTCCCGTCGGGAAGCCAGGCCGGGTTGAAGTGCTGCATCGCATCATGGGTCAATTGCTTCGGCTCGCCAGCGCCGGTCGGGAGAAGATAGATCTGCCCCGGAGACTCATGCGAATGCGTTGCGAGTACCCATTGGCCATCGGGCGACAGCGCTTCCGCGAATCCTTCGCCGAGACGCACGGCGGGCGATCCGTCCGTTTTGCGCATGTAGACCGAGTAGTCCGCGCCGCCGCCTTCGCCGCCTTCTGTGAAGATGAGGGTTTGTCTATCGGAAGAAATATCGTTTGGCACGGACCAATCGAGCCAGCTCAAATCGCGATCCTCGGCGCTGCCCTGAGTGTGGGCCATCATCATCAATCGAGCATCTTCCTGGCCGAGAAGCACGCGGCCATCGCGCGCGACGTCAAGGAGACGCATCGAACCGGAGGAGCGCTCGACGAGACGCAGCTTGCCCGAGGGCGTGACGGCATAGAGCACCTGATTCGAACCTGACTTGCTGGCCGTGAACCAGACTTCGTCGCCCGTGGGCGACCACGCCAGGCCTTCGGCGGCGGCCCAATCGCCGGAGACCACCGTCTTTTTCCCGGCGACATCCACGATTGTGACGGCGCCGCCATTGTCGCCGGTGGCAGGGTGATCGATGAATGCGATGCGCTCGCCCTTCTGGGAAACGCGCGGCTCGCCGATCCAGCCATCGGTCTCGAACAAAACCTTGCCGGCCGGAAACTCGAGTTGCTCTTTTCCCTTCACAAAATGCGCGATCGCCAAACTCTTGCCGTCCGGCGACCAATCCGCCCACTCGACGTCTTTCATTAATTCGCGCGGGGCACCTCCGGCGAGCGGAACCTGAGCCAGCGTTCCGCTGAAGGAAAAGGACCCGTGCGTGGCCACGTTCAATAGAACCGCCATTTCGCCGGTCGCGGAGACGGCTTGAATTTCGGCGCCGGCAGGTAAGCCGATGGAGCGCGATTCGGGACTGTCGGGGCGCGTGGAGAACACATCGAATGGGCCGCTTTGCCAGCGGGCGGTGTAGAGAACGGTTTGGCTGTCGGGCGAAAATCGTGCGGTGTAGACCGTTCCGCGGCGGAAGGTGATGCGCTGGTATTCGGGCTGCGTTGCGGTTGCGCTGTGGCGGCCGAGGAAATATGCGCCGACGGACGCGAGCAGCAGCGCGACGATGCCACCCGCGGTGAAGATGAGCCGCCGTTGCGATGGAGCCGCGGCGACGGCCCGGCCGGCGGCGCTCGTGGCCGAAACGTTTGAGAGGGCTTCGAGATCGAAGCCGAGGTCGCGGGCGGATTGAAATCGCTGCTCGCGATTTTTTTCGAGGCAGTGATTGACGACGCGAGCGAGGGCCGGCGAAATATTTGCGTTAGTGGCGGCAAGCTCGGGCGGCTCGTCTTTCAGAATCGAGGACATGGTCTCGACGCTAGTGTCGCGGCGAAACGCGCGCGTGCCCGAGAGCATTTCGTAGAGAACTGCGCCGAACGAGAAAATGTCCGAGCGGAGATCGGTGGGCTCGCCACGAACCTGCTCGGGCGACATGTATCCTGCCGTGCCAAGTACGACGCCGGAGAGAGTGGCGTCGCGCGGAGTGACTTCCGTTTGCGTCTGATCGGAATCCTGGACTTGCGGCTGCACGAGCTTGGCCAGACCGAAATCGAGAATTTTCACGCGGCCGTCGCGCGTGAGGAAAATGTTGTCGGGCTTCAGATCGCGGTGGACGATGCCTTTGTCGTGGGCGGCGGCGAGGCCGCTGGCGATTTGATTCGCGATTTCGAGGGCCTTGCGCGGCGAAAGAGCGCGCTCCTCTCCGGGAGCAATTTCAGTTGATCCGGCCGCGCTTGCCGAACTTGCCGAGGCGGAGCGTGACGATCCTGTTCGCGAAGACCGCCCGTGCACCGAAAGGCGATCACGGAGCGTTTCGCCGTCGAGCAATTCGGAGACGACGTAGGGCGCGCCATCGTGCATGCCGAAATCGTGCACGGTGAGAATGTTCGGATGATTGAGCTGACCGGCGGCGCGGGCTTCCTGCTCGAAGCGGCGCAGGCGCTCGGGATCTTTTGAAAGCGAAGTAGGAAGAATTTTTATGGCGACGTCGCGGCCGAGTTTGGAATCGCGCGCGCGATAGACTTCGCCCATGCCGCCCGCGCCGATTTGGGCGACGATTTCGTAGGTGCCGAGTTTGGTTCCAGCGGCGAGGGGCATAAATTTGACGGGCGTATCATACGCTAATTCGGGGACAGGTGGCGCGATACCGAGTCTAATAACGGTATGAGCAGCGTTCTGACGCACGTGCGTTGGGGAAAAAAATCCAGATTTCAGATTTGAAATTTCAAAAGGACGAACAGAGGGCCAAAATATGTCACGCGCAATAGAATTGCGAATCGGCGGGCCAACTCCCGGAGGCGGGGGCCGCCGGGCACTGAAATTATATTTTGCGGTGCGTGACTAGCGTTGGTGGTAATCGAGGTGAGCGGCCGGAAAAACGCCGGCCCTTCGAGGATCAGGGTAAACAAGATGCCGGCGCTACGACTGCATGGCCGGCACTTGCCGGGTTGAGTGGAGCGCGAAAATAAAAGCGTCGTCGGGGCAGGGCCCGGCGACGCTTTTCTGCGCTACGCTGAAAATTGAGCGGCGGCGTGGCGCTTGACTTTACGCCACGCCGCCGGATTAGCTAATGATCAGCGACGGATTCTGAGGCTGATCGTGGTTGTTTCGGTCAGGGTGCCTGACTTGCCGGTCACCGTTATTGTGTACGTTCCGGTGGTGGCGCTGCTGCTTGCCGTGAAAGTGAGAACGCTCGTGCTTGTCGCCGGGTTGGTGCCGAACGCTGCGGTCACGCCAGAGCCCATGCCGGTCGCCGACAGAGTTACGCTGCCGGTAAAGCCGTTCGCGGGATGAATCGTGATCGTACTCGTCCCTTTTGCCGACCGATCAACGGTCAAGCTAGTGGGCGACGCGGTGAGCGTGAAGCTACCCGAAACGGGTGCGGTCACCGTCAACGAGACGCTGGTGGTTTGCGTAACACCTCCGCCCGTGCCGGTGATAACGATCGAGTACGTGCCGGTCGCGGTGGTCGAGGCCACAGTGAACGTCGCGACCGAAGTGCCGGATCCCGGCGCGGCAATGGGGTTGGTGCCGAAGCCAACGGTCACGCCACTCGGCTGGCCGGATGCGGACAAGGTGATGGCCGCACTAAAGCCGCCAGAAACGGCAGTCGTGATCGTCGAGGTTCCAGAGCTACCCTGTACGACTGAGACCGAAGTGGGCGAGGCAGAAATGGTGAAGTTAGGAGTTTTCGACGTTGGCGCGAGTGCGTTGATCAGGGCGGCGCCATTCGGGCTGCCCCAGCCAGTGGCCAAGTCGTAGCCGGTGACCGCGGAAAATCCATTGCTACCGCTGGTGATGTCGTGGAAATCGGTGTCATAGCTGGACGAGAGGCCGATCTCGTAGACGGCCGGATTGATGAAGCCGGGAGCCGCATCGCCACTGGCAGCTGCTTGTTGATTGGCCAGGGCTATGTAGGCGGCCCACATTGGCGCCGCAAAACTGGTTCCACCATATTCGTTCGCCGTGCAAGTGGTTTGGTCGGCGCAAACGTAGAAAGTGAAGTTCGCGTTTGCGGAGACGTCCGGGCCATTGCGATAGGTCGTGGAGCCCTTGTTGCTCGAAGTGATCACGCCCGAGGTCTGTTGGTAGGACGGAATCAAAATGTCGTCCTTGGCATAGTAGCCGCCGCCACCATCAACCCAAGCGGTTTCCGAACTCCAGGGGCCGGCTGCACTGCTGGTCTCCAAATCGGTGCCTCCGACGCAGACTACGTGCGCATCTTCGGAGGGGTAGGTGCTCGTCTTCCAGTCACCACTGTCTCCGGCCGCTTGAAAGATGGTCTGACCTTGCGTGGCCATTTTTTCAAAGTAGGGGTCGTCAGTGCTCGGGTCCGCCGGAGTCCATGTCCACGACGAACTCAATTGCAGAGGCAGCGGAGAATCCGAAGACATGGCGCCCAATATGGCGGTGTCCGTGGAACCCACATACACGTACACGGTGGTTACGCCCGGAGCCATGCCGAGCGCCTGAGTGATATCAATGGTCTGTTCCGTATCGTCGCAACCACTCTTATCAAGGCACGACAAGCTGGTCCCGTCAGTAGAGATGCCGGTGACCGCGGCGGTCCTCGTTTGCTTGGCGTTGGTGTAGTAGGTGTTCACATCGGCGATATCAAATCCGTAGTATTCCAGCAATCCGATGTTCTGGCCGGAACCGGTTAGAGATGAAGATCCGAGGTACGCGGCGCGCATGTCGCTGCCGAGAAAGGAAGCCGACGGGCCGGAGCCGGTTGTTGCGTTGCGCTTCACACTCGAATCCCGGTGATGGTAAAGCGGATGCGGAGTCGAGAAATTATCCAAACCGGAGATGTGCCAGAGCTGGAAGGGCAGGTCTACGGTGGGCTCGCGGTCAGGACCGTAGAATGTGCGGTCTTCCGTGGGGTGCTGGTAGACATTCATGGTCACGTGGAATGCGGATTCGATGGCTGCGACCGAACCGGTAACTTGCACCTGCATCGCATCGCGGGAGCCGCCGACAACGGAGAGGCCGTGGGTTTTCGCGAATTGAAGCACGGCGTCATAATTTTCCTGGGTGGGGCCGAATCGCTCAGTGAATTCTTTTACGGTGAGGAACTGATGGAAAAAAGGACTTGAAGGATCGTAAAGCTCTCGCAAGAAACTATCCAATTCGGATTGATTGCGGATCGGCAGAACAACGTCGAGGCGCAAGGATTGTGTTGCCGGGAGTTTCTTGACGAACGGCGCCTGTCCGTTGAGAGTGGCTTCACGGACATGACGCGTCATCAAGGACTGTGTTTGCGCTTGGCAGACGAAATTCACGCCTGTCAACATTGCGACGATCGTGAACAAAAATAGAGTTAGTCTTCGGATCACGATATCTCCTTTGGTGGGTATTCCCGTTTTCAAGTTCGGCCGATCATTCATTCGGAGTATCCGATTGGATGGGCTGGTGGGAAGCGATGATAGGACAGGTATATGAAAGTTCAAATATAAAATTCGGGTTGTTTCCAGTTATGTAGCACATGGTAGTACTAAGAGCGGAGGGCGAATTTAGGCGAGGATTAGAGCGGGCGTTGTCGCGAATCCGAGCGCGGATTTTGATGGAGGTACTTGGGCGCAAAAACGCCGGCTGGAAGCCCTTCGAGGCTTCGGGTATATGCTCGGCGCGGGGCGATGGAGGCGTTATGAAGATTTTGGCGGCGATTTTGATTTTCGCGGTGATTGCGCCGGTTGCGGTGGCGCAAGAAGCTTATGCGGAGCTTGCGAAGCGGTTCGAGTACGGGGCGGGGACGCCGCCGTTGGCTATCAAAGAAGAAGGAGTGCTGGATCGCGGCGGAATCAAGATTCATGACATCAGTTACGCGAGTCCCGTGAGCGGGCGCGTGCCTGCGTATTTAGTGGCGCCCGCGAGCAAGGGGCGATTTGCGGCGATTTTATGGGGACACTGGATGATGCCGGGCTCGCCGTCGGCGAATCGCGGCGAATTCTTGGAGGAAGCCATCGTGCTGGCGCAAGCAGGCGTCGTGTCGCTGATGATTGACGCGCCGATGGTGCGGCCCGGATTCAAGGCGGAGGCGGATCCTCTTGGACCGCAGTCCGCCGATGCCACGCGGCAGGAAGTGATGGACCTGCGGCGCGGGCTTGATCTGCTGCTGGCGCGAGCGGATGTGGATCCGAAGCGCGTGGCGTACGCCGGGCACAGCTTTGGTGCTTCGTGCGGCGCGATTCTCGATGCGGTGGATAAGCGGCCGGCGGCCTTCGTCTTTATGGCGAATCCGATATCTGAGTCGGACTTTTTGATGTCAGATTTGCCGATGGTGGCGGAGTTTCGGAAAAAATTCGGCGATGACAAAATTAAAGAATATCTGGCGAAGTATGGATGGTCGGATCCTGGGGAATATGCGGCGTATCTGGGGCCTTCGCCTGCGCTCTTTCAATATGCGACGCACGATGAATTCATGACCGTGGCGATGGAGCAAAAATATTTCGACATGAGCAAGGGGCCGAAGGAGATTAAGTTTTATGAGGCGACGCATTCGCTGGATGCGGCGGCGCGGCGAGACAGGTATGAGTGGCTGAGGAAGGAGATTGGCGTTGGAGAGTTGCCGGCGGGGGCGCTGGAGAAGGTGCCGGAGACGAGATAGGTGCGGGTAGAGTGACAGAAAAAGAGGTCCGTCTTATGACGGACCCAACAAAGCCAGGCGCGCGATCGTGCCGGCGGTTTTGGTTGGGAGTATCTGGGCGGAAAAACGCCGGCAGGATGCCGGCGCTACGACCGGCTTGATCGGCACGAAATTACAGTAGTGCTAGGGCTTGAATTTCGGCGGCTGGGTCGTCGCCGAAGGATTCTAGCCAGTGGACATTTGGTTCTTTGCGGAACCACGTGAGCTGGCGCTTCGCAAATTGGCGCGTGGCTTTTTGAATTCCAAGAATTGCTGCCTCGAGTTTCAATTCGCCGGAATCGCGGGCGAGGATTTCGCGATAGCCGATGAAGGTGAACGGCTTCGCGTCGGGCGGGACGCCGGAGCGCAGGAGTTCGCGTACTTCGGCGGGCCAGCCGGCATCGAACATTTCGTGGACGCGGCGCTCGATGCGCGCGTAGAGTGCGGCGCGAGGCGGATGCAGGCCGATTTTCAGGGGCGTGAAACCTGCGAGCGGCGCGCGGCCCTGCGCGTGAATTGCTCCGACGGGCTTTTTCGTGATGAAGCGCATTTCGAGGGCGCGAATGATTTTTTGAGTGTCGCGCTCGCCGATGCGTGCGGCGGTATCGGGATCGAGACGCAGAAGCATGCGATGGAGATGTTCGGCGCCACTGCGCTTGGCGGAGTGCCGCAACCTTGTACGCAATTCCTCGGAGCGCGCGGGCGCATCGGCGAGGCCTTCGAGAAGCGCACGGAGATAGAGGCCTGTGCCCGCGGTGACGATGGGAACACGGCCACGCGCGTGAATATCGCGCAAAACTTCCTCGGCGCGTTGGCGGTAATCGCCGGCGGTGAAAACGTCAGCGGGCTCGACGATGTCCATCATCCAGTGCGGAATGCCCTGGCGCTCGGATTCTGAGACTTTCGCGGTTCCGATATTGAAGCGGCGATAGACTTGCGTCGAATCGCAGACGACGATTTCACCGCCAAGTTTTTGCGCCAGACGGATTCCAAGCGGGGACTTACCCGAAGCCGTCGGGCCAAGAATCACCACTAGACGTCCCGGAACGTTCATCCCCGAAAATTCCAGTAGCGGAAGAGAAGAATGGCGAGAACCAATGCGGCGAGAAGAAGAGCGCCGAGAACCTGCATGCGTTCGGGTTTCACTGGTAGTCGAGAGGGAGATTATAGAGAAAGATGAATCGCAGCTCGATGAACGGGCCGGGGAAAGCCGAGGGCAAAGGCTCGAAGGGGCTCGAGGCGCGAATGGAGGACAATGCCGCGCGATCTAGAGGCTCCTTGCCGGACGTGCGCGTGAGCGAGGGATCGGGCATCGGGACGTTGCCGTCTTTCATAATTTTGAATTGAATGACGACCATGCCTTTGTCGCCGAGGCGCGCGGATTCGGGAATGATGGCGTACCAATTCCGCTGGACCGTGGCCAGCAGCCTGCGAAGGTAGGCATTGAAATCCACGCCCTGCGTGTCCGTCAGTATCTGAACGTTATTGCCGAGCCGGCCGCCGCCACCTCCGCCTCCTCCACCACCGCCGCCACCGCCTCCGGGGATGCGGCTCTCGGCGCCAAGTGTTGAACCGCCGCCGCCATTTTGAATCGCGTCGTGCACGGAATTCTCGAGGGCTCGGCCGGGGGACATATTGGGAATCGAGAGATTCAATTTTCCGGGTTGCGGCTGGGTAGTGGCAGGCTGAATGGGCTGAAGCGGCGTATCGTTTGCGGTCGGCTGGGTTGGCGCGGGCTTAGGTTGTGGCGATGACGGCAACTCGGCGACGGGGGGCGTGGGCGTCGGCTTCGCTACGACCGGACCGGGCGCCGGCGGTGGAAGCGGCGGTGCAACGCGATTGAGAGTCTTGGGACTGATGCCAATGCTCGGGCCGGGGCGACCGGGAGCTTTATGAGGCGTTAGATTCGCGTCCGACGGCAGGTAGGTGATCATGCCGAGCTGTTGCCGCGCGGCGGCAATTTCAGCGTCCGTCGGAACGTGCTTGAAAAATTCCGGCGATGAGAGCGCGAGAATGATGAGCGCGACGTGAACGCCGACGGAAAACATGCGCGAGAAATTGTTCCATTTTGCGTCGCGCTCTTCGTGCGGATCGACGAGGAGATTGACTTCGCCGGTGGTCATGACGTCGGGGTCAATGACGTCGAGACGATCGGCGGTGAGTGCGGGTAGCTCTTCGAGCTTGGCGCGATCTTCCGCCGTGGGACGCTCGACGAGGGCCGGCACGACAGTGCGATCGTCGAGCGCGGTTTCGATTCGGCGCGCTGCGCCATTGCCGCCGCGAGGATCAACGTGCCAGCCGCGCTGAATCAGCGAGCGGCCGACGATGACGTCGAAGGGCACGTGATCGGGGATGTTGGATGTTGGGTCGAGCTGCTTGATGGGGAGATCGCGGGGCACAAAGGTGCGCTCGTCGAGCGTGGAGGAAAGACGGCGCGGCGCGGCCTTGTCTTCGCCCGGCTTGAACGGGCGGACATCCACCGGAACCAATGTGCGGGGAATCATCGAGCGCCTTGAGGTGCGAAGGTACCGAGTTGGACGCGGCGGGCGTGTTCGAGGATGCCCGCCATGACGCGGTCGGCGAGCTCGAGGGCGCGGCGGGCGGCGGGGCCATCCACGCGGGGCTGGCGGCGCGTGCGCACGGATTCGAGGAAGGCGCGCAGCTCGGCGCGCAGCGGTTCTTCTGGCTCCGCCGGCAATTTTTCGAAGTTCACTTGAGGCTCGGCTTCATGCGTGAGGCCGACGCCGGGCTGGACGCGAACGCGCAGAACATCCTGGCGCGTGAAATCGAGGGAGATGTATTCGTGCTCCTGGAAAAAGCGCATCTTGCGGACTTTTTCTGTGGAGACGCGGCTGGCGGTGAGATTGGCGACGGCGCCGGAAGCGAACTCGATTCGGGCGTGGGCGATGTCGACTTTGTCGGTCATCACGGGGACGCCGACGGCGCGGAGATCGGTGACGGGAGAATCGAGGAGCGCGAGGAGAATATCGAGATCGTGGATCATCAGGTCGTAGACGACGTCCACGTCGAGGCTGCGCGGCGAGAAGACGCCGAGACGATGGATTTCGAAGAAGAGCGGGCGCGTGACGATTTTTTCCGCGGCGACGATGGCGGGATTGAAGCGCTCGAGATGTCCGACTTGAAGAATGCGGCCATTGCGCTCGGCCGCGGCGATCAACGCGTCGGCTTCTTCGAGCGAGGCGGCGATTGGCTTTTCGACGAGGACATCAATTCCCTGCTCGAGGAGGCGGGTGCCGATGCGCGCGTGTTCGATTGTTGGGACGGCCAGGCTCACGGCGTCCACGTTTCCGGCTAACGCGGAAATATCCGGGAGCACTTGCGTGCCGAATTCGGCGGCAACGGCTTTCGCGCGATCCGCGTTGATGTCCACGATTCCCGCGAGTGTGACTCCAGGCATTTCGCGGTAGACGCGGACGTGATTGCGGCCGAAATCGCCGACGCCGACGACGGCTACGCGGATGGGTTTCTCCGTCATTTCGCCGGCCTCGCTGTGGAGATCGGCGGAACTCCGGGCGCGAACGCTTGAACGGCGATTCCGGCTTCATCGGCGGCGGCGATTAGACGGTCGCGATCGAAGAGAAGCGTCTTGCCTGCGTCGAGGGCAAGTGCGGTTGCGTTCGAGCGATGCATGACTTCGATCGTTTTCAGACCAACGACGGGCACATCGAAGCGCATATCCTGCGTGGGCTTGCTCACTTTGACGACGACGATGCGCTGGCCGCCGGTGATTCGTGCGGCGCGCTCGATGGTTTCGTCGGTGCCTTCCATCGCTTCGATGGCAACGCAGGCGCGATCGCGGACGACGACGGTCTGGCCGAGATCGAGCGCGGCGATTTGCTGCGCGACGTGGCGGCCATAAGCGATGTCGGCGGATTCGGATTGATCGGGAGAGCGGCGCGTCAATATGCCTTCGACGGGCAGGAGGGTGCCGAGAAATTTCGTCGAGTCCACAAGTTCGATGCCTTCGTCGTGCAGCACGCGGGCAACGGCGCCGATGAGCGAATCGGTATTTTTCACCGGGAGCGACAGAAGCAGCTTGGCGAGCTTCCAATCCGGACGAATCGCGCTGAATATTTTATTGTGCTTTACCTGCCCTGCCATCACGGCGTGCTGCACACCTTCTTGATGCAACAATTCGATTGTGCGGCTGAGCTCGCCGAGGCTGACCCAGTGCAAGCGGCCCGCGCGTTGCGCGAGCTCCGGCGACGCTTCTTCTTTAATGGCGATTACGGCCATGTCAATGCCGCGGCTGCGCGCGCCTTCGAGCACGAGAAACGGAAAATCACCGTTGCCTGCGATGAGGCCCCAGTTCGTCGCGACAGCCGTTTCTGGATTCGCCGGCATATTCCTACTTGATGACTCCGTTTTTTGCGGACCCGATAAACTCGATTAGGTATTGGACGTCCGGCGAGGCAGAGAGGGTTTCGCGCATCTTTTCGATGGCTTGCGTCGTGTTCAGATTGGAGCGCAGGAAGAAACGGAAAGCCTGCTCTAGAGAATCGAGGCGCTCGCGAGTGAAACCAGCGCGCTCCAGGCCGATGGTATTGAGGCCGTAGCAGCGCGTTTCACGAGGCGCGACAATTTTCGCGAAGGGAAGCACATCCTGCGTGATCACGGTGTACGCGCCGACGTACGCATGGCGGCCGATGCGGCAGAATTGCTGCACGGGAGAAAAAGCGCCGACGGTGGCGTGATCGTCAACGATGACGTGGCCGGCAAGCGTGGCGCCATTGACGAAAATCGTGTGGCTGCCGACCTGGCTATCGTGGCCGATGTGCGCATAGGACATGATGAGATTGTGATTGCCCACGCGGGTGACGCTGCCGCCCTTCACGGTGCCGCGGCTGACGGTGCAAAATTCGCGAAAGGTGTTGCCGTCGCCGACCTCGAGCGAGACGCGCTGTCCGGCATAGGTGAGGTCCTGCGGATCGCCACCGACCACGGCAAAGGGATACAGGCGATTATTTTTTCCGAGGCGCGACGGGCCTTCGACGACGGCGTGATGATCGAGAACGCAGCCGTCGCCGAGCTCGACCTCGTCGCCGACGACGGCGAACGCGCCGATGCGGACTCCGGCGCCGAGCCGCACGCGCGGAGAAACGACGGCATGGGGATGAATTTCGATCATCGGGCGCGTTTTCGTTTCTTTTCGCTTCTAGGATTTCACGGCAGCCGCGGGCAAAGTTTCGGCAGAGAATGGTTCGCGGTCCACCATTTTGCACATTAGTGTCGCCTCCGCCGCCAGTTCGCCGTTTACCGTGGCCCGCCCTGTCAGCTTGCAGAAGTCGCCGCGAAACGCGACGACGATAACTTCGACAATCAATTGGTCTCCGGGAACCACCGGCCGGCGGAAGCGCGCGTTATCAATGGCGACGAAATAGAGCAGCTTTTGATCGCGATCCTTGACCTCCTGAAGTAAAAGGAGGCCGCCGGTTTGCGCCATGGACTCGATAATCAGGACGCCGGGCATGATCGGCTGCGACGGGAAATGGCCGACGAAATAGTCTTCGTTGATGGTGACGTTTTTCACGCCGACGATGCGCTTCTTCGGCTCCATTTCCAGGATGGCGTCCACCATCAGGAAAGGGTAGCGGTGCGGCAGAATTCTCTGGATGGCGTTAGTGTCGAGGATCATCGTGTTCCTCAGCGTGGATGCCGTGCCGGAAAGTGGTTATGCACAATCCTCTAATTCTATACGAAAGGCTCTCCGGACGAAACGATGGTCGAAGCCGGCGAATCGGGAAACGTCCGGTGTGCTGTCTGGGGATGAATGAACGATTTCGCACGCGGAACTTGGGCGCGGGGGTACCATTTCGACGGTAAGTGCGTCAAAACCACCAATACCGGCTCTGGATTCTGACAAGAGTGAGGTGCTAAACCGATGGGTACATTCTGGCAAGACATGCGGTATGGGCTGCGATCGCTGCGGAAGGCGCCGGGGTTCACGCTGGTCGCTGTGTTGACTCTGGCGCTGGGGATTGGAGCGAACACGGCGATATTTACCGTGGTGAACGCGGTGCTTTTGCGGCCGCTGGCGTTCCAGGATCCGTCGCGAGTGGTGATGGTGCGGGAGAAGAGCCCCTACCCGACGTTTTCGACCTCTTATGAAAATTATAAGGACTGGCGCGACCAGAGCCATTCCTTCGAATCCATGCAGGCGTCGTGCCTCGCGGGCATGACGCTGACCGGCATGGGCGAGCCGGAATTGCTTGCCGCGCGGTATACGACGTCGGGATTTTTTCCGCTGCTCGGCGTCACTCCAATCGCGGGCCGAAATTTTCTGCCGGAAGAGGACCGCGCCGAGGGCGCACCCGTGGCGATCATTAGTTACGCGCTTTGGCAGCGGCGTTTCGGCGGCTCGAAAGATTGGCTCGGCAAGCCAATCGAGCTCAGTTCAAAACCCTACACGCTAATCGGAGTCCTGCCGCCCAGTTTCCAATTTCTCCAGCCCGCGGATGTCTTCGTTCCGTTTGAACCGTGGGCGAAAACGCTGCCCGATGACCGAAACTGGCATCCGGGAATTTTTGCGGTGGCGCGGCTGAGACGAGGAGAAACGATCCAGCAGGCCGACGCTGAAATGAAGGGAATCACGGCGCGGCTCGAGAAGCAGTATCCCGAATTCAACACGGGGATCAGCGCGGACGTGGTGACGTTGCAGGAGCAGGTCGTGCAGAACGTCAGGCCGGCGCTCGTCGTGCTGCTGTGCGCGGTGGGATTTATTTTGCTGATTGCGTGCGCGAACGTGGCGAATTTGCTGCTGGCGCGCGCGGCGTCGCGGACGAAGGAAATCGCGATACGGACGGCGCTTGGCGCGGGCCGACTGCGCATCGTGCGCCAGCTTCTTACGGAAAGCATCGCGATCGGCGTCCTCGGCGGAGGACTTGGACTCTGGATCGCTAGCCTGTCGCTCGATCCTTTGCTGCGGCTCTCGGCGGGTGCGTTGCCGGATGTCAGCGGAATCCACATCGACCGCTGGGTGCTGGCGTTCACGGTGGCGGCGTCGTTGCTGACGGGAATCTTGTTTGGCCTGTTGCCGGCACTGCGAACCGCAAAGCTCGACATTCGCGACACGCTGAATGAGAGCGGCCGGAGCTCGACGGGCGGAGCGGCAAATCATCGCCTGCGTTCGGCTCTGGTGATATCGGAATTTGCAATCGCAATGCTGTTGCTCGTTGGCGCGGGACTTTTGCTGCGCAGCTTTGAACGAATGCAAACTGCGGCGGCGGGATTCACGCCCGATCATCTTCTGGTCGCGGATGTGCCGCTCTCGAAGAACGCCTACCCGAAGCCGGAGCAGCGTTACGCGTTTTTCGATCACCTGCTGGAGAGCGCCCGCGCGATTCCGGGCGTTCGTTCGGCGGGAGCAGCGTCGTTTCTGCCGATGAGCGGGAACGGATCGCTGATTCATTTCAATATTTACGGCCGGCCGCCGAAGAGCCCGCACGAATACATCGCCGCGGGCTACCGGACGATCTCCGAGGATTATTTGGAGACACTCGGAGTACCGCTGATGGCGGGAAGAACAATCAAGCGCACGGATGATGAGAAAGCAGCGGCGGTCGTGGTGGTGAACACGTCGTTCGCGAAGGAATATTTCGGGAGCGAATCGCCGCTGGGAAAGCGCATGCAGATTGGCGCGACGCCGGATCCGTCGGTTCCATGGATGGAGATCGTCGGAGTGGTGGGCGACGTGCGGCGGGGCCTGGCGACGGAGCCGCAGGCGGAAATGTATTTGCCGTACAAGCAAGCCGATGCCGTGCTGCCGGTTTTTGCGCTCTCGATCGTATTGCGGACGGGCGTCGAGCCGGCGACCGAGGCTTCGGCGTTGCGCAGTGTTCTCGGCGGGATCGACAAGAACCAGCCGCTCGTGAAAGTGCGCACGATGGAAGACAACATGACGGCTTCGGCCGCGCAGCCGCGGTTTCGCACGTGGCTCCTCGGCCTCTTCGCGCTGCTCGCGTTGTTGCTTTCGACGATTGGGATTTACGGCGTGATTTCGTACTCCGTCACGCAGCGGATTCATGAAATCGGAATTCGGATTGCGTTGGGCGCGCAGCCGAAGGAAGTATTTCGCCTGGTGACCGGCGAGGGGCTGCGATTAGCGCTCGTCGGAGTCACGGTGGGATTTGCGGCATCGCTCGCTCTGACGCGGGTGTTGCACAGTTTTCTTTATGAAATCAGCGCGATTGATCCAATTACTTACGTGACCGTTGCCGCGCTGCTGGTGGCGGTGGGAGTTCTCGCGTCTTTTCTGCCGGCGCGGCGCGCGACTCGAGTTGATCCGTTGGTCGCGCTGCGGCACGAGTAGGGCGGCGAGATTGCGGCGTCCGCGCGCATCGAGCTTCGATGAAGGGCGCGCGCGATCACATTTCAGGCGCGGAATGTTCAGCGAAATGTGCTGCGGGAACGTGCCGGACGAAAAGCGTCCCGACGATACATTTCGGCGGCGTGATGCGGGGCTAAGCTGGTAGCATACCGAGCGCCATGACGTTCTCGAAAATTCCTGCATCATCATTGCGTTCTCTTCTTAAATTCACGCGTGGGCGGGAGCGCGCGATGCTGCACTTGCTGCGCGAGCTCATTGAAATTGAGTCGCCGAGCCACGATAAAGCTGCGGTGGACCGATGTGGAGCCCGCGTGGCCGCGGAGTGGCGGAAACGCGGCGCTGACGTGCGCATTTTGCGGAATGCGAAGCGCGGCAATATCGTCCGCGCAGAAATTTCGCCTGCGCACGCGAAAACGAGCGGCCAAATTCTGATTCTCGGGCATCTTGATACCGTCTATTCGATCGGCACAATTGCGAAAATGCCGTTCCGTATTTCGGGCGGGCGCGCGTGGGGGCCGGGCACGTTTGACATGAAGGGCGGCGTGGTGCTCGCGCTGTTCGCCGCCGACGCGTTGCGGGCAGCGCGCGTACCGTTCGAGCGAAAACTTGTGTTTCTCTGGACTGGCGATGAAGAAATTGGAAGTAAAGCGTCGCGGCGCGCGATTGCAGCGGAGGCGCGGCGAAGCGAAGCGGTGCTCGTACTCGAGCCGCCGTACGGCCTCGATGGCCGCGCCAAGACACGTCGCAAAGGAATCGGCGGCGTCGAAATCAAAATTCACGGGCGCTCCGCTCACGCCGGAATCAATCCTGAAGAAGGCGTGAATGCCGCGCACGAACTGGCGTTTCAAGTCGCGCGGCTGATCGAGATGAATAATCCCCGGCGCGGAATCACGGTGCAGGCCAACGTGATTTCGGGCGGCACCGCGTCAAACGTGGTTCCCGATTTTGCGCGCGCTGAAGTGGACGTGCGGTTCGCGCACGCCGCCGACGCGAAGTCTCTCGAAAAGAAGCTGCTCAGTTTGCGGCCGGTGATAAAGGGCGCGCGAATCGAAGTGCGCGGGGGGATGAATCGGCCGCCGCTTGAGCGGACGGCTGCGGTTGAAGCGCTGTTTTATCACGCTCGCGGAATCGCGCGCGAATTGGGTTTCGAACTGGGCGAAGCGTCTACAGGCGGGGGATCGGATGGGAACCTGACTGCTGCGATGGGCGTGCCGACGCTTGATGGAATAGGAGCCGTTGGGGATGGGGCACATAGTCCGCGCGAATTTGTTTTCGTTAGGGCATTGACGCAGCGTGCTGCGCTTATTGCCGGCTTGCTGGCGACTCTGTAAGAACTGAAGCCGAAGTGCACGACCGGGCTTTCTGTCGGCGGTTTGATTACGGCAACGTTGAGTCAAAAACGCCAGCCCTTCGAGGCTCAGGGTAAACAAGATGCCGACGCTACGATTGCATGGTCGGCTCTTGTGCGTGTTGTGTGCCGCGCCGCAACAATAGAATTCGCTACATCAGCGCAGGTATTCGTGGCGAAGATAGCTGGTGGTTTGCTGGGCGAGGTCGGCGTAGCTCATGCGCAGCGAATCTTGCAGGGCGAGTTCGGTGGAAGGCTCAGTGGCGATGCGGTCGAGGAGCTTCTCGATGTCGCTCATGCCGCCCTCGCGGATGATGGATTCGACGGCGGCGAGCGACCAGGCGTAAGAATACGTGGCTGAATCGCCGGAAAGACCCATCCACGATCCTTCCATTTGCCCGAATGGTTCCGCGGCCTTCTTGTCGGCGATTTGAACGAGCGCTGAAGCGGCGTCTCGGCTGCGGCGGCCCTCCATCCATTGCGCGAGACCTTCCTGAAGCCACGTGGGAGCGCGGCCGCGCGTTTTCTGGCCGACGAAGCTGTGGGTCAATTCGTGCTTGAGCACGCGGCTCAAATCGCTGGTCACCGACGTGAGACCTTGCACGGGCACGCGGATGCGGCCGTCGTTGATGGCGCCGGCCCAGCCGGGCGCGCGCGTGATGTCGGCGAAGGCTTCGTTGGTATAGAGAATCACGCCGACGCGCTCGGGAGGCGTGTAATCGAGCTGCGATTCGAGATCGCGAAAATGATCTTCGAGCACGTGCAGGATTTCGCGGGCGAGATCGGGAGCGGCCGCGCCGGAATATTTCAGTGAAAAATGCGAGGTCTCGCCCTCGCGATAGCCGGCTTCCTCCTCGCGATCGCGTTCCGCTTTGGCGAGCGCGCTGGCTACTTCTTCATCCGGGCGGAGTTGTTGGGCGCGCTTCCATTCGGCGACGGCCTGATCGAGTTTGTTCGCGCCGTAATACGCCCAGCCCATCAGTTTCGCCACGTCTGCGGAATCGGGCTCGACGCGGCGGGCATGCTCGAGCGGTTCCATCGCGGCGGTGAATTCACTTTCGCGAAGATCGATCATGGCGAGATTGAGTAGGAGAGGAACGTTATTCGGCGCGAACGTCAGAGCCTCACGGTAGTGCGCAGCGGCGCCATCGAGATCACCCTTGGCGAGCAGGAATTGCGCGGCAGCGTGGTGCGCGGCGGCCACTTTCGCGACGGCTGCGGGATCGCCGCCGCGCGCGTCAATTTCGAGATGGAAGAGATAGGCGGTATCCACCGAGCTATCGTGAATCGCGCCGGCCGCCGCGTCGGCGTATCCCGCGCCGACATCCACGCGAGGCGCACTGACCGGCGGCGCAGAATCAGCCAACGAGGTTGGCGCGAGATCGTTTCGTTCGATTCGGGCAACAATGGATTGCGGGATAGCAAGTTCGCCGGCGGGAGTTTCATAGCTGACGCGGCCGTTGGCTTCGACGACATTGGACGCCACGATGCGCCGGCCATTCTTCAGCACAATCGTATCCGCGGAGGCCGCAGACACGGCAAACAATAGAAGTAGCGCGGCTGGCACTGCGAATCGCACGAAAGAAGTCTAGCAGAGCGCCAGAATCGGGTCCCGGCGCGGCTTGCCGCCCGATGCCCTACTTGTTACAGTCGAAACGATGCGTGTTTCATTTCGATTTGCGCTCGCGATGGGAGTGCTTGTGGCGTGCGTGTGCGCGCGGCCCGTCCAATCGACGATTCCGAGCTCTCAATCCGCACAGAAACCCACAGATCCGAAAGCTCTTTACCAGGCGCTGAACGAACTGCGCGCGAATGGCTCGCGCGTTTTTAGCGTTCGCGAACTGCATTTGAAGCGCAGCGTTTTCGACATCACATTAAATGAAGGCAAGCTGGCTTTCCTGAGGCCGCTCGACAATCGCATAACGGGGGCCGTTTTCACCGGGCGAGGCAGCATCGTGGCGCTGCCCCGAGAAGTGGCGGAACGCAGATCTTTGGCGGAATTTCTCGGCGTGCCGATCCTCGATCAGCCTTTCTCACGCGCGTATCTGCGCTTCACGGACGACACGGCATCGGTTCTCGAGAGCCGATTGGAAGCCGCGAAGGCGGAAGTTGCGGGCGATCCGGCGTTTGCCGATGGCTGGAACACGGCGATCGCGAATTTGAATCCGGCGCATTCTGTGCGGATCATGTTCGACTGGCTCTCGAGCGATCCGCAGCCGTACTTTGCCGCGACGGTTGGGGGCTCGCGCGTGGGTCCATTCGACGCGCTGGTTGACCGGCGGCTGGCGGAGCCGGTCATGATCGGGCAACCGACCGCCGGAAGCGGGCCTGGGCACTACGACATCTGGGCGTCATTCACACCGTCTGATATTCCGAGCGCGCCGGAAACTGTATCGCCCGTGGCGTATCGGGTGGACACGACGATCGCCGAGGATCTTTCGCTTGCGGGCGACGCGCATCTGGAGCTTAAGGCGAGGCGGGATGGGGAACGGATGATACGTCTTGAGCTTTCACGCGCGCTCGCCGTTGAAAGCGTGTCGGCGGAAGGCGGCCCTGCGCTCACATTTTTCCAGAATGAGGATTTGAGCCAGCAGGAAATCGCCTCGCGCGGCAACGACGCGCTGTATGTCGTCCTGCCCACGGCCACTCGCGCGCAGGAAGAGATTCAACTCGAGGTGAGGTATCGCGGCAGCGTGATCAGCGATACGGGGAACGGCGTCTATTTCGTCGGAGACCGGGGAAGCTGGTATCCGCATGCGAGCCATGCGGGGCAATTCGCGCGATTCGATCTTACGTTTCGGTGGCCGCGAAAGCTGACGCTGGTAGCGACGGGCCACGAAACCGACGAGCGCGAAGAGGGCGGGCGGCGCGTCGGGCATTGGACCACGCCGGTGCCGATCGCAGTGGCTGGATTCAATCTGGGCGAATACGAAAAAGAGAGCGCGGGCACAGGAAAGCCGGCAATTCAACTTTACGCGAACCGTCAACTGGACGAATGGATCGTCGCGAAGCTGCGTTCGAACGCGATGTCGGACACAATGCGGATGACGGAAGGCGCTGAAGGTGCCTCGCTCAAAGATCCATTCGGACAAATAATGTCAATCGCGCCGGGAGCACCGCCGAGTCCGGCCGGCGTGCTGAAACATTTGGGCGCAGTCTTCACCGACGGCATCCGATTTCTCGAGGGAATCAACGGGCCGTTCCCGTTCGACGAATTGGACGTCGCGCCGATCCCCGGAGATTTCGGGCAGGGATGGCCGGGGCTCGTCTATCTTTCGACGCTGGCGTATCTCCCGCGCGAAGCGCAGGAAGTCGCGGGAGTCAACCGCCGCGAACAGGATGAAATTGCGGAGCTGCTTCCCTTCCATGAAGCGGCGCATCAATGGTGGGGCAACCAGTCCGCGGCGGCAAGCTATCGCGACGGATGGCTGTACGAGGCGATAGCGAATTACGAGGCGCTGATGTACGCCGACAGCAAGAAGCCCGCCGGGCATGTTCTTACGACTTGGCTCAATCATTTCCGGACACAATTGCTTACGATCGCTTCCGGTACCGAAGAGACGGACGAAGCGGCGGGCCCGCTCACGCTCGGCTACCGGCTGAATTCGTCGAAAACACCGAGAGCCTACGAAGAGATCATCTACGGTAAAGGCACCTGGGTGATTCACATGCTGCGGGTGATGTTGCGAGAACCGAACGCGAAATCTCCCGACGCAAAATTCGAGCAGATGCTGCGATCCGCACTCGACGACCATCGCTTTCAGCCAATTACTACAAACGATCTGCAGCATGCCGCCGAGAAGCGCATGACGCCGGCGATGGATCTCGAAGGCAATCACCGCCTCGATTGGTTTTTCGAAGAATGGGTGCGCGACACGGGAATTCCACACTATAGCGTTGAATTTTCGACGCGGCCGCATGGGCAGCAATTTTTGGTCACTGGGAAACTGAAACAGGATGACGTGCCCGACTACTTCACCGAGGCTGTTCCGCTCTCTGCCACTCGCACAGGCGGGAAACCGACTTTACTCGGAACAGTGATTACGACGAGCCCACAAACTTCCTTTCACTTCACGAGCGCATTTAAGCCCGGGAAAATCGTGATCGATCCGCAAAACACGATACTTTGCAAGCCAGAATAACCAGCGGCGCTTTGGGCTCGCGCAACTCTTTCCGTGTCAACAATATCCGTTGGCCACATGACCAGCGTTTGCGGAGCGAGAAACAAATCCTCTATAATCGAGGCGGATTCAAAGAATGGGTCGAGTTCACTCGCGGCAAGGGACGGCTCGCAAGCGCAAAATGGTCGATATCGCTGATAAAATCCGGAAAAAACTGCTAGACGAAATCAAGACGCTCGAGTTCGAGTTCCATAACGAGCTGCCAAAAGAGTTGATGAAGGCCCGCGCTCACGGCGATCTCTCTGAAAACGCCGAATATAAGTACGCCAAGGAGCGCCAGTCTTTCGTCAGCGCACGACTCGGCCAGCTTCATCAACGCATGGCCGATCTGGCCATGCTGAATCTCGAAAGCCTGCCGAAAGATCGCGCTGCCTACGGATCACGCCTGCGGCTGCTGGACTTGAAGAAATCGCAGGAAGTGGAGTATAAACTGGTTACTGCGGAAGAAGCCGACGCGGCGCACGGAATGATTTCGACGACATCGCCGATCGGCAAGGCGCTCCTGGGCAAGAAAGTCGGCGACGAAATTACGGTGATCACGCCGGCAGGAACCAAGGAATTCGAAGTTGTGCGCCTTCAAACTATTTACGAAGAAGATTAGGGATTCTGGACGATGCTGACGCGACGCATCGCACAGCCGTTCGAATGGCTGCTCAAGCGGATCGTCGCCGGCATTGCGGCGACGGGAGTCCCTCCGAACCTCCTTACCTGGTCTAGCCTCATCCTAAATCTCTGGGCGGGAATTCTTTTCGGCGCCGGGCGTTTTGCAGCCGCGAGCGGCATGATGATTTTCGCGGGATTCTTCGATATCGTGGACGGTCCCGTGGCGCGAAAGCAGGGGCGGGTCACCATCTTCGGCGGATTTCTCGACTCGATCCTCGATCGCTATTCCGATTTGATTCTTTTTCTTGGCTTGCTGATTTACTACTCGCAAGTGAACCGGTTCGCATACGCGTGTCTTGCTGGGATCGCGATGTCCGGGGCCGTCATGGTGAGTTACGCGCGAGCGCGCGCGGAGTCGTTGATCGGCAAAGTCGAAGTGGGATTCTGGGAGCGGCCCGAGCGCATTGTGCTGATGATTATCGGCGGGCTGGCGAACCGGATGCCGCTGGCGCTCTGGGTCCTCGCCATCGGCCCGAACATTACCGTGATTCATCGGATCATTTATACGTGGCAGCGCACGAAAGCCGAGCCTGAGGCGGATGAAGCGGCCATCGCCCAGGCAAACGCGCAGCGGGAAATCAGCGCCGCCCACGACGTGCGCGATGCCCCGGCGCTCATCAGCCGCACGGCACATCGAGGAGGATAGCGGTGCATCCGCGTTTGCTCGCCGTTGTTGGTGTGATTATTTTCTGTGCAGGGCTCGATCTCCTCTGGCAATCCCGGCGAGAAGCGGCGTTCTGGTTCGCTTCTTACATGCACGTGTTTCGCTCTGTTCTCCGGGAGCAAAAATCGCCTGCTCCTTCCTTCATATCGGAAGCTGCGCCGCCGAGATCGCACAAGACGCTGGCGATGCTTCTCGGCATGGGCCTGGCTGTTGCAGGACCCCTGCTGATTGCTGTCAGCCTGACCTTGATCCTCTATCCAAAGCTCTAAAGGGCCAAAACTCTAGCGGGCCGAAACTCGAGCGGACTCCAACACTCTCACTTGAAACCTTCTCTTATCGTTCACGGCGGCGCGTGGAATATCCCCGACGTTGCGGTTGAGGATTGCCGTAACGGTTGCCGGCGCGCGCTCGATGCGGGCTGGGCGATTCTCTCGAAGGGCGGCGCGGCGCTCGACGCGGTCGAAGCGGCGATCGTCGTTCTCGAAGACGATCCGACATTTGATGCGGGAATTGGGTCGCATTTGAATCGCGATGGGAAGATTGAGCTCGACGCCATCGTGATGGACGGTGGGACGCTTAAGGCTGGAGCAGTGGCAGCCGTCGAGCGCATCCGCAATCCGATACGCCTCGCGCGTAGCGTGCTCGAATCGAGCGAGCACATGATGCTCGTCGGCGCGGGCGCGGAGCAATTCGCGCGCGAGCAGGGGTTCACGCTATGCGATCCCCAGGAACTTGTTCTTGACCGCGAGCGTACGGCGTGGCGGCGCTGCCGCGAGGACCAGCATGCCGCGGAATTCCACGTGGATCACGCGATGGGAACGGTGGGTGCGGTGTCAATGGATTCTCGCGGAAATCTATTCGCGGGAACTTCGACGGGAGGGACCTGCTGCAAGCATGCAGGGCGCGTCGGCGATTCGCCGCTGATTGGATGCGGGTGCTACGCGGATGCGGAGGCGGGCGGCGTTTCGTGCACCGGCCTCGGCGAAGCCATCATGCGCATCGTGATGGCGAAGACTGCGGTGGAGTTTTTGCGCGCGGGGAAAACGCCGCAAGCGGCGGCCGAGGCGTCTACGCGTGTGTTGCTCGAACGCGGGCGCGGGACTGGTGGATTGATTTTGCTCGATAAGAACGGTGCGCCGGGATTCGCGTTTAATACGACGCGCATGGCATTTGGTTATGTTGCGCCGGACTGCTCGTTCGTCGTGGCTCCGTAGCCGATTGTTTCAGAAACTCTCTGGCGCAGCGGTCTAATCCTCGTCGGAGCCCGAGGCTTCAGCTGCGCGGATTGCCCTCAATTGCAATTGGTCCCGGAGGCGGGGGCCTCCGGGCTCTGATGAGATTTTTCTTCGTCCTGTTTGAAAAATCCCGTGGGCTCTGAGGGGTTGGCTCGATGTCCGCGCGGACGCGATTGATCTTGCGGCGTGTATCATTTTCGTGCGAAGCACATCGAACGAATCGGCATCGGCGTATATTGATTAAGGGCAGATTGATGAGGTGCTTATGATTCGGCGCGATTTTCTATTTGGGGCAGTGGCGTTCGCGGGTATCGCAGCGGTTTCCTGGCGGCATCCGAACTGGTTCGGTTTGGGCGCAGGCGCAGGCCCAGTTTCGTCAGCGAACGACAAGAATGCAAAGCCTGGCCTGGTGACCGTCGTTCAATTCGACGACGCGGGAAAAAGGCTCGGCGTGGCGACGATTGCGAAGGTCGTGAAGACCGACGCCGAATGGCGCGCGCAGCTTACGGCGAACCAATACGACATCACGCGTCGCGCCGACACTGAGATCGCATTCACCGGCGAGGGCTACAATCGCCACGACAAAGGCATTTATCGCTGCGTCTGCTGTGCCAACGCTCTCTACAGCTCCGACACAAAATATGATTCCGGCACGGGCTGGCCGAGTTTCTGGGCGCCGATTGCGAAAGAAAATATCGTGGGCCGCGGAGACAACAGCTTGATGATGTCCCGTACGGAAGTGGCGTGCACGCTATGCGACGCGCATCTCGGGCACGTGTTCGACGACGGCCCGCAGCCAACCGGATTGCGTTATTGCATGAACGCCGCGGCCATGCATTTCATTCCGGCGAAGGTGTGAAATCCCAGCCGACGCACGGATGTTTTACGCGAGGGCGGAGCGGGCGGCTTCGACGGACGCGAATGTGGGGAAGAGATTTTCGACGTTGCTCATCTTGAGGAGTGCGCGGCACTTTTCGTTCAATCCGGCGAGGGCGAGCTTGCGGCCGCCAGTTTTATAGTGAAGAAAGATCGAAATCAGAGCGCCTAGGCCCGCTGAATCCACGAACGGCACATTGGTAAAATCAAGAACCAATACTTGCGCGGTCTCAGCCCGAAGTCCGCTTTGAAAGTCCGCGGTCGTGGCCATTACGAGAGGACCGTGCAGATGAAGGACGAGCGGCCCGGCGGGCGTGCTTTCGCTGCGCGTGAATGAAAGCTTCGGACTATTCATAAGCTCAGAACTATACGCAGGCGGCGGCGCGGGGTTGGTTACATTCATGTTACAGCCCGGTTAAAGCTGCGTGACGCCTCAGGCGCGCGTCAATTTTTCGATCAACGCGCGGTGCTGCGGGAAAAGGCCGGTCAGCTGGTCGCGCGTGGCTAGCTCGAAATCTTCGAAGTCAAAGCCGGGTGCCATCGTGCAGCCCACCAGCGCAAATGATTGGCTGTCTTTGACGCGCGCGCCGAACCAGCAGCCCGCTTTCACGACGGCGTGAAACGATTCGTCAGATTCGGGATCATTGCCCAGGAGAATCCTGGAAGAGCCGCCGTCAGGCTCGATCACGTAGATGATTAGCGCGTTGCCCGCGTAGAAATGCCAAACTTCATCGGACTGAAGGCGATGGAATGCGGAGAAGTTCGTTCCGTCCAGCAGGAAATAGATTGCCGTGGACGCGAGCCGCGGCCCTTTGAATGCCCGCGGCAGCGCGCTCTGCGCGATGAGCACAGGCGATGAGTAGACCGGGCGATAGTATCCGCCCTCCGGGTGCTTTGTAAGATTCAATCGGGAAATCCAATACGCAGCATCTCGCATCGCGGCGCACTCCTCATTCGCGATTCTCGCACGGAAAGATGATCCATCAACTCGGCTAAAATTGAAGTTTAGTGTCTGATTGCCCAAACACGGCCGGATTATTGTCCGAATATTGAACGGAGGCTAACCGTATGTTAGCATCCCGGTTCTCACAGGGGACGATGTGCATGACTGTTCCTCACGACGTACTGCAGCGAAGCATTTCCTTCCGGCTCCAACCAACCGAGGCAAACCATGAAAACTTATGCGACCAGTGCAATACGTAACGTTGGCATTGTAGGCCACGGCGATACGGGGAAAACGCAGCTCGTATCGTCGTTGCTGTTCACTGCGGGGATGACGCCGCGTCACGGCAAAGTCAGCGAAGGTTCGACGGTCACCGATTGGGACGAAGAAGAAATCGCCCGAAAGATTACGATTCACACCGGGCTCGCGTTCGCCGAATGGGCACCGCCGGGCCAATCCGAAAAACTCAAAATTAATTTCCTCGATACTCCGGGCTACAGCACTTTTATCAACGATACGAAGGCTTCGCTTGTGGCGGCCGATGCGGCGCTGATCGTTATTGATGCCGTGGCGGGCGTGCAAGTGGTGACCGAAAAGGTCTGGGACTACGCGACCGAGTACGATATTCCCCGCGCGTTCGTGATCAATTGGATGGACCGCGAACTCGCGAGCTTCGAGCGGGCAATGCAATCGCTCGATCAGGTGTTCGGCCGCGGCGTGGTGCCCGTGCAACTGCCGATCGGGCAGGAAAAAGGATTCAAGGGCGTGATCGATCTCGTGACCATGCAAGCGCTAACGTACTCGCCTGATGGCGACGGCAAAGCAAAGGCCGGCGAAATTCCCGCCGAGTGCGCGGAAGAAGCGAAGGCGGCGCACGAGAAATTGGTCGAGATCGTCGCGGAAGGCGACGACGCGCTGATGCAGGAGTTCTTCGACGAGGGCACGTTGCCCGTTGAAGATCTGAAAAAAGGGCTACGCGATGCCGTCCAGGCGAAACGAATCTTTCCCGTGCTGCTGAGTTCGGCGCTGCACAATATCGGCAGCGATTCGATCATGAACTTCATCGCGGAGATTCTGCCGGCGCCCGATGTTCGCAAGGTTGCTTCCGGCCACAAACAGCCGGATAAGAAGGGCGATACGATCGATCGCAAGATTGCCACCAGCGAGCCGGTGTCGATCTTCGTCTATAAGACGCTCGCCGATCCTTTCGCCGGGCGCATCAGTTATTTCAAAGTGATGTCGGGCATTTTGAAGAACGACGCGACCCTCCCGAACTACAACCGGAATTCTCAGGAGCGCTTCCAGCACATCCACGCGATGCAGGGCAAGACGGCGCTCGAAATCCCGGAACTTGATGCGGGCGATCTTGGCGCCGTGGCGAAATTGAAGGATACGCTGACGAACGACACGCTCGGCGACAAAGCTGCGCCGATTTATTACCCGCCGGCGCGAATTCCGGAGCCTTCCATCACGTTTGCCATCGAGCCGAAGACGCGCGCGGACGAAGACCGCATCGGCGTGGCGATTCACAAAATTCTCGAAGAGGATCCCGCGCTGCGATTCAGCCGCGATCCGCAGACCAAGGAATTTTTGCTTTCCGGCTCGGGCCAGCAGCACATCGAAGTGGTGGTCGCGAAGTTGCGGAAGCGCTATCACGTCGAATTGACGCTCAAGCCGCCCAAGGTGCCTTATCGAGAGACGATTCGCGGCAAGGCCGACGCGGAAGGCAAGCACAAGAAGCAGACCGGAGGCCACGGCCAGTTCGGCGTTTGCCGGATCAAGCTCGAGCCGTTGCCACGCGGGGCCGGAGTGGAGTTTGTGGATGATGTGTTTGGCGGCGCGATTCCGAAGAACTGGATTCCGTCCGTCGAAAAAGGACTTCGCGATTCCGCCGAGCGCGGCTTCCTGGCCGGATTTCCCGTCGTGGATTTTCGCGCTATTCTTTACGACGGAAAATATCACGACGTGGACTCGTCGGACATGGCCTTCAAGATTGCCGGATCGCTGGCGTTCAAGGAAGGGATGAAGCAGGCGAGGCCGGCGCTGCTCGAACCGATCATGCACGTCGAGGTCTATGCGCCCGAGCAATACTCCGGCGACCTCATGGGCCATTTGAGCGGGCGGCGCGGAAGAATCAGCGGAAGCGAGACGCGCGGGTCGAGCGTTAACATCAAGGCGCAGGTGCCGCTTTCGGAAATGCTAAGCTACGCGAACGAATTGACTTCCATGACGCAGGGCCGCGGGAGCTATTCGATGGAATTTTCGCATTACGATTTCCTGCCAGCCGAGCTCGCGGAGAAAGTGATCGCCGCGCACAAGCCGCACGCCACCGAGGAAGACGAGCACGCCGCATCCGCCTAGCGGCATCGCAACGGAAACCGAAGGTTGCACGCGCGGAATCGCCTCGAGCGGTGAGCGTTATCGTTTCGCGGGAGCGCGTTTTCTACCTGTAGTCTCGCTGCTCGCAGAACAATCCAACCATCGATTATTTGTGCGCGACTACGGCATCACGTTGCCAAATTGGCGCTTGCACGCGGCTGCAGGCCAGTCCATTCTCGATTCACCATGAAAAAAACGCCTAAGCGCTGGGGAGACTCGACGACCGCGATTCACCACGGCGAGAAACGGCACGGCATCGGCGCGGCGGTCGGGACGACGATCTCGCGGACCTCGAATTTCACGTTCGCGAGCACAGCGGAGATGAAGCTCTGGGCCGAAGGCAAGAGCTCGGCCTACATCTACTCGCGCTACGGAAATCCCACCCTGACGACCGCGCAGGATAAGCTCGCGGCGCTCGAAGGGGCCGAAGCGGCGGTGATGGCCGCGTCGGGCATGGCGGCAATATCAAGCACGCTGCTCGCGGTGCTTAGCTCGGGCGATGAGCTGATTGCCACGCGCCAGGTGTACGGCGGATCGTACCGGCTGATGCGCGACACGTTTCCGCGGCTCGGCATCGTCGTGCGGCACGTCGAATCCGATCTCGCCGGGATGGAGGAACTCGTTACCGCCAAGACAAAGGCGCTCTACATCGAGACCCCGACGAATCCCACGTTGCGGATCGTGGACGTTGAGAAGGCGGCGGCCTTCGCGAAAAAGCACGGCCTGGTTTCGATCATTGACGGCACGTTCGCGAGCCCAGTGCTTCAGAAGCCCATCGAGATGGGGTTCGACGTGGTCGTGCACAGCGCCACGAAATACCTGGCCGGGCATTCCGACGTAATTGCCGGCGCGGCGGCGGGCAGCCGGAAGTGGATTCACCACGTTCGCGAAAATATTATCCATCTGGGCGGCTCGATGGATCCCGAGGCGGCGTTCCTCGTGATTCGAGGCATGAAGACCTTGGAAGTCCGCGTAAAGAAGCAGTGCGAGAACGCCATGATCGTGGCCAAATATCTCGAGGGGCACCGGAAGGTCAAGCGCGTGCATTATCCGGGATTGGCGTCGCATCCCGATCACAAGCTGGCGAAAAGACAAATGCGCGGCTTCGGAGCCATGCTGGCGTTCGATCTCGAGGCAGGTTTGCCCGCGGCGCGGCGTTTCTGCGACAAGGTGCGATTGTTCCTTCTCGCGGCGAGCCTCGGCGGCGTTGAATCGCTGGTGATCCTGCCGATTTACACTTCGCATTACGGATTGTCGCTCGAGGAATTGCGAAACGCCGGGGTCGAGCCCGGGACAGTTCGAGTGTCGGTCGGGCTTGAGGATGCGGACGACTTGATCGAGGATTTGCGGCAGGCTCTCGGCTAGTACTCCCTGTCCCCTTTCAGGCAATCTCCACAGCACGGGCCATTGACCGCGGCTCATCTCCAAACATACAATTTTTGTTACCCGCCCACGGGCCCGCCTCAGGGAGCCCCTCGCAGACGGGTGCCGGTTCCCAAGCTTGCCGGCTTGAATCCGACTTTGAACCAGCGAATTTGAACGAACGAAGTAGTACAAGTGACGTTCAACGGGCGGAGTCGAACAAGAAAGAGGGATCGTGCGGCCCCGAAGCAAATCTTCGATGCGCGGACCAGTGAGAGCTGCGTTGCTCCTGGCAGCGGCGACGGTTCTAGCCGCCGGGTGCAACGACTCCACCAAGAATGCCATTCGAGTTCGGCCGAACACGCCAGTTCCGGTGCGGCCTTCTCAGCAGTCCGAGAATTTGCCGCTTCCGGCGAATCCGCAGTTTTCCACGTACAACCTGCTCGACCGCCGTTCCAGGCTTGAAATTCTGATGGCCAGGATGCGGGCACGGTTCGACGAAGGGCAAAAGGCGTTTGACGCTGGCAAGCTTGACGTCGCGCGCGAGAATTTCGATCAGGCCGTGAGTCTGGTTCTCGCGAGTGGCATCGCGGTGGATTCGGACCCGCAGCTCGCGGCGCTGTTCGATCAGATCCTTGACGCCGTTCATTCCGACGCGCTCGAAAATGCCAAGTCCGCCGAGAACGAGACCTCCGACGATACGATGTCCGAGCCGGCCCCGATTGACGAAATCGCCGACCTGACCACGCTGCCTCCAGGCGATCCGCGCCTCGCGCAGAAAGCCGAAGCGGAACTGATGAAGGTACCGCACGATCTTCCGCTCACCGTAAACGATTCCGTCCTGCAATATCTGAGTTTCTTTCAGACGCCGCACGGCCGGTTGATCGTGGAGACGGGCCTGCGCCGCGCCGGGCGCTATCACGACATGATTCGCCGCGTGCTCAGGGAAGAAGGATTGCCGCAGGACCTGATCTATCTCGCGCAGGCCGAATCGGCTTTTCAGCCGACGGCCGTCTCGCGGGCCGGGGCGCGCGGAATCTGGCAATTCATGCCCTACCGCGGCGAAGAGTACGATCTTTTGCGGAGCTGGTGGATTGACGAGCGCAGCGATCCGGAGAAAGCCACGCATGCGGCGGCGCATCATCTTCGCGACCTCTACGGGATGTTCGGCGATTGGTATCTGGTGATGGCCGCGTATAACTCGGGACCGGGCAATGTGGTGAAAGCTATCGAGCGGACGGGCTACGCCGACTTCTGGGAGCTGCAGAAACGAAACGTGCTGCCTGAGCAGACGAAAAATTACGTGCCCATCATTCTGGCGCTTGCACTGGTGGCCAAAGATCCCCCTCTCTATGGCGTGCAGGTCGATCCGGACAAACCGCCCGACGTAGATCTCGTCAAGCCTGGACATCCGATTGATTTGCGGCTGGCCGCCGATGCCACCGGCGCGGATCTCGACGACCTGCGCATGTTGAACCCGGAATTGCTGCGGCTGGTGACGCCGGATTTGCCGGGCTTCGAGCTGCGGCTGCCAGTCGGTACGGCGGTGAAATTCCAGGCGGCCATCGCGGCGATTCCACCGGACAAATGGAAGAGCTGGCGGATTCATGAAGTGGTGGAAGGCGAGACGCTCGCATCCATCGCGAAGCGTTACAGAATCTCGGTTTCCGCCATCAAGGAAACGAATCATCTTGAGTCGGCGTCGGATATTTCGCTCGGAGATAAGCTCACGATTCCAGCCTCGGCGCCCGCAACGTTGCAACTGGTTCACTACCGCGTGCAGCGCGGCGATACGCTCGCGGGCATCGCCGAGCAGTTTTCCGTGACTATCGCCGACATCAAGCGGTGGAACGGCATCCGCGGCAACCAGGTGCCGCGTGGCTCGCGCTTGAGGATTTACGCGGGCGGCGAGCCGGCGGTGGGGCATACAAAAGGAAAATCGGCCGAAGTGGCCGAAGAAGGCCACGTGAAGAGCGTGGCGCAACAACAGAAGCGTTCGGAACCTGACGTTCAACATCGCGTGAAGGCGGGTGAGACGCTTTTTTCGATTGCCCGGGAATACGGCACAACCGTCGCCGCCCTGCGGCAGGCAAACCCGGTGCTGAAGGATCGCGACCTGGAAGCCGGCGATGTCCTCTCGGTCGGCGGAACTCGCTGATTTCGCCGGGCAGGGCCCTCATTCCCCTACCTTTGTTCCTCTCGATGACAGGGATTTTGCGCCCGGGCACCGCCATTGGCCTCAAGGATTGTCGCTTTGGCGGCAATTTTTCGCCTCCACGGTCTTGCGACTTGACAAAGATCGGACTCTGCGTTTATAAGCGCGATGGACGCAAAAAGCGTCCACGAGGCAGCCCGAACGGAGGAAGCCATGTTTGACACAAGAATGCAGGACGACGACGGCGAGGATCTGCCCCGTTACGAGGAAGAAGACGACGAGGCCGGTGGCGGCGCTGACGCCCCCGAAGAAGAAACCGAAGAAATTGTAATCGTGGAAGAAGAAGACGAGTCTGAAGAGACTCCTTCGGCCGAGCCAGCCGCTCCCGCGGCAGCGTCGCGCCCCAAACCCAAAGCTCGCCCGGCGGCCAGCAAGCCTGCGAAGAAGGCCAAAAAGAGCAAGAAAGCGCCGAAGAAAAAAGCGAAGGCGCCTCCGAAGAAGAAGGCCGCGAAGAAGTCCAAGAAGAAAAAACGGTAGCTTTGATTTCCCACACCGCCGGAGCGCCCGTCATCGCGGCACTCCGGCGGTTTTAATTTTCCTGCAGTTTATTATTTTGCCGCTAGTTTTGGTCTTCCCGCCGCGTTTGATTTTCTCGTAATGAACCGCGCGCATTTCTGCTGGCCTGTAAGGTGTTTCATTTCGTTACGTTCCCGATATGAAAATGTTTCCCTTGCTGCGGCCCTTCGGGCTCGTTAGCATACCCGCCGATGGCGCTGGCGGTCGAAGAAATCCGGCGGATGCGGGGCGGGGCGCAATCGCATCTGATGCGCTGCGCGGACGATAGCTATTACGTCGTCAAATTCCAGAACAATCCGCAGGGTGTGCGGATCCTGGTGAATGAATTGCTTGGGACGAGGCTGGCGGCGCGATTGGGATTGCCGGTGGCGGGCGCGAGCGTCGTGGAAGTGCGCCCCGAATTGATCGCCCGGACGGACGACCTGGTGATGCAGCTTGGGCGAGGGCGAGAGGTCTGCGTGGCAGGGCAACAATTCGGCTCGCGATATCCCGGCGATCCGGCTGGGACGGTGGTCTACGACTTTCTGCCCGACGAGCAGTTGCGGGAGATCGAAAATATCGACAGCTTCGTGGGGATGCTGGCATTCGATAAGTGGGTGTGCAACACCAACGGACGGCAGGCGATTTTTTTTCGTCCGCCGCGGGCGGCGGGCGATCGTGCGGCTGAGCCGCCGCGGATGCGGGCCGTGATGATTGATGAGGGGTTCTGCTTCAATGCCGGCGAATGGAATTTCCCGGATGCGCCGCTGCGCGGAATCTACACGCGGCAACGCGTTTACGAAAACGTGCGCGGGATAGACGCCTTCGAACCCTGGCTTGCGCGCATCATGAACATCGGGGAAGCCGCGCTCGACGACGCTGCGAGCGAAATCCCTCCCGATTGGTACGGTTTCGACCAGGACGCCCTTTACCGCATGCTCGAACAGCTTTACCGGCGCCGGACGCTCGTTCCCGAATTGATCCGCTCGGCCTGGAAATCATCGCGGAATCCTTTTCCAAACTGGATGTGAACCATGGCTGAAGACAATCTGCGAACGCTGACGTACCGGATTCTCCGTTACACGCCGAACCTCGTGCGCGACGAGTGGGTGAATGTCGGCGTGATCCTAGAAGACGACGCGGGCGCGCGGAGGCAGGCGCGGCTGATTGAAGAGCCCGCGGAGCTCGCGCGCGTGCGGCGGCTGCATCCTGCAGCCGAGGAAGCGTTCCTGCGCGCGCTTCCCTCGGAGCTTGAAACGATTCTCGCCGCGCCCGCTGCTTTCGCCAAGCTCGACGACACGCTTTCAAATGCCATCCAGTTCAGCTCGCGGAAGGCCGTGCTCGCTGAAGATTTCGACGCCGAACTCGACCGCCTCTACCGCGATCACGTGGCGCCTCCGCCGGCGCCCGGCCGCGCGGGAATTCTCGAAAACACCCGCGCGTGGATACGCGCGAAACTGAGCGACGTCTTCCGGCGGCATCGAATTCTCGCCAAGCTTGAAAAGGGCGTGCGCGTCGACGAGTTCACGCAGCCCGGAGATCCACTGCGGCTTGATTTCGGCTACCGGTTCAATGGCACGCGCGGCTTCGTGCAAACGGTGCCGCTCGGGCGCGACCCCGCGCAGGCCAAGGTCCTCGCCTATACGGCCGAACGCATTCGCGCGCGGCTGCCGCAGACGGAATTCACGGCGGTGACGGAGATCGAGCCGGTGAGCGGGAATCCGCGGCACCAGTTCATCGCGCGGTTGTTCGAGGAACAGCGGATCGCGGTAGTTCCGCTCAACCGCGTCGAGAAATTTGCGGATTCGCTCCGTATGCGCATCAACTAGGCGAGTCGTTCAGTGGGCACGACACTGAGCGCCAGCAGCTATCGCGATACGGCCGATCGTATGGGCGAACTTACTTGTGCAGTTGCTTGCTTGCATAGTTGCTTACTTGCGATGATGCGCGCCCCACTTGGGTAATTCGCGCCGGCCGACGAGTGCCTCCGCGGCCCATCTCCCGAGATAACTTGAAAGCGCCACGCCGTGCCCCGCGAATGCGCCGAGAACGATGGCGTCCCGGCTTTCCGGATGCCACTCAAACACCGGCCGCCAGTTATCGCGAAACAGAATCGGGCCGCCCCAGCGGCGCGTGAAGCGGATGTCCGCGAGCGCGGGATGCATATTCCGGATGCGGTTTTCGAGCGAATCGAACATCCCCGAAATCTTTTTCTCGGCGATGTCCACGCGTTCGAGATTCCGCGATCGGGGCGCGGTGACAAGTCCCGCGCCCCAGACGATCGAATTGTCCTGCCGCACGCGGCCCCAGAGATACGGCAGGTCGGTGGTGTAGAACGGCTTTCGTTCCGCGAGGCCGACCTCTTCGAGGAATTTATCAGTCACGGGTGCGGACGAGGCCGCGAGCGTGAGCCGCGCTTGCCCATCGTGTTTAAGTCCGGTAAGGGCTAGCGAAAGCGCATTCGTCGCGAATAAAACTTTCCCGGCGCGCAGCCGGCCCCGCTGAAGTTTCAGTTCCGGAACATTTCCCCAGGGGACTTTTTCAACCGGATGGTTTTCGTAGATTGCGGCGCCGGCATCGCACGCGGCGCGGGCGAGGCCGCTCACGAGTTTTCCAGGATCGAGCGTGCCGCCGGGAACTTCATCGACGACGCGAAGCGTCCCGGAATCCTGCCACTCAATCGGCGAGGATTTGCGGCCGCCGCGGCGGCCAATCTCCCAGGCGCCGTTGAGCGTCAGATCGCAGTTCACTTCGAGCGTTTGAAGAAAGTTCTGGAAGCCGGCGAGGACATCCCCGAGCCCCGGGAGATCGCCTGCCGCGGTTTCCGACAGCACCATACCGCCGGTCCTGCCGCTCGCGCCCGCGCCGACGTGGCTCGATTCGAGTACGACTACGGAGGAATCGGGAGCGACGCGGCGTAACCAGGCCGCGGCCGCGAGCCCTGTGAATCCGGCGCCGACCACGGCAAAATCGCATGCTTTGGGCAACGCGCGTCGCGGCGGTTTGAAATCAATCTCCCACGGCGGCGTGCCCCAGGGATGCTTGTACGTGCGATGAATCACGGGAATTAGTTAGAACGCGTTCTTGCAGATGCACGGGTGTAGCGCCGCACCCTTCGGCTCCGCTCAGGCCAGGCCGATTTTCGTGCGGCATTTTCGGGAGGCAATCGTGCGTTCGTCGATAACCGTACTGGACGAAACCCGGTCCGGCGCTACAAAAACCGACGCAGTTAGCCCGCGAGAGTATTGGATAAAGGCGCCCATAGCGCCGCAAGTAAAATCGCCGGCTCTACAAAATGCTCTCGGTCCAGTTCTCGAGCGTGTGCTTGATCTTGGCCATGAACTGGTGCGCGATGGCGCCGTCCACAACGCGATGGTCGTAGCTGAGCGTGAGATAGACCATCGAGCGGATGGCGATCGCATCGTCGATCACCACGGGCCGCTTCTCGATCGCACCGAGGCCGAGGATCGCCACGTTCGGCTGGTTGATCACCGGCAAGCCGAACAGGCCGCCAAATACACCGGGATTGGTGATCGAGAACGTGCTCTCGGCCACCTCTTCGGGCTTCAGCTTCTTCGAGCGGGCGCGTTCCGCCAGATCGTTCATCGAACGGGCGATGCCAAGGAAATTCTTCTCCTCGGCATTCTTGATCACCGGCACGATCAATCCCCAATCGAGAGCGACGGCGATGCCGATGTTGCACTCTTTGTGAAGGACCACATTCGTTCCGTCGACCGAGGCATTCACCGTGGGAAACGCGCGCAGGCCTTCGACCGCGGCGCGCACGAAGAAAGGCATGAACGTGAGCTTGGTGCCGGTGCTCTCTTCGAATTTGGCCTTCGACTTCGCGCGGAGATTGGCGATCGACGTCATGTCCACTTCGTCCACCGAGTAGACGTGCGGCGACACGCGCTTCGATAGCACCATGTGCTCGGCGATTTTCTGCCGCATCACGGACATGGGCTGCACGTCGTACTTGCCGAAGTAAATTTTTTCGCGAGGCACCGCAGATTCGATTGTCACGCGGGCCGCGGGTGCCCCTGCGCCCGGTTGAGCGTTCGATGGACCGGCAGGCGCGGCGGATGCCGGAGCTTCGGCACGCGCGCCTCCGCCTTCGATGGCGCCCATAATATCTTTCTTGCTGACACGGCCGCCCGCGCCGGTTCCCGGCACTTGCGTCAAATCAACCTCGTGCTCTTTCGCGAGCCGCCGCACCAGCGGCGAGCTGCGCACTTTCTCCCGCGACCCCGCATCCGCCGAAGCCGATTTTGCCGGGGACGCAGACGAGGCAGCCTTTGATTCGGTCGCCCGTGAGGGCGCGGGGGCCGCTGCGGCGGTTTTTTGCGCGCCGGGTTGCGGATCCTTCTTCGTGGGCACGGGACCAGGCGCCGCTTTCTCATCGTCGGGCGGCGGCGCTTCGACACCAGCCGGCGCCGGTCCGCCCTCCAGGGCTTCGGCCTTGGCAATCGCGGAGGGAGCTGGTGGAGCTTGAGCGGATGGAGCGGCTGATCGCGCGCCCGCGCCGTCAGCTTCAATTACCGCGACGACTGTCTGCACGGGAACCGTCTGCCCTTCGGCGATTTTGATCTCTTTTAGAACGCCGGCCGAGGGCGACGGAATTTCCGCGTCCACCTTGTCCGTCGAAATTTCGAAGAGCGGCTCATCGCGCTCGATTTTGTCGCCCGCCTTCTTGAGCCACTTCGTAATCGTGCCCTCGAAAATACTTTCGCCCATCTGCGGCATTACGACGTCAACGGCCATCGGCTTCTCCTCGAATATCTAATGTCTTGTCTAATATTTTGCCAGTTCGCGCGCGGCCGCGGCAACTTTCGCCACGTTCGGCAGAAAATGTTCTTCGAGCGTCGGCGCGTACGGCACGGGCGTGTCGAGCGATGTGACGCGCGCGATCGGCCCGTCCAAATCCTCAAATGCATTCTCGCAAACGAGCGACGCAATTTCGCCCGCGATTCCGCCCGTCCGTGTGTCCTCGTGAACGATCAGAAGCTTGTTGGTCTTTTTCACCGACGCGAGAATTGCTTCCTTATCGAGCGGCATGAGCGTGCGCAGGTCGATCACTTCGGCTGCGATTCCTTCTTTTTCGAGTTCGGCCGCGGCTTCGAGCGAGGTGTGCATCATCGCCGCGTAGCTCAGAATCGTGAGGTCGCGGCCCTCGCGGCGCGTTACGGCTTTGCCGATCGGCACGGTGTACTCTTCCTCGGGCAATTCTTCCTTGATCCGGCGGTAGAGAAACTTGTGCTCGAAGAAGAGCACGGGATTGTTATCGCGCACGGCCGACTTCAGCAGCCCCTTCGCGTCATAGGGCGTCGAGGGATAGATAATCTTCAATCCCGGCGTGTGCGCGAAATACATTTCCGGATTCGCCGAGTGAAACGGCCCGCCATGAACGCCGCCGCCCGAAGGCCCGCGAATCACCATCGGCGCCGGCGCGCCCCAGAGGTAGTGCCCTTTCGCGACGAAGTTCGTCACCTGATTGAAGCAGCAGGCGATGAAATCAATGAACTGCATCTCGACGATGGGCCGCAGGCCGAGATAGCTCATCCCGCACGCCGCGCCGACAATCGCCGTTTCGCTGATCGGCGTCTCGATCACGCGCTCGTTCCCGAAGCGCTCGAGCAGTCCTTCGGTGACCTTGAACGCGCCGCCGTAAACTCCGATGTCTTCGCCGATCGCGATGACCGCCGGATCGCGATCCATCTCTTCGAACATTGCCTGGCGAATCGCCTCGAGCATCGTCACCGGAGCCATCGTCAGCGCCCTCCCCGCTTGCCCTTCGGACCTCGTCCAAAGGAACGGCGCGCTGGGACTGCTTCCGACTTCTTCGCGGCGGAGGATTGCTGAGAAGATTTACCAGCCGATTGCTGAACGGATTTGGCTGTAGCCGGCGCGCTCGCTCCGTTGCCGCCGGGCGCGGTCGCCTCGATTCCGCCGAAATCCTTCACTTTCCATGCCGCCTCGACGCTCGATTTCGGCGGAGTCACTTCCGATTTCGGGCGATGCCATTCCGCTTCGATCGTGTGGCAGCCTTCGCAGTAGACCCCCTGCTCGGCCAGTTCCGGCGGTGGCATTGGCGAATTTTCGGCGAACTCGAGATCTTCTTTCAGCAGCGACGCGATGCGCGTCTCGATATCCTGTTTCGCCTTGGCGTCCCAGAGTTTATTTGCGTTCAAATATTTTTCGAAGAGCACGATGGGATCGCGCGCTTCCCAGTATTCGCGCATGGCCTTTGGAACGTATTCGGCCGGATCGTGCTGCGCGTGGCCTTTCATGCGCATCGTCTTCGCTTCGATGAGCACCGGCCCGTTCCCCGCGCGGCACTGCGCGACTGCGGCGCGCGACGCTTCGAACACGGCGATCGCGTCGTTGCCATCCACGCTCACCGCCGTGATTCCGTACGCGCGGCCGCGCTCGGCGAGATCCCGCACGGGCACCTGGCGGCTCACCGGTGTCGAGTAGGCCCATTGATTATTCTCGAGGATGAGAACAAAAGGCGCGCGCTGCGTTGCCGCGAGATTCAATCCTTCGTGGAAGGCCCCGGTCGAGCTGCCGCCGTCGCCGATCCACGTCATCGTCACGATGTCTTGGCCGAGATAGCGCCCGGCCATCGCGACGC
>CAWDOI010000036.1:0-18235 GCA_963803835.1 uncultured Acidobacteriota bacterium | reverse complement strand
ATAAAACCGGCTTCCCGTGACTCGGCGCCTCGGCTAAACGGACATTCCGAGGGATGATTGATTCAAATACTTGGGCTCCGAAGAAACTCTTGAGGTCGGCGGCGACTTGCTTTGAGAGAGTCGTTCGGTCGTCGTACATCGTAAGAAGAATGCCTTCGATCGCAAGCGTGGGATTGACCGTCCGACGGAGGCGCATGAGCGTGTCCAGAAGCTCGGAGACTCCCTCGAGAGCGAGGTACTCGCACTGTATCGGCACCAAGACTGCATCTGCCGCCGCCAGGGCGTTAAGCGTAATCAGGTCCAGAGCCGGCGGACAGTCTAGCACTATGTAGCTATATGCTCCGCGAAGCTGATTGACGAGCTCCCGCAGACGGTATTCCCGATTTTCCATGTTAACAAGCTCGACGGCCGCGCCGACGAGATTCTTGTCCGAAGGGATTAGATCTAGGCCTTCAACCTGAGTTCTTAGGACGATCCGTTCGACGGGTTCGTTGAGAATGAGGTGATGATAGAGAGTTCGGCGGCTAGGGTCCTTAGCGAACCCTATCGCAGTCGTCATATTGCCCTGGGAATCGCAATCGATGAGGAGGGTGCGCTGCTCGGCGGCAGCCAAGGAGGCGCCGAGGTTTACAGCCGTGGTTGTCTTTCCCACGCCGCCTTTTTGGTTGGCGATGGCAATTACACGCGCCAAATTGACTTGTCCCCCGTGATTCGAGGGGAATTTAGCAGACTGTTCTCGGAGTGCGCAAGCTGTTTCACGTGAAACAGGTTAAAAGGCGATAGATTTGTTTCACGTGGAACGAATCAACGCCAATTCCGGTGCGAGCCGACCAGAATGAAACGAGCGTTTGTCTGCGGAATCGGATACGGCTCGCTCCAGACCCAATGGCTTGAAGCGCTGCGAGTTGCGTCAATTCCATCAGTGCCCAGCCAAAGTAATGCGCGACCGATCGGAGTCACGTTTGCCGCCCAGTTTAGCAGCGAGGGAAGATTTCCGAGAGCTCGTGCTGTGACGAAATCGAATGACGCCTCGGGTGCCCGGATTTCCTCATAGCGTGAACGAATCACTTTGACATCATCGAGCTGAAGCAGGCGAACCGTCTCAGCCAAGAACGCGCATTTTTTCGAATTTGACTCTATCAGTGAGATTTGGAGGGTTGGAACATACATTTTCAGTGCGAGGCCAGGAAAACCTGCTCCTGTGCCAACGTCGGCGAGCCGACCATCGAGCGATTCGCATGCCTTCGTGGCAAGAAAGCTCTCTGCGAAATGGTAGCGGACGATCTCCTCGGGGCTTTCGATTGCTGTCAGCGAAATCTGTTTATTCCACCTAAGAAGAAGCTCTGTGTACGAACGGATTTGCTCGCACAGGAGAACAGGGGCGTTCAAATCGTAAGATTGCAGAATAGATCGTATCGCGGGCACAGATAGCGGGAGCATCACGACGCCGGGTCGCAACCGCTCGTCGCAGCGCCAACTCCCGCTACTTCGCTGACGACGGAGTTCAGCCAGACCGGTGCCAGCAGCCCAGCGGCGAGATCCGCGGCAAAGTGCGCCGCGATCGTCGGGATTAGGCTTCCTGTCCAGGCTCGGACTACCGAGAAGACCGTGCCTACGATAAAAGTCACGACCAGCCCGCGACGTCCCTGGTAGATGTGAGCGATGGAAAAAAATGCGGCCGAAGCGACGATGGCGATAACGACGGAGCCGCCGGACAAATCGTGAAAGAGTTTTTGCGCCCAGCCACGGTATAGAATCTCTTCGCAAATCGCGACGGTAGTTACCAAGGCGAAGAACGCAAGCCGTTCGGTGGCGTTCTGCGGCATCAACTTTAGCGAAAGCGCACGAAAAGAGCCTTGCTTATCCCTTGGCAATGAAGCGAGGCGGCGGATACTCGCTAGTTGATTTGCGGTGATCAGTGCGGTTAGCGCTGCAGCCACGGATAGGACGAACCACGGCCTAGGAAGTGCGATTCCGAGGTCAGCAGGACGGTAACCATGAATCTGAGACCGCCAAAAAACAAACAAAGTGGCGACCCATTGGAACGCAATCGTCGAGGCGTAGAGGACAAGCCGTTCGGGAGTGGCCACCTGTTGCTTGCGAAGTAATTGTTTAACTCGTACATATCCGCGCCAGGGAACGACAACGGCCAGGACGAGGAGCACGGCGGCAAAATCCCACGAGATTGCGAATCGCATATATTTGGATGTAAACACGTTATTCGCGATGGTTCAAGTGCGTTGCAGTTGACAGCGGCCAGCACTCGCCGTATCGTTTCGTTCTCACGGAAATGAAATGAAAATCTTGGTCATTGGAAGCGGCGGTCGCGAACACGCTCTCGTGTGGAAGCTCAAACAGAGTGCGAGCGCAGAGAAGATTTGGTGTGCACCCGGCAATGGCGGCATCTCGATTGACGCAGAATGCGTTCCGGCGGATCTGAGAGGCGTCTCGGGCCTCTGCGATCTGGCCAGACGGCTGAAGCCCGATCTCACCGTTGTCGGGCCGGAGCTGCCGCTCGTCCTCGGCCTTGCGGACGAACTGCGCTCGATAGGGTTCGCAGTAGTGGGGCCGGGAGAAACAGGTGCACAATTCGAAGGGTCAAAAATTTTCGCTAAGAATTTCATGGAGACGAACGGAATACCAACAGCTCGTGTTTACGGCACGTTCGAAAACTCGAGTGACGCCCGGAAAGCGCTCGGCAAAGTGGTGTGGCCGGTTGTAATCAAAGCTGACGGCCTTTGCGCCGGCAAGGGAGTTCTGGTTACCGACGATCGAGGCGAGGCAGAGACATTCATCATTCGCGCGATCGACGATCGGGAATTCGGCGACGGCGGGCGAAAGATTTTGTTGGAGGAAGGATTAACGGGCGAGGAGCTTTCTTATATTGTGCTCACCGATGGCCAACGGCTACTTCCGTTCGTTCCGACACGCGATCACAAACGCGCGTTCGACGGTGATTACGGTCCGAACACGGGCGGAATGGGTGCTTATTCGGACGATTCACTGCTCCCGGCGGCGCTCGAAGCAGTGATTCAATCCGATGTCGTCCAGCCGACAATTCGAGGATTGCAGTCAGAGGGCATTCCCTACCGAGGATTTCTCTACTTTGGGCTCATGATCACAGCTGACGGGCCCAAAGTTCTGGAATATAACTGCCGGATGGGAGATCCAGAAACGCAGGCCATCCTCCTGAGAGCGGACTTCGATTTGCCGAATGCACTGATGGCCGCGGCGCAGGGCGATTTATCTGCAATTAAGCCAGTTTGGAAGCGTGGCGCTAGTGTTTGCGTCGTGTTGGCAGCGAAGGGATATCCTGAGAAGCCCGCAACAGGTGCGAGGATTCTGGGCCTTCAATCTGCCACTCACGACTCCAACGCAATAGCGTTTCATGCGGGGACCCGACAAGATGACGGTGATTACTACGTAAGTGGTGGCCGAGTCTTGGGAATATCAGCGTTCGGGGAGAATATTGCGATTGCCCGTAAATCTGTCTACGACACAATTAGTGATATAAAGTTCGACGGCATGCAATTTCGAAACGACATTGGCGGCGCGGCGGTGAGTGCATTTAGCGCCATTAATGGTATCAGTCCGTGAGAGATCGCGGAGTTCATTACGCGCTTGAAGTTTGCTGCGAGCAGAAAAACTAATTTACGGAGCGAGGGCATCCTTGGCATCGAGCGACGACAAATTCAAAGCATCAGTCGGAATCATCATGGGTTCGGACACGGACTATCCGGTGATGGCCGAGGCCGGAAGGACGCTTGAGAAGTTTGAGATTGCGTACGAGATGGAGGTGACGTCGGCGCACCGCTCGCCGGGCCGGACGCACGAGTACGCCACTTCCGCCGCGAGCCGGGGTTTGAAATGCATCATTGTCGGAGCTGGCGGAGCCGCACATCTGGCGGGCGTTGTGGCGGCAGTGACGACGTTGCCGGTGATCGGCGTACCGCTGGCAACGACGCCATTGAATGGGATGGATTCGCTGCTTGCTGTCGTTCAAATGCCTGCCGGCATTCCGGTCGCGACGATGGCGATTGATAAAGCTGGTGCCGTGAACGCGGCGATCCTGGCGGCTCAAATCATTGGTCTCTCTGACGCCGGGGTGGCGAAGCGGTTGGCAGCGCACAAAGAGGATCTCGCAAAGGGCGTTGCTGAGAAAAATGCGCGGCTCCAAGAGCAACGCGCGAAAACTGGAAAGTAATTTCTTTGGCCGTCGCGCGGCGAACACGGATCTTCAAATCAGGATTACGGTTTTAGCAGGGTAGGCGCGTCCGCCGGACGCTCGAGCGACGGAGGCTTGTCGCCCTGGTCCGCTTTTTCGGCAGGCGGCTTCGGTTCTTTCGGCGGGGCAACAATCCACTCAAAACCGGTTTCAAAATTGATGACACCGATCTGCTCGTGATTTCCTTGCGCGATTGCGTCAATCGCGGCGCGCAGATAAGGCTCGCCCGCCGCTACGAGTATCTTGTCGAGGTCGCCGCGAAGAATGGAATCGGCAACCGCGGCCATCTCAGGCGACGACGACCGGATCTTATCGAGGCGCGCGTCGTGCGTGAGTAGCATGTCGCGGAGTGTGACGGATTTATCTTCGGCCGGATAATCAAATTCAATAAGTGTGCGCGGCGCCTTTTTCTCGGGTGGCCAGAACTGAACATATCGCGGCCGGTGAACGCGTGTGTTCCAGAAATCGCCGCGTTCTGGCTCCTGCCCAATCGTGTAAGTCAGGAACCACACCTCAGATCCGTAGCCCTCGATGTAGTCGGCCAGGACAAGCTCAGTGAGCGGTTCGTTCGCGGTGAAGTTGAGTTGACTGTGAATCTGGGATGCGTTTTCGTTAAGACGAACCATCAATCCCAGTCCGATTTGTTCGATGTCGCCTGCCTTCAGAATGTCAGTGGTTCCGGTGAGATGCGGTTGCTGCGCAGAGAGCGGCGCATCGCCACGGACGTGCGGCAGATCGCGCGAGAGCTTCGCGAGAACCTGACGCGAAGACGGAGAGACGAACTCCGCTGCGCCGAGCAGCACTCCGACCCGGCGAGAGTTCATCGGAACAATCGGAGGCGTGAGACTGCCGGTCTCGATGGAGTTCTCGATGCTGCCGATTACGATGCCGTCTTTGAATACGCCGACGATCACGCGTCCGGCGGCGAGATTGGCGACAATTTCTTCGATCGGCTTTTCATCTTGTACGGACGGCAGAAGCGAGCCACGCCCGTACACGTGTTCCACGACGGAGGAGAGCGCTATAACCAGGAGAATCAACGGCAGGCATTTCAAGGAGCGAGCGTTCATTTGATTTTGCGTCGTGACGTCAGAAGCATCCGGCGCCGAAATCTTCACGGCCTAGGCGTGCGTAGGCGATGCAGCCTGCTTGGCCTCTATAGCTTGGATGGCAGTTATCGCCACCACGTTCACGATATCTTCCGCGGAACAGCCCCGCGAGAGATCGTTCGCCGGCCGAGCGAGGCCTTGCAGAATCGGGCCGAGCGCGACGGCGCCGGCGGCGCGCTCGACGAGCTTGTACGCAATATTCCCCGAATCGAGATCGGGAAAGATCAGCACGTTGGCACGGCCCGCGACGGGCGAACCCGGCGCCTTGGACGCGCCTATGGACGGCACGATCGCCGCGTCAGCTTGCAATTCACCGTCGATCGAGAGTTCCGGACGACGAGCGCGCACAATGCGCAGCGCCTCACGAACTTTCTCAATGCGCGGATGCTCGGCGGAGCCTTTGGTGGACCAGGAAAGCAGCGCGACGCGCGGTTCGAGTTCGAGAAATGCGCGAGCGTTATCGGCCGTGGCGATGGCGATTTCGGCGAGCTCGGCGGCGTTCGGATCAGGGACCACGCCGCAATCGGCGAATAGCGTGCCGCCGCCTTCGGTAAAGGCAGTGCCCTCGCGAGGCGGCACGATCATCAGGAAAAAGCTCGAAAGCAACTTCGAATCGGGCGCGAGGCCGATGGCGTGAAGCGCGGATCGCACTGTGTCCGCCGTCGAATTCGCCGCGCCGCCAACCGAGCCATCGGCGTCGCCGGCCGCCACCATCAATTGCGCAAAATAGAGCGGCTTGCGCGCGGTGGCGTCAGCTTCTTCAAGCGAAACACCTTTGGCGCGCCGCCGTTCATAATAAATTTGGGCGTAGGCATCGAGGCGCTGGCTGGAAGTCGGTTCGAGAATTGTGACGCCATCGAGCGCGATTTTTTCGTTCTGCGCTTGAGCTTCAATCAGGGATTTGCGCCCGAGCAGCGTCACATGCGCAAGAACCTGGCGAGCAATCTGCGACGCTGCGGCGATCACACGCTCATCTTCGCCTTCGGGCAGAACGATACGCTGCGGCAACGCGCGCGCCCGATTCACGAGTTTCTCGAGGAGTCGCATTCGTCTCTCAACTTACCACAAATTCGGCGCCCGGCAATTCGACGAGCGATCGCGGTTGGGAGTGCGCCAATCCGGTGGATTCTAGTAAGATTTGATACGGGCAGGCTGATTCAGGCGGTGTATGGTGCAAGTCGCCGCGTTGCTACACAGCCGGCCGCAAAAGTGGAGACGAATTGAGAGCGCAACGCAGCATCCGGCACAACGGAAAACGGCTTTCGGAAATTCTCGAAGCGCACTTACGATTTACGCGTGGCGATGACACCGGTGTTCGAGCCGATTTGAGCGGCGCCGATCTCTCGAACGCCGATCTGAAAGGCGCGAATCTTTCCTACGCAAATCTTCAGGGAGCAAATCTCGAAGGCGCGTCGCTGCGCGAAGCAAAATTGACGTTTGCGGATATCAGCAAGGCGAATCTGAAGGGCGCGGACTTGCGCCGCACGGACTCGACGGAGACAAACTTCAGCGGCGCGAATTTAACGGACGCACAAGTGAACGGGGTCGAGCTTTTCCGCGCCGACCTGAGCGGCGCGATTCTTCGCGGCGCAAACCTCACAGCTGCGAATTTCCGCCTGGCGAACGTGCACGGCGCGGATTTTCGCGGGGCCAATCTCACCACGACTGTCTTGCGGGAGACTGATCTCGAAGGCGTGGATCTCTCGGGCCTGGATTTGAGCACCACGCTGATGCCTCGCAACTGGAAATCCACCGCGCAGGGAAAATCCTAAAATAATTGCTGTACAGGCGCAGAAGTTTTCGCTTTAGCGGGTGGTTGTGGTGGCGCTGGTGGAATCTTCTGCTTCGGAGCCAAATCCACCGCGGGGAGATGAGGCCGTGCGGCGGCGCGTTTCGATGCCGAGGCGCTTGATTTTTTGATTCAGCGTCGAAAGCGGAATTTGAAAGCGCTCGGCGGCTTCGGTCTGATTCCAGTTGGTCCGCTCGAGCATGTCCACGATGATCCTGCGCTCGACCTCTTCCATAATTTCAAAAAGCGAATGCGATGGCGAATTGCCGCGCATGGCGGACTCGCCGGGCATCGGCGGAAGGAATTCAGCAAGCTGCAGGCGAACGCCCTTCACAATTTCGCGGGTGCGGACGCTCTCGGGCAGCAAATCCACGTCCATCAATTCCTGAATGGAAAGGACCACGGCGCGCTCGACGACATTCTCGAGTTCACGCACATTTCCCGGCCAGTCGTAATCCATCAGCAATTTCATCGCGCCGTTCGTGAAGTTGCGCGGCGGCTTGCCGTTCTCCTGGCAATATCTCTCGAGAAAACGTTCGACGAGCAGCGGCACATCTTCCTTGCGCTCGCGCAACGGCGGGAGATGAAGCGAAATCACGTTGAGGCGGTGGTAAAGGTCCTCGCGGAATTTCCCTTCGCGGACGAGGCCCATCAAATCTTCATTCGATGCGGCTAGTATGCGGACGTCCACTTTGATCGTGTCCGTTCCGCCGAGGCGCATGAATTCGCGTTCCTGAATCACGCGGAGGAGCTTCGCCTGTGTTTCCGCGCCGATCGTGCTGATTTCGTCGAAGAAAATCGTGCCCTGGTCCGCAACCTCGAACAAGCCCTTCTTAGAAGCGACGGCACTGGTGAACGCGCCTTTCACGTGGCCGAAGAGCTGCGATTCAAGCAGATCCACGGGGATCGAGCCGGTGTTGATCGGAATGAACGCCTTGTCGGCGCGCGTCGAAGCCGAATGAATCGCCTTGGCGATCACTTCTTTACCGGTCCCGCTCTCGCCATTGATGAGGACGGTGGAGCGCGAAGGCGCGACCTGCGTAACCAAATCGAGCACCGCGAGCATTTTTTCGCTCTTGCCGATGATGCTCGGAAAATTGTAGCGCTGCTTGAGCGCGCGCTTGAGTTGAACGTTCTCTTCGCGCAGCCGGCGGCCTTCGATGGCGAGCGAAACCTGCGCGATGAGCTCGTCGTTTGACCATGGCTTGGTGATGTAATCTTGCGCCCCGCTCTTGAACGCGGCCCGCGCCATATCGATCGAGCCAAATGCGGTGATCAGGATTACGGAAAGATATGGATCGCGCCGGCGAATTTCGCGCAGCAGATCGAGCCCGTTGCGATCGGGCAAGCTGACATCGAGAAGAAGCAAATCGAATGGTTGATCTTCGAGCTTCGCGAGGCCGGAAGCGGCCGTATCGGTCAAGGTGACTTGAAAGCCTTCCGAGGAAAGGAGCGCTTCGAGTCCTTCCCTAATTTCAGCTTCGTCGTCAATGACAAGAATCGAGCCTTTAGGCATGAACGGCCTTCTGAGCTACCGGGAATTCGAGCCGGAAGGACGTGCCTTTTCCCAGTGTCGAGCGGACATCGATCTTGCCCGCATGCTCTTTGATGATCCCGTAGCTTACGGAGAGGCCTAGTCCCGTGCCGCGACCTATAGACTTTGTGGTGAAGAACGGATCAAAAATGCGATTGAGCTGTTCAGCGGGAATTCCGCTGCCCGTATCCGTCACTTCGATTTCAACAGAACCATTGTGAGCCGACGTCCGGACTTCGAGCATTCCGCCGGTCGGCATGGCGTCGCGCGCGTTCATAAAGAGATTGAGGAACACTTGCTGGAGCCGCGTCGTGGAACCGAGGACGGGCGGCAAAGTCTGCTGGAACGCGCGAACGACGTTTACTTTCGACATACGGAACGGATGTTGCACGAGCGTGAGCGTTTCATCGAGTACCGAGTTCATGTTCACTTCAACAAATTCCGCCGCGCCCGTGCGCGAGAAATTCAGCAGATTGTTGACGATCTCGCTGGCGCGGAACGTTTGCTTCACGATCTTGTCGATCGTCTTCTGCTTCGGATCGTCCGCCGGAAGTTGTTTCGCAAGCATTTGGATGTAGTTCGAAATCACGGCCAGGGGCGTATTCACTTCGTGAGCCACGCCGGCGGCGAGCAGGCCGAGCGACGTGAGCTTTTCAGTCTGCAACGTCTGCTCTTCGAGATGCACTCGCTGCGTGATGTCGTCCAATAGGATTAGACGTCCGATTCGCGTTCCCGTCTTGCCAACCAGAGGCGCCACGGAAACATTTACGACCGCGAGGCGCCCGGCCGGTGTGCGCAGATGGAATTTGTAGATTCCGCTCACGCGGTCATCGCTCGCATGGGAGACCAATTCGGCGACGAGATCCTGCGGGAGGACTTCCTCGAGCCGGCGGGCGACGGCGTGGCTACGCGGAACATCGAGCAATCTCACCAGCTGCGGATTCCACGACTCGATGCGATCGTCGAGATCGACGGTCAAGACGCCGATGTTCAAAGACTCGACGATGTTCTCGCTGAAATCTTTCAAGCGCTCAATTTGCGTGGCTTTTTGCTCGAGGGAGTTATACAGCCGCGCATTCTCGACGGCGATTCCGACGTAATTGCCGATGGTGAGAAGCAGCTCGAGATCGTCGCTCGTGAGGTAGTCGCCGTCCACGGTTTTGCCGAGGCCGAGGATGGCTGCGGCGCGGTCGTGGATGCGGCATGAGATGAAATAGTTCAAATCGAGCTGGTCGAGCGTGCGCCGCACGGAATCCGTTTCTCCGACGGCCGCACGCGCGGACTCGAAAAACAAGCATCCATTCTTCTGAAACTGCGGCCGATTCGCATCGAGGAAACTCAAATCGAGCGGCCCTTCCGCGTTTACGCCCATCGTGCGCGACATCACGAAGGATCCGGGCTGGGCCGGCTCTTCGAGGAATATCGCGAGACGATCGACGAGCAGCGTCTGCGAGATGCGGTCGAGAACGGAGCCAAGCAGCGGCTCCAAGCGAACTTCGTTCGTCAGTGTGGCTCCGAATTCAATCAACGTGCGGCGGTAGTCGAGCCGGTCGCGATAGAAGAATCGATCGAGACGAACTTGCGTCCAGTCTCGCACGGGCTCGAAGAGAAACGCGGCGATCACGATCGCCACGACCACGCCGACAGGCCCCGTGGTCCACGCGGAATGGAAGAATTCGCCGATCAGCGCGACCGTGGAAAAATAAATGGCGACCACTGCGGCTGTCGCAAACGTGTAGGCGAGGCCGCGCTTGAAAATAATATCCACGTCCATCAGCCGGTAGCGCACGATGGCGTAGCCGAAGCAAAGCGGAATCAACGCCAGGGAGAAAACCGAGAGCTTCATCCACGGCTTGGGAACGACGCCGAAGAAGTACGGAACGATATAGAACAGGAAGAAAGGCGCGATTCCCGCGACGGTCCCTCCGGTTACCCACTTCAATTGCTGGCGAAGAATTGCGGTCGCGGAGCGCCGGTAGCTCAGCGCGAAAATGAGTGCGGCGGCAAGGAAGTAGACGCCGACATAAGCAAGCTCGATGCGGTCCAGAACGATTCGCGATCCGATCGGCGAAAAGACATCGATGAGATCAGCGGCCACCAGCGCATGAAGCGCGAGCAGCAGCGCTGGAATGCCGTAGATGGCAAGAATCTTCGAGCGCACGCGTCCGCGTCGCTCGGGGAAAACCACAGCAAAGTGGACGAGCAACGCGGGCTGAAGAAGCCACGCCACAACGTTGCCCCAGTAGATCGTCCAGTCGAACGGGTTCAGCTTGCCGCTGTAATGGAAGCTGTAGAAGATGAACGACACCAGGCAGAACAGATAGAAATGCACGGCACGGGGCGCGTTCCACCGTCGCGCGAAAATGAACAATCCAATAAAGAGATAGAAAAGGCCGGTGATGCGAAGGTAGTTTTCGAGTGACGATGGGTTTTCGGCGTGCGCCGTAATCAGTTTCGTGTCGAACGAAGCGTTGCCTCGTTCGATCTGATAGGTGAGTTCAGTCCATTCGCCCGCGCGAAAGAGCACTTGCGTGACCTGCGTCGCGCGGTGAATCGGAATGCCGCGCACGGTGCGAACGTAATCGCCGGTCCGGATTCCACTCTTGTCAGCAGGAGAGCCTGGAGCGATGTGCCAGGCTTGAACACCTGACGGCGAATCGAGCCATGTAACACCATCGTCAGGAGCAGGGAAGACTTCGCGTTGCTTGAAATTGAGAGCGGCAAAAACGACGGCAGCGATGGTCAAGATGGCCAAGGCCACCGCACCAACCCGCATTCTGAGCCCGTCGGTCATAGGGCGTCTTCAGGCGCAGACATCCTCAGAATTGTTTGCACGTACGCTTCCAGAGATGGGATGTTGAGGCCCTAAACATCTTCTGATACGACATATACTTACAGGTTTCCTGAGAGGCTGCGTTCGCTAAGATATGACTTTTGGGAGGCACATTACCAATTCCGGTACTGGGTCTAATATGAGCTTAGAATTGGAAACTGACGCCGCCTCGAAACGATCGGTACGACGGAACGAGGATTACCTGGCCGTCTTGAGTCTGTAGGGGCACGTATCCCTGGGCCAGGAGGTTGCCGAAATCGGCCATCGCGGTGGCGTGTCCCGGGACGAACTTCGGGAGGCGCTGGCGAATAATTACGCTCAGATATGGATCGATGTTGTACATCGCCTCGCCGAATGCGTCCTGCCGCGACACGACTTGGCCATCAATCCACTTATAGCCGATCGTGAGTTGCGTCCCAAGATGCGGCAGTTGGGCGCACGCGCGAAGGGCGAGGCTCGAGCGATTCTGCGTTCGCAGAACATCGCGCAAGGATTCCGACGAATTATCGTCCGCGTTCGGCACCATCGCGCCCGCGTACGCATATACAATCGCGGCGTTGATCAGGTCTGTAATCTTCTGTTCGTAGGCAATTCTCGCGCCCCACGACGACGAAGCACCGGCGTCGTATGCGAACGCGTCGGAATAAAAATCCTGAAGGAAATCGGAACTGGTCTCGTTGCCGCGGCCAATTACGGCTGTGTCGTTCGAATGATCATGGAAGACGGCTGCGGTAACGCTCGCCTTGGGATTCAGCGTGTGCTCGATGGCGATCTCTTCGTGGAGATCATCCGCCAGCACGGAGCGATTGTCGCGGACGAGCAGCGTCGGGAACGCATCGAGATTCGTGAGCGCGGATTCGAGAGCGCCCGACGAGGCATCGGAATCCTGCCAGGGGTGGCTCGAAATCGTCGCGCTGGCAATCCAGTTCGGCGAAACTTGATACGCGAGCTCGCCGCGCGGACGAATGCTCGACGTGGTGCCCTCATATCCCGCCATCAGAAATTCACCACCGTAGCGGATGTGGATTCTATCGCCGAGTTGCAATTGATCGTCGTGCGACAGGCGCGCGCCGCGAAACGCGGGACTGTCCGTCCCGAGTTCCGATTCGCGAATCACTAGCGTGGAGACGGGACCGGTGTGAGGATTGCCGCTCGGCAGCCATTCCGCGACGAATCCGCCGCTGGCTGAAGCGCTGTCGTATCCAAACTCCCCGGCGAAAACAAGATGCCCTCGCGCGCCAAGATTTTCATCGTAGGCAAAGGCAGTAGCCGGCGCGTCGGGAAGGTTCGAGATCGAGCCCGGATGCAGTCCGCCACTCGTCAACTCGAATAGGCTGCGCGCTTGCTTTTGCTGCGCAATTTCGGCATTTACAGACTGGCCGCCGAGGAGCACTTCGCCTTCGTCCCAACGCAAAATCGGCCGCGTCGAGGCGGATGTGCGCAAGACCCAAGTCCATTCATCCGGAGGGGCTTCCTGATCAGTCGCCCGTCGGAATTTGTCGAGCGACGTGAAGATCGAGCCCAGTTCAATTTGAAGCTGAGTGATTTGCTGATCCTTGACGTGGATGTGCTGCTCGATTGCCGGGAGGAAACCCGCGAGAGTCGCGCGAATCGAATAGAAGCCGGATGCGAGCCCGTCGGTCGCGAAGAGTCCGCGATCGTTGGTCAGAAGTTGAAGGGGAGCGGCATTTGCGGCCTGCTCGGACACGACGAATACGGTCGCGCCCATCTGAGGCGTGCCATGAGGATCCACCACGACGCCGCTAATTTTTCCAGGCTGCAGCGCCGCAGCAAGCGGCAAAGCCGCGAAGCCCGCGATGGCCAGCACAGTCAAAGCGCGAATCATCTTCCAAGTCACGATGCGTCACCTCCCCGATTCATTGGGTGGGAGCTTTCACCGTAAAATCCGCTGTCGGAGTGATGGTTTCCTTCGACACGTTGTCCGTAATCTGAACTTCCAGTTTGTATTTTCCGGGAGTCAACGCGCTGAGTGTAAGCGCTTTTTCGAGCGTCAGTTCCTCACCGCGCTCCCCGAGTTGTTCACCCGATTCGTTCATTTTCAGGACGGGCGTCGGGTCCTTTTCTTTCATCACGCGATATTCCACCGCAGCGTCCGGCTTGTGAGTCTTGTCGTCAACCTTGAGGTTATACACCTGAAGGAAGATGCCGAGGTGCTCATTTGATGCGAAGGTGGAATCCATCTTCGGGCGAACTTTGACGTCGCCCAGCACGAATTGACCGAGGCCGATGTCGTGCGATGAAACACGCTGAATCTGGTCGGCCAGAATCAACGAACTCGACGACAACTTGTCTTCCTCATAATGCGGCACGCCGAGACGCGTGTTCACTACGCCAACGTTTCCGCTGTTGACGTCTTTCAGCACGATATCCAGGCGATAGAGCCCTGGGCTGAGAGGAACGGCTTTTTGATAGATCGAAAAGCCCTTCAAGGACTGTTGAAGAAGCGAACTCGGCACGTCCTGCTTGAGAGGGTCTTCGAATGTCTGCACGATGCGGCCGCTCAGCGTCGTGATGCGCGCGAAAATATTCATCGTGGCCGAATCCACGCCGTCCTTCTCCTGGAAACTCATCTGGCGGTGAGGAATCTGGATTGAAATTGGAACGAGAACGGTGTCGCCGGTAATTCGCAGGAAGTCGAATCGATAGTCGAATGAAACCTGATTGCGAACCAACCGCGACGTGACGATCGCTTCGAGATCCTTGAACTTTACGGGAGGCGCCTGTTGAATCTTCGCGTACAGCTCAAGGCGCGTAAACTCTTCATAGCTTTCAGGTTGCCCGCCAAGCGGCTGCGCCATGTGCGTGCCGTCAGTGTTGTCGAATCGCGATGTCTTCGAAGCAAGGCCCATGGATTCCATCATCGTGAGGCCGGCGCCAGGGACGTACAACAAAGCGTCTTTTTCGCTCGGGTCCATCGTCAGGTGGTATTCACCCGTCATGGTTGGGTCGACGAATTCCAAATTGACGTCGTTGCCGATGCCCTCGAGGTAGCGGTAACGCCAGTCCTCGAACGGGTATGTTGAAGTCTCGCCACCGCCTTCTTGAGCCGGCCGCTCATAGGAGCCGCCAGACGGATGCGATTCGACTTCGTCCGGCGGGCCCCACATGATGTAAATCCGGCCGCGGTCCGTCTTCCATCCAGGAATGCCCGAGGCGTAATGCTCGTTGGTGTACGCGATCCGGCGATAGTGTTCTTCTTTGAACGTGTTCTCCGGCGAATCCGGATCTGGATTGCGCCGCAGCCAGAATTGCTCGATAAATTGCTCGCGTTCTTCGTTCGTCTGCAATCTCAGGAACGAGCCGCGCTCTTCGGGCGTGATGATGTAGACGACGTCTTCCTCGAGCCATTTCTTGTAAGGAGACGCCAATTCCTTCTCGAGAGCCCTGTCGCGCCTCTTTCGCTCTTTTTCGCCCTGCTTCGTGTCTGTTTGCGGCTTTGCGTCGGGTGCAGGTTTGTTGTCAGTCTGGTCCGATTGAGCAGAGATCGGCTGAGGAGGTATCGCTAAGCCTATAATTACGAAAGGAAATACAAGGTACTTAAGCCCGGTGGTCATGAAGACACCTATACCCCAGAATCGCTCGAATTCTATCCTGTCCGCAAGAACAGGTCAATCTGTGATTCCCATAGGGAAATCCCCGTACAGAATCAGAATCTCCCACGCGCGGGAGGGTTGCCTCGCGATCTCCCTCCCAGGAGCCTCATTGTGCACAACCCTTTTCAGCGATGGCGAAACGAACTACAATAGGGTGAATCAATTCCGGGGAATGTAAACGTTTCTACGGAACGCTTTTTGACAGCGTTTCGCCCCTCCTTCGCTCGCTTCTGCTTGCAAAGGATGCCCGCGAGAAACAATTTGGCCTTGGGAACCGTATTTAAATAAGCCATTGGCGTGCGGTGGCGTCTATATAGGGACAGTCAACTTCTGAAGGAACCTGTAAATGACAACTGGGAAGAAAATTGCGATCGGGGTCGGAGTGGCCGTGGTGCTGGGTGTGATTCTTTGGGCCAGCGTATACCAGGCGAATAGGGACGTCACTGCGGTACAGACGGGAACGACGAAGCGCGGGGATTTGACGTCGGTGGTAACGGCCTCCGGTGAAGTCCGGCCCCTGACGTATTCGAACATCCTTGGCGAGGGAATCGGCAAAATCACGGCAATCGTAGTCAAGGAAGGCGACCACGTTCGCAAAGGCGATGTTCTCTTGAAGCTCGAAAGCATTCAACCTGCCGCCGACGTCGAGGCGCAGCAGGCCGGGATCGAATCCTCGGAATCCGCAGTGCAAGCCTCCCAAGCAAGCTTGAAATCTGCGCAGGCGACACTCGCGCAGCGCCAGGCAGACTATGAAAAGGCCAAGTTCGATTGGGAGCGCAGCCAGAAGCTCTACGACGAGCAATTGATTGCGAAGCAGGATTATGACGCTCAGAAATCAACTTTCGACGGCGCCAGCGCCGGAGTGGATGCTGCCAAAGCGCAACTGGCGCAGAGCCGCGCCATGCTCGAAGAAGCGCGCCACGGCCTCGATCAGAACCGCGCAGTCCTCATCCATCAAAAGGACGTCTTGCGTAAGACGACTTACACCGCGCCGATTGACGGGATCGTCAGCTATATCGCGGTCCGCGTCGGAGAAAACGTCGTTCCCGGAATTCAGAATGCAACCGGCAGCTACTTGATGACGATCTCGGATATGTCGGTCGTCACCGCTGAAGTAAAAGTGGACGAAACCGACATCGTAAACGTGCGAAATGCCGAAGAAGCGGACATCAAGATTGACGCAATTCCCGGAAAGACATTCACCGGCCACGTCACGGAAGTCGGCGACCAGGCAATTCTGCGGTCTTCTGGACTCGCCACGACGCAGACAACTGCGAACACCCAGGAAGCTCGCGATTTCAAGGTGGTGGTAAGGCTCGACAATCCACCGGACAATTTGCGCCCCGGCCTCTCCGTTACCGCTACGATTAAGACGGCGTCCAAGAAGAACGTGCTGACAATTCCGATTCAGGCGCTGGCAATGCGCTCGAAGCGCGCCCTCGACGAGGCTGCGAATAAATCGAAAGGCGGATCCAGTGTAACGCTCGCCGCCGCCCGGCAAGACAGCGCCGCTGCCGCAGCGGCTGATAAGCAGGATATCCAGGGCGTCTTCGTGCTCCGCGGCAAGAAAGCTGAGTTTGTGCCGGTGCAGACGGGGATCAGCGGCGTTACCGACATTGAAATCATCAGCGGACTGAACGAAGGCGATCAGATCGTCACCGGCAGCTACAAGGCGCTTCGAACGCTGCGCCCTGGCGCGAACGTGAAGGTTGATAATTCCGAACCGAAGCGCGATGAACAACAAAACAGTTAGCCGCGAGGAACTCGAGGAGACATTTTCTCATGGCCGTTGAAGAAGCCGCCGCGGCACTGGCGTTCCGGCAGGATCTCATCGACACCGGAATCGTCATTCACACCGAGGATCTCTGGAAGACCTACGAGATGGGATCGGAGCAGGTGCACGCGCTGCGCGGCATCACGATCGAAATCCGCAAAGGCGAGTACGTCGCGATCATGGGCCCCTCGGGCTCCGGGAAATCCACGCTGATGAATCTGATCGGCTGCCTTGATACGCCGTCGAGCGGACGCTACTATCTTGCCGGGCGGCTGGTGAGCGAGTTGGACGACGATGAGCTCGCTTACATCCGCAATAAAGAGATCGGCTTCGTCTTTCAGACGTTCAATCTGCTCCCACGCGCGACTTCGCTTCACAATGTCGAGCTGCCGCTTATTTACAACGGCACGCCCTCCGAAGAGAGGCTTGTGCGCGCGAAGCAGGCACTGGCACAAGTTGACCTCACCGACAGAATGATGCACCGCCCGAACGAGCTTTCTGGCGGCCAGCGCCAGCGCGTCGCCGTCGCCCGGGCTCTAGTGAATCGTCCTTCGATTTTGCTCGCCGATGAGCCGACGGGCAATCTCGATTCTCAGACCGGCGAAGAAATCATGGCTCTCTTCGCGAGACTCCACGAACAGGGCAACACCATTATTCTCGTCACGCATGAGCCCGATATCGCCCGCCACGCCGATCGCGTCATCCGCGTCCGCGACGGCAAAATCGAGCGCGACGAACCGTCCAAGTAACACTTCGTCGCGAGCGCTCGCACTCTCAAATTTCTCACGCGCTTCGGTTCTTTTCATTCGCTTGACATCCTGAGGACAAAAGTGATTTTGTAGCGCGTCGTTGCCCTTCCTGCAGGGCCTCTTCTGGGCGGAGTCGGCCTGCGCCACAGTTTCTTGGAGGATTCACCATGACCAAGCGAATCATTCTGGGCGGTCTTGTCGGTGCGGTGCTGGTGTTTCTGGTTAGCTTCATATGGCACATGGCAGCCGGGCTCGGCGAAATCGGCATCAAGAAGATGCCGGGCGACGGCGCGGTCGAGGCCGCGATGCGCGCTTCGGTTCACGATCCGGGATTTTATTTGTTTCCTCCCGCGCCTCCAATGTCGGGCCAGTCGAAGGAACAGGCGGCCGCTGCGCAGACCGCTTATCTCGAGGCTTACAAGCAAGGACCCACGGGAATACTCATCTATAGCCCCGGCGGGACTGAGCTTCAGTTCGGGAACCTGCTCTTGAATCAATTTCTTTTTAACGTCATCGCCGGGCTTCTCATCGCGTGGATTCTCGGAATTGGTTCCGGCTCGACAACGTTCGGCAGCCGGGTGCTAATCGTCTTGCTCATCAGCATCACT
>CAWDOI010000035.1:0-70401 GCA_963803835.1 uncultured Acidobacteriota bacterium | reverse complement strand
CGTGCTTCGTAGATCGTAAACTGAACGACTTTCGCTAAACGCCCCAGCCGTATCGCTCGGCGTGGAGGAGCGAGTCGGTCATCTCTCCGCGAATTAACTCGACCATCTTCGAGCAGCCTACGGACTGGCTTCCCGGCTCGGCAATGTCCGCTGTGCGGTAGCCTTGATCGAGGACGCGATCCGCGGCCGATTCAATCCACTCCGATTCGGGCAACAAACCAAACGATTCTTTCAGCATCAGGCTCACGCAGTAAATCGAGCCGAGCGGACACGCGATATCGCGGCCGGCGAGCGATGGGGCGGAGCCGTGAATTGGTTCGTAGAGCGCGCCCTGCTGCGAATCGCCGCGGCTCATCGACGGAATTAAACCGATGGAACCGGCGAGTGCCGCAGCTTCGTCGCTGAGAATATCGCCGAAAAGATTTCCGGTGACGATCACGTCGAATTGCGCCGGGCTGAGCACCACTTGCATCGCCGCGTTATCCACGTAGAGATTTTCGAGTGATACGCCGGGATAATCTTTCGCCACGCGAGCGACGGTCTTGCGCCACAAGACGGAAGTGGCGAGAACGTTTGCTTTGTCCACACTCGCGAGGCGTTTCCGCCGCGCCGTGGCTCGTTCAAAGGCGTAACGCGCCACGCGCTCGATCTCACGTTCGTCGTATTGCGCGACGTCACGGGCGCTCTCGATGCCATTCTTGGTGGAATGTTCGTGCGCGCCGAAATAAATGTCACCGGCCAACTCGCGGATGATTTCAAAATTGCATCCGCGTACTTTTTCCGGACGCAGCGGTGAAATTCCAATCAGAGCTTCGCGGACACGAATCGGGCGGAAATTAATGTAGAGGCCAAGCCCTTTTCGGAGCGCCAGCAAGCCGCTCTCCGCGCGCTTTCCGATGGGCAGGCCGTCCCACTCGGGGCCGCCGACCGCACCGAGAAGAATCGCATCGGCTTCGCGGCACTCCGCCAGCGTTTCCGCGGGCAAAGGCTCGCCGCAGCGGTCAATTGCGTTTCCGCCGAACGGCATTTCGTGGAGATCAAACTGGTGGCCGAAGGCGGTCGCGCACTCGATGAGCAGCCGCGTGGCCGCGCTCGTAACTTCCGGACCGATTCCGTCGCCAGGCAGGACGACGATTTTTTTGTGGATACCGCTCATGTGAGGCTTTCCTCGAAGCGGCCGCGCTCGCGATTTCGTTCGAAGAAATTCAGTCGCCGGCCGTAGCGCCGATTCCCGGCTCGTTTGCCGACGCAATGTTTCCGCGGCGCACCTGGTGCACGATGGTCAGCAGGTCGCGATCGGTTACTTGCTTCGCGTCGTCGGCGAGCGCCATCGCGGCACTGTAACACTGGCGCAATTCCTCATCGTTCGTCATAAACCCGAGTTCGAGAAGATGCGCACGCAGCGCGTTGCGGCCGGAGTGCTTGCCGAGGACGAGCCGCCGCGCTGGCACGCCGACTTCCTGCGGCGAAATAATTTCGTAGGTCAGCGGATTTTTCAGAATGCCGTCCTGGTGAATTCCCGCTTCGTGGGCGAATGCGTTTGCGCCGACTACGGCCTTGTTCGGCGCCACAGAGACGCCGGTGATTTCAGAGAGCAGGCGGCTGGTGGCGTAAATTTCTTTCAAGTTGATTCCAGTTCCCACTCCGAATGAAGCGCGGCGTACTTCAAGCGCAACGACGATTTCTTCGAGTGACGCGTTTCCTGCGCGCTCGCCGATGCCGTTGATCGTGCACTCCACCTGCCGCGCTCCCGCAGCGATGGCGGCGAGCGAATTGGCGACGGCGAGGCCGAGATCGTTGTGGCAGTGCGCGCTCAACTCAATTCCGGGAAAGCGGCGAGTGTGCTCCGCGATGTGCCGGAAAATCGCGCCGTACTCTTCGGGTGTGCTGTAGCCGACCGTGTCCGGAATATTCAGAATCGTCGCGCCGGCTTCGGCTGCGATTTCGAAAACACGCGTCAGATAATCAATATCACTGCGGCTCGCGTCTTCGGCTGAGAATTCGATTTCATCGCAGCGCTCGCGAGCGTATCGAATCATTTTGCCGACCTGTTCGAGAGCCGCTTCGCGCGATAGGCGAAGCTTGTACTTCAGGTGCAGGTCGGAAGTAGCGAGGAAAATGTGCAGCCGCGGTTTTGCGGCGGGCTCGATGGCGCGAAGTCCCGCGTCAATATCCGGCACATAAGCGCGTGCCAGGGCTGCCACGCGGGAATTCTTCACTTCCTGCGCAACCGCACGGGCCGCTTCGAAATCGCCTTCGGACGCGATGGGGAAGCCAGCTTCGATGACGTCCACGGCAAGGCGTTCTAATTGGCGGGCGAGGCGAAGCTTCTCCTCCCGGTTCATCGAAAATCCGGGCGATTGCTCGCCGTCGCGGAGCGTCGTGTCGAATATATGTACCGTGTCCATACTTCTGCCCTCGTACTAGTGAAGCGCGCTCTAGGCAGTCCGTCAAATTTATAGTTTTTCGCTTGTGTATTAGCCGCGTTTATAGAAGGATTGTTGCTATTCCGGGCGCATGCCCAACTCACCTGCCTGCCGAGGAGGCCAATTTTGGATCTGGCGTCCCTGCAAGTGTTTTTGACCGTCGCCGAGGAGCGCAGCTTCTCGCGCGCCGCCGTCAAGCTTTTCCGGACGCAGCCCGCGGTCAGTATCTCCGTGCGCAAACTCGAAGAATGGGTTGGCCAGCCGCTTTTCGTTCGCGGATCGAAGACCGGGCAACTCACCGAGGCGGGAATTTTCTTGAAGGAATACGCCGAGCGGATGCTCAACCTGCGCGAGGAAATCCGCCGCGGCGTAGACGACCTCCAGAAATTGCGGCAGGGCGAACTTTCGATCGGCGCCAACGAGAGCTCGATTCACGCGCTGCTGCCCGCGCTCGCGGAATACCGCCGCAAGTACCCGAAGATTCACGTCCGGTTTCACCGCGTGTTTTCACGAGAGATTCCAGCCGAAATTCTGAATTACCGGCTGGATTTCGGCGTTGTGACGTTCCGGCCGATGGATCCAAATCTCGTCGCGGTCGAATTCATGCGGGACGATCTGGCATTGGTGGTTCCGCCGAAGCACCGGCTGGCCAAGCGGCGCACGGTAAGCGTGAAAGACCTCGGCGACGAGAGCTTCGTCGCGCACATTGTGGAATCGCCCTACCGCCAGCGGGTGATGCAGCTTTTTGCGCGGCATCGCACTTCGCTGTGCATGGATGTCGAGTTGCCGACGATCGAAAGCATCAAGCGGGCCGTGGAGATGAATATGGGTGTGGCGATCGTCCCGCGAATGTGCGTGAAGATGGAGCTTGAGCGCGGCACGCTCGTCGAGTTGCGCATCCGGCAGATGCACTTCCCGAGGCATCTCTTCTTACTCTATCGCCGCGATCGAGCGCTATCCCATGCGGCACGTGCATTCATGCGACTTCTGCGGGCGCACTGAATCGTTTCCGTGTCAGTGAGCGCGCGAAAATTCGTCGAGCGCGGAGGCGATTCGCTGCAAACCGTTCTCGAGCGTTTCCGCATTCACGGAGTAGCCCAAACGGAAAAACTCCGGCATCTCGAAGAAATGCCCCGGCACGACTGTCGTCTCATATTTCTGCCGCAGCAATTGGCAGAATGCGTCGGCGTGACCATGCGCAAGGCGCGGGAAGACAATCGTGCCCGCATCCGGCCGAACCGCGACTAGATCTTCGCGCGAATCGAGAAATTGATTCACGCGCGCCCGATTCGCATCCAGCAGTGCTTTGGCATCCGCTGCGATCTCCGGCAAGTGATCGAGCGCGATGACGCTCAATCGTTCGGCCGCGTGCGCGGGAATCACCCCGAAAAGATCGTTGAGCCTCCACATTCGTTCCCCGAGCAGCGGCGATGCGAGGATCCATCCGCAGCGCAAGCCCGATAGGCCGTATGCTTTCGTGAGGCTGCTTGTAACCACAAAATTTGGGCCGAGATGGAATGCCGATCGCAGCGCCGGGTCGTAGCACGCCTCGAGATAGACCTCGTCGACAAGCACCGTCGCGCCATGGCTGCGCGCGATTTCACCAACGAGACGCAGAATCGAATCGGGAGTTCGCGCTCCCGTGGGATTGTGAAGATTCGTGATCGCGATGACGCGGGTGCGCGGCGTGATGGCGCGTTCAATTTCGCGCGGGTCCACCTGAAATCCGGCGTCGAACGCTCGCGGAAAGCGCTGAACCGTCGCGCCAAGATACGCGGCCGTGCTCAGAATCAATTCGTAGGTGGGCTGCTCGACGAGAATTTCGTCGCCCGGCTCGACAAGAGCGGCGAGCGCCAAATGATTCGCCATTGAAGTGCCCGTCGCCGCGACAACGCACTCTGGCTCGACGCCGCATTTCGCCGCCAATCGCTTTTGCAATGGTTCGTAGCCATACGCGCCGGGCGCCGAGATCTCAATGTCCTCGAGCGACACGGGCAGCCGCGCGAGAGGCAAGTTCGGGATGCCACTCACGGCTAAATTGAATCGCGCGTGCGAGCGAAGCTTTGCCCATTCCATGTATGCCGAACGAATTTCGCGACGTTGAGTCATGGTCGTGCCGCGTTCCGCCATCTCCAGATGTAATAAACGGGAATGCCGGCCAAGAGAATACCGATTCCGACGAGCGTATTGCCGGGATATTTGTAAATTGTGTTGGCAACCACGAACCACGAGATGGCGATGAACACGATGGTTGTGTACGGATGCCCCGGCGCGCGATACGAAGCTGGCGCAGCCGTGCGGCTATCCCCGCTTTCCGAGTCGCGCCGGCGGAAGACGAACAAGCACGTTGCCGTGAGTCCGAAGAAGATGAAGTCCATCGAAACGACGTAATTCAGAATCTGCTCGTAACGCCCCAGCAGCGTGATGACCATTGCAGCGGCGGCTTGCAAGAGAATCGCTACCGCCGGAACACGGTGGCGCGGGTCCACCCAGGCCACGCTGCGAAAAAACAAACCGTCTTGCGCCATCGCGAAATAAACGCGCGGCGCCGTAAGGATACTTTGGCTAAGAAAGCCAAGCGTCGAAATCGTGATTCCCAGAGCGATGAATTTGGCGCCCGCCGCGCCTAGTGCGCGTTGCATCACGTCGGTCGCAGGCGTGGTGGAGGCCGCGAGGCCCAACGGGCCGAGAACGCGCACGTAAACGAGATTGACTGCGAGATAAAGCAGAATTACACCGATCACGCCGAGAACTAAGGCGCGAGGTAAATTGCGTGAAGGTTCGCGAATTTCGGCGGCGACGAAGTTTGCCGTTTGCCAGCCGCCGTAGGCAAAAAGAACCGGCGTGAGCGCCGCGCCAATCGCCGTCAGCAGATCGAGCGACACGGGCCGATCGAGAATGGGCCGCGTAAACACTTCCGAAGCCGCGGGCGCCGCCGAAGTCAGCCCGATGGCTACGAGCGTCGCAATCGCAACGATTTTCAGAACCATCAGCGCGCTTTGCACGGCGCTTCCGGCACGCACGCCAAGGCAATTGATAATCGCCAATCCGGCAAGCACGATCGCCGCGACCCAGGCTTCGGAGACGGGCACAACGACGAGCACCCGAAGATACTTGGCAAAAGTTACAGCAACGGCTGCCATTCCGCCGGTTTGAATCACGAGCAGAAGAACCCATCCATAGAGGAACGCGAGCGCCGGATGATAAGCCTCGCGCAAATACGCATATTGCCCGCCGGCCTTCGGCAGGCGCGCCGCAAGCTCGGCGTAGATGAACGCGCCCAGCAGCGCCACGACACCGCCGATCACCCAGGCACCCAGGATGAGCGCCGGTGTGTGGACCTGCCGCGCCACGACGTAAGAATTGATAAAGATGCCCGAGCCAATGATGCCGCCCATGACGATCATCGTCGCGTCGAAAAGGCCGAGGCGCGCCGCGAGTTGGGGAGCGCGAGGGGATTTCGCGGAATTGTCGCCGGAGTTCATCGCTCGAACGCGCCGCTCGGGGCGCAATCGTGCCGTGACTCTACCATCGCAGCGAAAATCCGCAATGCGTCCGGAGGGCCGCGATAACTCATCCGCCCCCTTTGCGGCCAAAGCGCTTGCGAGGCGCGGACTAGAGGGTTTTACTGGTACGAGGAGAATCACATGGCAGAACCAAAGCCCGCTGGACCGAGTGTCGTCGCGGAAAGCTACGCCGAGAAACGCCGGACCAAGCGCGTTCATATTTCCATGCCGGTTCGCGTTCGTGGAAAGGTGGGAACGCAAGACTTCCAGGAAGAAGCGCTGACAGGCTCCGTGAGCGCGCATGGCTGCATGGTGCGCCTGCGACAGCCGGTCGTCCGCGGCCAGCAACTCTTTCTCTTCAATCACGCGATTGATGAAGAGCTCTCCTGCACCGTTACATATCTCGGGCCCAAGGACCGGGGAAAGATGGAGGTAGGGCTCGAATTTATCGAGGCATCGCCGCGCTTCTGGAGAATCAATTTTCCACCTGAGGATTGGGATCCAGCCGAGCGCAAACGCCCGGGCGAGAAGCGGGCTTAATCACGCACAGCAACTAATCCGCAACCCGATGCGCCGTGATAAAGTAATCGCCGAATCCGGATGCCAGTTCGACTTCAAGCACGACGCAAATTAACTCCGGCGCCAGCGAATCAACCGGCGCGGAGCCTCGGCGAATTGATTTCCGTGGGCCCGGCTACCGTCCGAGCGCTGCATTCGCTCGGCGTGCATAGCGTCGCCGATCTGAAGCGCCAAATTCCTGAGCAGCTTTACGAAAAGTTGTGCAGGCTGCGCCAAACTCGAGAAGACATTTGCTGCCTCGACGTATTTGTTGCCGCCGTGGCGCAAGCGCGCAATCCGCAGCTTCCCGCGGAGCGGTGCCAGTGGTGGTATTGGAGCCGTCGCCGCCTGGCGGAAGACAAAAAGCGCCGGAATGGCGCGAGTGAATCGAAGAAAAACACGAGGAGGAAAAGATGAAGAGCCTCGTCGGCCTTCTGATCGTGGCCGCTCTCAGCGCGGTGGTCTACAAGCTTTATCTGAGCAACGCGATACCCACGGAAACAAAAACTCCGCAGCAGACGATCAGCGTTACAGGCGTCAAGAACGATCTCCTGGCCATCGCGCAAGCCGAGCGCGCGTACCAGGCCGAGCACGGATTCTACGCTTCGCTCAGTGAGCTGGAATCGAGCGGCTCGATGGCGATGAAGAAGACGGGACGCGACGGCTATACCTACGAAGTCCAAACTTCGCCGGGAAATTTTCAAGCCATCGCGCGCTGTTCACCCACGCCTGAACTTCCATGCACTAACTATTCGATCGATTCGTCCATGGAAGTGCAGCCGCTTCCCTGAAACGCCTGCGTAATCAGGCTGTTCGCGGAAGATGGCCGGGCAGTGCCGTTCCGCAGTGACCGCAGTGCGTCCACGTCAATTCCACGGGTTTGCCGCAGTGTGAGCACGTAGGTTTCACGGAAGTCCCGCAATTCGGGCAGAACGTAAATTTCGAAAGCACGCTCGTGCCGCACGAAGGACACGTCAGCGGCAGCTGATCGCGGAGAATGAAGTACAGAATTATGCCGATTCCGTCGGGAATGAATATCGCGAGCAGCGTCCACATCACGTACCGCATGCCGCGCCGCTTCGAGTCGCCGTTTACAAAGCCGATCAGGTAGATGTAAACGAGAGCGATGGCGAACATGACAAGTGGCAGTGATATTTTCGCGGCCAGAGGCAGCGGCTGGCCATCGGGTGGATTGGTTACCAGAATTCCGATACCTAGCGCGAAACCGAGCGAGACGATCCACGCCGTCACCTTTGCCGCTCGCGGAATGATACGAATGTTGTCTTGAAGTCTGCTCATGCCAATCTCCTCTCGCGACGCTGGTGCCATGCCAGCACCATCGCCGCAATGCCTCCTGCCAACCAACCCAGTGCAGTGAATCCGGCGAATGCGTACCAGGTTGGCGTAAGCCGCGTCGTAAACCACGATGCGAAGCCGCCGCTCAAAATTCGGACGATCGGCCAGCTCAGCACCGTAAGCGTCCAAGCAAACGCAATTAAAAACGCCAGCACATTTCGATTCCAGCGCTGCTCGGCCTCTTCGCCAAACGCGAGTTCCGCTCGCGCTCGCGCTCGTTCGACTACCCCAGCTCCCGGCTGAGGCGTTGGAAGGCGGCGGAGTCCCCGCGCGAGCAATTGCCAGTTATCGAGCTCGGCAGCGCAGGCTGCGCAATCGTGAACGTGCCGCGACACGCGTTCGTCCTCATCCGGCTCGAGAGCGCCCGCCGCGGCGAGCGAAAGTAGTTCGCGAATTTCGTCGCAGGCGCTCATGTCCAGCGCTCTCCTGGGTAGCGGGATTCCAGGCTGCTGCGCAAATTGTCCAGGCCGCGCCGCAGCCGCGTCTTCACCGTCGAAAGCGGGGCGTCCAGCACGACGGCGATGTCTTCCAGTTTCATTTCCTCTTCGAACCTCAACGAAAGCACTTCGCGATAGTGAATCGGCAATCCGGAGACGCATTCGGCAAGCCGCGAGCCGCGCTCGCGCTCAAGAATGCCGTCGAGCGCCGGCGGCTCCTTCGCGGCAAGCTTCGCTGCCATCGTTTCGCCGTGTGGTTCGTCCGCGGGCGGCTCGTCGAGGCTTGCGGGATGCTTCCGCCGCAGAAAATCAATTGCCAGATGGCGCGCGAGCGTGAATAGCCAAGCATCGAAATTCCTATTTGGATCGTACCGCCGGATCTGCTCCGCCACGCGGATCCAAGTCTGCTGGAAAAGATCATCCGCATCGGCCGAATTTCGCACGAGGCGAAGCAAATAGCGGTACAGCCGATTCTGATAGCGTGAGACTAGCGAGGACAGGGCATCGAGATCGCCTCGACGAAGCTGGCTGACATCGGCTTCAAGCCCCACCGTCGCCTCCTCCGCGCAGGTAAGCGTCGCTATCATAATCGGTATACGGCTGACGTCCAGAAAAAGACTCATACCCGGTGCGGCGTTCGGTGCCACAATCCAGCGCGCAGGCAGCGGCATCTATAAGAAGGGAGGCATCTTGCGTCGATTGCTGACGATGGTTATTGGCTTGGCGCTGGGAGCGAACGGCGCCTGGATGCTCGTTGCGCCGATGAATTGGTATTTGCGGATTCCCGGAGTCGCGAACACGGGCCCCGCGAATCTGCACTTTATCCGCGATATCGGTTGTGCTTACCTCGTGGCTGGGCTAACCGTCATATGGCTTGGGCAGGCTCCGCTCCAGTCGTGGCCGGCGGCGCTGGCAAGCGGAACATTTCTCGGGCTTCACGCGTTGGTCCATTTGTATGACTTCTTCACGGGCCATGAGAGCGCGCAAAACTTGATGAGAGATTTGCCGGCGATTTTTCTTCCGGCAGCTCTCGTCATTTGGCTCGCATGGCAAGGGCGCCGCGAGGCGCGAACGGAGAAATAAAATGTTTGGCTGGCTTGTAAAAAAAAGGCTTGATGCCTACGAACGCAGCTTCGATTACGACACGAGCTATATCCGGGATATCTATGCGGCGAGTCCCCGCGCTTTCTGGCGATTCTCGAAATTTCTCGGGCTCTCGACGTATCGAGAAGGCGCGCCATTTGACGCGTGGTTCGCGGCGAAATTGGCGGGCACTCTCGCGGAAGATTGCGGGCCGTGCACGCAGCTTGTCGTGACCATGGCGGAGCGAGCAGGCGTGAAAGGAGCCACGCTCCGCGCGATTCTGGCGGGCGATGAAGCCGCGATGTCCGCGGATGCCGCGCTCGGCTACCGGTTTTCGCGCGCCGTGCTTTCGCGCGACATTGCTCTTGGCGATCGGCTTCGAGAAGAAATCATTTCGCGTTGGGGGCAAAAGGCGGTCATTTCACTCGCGTTTTCGCTTGCGTCTTCGCGCGTTTTTCCCACCGTCAAGTACGCGCTCGGCCACGGCAAATCGTGCGTTCGGGTCAGCGTCGCTGGCGCGGACGCGCCCCTCCACCGCGAACAACTGGCGCGCTAAGGCGGTCGGCCGCGCGCGAGGGCGGGCCCGCTGCGCTGTGCTAGAATCGTGGTCTCGTGCAACCCATCATCAAGCACCTGCTTGACCTCCAAACCGTCGATACTCATCTCCAGGATGTGCGAGCGCGGCTGGCTCAATTCCCGAAGAGCCTCGCCGAAGTGGAAGCTCGCGTCGCAGCGGCTCGCGCGGAACTCGAACATTCCAAGGCCTCTCATCTCACCGCGCTGAAAGATCGCAAGAAATACGAGCTGGACGTCGAGCAATGGAAAGAAAAGGCCAAGAAGTATAGGGATCAGGCCTATCAGGTGAAGACGAACGAAGCGTTTAAAGCCCTCCAGCATGAAGCGCAGGGAGCCGAAGACGAAATCGCGAAGTCCGAGGACCGGCTGCTCGAACAAATGGTCGCGGGCGAAGAATACGATGGGCGCATCAAGGTTGCGGAGAAAGCTCTGAAGGAAGTCGAGGAAATCGCGAAAGGGGAACGCGCGAAAATTGAAACAGCGCGTGCCGAAGCGGCCAAGGAACTCACTGCGCTTGAGGCGGAACGCGCGACCGCCGTCGCCGCGATTCCTGAGGATTTGCTCGATCATTACCAGCGCATCGCTCGCAAACACGGCGGCACGGCGCTTGCTGAGGTGAGAAACGAACTTTGCGGCGCGTGCGGCATGCGCGTTCGCCCGCACGTGTTTCAGGAAATGCGCCGCGAAGGAAACGAAGAGATCTATCACTGCGAAACCTGCACGCGAATGCTCTATTACGTCGAGCCGCCGAAGCAGCCTGCGCCGCCCTCGGCTGATAATTCCACTCCCGCATCTCAATCGAGCGACACCTAACCATCCCGTGATAATGAAACGCTTGCCGAAAACATCGCCTCCCGGAAGCGCGCGCCTGTTCCACGAGCCGCATGCCGCTGAAGCTCCCGCGGCTGTTTACACGGCGCACGTGGACGGCGCATCGCGCGGCAATCCCGGACCCGCTTCGTATGCGGCGATCATTTACGGGCCGGACGGCAACCAGGTTTTTCAAATTGGAAAGTATCTTGGGCGCGATACCAACAACGTCGCGGAATACTACGCGCTGATTAGCGCTCTCGATTACGCCGCGAACCACGGCATCACGCGGCTTCGCGTCAATAGCGATTCCGAATTGCTCGTGCGCCAGATGCAGGGACGCTACAAAGTGAAGAGCCCGGATCTGCGTCCGCTTTTCGAGCGCGCCAGCAAACTTGCCCGCACACTCGAATATTTTGCGGTCCAGCATGTCCCGCGTGAAATGAATCGGGACGCGGATCGCCTCGCCAACGAAGCGCTCGATAAGACCGACGGAAAAACCGCAGGGCCGTGGATCCACGAAGACAGCGCGGAGCCGCCGCAGTCGAAGGCCGCGACAATTCGCGTGCGCGCTCACTACGTGAACGGAGTCCTCGTCCCGCTCGAGCCTCTCGATTTACCTGAAGGCGCCGAAATTTCCTTCGACCTTCGCATGCCCCGCAAACACTCATAATTTCGGCCCTGATTCGGCCTCAAATTCACTAACTTTCGTTTAAAACTTAGTACATCCGGCCTATTGTTGCGCATCCACTTCGATTGCTAGTCTTCTTTGCACCGAGAAATCCGCCTTGAAAGGGGCAGTGTTGAACGCGATCTTCGACAAGCTGCCTACCATTCTGACCCTCGCCGTCCTGGTGGGAATCTTCCTCGCGTTGCAGAAGCATTCGGCATCCTCGCGCACCCGGTTCTGGACGTTTGCGTGGGCGCTCATCTTCGTTCACTTCTTGATTCAAGTTTTCGAGACGCACACCGGCACAATCGAGCATATTGTCGAATCGATTGATCTAGCCTCGCTGGAACTTTCCGGCGTAGTCTTCGTCGTTTCCATGGCGCGCTCAGTGGAGAACCATTTTCGGCGCGCGGTGTTGCTCTATTTGCTCGCCGTTCCCACGGCATTTCATGCGACGGCCATCACGTTTGGGTGGCCCGTTCGCGGCGCGCTCGTTGCGGCAATCGCCGTCTTGACGGCTGGCAGCGTCGCGTTTGTCTTTCTCGAGGAAGGCACTGATTCGGGTTTTGCGCGCGTCCTCGCTGGAATCGTAGTTCTGACGGGCGCATGGGCGATTCACAACCAGTGGCTCGGCAGCTCCGATTTCGCCGTGAATGCGATCCTCACGCTTTCCTTCGGCGTGTGCGGGCCGCTCTTTTGGAAGCGCGTGCAGCGATGGTCGCCTGGAGTCATCGCGGTTGCAGGCGGATTTGTCGCATGGGGCCTCGTGTTTCCGGTTGGGGCGCTCGTAGAGCACTACTTTCCGGCGCTTGTCGTAAACGGTGAACTCTGGAACGTGCCGAAATTTTTCGTGGCCATCGGCATGGTGCTGACGGCCCTCGAAGATCAATCGCTACTCGTCGAACACGCCCGGGCGCGCGAACGCGCCGAAAACCTGATGCTTCACCGCTTGTCGCAGATCAGCTCGCGCTTGATCGCGGGCCGCGACCCGGCCACGCTGTGGGCCGAGATTGTGGATGGAATCACGAGCACCAGCAGTTTTCGCGGCGCGGCGCTGTTCGTCGCGGGCGAAGAACACGGGCTCAAGCTCGCTAGCACCAGCGGATTAACCCCCGAACAATGTGCGGGCCTCAATGAGCGTGCGCACGGATTCGATTGGGACAATTTTGAAAAGTTTTACGCCACGAAAAAGCTGAGCAACGGTTCGATTGTTCTGAATCCTGGGCAACTCGCGCAATTCCGTAAAGTGGCTGCAGAAAAAGTTTCTGAGGGCTGCGTCGTCCTGATTCCGCTGGTATCGTCGCGAGGCGCGCATCCCGGAATCCTGTGGCTTTCAACGCCGCTGGCGCCGGCCGATCTCGACGAGTCCGAAATAGCGAAGCTCGAAATGCTGGCTGCTGATCTCGGCGTCACGATGGACAACTCCAGATTGCACCGCCAACTGGTGCGCTCCGAGAAACTCGCGGCGCTCGGCCAGTTGGTTGGTGGCGTTGCGCACGAACTGAATAATCCGCTCACCGGCATTCTGGGTTATAGCGAATTGCTCGCGGGCGAAGTCGAGAACGATAAGACTCGCGCTCGCCTCGCCAAAATTGGCCACGAAGCGCGCCGCATGCACAATATCGTCAACGGCCTGCTGCGCTTCGCGCGCCAGAGCACTCCCGGGACGCGCGCCGCGAATATCGCGGGATCGATTCGCGACGTCGTTCAACTTCGCGAATATCATCTCCGCAAGTTCGGGATTAAACTTGAGCTAAATCTCGATGGCGCGCTGCCGCAGCTCGCCGTGTGCGACGATGATTTGAAGCAGGTGCTCCTTAATGTTCTGAACAATGCGATCGAGGCCGTTGAGAACAGCGAGACGCGCGAAATTCGCATTTCAGCCGCGCTTCACAATCGCAAAGTCGCCATCACGGTCGAGGACACCGGCGCCGGCTTCAGCGATTTGAATCGCGCGTTCGATCCCTTCTACACGACAAAGCCGGTAGGAAAAGGAACGGGCCTCGGACTGAGCGTCTGCTACGGGATTGTCAAAGAAGCGGGCGGCGAAATGACGCTGACGAATCGCCAGCCGCGCGGCGCGAGCGTCGTCATCGAAATTCCAGCCGTGGTTGTCCCGTCTCTCGCGCGAGACACAGTAGCCGTTCCGGTCTAATCGCATTCCTGCGGCTTTGCAAGTTGCAAACGCCGAATCTGAAAGTCCGTTTTTTTCAGCGCCCGGAGGCCCCCGCCTCCGGGAACCCTTCCAACCGCTTCTCACTCGCCGTAAAGATTTTTGTTTCGGAGATTACTGTTTGAGGAAATACGTCCGGTAAAGCGTGTCGCGCTGCGCGGGAATGTACCCGGCGTCGCTGATGATCCTGCGGAGTTCGGCTTCGTTCGTGCGATTGCGCACGCCTGCGGCGTACACGACATTCTCTTCGATCAAAATGCTGCCAACGTCGTCCGCGCCAAATTGCAGTCCCACCTGGCAGATTTTGATTCCGGGCGTCAGCCAGCTTGATTGGATGTGGTCAATGTTGTCGAGATATAGCCGGCTGATGGCAAGTGTCTTCAGATAATCCACCGCGGTAGTTTCCTGCACTCTTTTTCCTAGCGAGGTGTGCTCTGGCGCGAAAATCCACGGAATGAACGCCGTGAATCCGCCGGTGTCCTCCTGCAGTCGCCGGACGCGCTCGAAGTGATTGACGCGTTGGCGAAAATCCTCGCCGCAGCCGAACATCATCGTCGCCGTGGTGCGCAGGCCGAGCGAATGCGCTTCGCGGTGGACCAATTCCCATTCGTTCGAAGTGCACTTCAGCCGCGAAATTCGCGCGCGAACTTCGTCATCCAGAATTTCCGCGCCGCCGCCGGGAATCGATTCGAGCCCCGCGTCTCGCAGTCGCGCGATCGTGTCGCGCACGCTCAGATTTGAAATTTCGGCGATGCAGATAATTTCAGGCGCCGAGAAGCAATGCAGGTGGACGCGCGGATATTTCTTTTTCAACGAGCTTAGAAGATTTTCGTAATACTCGAGCTTCAAATCCGGGTTCAGCCCGCCTTGCAGCAGGACGCCGGTGCCGCCGAGCTCGAGCATTTCGTCGATTTTGTGGCAAATTTCCTCGAAGGAGAGGACGTAGCCTTCCTTCGAGCCCATCGGGCGATAGAACGCGCAGAAGGAGCAGTATTCGGTGCAAAAATTGGTGTAGTTAATGTTGCGATCGATTTGATACGTCGCCACGCGCGGATCGGTTTTCTTCCGGCGGACTTCGTTGGCCGCCATTCCGATGCCGACAAAATCATCCGAGGCGAATAAATCGAGCGCCTCTTGTTGCGAAATTCCCATCACCGCTCCGTATCAAACTTCGAATTTCCGCGCGCAATTGCACCGGTGCGCTACTTCTTAGATAGCATAGATCGGGTCGCCGGCGTGCACGATCCCCTCGCGCAGCACGGCTCCGTAGACTCCCGCGCAACCGCTATGTCCATGGTAAACCGATTCGAGCACTTTCGGCGAGGGCGCGGCAGTGTCCGGGTCGAGCGTGATCATGATGCAGCGCCCATCCTTTTTGACCAACTGCACGACAACAGTCTCGCCAATCTGCAGTTCCCGGCTGATGAGCTGGTCCTCGAAAAATGGGGAATCATCATCCCAGCGGACGTAAAAATTTGCACGAAAACGCCGCTTGTCGAGTGCGATTCCAGTTTCCTCCGACAAGCCGCGCAATGTCGCAAGCCCAAACATGGAAATGGGCCGAGCATCCGTCATGGAGCGCTCCGAAAATCGCAGCCGCAGCGAACGGCCGAATCGCTTTTCGAGAAACTCCGTGAATTTCGGATCGCCCATCATGAATTTTTCGCCATCGGGCGCTGCCACTTCGATCGCGAACTCGGTAGCGTCGGGAATCTCGTTAGCAGCGGCGGGAGGTTTCAGAAATCTTGGCTTGAAGAGAATGAAGTCGTGCCCCTGGCGCCCCGTCATCCACGGAAACTCTGATTTGTTATTGTTGTCCACAAACGCGTAGACGCGGTCGCCCGCAATTCCTGCATACGTGACACGCGCTTCCGCGAGGTCTTCGCCCGCCATGCTTTTTACGGGATAGCGCCACACAGATTCCAGCGTGCCGAGGCGCTCCAAGTTCTTACGCCCCTCGATGTGCGAGCGTTTTTGCAGGCGCGCACGAAAATTCGATCGGGCGATAGCGAGGAATCAATCCCAGCGCCGCGGCTTTTTGATAGTAGAGATTCAGGCCTTCGATGTTCTCGGCGTCCAGATCGAAATTGATGTTGTCGGTGAGATATTTTTCGAGGTCCTTCGCGGGCAGTTCGAGTTTCAGCGAGGCCGCGTCGGCGATTTCAGGAATCCGCGCCATGCCGTATTCCTTTGACGCGAGAAAGTCCGCGACCACTTCGGGCGTGATCGCCTCGCGCCGCCCCGCCCAGATCGCGAGGACGCACGGCTTGCCCGTCATTTCCTGCCATTCGTGCGCAACGTCGTAAACGAAAATCGATTCGTGGCCGGGCACGGGCATCTCGCTCACGTCGCCTTGGCAACAAGTTTTTCCGCTCGGCGCTTTCCCGGCGAGTTGGTCCATCTTCACAGCGATCCGCAGCGCCGGGTCGCCGATAATCAGCGCGGCGTCCGCGTTATCGAGCATTTCGGCGGCGTTCGGCCGCGCATTCACGAATTCCGGCTTGATGCGCCAGTGTTCGGCGGCAAGGATGCGCACCAGCGCGACGGAGCTGCGGGAGCTCGTGTCGAGTGCGATGCGCTTTGCCAGTTCAATCGGCTTCTTCGAGACGACGAGAATGCTTCGCACCGCTCGCTTCGCGGCAACCGCCATTCCCGGCAGCATGACAAGATTCTCGATTCGCTCGTATTCGATCGCGGGAATGATGGCGACGTCGGCAGCGCCGCCGCGCAACGCTTCAGCGCATTGCGATGGAAGCGTGTAGGAGAGATCGTATCGGCCCGCTTGCGGCCCTTCGGCAAAACCCCACACGAGCGGCGCGGTATTCAAGTATTCGACGATAGAAATTCGGATTTTTGCCAAGTGAGACTCTTCCTTGCAGGGACGAAACTAGTTTAGCATAGGCACCCTAAACGCCCGGACATCGCGCGCGAGTTCAATGCCACAACGTCGCGCTCGTTGGCGAGCTGCATTCAAGGTTGGCAGATCTGCGGAATCTGGCTGTCGATAACTGATCGGTTCATGGGATTACGACAATTCTGCGGCCAGGTTGTTCTTTGCGTTGCCATGCGGTCTCGATTTCCGAGAGCGGGACGCGCTCGGTCTCAATGCGCAGCTCGCCGCGAGCGCCCCGAGCCATCACCTGTTGCATCGCATCTACCAAAATGTCGCGCGACGGCATACCGGCTGTTCCGAGAATCGTCAGCGCCGTGCTGCGCAACACCGCCGCTCGCAATGAAATCGCTGGTCCGGCGCTCTCGCCCACTTGCACGAGACGCGTCTCTTTCGTTACCGGTGCAAATTCCGATTTTGTAATCGACGCGAGCAGCACTTCCGTTGGATGCCCCCACAGGTAATCAATGATGACGTCGAACCCTTCGACGGCCGCCTCGCGTGCGAACGCATCCTTGAGAGATTCGTCAGGCTGGTTGAGCTGGATCGTCGCGTCCGCGCCCAGTTCACGCAGCCTCTCGAGCATCTGCTCGTTGCGTCCTGCACCTATCACGCGCTTCGCACCGAGCAACTTCGCGACCTGCACGGCGAGCTGGCCGGTAACTCCGGTTGCGCCCAAGATCAGCACAGTCTCTCCCGGCGCAAGCTTTCCGCGATGCGTAAGCGTCAGCCACGCAGAAACTCCGGGATTTGGCAGCGCCGCCGCGGTTTCGTCGTTGATTCCGAAGGGAACGGCGAAGCAAAACGCGCGCGGTACCACGGTGCGCTCGGCCATCGCGCCGTAAGGCCGCCGCGGTCCGCCAAAAAATACTCGCGTGCCGTCATCGGAGTCTCCCACTCCGTCCGCTCCGCAGACCACTGGCAATTCTCGCGGACTGGCATAGTGCGTGCCGCTTGCCAACTGCCTATCAACGCCTTTGAGCGAGGCTGCGCGCACGCGCACAATCACTTCGTCCTTGCCCGCCGCCGGCTCAGCAAAGTCCTCGCATCGCGGCGCCTTCCCAAGTTCGTGCAATACCGCAGCCTTCATTATTGATGTCCTTCCCTCGATCTTATCCAAGAGGATTATGCCATCAGTCGCACCGGTGTAAGGTCACCTGCCGATGCATTCGTCGCGTTTGCGTAGTTTCCGCCTTTGACAAGCCTCTCACTGCGAACGTACGCTCGGCGGTGTTTCCCTCTCGATGCCCACCGATACCGACCAATACTTGGGTTGGGTCGCGCTTGCGCTGACTCCCGGTCTCGGCGCGCGGATGGCCGGCAAACTCCTCCGTCAATTCGGCAGCCCGGAAGCCGTGTTCAACGCCTCACTGACCGCCCTTGAGGGTCAACGCCTTCCTGCCGCCGTCGCTCAAGCCATACACTCGCGCGAGCCCATGTCCGCCGCGGCGAAGGAATTGGCGCAAGCTCAACAGGCCGGCTATCGCCTCGCTACTTGGGATGAACCCGCATACCCGCACCTTCTCCGCGAGATTTACGACCCGCCACCCCTCCTCTATGTCCGCGGAAACACAGAACTTTTAAATCGCCACTCAATTTCTATGGTCGGGGCGCGTCGTCCGACCCCCTACGGGAATCAAATGGCTGAGAGGCTAGGCAGAGATCTGGCCGCTCGAGGGTTGGTAATCGTCAGCGGATTAGCTCGCGGAATTGATGCTTGTGCACATCGTGGAGCGCTTTCAACGCCAGCAGGAACGACGATCGCGGTGCTCGGCTGCGGGATAGACGTGGTATATCCCAAAGAAAATAGGAAGCTTTTCGAAGAGATCGAGCAGCGCGGCGCAATCATCAGCGAGTTTCCGCTGGGCACATTTCCCGGCGCGCAGAATTTCCCGATTCGCAACCGCGTGATCGCTGGAATGTCACTCGGGGTTGTATGTGTTGAGGGCGCGCAGTACTCTGGATCTCTGATCACCTCCAGGCTGGCGATGGAATTCAGCCGCGAGGTGTTTGGCGTACCAGGCAACGTAACCCAGCCGACGAGCTTCGGACCTAATCAGCTGATTAAGCAGGGGGCGAAGCTGGTGACGAGCTGGGAGGATGTCGTAGAAGAATTGCCCACGCCGGTTCGGGCCGAGTTGCTGCCGGTGGAATCACCGAGCGCGCAGGAACGCGCATCGCTCGTGCAAGAGTCACTAGCGCCAGGGGAGCGCGCGCTCTACGAGCTTCTGAGCGTGGATCAAGCGCGCCACGTGGACGAAATATTGGAGTTATCGGGCATGACATCCTCCGAAGTACTGGCCGCCCTCTTCGAGCTGGAAATGAAGGGCGTAGTACGCCAGTTGCCTGGTAAGCAATTCCTGAAAGTCCTGTTGTAATAAATCCCCTACTTTCAGGGTTAGGATGGTGACGCACGTCGTTGCCCTGCGGCGGACTGCAGTGGCGCGTGTCGCAGTTTGAGAATCAGGAGAATATGGGACGTTCATTAGTCATAGTCGAATCGCCTGCCAAGGCGAAAACGATCAACAAATATCTGGGACGCGACTACACAGTCAAAGCGTCCGTCGGGCACGTCATGGACTTGCCCAAGAAGACGATCGGCATTCGTCTGCCCGGTGAAGACCTGAACGGCCGCAAGAAGCGCAAAGCCAGCAAGGGCAAGAAGAAGGCAGCGGCCGACAACAAGCCAAAGGTCATGATCAGTCTCGATGACGCCAAGATCTTCGAGCCGACCCTGCAGATCATCGCCGGCAAGGGCAAGGTCATCAACGATCTCAGGAAAGCGGCCAGCACGGCGGATGCTGTGTATCTGGCTGGCGACCCTGACCGCGAAGGGGAAGCTATCTCCGCCCATCTGGCGATGGTCCTCTCCAAGCCGTCTCGCTACGCGGAAGAAGCTTCGTCGGAAAAACCGACTGCCAAGGAACTGGCTGCCGCCGCCGAAGAAGAATCGAAGAAGTCGAAAAACGGCAAGGGCAAAAAGGCGAAGTCGAAAGCTAAGGAAGACGAAGAGATCACGATCCCGCCGACGGACCCTAAGAAAATTTTCCGCGTTACCTTCAACGAGATTACACCGAAGGCCATTCGCGCCGCGTTCGAGCACCCGCGTCAGGTGGATACGAATCTCGTGGACGCGCAGCAGGCTCGCCGCGTCCTCGACCGCATCGTGGGCTACAAGATTTCGCCGCTGCTCTGGGACAAAGTGCGCCGCGGATTATCCGCCGGACGCGTGCAGACCGTCGCGCTGCGCCTGATCGCCGAGCGCGAGCAGGAAATCCGCGCGTTCGTCCCGAAAGAGTATTGGAGCATTCATGCTCTTCTCGTTGGCAGCCAGCCACCCGCGTTCGAAGCCAAACTCATCAAGTTCAAGGGCGAAGATATCGAGGTTTCGAACCAGGAAGAGGCCGAGCGCGTAAAGGCCGCGGTCGAGCATGCTGCTTGGCAGGTTGCAAGCGTCACGCAAAAGGAAAAGAAGCGCAACGCGCCGCCGCCGTTCACAACTTCGAAGCTGCAACAGGCCGCTTATAATCGCCTGCGTTACACGGCGAAGCGCACGATGTCTCTCGCGCAGCGGCTTTACGAAGGCGTTGAGCTTGGCAGCGAAGGCTCCGTCGCGCTCATCACCTATATGCGCACGGATTCCGTTCACGTCTCAAGCGACGCTCTCGCCCAAGTTCGCGAATTGATTCCCGCGCGATTCGGCGCCGAATATCTCCCGGAGAAGCCGAACTTCTACAAATCGAAGAAGGACGCGCAGGAAGCTCACGAAGCGTGCCGGCCAACCGATGTGGCGCGCACGCCCGAAGACGTTCGCAAGTATCTCGACGAAGATATTTTCAAGCTCTATCAGCTTATCTGGCAACGGTTCGTCGCTTCGCAAATGCTTCCCGCGATTTTCGATCAGACTACGATCGATATTTCGGCCGGCGACTACACATTCCGCGCCACCGGCTCCGTGCAGAAGTTCGATGGCTACCTCGCTGTCTACCAGATCGTGCAGGACGACGAAGAAAAAGATGCGGACGACGCCGAATCGCGCGCGCTGCCGCGGCTGAGCGAAGGCGAAAAGCTCACGCTTGAAAAAATCCGCAACGATCAGCACTTCACCGAGCCGCCGCCGCGCTACACCGAAGCGACGCTGGTGAAGGAGCTCGAAGAAAAAGGCATCGGGCGCCCGTCCACGTACGCCTCGATTATTTCCACGATCGTCGAGCGCGAATATGTGAACAAGCTGCAGGGCCGGTTCACGCCGACGATGCTCGGCGAACGCGTCAGCGGCCTGCTGGTGAAGAGCTTCGAAGATATTTTCGACGTCACCTTCACGGCGCGCCTCGAAGAAGAGCTCGACGAAATCGAGGAAGGCAAGCTGCCTTGGCGCGAAGCCGTCAAGGAATTCTGGCTAAAATTTATCGTGGATCTCGATCGCGCCGACGGCGAAATGCTTTCCTACAAAGCCGGCATTGCAACCGGGAAAAAATGCGAGAAATGCGGGCAGGGAGAATTGCTCGAGCGAATCAGCCGCCACGGTTTCTTCCTCGGCTGCTCGCGCTATCCCGATTGCGATTTCATTCAGGATTTGTCGCCGGAAATCACGAATGGCGACGCCAACGGCGAGGCCAAGACCGAATATTGCGACAACTGCGGCAAGGAAATGGCGGTCAAGCGCGGCCGGTTCGGAATGTTCCTCGCCTGCACGGGCTACCCGGATTGCAAGACGACTCGGCGGCTCGTCGAAGGAACGCGCATCGCGCATGCGCCCGATGAACCTCTCGATGAAAAATGCACTTTGTGCGGAAACGGCTTAATCAAAAAGCACGGCCGTTTCGGCGAATTCATCGGCTGCTCGGGCTATCCCAAGTGCAAGTACACGCGGCCGATCACGCTCGGCATCAAATGCCCGAAATGCAACGAGGGCGAATTTGTGCGCCGCGGAACCGCGCGCGGCAAGGGCCGCGGCCGGATTTTTTACGGCTGCAGCCGCTATCCCGATTGCGATTTCACCACGCCGCACGAGCCCATCAACGAGCCGTGTCCGAAGTGTGGCGCGCCGTTTATTGTCGAGAAGCGCACGAAGCAAGGCAACTTCCGCTCGTGTATCAAGGAAGGCTGCGACTGGGAAGTTGACGTCGAGCAAGCGCCCGTGGCCGCGGGCGTTGCTGAGCCCGTCGGCGCCGGCACGCCTGCCAAAATTTAACCGGCGCCAACTCCTACTTCATTCTGAATATCCGTCGGCGCGCAACGCGTGTGCAGTTGCCTTCGTAGGGCTGGCCGTCAGGCCGGCCGCCTTTCCAATAATTTCTCAATCAGCGTCGGCGACGAGGACACGACGAACTCGCACCCCGGCCGACGTCGTTCAATCCTGGAACACACTTGCTTCCGTCCGCTTCTCTGTCCGCGATGGCGTCCTATAATTCGTCCGGATTGACCGCATGAAAGTAAAAGAAGCCATCGAGAAGTTTCTCGTCCACATGCAGTACGTGCGCAATGCTTCGCCCGAGACGCTGCGCAAGTACCGGACGGATCTCGAGCAATTTCTCGAATTCATCACGCCGCCGGGCGAGAAGACGTTGCTGCTCGTTGAAGTGGATCATCGCGTGATCCGCGAATTTGTGGCGCATCTTCTCGATCGCCAACTGCAAAAAACTTCCATCGCGCGAAAGCTCGCGGCTTTGCGCTCGTTCTTCAAATTCTGCGTGACGCAGAAACTCATCGCTCAAAATACCGCGCGCCTCGTTTCATCGCCGAAGCTTCCAAGGCGATTGCCCGACGTTCTCTCGCCAGAGGAAATGGGCGGACTGCTCGACGGCATCGAGAGCTCCGGCGCAAAAGCGATAGCCAAGGATAAAAGGCGGCTAACGCCGAAACGGCGCAAGGACGAGCTGCTCTTGCTGAAGCGCGATCGCGCCATTCTTGAATTGCTTTACGCTTCCGGCGTGCGCGTCAGCGAATTGACGGGAATGAATCTCGGGGACTTCGATTTCAACTCGCAAATCATTCGCGTCCTCGGCAAGGGCCGCAAGGAACGCATCGTGCCGTACGGTTCAAAGGCGCGAGACGCGCTCGAAGCCTATTGGCCGGTGCGCGAGCGAATTCTCTACGAATGGCCCGACGAATGCGATCCCGATGCCGTCTTCCTCGGCCAGCACGGGACGCGTCTCGACGTTCACACCATTCGCACGATCATCAAGAAATACGCGAAGCTTTTCGGCGTGTCGTGGAATCTGCACCCGCACTCCTTCCGCCACGCTTTTGCCACGCACCTGCTCGGCGACGGCGCCGACCTCCGCGCCATTCAGGAACTTCTAGGCCACAAATCGCTCTCGACCACGCAGCGCTACACGCAAGCATCGATCGAGCAGTTGATGACCATCTACGATAAAGCGCATCCGCATTCGTGACGCGTCGGCCGAGTTCATTCCGCGCTCAGATCAGGCAACGGCTAGTCAACAAACCACGACTTGAAATTGGGTCGCCTCATCGCAAAAATGATTCTCGGTAATGGCATGAATTTCTGAGAAAATTTGCCGCCGTGGGTGTAACGGCGCCCAGCAGGACGCGTCGAAGTAAATATCGGGTCGCCGAACGTTCGACAACAATATTCGTTCGAGAAAGAAGAGTGCGAATGCTCAAGTCCGCGTGCGTGGTTTGCCTGATTGCCGGAGGCTTTTTGATGATGAGCGAGCTCGGGGCAACGCGAGCGCTGCCGGCCAATGGCGCGGCGCGGTCCGCCGATGCGCACGCGGCGTGGAATTCGCTCGCGGACGAATATTTCGAGCACGGCTATTTCAAATTCAATCCAACATCGGGAACGAGCGCGGGCCTGCATCAATACGATCCGATTCTCGAGGATTATTCACATGCTTCCGTCGATCGGCAAATCAATACCCTGCACGAATACGAGACGCGCGTCGCCGCATTCGATGTTACATCGCTCGATGAGACCGAAGCCGCCGACCAACAGCTCGTCCTCACCAACATTCTTGGCACGTTGCTGACGCTTGAGACGATTCGCCCGTGGGAAAAAAATCCGGATATCTATTCGAGCGGCATCTCGAGCAGCGCATTCACCATCATGAGCCGCCGCTTCGCTTCGCCTGACGACCGGTTGCGCTCGCTCGTTGCGCGCGAGAAGCAAATGCCCGCGGTTTTCTCCGCCGCGCTTGAAAATCTCAAGAATCCGCCGCGCATTTACACACAGATTGCCATCGAGCAACTTCCCGGAATGATCGATTTCTTTCGCAAGGATGTTCCCGCCGCGTTTGCCGACGCCACGGACGCGCCGCTGAAAGCAGATTTTGCAAAATCCAACGCCACCGTCATCGCCGCGCTCGAAGGCTACCAACGCTGGCTGAAATCCGATTTGCTTCCGCGCTCTCAGGGCGATTTTCGTATCGGCGCGGAGACCTTTTCACAGAAGCTTCAATTCGACGAAATGGTAAGCATTCCACTCGACCGGCTGCTCGAAATCGGCTGGGCCGATCTGCGCAAGAATCAGGCGGCTTTTGCCGCGACTGCGAAAGAAATCGATCCCACGAAATCGCCGCGCCAGGTCCTCGCCGAGTTGCAGGCGGATCACCCCAGGCCCGATCATCTGCTGCAGAGTTTCCGCGACACATTCGACGGCTTGATCGCATTCATCCAGGACAAGCACATTATCGGAATTCCCTCGACGGTTCGCCCCACGCTCGAAGAGACGCCGCCTTTCGAACGCGCCACCACATTCGCTTCGATGGACACGCCGGGCCCGTTTGAAACGGTCGCCACCGAAGCGTTTTTCAACGTCACCGTTCCCGATCCGCACGATCCGCCGGCGGAAGTCGCCGGACTCATGGCGAGCTTCAATCGCGGCACGATCGTCAGCACGGCGGTCCACGAAGCGTATCCGGGCCACTACGTTCAATTTCTATGGATGCACGATGCGCCGACAAAAGTCCGCAAGCTACTCGGCGCGAATTCGAATGCGGAAGGCTGGGCGCACTATTGCGAGCAAATGATGCTCGACGAAGGCTATGGCCAGCCCGGCGCCGGCGCGAAAAATGAGCGCGAAGCGAAATTGCTGCGCCTCGGCCAACTCGAAGACGCGCTTCTCCGCGACGCGCGCTTCATCGTTGGAATCCAGATGCACACCGGCAAGATGAGTTTCGAGCAAGCCGTCGCATTTTTTGTAAAGGAAGGCTACCAGACGCGCGAAACCGGCGTTGTCGAAACCAAGCGCGGCACATCCGACCCGACTTACCTCTACTACACGCTCGGCAAACTCCAGATCTTGAAGCTTCGGGAGGATCTGCGGAAAAAAGAAGGCTCGGCTTTCTCGCTAGAAAAATTCCACGACGATTTCATGAAGCAGGGTTTTCCGCCGATCAAGATCGTCCGCCACGCGCTTCTCGGCGACGATTCGCCGACGCTCTAAGTCCGGTCGATCGCGTTCATTGCCGCGGGCGCGTACCGCTCGCCCACAATTGCATTCTGCGGATTTGCGGCTTCGAGTTCGGCCACTTCTTGCGGCGTCAATTTGATTTCCGCTGCGGCCGCATTTTCCTCGAGATATTTGCGCCGCTTCGTTCCGGGAATCGGTACGAGATCTTCGCCTTTTGCCAGCACCCACGCCAACGCCAGTTGTCCCGCCGTCACTCCTTTGCGCTCGGCGATCGCGCGCACTCGCTCCACCAATGCAAAATTCTTGACGAATGCGTCGCCCATAAATCGCGGCATTCGCTGTATTCGCGCATCCGAGCCACCGAGATCGCTTGGCTTCGTGATCGTGCCCGTCAGGAATCCGCGCCCGAGCGGGCTGTATGGCACAAAACCGATTCCCAACTCGCGCACCGTCGGCAGGATCTCCGCCTCCACGTGACGCACCCACAGCGAATATTCCGTCTGCAGCGCCGTAATCGGATGCACTTTGTGCGCGCGGCGTATCGTTGCGGGCGAAGCTTCCGATAATCCGAGATATTTCACCTTGCCGGCCTTCACCAGCTCCGCCATCGCGCCCACGGTTTCTTCAATCGGAGTGTTCGGGTCCACGCGATGTTGATAGTAGAGATCGATGTGATCCACACCGAGGCGTTTCAGCGACGCATCGCACGCCGACCGGACGTATTCGGGCTTGCCGCTCAGCGACCATTGGCTCGGATCTTCCTTCTTGCGAATATTCGCAAACTTCGTTGCGAGAAAAAATTCATCCCGCCGCGGGCGAATCGTCCGCCCAACCAACTCCTCGTTGTCGCCGATCCCATAGGCGTCCGCGGTATCGAGAAAATTGATTCCCAGATCGAGCGCGCGCAGGATCGTTGCCGCTGATTCCGCGTCGTTCCTCTCGCCATAAAATTCGCTCATCCCCATGCAACCGAGTCCCATGCGGGAAACGATCGCGCCCTGCGAGCCAAGCTTCACTTTTTTCATTGTCATAATGGCTTAGATGTGTGAAGCAAGCAGGGGTTGCGGGATTCTGCTGCGGGCAATTTCTAACAATCCGAGCTATCGTGACACATCTACTCCGCGCGGCCGTGAGACGGCCAGGGCTGCGCTCGGCGAATTTGCGTGATGGTGCCGCTCCACATACCCATGTGCCCGTGGTCTCTCGAACTAAAGAAGCCTTCGAGTATCACGTAGTGCATGTTTAGCGCATCACTTTGCTTCTTCATCTCGGGAGTAACATTTACCCAGATACCGTCTCCTAAAATGCTGTTCTCATAGTCTTCGCGATGGAGATAGAGCACGTTCCCCTCAAATTCGAGCCGCAAAAATCCAATCACCCGAATCACCTTTCCGTCGAATTTCTGTGGGTTGGCAATTAGCTGCACCATCGTGACATTGACTGGCTGCTCGGCGGTACTCGGCACAGCCGGCAACGCCGTCAAAAGCAAAATACAAACCAAAGCACTCGCCTTCGTTTTCAAGCTCCTCCATCCCACACTCTTCATAACCCCGGCTTCTCCGCCGTCTGCGCTTGGAGCTCGCGCGCGCGGGCCAGCAACTTCTTCAGCTTGCCTTCGATCGCGGCGTCGCCGATGTGCTCATCCTGCAGCACGCCGTCGGCGTCAATCGTGAACGTGTGCGGAATCGCCTCGACGCCAAACAGTTTCGCGACTGGCCCCTTAAATCCGCCGTCGCGGTAATTAATCCACGTCATCCCGTTCTTCGCGATGAAGTCTTTCCACTTCGCTTCGTCCTCATCGAGGCTCACGCTCATGATCACCAACGGCTGCTCCTGAAATTTTTTCGCGATGTCCCGCACGTGCGGCAGAGCTTCGCGGCAGGGCCCGCACCAGGTCGCCCAGAAGTCGAGCAGCACCACTTTGCCTTTCAAATCATCAAGCGTGAGATGCTGCCCATCGATCGTGGTGATCGCGAAGGCTGGCGCCATCCGGGCCCGCGCCAGCTCGGGATCGTCAATGTATCGCAGCGCGCGTTGCCGCTCCGGATCGTCCGCCGGCCTCATCTTCACGTACAGCTCGAACTGCGCCTTCGCCGCGTCGTCCTGCTTCAATCGCGCGAGCGCGCGGCCGTCCTCAAGAATTGCCTCCGGGAATTTTGGGTAAACCGCCAGCGCCTTGGTCATCTCATCGTGTTCGCGTGAGTAAAATTCATCCTTGTGCTTGTCTAATCCCTCACGCATTAGCACCAGGCCAAGCTCATAATGCGCGATCGCCAACTTCTTTGGGTCCTGCGTCTCCGCCACCATCTCTTCCGCGGCGGCCTCGGCCGTCTTCCATTCCTGAAGCTCGGTTCCATACTTGATCATCTTTTTCTGGCACGCGACGCAGTGCCCGCCATCCTGCTTGTCAGCTTTCTTGAAGGCATCGAGTGCCAAGCCAGGCTGCCGTTGATGCAGAAAATCTTCGGCTTCCTTGTATGTCTTTTGGGCCTTCTCGTTTGTGGGCCCTTCAGCTTTGTCCTGCGCGAGCAGCGGCGCGGCGAGAGAAACGACGGCCAATAGAATTGCGGCAGATCGCATGTGGGTACTCCTTGGCGCTATCTGAATCGTTGGTGGGAACCTATCATGAAAGGCTGGATTTCGGCCAGAATTACTGAATGCATAAGTTGCTTAGGTACTATGCCTCATGTGCCGCCCCTCCCCACTCGCGACCGGGCGCAGTAACCTGGAGGCGGCCGTCCCTTGCCCTTTTGATCGTTCCAGAGTATCTGTTCGTCCTATATATGAAGTCAGAACAGAGAGATATTTTCGAGTCTAGTACCATGCAAAACGGTCTTGGAAGACTTGAGGTCAGCCGGTCGCGGGTAGCTTTCTAAGAGGATGACTTGCTGAATGGTTCCGTAGCGTCAAAATTCCTCTCCGTTCTGACTTCATATATAGGGAGAACAGACATTCAGAAACTCTGAAAAGTCTGTCTGCCCGAGCTCCATACATAAGGTGGGCAGACGACACTTGCATCCCGGCTCGAGGCGCGAGACGGCAGTTGTAGGGCTGGCCGGAAGGCCGGCCGCTGTTTCGCGAAATGAGACGCCGAGCGAATCAAACTCGTGAAAAGCCGGTCCGTCTTCCGACGGACCCTACGGTTGCTATCTACAGCCCATCGATAGCATTGATGGGCTTGTCGCCGTCGCGCCACGGCGCGCGCGGCTCTTTCATTCTCGTTCATTCCCATTTTGGGAAGCGCCTCAAATCGACGCGTTGCGCTTGCAGGCTAACGAAGGAGGCGTACACTCCAGCGCATGCTCTTTATGGTCATCGAGCGCTTCAGGGATGGCGATCCCGCGCCGGTCGGCGAGCGATTCAAGCTCAGCGGCCGAATGTTGCCCGAAGGCGTCGCGTACCACGCCAGTTGGGTGGACGCGGACGGCACTCGCTGCTTCCAAATCATGGAAGCGCCGCACGCGAAATCGTTGAACGCCTGGATCGCCCGCTGGCAAGATCTGATCGACTTCGAAATCATTCCCGTCGAGACCTCCGCCGACTTCTGGGCACAGCAGCAACGCGGGTAAGCCGCTCGCACCCGTCGCTCCACGTGAAACAAGTGCAGATGGACATTGCACGCAATCGGGCGTAAATTTCTGCCGCACGCAAGGCGCAAAAACTCAAATCTTCAAACTGGAGAGAAACACATGATCGCGAAAATTCTGTTGGGCTGTGCGGTATTTGCTCTCGCTGTTGCAGTAACCCCGGCGCAAATGAAAAGCGAGACTTCCGGCACGTGCGCCAAAGCCGATGTCGAGCAGAGTGTGCCCGCCGGTGATTCCCCGGCCCACATGTTCAGCGTCGCGCAAGGAAAATGCACCGCGAAGGGCGAAATCGCCGGCCAGACGAGCAAATCCGGCGCATATTCCGAACATCGCGACGTGAACGCCAGCCGCATGAAGGCCTGGGGCGTTTACATCGAGACGTATGACAGCGGCGACACAGTCATCTACAACTATCAATTGTCTCTCGCCGTGAAAAATGGCGTGCCGGGCGCGGGCAAAGGCACGTATCAAATCATTGGTGGCACAGGCAAGATGAAGGGCATGAAGGGGTCAGGCACTTGCATGTACAGCCCCGGAGCCGATGCCAGCGTGAGCTTCACATGCACCGGCGATTACACAGTTGCGGCAATGAAGTAAGGGAAGAAACAGCAAAATCTCAACGGGCAGTCCGCCAGGGCTGCCCTTTTCATTTATCAGTCATCGCGCGCGGCGAGAATTGGAATCCGAAGCTCTCCTGTCGTTGAGCCAAGCGTCGCGAATCTCGCAAATATTCGCTGGCTAGTTTCACGTACTCCGGGAAGTTCTTAGGAGGAACAAACGATTTCGGCATTCTCAAAATCTACAGCTCATTGATGCTGGAAAGTGTCCACGCACTCGCCCAGTTATTCGTAATCTCCGCGACGAGTATCCGATCTTCCTCATGCATGAATCTGCGCAGGCGGTCTCGCACAGCTTCGGCGTCGACATTACTTTGCAACACCCATTCGGATAGCAGGACTTTTTGCGCTCCCAGCCGCTTGAGATCTTTGTGCAGTTCTTCGTACTCACCCTGCGTCTGGTGATTCAGAAGGTCGTAGCTGATTAAATAGAGCGCCATGGGCGTAAGGCCTCCGTCTCTTAACTTTACCCTTTATTGCCGCGTGAAACGGATACAGTTGCCGCCGGCGTCCCTTAAATACATCTCCCGGCTGCCCAGGTTCGATCATCGGCCCACATGGTTCAGGCATGAAAGCTAGACATGTAGAGCCGGACCGATTTTAGGCAGGCGTTTGTCTCTCGTAGGGTGTGTCGAGAGACGGACCGCACTCACGGCCAGCGGTATGGCCCCTTCGGTCGCAGGGAAGCCTGGGCACATCGTGTCCCCAGTGGCCGTTGACGCAAACGCCGCGACCCCTTTATAATGGAGGTTTCCGAACGACATTGGGAGGCTGTATGTACGCCGTAATTCGAAGTGGGGGCAAGCAGTACCGCGTCGCGCCGGGCGAGACGATCGAAGTCGAGAAGCTCGAGGGCAAGGTCGGCGGCAAGGTCACGTTCGACGAAGTCCTCGCTGTCCTAAGCGACGACAGCAAATTTCATGGCGGCGAAAAGACCTCGAAAGCCAAAGTGACCGGCAAAATCGTCGGCCACGGCCGCCATCCGAAAGAAATCGTCTTCAAATTCAAGCGCTGCGGACAATACAAAATCACGCGCGGCCACCGGCAGGATTTCACCTCCGTGCAGGTCGGCGACATTCAGTTCGAGTAAAGGCGAGCCATGGCACACAAAAAGGGCGGCGGTTCATCCACAAACGGACGCGATTCCCACGGGCAGAGGCTCGGGATCAAGCGCTTTGGCGGCCAGCTCGTCAACGGCGGCACGATTCTGATCCGCCAGCGCGGCACGAAGTACAAGCCCGGGAAAAATGTTGCGCGTGCCAAGGACGATACGCTTTTCGCCCTGGTCACCGGCTTCGTCCTCTTCGAAGACAAGGGCCAATCGGGCCGCTTCATCAGCATCACTCCCGAAGAACAAGCCGCGAAGGCGCCTGCTGCCGCGCCGGCCGCGAATTAACGGAATCCTTTCAACGAAGCGTGCAAGCGCCAGCGTGGCTCCTTTGGATTTTCATTCGCGCTGTCGTATGCTTCCCCCATTGATTCCTCTGATCTGCCACCGAGCACACCGTGTTTGTTGACGAAGCCAAAATCTGGGTAAAGGCTGGCGACGGCGGCGATGGATGCGTCGCATTTCGGCGGGAGAAGTACGTACCGCGCGGCGGCCCGGCGGGTGGCGATGGCGGCAACGGCGGCGACGTCATCCTCGAATCCAGCATTCACGACAACACGCTTCTGCGCTACCGCTACAATCGCGAATTCAAGGCCGAGCGCGGCCGCCACGGCGAAGGCTCGAACTGCCACGGCCGCTCCGGCGTGGACACAATTCTAAAAGTTCCCGTCGGCACCGTCGTCTTCGATCAGGAAACCGGCGAACAGCTTTTCGATTTCACCGAAGCAGGCCAGCAATATCGTGCGGCTCGCGGCGGCCGCGGCGGGCGCGGCAATTCGCATTTCACCAAGCCGTGGCACCAGGCTCCGCGCGAGCATGACGACGGCAAGCCGGGCGAAGAGCGCCGCCTGCGCCTCGAACTGAAATTGCTCGCCGATGTCGGCCTCGTCGGCTTCCCCAACGCCGGAAAATCCACGCTCATCTCGCGCATTTCCGCGGCGCGTCCGAAAATTGCGGCGTATCCGTTCACTACCCTCGAGCCGCATCTCGGCGTCGTCTCGGCCGATCCGGTTTCGGCGCCTGGCGAGGGACGCTCGTTCGTTGTCGCCGATTTGCCGGGATTGATCGAAGGCGCGCACGAAGGCGCGGGGCTGGGCATTCGTTTTCTAAAGCACGTCGAACGCACGCGTTTGATCGCGCATCTCGTGGACACGAGCGACGCGAACCCCAACGACCCGATCGAAGAATTCAAAATTATCGAAAATGAATTGCGCTCTTTCAGCGAGGAAATCGCCGCGAAGCCCGTGCTAGTCGTCGCGACGAAGCTTGACGCCACCGTGGACCGCACGCATCTCGAGGAACTGCGTAAGTATGCCGAAAAGCGCAGCTTGCCTTTCTACGCGATTTCATCCGCAAGCGGCGAAGGCGTCCAGGAGCTCGTCCGCGGCATGGCAGACATGCTCGACAAAATCCCGAAGCCGGCGCCCGCCGAAATTGATTCCGGTGCGCTCCCAGACATGCCATTGATTACGCCCTCGATTGCGTCACCGGATGCAATTGAGATAGACGAAGCGCCGCCCGATCCCGAACTTCATCCAAAAGCGTCCGGGGAGAAAAATTGACCGGCGGACACTCGCATGCGCAGGGACATCGCGCACACGGCGCATCGCGCACCATCGCGCTCTTTGGCGGCACGTTCGATCCCATTCACTCGGGCCACATTGCCGTCGCGCAGGCAGCGCAGCGCCGTTTTCATCTCGACGCGCTGCATTTCATCCCGTCGTCGCGCCCGCCGCATAAATCCAAGCAATTGCTCGCGGCGTTTCCGCATCGTTATGCCATGGTCGCACTCGCCTGCGCCGATCATCCGGCATACATTCCATCGCTCGCGGAAGCGCCCGTGGACGGCGCCGCGCCGCATGTTTTCTACTCGATCGATACGGTGCGCCGATTCCGCAAGGAACATCCCGACGATCATCTTTATTTCATCCTCGGCGCCGATCAGTTCCTCGAGATTCCAACGTGGCATAATTACGAGCAGCTTCTCGATTCCTGCGATTTCATCATCGCGCACCGTCCCGGATTTCGCCTGGACGCGCTGCGCCTCGTGATTCCGCCGGAAAAGCTGGCGCGCACGCCGCTGCACGATTCGCAAACCATCGCGCTGCGCAAGACGAAAGTGCATCTGCTCTCAACGGTAACGAGCCATGTCTCGTCAACCGAAGTCCGCCAGCGCCGCGAGAAGCATCAATCTATTCGTGGGCTTGTGCCCGCGCGCGTGGAAGAATACATTCTTGGGCAGGCCCTCTACCGGTGAACTGGGAAACTCTTCGTCCTGAAATTCGCTGGGCGGTTGAAGCCGCTCAGGACAAAAAGGCGCGGAACGTGACCGTGCTCGATCTCAGCGATCTCGCCGCATTTTCGCAATATTTTCTGCTGTGCTCCGGAACGAGTTCGCCGCAACTCGAAGCCATCACCGACGCGATCGAGGAGCGCCTCCGCCAGCACGGCATTCGCCCGCAGCATCGCGAAGGCCGTCCCGGCGCCGAATGGGTGCTTCTCGATTACGGACGCATCGTCGTCCACATTTTCAGCGAACGCGCGCGCCTCTATTACGATCTCGAGCGCCTCTGGCGCGCCGCGCCGCGTGCGGACATTCCTTCGCCCGACGACGCTCCCGCGAACGCATCATCTCGCGGCGGATCGTTCTCTTCTTCGAGCGCTCCGGATTCAGGAACGACTCAGCCGTGAGACATCCATGACGCAACTCTGCCGCATCCGTGAAGCAGCCGTGATGAAACTATGAGCGACGCCGCCAGCCCGGCTCCCGCCGGTCGTCCGGCGGACGCACGAATTTCATGGATGGCGGAAAGTCCCGCGGCGCAGCGCATCCTGAAACTCGCCGACAAAGTGGCCGACGCCGGCACCACTCTGCTGATCGTCGGCGAAAGCGGCACGGGCAAAGACCAGCTCGCGCGCTGGATTCACGAGCAGGGGCCGCGCCACGACGCGCCGTTTCTGAAAATTGATTGCGCCAGTTTGCCTTCCGAGCTTGTCGAATCCGAACTTTTTGGCCACGAGAAAGGCGCGTTCACCGGCGCCGTGGCGCAAAAGCCCGGCCGCCTCGAAATGGCGCAGGGCGGAACGATCGTCCTCGACGAAGTGGCCGCGCTCGCGCTCGGAATTCAAGCGAAGCTCTTGCGCGTTCTCGAGGAGCGCGTGTTCGAGAGATTGGGCGGCACCGAAACTCTGCGCATGGATTCGCGGCTGATCGCTCTCACCAACGCGGATTTGCAGCGCGCCGTTGCCGCCGGACGCTTTCGCGAAGATTTATATTTCCGTCTCGGCGTTCTCGTGATTCAAGTGCCATCGCTGCGCGAGCGCCGCGAAGACATTCGCCCTCTCGCCGTGGAATTTCTCGAGCTCTTCGCCGCGATTCACGGAAAAGCCGTTCTGCGTTTGAGCGATGCGGCCGCGAATTTGCTCGAAGGTTACACATGGCCGGGAAACGTGCGCGAATTGAAGAACGCGATCGAGCACGCCGTCATCTTCGCGGAGGCCGCCGAGCTGCTCCCCGAGAATTTCCCGTTAATTCTCGAAGCCGCGCACGACGGCCGCAGCCCGCTCTCCGGCCTGCGCTCGCTCGAAGAACTCGAGCGCGACGCCATTCACGCCACCCTCGAAGCCACGCACTACAAAATCGCGCGCGCCGCCGACATTCTGGGCATCACCCGCAAGACGCTTCTAGAAAAACGCAAGAAATACGGTTTCGTCGAGCCGAAAGAAAGTGTGTAGGGTCGCGCCGCGCGCGTTATTGGACAATCACATAAGGCGCCGCGGGAAGGTGTGTAGGGTCGCTGCTTGCTGCGACCGCCTTCCGCGCCACAGCGTTCACGACCGTATTCCATGAAAATTCACCTCGTCATGCTGGGAAAAACGCGGCAATCCGAACCCCGCGCATTATTGGAAAATTACGTTAAGCGCATCGGCCACTATGCCGAAGTGCAAGTCACCGAACTTCGCGACGCCTCCGCATGGCGCAAGCGAAAGCTCGACGCGCACTCCGCCGTAGTCCTCCTCGATGCCGCCGGAAAGCAATTCACCTCCGCGCAATTCGCAAAATGGTTGGGCGATCAGCGCGACTCGGGCCTCCGCGAGCTAGTCTTCCTCTGCGGCGACGCCGATGGCTTCCCCGCCGAACTCCGCGCCGCCGCCCGCCACAAAATTTCGCTCTCGACGCTAACAATGCCCCACGAACTCGCCCGCGTCCTCCTGGCCGAGCAACTTTATCGCGCCTTCGCCAACCTCGCCGGCCACCCCTACCCCAAGTAGCGCCCGTGCCTCGCTTGACGTTTCGGCGGGCGGAAGTCAAACTTCTCGATTATCGCGTGACGGTGCCCGCCGAGGTGAGAGCGCAACTCAATGCCGGAAGGTAAAGGACTCCTCATCGTTTATACCGGCCCCGGCAAGGGCAAGACGACGTGCGCGCTCGGGACCGGATTTCGCGCCGTCGGGCAGGGCATGCGCGTCCTGATGGTGCAGTTCATCAAAGGCTCGTGGCATTATGGCGAGCTGGACGCGGCGAAGATGCTGGGCGATGACAAATTCGAAATCCGCCCGATGGGCCGCGGCTTCGTGAAAATCGGCGGCTCGGAGACCGATCCCGAGGACATCCGCCTGTGCGAGCAGGCCTGGGAATTTGGCCGCGCGCAGATTGACAGTGAGAGGTATGATCTCGTAATTCTCGATGAGATCAATTACGTAATAAGCTATAAAATGCTGGATGCGGAGAGAGTGGTCGCGGCGCTTGCGGCGAGGCCCGAGCGTGTCCACGTGATCTGCACGGGACGCAACGCGCATCCGAAGCTCGTCGAGCTTGCCGATCTCGTCACCGAAATGCGCGAGATCAAGCATCCGTACACGAAGGGAATCCTGGCGCAGCGCGGGATTGACTACTAATCATGGCCTGGTTCAAACGGCAGAAAAAACGAATCGAACAGCCGACGCCGGCAGACGAGAGGCGCGTCCGCACTGAAGGCTTGTGGATCAAGTGCGATGCCTGCCGCTCGATCATCTGGAAAAAAGATTTGCAAGCGAATTGGCAGGTTTGCTCGAAGTGCGATTTTCATTTCCGCCTGAGTGCGAAGCGCAGGCTCGATCTTCTGCTCGACGACGGCCTATGGACCGAGCAGGATGCCGAGCTGGTCTCTAGCGATCCGCTCGAGTTCATTGATACGAAGCCGTACGCCAAGCGCCTGAAAGACACTCGCGAAAAACTGGGAATGAACGATGCGATCATCTCGGCGCAGGGAAGTCTCGAAGGCCGGCCGGTGATTTGCTGTTCGATGGAATTTCAATTCATCGGCGGCTCGATGGGCGCGGTGGTGGGAGAAAAAGTGGCGCGCGCGATCGAGCGCTCGATCGCGCAAAAGGCGCCGCTGATTATCGTATCGTGCTCGGGCGGCGCGCGGATGATGGAAGGCGTGGTCAGCTTGATGCAACTTGCCAAGGTTTCCGCGGCTCTTGCGAAGCTTGATGACGCGCGAATTCCCTTTATCTCCGTCCTTACCGATCCGACCACGGGCGGAGTCACCGCCAGCTACGCCATGCTGGGCGATCTGAATATCGCCGAGCCCGGCGCGCTCATCGGATTCGCCGGCCCGCGCGTGATCGAGCAAACCATCCGGCAGAAATTGCCCGAAGGATTCCAGCGCGCGGAATTTCTTCTCGAGCACGGATTCCTTGACGCCGTCGTGCACCGCAAGGATTTGAAGTCCTACATCGCCCGCTCTCTCGCTTTTTTCCAGAATTAGAATGCAGTACGAGGAAGCCCTCCGCTACCTCCTCTCGCTCGGCCGCGAGCTTGCTTCGCCGCGCCAGGCGCGCGTTCAAAAATTCGACCTTCAAAATATTTCCGCGCTGGCAGAAGGCATGGGTCATCCGGAGCGCCGCTCGCCGTGCGTTCACATCGCGGGCACGAACGGCAAAGGCTCCACGGCCGCGATGATGGAGTCGATTCTGCGCGCTGCCGGAATGCGCACCGGACTTTACACTTCGCCGCATCTCGAGCGAATCAACGAGCGCATCCGCATCAATGGCGAGCCTATCTCCGACGCCCAATTCACCGAATCGTTCGAACGAGTGCTTGCCGCGATCGAAGCGCTGATGGCCTCGGGCGCGCTGCCGGCGCATCCGACATTCTTCGAATGCATGACGGCGATTGCCTTCGACGCGTTCGCGCGCAATCGAATTGAATTCGCAGTCTACGAAGTTGGGATGGGCGGGCGCCTCGATGCGACGAATATCGTGACGCCGGAAGTTTCGATCATCACTCAAATCGATTTCGACCACGAAGCGTATCTCGGCCATTCGCTCGAGGAGATTGCCGCGCAGAAAGCTGGAATCATCAAAGCGGGTGGAATTGTCGTCAGCGCGGCGGAACGTTTAGAAGCGCGCGCGGTGATCGCGCAGCGATGCAAGGATCAGCACGCGCGACTTGTTGAAATTGACGTCGCCTGGCGCGTCGGAGAAATCGTTCCGGATGATCGCGGCAATCGCGCAACCGCCGAATGGATCGCGGACTGTTCCGTCGTCCAGCTCCAAATCCCACTTGCGGGGAAATTCCAAGTGAGAAACGCGCTGACGGCCGCTGCCGCGGCGAAGATTCTGATCGAACAAGGTTTTGCCCTGAACGCGGCTGCGATCGAGTGCGGAACCTCAAATGTTCACTGGCCCGGCCGCTTGGAGCGCGTGGCGGAGCACCCGGACGTGTATCTCGACGGGGCGCACAATCCCGCTGCCGCACGCGAACTGCGCGCTTTCTGGGATCAGCGGCTCTCCGGGCGGCGCATCATCCTCGTCTACGCGGCCATGCGCGATAAGGCAGTCGACGAAGTCGCCGGCATCCTATTCCCCCGCGCTGAGCGCGTAATCCTCACGCAGCCGCACCAATCCCGCGCCATCTCCGCGGATGTGCTGGCGCGAATGACTTGCCACCACGCCACGCAATGCGAATCCATTTCCGATGCTTCGCTCGCCATCGATCGCGCGTTGCTGCTTGCCGGCGAAGATTGTGCCGTATTCATCACGGGGTCGCTCTTTCTTGTGGGAGAGGCGCGATCCCGGTTCGCAGCAAAAACTACGAATCTTCATATTGATATTGCCAGCCGCTGAGCCGCATTTAAAAATTCAACACTGTTGATTATTCATTCCAAGCCATTTATTAAAACTGCCCGCTGGCGAACACACCTGTCCGGTACCGGCACAATTGAAATCGTTTCATCCTCGCTTTCACATACGCGATCACATATCGAAAATGTTTCATCTATTTGCGCGCGTTCGTGCAATCAAAATCCGCGTGGCGCCGTCTAATCAAACAGCGATCGTACGGAGGGTGTGATGACACGCCAGGAGAGGCGTCTGAAACTCGATGCATTTGGCAGCGCGCCAGTGCTGCTTGCGAGAGCTTTGCGCCAATTTCCCAAAAAGATGTGGATGTACAAGGTTTCCGCGGATACCTGGAGCATTCACGAAATCATTCTTCATCTCGCGGACAACGAGGCGAACGCCTACATCGTTAGCAGGCTAATGATCGCCGAGCCCGGTTGTCACGCGCTGACGTTTAACCCGGCGTTGTGGGCCGGATCGCTCGGCTACTTCCACCAGAGCACCAAAGAGGCCCTCGAAATCATCCGGCGTCTCCGGCGGATGACGTATCACGTGCTCGCGGCGCTGCCTGAGACCGTGTGGTCGCACCGCGTGGACTCCGGCGAAGAATTTGCCATGACGCTGGACAATTGGCTCGAGCAGCAGGAGCACCACATTCCTGCCCAAATCAGCCAGATGCAAAATATTTATGAAGTCTGGGCCAAGACTCATCCGCCTCGAAAGCTGCCGAGCGCGCGGTCTCAGAATCCCAGCGCCATCGGAAGCCGCTACATTTCTCTTTCGGCCCGAACTTAGTCCTTCCACGCGCGCGTTCGCGAATGAAATGCGGACTGGAATGGGATTCGCGTTGCACTGACGCTAGCGGATGGGCAGGTTGCCGCGCCATCGCCGCGATGGTAGGATGGCCTCTCGATGAGTCCCCGGCAGCCGATTCATACCGCTTCATCTGTCGATTCCGCGTCGCCTCCGCCGCGTGTTGGAGTTTCCTATCGCACATTAAATGAGCAACTTACGAGTAAGCGCGACCGGTTCGATATGTATATGGAGGCTGTCCGGCAGGCAGGGGGCGAGCCCAAGGAAGTTCAGCTCGATCTTTCCGCCAGCGACTTGGCAACAAAGACAGCGACGCTCGATGCGTTCGTTCTTACCGGAAGTCCGGCCGACGTTGACCCGGTCCGTTATCATGCCGCGCGGCATCCAAAATGCGCGCCCGCGGATCCGCGTCGCGAAGAAACGGACCTCGCGCTTTTGAAACACGCTTTCGCCGAGCACAAACCTGTCCTCGCGATCTGCTACGGCATCCAGATACTGAACGTGTTCTGCGGCGGCTCTCTGATTCAAGACATCCCGAGCGAATGGAAAACGACGATCGTCCATTCCTGGGATCGCGCGAAAGGCGCACCGGAACCGTTCCACCCGATTCGAATTGAGCCGGGTTCGCGCCTCGCGCAAATCGCCGACAGCGCGACGGAGACGGAAGTGAATAGCTCGCACCATCAGGCGATTCTCGAAGTCGGGCAAGGCCTGCGCGTCACCGCGCGAGCGCATGACGGAATCATCGAAGCCGTCGAGTGGACTGGCGAGGCCGACTGGGTAACGGGTGCGCAATGGCATCCGGAGCGGATGCCGGGCCACGCGCTCTCGGCGGCCCTCTTCCGCGAACTCGTGGGAATGGCACGAAGCGCGCAAGTTCGCGGCTGAAATTTCCGCGGCCGGTTTTCGTTTCCAAAGTACCGCACTGATTCAGTTTCAAATCTTGGGGGATTCATGATTTCTCTGGCGGGTAAGGCGACTCTGATTACCGGCGGCTCGCGCGGAATTGGCGCCGCGGCCGTGAAGTTGTTCGCGCAGGCGGGCGCGGACGTCGTGTTCAATTATCACAAGAGCCGGGAGGCGGCCGAGCAGGTGGAGCAGGAGGCGCGCAAGCACGGCACGCGCGTCGAGTCGTTCAAGGCTGATTTGAGCCGCATGACGGACAGCAAGAAGCTCGTCGAATTCACGAAAGAGCGGCTGGGCCGCGTAGACATCCTGGTCGCCAACGCGGGCATCTGGAATGAGAAGGACACTCCCATCGAAGACGTCAGCGAACGCGAGTGGAACGATATGGTGAAAGTGAATTTGAACAGCGTGTATTCGGTCATCCATTTCGCCGTGCCGATCATGAAGGCGCAGAAATCCGGGCGCATCATCGCGCTCAGCTCGACCGCGGGGCAGCGCGGCGAAGCGTTTCACTCGCACTACGGTGCGACGAAGGGCGCGATCATCAGTTTTGTGAAAGGGCTTTCCACCGAACTCGGCCCGCACCACATTCTTGTCAATTGCGTCGCGCCGGGCTGGGTGGACACGGACATGTCCGCGTCGGTGCTGCGGACGAAAGCGGGATTGAAAACCGCTTCTCGGAATATTCCGCTTGGACGTCCGGCGACGGCGGAAGAAATTGCCGGGCCGATCTTGTTCCTCGCTTCGGACCTTGCGAATTTCATCAACGGAGAAACGGTGAACGTGAACGGAGGTTCGGTGCTTTGCGGGTAGCGAATACACAGATCCTGGCGGGAATCGCGCTGGCCGCGTTGAGTTTTCTCGCCGCTCCGGCGCGCGCGCAGGATCAGACCGAAGTGCTGATGCCGGAGCAAAGTTCGGCGAAGGCGAAAGAGTTGATTCGCCAGGGCGTCGAAGCGCTAGGTGGCAGCGCGTATACGCACGTGAACGACGCGACGTGCACCGGCCGGCTCGGGCAGTTCGGGCACAACGGCGACCTCACGGGCTACGAAAAATTCATCGATTATTCGAAGCTCCCGGACAAGGACCGGAACGAAAATCTCCCGAAGCGAAACATCATCGAAGTTTTGAACGGCGACAAGGGCTGGGCGCTCGATCGTGGAGGCGTCGCCGACGTGGCGGAAGACACCGTCACGCAGTTTCAGGAAGATCAGAAAGAGGACATCGACAACATTCTCCGGAATCGCTGGAAGGAACCCAACGTCATCCTGCGTTACCTCGGCCCTGACGTCGTGGACTTGAAAGAAGCCGAGTGGATCGAATTCGTGGATCCGGATAATCGCTCGGTGCGAATCGCGTTTGCGAAATTCACGCACTTGCCGATTCGCAAGACGGTGGTTACGCGCGATCCCACGACGCGCCTGCGCAGCGACGTGACCGAGTATTACTCGAATTACCATCCGATCAGCGGCGTGACGACGCCCTTCCAGATTACTCGCGAGCGCAACGGCCGCAAGGTCTATCAGGTATTTTTCGACGAGTGCAAGTACAACACGAATCCTCCCGACAATCTTTTCACGAAGGAATCGCTCGACGAACGCTGGCAGCAAGTCGGCAAGAGTTATATTAAAAAGCAAGAGAAGCAGAAAGCGAAGGACGCGAAAGAAGCGCAGAGCAGCGGAAGCGATAGCGATAAAAACTAAGCTTCCTGTTTTCCGATCCCCAGCACTTCGTGCAAATCGCGCGTGGCGCAATTCCTCCCCAGCCCAAGCAGCGCAGCTAAGGGTGTGTCGCGCTGAAAGAAACAAATCAAAGAAATTGCGGGGCCAGAAAGCAGCAGCGGCGCATCCAATTTATCGTGAAACGACGTAACATCGTGGCACGACATAATTTTGCGGAATCTCACAACTCGCATCGAAGGGGTGGAATAGCGATGGAAGTGCGTAACCTGAGTCACGCAACTCTTGGCATACCATTTTCCCATTTCCTAGCAATTGTAGCGGTGCTGCTTGTCGTGGGCGCCGCCACTCGCGGCGATTCCGCCGCATTTGATTTGACCGGCCCACGCGTGGACATGAGAGTGACGCGCGCGGGGAAGACATTGCCGATCTCCGATGTCCCGAACTTTCAAGCCGGCGACCGAATCTGGATTCATCCCGATTTTCCCGAACAGCAATCGGCGCATTACCTTTTGATCGTCGCATTCTTGCGCGGTTCGACGAACCCGCCGCCGGAAAATTGGTTCATCCGCGCCGAAACCTGGACCAAGAAAGTGCGCGAGGAAGGAATCGTTGTCACCGTCCCGCAGGAGGCCCAGCAGGCGCTGTTTTTTCTCGCTCCGGAGACCGGAGGCGACTTCAACACGTTGCGTTCGACGGTGCGCGGAAAGCCGGGAGCATTTGTGCGGGCATCGCAGGATCTGAATCAGGCCAGCCTCGATCGTTCGCGAGTGGATAAGTACCTCAACGAAATCAAGGAAACTTCCGAAACCGATCCGAAGGCCCTGCATGAACGGTCCGTGCTTCTTGCCCGGACGCTCAACCTGAAGATTGACGGCCAGTGCTTCGACAAGCCCATCGAGCAGCAGCGCGCCTGCCTCACCCAGAATACCGATCAACTGGTGTTGAATGACGGGCACAGCCAATCGATGGTCGCCGCGCTTACCTCGGGTCCATCTTCCGATTTGATTGGAACGCTCAGCTCGACGCCGATGGCGGGCGCGGGATATTTCAGTCCCTACGTGGGCGCCGTAATGGATGTCGCGAAAATAATGAGCACCATCCACACAGCGGAATACCAGTACATTCCCGCGCTGACATTGTTTGGGAAAGATCAACTGACTCTCAAACTGAATAATCCGCCGTCGTTTCAAAATCCGAAGTCCGTGTTGGTTGCCGCGTTGCCCGCGGTGGAAGCCGCGCAATTGCCTCCGCTCCGGCCGGTCACTCCGGATGAAGTCTTGTGCGCGCAAAAATCGCCGCTCGTACTTCCGGCTGAAGGCGCTCCATTGGTTTTCTCCACCGGCATCGCGCACGATATGGTGCTGCACGTTCAGGGAAAATCGGGCGCCGGCGTGGATCTGCCTGCGACACCGGACGCGGCGCGCGGCGGCTTCCTGATCAATACGAGTGCCCTCGATGCGAACAAGCTCAACACCGAAGTTACGGGAAAACTTCATGGATCATGGGGCTTCGATTCATTCGACGGACCCGCATTCCATTTGCGCGTCGCTCACTCCGTAACATGGACGATTCCTCCCGCCGATCAGAGCGCGCTCATTGTCGGCCGCGAAGATTCGATCCATCTGCAGTCGGATTGCGCTGTCTGCGTGGATCAGGTGAGCCTCAAAGATGAGCACGGGAAAGATTTGAAAGCGACATGGAAGCTCGCCAAGCCGGATGAAATTGAAGTGCAAGTTCCACTGAAGGATGAGACGGCCGGGCGAATGACGATGCTGGTGAAACAGAATGGCCTGACGAAACCCGACGAACTGTCGTTGCACGCATACTCGGAAGCGGCGCACCTCGATCGCTTCACGATCAGCGCCGGCGACCGCCACGGAGTGCTGAAAGGAACGCGTCTCGACGAAGTTAAAGTTTTCGAGCTGCGCGGGATTAATTTTGTTCCTGCGAAATTGACGCGAGCCGCGCAAGCGGACGAGTTGAGTCTCGCCGCGCCCGAGGCCGCGCCGGCCACCGAGCTGCAGCCCGACGAAAAGCTGACCGCGCACGTGGCGCTCAATGATGGCCGTGTGCTGGATCTTCAAACCACGGTTGAAGCGCCGCGGCCGAAGGTAACTTTGCTCAGCAGGAATGTTTCGCTTGGCGCGTCGGCTTCGGCGATTCGCCTCGGTAACAAGGACGAGCTGCCGCAGGACGGGCGATTATCATTTTTTCTGAAGTCGGAAGTACCCGACAAATTTCCGCGTACAGAAAAAATCGAAGTGGCGACGGACGATGAATCGTTCAGCGCGCTCTTGAGTGTGGCCGACGGCAACTTGATCCTGCAGGACTCGCAAACGCTGATGGCCATGCTTGATCCCCTAAAGGCTTTCGGAGCGTCAGCTTTCGGAAAGCTTCGCTTCCGCGCTGTAGATGCCGCCGGAGAAAAAGGTGATTGGCAGCCGCTCGCAAACCTCGTGCGGATTCCGGCATTAAAGGAAGTGCGCTGCCCCGATAGTCCGGATAAACAGTGTGCGCTGCGCGGTGCGAATTTATTTTTGATCGATTCCGTCGCGTCCGATTCGCAGTTCACGCACACAGTTCCCGTTCCGGCGGGCTTCGCGGATTCTTCGTTGAGCGTGCCGCGGCCGAATGGAACGCTCTTGTACTTGAAACTGCGGGATGATCCGTCGACGGTGGATACGGTCGTGCTGCCGGTGCTGCCCGACGAACAGTAAGCAGCGATGCGAGTTGAGCTTCGAGATTTGCGAAGCGCCGCTCTCCGAATTTATTTTTGTGCGTCGCCCAGGTCTTTCAGTTTTTGTTCGGCGCTTGCCTTGATTGCATCGCGCCGCTGCTGGGTTTCCGTGGTGTCCGACGCGAGAGTTTCGATGGCTTTCGTGGCGTAAGCTCGCGCTTGATCTTTCTGGCCGTCCGCGAGATACGCGTCGGCGAGGCTGTCGTACACATTCGGCGATTTCGGGAACGCGGCGACATTCAACTTGAAAATCTCGATGGCGCCTTTTGTGTCGCCGATTTGCAGGTGCCCGTATCCCATTCCGTTTACAATCACCTCAGGGAATAAGACAGCGTTTGGATCGCGCTGGCGCGCGTCCGTCAGCATTTTCGCGACTTTGTCGGCGCCTCCGGGCTCGTCAATTAATTCCAGAGCCTGAATTTCTTCGCGCGGCATTCCGAAGGTGGTGTTGGCGGGCGCGCGCCCGGGAGTTTTCACGAGCGTCGTGACGAACCAATCCACGATCATGCCCGGCAATTCCGGATGCGGCGCGAACATCGCGGTACCGTGTCCGCCCGTTTCGTAGTGAACGAATTTGTCGCCGGGATTTGACGAAACTCCCAGCAAGAACTCAACGGCTAGCGTGGCGGCGCCATCAGCGTCGTCGTCGGCGACGGAAACGAACAGCGGTAATTTCGTGGACTCTTGCAGAAAATGCCGGCCCTCGCGATTTGTGTCGCCGGAGAGCAGGACCAGCGATTTCACTTCCGGATGCCGCCGCGCCAATTGAATTGCTTGATGAACGCCGCAGCTTGCGCCGCCCGCGCCGACGACGCCGGGCGTGACGCCAGGCCGGGCGACGAGATAGTGGAAGGCCACGTCCATGTCTCCGGGCCACTTTTGATCGACGTATTCAACTCGCTGTTGCTGAGTGATCTGGTCGAACCGGCCGCCGCCGCTTTCGCCGAAGCCGCGGTAATCCACCGTGAGAACGTTGATGCCTGCTGCCGAGAGGCGCGCGGCGAGATCGTCCCAGTTGTGGCGCTGCTGATTGCATTGATGGAAGAGAATCACTCCAGGCCCCGGCGCGCCCGCGGCAAAGAATGTTGCTTTCAGAGCCGTGCCGTCCGCAGCTGTTAGATCCACGACGCGCGGTGCGGGCGGTTCGGTTGCCGCGAAGGCCACTGCACACGGCACCAGCAGTAGAAAAATGGAGAGAGAAAAGCGCCGCAATAGCATGGGACCTCCTTAAGTCGCGAGCGATTATTTTAGACGCTGTTCCGGGAGGCTCCCGCCTCGAGGTTGGCACGATCATTCTAAACGCAATTCCGGTAACGTGGGCTTAGACGATGGGAACTACTCTTCGGATAGGTGTTCGCTTGCTACTTTGACCGGCTCAAAATTTGCGTCTAGCTGGCGCGAACATTATGGAGCGCTGTGGCCGGTGCACTTCAGCACTCCGAGGTACTCGCGCCACGGGCCAACGTCGTCCCTATATTGATGGGCCATAATTCGCGAGATTTGATGGAGATGGGTTAAGTCATGAACTGCCCAGGTTGCCAGCAGCTCTGACAACGTAACCACGCCGAGGGCGGGATGTCGGCCGCGCTTCACGAGGTCCTCTGGCCGCAATTTCAATCCGCGCAGTTCGCCCAGATTTTCTGAACGCAGACGGGCAAATTCATCCAATAATTCAGCCAGCGACTTACCCTGACTCTCTCGTATGTGCCCCCAACGATCGAAGCGCTCAAATGTTTGAGTTTCGCCACATTGCAGCACCACCTTCGCCCGCGGCATCCAATCCGTGCGTTCGCCGTGAATCAGATGGCCGACGACATCGAACACGCTCCAAGTGTTTTCACCTTCGTTTCGGAGCGTCCAAGTTTCAGGCAGATCGCGCAGAAGCGCATTGAGAGCGGGCGGGGTGCGAGCGAGAAGCGATATTGTTTGCTGCAGGTTTTGTTCCATCGTGCTCCTCAATTCGTGGACAGCGATTTTCCGGCTACACTCCGATTGTATCTGCTCCGCACCACGTGAGTCAGCGGCCACCTCTGAGAGAACATCGCCGCGACCACACCGCGAGCTTTTTTGTTGCGTTGCGCGCGGCGGGGTATAATCGCGGGATGCGAATGACGCAGCGGAAGTCACTGAAGCGGCGTGTGCGCGCCGCCGATGCCATTCACGGCACGACGGTGCTGTGCGTGCGCCGGGATAATAAGGTGGTGCTCGCGGCCGATGGCCAGGTCACGATGGGCGAAGGCGTCGTGAAACACAACGCCAAAAAGACTCGCCGTCTTTTCAACGACAAGATTATCGCGGGCTTCGCCGGCAGCACGGGCGACGCGCTTTCGCTCTTCACGCGATTCGAGAACAAACTTCAGGAATACCATGGCAATTTGCAGCGCGCGGCGGTGGAGCTGGCGAAGGAGTGGCGGACCGACCGTTCGCTGCGGCATCTCGAAGCGCTTCTGGTCGTCGCCGATACGAAGTCGACGTTCCTGCTCTCGGGCAACGGCGATGTGATCGAGCCGGACGACGGCGTCTGCGCGATCGGCTCCGGCGGGCCGTATGCGCTCGCGGCCGCGCGGGCGCTCATCAAGCACTCCAAGCTCAGCTCCAAGGAAATTGCTCAGGAAGCGATGCGAATCGCGAGCGAAATCTGCATTTTCACGAACTCAAACTTCACGATGGAAGAGTTGTGAGCGGCACGCTCGAGGAAGGCTAGTCATGGTGATCTATTTGTCCGGAGAACCGCAAGCGACACCAGCAGAACCGATACCGTCGTTCGACGAACTTACTCCTCGAGAAATTGTCGTCGAGCTCGATAAATACATCGTCGGCCAGAATGCAGCAAAGCGCGCCGTGGCCGTGGCGTTGCGCAACCGCGTGCGCCGGCAGAAGCTCCAGCCCGAGATGGCTGAAGACGTCCTGCCGAAAAATATTCTGATGATCGGGCCCACCGGCGTCGGCAAGACCGAAATTGCGCGGCGCCTGGCGCGGCTTGCCGGATGCCCGTTCGTGAAAGTCGAAGCTTCGAAGTATACGGAAGTGGGCTACGTTGGCCGCGACGTTGAATCAATGGTGCGCGATCTCATCGAAACAGGCATCGACATGGTGCGCGAGGAGAAGCTCGACGAAGTTGCCGAGCGCGCCGAACAATCCGCCGAGGAGCGCCTTCTCGATCTTCTGCTTCCGCCGACCCCGCCGCCGGCCGAGTTGCCGGGCGTCACAAACGACGCTCAACGCAAGGAACAAGCGCAACGCACGCGCGAAAAACTGCGAGTGCAGCTTCGCGAAGGAAAGCTCGATACGCGCATGGTGGAAGTCGAAGTTCGCGAACGCTCGATGCCTGCGTTTGAAATCGTCACAAATCAGGGCATCGAAGAAATGGACATCAACGTCAAAGACATGCTCTCCGGCGTCTTCGGCCAGCAGAAGAAAAAGCGGAAGATGACGGTCGGCGAGGCGTTCGACTATCTGATTCAAGAAGAAGAGAACCGGCTTGTGGATATGGATACCGTCACGCGGATCGCTCTCGAACGCGTCGAGCAGATGGGAATTCTTTTCATCGACGAAATCGACAAGATCGCCGGGCGCGAATCGGGGCACGGCCCGGACGTATCGCGCGAAGGCGTTCAGCGCGACATTTTGCCGATCGTCGAAGGCACCACGGTGAATACGCGCTACGGAATGGTGCGCACCGATCACATTCTTTTCATCGCGGCCGGCGCGTTCCACACCACGAAGCCCTCCGACTTGATTCCGGAGTTGCAAGGACGATTTCCGATTCGCGTGGAGCTCAGCTCCCTGAGCGAAGCGGATTTCATCCGCATCCTGACGGAGCCAAAAAACGCGCTCATCAAGCAGGCCATCGCGCTGCTGGAGACCGAAGGATTAAAAATCGCGTTTACGGAAGACGGCGTGGCCTCGATTGCGAAGTTTGCCGCGATCGTCAACGAACAGACCGAAAACATCGGCGCGCGCCGCTTGCACACGATCCTCGAAAAAGTGCTCGAAGAAATTTCGTTCGAGGCGCCGGAACTCAAAAAGAAGAGCATCAAGATTGACGCGCCGTACGTGCAGAAGCAACTCGTCAACATCGTGAAGGACCAGGACCTCAGCCGTTACATTCTGTAACAGCCAGTTCATCGGAAATGAGAATGAGAAGAGCGGAAACTTCGTCCCGCGCTCTTCCGGGCGGGATGCGGCCCGGCGTTCCGGTCTTCCTGCTCGGCCTCGCAATATTGTGCAGCTCTCTCGCGGCGGGATGCGCTGCGCCGAGTGAACCCACCACGCGTCGCGCTCCTGCGCCGGCCGCGATCACGAGTTTGAGCGCCCGCCAAGTGGGAAGCCGCGTTTTTCTGTTGTTCACTCTGCCGACGAAATCCGAAGATCACAAAGCACTCAATGCGACGCCCTCGTTGGATATTTACTGGGAGTTTCTCGCGGCGAACGCTGCCGCGCCCGATGCCGCTGCCGTCGAAAAGCAAGATGTTCTCGTTCGCGTTCCATCCGCGCTGATGAGCCAGTACACGCACGAAGGCCACGTTCTCTTTCCAGTCGAGATGAAACCCGAAGATTTGGAGCGCCACTTCGGCGGGAAGGCAGCATTCGTCGTTCACACGCGCATTTCGGCGAAGCGCGCGTCCGAGCCATCGAATGTCGCGGTGGTGCGCGTGTATCGGCCGCCGGCGGCCATTTCGGATCTCGCGGCGAAGGTCACGCAGGAAGCAGTGGAATTGAGCTGGTCGGCAGTTACGCCACATCCGGGATCGGCCGAAGCGGCCAACGCAACTCCGGCCGTGAATTACCGCGTTTATCGAGAGGAAAAGTCCGCCGCGACCGCCGGCACAGCAACCGCAGCCAGCACGCCGACACCTCTCATCACGACGACAGCGTCCGCGAGCGCGCCGCTATCCGGATCGCTGGGCGAGACTCCGTCGTCGTCGTTCCGCGATACAACTTTTGAATTCGGTCATTCCTACGTTTACTCGGTGCGCAGCGTCGTTCGATACGGCGTGGCATCTGATGAAGCCGTGGAGTCAGGCGATTCGAATTTGCTTGCCCTCACGCCCAAGGATATCTTCCCACCGGCCGCGCCGCAGGGCCTGGTCGCGGTGCCGGTCCCAGCCACCCCCGGCAGCCCGGCTCACATTGAGCTTTCCTGGGCCATCAGCCCGGAAAACGATCTCGCCGGATACAACATCTACAGAATGGAACAGGGTTCTTCTCCTGTACCTCGACTGAACGAGAGTACGTTGCTGACTCCCGCGTATCGTGATATCACTGTGTCTCCCGGCCACCTCTACATTTACACGGTCACGGCCGTAGACCGCGCCGGGAACGAAAGCCCCGCAAGCGAACCGGTGACCGCCGGAATCTCTTCGGCGGAAAAGGAATCGAGCCAATAGGTATGTGCGCAGCCGGAACGAATCCGCGCCGAGTGTTGAGCGTTTTTCAGAGCCCTGTGATCCATACGGGGATCTTCGCGGGCGTATTGCTGATCGCGGTGATGTTGGGATCGTTGATCGCCGCCACGCGCATGCCGAGATTTGATTCGATTGCCGCACTGCGAAACCTTGTGTGTTTCACTGCTTTCGGTCTGGTAATGACAATTCCGGTCGCGCGCTATTTCGGATCTCCGTGGAAATTGTTTACGGCAGGAATTACGGCGTGGGCGTTGCTCGCTGCGGCATACGCCAGCGCCGCAATGTTTTTCGATAATCTCGTCAACCGCCTGAGATTGACGCCTCTCCACTTGTTGATGCTCGGCGCTGTGATTTACGGCGTGCTTGCCGTCATGGTCTGGGTCGCAACATCAATCACCTCGCTTTTTTGGCACCATACGCCTGAGCCCCACGTAACACCGGTCGAAGTGGCCACCCGCAAGCAATGAAGCTTTGCCGCTTCCAGCCAGTTGAATTTTCCGCGGCGCTAATATCGCGCGACGAAACGGAAGTGCACCCGGCGGCTTCCTTTGGTTTGATCGAAGGCGATCGAGTGCGCGAGATCCGGAGTCTCTTCGATGTACCGGAATTCACCGGCCGCGACTGGCTGGTGCAAGATGTCCGGCTGCTCGCGCCCGTCGAGCCTTCGAAGGTCGTTTGCGTCGGCCGGAATTACGCAGAGCACGCCGCCGAACTCGGCAGTGAAGTTCCGATGGAGCCGCTGATTTTTCTGAAGGCGCCGTCATCCGTGATCGGTCCCGACGAGCCGATTGTATTGCCGGGCATTTCGCAGCGCGTGGATTACGAGGGCGAAGTGGCGATCGTAATCGGCGAAAAGCTGCATCTCCCGGCCGAGAGCGAAGATCTGCGGCGCTACATTCTCGGATACACCTGCTTGAATGACGTTACGGCGAGGGACATCCAAAAGCGCGACGTTCAATTCGCGCGCGGCAAAAGCTTTGATACGTTTTGTCCCATCGGCCCCGTGATCGAGACCCAATTGGATTTCGGCGCAGCGACGGTCGAAACCCGCGTCAATGGCACCTGTAAGCAGATTGGTCACACCTCTGGCATGCTCTTCTCCATCGAAGTTATAATTCGCTGGATTGCGCGGGTCATGACGCTACTGCCCGGCGATGTCGTCGCGACGGGAACTCCGCCGGGTGTTGGTCCGCTCGCGGAGGGCGATGTCGTCGAGGTTCTCGTCAGCGGTATCGGTAGCTTGAGCAATCCGGTCGCGGCGGAAAGCGACTGAACTTGATTACGGCTTTGGAATCGAATTGAGGCATCTACTTGCAAATTGGCGCGACTATCTGCCGCTGGCCGGCGTCGGCGCAGTCCTGCTCGTCCTCGCATATTTCCTCTTGCGCAAGCGCGAAACCGATCCCAACGAGATCGAGCGCGAGCGGCGCCTTTATCTCAATCGCATCGGACGCATTGTAGAAGGCCAGGTCCTCGAGATCGAAGACAAGATGACCCCGCCCAAGCCCGAACCGCCGCGCGGGATCTTCGGGCGCCGCAAAAGCGTGCCGAACGGAACCCCGAACGTCGCTACAATGCTGCTTCACTACACCTATTCCATCTCGGGCGTAACTTACGAAACGGCGCAGGACATCACCGGCATGGAGCAGCGCGCGGCGCTCAATCGCGCGGTTGTCGGCAAGGCCGCGAGCGTAAAGTACGATCCCTCGAACCCCAGCAATTCCATTCTCGTCGCCGACGATTGGTCCGGCCTTCACTAGCTCTCCCGCTACTTGCTGCGCGCCGCATGCTGTGGCACGCTACCGCTTCGCGATTTGCCGCGATCAAAAGGTCAAATGACTCGCTCCGCAAAATCCCACGATCGTCTTGAAGAATTGCGCCGCCACAATGCCGAAGCGGAAATCGGCGGCGGCCCCGAACGCCGCGAGCGCCAGCACAAGGAAGGCAAGCTCGCCGCCCGCGAGCGCATCGAGCTCCTCCTCGATGAAGGAACTTTTGAAGAGCTCGACAAATTTGTCCGGCATCGCTGCGACGATTTCGGGATGGAGAGCCAGAGGCCGATGGGCGATGGCTTCATCACCGGTTATGGGCGAATTGACGGCCGCCTCGTGTACGTTTTCGCGCAGGATTTCACAGTCTTCGGCGGATCGCTTTCCGAAACGAATGCGCAAAAAATCACGAAAGTTATGGATCTCGCGATGCGGGCTGGTGCCCCGATTATCGGCTTGAACGATTCGGGCGGCGCGCGGATTCAAGAAGGCGTGATGTCGCTCGCGGGTTACGCCGATATTTTTCTGCGCAACACGCTCGCGAGCGGCGTCGTGCCGCAGATCAGCGCCGTGATGGGGCCGTGTGCCGGAGGCGCCGTCTATTCACCGGCGATCACCGATTTTATTTTCATGACGCGCGACACTTCGTACATGTTTGTCACCGGCCCGGACGTGATCAAAACTGTCACGCACGAAGAAGTAAGCAAGAACGAACTCGGCGGCGCGATGACGCACAATGAAAAAAGCGGCGTCGCGCATTTTGTTGCGCGTGACGACGCCGAGTGCCTCGCGATGATCCGCGAGCTCATCGGATATTTGCCGCCTAATAATCTCGAAGATCCGCCGCGCCGCCAGTGCGCCGATCCGTGGGACCGCAAAGATGCCGCGCTCAATTCCGTCGTGCCCGAAGATCCGATGCAGCCGTACGACATCAAAGACGTCATTCACGCGATCGTGGACGAGGGTGATTTTTTTGAAGTGCACGAGCATTTCGCCGGAAACATCGTCGTCGGATTTGCGCGGCTCGACGGCTGGCCGGTTGGAATCGTTGCGAATCAGCCGGCTAATCTCGCGGGCGTTCTCGACATCAACGCGTCGGTGAAGGGCGCGCGCTTCGTACGCTTCTGCGATGCATTCAATATCCCGCTCATCACGTTCGAGGATGTTCCCGGCTTTCTGCCCGGCACGCAGCAGGAGTGGGGCGGCATCATCAAGCATGGTGCCAAGCTGCTTTTCGCATTTGCTGAGGCCACCGTGCCGAAAATTACGGTGATCACTCGCAAAGCGTATGGCGGCGCTTACTGCGTCATGTCGTCAAAGCACATTCGCACGGACATGAATTTCGCGTGGCCGTCCGCAGAGATCGCCGTGATGGGGCCGGAAGGCGCGGTGAATATCGTTTACAAGCGCGAAATCGAGAAGGCGCCAGACTCGGACCGGGAAGCGTTACGCGCCGAAAAGGTGGAGGAATTCCGCGAGCGCTTCACGAATCCGTATGTCGCGGCCGAGCGCGGCTACATCGACGCCGTCATCGAGCCCGCCGAGACGCGCGCCAAACTCATCACGGCGCTTCGCTCCCTCGAAAATAAGAGGGACGTCAATCCCCGCAAAAAGCACGGCAACATTCCCCTGTAGCGCAGATGGTATGAGCTAGCCCCAGAGGCACCCAGCGCTACCAGGGTGTCCGATTTAGGGATACCGACTTCGCAATTGCAAGCACTTACAGTCAATTGACCGCGAGTCATTATGACCCGTGGCGAATCGCGTTTAATAAAATACAGCCGCGCTGGATTTTGGTCTCGCATTGAGATAGGATTCGTTGGGTTTTTTTTTGCAATCATCCTTCCTGGAGTGCGAATGACGAATAGCGGCAATTCTATACTTGCGGGCCTCGACAGGCTTATCGAGAAGTACCATCTTTTGAAGCATCCGTTTTACCGCGCTTGGACGCAGGGAACTCTTTCGCGAGAGTCCCTGGCGCTCTACGCCGAGCAGTATTACCAGCATGTCTGCGCGTTTCCGGAAAATTTGAAGCGATTGGCGTCGCGCGCGAACGGCGACTTGCGTACCTTGGTCAACGAAAATCTGGCCGAGGAACTCGACCCCGCGGGGCCGCATCCCGTACTGTGGCGGCAATTCGCTAACGCCGTCGGCGCGAATGATGCGGACATCGACTCCACTCGGCCGCTGCCGGGCGTGGCGGCGCTGCTCGACGCATTTGACGAGCTTTCCGAGGATTGCTCGAAGGCGCAGGCCGTCGCGGCGTTTTACGTCTACGAAGCGCAAGTGCCGGAAATTGCCACGCAGAAGATCGCAGGGCTGAAAAAATATTATGGCGTCACCGAGGAGCCCGCGCTCCGCTATTTTGCCGTCCACGAAGAAGCTGACGTGCGCCACCGCGCCGCCTGGCGCCAGTGGCTCGCGTCGCAGCCAGCATCCGAGTCGGGACCGATCATGGTGGCTGCCGAGCGGACTCTGAAGGCGCTCTGGGGCGCGCTCGACGCGATTTATCCGCAAGGCTGCGCTGCCTCGAAGAATTAGGCGCGGAACGCTGTTCTTTTCCATTCGGGGTCGCGGCCCGCGAAATCCAGCCTGTCCGCGACTCTAATCCCCTCTCTCTCGCGTGTTAGAATTCCGTCTTCTAGACGCATGCTGAAGAAAATCCTGATCGCGAATCGCGGCGAAATCGCTGTGCGCATCCTCCGCGCGTGCCGGGAATTGGGCAGCGCGGGCGTTGCCGTTTTTAGCGACGCGGATCGCGCTTCGCTCCACGTGCGAATGGCGGATGAGGCTTATCGAATTGGGCCCGCGCCGTCGCGCGAGAGCTACCTCGTCGTCGAAAACATCATTTCCGCGGCGCGCCAATCCGGCTGCGACGCCATTCATCCCGGATACGGATTTCTCGCCGAAAATCCGGCGCTCGCGCGAGCATGCGTTGTGTCGGGAATCAGATTTATCGGGCCATCTGCTGAAGCGATGGAGCGGCTGGGATCGAAGACTGCGGCGCGGCAATTGGCGCGAGCCGCGAATGTCCCGACGGTTCCCGGAACTCTCGAGCCCATCGACACTGTCGAAGCGGCGCACGAAGCGGTGAAGGCAATCGGATTTCCGATCGTGCTGAAGGCCGTTGCCGGCGGCGGCGGAAAGGGAATGCGCCGCGTCGAGCAGGAGAGCGATCTGCGCAGCGCGTGGCGCGACGCTTCCTCAGAAGCGCTAAATGCGTTCGGTGATTCGCGCCTTTATCTAGAAAAATATCTTTCGCGGCCGCGCCATATCGAGATTCAGATATTAGCCGACACGCTTGGCAACACCATCTACCTCGGCGAGCGCGAATGCTCCGTGCAGAGGCGTTACCAGAAAGTGATTGAAGAAGCGCCGTCGCCGGTAATGACGCCGGAATTGCGCCGCGCGATGGGTGAAGCGGCCGTGAAACTCGCGAGAGCCGGCGGGTACGTCAACGCGGGGACGTGCGAATTTCTTGTTGATGACGCGAAGAATTTTTATTTTCTCGAGATGAACACGAGATTGCAGGTCGAGCATCCGGTGACAGAGATGGTCACTGCACTCGATCTCGTGAAACTTCAGATTCGCGTTGCCGCGGGCGAACGATTGCCGCTCACGCAGGCGGACGTTACACTTCGCGGCCACGCCATCGAATGCCGCATCTACGCCGAAGATCCCGAGAACAATTTCTTCCCGTCGCCGGGAACGATCACGAATTTCTCGGCGCCTTCGGGGCCCGGCATTCGGCTCGACGAAGGCGTCTATCCGGGTTGGACCGTGCCGAGCGATTACGATCCCATGCTCGCAAAGCTGATTGCGTGGGGGACGGGTCGAAACGAGGCCATCGCTCGCTTGATTCGCGCGCTTGGAGAAACTCACGTCGGAGGCATTCGGACGAACATCGATTTCTTCCGCCACATTCTCGTCGATAACGATTTTGTGCGCGCGGATATTCATACCAGATGGCTCGACGACTTCATCGAGCGCGAAAAAAAATTGCCGCAAGATGGAGCGGACCCACATGCGGAGGACGCCGCGACGATCGCCCTGGCGCTTTGGCACAGCGCGCGGAATGGCGGCGCACCGCTTGCCTCGAACGGTGAAGGAAGCGATTCGCGTTGGAAGCTTGAGGGACGGCGCGAGCAGATTGAGCGCCTCGCGCGGGATTGATTTCGCGGAGAGACTAGCGGCGTTGAAACTCGACATCACAATCGGCGGACGGAACCGGCGCGTTGAGCTCAAGCGCACAGGCTCGCGCGTGGAAGCGCTGATTGACGGCCGCCAAGTTGGGGCCGATGTCGTCGCGCTACTTGACGAGTCGTATTCGATTCTCATCGGCGGCCGATCGATTGACGTGCATATCGAAGAAAGCGCCACAAGCGTGCGCGTCATTTCCGGCGGCCGCGAATTTGCCGCAAGTGTCAGCGACCCTCGCAAGTTCCGCCGCGGCGCCGGAGAAATTTCAGCCGAGGGGCGGCAGAATGTAAAAGCGCCAATGCCAGGGAAAGTTGTGCGTTTACTTGTGAAAGCTGGAGAAACGGTGAAAGCCGGTCAGGGTCTGTTTGTGATCGAAGCAATGAAGATGCAGAACGAAATTCGCTCTCCCAAATCCGGCATCGTGGAAAAACTGCTCGCGTCAGAGGGTCAGCCGGTGAACGCGGGGGAAACGCTTGCCGTAGTAGCCTGACTCGCAATCAACCACAGTCGGCGGCTTCTTCCGCCGGTTACTTAGTAAGCTCCGCGGACGGAAGCTTGCCGGCGGATTCGAGAACCTGCCGCGCAAGATAATTCGCGACGTGCGATTCGTCGCGCGCCGTGGTGAGATAAGCGACGCGCAATAGCTGTTCTTTACGATTTCGCAGCGTGTCGCGGATGGACTGCTGCACCTGAGGATCGGCAATTTCCCGCTGTCCCGCCGCTTCTTTCGCAATCAGCTTCAGAATCACGTAGCCGCCCGATCGCACCGGTATCGGCCGGCTTACTTCTCCTGGACGCAGCGACATCACAGCCTTCTTCAGCGCCGGGTCAGACTGATTGAACGAAGACTCGCCGTGGAAGCCAAGATCGCCGCCCGTCGAACTCGAACTGTCTTCCGAGTAGTCCATCGCGAGCTGTGCAAAATCCGCGCCTGCATTCAGCTTTTGCTCGATGGAAGCCACTTTGCGCTGCGCGTCAATCTCGTTGGTGGCTTTGTCGTTTTTGCGATTGTGAATCGCCGGATCGGGCCGCGGGGTCACCACGATCTGCGCGATGTGGTATTGCGGTTCCGGCACGTTGAATTGCGAGCGATTCTTTTGGTAGAAATCCATCACATCCTGATCGGTGATGGTGATCTTCGCGACCACTTCGCGGTTCAGCAATTTCTGAATTGAAAGCTGCCGGCGCAAATCGCCTTTGAGATCGTCCATCGTGAGGCCCGCGTCACGCAGCTTCTTCTGAAACTCGTCTTCGGTGTAAGGGCTCTTCGATTCGGTGAATTTGTCTTCGACCTCGGCATCGCTCGCGACGAGGTTGAGCCTGTTGGCGCGCTCAAGAAGAATCTGATTGTTGATGAGTTCGTCGAGGATGCTGAGCTTCAGCGACAGCGCCTCTTCCTGTGACGGCGCTTGCGCTTCTGCATTTACGCGGCTGCGGAAATACTTTTCGACTTCCGCGCGCTGGATTTCGTGGCCGTTGACGACCGCCCAGACGTCCGGCCCCGGCGCCGTTTCCTGCCGTTTGCAGGAAGACAATAGCGCGCACGCGAATAGAATCGCCGCGATTGCCGCGTTTCTCTTCAAAATTCCTCCGAAAGATGAGGGGAGGGCTGGGATCAGGCTGCCTTGACGACGCGGCCGGCTCGAATGCAAGCGGTGCAGACACGGGCCTTCTTGCGGACTCCGTCGATCACTGCTTTCACGCGGCGAAGATTCGGGTTCCACCGGCGCCGCGTGACATTGTTCGCGTGGCTGATCGTATTGCCGAAACTCGGCTTCTTGCCGCAAATTTCACATGCCATTGCCATAGACGCTCCAACTCCAAATTTTCGAAAACGGACAATTTTTCATGCTACCAGAGAACTTGTTCACCGGAAAGGAATTTGCTTGAGTGGGCGGCTCTTAACGTCGCAAAGGGCACGTTGGCCGTAGGACAGCCGTATTGGTGACACATCATCCGTCCCCAGGCGCTGCGTTGGCTGAAATTCTTGGACAGGTCTTTCAACGACCAGCCGCATTTAGTCTGAGCCCCACAGTTGATTTCTGGACCCAGCGAGCAAAAGAGTGGTGTTTCAGAGTTTGCGAACAGTTGCAAATGCACTAAAATCAAAAGCAGTTCCTGCCGTGGGCGTGTAGCTCAGCTGGGAGAGCACCTGCTTTGCAAGCAGGGGGTCGCCGGTTCGATCCCGGCCACGTCCACCAATTTTATCTCCGATCGCATAGCACTTAGTCGATTCATCTCTGGCACGTTCGAGCCGTGATGCGCGTCGCTGGGGTGGCGACGCGCACGAGCGCCACAAGGAATCTGACACTTCTCGACCGGGCGATTTGCTAGGCAGCCGCAGCGGTTCGGGGTGGCGCTAGGTCAAAGCGATCGAGGTTCATCACTTTGGTCCAGGCCGCAACGAAGTCCTGGACGAATTTCTTGTGCGCGTCCGAACTTCCGTAGACCTCCGACAGCGCCCGGAGTTGGGCGTTCGAACCGAAGATGAGATCGGCTCGCGTTGCTATCCATCGGACTTCGCCCGTCTTGCGATCCCGTCCCTCAAACGTATCGTTCGCATCCGAGGTCGCCTTCCACACCGTGCGCATATCGAGCAGGTTGACGAAGAAATCGTTGGTCAACGCCTCCGGCCTCATGGTGAATACTCCGAACTTCGTCTGCCCAAAGTTAGTGTTCAGTATCCGCATGCCGCCAACGAGCACGGTCATTTCGGGCGCGGTCAATGTGAGCAACTGCGCCTTATCCAGCAGTTCGACTTCCGCTGTGCCGTCCGTGTTTCCTCGGGAGTACGAGCGGAATCCGTCCGCGGCCGGTTCGAGCACCGCGAAAGATTCCACGTCGGTCTGCTCCTGCGAAGCGTCCATGCGGCCTGGGGCGAAGGGAACGGTCACGGCGATACCCGCATTCTTCGCGGCCTGCTCGACGCCTGCGCAACCCGCCAGGATGATCAAATCGGCCAGCGAGATCTTCTTGCCTCCGGACGGCGAGGCGTTGAACTCGCTCTGAATCTTTTCGAGTGCCTTCAGGACTTTCTGAAGCTGCTCGGGCTGATTGACCTTCCAGTCCTTTTGTGGAGCAAGGCGAATGCGCGCGCCGTTTGCACCGCCTCGTTTGTCGGAGCCACGGAAGGTGGACGCCGAGGCCCAAGCGGTTGTGACCAACTGCGAGACCGTCAGCCCAGAGGCAATAATTTTTGCTTTCAGGGCCGCGACATCCTTGTCATCGACCAATGCATGATTTACGGGTGGTATGGGGTCCTGCCAGAGCAGTTCTTCCTTGGGAACCTCGGGACCGAGGTAGCGCGCGCGGGGGCCCATGTCGCGATGCGTCAGCTTGAACCATGCGCGGGCAAAAGCGTCGGCAAGCTCTTGCGGGTTCTCGTAGAAGCGTCTCGAAATCTTTTCGTAGATAGGATCGAACCGCAGAGAGAGATCGGTGGTGAGCATCGCCGGTGCGTGACGCTTTGAGGGATTGTGGGCGTCCGGTACCGTATCCGTCCCTACGTTACCTTTCGGCTTCCACTGGTGTGCGCCGCCAGGGCTCTTCGTCAGTTCCCAGTCGTACTTGAACAGGTGCTCGAAATAGTCGTTGCTCCATTTTGTCGGCGTGCTGGTCCATGTGACTTCGAGGCCGCTGGTGATGGCGTCGCCTGCGATGCCGGTGGCGTAAGCGCTTGTCCAGCCGATTCCCTGCTCCTCAATTGTCGAGCCTTCCGGCTCTCTGCCCAGGCGGGTGCCGGGCCCGGCTCCGTGAGTCTTGCCGAAGGTGTGACCGCCGGCGATCAAAGCGACGGTTTCTTCGTCGTTCATCGCCATCCGCGCGAAGGTCTCGCGAATATCCTTGGCTGCCTTGAGCGGATCGGGAACGCCTTCCGGGCCTTCCGGATTGACATAGATGAGGCCCATCGTGGTGGCACCGAATGGGCGCGCGAGGTCGCGCTCGCCCGAATAGCGTTTGTCGGTTCCCATCCAGGTCGTCTCATGCCCCCAGTTGACGTCAAGGTCGGGTTCCCAAACGTCGGCACGTCCGCCGGCGAAACCAAACGTCTTGAAGCCCATGGTTTCGAGAGCGACATTGCCGGCGAGAATCATCAGATCGGCCCACGAGATCTTTTTGCCGTACTTCTGCTTGATCGGCCACAGCAGGCGCCGCGCTCGATCAAGGTTCACGTTGTCAGGCCAACTGTTGAGTGGGGCGAAACGCTGCTGACCTCTTCCGCCGCCGCCGCGACCGTCAAAAGTGCGATAAGTGCCGGCGCTGTGCCACGCCATGCGAATGAACAGCGGACCGTAGTGGCCGAAGTCGGCAGGCCACCAGTCCTGCGAGTCGGTCATCAACGCCGCAAGATCCTTCTTCAAGGCGTTGTAGTTAAGGCTCTTGAATTCCTCTGCGTAGCTGAAGTTTTTCTCCATGGGATCGGACAGCGATGAGTGCTGATGCAGCAGATTCAAATTCAAGTGGTTCGGCCACCAGTCACGATTCGTTCTGCTAGGGCTGCCGCCATGAGGGAACGGGCACTTCGCTTCGGCTGACATAGTTCTCTCCTTTCAGTTCTTCGAGGCTACAAGCGAGATCGTTGAAATCCGCGCATCGACCTCGACGAATTTAAAGTATCATCATGAAGAGAGATAGTTCCAATATATAAATCGCATCCTAGGTATAGGCATATTCTATGGAAATTCAACAGCTACGATACGTTTGCGCCATCGCCGACACGGGAAACTTCAGCCGCGCCGCCGAGCGCTGTCAGGTTGCACAGCCCTCGCTTTCGCAACAGATCCTGAAACTCGAGGAGGATTTGGGAGCAAAGCTCTTTGACCGCCTGGGGCGCAGCGTTCGCGTTACAGAAGCAGGCCGGGCTTTTATTCCTCGCGCCCGCGCAATTCTGGAGGAGATGGATGAGGCGCGGTCGAGCGTAGCTGCTAACAATGCAGACCTTCGGGGCAGCGTCGCCGTGGGTGTCATTCCAACCGTCGCGCCTTACCTGATGCCGGCTTACACAGCGGCTTTTGCGAAGAAGTATCTCGATGCGAAATTGCGCATCGTCGAGGAAACGACATCCGTGCTCGTAGAAGGTCTGCGCGACCTTTCCATTGATGTCGCGATTCTTGCTCTCCCACTGCGCCACAAGGACCTGGAGTTGTTCCCAATCCGCACCGAGCCGCTCTTCGCCGTGTTGAGGAGAGACCATCCACGCGCGTCCGCAAAATCGCTCGCCCTTAAAGATCTGCGCGGAGAATCGTTCGTCATGTTGCGCGACGGACACTGTTTCCGCGACCTCAGTATGGGCGCCTGTACGCACGCTCGCGTTACTCCGAAAATTGCCTTCGAAAGCGGCCAATTCAGCAGTCTGTTGGGAATGGTTGCGGCCGGTGTCGGTGTCTCGCTTATCCCTGAAATGGCAATCGACCCCAATGTGGGTTGTCGTTACGTGCGGCTCACTGACACTCGAGCTACGCGCACTATCGTTGCCGCCGTGGTCCGGGGACGCAGTTTCAACCGCGTCCAACGTGCTTTTGTGGCAGAACTTAGAAGCAGGGCGGCGGAAGCCCACACCGAAAAAACGCCGCTCGCGAATCAGTCGACGCAAGGCGAAAAGGCACTGTCGAATCGGCGCGCTGCCTCACAGCGGTAGAGTTCGCAACGTCATCTCGACTACGTGTTGCAATTTATCGCGGCTTGCTCCGCCCGCTGCCTGAACTGCCATTCCGTAGATGATCGTCGCCAAGTAGCGCGCAAGATCAGCCGGATCAGTATCGGCCGGAAGGTCACCTTCTGATTTCGCGCGCTGGAAGCGCCGGCGCAATGCAGCCTCACCCGCCGCCCGGCACGCGACCAGTTCCTGACGGATAGAATCGCCCGCCTGGCCACTGACAAGCGCACCTTGCACCATGAGGCATCCGCCCGGATTGCGCGGCGCCGCGTTCAAATCGGCGGCGCCATACAACAATCTTTCAACGACCGCGCGAGCGGTCGGCTCCTTCAGTGCTTCTTGGGTATAGGCCGCCGGCCCAGTCAAGTAACGATCGAGTGCCTTGCGGAACAACGCTCTCTTGTCGCCGAAGGCGGCATAGAGGCTCGGGCGGTTGACTCCCACGGCTTTGGTCAGGTCCGACAATGACGCGCCCTCATATCCTTTCCGCCAGAACACCTGCAACGCACAGTCCAGCGCTCCGTCGATGTCGAAGGAGCGGGGACGTCCCATTCGTCCGGAGGGTTTGTTAGGTTTCATACTCACCTTTGATGCTCCTTGCGTACCGAGCGATACAGAATTGTTGCAACCATTCACTTGCCTCGACATCTATACCGTGTGGTACAGAAATATCACGCGTTAGGAAATCAAAGAGGAGAAAGCTCATGACCAAACTGGAAGGAAAGGTAGCTGTCATCACGGGAGGGAATAGCGGAATCGGTCTCGCCACGGCGCAACGCTTCGTCGCCGAGGGCGCGTACGTCTTTATTACGGGCCGTCGTCAAAACGAACTCGACGCGGCAGCGAAACAAATCGGCAAAAACGTCACCGCGGTGCAGGGCGACGTTTCCAATCTCGCCGATCTTGATCGGTTATACGACACCGTAAAGCAGGAGAAGGGGCGTCTCGACATTCTATTCGCCAATGCCGGCACTGGGGAATTTGGCCCACTCGGCACAATCACTGAACAGCATTTCGACAAGACATTCAACGCCAACGTCAAGGGTGTTCTGTTCACCGTACAAAAGGCGCTTCCGTTGCTAAAAGATGGAGGCTCGATCATTCTAAATGCCTCAATCGTTTCTGTCACAGGGCCACCTGCGCTCAGTGTATACAGCGCATCCAAGGCGGCGGTGCGATCCTTCGCGCGCACCTTCACCGCGGATCTCAAAGACCGCAAGATCCGCGTGAACGCTGTAAGTCCCGGGGTGATTCCTTCTCCGGGCTACCGCAATTCCCTGGGCCTTACTGACGAACAAATCAAACAATACGCAGAAAGCGCCGTGGTCAACATACCGCTCGGTCGAACGGGAACTTTGGACGAAGTTGCTAAAGTGGTCTCCTTCCTTGCTTCCGACGAAAGCAGCTACGTCACGGGCATTGAGCTCTTCGTCGACGGCGGTATGACCCAAATCTGACCAGCTCGACGGCTGGCGTGGTTTCCGCTGGCGATCCAAAGGGCGTTCAGAGATAAGGATAATCACAGACTGGAGGTCCAAAAAATCCTGAACCGTCAAGCGAGATCGATTAGCCGCGCATGGATTGAAATAAGGGCCCACCAACTTTACCCTCCCAGTTGGAGTGATAGAAAGAGTGGGTGGAGACGAGACTGGCGCTTTGCATGCGGGAGCGCCGGTTCGATCTCGGCCACGTCCAACACGCTCTTTTTGTGCTTTCGTCGCGTTGCTGCGGCGTTTGCTGGCAGCTTCGAGATTTCTGCGTTGAACCTAACTACGTTCCAGTTCGTCCTGAGTCCCAGCTTGATTTAGTGCTTTGTTGTGGCCTAACCTCCGTCTCTCGGAAAATTCAATGGCGAAAGTTCATGCAATTCGAACCGGATTCGTGCAGGTGCGCAAATCTCAGCGCGAATCAAAAGGAAAGGGCCTTGCGCGTGTCACAAACATGCTTTTTGACCCCGAGTGGACCGAGTGGCTTCCCATCTATGCCTGGGCGATCGAGCATGACGAAGGAGTCATCCTCGTAGATACAGGCGAAACATCCCGCGTACACCAGCGAGGATATTTTCCGAGCTGGCATCCGTTCTACCGGCGAGCGACTCATTTTTCAGTTCATCCTGATGAGGAAATCGGAACCCAACTGCGCGCGCTGGGAATCGGCCCGAGAGATGTCCGGCAAGTGGTGCTGACGCATCTCCACACCGATCATGCGGGCGGACTCACCGATCTGACCAACGCGCGCTTTTGGGTATCGCAACAGGAATTCCAGAGAGCCTCTGGTATCGGAGGAAGGATTCAGGGCTACCTGCCAAATCGTTGGCCGAGATGGTGGCAACCGACTTTCATACAGTTCAACCGAAGCGCATTCGGCCCATTTGAGAAGAGCATGTTTCTGACGAAGTCGGGCGACGTTTTTATCGTTCCGACTCCGGGGCACACGCCGCACCATATTTCAGTCGTAGTATGCGGCACTCCCACCCTGTTCTTTGCAGGCGACACTAGCTACAACCAAGAGTTGCTTATCGCCGGAAAGATCGACGGCGTAAGCCCGGACATGAATATTGCGAAGTCCACGCTAGCAAGAATCGCCGCACTTGCGAAGGAACAGCCTCTTGTCTATCTGCCATCGCACGATCCTCTGAGCGAGGAGCGGCTCCTGAATCTTTCCGTTCTCGCAATCGATTAGGTGAGATTGGAGTCTTCGCTGTGCCGTACCCGGTACGAAATCCGGCAAATTCGCACGTTACACAATCTTGCGCGCGCCTCGGTCGAGGAATAAACTCGTCAGACGAAAAACGGCAGTCCCTGAAATAATGGAACGAAAGTCTTCGCGGGAGGGAATCCTCATGGTGCGAGAGTTGCATTCAGGTAGGCAGTTCATGCGGCGCGCGGCGAAATTCTTGTTCCCGTTACTTTTCGTTTTTTCATTCTTCTCGGCGCCAGCTCTTGCACAGACGCGCCGCGCCGTCCTTGTTGGCGTTAACACGTATATTCCCGAAGGTGTGACGGCGCAGAAAATTGTTGTCGCGGAAGGCGCGAGTTCCGGCGGGTCGAGTTCCGGCGGACCGAGCAAGGGCCGAGGGAGCTGGACGAATCTCGAAGGCTCTCTTAACGACGTCGGCAGCATCCATCAATTGCTCGTCACACGATACGGCTTCGAGGAAAAAAACATTCACATCCTCACCGAAGCCGAAGCGTCGCACGACAATATTTTGCACGCGATTCAGACCTATCTCGCGGACGCCGCGTCTCCCGGCGATATCAGCTTTTTCTATTACGCCGGACACGGCTCGCAGATGAAAAATTCCAAGAGCTGGAAAGCCGACAAGCAGGACGAAACCACCGTCCCTTCCGATTCCTACAAGGGCACGACCGACATCCGCGACAAAGAATACTCGCGTGCGTTCATGAAGGTGATCAACAAGGGCGCAACGCTCACGGCCATCTTCGATAGTTGCCATAGTGGGGCTGTCACTCGCGGGTATTCAAAATTCAATCGCGTTCGCGCCGCCGAGCCGGATCCGCGCGATTCCATGGACGATTACAGCGGTCCCTTTCCGGAGAAGAGCGGCGCGCTCGTCTTTGCGGCCGCGCAGGATATCGAAAGCGCAGCTGAGGGCCGCGACGAACATGGCGTGGATCACGGCGCTTTCACCGCAGCGCTCATCAAAGTTTTGAACTCGGCGCCAATCAACGAATCCGCGAACGATATTTTTCAGCAGACATTCGCGTTGATGCGTTCTTCAGGGGCGAGCCAGGTGCCTGTGATTTCAGGAACGGAAGAGCGCATCGCCGGGCCGCTTTTCGGAACTAGCTCCGGAAATCTTTCCGGCAAATTCACTTTGCCCGTCGTTGAGGTGGATGGCCCCGAAGCGGTTCAGCTTTTCGGCGGGCTCACGCTCGGATTCGGAGTGGGTACGGAGCTTGTCCCGGCGGACGCGAAAGGCCCGGCCAGCGGCGTGCGCCTGAAAGTCACGGACGAAACAGCCTCGGGTTCGACAGCCAAAGTCATTGCAGGAAGCGCCGATAAAGTTACGCCGGCGACGCTATTTATTGTGGATCGATGGGTGCCGTCGGCCAGCGGACTGCTCGCGCTGTGGATTCCTCCGGCAACTCTTCCGCTCGCCGATTTGAAAACTGCAGCAGCCGCCACAGAAAAAATCAGCGGGGTCGCTGGTGTCACGCTCGTGACGGATCCATACGAAACGACGCCGACTCATGTCATCTCATGGAACGGTTCAGCGTGGTTGCTGACGGACCAAGCGACGCGCGCGTCCAAAAATCTCGGACAGAATCCCGATTTCGCTGCGGTCACAAAAAGCTTGCCTTCGGGCAAAACGAAAATATTTGTGAATCTGCCGCTCCCGAAGGAAGCAAGCGAGGCGGCAAAGGCAATCGGGACCGAAGAGTCTCCGACGCGGCTCGCAAAATCGCTCGGCGACGCGAACTACATTCTCGTCGGCCGGGCTGGAGCAAACGGCGTCGAGTACGCGTGGCTGCTCCCTGGCGCTTCAAAAGACGCGAGCACGGCTCTCGAGGAAACGGCTAACAAGAGCGGCGCTTCCGGCGAAAAGACGCTGCATGCTTCAAGCTCGCTGCCACCTGAAACCCGCTGGGTGCCCGCGCAACTCTCGAACGACGGATTCAATGGCGCTGTCGATGAACTCACGAGACTCGCGGGCAATCTCGCGCGAATCCACGGATGGCTCGAACTTCCGGCGCCTCCCGATGACGGCAGCTTTCCCTATCATCTCGCCGTGGTGGAAGCGGCGCATATCAATGACGGGCCAGAGATCACGACTGCCTATGGCGACGGCCGCAAATACGCTCTCGTCCTGCGCGCGAGCAAAAAGAGCACCGGCGCGGGTACCTACGCCGAACCGCGGCGCGTTTATGTGTTTGTGATTGATAGCGACGGAAACGGCACGGCACTTTTCCCTCGCGCGGTTTTTGGCGACGTCCAGAATATCCTCCCGAGAAACGATCAGGCCGCCAACGGCCTGCCGGAACAAATCGTTCTGGGCAAGCCGGACCTGTTCACAATCACTCCGCCGTTCGCAACCGATACTTATTTTCTACTCACGACGCAGCCGCAGGACTCGATCAATCTCGCGAGCCTGAATTGGAAAGGCGTGCGCGGGGCCACCCGAGGAGCGGGTTCCCCTCTCGACCGCCTGCTTTCGAGCGTTGGCACGCGCGGCGCGTCCACGGACGTTCCGACGAATTGGTCGCTGCAGCGCCTCGCCGTCCAAAGCGTGGAGAAGCCATAGGAGCGCGCTCGAGCGAAAAAACTGTCTTTGACTGCAACGGAGCCTTTTGGTAAGGTTCGCGGCACCCGTGCAGTTTCTCCCTGGAGGAAGTAGATGAAATTCAAAATCAATCCCATTTTGCAAATCGCGATGGCCTTCGTACTCGTGTTGCTCGTTGGAATTGGCTACACGTACGCGCAGGACGACGCAATGAAGAAGAATGACGCGGCGCCCACCAAACAAGTGATCAAAGCCGCGGCTCAGTCCAGCCGGGGCGGCGGCGCTGATCCCAACATCAAGTCCGATGCCAAGCCGGTAAACGATCCGAACGCCAAGACCCCGCCTCCGCCGGAGAAGTCCGGCCAGCGCGGCGCGCGCGGATGTTCGGTGGATGTGAATAACATGACGGCTTGGTACGTCGACATCTACTCGAACGGTGTTTACGTCGGAACCGTTGGCCCATGGGGCAACGGCTGGACGTATCCGCCAGCAGTGGGTTCGGCAGTCTACGGCCGCGCCAACTTTACCGATGGATCCTGGAAGTATTGGGGCCCGCGGCAGTTCGTTTGCGCACAGGGCGGCATTTACAGCTGGCAATTGACCCCATAATTTTTCCTGAATTTCCGCAGGGTCTGATCGCCGCTATGGGCCGGACGCTCGGCCTGTAGCGGCGAGTTTGTCTGATATACTGTCGCCGCATCGAGCGCGGCGCATGAAGCCCTCCCTCCTCGTTACTGCTCTTCTCGGCGCAATTCTTTCGCTTGCGTCCGTCGCTAGTGCGGCCACTCCGCCGCACGTCATCGTTCTCATTTACTCAGGACCCATCAATCCTGCCAGCGCGGAATATATCGCGCGCGGCATTGCCGTGGCGGAGACGGGGAACGCCGCCGCTTTTGTCCTCCAGCTCGACACTCCGGGCGGACTCGATTCCTCGATGCGCGACATCATCCAACACGAGATGAACGCGCATGTACCCGTGATCGTGTTTGTCGCGCCGCGGGGTGCGCGTGCCGCATCAGCGGGTTGCATCATCGTCCTTGCCGCGGATGTGGCTGCGATGGCGCCGGGAACCAACATGGGCGCCGCGCATCCGATTTATCTCTCCGGCGGCACCGTCTCCGAAAAAATTCTGAATGATGCAGCTGCCTATGCGCGCTCGATCGCGACGGCCCGCCGCCGAAATTCCGAATGGGCCGAGCGCGCGGTTCGCGAAAGCGTTTCCGCGACGTCGCAGGAAGCGCTCTCGCTCGGCATCATCGATCTCACGGCAAACGACGTGACCGACCTGCTCGCGAAACTCGACGCGAAAACAATTCATCGCGCTGATAGCGATACCAAGCTTTCTCTCGCAGGCGCGACGCAGGGCAATATCGCGATGGACTCGCGCGAGCGAATTCTCGAGACGCTGACGGACCCGACCGTCGCGTACGTCCTGTTTCTCCTCGGCGCTCTCGCCGTCTTGATCGAGATCTTCGTGCCTCATGGTTTTGTCACCGGCACAATCGGCGCCGTGGCCGTGATTCTCGCGCTCGTCGGACTGATCAACATGCCGGTCCAGATTTCCGGCGCGGTCGTGCTTCTTCTCGGAATGCTTTTGCTCGGGCTTGAGCTGAAGGTGACCTCGCACGGCATTTTGATGTTGCTCGGACTCATTGCGTTTGTGTTCGGCTCGATTCTTGTGCTGCCGCGCATGCCCGGTTTTCGGATTTCGCCTTACGCCATCGGCGGCGTCGCGTTGGTTTGGGCCGCGATGCTTGGGTCAGTTGTGCGGCTTGTGCTTCGCTCGCGCCACCAGCCCGTGCTGATGGGAACGCAGCGCGTCGCGGGTTCATCCGGAATCGCGAAAACGAATCTCGCGCCGCGCGGCGTTGTTCTGGTGAATAGCGAAGAATGGGACGCGCTTGCCGATGCGCCGCCGATCGCGAAGGGCGAGCGAATTTCAGTCGTCTCGATTGAAGGACTGACGCTGCACGTTCGAAAGATACCTTGAAGGGAGAAGGCCGAAATGGATTCCACGGTCGCGCTGGTGCTGGTGGCTGTAGTTGTCATCGGATTTTTGCTGCTCCTTGCGAACATGATTCGGGTGGTGCGCGAATATGAGCGCCTCGTCGTCTTTCGGTTCGGGCGCGTCATGGGGCAGAAAGGACCGGGAATTATTTTTCTCGTGCCCATCGTGGACGTCGCGAGCCGCGTGGACCTGCGCGAGCAATATCTCGAAGTGCCGCGCCAGACATGCATCACGAAGGACAACGCTTCAATCTCGATCGATTTTCTCGTGTATTGGAAAGTGACGGACCCGGTGCAGAGCGTTGTTGCCGTGCAGGATTTTGGCGGAGCCACGCGGGGAATTGCGATGACCACGCTGCGCGCCGTCGTCGGCGATATCCCCCTCGACGACGTGCTGGCGAAACGCGAGGAAATCAACACAACTCTGCGCGGCAAGCTCGACGAGGTCACCGAGCGCTGGGGCGGCAAAGTCACTTCGGTGGAAATCCGCGAAATTGATCCGCCGAAAGATATTCAAGACGCGATGACGAAGCAGATGAGCGCGGAACGCAGCCGCCGCGCGATGGTCACAGCCGCCGAGGGCGACCGCACCGCGAAAATTACCGTCGCCGACGGCGAAAAGCAGTCCACCATCCTCAAGGCCGAAGGCGACAAGCAATCCGCCATTCTGCGCGCCGAAGGTTACGCGCTGGCGCTCGGAAAAGTCTTCGAGATCGCAAAGACGCTCGATACGAACACGATGAGCCTTCAATACCTCGAAACGCTCAAGGTGCTCGGCGCCGGCGCGTCCACAAAATTTATTTTTCCGATGGAGTTTGCGAGCTTCCTGAAGCCATTCACCAATTTTGGCGGCCAGCAACCGCCAGCGGCGAAATGAAATCACGCGGCCGGGCGCTGTCGCGCCCCGGCCGCGCGCAGTTGCGAATCCAGGTTCAGCAGAGACTGCTTCTCAGGCCCACTTCTTGGCAATGGCCTCGAGCCCGGCTTTCCCTAGATCGTCGGGCGTCATCACCACGTGGAACTCACACTTCGCATTGAAGAGCAGGAACCAGGGCTCGGCAATCGATGGGATCTTCGACGGATCCGCCATGTCAATAATCATCATCGTGCAGCGATGGCCTTCATATTCCATGAAATAGGTGGCTTCGGGTTTCGCGTCGTCAAGAATCCTCTTAAGTTTCGAGCCAGCCGTCCCGTCTTTCACGGCTGCATTGAATTGTTCGTTCGGGATTTTGGCGTGAATCAACATTCGCATTGTTGCCTCCAGGAAAACTAAATTTGCGGTTCTAGGTGAATCTAGCGGTGCAGGCCGGATCACAAGAACACGGCGCGGAGTCTACACCGAAGGGCCGCACGCACGCGAGAGAAAGGAATGGCGAGCAGAAAGCGCTGGCCATGGTGACGAGGCGAGCGACATTCAGCTTCTCGTTTTTGTCCGTGGATTCTTGCATCGGCCCGAGGGCTACGCCGATTCCGCGCTGAGAAAATTGCGGATGTGCCGGTTCACAATCTCCGGCGCTTCGTGAATCACCCAGTGGGATGCATTCGGGATGCGCTCGACGCGAAGATTCGGGACGTATTCTTCGAGCCCATCGAGATTCGCCGGCAGCAGATACACATCCTTCATTCCCCAGACCACGAGCGTGGGCACATGCACGATCCACGAATGTGCTCCGGGAATGATGGCGGACGCATCGGGAAGTTCCTCGTTCGCCGCGTCGAAGGGCGCCGCACGGTAATAATTGACGGCGCCGGTGAGCGCGCCCGGTTGCGACCACGCCGCGATGTAAGCCGCGCGATCCGCTTCAGTGAAGTAGCCGCGCTCGAGGCCTGCCACGAGGAAGATCTGCGTGAGAGGCGCAAAATCTTCGGCGGCGAGCGCCGTCTCCGCAATCGGATTGCGCAGGATTTGAATGTATTCGCTCGCTTTCTGTTGCGCGGGATTGCTGGCCAGCTCGCGCTGGAAAACGGCCGGGTGCGGCGCGTTGATCACGATCAGGCGCGCAAGCCAATCGGGATGTGCGAGCGCGAAGGCCCATGCGATTACGCCGCCCCAATCGTGCGCCACGAGCGTAAACTTGTTGTCGCCGCCGCAGCCGAAATGCGCCGCGAGGCCGCGAATGTCTTCGACCAGATGCGCGATGGCATAGTCCTCGACATTCGGCGGCTTCGACGAAAGATTGTAACCGCGAAGATCGGGAGCGACGGCCAGATGCGTCCGTCCGAATTCGGCGAGCTGATTTTTCCACTGGTACCAGAATTCAGGGAAGCCGTGGACGAAGAGGATCAAGTCGCTGTCTTCGTTGCCCTCAACGGCGTAGTGAAGTTGGACCAATCCGAGTTGAGCGTGGCCGTGGCGCAGCATAACCGGGCAACCGGGTTCCGCGATGCTATGTGCATCGCGCCACTCGCGTCAATCCGGCGAATGCATCCATTTCGGAATGCGGCGGGTCTAAGCTCTTGCGACCTGCAACGCTGTTGCGGCATGCAGCCATGACCGTCATTAAGCGGCGGAGGCGAGTGCAATGAACAAGCTTCACAAAATAATTTTCGGCGCTTTCGCGATCGCCGGTTGCGCGTTGCCGCTCGTTGCGCAAGTCCAGCCTCACGTCTCTCCGCCGAGCCACGACATCACGCCGCCCGCAGCCACGCCGCAATCTGGCACAAAGAAGCCCGAGGCGCCCGCCGCAACGCCTG
>CAWDOI010000034.1:0-34616 GCA_963803835.1 uncultured Acidobacteriota bacterium | reverse complement strand
TACCATCTCACGCGAGGTATGGCTCGCATTGCTCTACCTGATCGTCGCGGGTTCCATCATGGGCTTTACCGCGTATGTGTGGCTACTCCATCATGAATCGCCGACAAAAGTTGGGACCTACGCGTATGTAAATCCGATTGTGGCCGTAACGGTTGGATATTTCCTTGGCGGCGAAGCGCTGGGCCTGCGAACGGTTCTGGGGACTCTGTTTGTTCTGGTCAGCGTGGTGGTGATCACAACGACGAAAGCGAAGCCCTCGGTGAAGAGCGAGGCCGCGATACTCTCAGTCCAAGACGCCGGCTAGCTTCTGGCCAGTTCGTTTCCGAGTTCGCCGCGATACATTTCCTCTCAAATCTGCTGATGAGATAGACTTGGCCTGCTTACCCACATGCCGCTTTCTGCTGGCGATAAACTCGGCCCGTATGAAATCCTCGCGCCGATTGGCGCGGGTGGAATGGGCGAGGTGTATCGCGCGAGAGACGCACGCCTGAATCGCGATGTCGCGATAAAAATTTCGGGCGAGCAATTCAGCGAGCGTTTCGAGCGTGAAGCAAAATCCATCGCCGCTCTGAATCATCCCAACATCTGCCAGATTTACGATATCGGCCCGAACTATCTGGTCATGGAGTGTATTGACGGCACGCCGATTGTCTCCCGTGAACATCCTCAGCCTCTCCAACCGGCCGAGGCCCTGCGGCTTGCCAGGCAAATCGCTGCGGCTCTCGAAGCCGCGCACGCCAAAGGGATCGTTCATCGCGACCTCAAACCGGCGAACATCCTCGCCACCTCGAGCGGCGTCGTAAAGCTTCTGGATTTCGGACTTGCGAAACAGAGCCGTGGCGCCGCAGCCGAGGACTTAACGCAATCGCTTGGCGTCACCGAAGTTGGAACGATCATGGGCACTCCGGCGTACATGTCGCCGGAGCAAGCTGAAGGCAAGCCCGCCGACGCGCGCTCCGATATTTTCTCGTTCGGAACGGTGCTCTACGAAATGCTCGCGGGCCGCCGCGCTTTCTCCGGAGGTTCTGCTGCCGCGACGATCGGCGCTATCGTTCACAAGGAGCCAGAACCCTTCAACGCCCCGCCCGCGCTCAAAGCGATTGTGCTCAAGTGCCTCGCGAAATCTCCCGACGCTCGTTTTCAGACGGCAACCGAACTCCGGCAGGCGCTCGAAGTCGCTTTTCCAAATGATTCCATTCGCAGCATCCCGGAAATCAAATGGCGCAAAATTGTTTTGGCCGCTGCAGTCGCTCTACTTGTGATCGGTGCCATCGGCCTCGGCATTTATCTGAAAGGGTCGAAGACAGGCCAGATTGATTCCATCGCCGTTCTGCCTCTTGAGAATCGGAGCAACGATCCCGAAGCGGACTACATTTCCGACGGCATCACCGAAAGCATCAGTGACAGCCTGGCGCGCTTGCCCAGTCTGAAAGTGATTCCGAACAGCGTCGCCTCGCATTACAAAGGCAAGGCGGTAGATTTTCAAAAGGTTGGCGCGGCGCTCGGTGTTCAAGCCGTGCTCACGGGCCATGTCGCGCAGCGTGGCGACAACCTCGCAATTGGCGTCGAACTCGACGACGTTCGCAACGGCAAACAACTTTGGGGCGAACAATACAACCGCAAGGTGGCCGATCTTCTGGCCGTGCAGAGCGACATCGCTAAAGCAGTTTCTCAGCAGTTGCGCTCGCAACTTTCCGCGGATGACCAGCAGAAGCTGGCGAAAGGCTCCACAGAAAATCCCGAAGCCTATCAGTTCTACCTAAAAGGCAAATACTTCACGAACGAACTCAGTGAGGACGGGTTCCATAAAGGCACCGATTATTTCAACAAGGCCATTGCAGTGGATCCAAATTATGGTTTGGCCTACAGCGGTTTGGCGTACAACTACATCAATCAAATCGATTGGTACATGCCTCCCAACGAAGCGGGACCTAGAGCCAGAGATGCCGTGAAAAGGGCTTTGGCGATAGACGATACGGACGCTGACGCTCACCTTTCGCTGGCAATTGAAACCCAATGGTACGAGTGGGATTGGACAGATTCAGAGCGCGAGTTCAAACGCGCCATCGAGCTGAATCCTGACGATTCGGAGGCTCACGGTTACTATTCTTGGTTTTTGGCGCCGATGGGGCGAAACGGAGAGGCGCTCACCGAAGCGAGGCGAGCTCAGCAACTCGATCCGATCTCATCACTGTCAAATTTCTTCGTCGGATCTGTTTTGCTATTCGCTCGCCAGTGGGACCCGGCGATTGCGCAACTTCGTAAAGCCAAGGAGCTTGACCCGACTTTCTGGTTTGATCCTTGTTTCCTCGGCCGCGCTTATGAGCAAAAGGGAAGGTTGCCGGAAGCGATTGCCGAATTTGAGCACGCGCGCGAATTGGAGAAGGACAATCCCGAGATTTGGTCAAGTTTGGGGCACGCCTACGCGATCTCGGGGAAGAGAGCGCAAGCGCAAGAAGTCCTTGATCATTTGAAAGAGTTATCAGCGCACGGCTACGCCGCGCCATACGACTTCGCAGTCATTTATGCGGGTCTGGGAGAAAAGGATCAGGCATTCGCCTGGCTCGATCGCGCCTTCGCCGACCGCTCATACTATTTGGCGGAGTATTTCACGACGGACTCACGTTTGGACGTCCTCAGTTCCGACCCGCGCTTTGCTGAGCTTCGCCGGAAAATCGGATTTCCGAACTAGTTTAGTCTGTTTGCTGCGCGCGCTCGTACCGGTGGCGCCGGACTGCCCGTTTTGCTAGAATCCTGATTGAAGGGCTGCATCCTGAGTTCGCGGAGTGGCACCGGAGGCTCTTATGAGCGCTGCACCTCGTGCGGGCAACGGCAAAATCACCGTGCCTGACATCGTTGAACGCAAGTCCCGCCGTTTTTCCGGCTCAACTTCTAGTACCGAAAAAATCACCTGCTTGACGGCGTACGACTATCCGACGGCGCGAATTCTCGACGATGCGAATGTGGATATTCTCCTCGTCGGCGATTCACTCGCCATGGTCGTTCTCGGTTACGACAGCACGCTTCCCGTTACCGTGGATGAAATGCTGCACCACGTCAAGGCAGTGCGCCGCGGCACGCACCACGCGCTCGTCGTCGCCGACATGCCTTACGGCAGCTACCACGCCTCGATTGACGATTCCATCCGCGCCGCGCTTCGTTTTATCAAGGAAGGTGGCGCCGAAGCCGTGAAAGTCGAGGGCGGCGAGCGCCGCATTGAGCTGATCTCGCGGCTCGTCGAAGCGGAAATTCCCGTGATGGGCCACGTCGGCCTCACGCCGCAATCCGTCAACGCGCTTGGCGGCTTCAAAGTGCAGGGCCGCAGCGCCGATGCCGCGCAGCAACTTCTCCGCGATGCCCGCGCCGTCGAAGCTGCCGGCGCATTTTCGATCGTCCTCGAATCCATTCCGCGCGAAATAGCGGCGCGCATCACCGAAGAGCTTCACATTCCGACGATCGGCATCGGCGCGGGGCCGGATTGCGACGGCCAGGTGCTCGTCATAAACGACGCGCTCGGCTTGACCCTCGGCCATACGCCGAAGTTCTCGCGCCGCTACGCGAATCTTTCGGAAATCATCGCGCGCGCCGCCGCAGAATATTGCGACGATGTTCGCAACGGCCGCTTCCCGTCGGACGTGGAGTCGTATCATCTTCCGGCTGAATTGCGCAGCCGTTTCCTCGCGCGCGAACGCGCTTAACCCTTGAGTCTCTTCGGCCACTGACGTACGCTTCAAACCCCAACGGGGGCCGCGAGGGGACCATCATGAACGCAGAAGAATTCCGCACTCTCTATGAATACAATTCGTGGGCGAATCGCCGCGTGATGGAATCGTGCGCCCAATTGAACAACGATCAATTCACGCGCGATCTCGTCTCGAGCTTCCATTCCGTCCGCGACACGCTCGCTCACATTCTTGGCGCCGAATGGATTTGGCTCGAGCGCTGGCACGGTCGCTCGCATTCGAGTTTGCCTTTCGCGGGAGATTTTTCCGATCTCAATGCCATCCGCGCGCGCTGGGAAGAGGTCGAGCGCGACCTCACCGATTTCGTCGCGTCGCTCACGGATGAAGATCTCGCTCGCGTTTATGAATATAAGACGACCGCCGGCGCGCCTCAGGTTTCGCCCGCCTGGGAGATGCTCCAACATCTCGTCAATCACGGGACGTATCATCGCGGCCAGATCGCTACGATGCTCCGCCAACTGGGCAACAAGTCGCAGAGCACCGATCTGATCTTGTTCTATCGACAGCGCGCCGCTCAGGCCAAAGCGTGATCTCGCCGCGAGCATTCGCGCTCGTCGCGGATTCTTTTTCCTGAATTCGCCCTCATGGAAATCATTCGCACGGTCGAATGGATGAAGCAGGTTGCGCGCGACGCGCAAACGAAAGAACGAATCGTCGGTCTCGTTCCCACCATGGGCGCGCTCCATGCAGGCCATCAATCCCTCGTCCGCGCAGCTAAGAAAGAATGCTCGCCGGTTGTCGTTTCCATTTTTGTGAATCCGAAGCAATTCGGTCCCACTGAAGATTTTAAGAAGTATCCGGGAAGCATGGAACAGGATGCTGCCGCGCTCGAATCGCTCCAGGTGGATTATTTGTTCGCGCCTTCGGCCGCCGACATGTATCCGGAAGGATTCCGCACAGCGGTCACCGTCGAAGGCTTGGGCGATCGTCTCGAAGGCCGCTCTCGCCCCGGACATTTTCGCGGCGTCGCTACCGTGGTCCTGAAGCTATTCGAAATCATTCAGCCGCGCTTCGCCTATTTCGGCCGCAAAGACGCTCAGCAAGTGAGAATTATTCAACAAATGGCGGGAGATTTGAATCTGGATACGCAGGTGATCGCGTGCCCGATCGTGCGTGAGCCGGACGGCCTCGCGATGTCGTCGCGCAACGCTTACTTAAGCGGCGATGACCGGCGCGACGCAACTGCCCTCTACCGCGCGCTCAGCGCGATGAAGAAAGAAATCGAGGCAGGCGAACTCGACGCCGCGCGGCTCACCGCAGCGATTCGCAGCGTCTTTGACGCAGAACCCGGCGCCGCGCTCGATTACGCTGAAGTCGTTGACGCCAATTCTCTTGAACCGGTAATCCGCTTGCGCAAATCCTGCCTCGCGCTCGTCGCCGCCTTCATCGGCAAGACGCGCCTCATCGACAACGCGCTCATCGAGGAATCCGCCGGTTCCTTGTCGGTCACGCTCTAGCGCTTTCTAGCACAGGGATGCCGTAGTAATTCCGACGACGACCCGACGAGGGTCGGAGGAGGAATCTGCGTTTTCTTCCTCACCGCGCAAAATCGCAACGGAAGCACACCTCCTGCACATCCTCCGTCGCTCGAATTACCGCGAAATTTGTCGCCTGCAATTTCCACCTGAAATTTCTCTGGCCGAATCGCCGCACAATTTCCGGCAGCACGAGCAGGTCCACATCGCCTTCCGCAATCGTAATGTGCGGAATCCAGATGTCCTCCGCGTAATATTCGTTGACGCCGGTCGCGAGCGGAGAAACCGTTGCCGCGATTTCGCGGTGCAGCACCGCAAGCTCCCACGTTTTCACCACCGGCAGATAGATCACCGGTTCCTTGCGCGTGAAAATTCCAATTCCGCTGGTTTGTACCGGGAAGGATCGAGTTTGCGACGCAAGCGCCCGAAGTACCGCCTGCGCGCGCGGCAAATCGTATTCTTCCGCTACGTGGTAGGAGAAATGAGGAAAGCGCTTCGAATGAATTCCGCGAACGCCGAAGTCTCGCCGCAACTCCTCCCACAATTGCTCGACGCGTTCGCGGTCCGCGCCGTCGAGGAGTGAAACGATGCCCTGCACGCTATCCCGCCGCGCCCTGCTCCAGCGCCTTCAACACGTCTGCTGCGTGGCCTTTCACGGAAACGCTGTCCCAGATCTTCCGAATGTGGCCGTCTTTGCCAATCCAGAACGTCATTCTCACGATTCCGAGATAAGATTTTCCAAGAAATCGCTTCATGCGCCGCGCGCCATATGCTTCAATCGCCGTAAATTCCGGATCCGAAAGCAGCGGAAAATTCAGTTTGTGCCGCTCTTTGAATTTCGCCTGCGTCGCTACGCTGTCTGCGCTACAGCCGATAACGACCGCGTGCAGCGCCTCGAATTTCTTTTTTGCGTCCCGAAACTCGGTCGCTTCGTTGGTTCAGCCAGGCGTCAGCGCCTTCGGGAAGAAATAAAAAATCACGTTCTTGCCGCGATAGTCGGCGAGCGCGACCTCGCTGCCGTCGTCCGCAGGAAGCCGGAACGCCGGAGCCTTTTCCCCTTCTTTCAGCGTGGCCATGCGCCTACACCTCGCCCAGAACGCGCTTGAGAATCTCGTTCACCGCTTGTGGATTCGCCTGCCCGCGCATTTCCCGCATCACCTGCCCGACGAAAAACTTGAAAACGCCTTCGTTGCCAGCCTTGTACTTCGCCACATTCTCCGGATTTTTCGCGACGGTCGCGCGCGCTACACTCTCAATCGCGCCCGCATCGCTGATTTGCGAAAAGCCTTCGGCGGCGATGATGTCACCTGGTTCCCTACCCTTCTCCATCATCTCAGCGAGAACCTTTCGCGCACTAGTCGACGTAATTTTCCCGTCGACGACAAATTGTATGAATCGCGCCAACTTTTCGGGGGCCAGAGGGCCTCCGCGCTCACTGGCTCGCTGCATCAAGTCGGCCGTCGCATCCGCCAAATGACTTATCCGTTGCATCCAGTTCGCTGTCTGTTTTGGATCCGCACCCGCCCGGACCGTCGCTTCGAAGTAGTCTGCTTCCTGTCGGGTCGCGGTGATCACTCCTGCATCGTACGGCGTCAAGCCGTACGCACTGATGAATCGCGCCCGCCTCGCCGCCGGCAATTCGGGCATCTCGCTACGCACCCGCTCCTGCAGTTTCGCGTTCACGTGCACTGGCAACAAATCGGGATCCGGAAAATATCGGTAATCGTGCGCGAATTCCTTCGAGCGCATCGGCTCCGTGCGGCCGGTTGCGGAATTGTAAAGCCGCGTTTCTTGCGGAATCGTCCCGCCCGATTCAATCACGCCGATTTGCCGTTCGATTTCATGCTCCAGCGCGCGCTGCAGAAAGCGGAACGAATTCAAATTTTTCACTTCCGCTTTCGTTCCGAATTTCTCCGCGCCGCGCAATCGCACGCTCACGTTCGCGTCGCAACGCAGCGAGCCTTCCTCCATGTTGCAATCGCTCACTTCCGTGTAAAGGAGTATTTGCTTCAGCGCCGTGAGATACGCATGCGCTTCCGCAGGCGCGCGCAAATCCGGCTCCGACACAATTTCGATCAGCGGCGCGCCGCATCGATTGAAATCAATGTAGCTATAGCGGTCGGAATCGTCGAAGCCCTCGTGCAAATTCTTCGCGGCATCTTCCTCCATGTGAACGCGCGTGATTCCGATGCGTTTCGCTGCGCCTGCAACATCCACTTCGAGCCAGCCGCCCGTCGACAGCGGCAGCTCGTACATCGAAATCTGGTAGCCCTTCGGTAAATCAGGATAAAAATAATTTTTGCGCGCGAACCGCGAGCGTTCCTGCACTTCGCAATTGAGCGCAATCGAAGCTCGCAACGCAAGTTCGAGCGCTTTCGAGTTCAGCACCGGCAGCGCGCCCGGCAGCCCCAGGCATACCGGGCACGTGTTCGTATTCGGCGGATCGCCAAAGCGCGGCGAGCACGCGCAGAACGCCTTCGTCGCCGTCAAAAGCTGCGCGTGCACTTCGAGGCCGATCACGGCTTCGTATTTCGCCAGCACTTCTGGCGCGATGCTCGCTCCCTCTGTGGTCGTTTTCGCCATGAGAAAGCGGCAATTATAGCACTCGCCGCGCTACTCGCCGCCCCACACGTATTTCATCCCGAGCCGCCAATTCAGCCCGAGCGCGGGATATCCGACGGCGTCCTGATATCGCCGGTCGAACAAATTCTCGACGCGCCCGAGCGCCGAGAGTTTTCGCGTGAAGTGATAGCTCGTGCCCAAGTCCCAGCGCACGTAGCTCGGATTGCTCGTAATCCCCAATCCGAGATAATCGCTGTCCGTGCGCCGGCCGACGTAGTAGCCCGCGAGATTCCAATTCATGCGGTGAAAATTCGCGTTCGCGATGAGCGTCGCCGAGTGCAGCGGCCTCTTCGCGAGACGATTTCCCGGCGCCAGCGTCGGGTCGTAGTAATTTGGCGACGCGATCACCAGCGTGTCGTCGTAGGTGTAATTCCCGTTGATTTGCAGCCACCGCGTAACCTTTGATTCAAACTTGCTGTTTGCACCAAACGCCCGCGCCTTGTCCGTATTGAAGAACTCACCCACTCCGTATGGACATGATGGCGTAGGCAGCGTTGATGCATAGCTGACGATGTCGTAGAAATCGTTGTGGAAATAGTCCACCGAGATTCGGAACCGGTCTCTCGCGAGCACTTGGTCCGCACCCGCGTGAATCGTTTTGCTCTGCTCGGGCTTCAAGTTCGGATTGCCCGGATTGCACGGATCATTTGAGAAGGAATCATAGAAATCCGGCTCCTTGATTCCTTCGCCGTAGGATGCACGCAGCCGCGTCGCGCCCCAGAAATCGTTGCCGTAGCGCACGGCATACGCAATGCCCGCTCGCGGCACCACGCGCGTGCCGAAACTCGCATTCGCTTCCGCGCGCACGCCAGCCGTCGCCGTCACGCGCCGCCCGAATTGATAGCGCACCTCCACGTAACCGGCCTGATTGTTTCGCCGCGAGTCCGGACCGCCTTCGGCTCCGTTTTCCACTTCATACATGTATCCGGCAGACACGCCGCCGTGCGGAAAAACATAGGTCGCTTGGTCCTCGAAGTTTGCGCGGTTGTACAGGTTGTACGAGTTGCCATACGAGTTGATGTACGCCTCTTGAATCCGCGCGTCCGTCGCGCGCAGTTCGTTGTGCCAGTGATCGCCTGCCATGAAATCCCATGTCATGCCGGCTGCGAGATTATGCAGGTCGTCGTGATCTGTGAGACTTGGCGGAAGGAAAATCGTCTGCCCCGGCACGCCGCTATCGCTTCCCGTCTCGCGCACCGTCAATCGCAGCGTGTCCGTGTCCGAGAATTTCCAGCCGAAATTTCCAGCGAAAGGCACGTCGCGAAAATAATCGTTCGGCCCCTGGCCGCCCGTCGCAAAATACCCCCCCGACGCGGAATAATCGAACCGCCCTGCGACCCCACTCAATTGCACGTTGCCCATGCCCGTTCCGAAAGTTCCGCCTTCGCCGATTAGTTCGAGTTGTGGGGTGGTGGTCGTGCCGCGATGCGAGAAAATCTGCACAACGCCATCAACCGCGTCGGAGCCGAAAAGCGCGCTCGACGCTCCGTGCACGATCTCGATCTTGTCCACGCTTTGGAGGCTGTAATTCTCGAGCTCGATCGCGCCTCCTGGTTCGTTCATCGGAATGCCGTCCACGAGGAACTTTGTGAAATTCGAATCTCCGCCGTCGAGAAAATACGTCGTGACGCCGCCCTCCGGCCCGAGGCGCGAAAGCGCTGCGCCCGATTCGCTCGCGATCACGGGTGCCAGCCACATCGCGTCGAGTTGGGCAATGTCGTCCTTCGTAACTACGTCCACCGGCGCCGAACTGTCCGCGGCAAGCGTCGGCTCTGCTGCCGCCGTGACGACGACGCTGGCTGCAAGTTTTTCAAGCGTGAGCTTCGCGTTCAACTCGCGCGACTCGCCAGCAACGAGCGTCACGATTTCTTCCGTACGCGCGAACGATGGAGCGGAAATCACGATGCGATAGCGCCCCGGTGCGACCGTGAGAGAAAAGTGTCCCGCGGCGTCGCTCTGTGTTTTTGCCGCGACACTTTTGTGTTTTTGAGGTTCCTCATAGTTGATTGCGTTGATGGTGACGTTGGGAATTGCCGCGCCGCTTGGATCCGTGAGATTGCCGGCCAGAGTTGCGCGCGCTTCCGTCTGTGCAAATGAAACCACGGGCAGGGAAACTGCCAGGACAGAAATAACAGCCAATGCCAGCCAGCTAGTTTTCATTGATTCCTCCTCTCCCTCTCGCGCGGGAGTTGAAGGTTGTCCCAAAGCGGCGCATCGAGATGGGCTCTCGATAGCCGAATCGGGATTGAGGCTCCGTCGGTCTCCTGGCTTGGCGGCAGCATCGTTGAGCGCGGCCTTCCCATTCCGGCGCCGATTCGAGGGATTCGAATCAGCGAGCGAAACAGTGGTGCGCGCCCGGCAATTTCCGCCTTACAGTCGCGCGGCGGCGACGGCTTTTCACCGTCTTCCCGTGCACGGAGTCTCGGTGATTGTCAACGGCGCGCGAAACCTGCGGAATGCGCAGGCCGCATGCGCCGCGGGAACTTTGCTTCTTCGCTTTGCTGCTTACCTCTTTTCTCTTCTTACTTCCGTATTGCTCGTCGAACCTGAATTTCAAATCTCAAATCGAAATTTGAATTCTCCCGGTTTCAAATTTGAAATTCTTCGTCTCACTCAACAGATTAACTGTCCGAATCTGCATCATCGCGGGCCTCGCGCTACTCCAACCTCTCGCCTCTTCCATTCGCATCACGCAGCAGAACGCGCGGCTTTCCGCCCGGGCGAATCTCGACATCGAGCGGCGCGGCAAACACATCCTCGAGAATATCGCGCTGATAAACTTCTCTTGGCGTGCCGGTAATTTCGCATTTTCCGCGATGCAGCAGCACGATGCGGTCGGAAAATTCCGCCGCAAGATTCAGCTCGTGTGTGACGACCACTACCGTGTAGCGATTCTCATCCACGAGCCGGCGCAGCCGCCGCAGCAATTCCACTTTGCCGCCGATGTCGAGGTGCTGCGTGGGCTCGTCGAGAAGCAGGAGCGATGGCTGCTGCGCCAGCGCACGCGCCAAAATCACTCGCTGCTTTTCGCCGCCGGAGAGCTGCTCCATCCAGCGATCGCGCAGTTCGGTCGCGCCCACCTGCGAAAGCGCATTTTCCGCCATCACGCAATCTTCTTTGGATTCAAATCGCAGCCGCTTCCCATAAGGATAGCGGCCTTGCAATACGTATTCCCACACGCGCAATGGAAATAGCAGCGCGCTTTCCTGCTGTACGAGAGCAATTCGCTGCGCGCGTTCGCGCGCATCGAGTAGGCTCGGTTCCTTGTCGTCCACACGCACAAAACCGGAAAGCGGCTTGCACAGCCCGGCGAGAAGTTTCAGCAGCGTGGATTTGCCGCTGGCGTTGGGGCCAAGGATCGCGACGATCTCGCGACGCCGCGCTTCGAATGTCACCGGCCCAAGCGCAAACTTCGGCGCGCCGCGCTCCGTCACGGAATACGCGTAGCTCGCCTGCTCGACGATCAGGCGAATGTCGCTCGCCGGTGCGGCTGGATTTCCGCCGCGCGGTGCATTCTCAACTGGCGCGCCATGCGCGTTCATCGCACCCTTCGACGCAAAAGATAAATAAATACTGGCGCGCCGACGATCGCCGTCATCGCGCCGACCGGCAATTCCGTTGGCGCAACCACGGTGCGCGCGAGCGTGTCTGCGAGCACGATCGCGATCGCGCCGCCGAATGCCGACGCCGGAATCAGCACGCGGTAATCCGAACCAAACATCATTCGCATCACGTGCGGCACGAGCAAGCCCACGTAACCGATCGCGCCGCTCACCGACACGGCAAGGCCCGTGAGTAACGACGCTGAAATATAGACGACGATTTTCACGCGCGCCACGTTCACGCCGAGATGCCGCGCTTCCTGCTCGCCGGTCAAAATCAAATTCAGATCTGACGCGGTTGTGTAGATCGCGCCCGCCGCGGCGATCATCACGACGAAGAGAAAGCTGATCGAGACCTGCGGCGGTGTCGCGAGATCGCCCATCAGCCAGAACGCCATGCCGCGAAGATCGCGCCCGCTAAGCGTGGTCATCAAAAACATGATCACGGCGGAGAGAAACGACGCCGAAATAATTCCCGCAAGCAGCAGCGTTGAGCTGTCGAGTTGTCCGCCGCGGCGTCCGAGAAAATAGACGGCGGCAATTGTTGCGGCCGCGCCCGCAAACGCCGCGCCTTGCATGGCTAGCGGCAAATGCGGCGCCACAATCAAGCTGATAATCGCGCCGAGCGCCGCGCCCGTCGAGACGCCGAGAACGTAAGGATCGGCCAGCGGATTTCGCAGAAGCGATTGAAATCCTGCGCCCGCTACGGCGAGCGACGCGCCCACGACGATGCCCATCGCGATTCGCGGCAGACGCAACCCGAAAATCACGAGCCGAAAATCGGAGGGAATCAAATCCATCTGCCCGAGCGCGCCGTGATAAAGCGTCGTGACCACTGACGTTATCGACATCGGGTAAGCGCCGAGCCTCAGCGAAACCACCATCGCGACAAACAGCGCGCTCGCCAAAATCCCGCACACTCCTATAATTCTTCGCGGCGTCATCGGCTGCATCACTGCGCCTTCCCCGCGGCCGAATTTTCGAATGCCGACGGGTGCAATTGTTTGGCAAGAATCTCGATAGCATCAATCAATCCCGGTGAAGGACGGTCCACTTCGCCGCCGACGAGCGCGATGTTGCCCTGCTTCACAGCATTCAGATCGCGCCAAACGGGTCGCGCGCGCAAGTCGGATAGTGCCGGAACCTCATCGCCATGATCGCCGACGAAAATCAAATAGTCAGGTTGTGAGTGAACGATGGATTCGAGACTCACGTGCGGCCAGTTCTGCGTCGTTTCCACAACGGATTCCGCCCCCGCGCGTCGAAGCGCATCGGCGATGAACGTGTGCGGACCAATTGAAATTAGCGGATCGTCCCACACGACGAAAAGAACGCGGGAACGTGGCTGTCCTGCGAGCGCCGTTTGCACCGCGGCGAGCCGCGCCTGCAAACGCGCGACGAGTTCGTGGCCTTGCGGCGCGATGCCGAGAATGCCGGCGAGATGTTCGATGCCCGCGAGCAAGTCGTCAACGCTGTGCGGATCGGTAGAGTAGACAGGCACGCCGAGGTGCTCGAGCGCGTCAACCGTCTCGCGGCGATTGATCGTGGTCGACGCAAGAACGAGATCGGGCTTGAGTCCGACGATTGCTTCAAGGCTCGGGCTAATAATCGAGCCGACGTGCGGCTTTGTGCGCGCGTCGGCCGGAACGTCGCAATAGTCCGTGTCGCCGGCAAGCCGCGATTCCGCGCCGAGCGCGTAGATCGTCTCCGTCAGATTCGGCGCGATCGAAACGATGCGGCGCACGTCGACGGGCACGGTGACGTGACGGCCGGTTTCATCGACGACGGTTTGCGATCCGCGTGCCGAACGCGTGGATACGGTCGACGATTCCTGCGTCACGCGCGCAGACGCGGCCGCGTGTGCCGCGAACAAACCAGTCGCGAGCATCAAAGCGGTGCATCCGATTTTCCGCGCGTGAACTTTTCGTCCCAAAAAACTTTGCTCCAATAAAAAAGCCCCACGAGAAAAATGGGGCTGCCTTCCGCTCCCTTTCTCGCGAAGGGCCCGGGCAAGTACAGGCAGGGGCAGGTGTCCTGACTTTCGGTCCTTCCGTCGCCGCGCCAAAATATCCCGCGCGGCACTTTCACTTACGGAAGCAAGGACGCTGTGCGATCCGTCAAGTCTCTAACGGAACGGCCCTTCCCGGCTCGCTCGCAAAACATTCACGAGACCAGTGGGCGATCGTACTTCACAGCGCCGGCCGATTACAGTGGCGGGACCGTGGCCGATTTTCACAGCCTTCCCGTTCCCCCGGCCAAATCAATTTTCATTCGCAGTCTATGCGGCGCGGCGCGCAGTGTCAACCGCGCGCAGCGCTTGGTGCAAGAGTGTCATCAAGAAGTCGTGAGCGATTTACCTTTTCAGCGCGATACTTCGACCGCAGGGGCTCAAGGAATCGCGTACGCACCGACACAGGGGTAGTCGCTGACCCCGCTCGGGGTGGGGGCAGGAGGTTTACATGTGCCCGACCCCGTGATGCCTTTCGCTACGCCGGTCCCGCCCACAATCTTATACGTCATCGTGCTTGCCAGAGTTACTCCGTTACGCATCGGGGCAATTCTCTGGTATGTGAAGGTAACTTGATCGCCGTTGGCGAGTGTTCCCACCAAGACGCCCCATACTCTAAATTCGCCAGGAGTAGTTTGCCCGTATGCTGAAAAGGTCAAGCCTGTAATCGCAACTCCATTGATCTGCGCCGTCGTTGTGCCGGTCGATGTCCAGACTTTGGTTGAAGGAGTGATCTCTTGAGTAACTATGACTCCGTTGGTGTGTATGGTAAAGGTGCCCGATGCCTGAGCGAACAGAGTCGTACCGGTGAAAGCAAATAGCGCGCACGCGAAGGCAATCTTTAGTCTCATATTTTTTCTCCGGGAAAATTTGGACTGACAAAATCGCCACAGGCTGCTCCAAATCGCAGAATGTGTCAACTGTAACGTGCATCACGTCTCGACGACGCCACGTCAACCGCGCGCTTTCGCGCGTGCGGAGTCGATTTTAAGTCCGCGCGCGAGAATTCTGCCGGCGGCGGGCGTGTCAACGTGCCAGTGCATCTCGTCGATCCACCAGCGGCCTTCGATTTCGATCAGGGTGTAGCGCGCAACAAAATGATCGCCGCCGGAAGTTTCAAGGCGCAACTTGATCTCGGCGCGCGCAAGCGTCTCGATCTCGCTCTCTTTGCGGATGGATGTCGCACGGAACATCGCGCCGTGAGCGCGAACGGTTTCTTCGAAGGTCTCAAACGGGACTTCGCTGCGATAGCGCGGAGAGAAGAGCGCGTAGGCGACGCGCGTTTCGCCTTGAGTGAGCGCATCGAGTTGCTGCCGGATCACTCCTTCGGCGGTGTTCGCATCGCGCGGCATGTCGGCGACGTTGTTCATGCGCGCGAGGAACCACGTCGTCAATGAGAACGCGGCGAAGCTGGCTGCGAAGAGCACGGCAAGCCGCCGAGGCAAAAATGAACTTGCATGGCGCGGCTGTAAGCGGAGCGTTGGCGGAGAAAAAGTTGTAGTGGGAGGTTCGCCGGCGGATGGAGGATTTGTGCTGTCAGGTTCGTCCATGTTTGATTTGTCCATGGAGGGGTGCGCGCTGAAATTGTTTCGCGCGAACTTGGCGCGCTAGCGGTTCTTCCACTTCGGCGCGCGTTTTTCCACCAGCGCGCGCAAGCCTTCCTGCGAATCTTCGAGATCGGAAAGCTCGTTCAAGAAAATCTTCATCGAGTTCCGCACGCCATCGCGCAACGAAAATCCCATGCTGCCGAGAATCGCCCGCTTCGCCATCGTCAGCACCGGTCCGGACTGCGCCGTAACCTTCGCGATCAAATCGTTCACGGTTTTCTCGAGCTGATTTTCCGGCACGAGGCGATTGACGAGACCGAGTTCAAAGGCCCGCTCCGCCGTCATCGTTTCGCCGGTGAGCACCAATTCGAGCGCGACCTTCGGCCCGAGAATGTAAGGAAGAATCACGGCGGAAAGCGGCGGAAAAACGCCGAGCTTGATTTCAGGTTGGGCGAATCGCGCGCGCGGCGTGGCGACGACGAGATCGGCGAGCGCCGCCAACTCCGAGCCGCCGCCGAACGCCGGGCCGTTGATGACCACTAGGACCGGCTTCGCCGTATCCATCATGGCGATGAATGCGTTGTGAAATGCGTCAAGAAGCTGAAAGACGCGGCGCGGCGTGTACTCGCCCAGTTCGATCCCGCCGCAAAAAGATTTCGAGGCCGAGTCGAGTACGACGAGCTTGATTTCGCGAATGTCTCCGAGCTTGTTGATTCCAGCGGTGAGCTCGTTCAGCATCCGCTCGTTCAGGAGATTGTGCTCGGGCCGATCGAGTGTGAGGTGCGCGACTTCGCCGTCAATGCGATAGCGAACGAACTGGAATTCCTCAACGCTCGGAAGACGCAGCGTTGAAGCCGTCCCGATCATGCTTCCTTCGCGCTCGCGTTCGATTTGCATAGGATATTTGTATCGCCCCCAGCTTAGACCGTCTCCACTTCGACCGCCATGCCCAAGCCGCCAGAAACGCACAAAGTAGCTAACCCCCTCCGGCCGGATTTTCCGTCTCGGCGAAGCTCGTAAATGAGGGTGGTGAGGATGCGCGCGCCCGTGCAGCCGATCGGATGCCCGATGGCGATGGCGCCGCCGTTGAGATTGAGGCGCTCGCGCGGAAAGTGGAGATCGCGATCGCAGGCGAGGACTTGCGCGGCGAAAGCTTCGTTCAGTTCGATGGCGGCGTAGTCATCCAGGCGCGTGCCCGTGCGCGCCGTGAGCTTGCGAATCGCCGGGACGGGGCCGATGCCCATGACGCGCGGGTCGACCGCGGCTAGCGTTGCGTCGACGATGCGCGCGAGAGGTTTGAGGCCGAGTTCGCGCACTTTTTCTTCGCTCGCGAGGACGAGCGCCGCGGCGCCGTCGGTGATTCCGCTCGAATTTCCCGCGGTGACCGTGCCTGTCTTGCTAAATACGGGAGATAATTTCGCTAGAGACTCGAGAGTCGTGTCCGCGCGGACGTGCTCGTCTTTTTCGATGCGGATGGTGTTTCCTTTTTTATCCGTGCGCGTAATGGGAACAATTTCCGCAGAGAAGCGGCATTCGGCGAGAGCGCGAGCGGCGCGGCGCTGGCTTTCGAGCGCGAATTCGTCCTGCTCGGTGCGAGAAATTTTGTATTGCTCGGCGAGGAGCTCGGCCGTTTCGCCCATCACCATTTTCGAAATCTGGCAGAAGAAGCCGTCGCGATACATCGCGTCCACGAGCGGCTGATTTCCTATCTTGAATCCCCAGCGGCCTTCGAGGAGATACGGCACGCGGCTCATGGATTCAGCGCCGCCCGCGACGATGATGTCCGCTTCGCCCGTGAGAATTTGCTGGCTGCCGAGTGCGATGGCCCGCAGGCCCGAGGCGCACGCCATGTTGACGGTGAAGCCGGGAACGTCGTCGCCGAGTCCGGCGCGCCACGCGATTTGCCGGCCGGGATTCGGGCCGACGCCGGCGGGCCGCGCGTTGCCGATGATCACTTCGTCCACGCGCCAGGGAAGTTGGGGCTGCGGCGTTTTCCCCGGCTCGCCGGGTGTGCGCTCGGGCGGCAGCGGATTGCCGAAGGCGCGCTCGAGAGCAGCGCGGACGGCGATGACGCCGAGATCGGGCGCGGTGTAATCCGCGAGCGCGCCGCCGAATTTGCCGATCGGCGTCCTTGCCGCACTCACGATGTAAACGGCCTTGGTCATGTTCTCAAGTTTCGCTACCGGCGCTTCCTTCGGCGACGCGGGGGCCAACACGCTCGATATTTAGAGCGCGGGCCGTGACCCGGGACTCAAAATATCGGGAAACAGACCCCCTTTTTGTGTCCCGGTTAGAAAGCATCGCCGTCTTTTGTTTGCAATAAGTTACGGGCATTTCTATTTGTTTTGGTGTCCCGGTTAGAAATGCGCCGTTTCCGGTTACCGCCAGGTCTGATTGCGTGACCTGACCCCTCGTTATATGGCCGCTTGTCCCAGGGCTGAAGCCCATTATGAGAGCGAAGGCTTTGTCCCGCCGGACTAAATTCCAGCTTCCCCCTGCTTAAGCAGGGCGCTCCCACCTCACTTCCACCTTGCGACACTGCCTCCCCGAGTACGCCGTGTTAGCTTTCGTGAGCCATAAGCCCCAAATATAGGCTAGCACGCCGCGTGGAAAAAGGAAGTCCGAGGTGCTGTGGACATTTTCGGATTACAGCGCTCATTAGTTCGCCGTTTTTTGATTCGCGAGGAATTTGGCGCTTAATCGTGCAGGACGACGCTGAGAAGAGAATTGTGAACCTGGAGTCCGCCATTGTAATGAATGAAACCGAGTTTCCTGAATTTAGTCATGAAGAAGTTCACCCGGGAGCGTGTGGTGCCAATCATCGCGGCCAGCGTCTCTTGCGACACCTTGGCGAGCATCTTTTGAGGCTGGGTTTGCGCGCCGTAGCGCGCGAGCAACAATAGAGTACGCGCCAGCCGTTTCTCAGTGGAATTGAAGAGCTGGTCTACCAGATCCTCCTCGACGCGGATGTTTCGTACCAGCATGTAGGCGATGAAGCGGTCGGAAAACGCGTGTTCCTCATGGAGCACGCGAACCATCTCTTTTTTCCCAATCGCCAGTGCAGTCGTGGGTGCCATCGCGGTGGCGGTCCCCATACAGACCGTCTGCCCTGCCAGGCATCCCTCGCCGAAAAAGTCGCCGGGGCCCAGCATCGCCACAACGGCTTCTTTGCCGACCTCATTGACGACAGAGAGCTTCACACCGCCTTTTTGAATGTAAATGACCTTCGTGGCGGGATCACCTTGAGAGAAGATCTTCTGGGATCTCCGATACTCCACAACTTTTCTGGCAACGCCGGCCGAATCGAGAAAAGCTTGGGCGTCGAAACCTGAACCCCTTACGATTTGCAGCTTCTTGACCATGGCGGCTGGGCTGGCCCTCATCATAAATCTAGCTGCGAAGCAGAATTACTGTCTGTAGGATATCAAACAATACGGGCGAGCTATTTCAGTCCGATCTCGTGATTATATTGCTGGATCACTCCGTAACACTCGCACGTGCATTCTTCGAGTTTCGCGCGATTCAGAATCCTCACTGCACCGCGCGTGTACTCGATAATCTGCCTTTCCTGCAAGGCAGCGGCTGCCAGGCTTACGGTGGGCCGGTCGGTCCCTAGCATCGTGGCAAGGAAGTCGTGGGTGATGGCGAGCGTCGGGGAATCAACTCTGTCCTGAGTGATGAGCAACCAGCGCGCGAAGCGCTGTTCGATATTGTGGAGCCGGTTACACGCGGCCGTTTGCGCGAATTGCATCGCCTGAACGACTGCATAACGCGAGAGGATCCGCTGCAGGCTTGGGGCGGATTGCAAGACGCTTTTCAGCGCGCCACTTTTCACCCTGAACCCGTCTCCCGGGATTTGAACGATCTCGCGCACTTGGTTCGTGTTGATGCCGACGGTCGCTTGAATCCCTGCAAAACCCTCACTGCCACCTCTCCCACTTCAACCGTCTTTCCATCTTCGGTGGCAATTACGAGAGACACCATCCCTGAATTCGGAAAATGAACAAACTCGATCGGCTCGCCCGGTTCGTAAAGATTCAGATGGTGAGGCATGCTGAGAAATTCCAGGTGAGGACGAATCAGGGCGTACTCCTCGTCTGGAATTGTTAGCAAGATATGGTTGCCCACTGGGTTCCCTGTGATGGATGTCCGTTCGTTGGGCTGCATGATTTGAAAGTCTCTCCTTACGGCAACTCAACGGGAGATCGCCGCCTAGAAGGCGATTCTGACAGGAGTGTGTGACTGATAGATGTCTCATAAAGGACTCGCTGCGGCGGCGCCGCGCCGCTTGACTCTCGCGGGCAATCGATCAACGATCCGGATCGCTTGCTGTTTTTCGCGTACATCGGAATCGGCTAGATTTTTCTTTGAAGAATTCGGCCTTGACAATCAACGGCGAATGTAATACATTAGTAATATCCGAGCGTACCTTCGGGTCGCTTCGGAAATTTAAAAGTGCCTGCGAGCTAGTCGCTAGCTGCATGGCAACGGAGCTAACACGAATACGCCTCAGCGTTTCCCTCGGCTGTCTGATGTAATTGAACTAAACATTCCCCCGTCTGACATCAAGCGCCTCGACGACCCTCACGAGGAGTCGCGATATGCTTACGAATGTCAGGTACCAGTCACGGAGGCAGCGAAGCTCATAATTGGCTCCGCGAATCCCCGAAAGCAAGACCTTGAGAAGCAGTTATCTCGGCAGATTTTGAACACGCTGAAGTCGGAGCCCGACCAATTTCATCTTCGCAATCGTGGAATCTGGGTCGCCGCCAAATCTGCTGAATACGACAACCAGAAGCAGACACTCATCCTGCGCTGCCCGCAAGGTTCGAATGAGCGGTACGGGGTCGTCGACGGCGGCCACACGCAAGCGATTATTGCCGAGTTCCTGAAATCTCCTCAGGAACAGTCCAACGGCAAGACCGCGGTTCCATACGTCATGCTCCACGTGCGCATCGGAGTGGAGGACTATCTGGAAGAAATGGCAGTTTCATTGAATCGGTCGACGCAGCTCAAGGAATACGCGTTGGACGATTTCAGCGGTGAGTTCGATCAGTTGAAAGCAATTTTCAAGACCACGTCATTCGGACAAGACATCGGTTACACCGAAAATGAATTTAAGGAATACGATGTTTTGGACGTTATTCAGCGCTTGACGCTCTTTTGCGTCGGACTTTATCCCAACCGTGGAGATGCGCACCCAACTGTTGCGTATTCGTCCAAGGCGAAGTGCCTGCAGCAGTTCACCCGCGACAAAGACAAATACCTCGCTCTTGCACCCATCATGGAGGATTGCTTCCGGCTCGTCGATCAGATTGAGGTGTTTCTACCTGAACTTTCGCAATCGGAACGCTTCGGCGGATATAACTTCGCGAGGAAACAGAAGCCGCGTCTTCCTGCTTCATTGAAGGGCGTAGCTGTCCCGGCCGGTTACGAGAGTTGGAAGTCGTCCTACAGCGTATCTGAGGCCGTGTTGTACCCATTGGCTGCTTCGCTCCGCGTTCTCGTCAAGGCGCGGCCGGATGGCACGGTTGTTGGTTGGCGCACCGACCCTGCGAAGTTTTTTCGCAAGCACGGAAGCGACCTGTTCGAATATGTGAAGGATTATTACAACAATGCGGGTAAGAGCCTTACCGCGCTCGGAAAGAAAGCCGAATTTTGGGCCAAACTCCAGCACGCCGCCTACGTCGCGCTTCACCCGGAAGACTAGTTAACGCAGTCGGTCGGGTTGTTCCCAGTTCTTGGGAGCGGCCCGACCGTTTCAATCCGCAAACCACCGCCTCGATTACATCAACGTAAGACGCGAAAAATTGCCAAAGTCTCTCCGCCGACGTTGACTGTCGTCAAGAGCGAGGCCTTCAACGCGCGTGTACCGGCGGGTCGAACGAGTCTCCATCCCCTGCCGGTGTCGAGATTTTTGCCGCGTTTCACTTTGAGCCCAGCCACGTTTGTTTTGATCGCCATTTCGATAGCCTCCAGTTCCGCTCCTTATAGCATGGTCGTCAAATTTCAACGGATTTCGGCGTAGAGAGAATTACTAAAGCGTTCGCGGTTGAGTTATTCTTCTCAGCCTATGCTTGATTTGAGTTATTTCAGGGGGCACCTCGACGAGATTGAGCGGATGGCGAAGAATCGCCATACGGTAATTGATATTGCGCGGTTTCAGGAGATTGATGGGGAGCGGCGGCAGATTATTACTTCCACGGAGCGGATGAAGGCTGAGCGGAACAAGGCAAGCGAAGAAATTGCTCGGCTGAAGAAATCCGGCGGCGATGCCAGCGAAATTCTTGCGCGGATGAAGCAAGTTTCGGACGACATCAAGCAGGCCGACGAGCGCGTGGCGTTGCTTGATGAAGGTTTGCGCGAGTACATGCTGACGGTGCCGAATGTGCCGCACAGTTCGGTGCCGGTGGGAGCGAGCGCGGCCGACAATATCGAAGTGCGGCGATGGGGCGCGCCGCCGAAATTTGATTTTGCGGCGCGGCCGCACTGGGAAGTGGGCGAAGCGACGGGAATTTTGGATTTGCCGGCGGCGACGAAAATGTCTGGCGCGCGATTTGCGCTGTATCGCGGGCTGGGGGCGCGGCTCGAGCGCTCGATTGCGGCGTTCATGCTCGACACTCACACGCGCGAGCACGGCTACACGGAAATTCTTCCGCCATTCATCGTGAATTCGGCGTCACTCGTTGCCGACGGCAAGCTGCCGAAATTCGCCGCGGACATGTTTCATCTCGAAGGAACGGATTTGTGGCTGACGTCGACGGCGGAGACGGAGCTGACGAACCTGCATCGCGACGAAACGCTCGACGGTGATGCGCTGCCCGAGAAAGTTTGCGCATGGACGGCGTGCTTCCGGTCTGAAGCGGGCGCGGCGGGAAAAGATACGCGCGGGATCAAGCGGCAGCACCAATTTCAGAAGGTTGAGCTGTTCAAGTTTACGCGGCCGGAACAGAGCTACGACGAATTGGAATCGCTGGTGGCGAACGCGGAAGCGATTCTGCAGAAACTGGGGCTGCACTATCGCGTGATGCTGCTGTGCACGGGCGACATGGGATTTGCGTCGTCGAAGACGTACGACATCGAGGTGTGGCTGCCGTCGTCGAATGAGTTTATGGAAATTTCGTCATGCTCGAATTGCGAAGCGTTTCAGGCGCGGCGCGCGGGGATTCGGCACAAGCTGAAGGGCGGTAAGAGTGAATACGCGCACACGCTGAATGGTTCGGGGCTCGCGGTGGGGCGGACTTGGATTGCGATTGTGGAGAATTATCAGCAGGCGGATGGGTCGATCGTGATTCCGGAGGCGCTGCGGGCGTATATGGGAGTGGAGAGGATAGAGAGTTTGGAAAAGGGAAAAGGGAAAGTGGAAAAGAGTTGATGGCGATTTCAAATTTGAAATTTCAGATTTCAGAGAAAAGCGGGAGCGGCTGACAGGAACGAGAAAATAGATAAGGGAGAGTGGAAAAGGGAAGATAGAAAACGGGAAAAGCGAGAGAACCGGATGCGATTTCAAATTTGAAATTTGAGACGCAGGCGGGAGCGGCGAGCAGGATTCGCTTACTGAAGAGAAAGGCCTCACGTCTCGTTCCGCTGGGCGCGCTCGTTGTACGTCAGCTTGCTACAGAGGTACACGAGGACCGCTGGCGTGGCGCAGCGAGCGGCCCTCGTCGAAGATCGATGCTGAAGCGATACCCCGAAACAGCAACTGTTACATCCCGGCAGCTGCGATGCTATCGACGTGAATCGCACCGTCGTCCATCTTGTGGCCGGTTACCTTCACTTCCATGCCCAGATCGTCGCCCTTCACGGCATCCTGATTGTGGATGTTGAAGACGGCCTTTGTTTTCGTGTCCACGAACACGTAGGACGCGCCCTTTTCCTTCACGCACTTCTCGGCGCACGCCTTGTGATCTGCGGACATGCCCTTGGCAGCGCAATGGCTGTCACTGATCCAACCGGTCCAGGTCATGGTCTTGTCTTCGGCTTTTACGATGGTGACCATCGCACAGACCATGGCGAGTACCGCGAGTACATTTACGATCTTTCTCATCGACATCCTCCTCAGTTGCACTGCAACCGCCCCAGGGCTCTATTCTCCCACCGGGCGGACAAACTGCCAACCGAAAGTACGCGGGCCAGCTGAGCACTGGATTGGATGAATATCGCGGTGAATCGTTACAGGATACTTTTTACGAGACAGGGCCGACGAGAACGGCCGGGCCGGTCGCCTTCGGAACGCCGCCAGCCGGCTCAAGCGTGACGGCAAAAGCCTTTGCCGCAATGCCTGGCGGCATCGTGGCAACCAATCGCGAACCGACTCCCGGCTCTGGAGCGAGAACGCCTGCGCTGATTGGGTCGCCTTTGGAAGGGACGAGCCAGAGCTGAAAACTCTTGCCTGGTGGCGGAGCGGAAAGTGTATCGGAATAGAATATTTTGCCGAGGCGCGCGTTATAGAGGACGTGCGCGGTGGCGCCCTTGGCTTCGGGCGAAGGCGCGAGAGGAACTGAAATGGTGTCGCGGGCGGACGCGAGCTCGAGAAGCGCATTCACTTGCTCGGTCTGCTGCTTCAATTGCTGGAGATCGGCTTGCTGGCGCGCAATTTCGTTGTTGAGGTGATTGTTGCTCACCCAGAGAAGAATGGTGGCGAGAGCGAGAGCCGCGGCCGCGGGCGCGAAGATTGCAGACCACCAATTCGCGCGGAGGCTGGTGTCCGGGAGACGCGGTTCTTCAACATCGAGAGTGCGGCCATCGGCAGAAGCGGAGAGCTGGCGCAGGAGACTTTCCTTTACGCCCGGCGATGGTTGCACGGGCGGCGCTGCGAAGGAAAGGAGAGCGATGCGGCCTTGCGCTTCGGCAAGCTTGTGCGCGCAAGAATCGCAAGTAGCGATATGAGCGCCGAAGTCGGCGAGTTCGTCGCCTTCGAGCACGCCGAGGGCGTATAGGTCGAAGAGTTCTTCGCGATTTGGATGGGCACTCATGGCTGCAATTTCTTCTTTAGCGTTTCGACGGCGGAGCGAAGCCGCGTCTTTACGGTGCCGAGCGGATCGCCGGTGCGCGCCGCGATTTCGCTGTGCGTTAAGCCTTCAAAATACGCGAGCTCGATTGCTTCCCGCTGTTCTTTGGGCAGGTTACCCAGCACGCCTTTTACCTTACCCATCATTTGTTTTTGAGCGGCTTCCGTTTCGAGATTGAACGGAAGCACGATCGCATTCTCGACCAATTCTTCGCCCTGGCCGGGATTTTTTCGCCGCAGGCGGGAGATGGCGCGATTGCGCGCGGCCACCGCGAGCCAGCCGGGAACCGAGCCGCGCGCCGGATCGAATTGGGCGGCGGTGCGCCACACTTGAAAAAAAATATCCTGCAGGATTTCTTCGGCTGCGGCGGAATCCCGCAGGATGCGATTTAGCACGGCGCACACCAATCCCGAGTAGCGATCGTAGAGCGAGGCGAGCGCCGTCTCGTCGCGGGCGACGATTCGCTCGATCAGGGTCCAATCGGAGGACCGCTGGTCTATGCTCGATGCTGGATTCACAACTCCTCGAGCGCTTCACTTCACTAATAGGTACGCCGCCGATGGACTACGCGGATTGCTTGACGAAGCGTGCTTGAGTCCGATTCGGCACGGAACGATTCGGAAGCGATGGGACGAATCGCGGACGAAGAGTAGCGTTTTCAACTACGGCGGTCAATTGAGGAGTAAGAATCGAGGTTTGAGTAAGTCGGGCAGAATCAGGCTTAAACGCTGAAATGAACGCTCGCCCCTCTCGTAACACATTGTAAAATAAGCGTTTATAGTGAGCAGATAGGTTTATTTTGGAGCTGGCAAGCGTGCGAAGGGCGGCTGTTACCTGTAACTCTGTCAGTGGTTTCCGTTGACTAATGTTTTGCGGGTTGTCTAAACTCCCACACGACCGGGAGTTACACCCATTCCACGTCACAATTTGAAAGTCCCGGCTCGCGTAAGGCGCGCGTAGCGTCGCGCGAGGAGGAAATCAAACAATGGCGATTGCCACAAAACCGGCCCCGCAGGCAATCCCGCGCATAGCGCCGCGGGAGGATCTCAATCCGTATCGTATCGCCCAAATTCAGTTCGACATCGCGGCGGAGCATCTGAAGCTCGACCAGGGCTTGCGGCAGATTTTGCGCTCGCCGAAGCGCGTGATGGAAGTTTCCATTCCGACGAAGATGGACAACGGCCAGGTGAAAGTATTCACGGGGTATCGCGTCCAGCACAATATCGCGCGCGGCCCGGCGAAGGGCGGGCTGAGATACCACCCAAACGTAACGCTCGATGAAGTGCGAGCGCTGGCGATGTGGATGACGTGGAAGACGGCGACGGTGAATCTGCCATACGGCGGCGCGAAGGGCGGCGTGATTTGCGATCCGAAGCGGATGAGCAAAGGCGAACTGGAGCGGATGACGCGCCGGTTCACCTCGGAGATTTTGCCGATCATCGGGCCGGAGCGCGATGTGCCTGCGCCGGACGTCTACACGGATTCGCAGACGATGGCCTGGATCATGGACACGTATTCCGTGATGGTGGGAGAGGCGACGCTCGGCATTGTGACTGGCAAACCGATATCACTCGGTGGTTCGCTCGGGCGGAGCGACGCGACGGCGCGCGGATGCCTTTTTGCGGTCGAAGAAGCGTGCAAGCTGAAGAGAATTAATTTGCGCGGCGCGACGGTGGCGATTCAGGGATTCGGCAATGCAGGGTCGGCCGCGGCGCGGCTTTTCGCGGAGAAGAAGTCGCGAATTCTGGCTATCAGCGATTCGCGCGGCGGCGTTTTCAATTCGCGCGGGATCGATCCGCTGAAGGCGATGCGCTACAAAGAGCGTTCGGGGACTGTTGTGGGGATGCCGGGGACTTCGCGGATTTCGAATGACGACTTGCTGACGCTGAAGTGCGACATTCTGATTCCAGCGGCGCTTGAAAACGTGATCACGCTCAACAATGCGGAATTGATCAAGGCGCGAATCGTTGCCGAGGCGGCGAACGGCCCGACGACGCCACATGCGGATGAGGTGCTCGCGCGCAAGGGCGTGCTGCTCGTTCCGGATATTCTCGCGAATGCGGGCGGCGTGACGGTGAGCTACTTCGAATGGGCGCAGGATTTGCAGGGTTACTTCTGGTCCGAAGGCGAAGTAAATGTGCGACTGGAAACGGTGATCAAACGCGCGTTCCACGAAGTGCACGAGACCACGCGGAAGCATCACACGCATATGCGCACGGGCGCTTACATTCTTTCGGTCGGGCGCGTCGCGGACGCAACGCTGGTGCGCGGCTTGTACCCATAGCACGTCCTGAACTCATCGGGCCTTGTTTCGCGGAAATCTTTCCGGTTAACTCGAAGTGTCTCCACACAAATTTGGACTTGCGTGCGAGTGAGTAAGGCGCGTACATTTTGTTTTGCCGGCTCACTCCGCGAGTTGGGTGACGCCGGCATTTGTGCCTCGCGTCGAGGCACGGAGAAACGTGAACAATCAAACTCATCACACGCCGCCGATACTTCTGACAATCGCAGGTTTCGATCCTTCGTGCGGAGCGGGAACGGCAGCGGACCTGAAAACTTTCGCGGCGCACAATTGCTACGGCGTTGCCGCCATTACGGCGCTCACGGTGCAATCCACGCAGGGCGTGCGGTCCGTTCATCCCACACCCGCGCCGACGCTGCGCGCGCAACTGGAGGCGCTTGCGGACGATTGCACGATCGTAGCCGTGAAGATCGGGATGCTGGGGACGAAGGCGAATGCGGTGGTGGTGGCGGAATTTCTCGACAAATACAAATTCGCGAATGTGGTCCTCGATCCCATAACGAAGCCGACGGCCGGGACCGCGGAGTTGATAGACGAATCCGGACTGAAGTTTCTGCGCGACGAATTTATTCGCCGCGCGACGCTGATCACGCCAAACATTCCCGAAGCTGAATTTCTCGCCGGCATTCCCGTGAAAGATGTGAACGATATGAAGGCGGCCGCGCTGAAGCTGGGCGAGCAGGGCGCGAAGGCCGTGATCGTCACGGGCGGGCATCTCGAGAAGCCGACGGACGTACTTTGGGAGGGCGGCGAGGTGGTGCAACTCGCGGGCGATGCGGTGAAGAGCGAGAACACGCACGGCTCCGGCTGCACGTTTTCGTCAGCGATTGCCGCGCAGCTCGCGCTTGGGCAGCAACTTCACGAGGCCGCGATTCTGGCGAAGGCTTACGTCACGAAGGCGATCGAGAAGAGTTTCTCGATTGGCAAGGGGCACGGGCCGCTCAATCATTTCTACCGCTTCTATCAGGAGCCGCCATTGCGCGGTGTTCATGAAGTTCCGCAGCACGGATTGCATCCTGCCTCAGAACCTGCCACGCATTAATCTGTTTGCGTCGCCGAATCATTTCAGCGCGACCTCAACCAATCGCTCGATCAGCGGTGCGCATCGGCTTTGTTGCGAGCATCGCGCGCTGCGATTGAGTCATGTACGTCAATGTACGAAAGACGTGGAAAAACTGCCGAATTTCGATTGAAACCATTCTGTGGTTAGAGGAGTATTCTCGCCAGTCAATATCCCACGACGGAAGCAGGACGATGAAACGGAACATGAAACTCACGCTCGCGCTGATCGGGCTGTTGTGCGGGGCAGGACTGCTCTTCACAATTCGCGCTCAAACGAATATTTCTGTGAGGCATATATTCACGCCCGATGCCATTCCATACGGACCGGCACCGACATTCGTTCCCGCGGGCGCGCAACTCGCCGTGCTCGAGGGAAACCCCGGCGGCTCAACTGGCGATTACACCGTGCGCTTGAAAATGCCTGACGGATATCGCTTCCCGCCTCATTGGCATCCTCTGCGGGAAAACGTCACTGTCATCTCCGGTACGTTCAAGGTCGGAATGGGAGATCACTTCGACGAGAGCAAGATGGCAACTTTCCCGGCGGGCAGCTTCGCTTATCTCGATCCCGATATGCATCACTACGCGATGACGAGTGGAGAAGTCGTAGTGCAGATTCACGGCGCGGCTCCACTACAAATCAACTACGTCAATCCTGACGACGATCCAAGCCGGAAGAAATAATTGAATTGCCACATTGCGGCACGCGAGTGCCGGGCTTAAAAGCCTGTTGCGGGCGAGATTTTCTGTTGCTGGACTGAAGTCCAGCTCCCCCCGCTGAAGCAGGGGGCTCCCACCGCGGGCTGAAAAGGCGCTCCGACCATCTCTCTGGATCCAGGCGCTGCAATTGCGCCGATGCATCGGAGAGATGCCGGGCTGAAAGCCCGGCGCTACGATTGCCTGGCGCAGGTCGGTCGGCTCAATTTTCGGCTGCGGATCTGATTTGGATATTGTCGAGGGCGGAATCGGCTTGGTATTCGTTTGATTCAGGCGCTCGCGGCTGCGGCGGGCCTGCGGTAGACGATGCGGCCGGCTACGATTGTTGCCATTGGCGCGCCGCGGAATTCGCGGCCGTCGAACGGGGTGTTGCGCGAGCGGCTGGCCGAGTCGGCGGCACGGAATGTCCATTTGTGTTCCGAAGAGAAGATTGTGACGTCGGCGGGCGAGCCAGCGGAGAGCTTTCTCTCGATGCCGAGGACGCGCGCGGGGCCCGTCGTGAAAAGTTCCATGAGGCGCATGTGAGAAATGCGCTTTGTGTGCACAAGTTCGGATAACGCTAGCGCGATGGCTGTCTCGAAGCCGGTGATGCCGAAGGGCGCGCGATCGAACTCGACATCCTTGCTAGCGGGTTGATGAGGCGCGTGGTCGGTGGCGATGGCGTCCACGGTGCCGTCGGCGAGGCCGTCGAGAAGAGCGGCGCGATCGTCGCGCGAAGCTAGCGGCGGATTCATTTTGTAGGCCGTGTCGTAGATGACGTCTTCGTCGATGAGAGTGAAATGATGCGGCGTGACTTCGCAGGTGACAGCGAGGCCTTTTGCTTTTGCCGCGCGGACGTAATCGAGCGAAGCGCGCGTCGAAAGATGCGCGATGTGAAGGCGCGCGCCAGTGATCGCGGCGACTTCGACGTCGCGGCCAACGCAAATAGATTCCGACGCGGCGGGAATTCCTTTCAGTCCGAGGCGGACGGAGCGCGGCCCTTCGCGCATCACGCCTCCCGCGGCGAGCGAATGATCTTCGCAGTGGTCAATCACGGGCAAGCCGAGTGAGTTGCAATATTCCATTACCTGCCGCATCAATTTCGCTGTGGCGATGGGGCGGCCATCGTCGCTGACGGCGACAATTCCCGCATCCTGCATTCCGGCAATTTCGGCGAGCGCTTCGCCTTTGCTTCCGACGGAGGCTGCGCCGATGGGCCAGACGCGCGCGTGGGCAGCGGTTGCGGCGCGATCAACGATGGAGCGTGTTACGGCCGCGTTGTCGTTCACCGGCTGCGTATTCGGCATGCAGCAGACGGCTGTAAATCCGCCCGCGACGGCCGCGCGAGTTCCAGTCTCGATGGTTTCGGAGATTTCCTGGCCCGGCTCGCGCAAGTGGCAGTGCAGATCGATGAAACCGGGAGCGACGATCGAGCCGGCGGCGTTGATAATTTCAGCGTCGGGCACGCTGATTCCGGCCGCTACGCGCGCGATGCGATCGCCCTCGATTAGGACATCAGAAATGGCGTCGGTGCCGCTTGCGGGATCGAGGACGCGTCCGCCTGTGATCAGAATCATGCCGAAGTTTCCTTTGCCGGATGCGGCGCGTCGGGCGGAGCGCCGCTCACGAGATGAAAGAGGAGAGCCATGCGCACGGCGAGACCGTTGGTGACTTGCTCGAGAATGCACGATTGCGGACCGTCAGCGACAGCCGGATCAATTTCAAGGCCGCGGATGATGGGGCCGGGATGAAGGACAATCGCATCGGGCTTGGCGCCGCGCAGCCGTTCCGCGTTCAGCTGGTAGCGAAGAATGTAGTCGTCCATCGAAATGGGCGGCTCGTTAATTCGCTCGGATTGGACGCGAAGGACCATCACCACATCGGCGCCTTCCAGGGCTTCTTCGATCCGCGAGACGCGCCGGATATTTGGAGCGAGGCATTCGAGCTCTTTGGGAATCCACATCGCGGGGCCGCAGAGAGTGAGGCGCGCGCCGAATCGCGAGAGAAGATGAATATTCGAGCGCGCGACCCGGCTGTGCAAAATGTCGCCGAGGATCGTCACGTTCAGGCCTTCGAGTCGGCCTTTGCGGTCGCGAACTGTGAGCGCATCGAGAAGAGCCTGCGTCGGATGCTCGTGCGTGCCGTCGCCGGCGTTCAGCACGGGAATTTCGAGGCGCCGGGCGATGAATTCGGGAGCGCCCGAGGCGGCGTGGCGAATCACGATTCCGTCGGGGCGCATTGCTTCGAGCGTCCAGACCGTGTCAATTAGCGATTCGCCTTTTTTCAGGCTCGAGGACTCGGCCTGGAGATTCATCGTGTCGGCGCCGAGGCGCGCGGCGGCGGTGGCGAAGCTAATGCGCGTTCGCGTGGACGGCTCGAAGAAAGCGAGGGCGACCGTCTTTCCGCGAAGCGTAGCAAGTTTTTTGAGGGGATGACGCTGGAATTCCTGAAATGGCTTCGCCTGATCGAGTATGAAGGTGATTTGCTCGGCGGTTAGCGGTTCGATGCCGAGCAGATGGCGCGGGCGTTGCAGCACAGGCGTTGTTGAGAGCCGGACCTCATTCAAGCGACGCGGTCCACGAGCATCACACGCTCCTCTTTGTCAATTTCCTGCAAGCGAACTTCGATAATTTCCGTGTCGCTCGTCGTGACGGTGCGGCCGATAAAAGTAGCTTCAATCGGCAATTCGCGATGGCCGCGATCGATCAGGACGAGCATGCGAATGCTTTTTGGGCGTCCGAGGTCGAACAGGCCATTCATTGCGGCGCGGGCGGTCCGTCCGGTGTACAGAACGTCGTCGACGAGCACAACATCGCGATCATCCACCACGAATGGAATTTCGGTAGATTGCACGACGGGTTGCGGCGCGACGGTGGAAAGATCGTCGCGATACAGCGTGATATCGAGCGTGCCGACGGGCACATCCACGTTCGAGAATCCTTTGATCGTTTTCGCGAGACGATTCGCCAGCGGAACGCCGCGGCGTCGCACGCCGATCAGCACGACGTTTGAAGTGCCGCCGCTCTTTTCAACGATTTCGTGCGCGAGCCGCTGAAGCGTGCGGTCAATCTCTTCCGGAGCCATCAATTGTCGTTTTTCTTCGACGTGCATTGGCCGCACATCCTAACACAGAGAACGAGAATTGAGGAACCGAGGCTTCAGTGCGGTCGTTTCATTTTGATACAAATCGCCGGAGTGGCCGCAAACGCTTGAAACGGTCTAAGCCTTGACCCGCGTGGTAGACTCTTGCCGGTGAATTCACCGCAGCCGGCCCCAGCGCCGATTCGGCCCGCGGAAGTTGACCTCTGCGTTGATATAGGAGTCCTTTCCTTCAAAAACCCCGTAATTGCTGCAAGCGGTACGTTTGGCTATGGCGTCGAGTTCGCAGACCTCGTTGACCTGAACTCTCTCGGCGGGATCGTGGTCAAGGGACTGTCTGCGGAACCCATGCTCGGTGCGCCAGCTCCGAGGATTTGCGACACGGCGTCGGGCATGGTCAACGCGATCGGTCTGCAGAACATCGGGGTACAAGCCTTCGTAACTGAGAAGCTGCCACTGTTGCGCCGTTACAACACTCACGTGATTGCGAACGTATTCGGGAAATCGATCGAAGGCTACCTTGAAGTCATTCGGGTACTAGAGCAATCGGAGGGGGTGGCTGCCTACGAGTTGAACGTCTCCTGCCCAAACGTCGAGAAGGGCGGCCTAGAGTTTGGGACAGATCCCGAGAGCCTCAGCGAGCTGGTTGAGGCAGCTCGAAGGGTTACGGCGCGACCTCTTTGGGTGAAGCTGGCACCGACTGTTGGATTCATTGGAGTTATGGCGAAGGCTGCTGAAGGAGCGGGAGCGGACGCGCTGACTATAGCAAATACCTACCCTGCACTGTGTTTAAACGCACACAACCGAAAGTCCCGTTTGGGAAGTACCACCGGTGGATTGTCGGGGCCGGCGATAAAGCCGATAACTGTCCGGTTGGTATACGAGGCTTGCAAGGCAGTCAGAATCCCGGTGGTTGGCCTCGGCGGGATCGAAACTCCGGAGGACGCGGTCGAATATATCCTCTCGGGGGCTTCGGCGGTGGAGGTTGGCACGGCCCACTTTATAGACCCGAGAGCGTCAGAGCAGCTGGTCGAGGGGCTAGAAAAGTGGTGCAAGTCCAATAACATCAGTCGAATGAGCGATTTAAAGGGTGGCCTTACAGGGATTAGTGGATTGCCTGCAGGTGCCCGGAACTAGTATAATTTGCTCATTAGACAAAGGTTAGGTGAATATGCGAATCAAGAACTTTATGACAAGCGGCGCGGTATTTTTAGGCTTTCTACTGTTCTTCCTTACGCCAGTGCTGAATGCACCTTTGACATCTCCGGTCGCAGGCACGTCGCTTTCTGCGACGAATCTACAAGCGGCGTCTTCTCCGCTTGCGACCCCGAACCCCAACCTGAAGGGAAAGCCCCTAAAGGTCTGGGAATGTGTCTCAAGTTGGTACGGAGAGGATTTTGACGGCCGCCAGACCGCGAACGGCGAGACGTACGACATGTTCGCCGTAACAGCAGCCCACCCATCTCTACCCCTCGGCTCCATCGTTCGGGTATCGAATACGAAGAATCACCGGAGCCTAATTGTCCGGATCAACGATCGCGGCCCCTATGTGGACGGCCGCGGCCTGGACGTCTCGTACGAAGTAGCTCGCCGGCTCGGCTTCGACCAGAGCGGACTCGCCAACGTCCGTCTGGAACTCCTCGAGGTGCCGACACGACCCGCTTCCACCCATCCCGAATAATCGTCGCTCTGGATGTTGACCGCGCCAGGGACGCGTGTGCCTTGGCGCGGCGGCTCCGTGGCACCGTGGGTATGGTGAAAGTTGGGAGCCGTCTGTTCACTGCTGAAGGGCCTGCGGTGATCCGGCAGCTTGCGCGGATGGGCTTCGGCATATTTCTCGATCTCAAGTTTCACGATATCCCGAGCACAGTTTCCGGTGCTGTTGCGGCGGCTGTGAAGCTACCGGGCGTACGCCTTGTCACGCTGCATACACTGGGAGGCGCGGAAGTGCTGGACGCCGCGGTGAAGGCTGCGCGTGGCGCCAAGCACCCTCCAGAGCTGCTGGGCGTCACGGTGCTCACGAGTCACGATGCGGCTTCTCTTCGACATGTCGGAATCGCGGGGACGCCTTCGGCTGCGGCGCTGAAGCTTGCGCGAATTGCAAAGGATTCGGGTTGCGATGGCGTAGTTTGCTCAGCATACGAAGTACGTGCAATCCGGCGCGCTCTCGGGCCTAAATTGCTGATCGTGGTTCCGGGAATACGTCCTGCGAATTCGAAAGCGAATGATCAGAGCCGCGTGGCCACTCCTTCCGAAGCCATTCGCTCCGGCGCGGATTATTTGGTGATTGGGCGGCCGATCACGGGCGCGGCAGATCCGAAGAAAGCAGCGATTCAAATCAACGGCGAAATCTCCGCGGCGCTCGCGTTCGTTGGCGCGCGAGCGTAGGCTGAGCTGAGCCTCAGGATCGAGGCCACGTACTTCGAAATTCAAATCTGAAATTTGAACCCCGTAACCCCAACGCCGATCTCGACATCGCAAGTTTCAAATCTCAACATCAATTTACGAAGGCCAATTGCGGCGTAAAGCCGAGCTTTAGTCACCGGGTATTGACAAAGGGCTGAATAGGGTTCATTTTTGCCGATCGTCGGTCCTGCCGGTGGAGGTTCTGTCGCAATTGACTCGGATTTTTTGGCTCAAGATTTTGGTTCTGCCGCTCCTTGCTGTGTTGATCGTCTCACCCGTCTTCCGGGCACAGGCGCCTCCAGAGGATTATCTCGTCTACGTTGTGTGCGAATCTGCGGACAAGCTCGTGCGGCTGCGGTTCACGCCGGGCCCTTCTGGAACTGCAACGGCGAAGATTGACCACGAAGCAAAAGTCGGCCTGATGCCGACGGACATCAATGGCCCGCACGGGATTGCAATTTCGCCGGACCGGCAGTTCGTCTACGTGTCCGTCGGACACGGGCTGCCGTACGGCTCCGTGTGGAAATACAAGGCGGGCTCGGACGAGTTGATGCGGTTTACTTCTCTCGGACTTTTTCCGGCCACAACCGATATCTCGCGCGATGGCAAATTTATTTACGTCGCGAATGCCAATTTCCACGGCGACATGGTGCCATCGTCGATTTCAGTAGTTGCGACGGACCCGATGATCGAAGTCAAGCGAATCACGACGTGCACGATGCCGCATGGCTCGAGGCTGAATCCGCAGGGAACGAAGCACTACTCGGTCTGCATGATGGACGACATGCTGGCGGAAATTGACACGGCAACACTCGACGTCTCGCGCCATTTTGTGCTCACGGCCGGCAAGGAAATGGGGATGACCGGCCCCGCCGAATTCCACGCCGGACACGTAATGGCAGCGACATGCGTTCCGACGTGGGCGCAACCTTCGAATGACGGCGGAACTATCTATGTGGCGTGCAACAAGTCGAACGAGATTATCGTGATCGACGCGAAGAGCTGGGCGATCGCGCGGCGATTTCCGGCAGGCACCGGCGTCT
>CAWDOI010000033.1:0-128249 GCA_963803835.1 uncultured Acidobacteriota bacterium | reverse complement strand
GGCTGATCGCAGCCTTGATTGCGAAGGAAGCATAGGCATGCGTGTAATTCAAGACCACGTTGATGCCGCGCGCGCTTTGCGGCGATGAGCCGGCAAAATTAACGAAGATATCCTCGTCTTCGACAGTCATCGCGACTTTGATGAGAATCGGCTCTTCGAATCCGTCGCTCCACAATTCATTTTCATACCGTCCGTCCGGAACGGCACGAATCGCATCGCGCAGCGCGCGCTCCGAACGGGAAATAATCTCGTCGGCCAGCGGATCGATTGTCTCCAACCCGAATTCATCCATGAAATTGAGCAGGCTGCGAACCCCCACGGTGTTAGAAGAAACTTGCGCGTAGAGATCGCCCGCGGTTTGTTCCGGCGTTCGCACGTTGGCGCGGATAATTTTCAAGAGCTCTGCGTTCGGCTCGCCACGGTCGAAAAGCTTGGTGATGGGTATGCGCAGACCCTCTTCATAGACTTCCTGCGCTTCCGCGGAGAGAATGCGTCCGCCGAAATCCGGCGCGTGGCACGTGCTCGCAAAATATCCGATGATTCGTTCTCCGCGAAATGCTGGCGTGAGAACCGTGAGATCGTTGATTTGCCCCGCCGTCTGCCAGGGATCGTTCGTAACGAGCACGTCACCGGGCTTCAACACGCTTGCCGGATAGGCGCTTAGGAAATGTTTCACGCCGGTGGCCATCGCATTGATGTGGCCGGGAGTGCCGGTGAGAGATTGCGCGATCATGAATCCGCGAGTGTCAAAGGCGCCGCACGCGAGATCCTGCGATTCGCGGACGATGGTGCTGAACGCCGTGCGCATGAGCGTGACTTGCTGCTCGTTGCAAACAGAGATGAGCCGATTCCAGAGGATCTCGAGAGTAATGGAATCGAGTCTCGCGGTCATCGGAACTCCACGATCAAGTTCCAGTGTTCATCCACGCGGCCGCGCGAATGCGGGCCGATTACCGCCGTCGATTCACATTCTTCGATCACGGCGGGCCCTTCGACAATCGCGCCCGGAGCAAGCCGGTATCGATCGAAGACGGTAGTTTCCGCGAATCCGCCGAGTTCCGGAAAATAGGCTTTCCGCACTTTTTTTCGTGGGTCGGCGTCGCCGCTCGCCGGCGGACCGATGTCGAGGTGCACCTTCGGCTTCGGCCCGCTACACGTCACTCGCCAATTGGTGATTTCAATCGCGACGGGCGGTCCCAATCGTCCGTACAGCCGGCGATAGGTTTCTTCAAACGCAGCTGAGATCTCAGAAGCACAATGCTCGCCCAATTTTTCGTGCGGCAAGCGCACGGGAATTTCGTATCCCTGTCCGACATAACGCATGTCAGCTTCGCGGCGGAAGCGCACGTCATTCGATGGCACGCTCGAGGCTTCGAGCAGCGCGCGGCCTTCGGCCTCCATTTCGCCGAGCAGAGTGTTCGCGCGGTGCCAATCGAGACTCGCCAGCGGTGCGCGCCACGAACGCGCGAAATCGAAAGCCAGCGGCGCGACGAGAAAACCGATCGTGCTCATCACGCCCGCGCCCAATGGCGCGATGAATGCCGGCGATCCCAACGCCTGCGCGATTCGAACTCCGTGTACAGGGCCCGCGCCGCCGAATGCAAAGAGCGGAAACCGGCGGGGATCTTTGCCACGCTCGAGGATGTGAACTCGCGCGGCATTCGCCATATTCTCATTCACAACTTGATGGATTCCCCAAGCCGCCTCTTCAAGCGAAACGTCCAACTTCCGAGCAATCCGATCGTGAATCGCCCGCCGCGCAGCTTCGAGATCGAGTTTCATCCGTCCGCCGAGAAAAAAATCCGGATCGAGATAGCCCAAGACAAGGTCCGCGTCGGTAACAGTCGGCTCGCTTCCGCCGCCATAGCAGGCAGGGCCCGGCTCGGCGCCTGCGGAGTCAGGACCAACCTTGAGCAGACCGAGCGAATCGACGCGCGCGATCGAACCGCCGCCAGCTCCGATCTCAACCATCTCGATCGCAGAGATTCTCGCGGGTAGGCCGGAGCCTTTTTTGAATCGGTATACGCGATCGAATTCGAACTCGTGAGCGATGGGCGGCTCGCCGCCATCGATCACGCAAAACTTTGCGGTCGTGCCTCCCATGTCGAACGAGACGAGATCGGCTCGCCCGCAAGCAACGCCGTAATTTGCAGCGGCAAGCGCTCCCGCGGCCGGCCCGGACTCGAGCAATCGAATCGGAAATTTCGCGGCTGTTTCGGAAGTCGCTAAACCGCCGTTCGAAAGCATCAGCAGAAACGTACCGTGGAAATTCACGCGCTGAAGCCGTGTTTGCAGGTCGCTCAAATACCGTTCAACGCGCGCCTGCACGTAGACATTCGCAATCGTTGTGCTGCCGCGCTCAAATTCGCGGATTTCGGGAGAGACTTCCGAAGAAATGGAAACACGAAGCCCGGGCGCAACGCGATGCACGGCGTCTCGCGCCGCGCGTTCATCCGCCGGATTGACGAAGCTATGTAGAAAGCATATCGCGACAGCTTCGACCTCGTTCGCAACGAGCTCGAGTGCAAGCTTTTCGACGTATCCGGCGTCGAGTGGCTCGAGCGACGATCCGTCAGCCAACGTGCGCTGCGGCACATCGAATCGCAAGTAGCGCGGAACGAGCGGCCGCGGCAAATCGATCATCAAATCGTAAAGGTCGTACCGGCTCTCGCGGCCAATCTCGACCGCGTCGCGAAAACCTTTCGTCGCGAGTAGCGCCGTGCGATCTCCTTTGCGTTCGATGAGTGCATTTGTGACGAGCGTGGTTCCGTGCACAAGAGTCTGAACGCCCTCGACGGGCGTGTTCGCTTCACGCAAAGTTTCGGAGAACGCTGTTTCGATCGCTTCGGAAGGATTGCTGGGAGTCGTCAGCGTTTTGCCGATCGCAAATGCACCGGTCTCGTCGTTGATGACGATGACGTCGGTGAACGTCCCTCCAACGTCGACACCTGCGCGACAGCGAAAATGTTGGCGCGAAGTCAGGATTTCTGCGGACCAGCTTTAATGAGTCGTTGAAATTCGGGATCGTCGTGCAGGCACGACAAATCTTCGTCGCGAGCCGCGTACTCAGGGTTGCGGTAACCCGCTTCAATCGCGCGGCGGAACATCGCGAGAGCTTCGGGTTTCATTTTCAAGACGCAATAGGTGCAAGCGGCATTGTAAAGCGTTAGAGAATCGGTCGGCCGCATCGACACTGCCTTCTCCGCCGCCGCAACCGCCTCGCACGTTTTTCCCTGCCGGCTATAGTTGGCTGCAAGCAAGATCGTTGCGCGCACATCCTCGGGAACTGTTTGCAATTGATGCTCGAGGACCACAATCAACTTTTGTTCCAGTTTCGCGGCGGCTTCATTCTCGCCGAGAGCCCGCAAGACATTCGCGTAGGGAATGTAGACGTTGTAGTCGTCTCCACAAACTGCAATCGCGCGATCGATTAATTCGGCGGCTTCTTTCCAGCGGTCCGATTCGAAAAGCGCGCGCCCGAGGACGGCGTAGCCCTCTTCGCAATCCGGCTTGAGTTCGATGGCTTTTCGCGCCCAGCGCGCGGCCTCTATGTAATTTTTCTGAACGGCATACAATCGCGCCCGAGCGGACAGGGCTTCGGGAAGATCGGGTTGGAGAGCTATCGCACGCTCAACCGCGCGCAATCCCTTTTCAATCCACATCGGATCGCCGCCCTGATATTCGGCGAGTGCTCCACACACATGCGCGATACCCGCATACGCCTGCGCGAAATCCGCGTCGAGACGAATCGCATGCTGGTACATCTGCATGGCAAATTCGAGATTCCCCATCCGGGCATACTTCCGGCCGCGGAGGAGGTAGTCGTACGCCTCAGGATTTTCTGTCGGCTTCTGCGCGATTACCTGTTCTTCCTGCGGAGAAAGCTGGATGCGCAGCGCCGAAGCGATGCTTCGCGCAATTTCTTCCTGCACCTCGAATACGTCCTTCAATTCCCTGTCGAATCGCTCCGCCCAAACCGGGTAATCACGACCGGCGTCCACCAGTTGCGCGTTTATTCGCAATCGGTTGCCCGCGCGGCGTACGCTGCCGGCCAGTACGAAATTGGCGCCAAGCCGTTGGCCGATGTCGGGCGCGGTGAGCGACGTATCGCGGAACGGAAGAACCGTCGTTCGTGGGAAAACATGGAGGCCCTTAATCTTCAGGAGCTCCGTGATGATGTCTTCGGACATGCCGTCGCGGAAATACTCGTCTTCTTTCGCGCCGCTCATATTTTCGAAATAGAGAACGGCGAGCGATTTATCCGAGCGAGCGACGGGAATCGCGGCGCTGCGGCCTGATTCCGATTCACGCTTCAGGCGTTGCAAATCCGCGCGCATTTCTGCCGCGTTCTGATACCGAAGCCGGCGCTCCTTCTCGAGCGAACGGTTGATAATTCGATCGAGCTCCGGAGGAATGCTCGGATTGAGTCGGATGGCCGCCACAGGCGTGCGATTCAATATCGCTTCAAAAATTACGGCCGGAGTATTTCCGCCGAAGGCCGCGCGCCCGGTCGCCATCTCGTAGAGAACGACGCCGAATGAGAACAGATCGCTGCGAGCGTCGATATCCTCGCCGCGCGCCTGTTCGGGAGACATGTAAGCGACAGTGCCCATAGTTGTGCCAGGGCTCGTCAAGCTTTCGGTACCGATCGCGGCCGTGGGAGCCGAAGAAGCGCTAAGAGTCTCTCCCATGCCAGGCTGCCATCCGGCGGGTTTCGCCAGACCAAAATCCAAAATCTTGGGCCTGCCTTGCGTGATGAAAATATTTGCGGGCTTGATATCGCGGTGCACGATTCCCTTGGCGTGAGCCGCTTCGAGTGCGCCGGCTATCTGAACACCAATGTCCAGAAGATCGTCAACGGGCATCGGGCGTCCGCCGATTCGCTGCCGCAGAGTTTCGCCTTCGAGCAACTCCATGACGATGAAGGAACGCCCATCCTGCTCGTCAATATCGTGAATCGTGCAGATGTTCGGATGATTTAGGGCGGAGGCGGCGCGTGCCTCGCGCTGGAATCGTTCGAGCGCGCGCTGATCGCTGGCAAGCTCGTCGGGAAGAAACTTCAGAGCCACTTGACGGCCAAGCCGAATGTCTTCGGCCTTGTATACGACACCCATCCCCCCGCCGCCAAGCTTTTCGAGGAGTCGATAGTGAGAGATAGTCTCGCCAGGCATCTGAGGAACTCCGAGCAGACGGAATCCTAGCCCTAGCCGGATAGTAAGTCAACGCGCAGAATATCTTTCCGGCGAGCCGGCTCGAAGGCGTCGGCCGGCTCAATAACGCGCACATGGTAATGAAAAAGCGCCAATGGTAGTCACGCACGGCTGAAGAAGCGTTCATCCCATTTCACTCCCACCAGGTAATTGAGCCGATCGGCGTTGCCGGCGTCGCAGAGATCGTGCTTCACGAAGAGTGGAAATCCATGTAAAGATGGGCGATTCGAACGGCCTTGCCGAGGGCAACTGTTGCCGTTCCAGTGGAATCTTTACTCTGCACGATTCATCGGGAGGATGCATGCGGCGTTTCTTCGGGCTCTTGGGACTGCTGGCTCTCGGCGCGATGCCTGCGCGCGCACAGATCACGCCGAGGTACGAGGTAGGTGCCGGTTTCGATTTCACCCTTGCCGGGCCCCAAACGCTTACATCGTCAACGGCAACTCCCCGCCTCAATATGTGTGGCTGGAATACCAACGGCGTCTACAACCTGAATCGGTACGTCGGAGTCGCGGTCGATCTCAGCGGCGTCTACAACGTTCAGACGTCTCCGAACGAGAATATCGGGAACGCCACCACTCAAACGTATCCATTCCTCGTCGGCGCGCGCGGCTATCCTCTCGGTCACCATAAATTCACCCCCTTCGGACAAATTCTTTTCGGTGGGGCTTACCAAAGGCTGAGCGCTCCCCTGTTAAATCCGTTTCCCGCGGCAATAATTAGTAACGTCGGGTATGCGTGGGAAGGTGGCGTGGGAGTCGACTACACGATTCGTGACCACTGGGCGATTCGGCTGCTCGAAGTGGACTTCCTGAACACCCACTTCAACGGCAGCGGGCAGGGCAACGAGCGCGCAACAATCGGAGTCGTCTATCGCTTCGGCGTTGCGGGCGTGCGGCGCAAGAAAAAGTAAGCTATTTTTGGCGGCGCCGTTTGCACGAATGCGCGCTACTAGATTTCCATTTCCGCGCTGTCAGACGGAAATGCTTCCATCAGGCAAGAAGCTTTCGGTCCGCTGATCCGGTTACTTTTCACTTGCGCCGGGTAAACGCTCGGTGCAGATTAACGCACCATGGAATTTCCGCTCGAAACGGTATCATCACGCATCGTCCTGCTCGCGGTCTGCGCGCTCGTCGCCGTTATTTTCTGTTATGAAGCCGTTAGGCTGGAATTGGCGGAACACCGGATCTGGTCGAATGATTTGGCCACGATGCAAAGCGCCGCCGCGCTGGAACCGGGATACGCGGAATATTGGGATCGACTCGGAAGATTCCTGCAATTTGGGTTGGACGAACAGGATTTTCCCTCCGCGCTTCGCAACTACGAAAAAGCCGTAAAGATCAGCCCGCTGACGGCCCATTACTGGATTGACCTCGCGATTGCGCACGAAAATCTGGGAGACACCGCGAGGGCCCGTGAGGATTTCGACGAGGCCCGGAAAGATTATCCGGACTCGGCGGAAGTGCGCTGGGAGTATGCGAATTTTCTGCTCCGCGAAGGTGAGGCGCCTGAAGCGCTCAAGGAAATGCGCGCAGCGGTCCAGGAAGACTCAACTCTACTCCCACTCGCGATAAATCGTGCGTGGCGCGCTACGAACGACCCCGATCAGGTGGCGGACGCGATTCTTCCAAACACTGCGGCTGCGTATATCGAAGCCCTCAACTTTTTTGCCGGCGAGGAGGAAGTCGAAGCTGGCCTGAAGATTTGGAGACGCCTCGCCGATTCGCACCAGCCGTTCGAAATTGAGAAGCTGTTCCCGTTCCTTGACGTTGCAATTCAGAAAAATCACGGCGCCGATGCGAAGCGAATGTGGCTTGAAGCTCTCGTTGCGTGTGGTTTGCCTCACGACGTGCCATCGAATGGGTCCGTCGTCCTAAATGGCGGCTTTGAACACGACATCTTAAACGGCGGCTTCGATTGGCGACTGCCCTCATCGTGGGGCATGACGGCTGACTATGACGCCAGCATCCATCACGGCGGTCAGCGCTCTCTGCGATTGGAGTTCGGCGGCGGCATGAATTTGGATCTCGAGCAGCCATTGCAATTCGTCGCTGTCGATCCGGCTCGCACTTACCATTTCGACGGATTCATCCGCACGGAAAATATCACCACGGAAAGCGGCGCGCGGTTCTATATTTTCGATCCCCGGCATCGAGATCAAATTTACCTGCATACTGACGACCTGACAGGATCGCACGATTGGACGGAGTTGCAGGGAGACATTACGACCGGCGCGGACACGCAAATCCTACAGCTCGAAGTCCGCCGTCTCACCAGCCGAATGTTCGAGAACAGGCTGGGAGGAACGGCTTGGATCGATGACGTGTCTCTAGTTCCTGCCACGGCGGCAGCAACTCCGCCCGCGACTGGGGCGCCTCAGCAGGGAATTCAATGAGAGCCGTTCAAATTGCTGTTTGTGTCTTGATCCTCTTTGCCGTCGGCGCTCACGGGGTCGTCGAGATCTGGTCTGAGTCACTTTTCGAAATCGGAGCGGCGCTGCTGTTTCTCGCCTGGGGACTTTTCACCACCAGCTCGACGGACGCGGAGATTCATTGGAACAACTTGAATTGGCCGATCGTTGGGTTTTTCGCTTGGGTGATCGTCCAGCTTGTATTTCGCATCACCGTGTATCCGTTTCTCACGTGGACGGCGCTCCTTCGCTGGGGCGCGTGCTTCCTCATTTATTTCGTCGCGACTCAAGTCTTTCGCGATCGCCACGATATGCGGTTCCTGACTTGGTTTCTCGTTCTCCTGGCCTTCTGCGTGGCGCTCGAAGGGATCGCACAGCAGTTCACCGGCGGCGGGAAAATATATGGACTCCGCGAACTGCAAATCGGCGGAGAACCATTCGGCCCATACGTCAATCGGAATCACTTCGCGGGCTTGATGGAGTTGCTGGTGCCTGTCGGATTGTCCTTCCTTGCATTTCGCGGAGTACGCCGCGACTTGGTCCCGCTCGTGGGATTGTTTACGCTGGTGCCAGTCGGCGCGATTTTCCTTGCCGCTTCGAGGGGCGGCTTGATCACATTCGCGTTCGAATTGGCGCTACTTGCAATTATTTACGTGAGCCGGCGATCCGGCAAAATGCGCATCGGGCCGGCGATTGCATTTATTCTCGTAGTTTCGTCGCTCATCGCTTGGCTTGGCGTGGGCAGAGTTCTTGAACGATTCAGCACGAAAGGCGAAGGGGAGGTGACGTCGCTCCGGCGGTGGACGATGACGAAAGGGACGATGCGAGTGTTTCTGGCGCACCCCATCACTGGGACGGGACTTGGCACACTTGTTGTGGTGTTCCCTCGTTACGACACGGATTACGATGGAAAATTGGTCGACCACGCTCACGATGACTACGCGGAGGCTCTCGCGGAACTTGGTCTCCCCGGAGCGATTTTCGGCGCCGCGTTTCTGTTCCTGTTACTTCAAGCGTCAATACGAGGACTGGCAACAATTCAGGGCCATTTTTCCGCCGCGTATCACATTGCCGCGGTCGTCGCGTGTGCTGGAATCCTCTTCCACAGCTTCGTTGACTTCAATCTTCACATCCCTTCGAACGCTTTATTGTTCCTAATTCAAGCCGGGATTTTGGCCACTCCCGCGTTGCCACCGGAACCCACAAACCAAAGAAAATACAGGACTTCAGGTACAAATTCAGTCGTTGACATACGCGCATCTGCTAGTCCATAGTGTCTTGGGGCATCATCCAAATGAGCAACTCAGTCCGCGATTTTACGGGCTGCTTGAAGTCAAAGTTGGTTTGGTCCTTCCTTATACTTACCTGGGGAGTACCGGCAGTTTACTGCCAAGATCAGCCGCAGACTTCGAAGCAGACCAACGACAAAATATTTCAGTTGGCACAGTCGAAGACGACACGTCCCTCCGAAATTCCGATCGGTTCCGGCGACGTTGTCCACATAGACGTCTTCGACGTTCCCGAATTGACTCGGGAAGTGCGCGTGAGCGACACCGGCGACATCTCGCTCCCTCTCGTTCCGGGACGCGTGCACGCCGCTGGACTGACTACGTTTGAGCTCGAAGCCAAATTGGAAAATTTGCTGATTGAAAATGGGCTCGTTTCACATCCCCAGGTATCCGTTTTCGTAAAAGAGCAAAATAGCCAGCCCGTGTCTGTCGTTGGCGCAGTCGCAAAGCCAATGGTGGTGCAGATCGTCAAGCCCACCACGTTGCTTGAAATCCTCGCGGATGCCGGTGGAATTACCGACGATGCTGGCAGCTATATTTTCGTAACGCGTGGAGGACTCAATGCTGCGCCCGTCGCCGCGCCGGTTGCAGAACCGAAGGGCGGCGGCCAAGATGCGCCGGCGCCAGATAGCGCGACGGAGAGAATTCGACTGCATGACCTCCTGGTGTCGGGCGATCCGACTTTCAATGTCCCGGTTTACGGCGGCGACGTCGTAAGCGTTCCCCGTTCGGGAATCGTCTACGTGATCGGGGCCGTTCAAGGACCCGGAGGCTTCACTCTGGAGAGCCGCGGAGATCACATATCTGTCTTGAAGGCGCTCAGCATGGCGCACGGACTTACGAGCACGGCGAAGGCGAACAGCGCACTCATAATGCGGCAGGATCCCGCGACCGGCGGCAAAACGGAAATCCCTGTTCCAGTGAACAAAATGTTGGCGCGTAAAGTCGAAGACGTGCCTATGCAGGCGGGCGACATGTTGTTTGTGCCCGACAGTACCGGTAAGAAGATTTTGTATAAGGGCTCACAGGCGGCGCTGACGGTCGGTTCGACAATCTTGATATACCACTTCTAGAGCCGGACGGCAGTCGCTTTGTAGAGCGCATTTAATAGAATTCATTCGCAATGAATCGAGAGAAAAATAAACATGGAAGATGCTAGCAGACTTATTATGCGCGACCGAAAGGGGGCAGAGTCCCTTTCACTGATATCGGCTGCCCCGGTCGCGAGCTGGGAGCAGATGCCGAAGGAACCGCATCTGCTCGATTACCTCATCATTCTGAAGAAGCATCAGTGGCTCGTTCTCAGCTTCCTATTGACGGTGGTAACGGTCGTCACGATCGCAACGTTCAAAATGAAGCCGGTATACGTGGCCGCGGCTCGAGTGGAAGTGGACCGCGAAGCGCAAAGCATTCAGCCCTTTCCGGATTCAAACTCTTACGACGACTACATAGACAGCGAGAACTACATTGAGACCCAAACCAAGATCCTGCAAAGCGAGACCTTGGCGCTCCAAACCATCAAATCAATGGATCTTGGGAGATATCCGGAGTTCGGAGGCAAGACAAGCGCGTTCATAATCCCTCATGCCGGCATTGCGTCTCAGCGACCCGCCATCCTTGGCACTTTTCTCAACTCTTTGTCTATACAGCGCATTAAGGACAGCCGCTTGATTGAAGTGCGGTTTGAGGCGCAGGATCCGCAGTTGGCCGCGCAGATCGTAAACGGCCATCTCCTGAACTATATTGAGGCAAACTTTCGAAGCAAGTATGACGCCACGCAGCAAGCTTCGACTTGGCTTTCAGGCGAGCTCGAAGAACTGCGGATCAAGGTGGAAAAATCCGAGGCCGCGAAGATTGCTTACGAGCGCGAGAATCAAATCTGGACGATTGATGAAAAGCAAAATATCACCACACAGAAACTCGCGGACATCAATAAAGCCCTCACCGACGCGCAAACCGATCTGGTCCAAAAACAAGCCCTGTATCAGATTGCAAAATCGGGCGACGTTGACCAGCTACCCGACGTTCGTAATAATCCGTATCTGAGCGATTTGCTCAAGCGCCAAGCCGAACTTGGCGAACAATACGTCGACGCTTCGGCACAATTTGGCCCGAATTATCCAAAAGTACAGCGCATCACGCGCGAAAAAAAGGAAGTGGACGACGCGATCGCGCGCGCCAAACAAAACGTCGAGGCATCCATCGAGACGGACTATAAGACGGCCCGCGAGCGGGTTGGGCTCTTGACGGCGGCGCTCGAAACGCAAAAAGGCGACGCCAATGACATGTCCGAAAAGTTGGTTCAGTATCACATTCTCGAGCACGACGCAGAATCCAACAAACAACTTTATGACGGACTTCAACAGAAACTAAAAGAGGCGAGCATCACGGCCGGTCTGCGCTCGAGCAACATCCGCATCGTGGACCCGGCTCTCGTGCCTGGGTCCCCCGCTCGGCCTCAAAAGGCGAAGAACATTCTTCTCGCCTTTCTCATCGGGCTTGTTGGCGGAGTGGGTCTGGCGTTTCTACGAGAATACCTCGATAACACGGTGAAATCGCCCGATGACGTCGAGCGTCTCGCCGGTTTGCCTTCGCTTGCGGTTGTTCCTTCTCTCCCGAATCTTTTGGGTGTGTCGCACTCAAGAAAGATGCTGACCGACGGAGAGGGCGGAGAGCAGCAGGAGTCGCGCGTTGAAATCGTTTCTTTCATTAAACCAAAGTCGCAAGTATCCGAGGCGTTCCGCGCGCTGAGAACATCGTTGTTGCTGTCCCAAGCCGACCACCCGCCTCAGGTCATCTTGGTCACCAGCGCGCTTCCGCGCGAGGGCAAGACTACTTCGGCTCTCAATCTGGCGGTGACATTGGCTCAACTGGGCGACCGAACACTCATTGTGGATTCCGACCTTCGCAAACCCGGAATTCGCCGGGCGCTCGGTCTGACCGTTGGCCGCGATTTCGGGCTCAGCTCGTATCTTGCAGGCGTGTCGTCGTTGGACGACGTCGTCATTACACATCCGGAGATTGAAAACCTGTCGGCGCTGACGACGGGGCCGATTCCGCCGAGTCCGGCCGACTTGCTTTCTTCGCACCGGATGCGCGATGCGATCACCTATCTCCGCCAGAAGTACAAGTTCATTGTGATCGACTCACCACCGATTATGGCCGCTACGGACGCCGTGATTCTGTCCGCCTTAACGGACGGCGTTCTTCTGGTCGTCCGCAGCGGTGAGACGCCGAAAGAAGCTTTCACACGCACGCGAGATCTTCTTTTCGCCGTCAAATCTCGTTTGCTCGGTGTGGTGTTGAATGCGGTCGATTCGAGCGCGCCCGATTATTACTACTCTTATCGCTACTATCCTTACGCGTATGGATACGGCTACGGCGAAGACTCGCACGGCAAGACGTCCAAGTTCCCGGGCGGTTCGGCTCCAAAATCATAGGAGGCAATATTGCGCGCTCTAATCACCGGAGGAGCAGGATTCATTGGCTCGCACCTCGCCGAGCGGCTGCTGGCGCGGGGCGATGAAGTCATCATTCTCGATGACCTATCCACAGGCAGCGTCGAGAATATCCGGCACCTCAAGAGCCACGAGCGATTCCAGTGCGTCTTCGATTCCATTCAGAATCGAATGCTCCTTGCGGAACTAGTAGATGAATCGGAAGTCGTGTTTCATCTTGCGGCTGCGGTTGGCGTCCGCCTCATTGTCGAGAGCCCGGTGCGGACGATCGAAACGAACGTAAACGGCACTCAATTGGTTCTTGAAGCCGCCTGCAGAAAAAAGAAGCTCGTTTTCACAGCGTCCACTTCGGAGGTGTACGGCAAGAGCGAGCGCGTGCCTTTTCACGAGGATGCCGATCTCGTGCTCGGTCCCACGTCGATTGGACGTTGGAGCTACGCTGCATCAAAAGCCCTCGATGAGTTCCTTTCGGTCGCCTACTGGAAAGAGCGAAAGCAACCGGTGGTGATCGCACGGCTGTTTAACACAGTGGGTCCTCGACAGACGGGACGATACGGTATGGTTCTCCCCAACTTTGTGCGCCAGGCGATTGAAGGATCACCGATTACTGTTTACGGCAGCGGGAAACAGTCGCGTTGTTTCTGCGATGTCTCCGATTCCGTGGAAGCGATTCTCCGGCTCGTCGGGACGAGCGCGGCTATCGGAGAAGTGGTCAATATTGGAAGCAACCACGAAATCACGATCGAGGGCCTTGCTCAGCAAGTACGAGAGCAAACAAAGAGCGAATCCCCGATCCAATTAATTCCCTACGATCAGGCCTACGAGCCGGGCTTCGAAGACATGCCGCGTCGCGTGCCGGCGCTTGAAAAATTGGAAGGCCTCACAGGTTTCCGCCCGTCCATTCCTCTCAACGCGATTATCGATCGCGTGATTGCGTATCAGACTGCGAAGCGGAATCCGGACGCCACCCAAAAATTACAGACAGGCACGGAGCGGTCGGCTAGCGCGATCGCAATGTGATCGGCGCAAGACTCGCTTCTCTAGCGTCGTTCCGCAGGTTGCGACGGCAGGGCGCTTTTGCTTCAGCAAACAGCGGATTGAAACCCTTTCGAAATTCCGATTCTCCTGTATCGTCTTCGAAGTGCTAATTTCTTATAATGACAGGACATTCGCGCCGGGCAAGAAGCACGCGTGGGTCGACGTCCGTCACTGCCGCTGGCAGGCATTGCACAACGGAATTTTCAAATAGAAGCTCGGGAGCAATTTGAGATGTCCTCAAAGATAGGCGTCGGGATAATCGGGTACGGCTACTGGGGCCCGAATTATGCGCGCGTATTCAACGAATTGGGCGATTCAGGCGTCACGGCGATTTGCGATTCCCAGGCTGAAAGGCGGCAACGTGCGTCGTCGCGAATCCCAGGTGTTCATGTTTGCGCCAGCGCGGAAGAGTTGCTGAAAAGACCTGATGTCGACGCCGTGATCATCTCGACGCCAGCCTCGACCCACTTTGAATTGGCCCGGCTGGCGTTGGTCTCCGGTCGCCACGTGATCGTTGAAAAGCCGCTGGCGATTGAAATAGATCACTGCAGTGCTTTGCAAGATCTGGCCAGCAAATCGGGACGAGTGTTGATGGTGGCTCACACGTTTCTATATAACCCGGGCGTTCGCAAGCTGCGCGAATGCGTCAAGTCACCTGCTTTCGGGCGATTGTATTACATGCATTCGACGCGCACGAACCTGGGCCCGATTCGCGGCGACGTCAACGCGATATGGGACTTGGCGCCGCACGACATCTCAATTTTCAATTATCTCATCGACGAAGAACCGCAATGGGCGAGCGCCGTCGGATCGCACTCCCTCGGAAACGCTCGTGAGGATGTCGGCTTCATCACGCTCGGCTACAGCAATGACGTGATTGCTAACATTCACGTGAGTTGGGCCGATCCTAACAAGGTCCGCAGAGTAGTCGTCGTGGGGAGCCAGCAACGGCTCGTGTTTGACGATCTGAATGATCTCGAACGCGTTCGCATATTCGAGAAGGGTGTGGCCGTCGGAGAAACCGACACGGTATCCTTTGGCGATTTCAAATTGCTGATTCGCGACGGCGACATTATCAGCCCGAAAGTCGAATACAGCGAACCCCTCAGGAATCAGGCGACGGATTTCATCGAAGCAATCCGTCACAACCTCAAGCCGGTATCGGATGCTGCCACCGGAGAAGCCGTCGTGCGCACGTTAAAGGCAATTGAAGCGTCCATGGCACAGCGTGGAAAAGCGGTGGAGGTGGCACAATGCTCAACTGCGTCGCGGTAGAACTCGGGCGTGACTGCTCGATTGATCCGGGAGTCATTCTCGGTTATCCGCCAGGACGCCCGGTGGATAAGCTGCCCCTGCGCATTGGGAATTTGGCTCAAATCCGCTCGGGCAGCGTGATTTACGCCTCGGTGGTGATCGGCGATCACTTTGAGACGGGACACAATGTCGTCATCCGGGAAGGCAATCGAATCGGGCACGATTGCGCCGTCTGGAATAATTCGACGGTGGATTACGATTGCGTGATCGGCTCACGCGTGAAGATTCATTGCAACGTCTACATCTCGCAATTCACGACGATCGAAGATGATGTCTTTCTGGCGCCGGGCGTTATGCTGGCGAACGATCCGCATCCTCTCTGCACGAAGTGCATGCAAGGCCCGACAATCAAATCGGGTGCGAAGATCGGCATCGGCGCCACGATACTTCCCCACGTGATTATTGGAGAGAACGCGCTCGTCGGTGCGGGAAGCGTCGTCACGCACGACGTTCCTGCGCGCGCTGTCGTGGCCGGATCGCCGGCGCGTGTGATTTCAGATGTAGATGCGCTAGAGTGCCCGTTTGATATCCTAAAGCCGTATGTCGATGGGATTGATGTGCGGCGCCGTCCTGAATGGACAACAGTTCCGGCATTGCCTCGGCCCGTGGTGCGGCCCAATCGGCCAGCAAAATGAAGACGCTCGCCGCCATCTTTGCATTTAATGAAGGAGATAAGATTCGGCGCACGATTTCCCGCCACCCGTCAGCGCGAGAGTACGACTTGCTCGTGATGGACGATGGCTCAACGGATGGCGCGATAGAGTCTCTGCCCAAAAATGGCTGGGTGCACCTGCGCAATTCCACGAATCGTGGTATCGGCGCGGCGATGAAGCAGGTGTTTGAATACGCGCTCGAGAATAAATACGACGTCCTGGTGATTCAGGCGGGCAACGACAAGGACGATCCGAATGAGATTTCGCGATTACTCGAGCCCATTATCGCGGGCCGCGCAGACTTCGTTCAAGGTTCGCGGTTCTTGCCGGGCGGCGGCTACGGCAATACACCGGCGTATCGTGTGGTTGCGACTCGATTCGTTCACCCGATATTGTTTTCGATGTTCGCGCGGAAGCACGTCACGGAAACTACGAATGGTTTTCGAGCCTTCCGCGTTGAAATCCTCCGCGATCAGCGCGTGAACTGGCGCCAGGATTGGCTCAACAAATATGAATTGGAGCCGTATCTCTTGTTCAAAACGATCCGGTTGGGTTACCGGCATTGCGAGGTTCCTGTGACCAAGGTGTATCCGCCGCACCAACAGGGTTATACGAAAATGAAGCCCATAACAGGCTGGTGGAGCATTCTGCGTCCCGTCGTCTATTTGGGATTCGGAGTGAAGAAATGACCCAGCAAATCAAAATTTCTTTTGTCGATTTGCACGCGCAATACAAGTCGATTGCATCGGACGTTACGGCAGCAATGATGCGGGTCGTCGAGCGCGGCGACTACATTCTCGGCGATGATGTTCGCCTCTTTGAAGAGGAATTCGCAAAATATATCGGAACGAGCGAGGCGATCTCCGTCGGAAGCGGGCTCGACGCGCTCGAGTTTGCGCTGAGAGCGTATGCGGTCGGCCCCGGCGACGAAGTGATTACCGCCGCGAACACGTTCATCGCCACGGTTCTCGCGATTATGGCTACCGGCGCGCGGCCGGTCCTCGTGGACGCCAATCGCGACACCTATAACATCGATCCAGCTGCGATCGAAGCGGCAATTACATCGAAAACCAAAGCAATCATGCCCGTGCACCTCTATGGGCAACCAGCTGACATGCAGCCGATACTCGAAATTGCGCGGAAGCGCGGGCTCGTCGTCGTCGAGGATGCGGCGCAGGCGCACGGGGCCTTGTATGATGGGCACCGCGCCGGAGCTTTGGGGCATGCCGCCGGATTCAGTTTTTACCCGGCAAAGAATCTCGGCGCGTACGGCGACGGCGGAATGGTTGTCACCAATGACGCTGGGGCCGCGGAAAAAATTCGGCGGCTTCGCAATTACGGGCAACGAGTGAAATACGAGCACCCGGTGATCGGCACGAATTCGCGGCTGGATACGATTCAGGCTGCGGTTCTCCGCGTCAAGCTTCCGCACCTGGACCGCTGGAACGCGGCGCGCGGCGAGCACGCCGCTGCGTACAGCAACTTATTGGCAGGGACCTCAATCGTTCTGCCTAAGACAGCGCAAAAGTGCACGCACATTTATCATCTTTACGTGATTCAGTTGGATCGCCGCGAAGACGTCCAGAAGGCGCTGACGGCGCGCGGAATCGGCACGGGAATTCATTACCCGATCCCGATCCATCTGCAAGAAGCTTGCGCGAGTCTGGGGTATCGTAAGGGCGATTTCCCTGTCACGGAAAATGCCGCGTCGCGAATTCTTTCGTTGCCGATGTATCCAGAGATGGCGGCGGAGCAATGCGAGTTCGTCGCGGACGAGTTGTTGCAAGCGATTTCGGCATCTCCAACCGAGCGATCCGTTCCGACGCGATGAAATTGGGCGGATGGCAGGTGGCGGCGTTTCGTGAGCGCCACCTCACGATCGCGGCTGAACCAAAATGCATTCTTGTACCAACGGACCAAGCGCGGTTGCCAGCGACTGCGCGTAATCGAATCACTGTAACTTGGAGCAAACGAAGTGCGGACCGAACGCGCAACCTCGGTCGTCGCGTGTTCGATTTTCGGGGCGGGCTGGATGATTCCGGCCATTGCTTTTGATATCGGCGCATAACCTAAATGACGCTCAAAGATTCATTCAATCGGATCGGCCGCTCGCACAAAGTGCTCCTGGTGCTTTTCCTGATCACGTTGCCATTGGTGAATCCGTGGGTTCGGGGCGATGGCGTCGGCTATTACGCGTACGTGCGCTCCATGCTGATTGAGGGGCATCTCGATTTTGAAAAGGACTGGCAGCACGCGAACCAAAGCTTCCAGATGTACCGCGTCAATCCGGATGGCACGCCCAAGCAAGGCGATTACACGGTAACCGGCCACCTCGACAATCACTTCGCGACCGGCCCATCCATTTTGTGGGCTCCGTTTCTGATCGTCACGCATGGAATTGTCCTTCTAGCCGACCGGCTGGGCGCGCACATCCCCGCCGACGGCTTTTCGTGGCCGTATCTCGATACGATGGCTCTTGCAACCGCGCTTTACGGCTTCCTCGGCTTATTGTTCTCATTCGAGCTTGCGCGGCGATACTTCGCGGAGAGATGGGCGCTGCTTGCAACCATTGGTATCTGGTTCGCCAGTTCATTGCCTGTCTATATGTATTTCAATCCGTCGTGGTCGCATGCGCATTCCGCTTTCGTGGTAGCTCTGTTTCTCTGGTATTGGGATCGGACTCGCGGGACGAGAACGATCCTTCAATGGACGATCCTGGGACTGATCGCGGGACTTCTCATGGACGTGTATTACCCGAACGTGATGGTCTTGTTTGCACCCGCGGTGGAATCCTTGTGGGACTATTACGACGGAATTCGGCGGCCCTCGCAAAGCCGGCCGCTCGGGAAAGTGGCCCTCGGAAATCTGGTCTTCGTCGCTGCGAGTATTTTGATGTTCCTTCCGACGCCGATTACTCGAAAGATTATTTACGGCCACCCATTTGCCACGGGTTATGCAGATGCAGGCACGTGGTCGTGGCTAAGGCCGCAATTTCTTCGAGTTCTGTTTTCGGCGGATCACGGATTGGTGAGTTGGACGCCGATTATTATCTTTGCGGCACTGGGCCTCGTGGTGGTGTTGCGGCGGGACCGGCAGTTCGGTGTTGCGCTGATTGCGATTCTCTTGCCTTTCTACTATCTGATCGCGTGCTCGCCTTTCTGGGATGGGCTCTCCTCGTTCGGCAATCGATACTTTCTGCCGTTGACGCCGATTTTCATCGTTGGGCTAGCCGGCACCTTTACCGCACTCGAGGAATTCTGGAATTCGCAGCGAGCTAAGATCGTGGCCTGCGCCGTGACATCAGTTCTCATCATCTGGAATCTTTGCTTCATTTTTCAGTGGGGCACTCATCTGGTGCCTGCACGCGGCCCGATTTCCTGGCGGCAAATGATACATAACCAATTCGCGACCGTGCCGGCGGCGATTGTGGACAAGGGCGAGCGCTACGTTCTGCATCGGCACGCTTTGATGAACGACATCGAAAAATCTGACGTCAAACAACTCGAAAAGACGGGCCCTGCTCCGAAATAAGTGGACGAATGACGAATACCCAGCAGCCCGCCAACCTCGGCCACACGCTTCTAAAGAACATCGCCACGTTATTCGCGGGCCGTGGTTTAGCCACCGTACTTTCGGCGTTGGCGGTGATCCTGCTAGCTCGCTATCTCGGGCGCGAACAGCTTGGACGATACGGCGCCATATATTCTTACATCGGTCTGTACGCCTGGCTCGCAACATTTGGAATCGAGCCCATTCTCGGCCGGGAAGCCGCCCAGCATCGCGAGCAAGCGGGCAGCATATTGTTCACGGGCAGCGTTATCTGCCTCGTATTCGCTTCCATCACCACCGTGATCGCGCTGGTTCTCGCCCCGCACTTCGGCTACGGCGGGGGAATCTGGGCTCTACTGCTTTTCGCCGCTATCGACCGGATGCTCGTCGTGCCGTTCTGCTTGCCCGGCATGGTTTTCCAGGTTGATCTGCGCCAGTGGTACGCCGTCAGCTTTGGGCTAATCCGGCAAGTTTTGTGGCTGCTGGCTATCATTTTCCTGGCGATCGGAAGGGCATCGCTATTCTGGGTCATTCTCGCGAGGACGCTCTGCGCCATCGTCGAAGCGATCTTGAATTCCGCAGGCGCATGGCACAAGGGTTTGCTCCCCCGCCCCTGGGAATTTCTTCCGAAAGAAGCCAGGAAGTTTCTCGTCTACTCGTTTCCTCTGGCTCTAAGCACGTTGGCGGTCAATGTCTATACTCGAATCGATCAAGTGATGCTGCACAAGATGTCCTCCGACCTGATACTCGGGGGATACGTCGCAGCCGTGAATCTCGCCGAGATCTTCAGCCTCTTTCCGGTTTCCCTGATGGATGCGATCTTCCCGGTGCTATCGAGATCTGCCCGAAACGAAGAGGATTTTGAACGATACTTGCGATTCAGCTACCGCGCCTTGATGGCGCTCGTGTTCGGCGTCTGCGCAATCGCTGTTCCACTCTCAAAGCCACTCACGCGCCTCGTCTTCGGCGCGAAATATGGCGCCTCCGCGCCGATTTTCGCGGCTCTCATTTGGTCCGAGGCGGCCATTTTCTTTGGCGTGGTCTTGAAAATGGGGTTGATCGCTCGCAACTTGCAGCGCTATCTCGCTGTCTCAACAGTTGTGGGAGCCATCATCAACATCGTACTGAATATTTTTTGGATTCCGCGGTACGGAGCTCTCGGGGCCACATGGGCCACAAACATCAGTTACACCGTGGCTTCGATTTTCATTTATTTCATCTTTCGCCCGACACGCAAATTCGCTTGGCTCGGTCTCCGAATTTCGCTGCCTGCGTTTGCTCTGGCGTTGGGAGTATCTGGAGCGCTTGCTTACTCGCCGTTGCCATTACTGTTGAACCTGGTTCTGGGTATCATGCTCTATGGCGGAGGCGCGTTGTCAATTGGAGTGATTCGGCGCGATGAACTGGAGCGGTTGTGGCGGCTAATGGGATCGTACCTGCCATCAGCCCATGCCGAGACGATATGACACCGTCGGTCACGAGGCCGGAGTTTCGCTTCGTAAGAAACGGCGCGTTCGCCGGGATTAGATATGGCACCTAGCGTTTCGCTCTATATTCCGTGCTTCAACGTCGAGGCCTACATCGCCCCGGTAATCGAGGGAGCCCTTCGGCAAACTCTCCCCCCCGATGAAATTTTGATCGTGGACGACGGCTCGACCGACCATACGCTCGAAATCGCCCGGCGCTATCCCGTCACAATTGTGCGTCACGACCAGAATCGAGGATTGGCTGCTGCGCGCAACACCGGTCTCCATCGCGCCAAGAATGAATTCGTCGCCGCGCTCGATGCGGATTGCGCCCCGGATTCCGCTTGGCTCGAAACGCTGGTAGCAGCCGTTTCAGGACCCAAAACGGCGATCGCTGGAGGAAAACTGATCGAGACGGTCCTTACGTCCGTCGCGGACCGTTGGCGACAATCTCACATGCCACAGGATTGGGGCGAGACGCGCGTCGTAAATCCCAAATTCACGTTTGGAAGCAACACTGTCGCGCGGAAAGCCGCTCTCGAGGAAATCGGCTGGTACGATGAGAGAATGAGGACCAACGGAGAGGACGTGGATATCTCGCGCAGGCTCCGGGTGCGTGGCTACGATAGCGTGTACGAACCCCGCGCGATCGTCCGCCATTTGCGCCACGATTCCGTCACATCCGTTATGAACGCCTACTGGCGCTGGTGGAGATTCGGCGTAAAGGCCTATGCCAACGGTGTCCGCTTGACTTCCATGGCGGCTACATTTTATCGCGCGCATTTCCGGACTTCGTTCATGCAATGCGCGGGGCAGGATTTTCGCCGCCGAAAATTTGACCTGCTGCCGCTGGACGCGTTCATGCTCTGCTACTTGCCATACCGCGATCTGCGGCTCTACTTCGAGCCGCGCGCGAAGACGCGTGGATCGCAACTCTCGAGCGAGGTGAAAACTCCTTGAAGATTCTGATTACCGGCGGATGCGGATTTGTCGGCGCTCAGCTTGCGTTTCATTTTCAGCGCCGCGGCGATCGCGTGATCGTCGCTGATAACTTGGTGCGCCGCGGAAGCGAACTGAATCTGCCGCAGTTTCGCCGGCGCGGTATTGATTTTGTCCACGTAGACGTCCGGAATGCGGAGGATCTCGCAAGCTTGCCGAAAGGGATCGATCTGATTTGTGACGCCAGCGCGCAACCTTCCGTCGTCACCGGTTACGCCAATCCGATCTTCGACATCACGAATAACTCGCTCGGCTTGATCCACGTTCTCGAGTTCGCGCGCCACCGCGATTGCCCGCTGATTTTCTGGAGCTCGAATCGTGTCTACAGCGCCGACAAGACGAATTCTCCGCCGCATCGCGCTGAGGCAACGCGTCTCGTGTGGGACAAAGAAGCGTACCGTCGTCTCCACTCCGCAAAACCTCTCGTGGGCTTTGATCCCGATCACGGATTCTCTGAAGAATTCACGCTCGACGGTTGCGAGCGCAGCATATACGGCCTGAGCAAACTGATGGCGGATCTTGCGTGCCAGGAATACGCCGGCGCGTTCGGGATGAAAACCGTCATCAACCGGTTCGGTGTCATCAGCGGCGAAGGGCAATTCGGAAAATCCGATCAGGGTTGGGTTACGTGGTGGGCGGTGGCGTTTCACTTCGGCCTCCCGCTGAAATACATAGGCTGGGACGGCAAGCAAGTCCGCGATATTCTTTTTATCGAGGATGTTTGCCGCCTGGTGGACTTGCAGATCGAGAACCTCGATCGAATTGCGGGGCAGGTGTTCAACGTCGGCGGCGGCCCGGCAAATTCCTGCTCGCTGGTGGAGGCGACGAATCTTTTGCGCGAGAAGTTCGGCCGCGATATTCCGATCGGATATGAGAACCAGCCGCGCAAAGCCGATCAATGCATTTATATGACGGACAACCGAAAAGCCGAGAAGGAATTGGGCTGGAAACCAAAGGTTGGAATCTCGGACGGCTACGACCGCATCCTTGCCTGGATTCGTGAGAACGAAAAGGATCTCCGTCAGCTATACGCAGTAGCACAACCGCAGAGCGCAGGCGCGAAATGAAAATTCTCGTCACGGGGAGCAGCGGGCTGATCGGGTCTGAGGCGGTCGAACATTTCGATCGCAAAGGCCACAGCGTCATCGGCGTGGACAACAACATGCGCCGCGAGTTCTTCGGACCTCCCGGCGACACGACGTGGAATCTCTCCCGCTTGCGCGCGGCAACGAAACATTTCACGCATCACGAGCTGGACATTCGAAATCGAGAGGCAGTATTTAATCTGTTCCGCGAGCATCGCTTCGATCGAATCATTCACTGCGCCGCCCAGCCATCGCACGACAAAGCGAGCCAAATCCCGCTCGTGGATTTCGACGTCAACGCGGGCGGCACACTGAATTTCCTTGAAGCGGCGCGCCAATCCAGCCCCGAAGCGATTTTCCTTTTCATGAGCACGAACAAAGTTTATGGCGACGCGCCGAACGAGCTGCCGCTCAAAGAGCTTCCCACCCGTTACGATTATTCCGATCCGAAGGACGTCGAGGGCATCGCCGAGGATTTTCGCATCGATCGCTCTCTACATTCCATTTTCGGCGCTTCGAAAGTCGCCGCCGATGTGATGGCGCAGGAATACGGGCGCTATTATGGGCTGCCCGTCGGGATATTCCGAGGCGGCTGCCTGACGGGGCCAAATCACAGCGGCGTGGAGCTGCATGGATTCCTGTCGTATCTCGTGCGCGTGGCATTTTCTGGACAGACCTACAGTGTCTATGGATACAAAGGCAAGCAGGTCCGCGATAACATTCATAGCCACGATGTAATTGCAGCGATGGAAGCGTTTGCCGCGAATCCGCGGCCCGGCGAAGTCTACAATCTCGGCGGCGGGCGCGGAAATAGCGTCTCCGTGCTGGAAGCGATTGCCCGAATCGACGAGCTGAGCGGGCGGAAAATCAAGTGGGTGTATAACGATCAGGCGCGCAAGGGCGATCACATTTGCTACATCAGCGATTTACGTAAGCTGAAATCGCATTTTCCGGGTTGGGGAATCACGCGAAACCTCGACGACATCTTGACAGAGATGGTGGCCGTCGAGCAGGAACTGCTTCGCGGCGCGAGCTCGGGTTCAAGGCCGTAAGCGAATTCAGCATGGGCACGAATGGGAGGTAACAGGGAGTTGAAATCGTAATGGCGCAGCTCGCAGTCACGGCGCTGATTGATACGTACAACCACGAGCGCTTCATCGAAGAGGCAATCGTGAGTGTGCTCGAGCAGGATTTTGCTTCGAGCGAGATGGAAATTCTGGTGGTGGATGATGGTTCGACGGATAGCACGCCCGATATCGTAAGGAAATTCGCGCCCCAGGTGCGCTACCTGCGTAAGGAAAATGGCGGCCAGGCATCCGCGTTCAATTTCGGCATACCCGAAGCCCGCGGCGAAATAATCGCGTTCCTCGATGGCGACGACTGGTGGGAAAAAATCAAACTGACTGAGGTAATGACCACATTCGAAAAAAATCCTTGGGTCGGCGCCATCGGCCACGGGATCATTCAGCATGATTCAGCTGCCGGAACCGCCTCGGCGCTTTCCGCGGAGTTTCCAGGTAGTTTCGATATTCGGTCTCTAAAGGGCGCGCGAACGTTCCGGAACTACATGTGTTTTCTTGGCACGAGCCGCGTCTCCATCCGGCGCAGCGTTCTCGATCGCGTGCTGCCGATCCCCCACGCTCTCGTCGTTGAAGCGGACGAGTTCATGTCGGCTATGTCCATCGCGCATAGCAGCGCCGTATTGCTCCCCGGGTGCCTCACTCACTACCGGCTGCACGATCAGAACCAATATCAATTCACCGCCGACGATCCCGTGCGGATGCGTCGCAAGTTGAATTCGCTCACGTGTCTCGCGCGGGAACTCACCATTCAATTGGCGGCGGCTGGAATCCCGGAGGATTCGATCGAAATCATTGTCGACCCGATTCTGGTGACGGTTGGACGGGTGAAATTGACTCTCGACGGCGGAATGCCATGGCAGACTTACTTCATCGAGCAGGATGCTTTTCGGCTGAATCATTCGAGCGCTCCCTTCGGCTATCGGGTCTATAAGCAGCTTTCGCTTCTTTTTACTCTGATTCTGCCGCCTCGGATTTTCTATAAACTTAGGAACCTCTACGCCGAGAAAAACCTGCGCCGCTATCGTGGCTGGGTGGGCGAGCCCTCGCCGGCCGCTGCCATTCAGGAAAAACCTCTTTCCCGCGGTATCGCCGCGGGGAAATGACGATGGTCATTCCCGCGCGAGCGAATCAGGCTCGGTGCGCGATCGAGCGGCCATAAATGCGGCAACCATGACCAATGCGGCCGGAGCAATCACGAGCCTTGACGATTCAGTGGAAGAACGGATGACAAGCGATCGAGTAACCAAGTCGATTCGACAGGACTGGGACGAGCGTGCCCGCAAGAACGCTTTCTATTACATCGCCAGTTGGCGCTCCGACTGGGACCTCGATTCTTTTTTCAAATCAGGCGAAGAAGACTATAAGCGTCTCGTCGAGCCTATTCTGAACCAACTCGGTTTTCAGACGCAGGACAAATCAATGGTTGAGGTGGGATGCGGCGCGGGACGCATGACGCGAAGCTTCGCGCAGCGTTTTGGCCGCGTTTCGGCGGTAGACATTTCTTCGGAGATGCAGGCGCAAGGGAAAAAGTATCTAAGTGAATTTTCCAATATCCAGTGGGTCTTGGCCGACGGCGCGACGTTGAGCGGACTGGAAACCGCGTCAAGCAATTTTGCGTTTAGCTACATTGTGCTTCAGCATCTGCCGCAGTCCTCGCTTGCTCACGGCCTACTGCGCGAATTCGTCAGAGTGTTGGCGCCCGGTGGCGTTTTTCTCTTTCAATACAACGGCGCACAAACACCACCGATGAATTGGCGCGGCCGGACGACATGGCGAATCGTTAATCTGTTCTGGTCCGCAGGTATGAAGCGCACGGGACGCGCGATCGCGTCGGGCCTGGGACTGGACCCCGAAATGGCGGGGAAGAGCTGGCATGGCGTGGCTCTCACGAAAGATGAAGTCGGTACCGTCCTTCGTGACGCGGGAGCAACTTCTTTGCAATTCTCGGGCGACGAAACGCAAATGGCCTGGTGTTGGGGGGAAAAAGCGACGGAGGATCGCGGTTGATCAGTCTCGGAATCAACTACTCGCAAATGCACGATTCCTCGGCCTCAATCGCTCGAGATGGCGTGACTCTTTTCGCCATCGCCGAGGAGCGGCTGAGCCGCGAGAAGCACGACGCGTGCTTTCCAGTGCGCGCGGTTCAAGCGTGCCTCGATTTCGCCACAATACAAGCGAAGGACTTGGATTTCGTGTGTTTCGGTTGGCCGCGGCCCGGCGCTCTCTACCGGCACGACTTGGCGAGCTTTGCCACCAGCAAATACCCGGCAACGTATCTCAATATTCTAAATTCGACTCGCTACTCCGCAAGCATGTGGCATCAGGGCGGCGGCGCGAAACCCTTCTTGCGAAATTTTGGCCCGACAAAAGCGCAAACACGTTTCGTCGATCATCACCTCGCCCACGCCATCAGCGCCTACGCCTTCTCGGGCTTCGATGATGCCGCCGTCATCGTGATTGACGGTCGCGGCGCATGGGAAGCAACCTCAATTTGGCATGGCCGCGCCGGGCGGCTCGAGCATGTCCTGACGATTCCGTGGCCGAATTCGCTTGGCTTGTTCTATGCGCAGTTCACGCATTTCCTCGGCTTTGTTCCTAATAGCGACGAATGGAAAGTGATGGGCCTCGCGCCCTACGGCGAGCCTGGCGTGAACCTCAGCCCATTCGCGAATCCAGAAGACCATCCGTATCGCGTGGACACGCAAAAGCTTTTCGGAACCAATGCGGCGCCGACCGCTGGAATTGAAAAATTGCTGGGCCCGTCGCGCGCGCCCGAGAGCGATATCGCGAATCAGCACAAGAACGTGGCATTCGCCGTGCAGGACGTTTGCGAGCGAGCCATGTTCACGCTGGTTCGCAATGCTGTCGAAGCCACGAAGTGCCGGAATGTATGTCTCGCCGGCGGCGTCGCGCTGAACTCGAAAGCCAACGGCAAAATCCTCGTATCGGGTTTGGTGGATCGGCTCTTCGTTCAGCCGGCGGCCGGCGACGATGGTGTTTGCCTTGGCGCGGCGCTCGCTCCCTATCTCGATAACGGCGGCAAGCTGCCGCTCCATCGCATGCGCCACGCATATCTTGGCAATGAAATCCCGGAAGCCGAAATCGAAAAAGCGCTCCAGACTTACAAAATTCGCAGCACGAAGCTCACTAATCCGGCCAGTGCCGCCGCCGAATTGCTCGCGGATGGAAAAATTCTGGGATGGGTTCAGGGGCGCATGGAATTCGGCCCTCGCGCGCTCGGTAGCCGTTCGATCCTTGCCGATCCGCGAGATCCTGAAATGAACGCTCGCGTGAACAACGCCGTGAAATTCCGCGAATGGTGGCGGCCGTTCGCTCCGTCGATGCTCGCGGAAGCGGCTGGAGATTATCTCGAGAATCCGCCCGACTCGCCTTTCATGATCGTGACGTCGCAAGTGCGGCCTGAAAAGCGCAGCGTGATTCCTTCAGTGACGCACGTTGATGGGAGTGCGCGGCCTCAGACGGTCGAACGAGACGTAAATCCTCTCTACTGGCAGCTCATCAAGGAATTCGGAGATCGGACCGGCGTGCCCGTGATTATGAATACGTCCTTCAATCTTCGCGGCGAACCGATCGTCTGCTCGCCGACCGATGCCATCCGCACCTTTTACAGCTCCGGGCTGGACGCGCTGATCCTCGGCAATTTCCTCGTGGAAAAATGAGCCAACAAATGAATCGAAAAATGGACGCGGTCCGGAGCGCGCTCACATCTTCCTTACGGTTCTCGCGCCCGCGGCGCGAGATATAGCGGACTCTCGGATGAAAGTCATTGCCCTTCTCGGGCGGCGCGATGAGCCGGCGGATGGCGTTGCCGACTACTGCAGCTTTCTCGCGCGAGCACTACGACCGCAAGACATCGATCTGGAAATCGTGCACGTACCGTGGGCAGAGCGCGGATGGAGTGGCGCGATGCAATGGCTCTCGCAAGAGAGCCGCAGTTGGGCGGGCCAGTGGCTCCTGCTGCAATACACCGCGATGGCGTGGTCGCGCCGCGGATTGCCCTTCCGGGTGCTGGCTGTGCAGCGGCTGCTTCTGAAGCGCGGTGTGAAGTGTGCGGTTGTATTCCACGACGTGAAACTCGATCCGCTCCCCGGCATTCACAATCGCATCCGGCGAATAATTCAATACTGGATCATGGCGCGTCTTCTCGCCCGCTCGATCCAGGGTATTTCCACGATTTCCACCGGAGAGCTCCGCTGGCCTCATTCCAACCGAAGCAAGCTGGCCTTCATACCCATCGGCGCCAACATCCCTGTGGTCAGCGACAAGAAGAGCTTCACGCCGAATGGCCAGCCGAAGATGATTGGTGTTTTCTGCATCTCGGGCAAAAACTACAGGCAACGAGAGGTCACAGAAATTCTTTTTGTCGTCGAGCGAGCCAAAGCTCGTGTCCCGGCGCTTCAATTGGAGATTTTCGGCAACGGCACTCCCGAAGCTGCGCCCCTGATGGAAGGGCCACTCCGCAAGCTGGGCATTAAATACCGTCTGCGCGGCCTACTGCCCGCCGAGGAAATTGCTCGGACGCTGCAATCGCTCGATGAGTTTCTTTGTGTCCGTGGGGAGTTGTCGCCCAACCGCGGCAGCGCGCTCGCCGCGATCGCCTGCGGCGTGCCGATCGTCGCCTTCGGCCAACGCGGCCGCTACGCGGAGCTCGATGAGGCCGGAATTGAGTTTGCTCCATGGGGCGCGCTCGATACTCTCGGCGACGCCGCCGTTCGGGCCCTTACCGATGCAGCGCTCTGGCAAGAGCTGCACGAACGAAATCGCCGAGCATACGAGAAGTATTTTTCGTGGGACGCAGTTGCCGCCCGCTACACCGCTATGCTCCAATCATTCGCCATTCCGCCAAAATGAAACTCTTGCTCTACAGCCACGATTGGGCGCCGACCATTGGCGGAACGCAAACCATCACCGCTTTGCTCGCGCGCGGTCTGGCGATTCGCGCGGCCGTCGGCTCCGGCACGATCGAACTAACGCTGGTCACGAATACGCCGCGCGGAAAAATGAACGATGCCATCGCGAATTACCGAATCGTGCGCGCGCCCAGTTTCTTGCACCTCGCATCGCTCCTCCTCCAGAGCGATCTGATTCATCTCGCCGGTCCCAGCCTCTCGCCGCTCATGCTCGCCTGGCTCTTGCGAAAGCCCGTGGTCGTCGAGCATCACGGCTTCCAGACGATTTGTCCCAACGGCCAATTGTTCTATGCGCGGACGCGGAGCCGGTGCTCTGGTCACTTCATGGCGGGAAATTACTCGGAATGCATCGCGTGCAATCGCCGCGAAGGGTACGTCCGAAGTATTTCTCAATGGCTGCTGACATTTCCGAGGCGCTGGCTTTGCCAACGCGTTGCGGCAAACATCACACCCACCAACTGGCTGGCCGCGCAGCTTCAACTACCGCGCATGACTACGATTTATCACGGCATCCCCGACGCACCGTGCGACACCCAGCAATCAGCACAAGTGGATCGAGTGAAATTCGCATTTCTCGGGCGTCTCGTCTCCACCAAAAGTGTGCCAGTACTCTTGCACGCAATGGCGGAATTGCGAAAGCGCGGAACTTCTTGTGAACTTCTCATCATCGGAGATGGCCCAGAACGCAACAGCCTCGAAAACGAGGTATCCGAGCTGGCGATTGGCGATGCGGTGTCGTTTCTCAGCTACGTCATTGAAGCCGATCTTGAGCGTGCACTCGCAGGAGTTGTCGCGGTTGTGTCGCCCGGAGCTAGCGGAGAAGTGTTTGGGCTTGCGGCGGCCGAAAACATGCGGCGCGGCAGAGTCGCCATCGTACCGGCGTCGAGCGCGCTCGCCGAGGTTGTCGGCGATTCTGGCTTAATATTTCCCGAAGGTGATTCGCTTAAACTTGCCGCCGTCATGCAGCGCCTGATCGCGGAGCCCGAACTAAGAGAGCGCCTCTCGTGGGCGGCGCGCGAGCGATCCCAAAAACTGTTCGACGAAGACGCGATGGTGGACGCGCACATTTCGCTTTACAAGTCTATTCAGAAGTAGTAAATAGCTGGGCGCAATTACAGATGCAGGGCCGGCAGCATTTCAGAGGTGCACACAAAATGCCGGGAAGAGCGAAGCTCTATCCTTCCGTATGCACGGCACTTCCCCGCCTTCACGGCAATTTCTCGCACTCCGCCTTTGCGAATGCCGCGCCGTTCCCTGATCAAGAATCTACGCTCACTCGTACATCTGCGAAAATGAGCGCGGCCCCTATCCCAACTGTCTCCAAAACTGGTGAACATGAAAATCCTTGTCTACTCACACGATTGGGCCCCTGCTGTTGGCGGGACACAAACGGCGATGATGTCGCTCGCCGGCGGCCTCGCTTCTGAACTCAAATCACGCGGCGATTTCAGCGGGCTGACGTTCGTCACTTCCACTCCAGCCGGAGGAATGGACGATCGCACCGTGCCATACGCGGTCGTTCGCCGCCCCAGTTTCACAAAATTATTTCAGCTGATAAGGGAGAGCGATATCGTTCATCTTGCCGGGCCAGCATTGCTCCCGCTTTTCATTTCCTGGATTCTGGGAAAGAAAATCGTCATTCAGCATCACAACTATCAAGCGGTCTGTCCCGACGGCTTGTTGCTTCAGAATCCTGACCGGTCGCCGTGCCCGAATCATTTCCTCAATGGCCGCACACGCGAGTGTGTGCGGTGTCACGCCACCAACGTTGGCTGGCGTCGAAGCGTTCGGCACACGGCGCTCGCTTTTCCGCGTCTGTGGCTCTCCCGGCGTGTGGCCGCCAACGTTTCGGTCAGCGACTACTCTGCCGAGCGGCTCTCGCTGCCGTCTTCACGCACGATTTACAACGGAACCCAAACGTTAACCGGCGCTGCTCCCAGGCACAAAATGAGTTCGTCGTTCGCGCCGTGCATCGTTTACATCGGGCGGCTCACGCCTGACAAAGGCGTCGCCGTTTTGATCAGCGCGGCCATCGAACTCGCCGAGCAAGGTTGCGAGTTCAGTCTCCGAATCATCGGAGACGGGCCGGAACGCGCCTCGCTCGAAGGGCTCGTCCGTTTTCTCGAGTTCCGCCGCGTCATAACTTTCACCGGCTTCCTCGAAGGCGACGACTTGGCTCGGGCGACGAGCGACGCCATCGCGATCGTCATGCCTTCCATTTCGGAAGAAACGGCTGGGTTGGCGGCCATCGAACAAATGATGCGCGGCAAGCTAGTCATCGCATCCGACATCGGCGGATTGAGCGAGGTGCTCGGCTCTACCGGGCTTAAGTGCGCTCCCGGAAACTCTCATGAGCTGGCGCAATGCATTCGTCAAGCATTGGAAGACCCTGAAATGCGCGTCCGGCTTGGGGCAGCCGCGCGCGACCGCGCTCTTGCCATGTTTACCGCGAAGCGAATGGTCTCAGAGCACCTCAAGCTTTACGAAGAGGTTCTCGGCGTGCCAAAGCGCAGGAAATTATCAGCGAGATTGATTCGGCGCCGCATTGTTACGACTCCAAAGACTCGGCAGTTGAAGTCCCAGCTGTGATAGTTATCGAACGGCCCCTTCTCCACTGGCCCGGGATATCTCAGCCAGAGGGCGATCGCAGATGGGCGCAGTTCCATCTCGCGCGCCGGCGAATACGTCCGGGCGCGTGGCGAAATATGCATCGAAGAAACTCAAACTTCACCTTCGAGCTTTGCCGCGCTCTCAATCCCATTATGGGAAATCGGCGGCCAACCCTGCGTCACTTTCTAATTGTTCGAGTACCAATTTAGAACGTGTGAATGGATGCGCTCTAGCAACCATCAACTTTCATATCTTCTGTGATTTCATAAACTTGCAGCCGCGTCCATTCTTCACCGGTTTTCATGACCCCAGTGGCCTCCAAATGAATTACGCGTGCAGCCCGCTCGACGTACCAGTGATTTCAAGCGTTCGAGTTCTTCCTACCATACGCAAGCTTGGACACGATAGAATATGAGCTTCGCATGCATTATTGGAGCGTGTCGGTGATGTCGGATCGTTCGTCGAGCGGTAGCTTGGGACAAATGGTTATAGGGTTGGCCAACCTCGTTCCCAAGCGCGTGAAGACGCTCGTTCTGGGCAGGAATGAACGCCCCTCGTGGCTCGCGAACAGGATTCATTCGGTCTTGGATAATATTCCAGTCGAGCGATACCCCTGCTTGGACTGCACCGGGGCTCTCAGTGGCTTTCGGATGCGCATCGACTGGCAACGGCACCGCGGATTCATATATGGCACGTGGGAATCTGACGTGGTGAGTAACATTTGCGAGATGATTCAGCCGGGATGGGCCGCTGTGGATGTCGGCGCACATATCGGTTACTTCGCGTTGATTATGGCTCGTCTCGTAGGACCCGAGGGTTCCGTGTTTGCATTTGAGCCCGTACCGAGCAATTTTCATGCTCTTCAGGAAAACCTTTCGCTTAACGGTATTACGCAAGTGCAAGCAATCAACAAGGCTGTGTTCGAGAAAACGGGACAACTCGAACTCAAGATCCTGGATGGTGCGGGGCTGCCCGACCACGCTTCGATTGACGGCTCGCGTGGCGAGCGCTCGATCACTGTCGAATCAATCTCTCTGGATGAATTCTTCGCGGAAAGAAAGCGACCGATCAACTTTCTCAAGATGGATGTCGAGGGCGCCGAGGGCAGTGTCCTGCAAGGAGCGCGGGAGCTGATCGCGGCGGATCACCCGATCATGGAGATTGAGATTCACTATTTTGACGGCCATCCCGAGAATAATCCTGTGCCGGAGATGCTCCAGGATTGGGGTTATCAGATTCGGTGGATCGATCAATCCGAGAATTGGACGTCGCATCTCATCGCGAATTGGCCGGGAACGCAGGGCTGAGTGATTCTCGTGCTGCGCTACCCCGGGAAATAGAATGTTGAGCGCGCGTACAGCATTGGTGAAGGATCTGGCTCGCATCGATTCGGCGCCCTCGATCTTTCTCGAATTCGCGGCCGAACCCTCACCGGTCACGGCGATTTGCGAAATGCTTCTCGTACGAGGCGCTTCTTTAGCGAAATGACGATGAGCCTTCCCACGCAAAATCAGGAGCCGGGAGTCGTCTCACGCGTTTTGGCCATGCTTCCCGCGTTCCGAGGGAGCGGTCGCCTCGCAGACGCGCTGGCACGAGTCGCGGCGCGGAGGGACGATGGCTGGACCATTTGCTCTCCCGGCAATGGAGTAGTGCTTCGCGTCAATCTTCGCGACCGAATCGAAAGATTGATGTGGGGACACGTTTACGAGCCGCACGTACAGCGGTGCCTCGGTGCACTGCTGTCGCCCGGCGATGTATACGTGGATGTGGGCGCGCATATTGGATATCACGCAGTTTGGGCGTCATCACTCGTTGGTCCGACTGGGAAGGTATTCGCCTTTGAAGCCGACCCGGCAAACTTCGAACGGCTCAGCGAGAATCTACGGCCTTTTCCTGGAAGCGCCGCGATCAATAAAGCCGTGTGGAGCAGCTCGGGAGCTGTAACGTTCGAGCGCTCGTCAGAATCGGGAGAATCGGGATGGGGAACTTTGACGGCAGTCCGTGATCTTAAAGCCGGGGAGCACCTCGAAGCGAATAGCGTGTCGCTTGATGACTGGGGTGCCGAGGCTGAAATTGATAGGCTTACACTTATCAAAGTCGACGCCGAAGGATCGGAAGTTGGCATATTGAAAGGCGCGGGCACTCTGATCGAGAAAGTTAGGCCGGCGATTATCTCGGAGGTCAACGCCGTTGTCTTGAAACAGGCTGGGAGTTCGTCGGCGGTTCTGATGGCCATACTGGAGCGGCATCGGTACTCTTTATTTGAATTCGAGGGGATGCGCCTCGAAGCTTTTCCCGCGTCGCGCGAACCGAAATCGCCGGAGGTGCTCGCGCTGCCTATCGAGCAATTGGAAGAATTGCGCGCGCGATTGCAGCGATCGGGTTTCCGAGTTTGAGATTGGTTGACTGATTCTCATGTTCCGGCAAGTGAATAAATAGAATGTTAAGCGCTCGCACATCATTGGCGAAGGACCAGACTGTCATCGGTCTGGGGCTCTTGGTACTCGGACTTGCATTCGCCTGGGAAATAGCTAACTGGATTGCAGGTGGGAAAGTCGACGAGCTGATTTACGTTTTCCTTGCCGCCATCGTGTGTGTGATCGGCACCATTATTTTTCAGGACTGGCGCACCGGCTTTTATCTTTTCTTGTTCTGGGTTGTCTTCGAAGACTTGATCCGAAAGTATATGGGCAACAATATGGCCATCTACTTCGGCAAAGACGCGCTGGTCATTCTTATCTACGTTTCGCTCTTCATTTCGGTCCGGCGGCATCGTGACCAGATCTTTCGTCCGGAGTTCGCGATTCCGCTTGCGATTTTTTTCTGGTTCGCAGTCGTGCAGGCGTTCAACCCTTACTCTGCCAGTCCCCTCTACGGCGCCCTTGGACTCAAGGTGGATTTTCTTTATGCCGGCCTGATGTTTGTGGGTTACGCGTTGATTCGAACCGACGACGATCTGCGCCGATTTTTGACCACGAGCATGATGCTAGCCGCGGCCGTTTCGCTCCTTGGCATTATCCAATCGATCGTCGGCCCGCAATTTCTGAACCCGGCCACGCTTGCGCCTGAAATTAAGGAATTGGCCGCGCTTCAGAAAGTCACTCCGATTTCGCATGAAATTATTCATTTGCCATCTTCCGTGTTCGTCAGCGCGAGTCGTTACTCGTCGTTTATGTCTTTGGCGGTCGTGCTTGGATTGGGCGCGTCCGGCTATCTCTTGCTCCACACCATGCGTGGCCGTTGGATTGTGTGGGGAAGTCTCGGTGTTGTGGCCGTGGGAGTGCTTTTTTCCGGCTCGCGAGGCAGCTTGATTCAGAGCGTGGTGAGCGCGGGCGTGATGGGCGCGGCCTTCATCTGGGGCGCTCCATGGCGGACGCGGCAGGTCTACCGAATGTTAAAGGCGCTTCGTCAGTCCGCAATTGTAATTGGGACTTGCATCACCCTCGCCGCGTTGGTCTATCCGGTGGCCGTCGGCGGTAAGTGGGATTACTACACGGAGACTCTTTCGCCCGATAGCGAATCATACCAACTGACCGACCGAGTTTGGGATTATCCCCTTTACAATCTGGAACTCGCCTTCGGAAACCCGCATTGGATTACAGGTATCGGTACGGGGACGACTTCACTCGGCGCACAATATGTGGCAAAGTTTCTCAACCAGAAGCCGGGCAATCTTGGAGTCGAATGCGGTTACGGGACAATCGTTGTTGAATTCGGGATTTTCGGATTGGTTTTGTGGTTTCTGTGGACCTCAACCCTCGTGTTGAGTTGCTGGCGCACAGTTTTGAAACTTCGCCAGACGCGCATGTTCCCGATCGGATTCATGGTTTTCTGGTTTGCATTCATTCTCCTATTTCCCGAGACCTTCGGCTCGATGAATAATTATCAGGATTATGTCGAGAATGCGTACCTCTGGCTGCTTGTCGGGATTTTGTTCCGGCTGCCCGAAATGATTGCGACTGGCCCCGTTCCCGTCGCGGTGCCACAGGAACCGAGACGCTTTTCGCGGTAGCCTAAAATGCCGCCACGAAGACCGATTCTCGCGGTCGTCTCTCCTTTCATCGATAAGAGTCACGGCACCGAACGCCAGGTGGCGGAATGGACTTCCCAACTCCTCGACGATTTTGACGTTCACATCTACAGCCAGCGCGTCGAAGACATGGACTTCACGAAGCTCCGCTGGCATCGCATTCCTCAGATCCCCGGTCCCCATCTGCTCAACTTCTCCTGGTGGTTCGTAGCTAACCATCTCTGGCGCTGGTGGGATCGCCGCGTTCGCGGAATCGCGCACGATATCGTCTATACCCCGGGCACGAATTGCCTTGACGCGGATGCGATTTCTGTCCACATCGTGTTCGCGGAATTTTTGCACCAGATGGGCCAGGAAATCGGCTTTCGGAGGAATTCAATACGTTCGTGGCCGTGGCTGATCCACCGGCGGCTCTATTACAGCGTCGTCAAATTTCTCGAGCGCAGGCTCTACACAAAACCCCGAGCCCAGCTCATCGTGTACGCGCGCAAGACCGAGAATGATATCAACCGTTTTTACGGCCCGCACGATCCGATTCCCGTCGTCTATATCGGCGTTGATCACAAGATTTTCAATCAGGAATCCCGGCTCGCGCGCCGTCAGGATGCGCGTCGCGAGCTCGGGGTCGGGGATGGACAGATCGCCCTCTTGCTCGTAGGCAACGACTGGCGGAAAAAGGGACTCTTCACGCTCCTCGACGCGCTGCCGCGTCTCTCCGACCTACCCGTGCTGCTGATGGTTGCAGGCAACGACGAAAAGCATTCCTACGAGTCGCTCATCAAGAAGTCCGGACTCACGGAGCGCGTTCGCTTCCTGCCAACACGGCCCGATGTCGCTTTCTACTACGCCGCTGCCGACGCTTATGTGGGCCCCTCCCTCGAGGACACATTCGCTTTGCCGCCTGAAGAGGCGATGGCTTGCGGGCTGCCTGTGATCACCACCGTAACGAACGGCACTTCCGAAATCATGACCGACGGTGTGGACGGCTTCATTCTCACCGATCCGGCTGATGTCGCGGCGCTCGCATCCAGGATTCGCCTGCTCTGCGAAAATTCCGAATTGCGGTTGCGAGTGGGCGAAGCCGCTGCTCAAACGGCGAGAAAATACACATGGGAACGAAACGGCCAGCAGTTTCGCGAGATCTTTGCAGAAATTTTGCGTCGAAGAGAAAATCTCAAGGCCGCGGCACTTCGCCAAGAGTCCTAGCTGCTAAGGCTATTCCCGGCGAGAACTCTCACGCATTTTCCGCATTGCCGCTTTGGCAAGCGTGGGAGAATGTCACCCGATGAGCGAGTCGCTTGTCGGACTTTTCCCGGATCTATTGCCGTTCGGCGGCGTGCAAACGGCCGGACGCCATACGGCCGCAGTCCTTTCGCGAATCGCCAAAGAGCTTGGCTGGGAAGCGCAGTTCTTAAGTTTGAACGATCCGGTTGGCCGCCACATAGCGGTAGCGGGCAATCTCGAATTTGAATTCCATGGCTTCGCCCGATCGAAATCGCGCTTCACGTATGAGGCTCTTAAGCTCGCTCGCAAGGACACGCGTCTAGTGATTGCCGGTCACCCGAATCTCGCAGTTCCTGCGTCGGCGATGCGCGCCAAAGCGCGGAGATTCGAGCTCGTCGTGATGTCTCACGGCGTGGAAGTTTGGTCGCCTCTCGGCAAGCTGCGGCGAGCCGGCCTACTCTCCGCCAATTGCGTTCTCGCGCCGAGCCGCTACACCGCCGAAAAGCTCCACGAAGTTCAGAGTCTGCCAATTGAGCGTATTCGCCTGCTGCACTGGGGTCTCGATCCGACTTTTTTCGAGTTGGCGAGTGCGGCGGACACGCTCCCCTTGCCCGATTCCATTCCGCGCGCTCCATACGTGCTCGCCGTCGGCCGCTGGTCTTCAGCCGAGCGATACAAAGGCTTCGACACTCTCATTCAAGCGCTTCCGCAACTTCTCCGAGCCGCGCCCGATCTCCATCTCGTCTTTGCCGGCGATGGAGACGATCGCCCGCCTCTCGAGAATCTTGCCGAGTCACTCGGAGTCCGCGAGCGAATTCACTTCGTCAGCGGTCTCACCCGCGCACAACTCGTCGCGACGTATCGCCACGCACAGGTATTCGCATTGCCAAGTAGTGGCGAAGGCTTCGGCATGGTTTTTCTTGAGGCCATGGCGCTTGGCATTCCGGTCGTCGGTGGAAATCACGGCGGAATTCCCGATATTATTGGCGACACGGTTACAGGTTTCCTCGTGCCGCACGGAGACGTCACACAACTCGCCGAGCGAATCGCGCTCCTCCTTACAAACCATTCGCTCGCCGGCGATATCGCGCGTCGCGGCCGTGAACGCGTGCTCCAGCATTTTCGTTTCGAAAATTTCGAAGCCGGGCTTAGGGACGTTCTCGCCGAGGTATGTCCCGCCACGCGAACCTCTTGAAAATCCTCCAAATCTCGCAGACTTACTTCCCGTTTCTGGCCGCTGGCGGCCCTCCGACAAAGGTTCGCGCGATTGCGTCGAGGCTCGCGCTCAAAGGCCATTCCGTCACCGTGCTGACTGCCGATTACGGCGTCACGAAGCACGCAGCGGAGCTCGAAAATCTCGAACGCTGCAAGTGGGGCTGGCGCAGCACAAACGACGGCGTGGAAACGATTTACCTTCGAACGATCGCGCGATATCGGAGCCTCACCCTGAACCCGGATGTGATACGCTTTGTAAACGAACGGCTCCAGGAGACAGACGTTGTTCACATTTACGGCATATACGACCTCTTAGGACCAGCCGTAGGGCGAAGGTGTTCTCGCCGGTCCGTCCCATATGTCCTCGAGCCCATCGGGATGTTTCGTCCGATCATCCGAAGCCTTCGACTGAAAAGGTTTTATCACCGGACCGTCGGCGAAAAGCTCATTCGTGGAGCGCGATTCTTGATCGCAACGTCGGCCCAGGAGAAGCAGGAATTTCTATCCGAAGGGATCGAAGAAAGCCGCGTCGTGGTGCGCCGCAACGGGATTGACGTGCCGGCCAGTTTGCCCGCAGCCGGAACGTTTAGAGATCGTTGGGCCATTCCTCGCGACGCGAAACTCGTTCTCTTCCTCGGACGTCTCATCTCCAAGAAAAGTCCCGAAATGCTAATCGCAGCTTTTGCTGCCTGGCGGAAAAACGCTGGGCGAGAGACGCCCGCGATTCTGGTGCTCGCCGGACCCGAAGAGGAATCGTCCTATTTGCGCGAACTGAAAGAACTCTGCGGAAAGCTCGGCTTGGATCACTCGATTCGGTTTACCGGCCCGTTATATGGCGACGCGAAGTGGGCAGCCTACGGCGACGCAGACGTGTTCGTGCTTCCGTCCCAACACGAAAATTTCGGAAATACTGCGGCGGAATCCGCGGCTTGCGGCACACCGGTAATCGTAACGGATCAGTGCGGCGTCGCGCCGATCGTCGCCGGCCGTGCAGGGGTAGTGATACCGCACAACGCTTCGGCGCTTGAAGCCGCCCTCACATCGCTCCTCGCGAAGCCTGATCTGCGCGATTCATATCGCGAGGGCTGCGCCGCCGTCACGCGCGAGCTTTCCTGGAATGAGCCGGTCGCCGAAATGGAACAACTCTACCGGCGCTGCGTCGAGGAGGTGCAGGCCCGATGAAGCGCAGGCCTCTTTTCGAAGCGGCTTGGTACTTCGTGAATGCGATGCTCATTTTTTCGGCGATCTTTTGCCTGTATAGCTTTGCTTGGGAATATTCGACTCGAAAATATCTGCAAGGATTTTCCGAAGCAATCATTCCCGCTACCGCGACCCCGATCGAAAAGGTCGAAACGATTCTCAACTGGATGTCGAATGGCCCTGCTCGCCGCACAAGCCAGGATCCGCACGGCATCTCCGATCGAGACCCCGAAGAAACGCTGAACTACCAGGCCCTCCTCCGCGTTTGCGGCACCGCAACCAACGCGTTCACTAACCTCGCGAACGCCAGCGGTCTCCCGTCCCGCCGTTTGCTTTTGCTAAATGGAGGCAAGACGGCGAAGCACGTCGTCGCCGAGGTCTGGATTAATAATCAGTGGATCGTCGTCGACCCATCTTTCCGCGTGATACCTCGCGCTCCTGACGGCGGCTTATTGACTCGCGACGACCTCGCCCAACCCGCCACTTTCAATTATGTCTTCGAGCGGGTTCCGGGCTACGACATGGCGTATACCTACGAACGAACCGTCCATGTCCGCATCGCGCGGCTCCCGATTATTGGTGGCGCGCTGCGTTCGACGCTCGACCGCATCATGCCCGGATGGGAAGATTCTGTTTTCGTCACGCTTCTCGTCGAGCGCCTGTCGTTCACAGCTACAACGGTCTCAATCCTCTGCGTGTTGTTCTTTCTTCTGGTTCGTCTCGCGTTGCGGCACTACGGCGAATCGCGTCTCGGCGTTCACTACCTGCGATTTCGAGAGCGCCTCTGGCGCGCATTTCAGACTTTCCTTCACGAACCGGGCTAGCGGGCCCGGTGGCCCATCCTTGCGCAGCAACGGTGGGTCTTGGGTCGCCGCCCACTTTCCGCAATTTGCGGTACATGTCGGCCCGAAAACGAATTTCAATGCGCGCTCGATCCCTCCGCCCCGTGTGACTTCAAAAATTTCTGAAGCGCATCCGGCATAAAATCCGCAGTGCTGAACGCGTGCGGCAGTGCGGCCTCAAACGTCGTCACGCGGTAGTGCCCCTGCCCGTCCGTGAGAATCAATTCAATCGGCGCCTTGCCATCGTGACGATTGAAGCTGCTCGCTTCGTATCCGTACTGCCGGTCGCGATAATTCACCACTGGCCATTTCCCCGGCTCGCCCGCCACCACGATCGCGCGCATCAGATAATCGCGCTCGGTCGCAGCCTGCTGCAATAATCCGCCGATCGGATACCGGTAGTGGAACGCGGCATCATCCGCGCCGGCCGCGCGATACGTCTTTCCTGAAAATGACAATCCCGCCGCGCCCGTGTGCCGCTCGGACGTGAAGAGCGTCACGCCGCCCAGTGCCGCGCCTTGCGCTGACTTCACCAGCTGCGAAAGCTCGGCGGCGCCGAGAGGAATCTTGCTCGCGTCCACTTCAGCAAAATTCTTTTCGCACACCACCTGATCCATGAAGCGGCTCACGTGAACCGTGCGATCCGTTGCCTGACCGCACGCAACAAGCAGATGCTCGTAATCCGTCGCGGCAATTTGATAATCGCGGCAATCGCCGCAACTTCCTCCGCCTCCGCAGCGGTTTCCGTAATACGCGATGAAGCGAACAAGATGCCGCGTCGTTTCGGGGCCGAATAACGCCGTCACGTGATTGAGCAGCGAAGTCTCACCGTGAATCGCTTCGGGCACGTCGTATTCCGTGTTGCCGCCGAGAACGATGTGCTCCTGCCCGCCTTTCTCAATCACCGTCGCCGCGCGCACCGGGAAATGCGAAATTCTGGGATCGTTGCCGGAATGCTCCGCGGCATCGAGCGCGCGAAAAATCTGATCGCGCAGCTTGGCATCGGGCACGACAGCTTCAGAATCCTTCGTCAGCGTCCATCGCGACGAGCTGCCCTGCGCTCGCGCTGAACACCCGCCGAGTCCGATGCAAAATATCAGCGCGCACAGCGCCAGCGTCTTTGTGCCACATGCATCTCTTGTATTTCTATTCGCCATTGAAGTTTCTCCGTGATTCAAATCGCAACGAACGCGCGATTCTAGCACTCACAGCGCAAATCCTGATGCGTCTGCTGGCCTTGAATGTGGCTCGAGGCAAGCCATCGCTGTTAAATCGCTTTAGTAGAGTAAACTTGCCTACCGACCATTTTTCGCGGACGTATTCGAACTCTGTCTTTCAAGGTGATCTGATCGCATGTGCGGCATTTGCGGCGTAATCGGCTTCGACAATCTCGACGATTCAGAGAGCCTCGTCCGGCGCATGAATGCCGCAATGATTCACCGCGGCCCGGACGCTGAAGGCCTGCTCGTCGCCCCTCGCGCCACTCTCGGCATGCGCCGACTCAGCATCATCGATCTTCCCGGCGGCAGCCAGCCCGTCTGGAACGAAACGGGCACGCTCGCCATCGTTTTCAACGGCGAAATTTACAATTACCGCGAACTGCGCGCCGAGCTCGAATCTCTCGGCCATACGTTTCAAACCAACTCCGACACAGAAACAATCGTCCACGCCTACGAATCCTGGGGTGCGGATTGCGTCTCTCGCCTTCGCGGGATGTTTACCCTTGCCATCGCCGAAATGCCATCCGGACGCGGCGGCGAAGTCGCGCGAGTTTTTCTCGCGCGCGATCGCTTCGGAATCAAGCCGCTCTATTACGCCGTTGCCGACGGAAAGCTCGTGTTCGCCTCCGAAGTTCGCGCACTTCTCGCTTCTGGCCTCATCGCGCGCAAACTTTCCGCCGCGGCTGTCGCAAGCTACGTCCTATTCGGCGCAGTTGGCGAACCATCGACTCTCATCGAAGGCGTTTCATCGCTTCCGCCAGGCTATTCACTTCTAATTGACACAAAGTCGCCCACCGCGGCCTCGCCAAGGCCTTACTGGAATCTTGAAGCGGCAAAATCCGAGGAACCGAGTCCCAACGGAAACGCATCTGGTGCGCCGAAGCATCTCCGCGCTCTGCTCGAGGACGCTGTGCAAAAGCATCTCATCGCCGACGTTCCCATCGGCGTCTTTCTCAGCAGCGGAATAGACTCAACGGCGCTCACTGCGCTCGCGAGCCAGCAGCGCTCTGGCTTGCACACTTTTACGTTGATCTTCCCCGAGCGTGAATTCAGCGAAGCCGAAATTGCACGCCGCACCGCAAAGCGATTTCACACCGACCACAAAGAATTGCTCATCAGCGGCGATGAAATGCTCGCGCGCATCGACGAAGCAGTCGCCGCATTCGATCAGCCGAGTATGGACGGCATCAACACCTACTTCGTCTCCTGGGCGGCACGGCAAGCAGGTCTGAAAGTCGCGCTCTCGGGATTGGGTAGTGATGAAATTTTCGGCGGCTATTCCACTTTTCGCACGGCGCCGCAGCTCGCACGTCTAGCGAAATGGGCGCAAGCCGCTCCTGCGAGCCTGCGTCGCGCCACCGCTCCACTGGTCGAAGCCCTTGGCGGCAGCTTCAGCCACGGCGATGCGGGAAGAAAACTCGCCTCCGCGTGGGCCGATCCGGAATTTTTCCCAGACGCGTATTTCCTCACGCGCGCGCTCTTCCCTCCTGAACAAGCTGCTGAGCTTCTTTCGCAGGGACCCGAATCATGGCGCACCGCCGGCTGGAGCGAATGGCTAAAGAAGATAGCAAGCGAGGCCGATACTCTCGAAGGCGCATCGAAAACTTCTTGGCTTGAACTGCGCTCCTACATGGTGAACGTCCTCCTGCGCGACACCGATTCGATGAGCATGAGCCACTCGCTCGAAGTTCGCGTTCCATTCCTCGATCATCCCGTCGTCGAATTTGCATTAAGCCTCTCCGATGCCGCGAAACGCTATGCGGAACGCCCGAAGGCATTGCTCGTCGCCGCGCTCGCGGATTTGTTGCCCGAGGAAGTCGTAAGCCAGGACAAGCGCACCTTCACGTTGCCGTGGGAAAAATGGCTGCGCGGCGCGCTGCGCACGCGAGTCACATCCGGTCTGGCGGACTGGTCGCCCTCGCTCGAGCCGGTAATCTCGAAAGCCGCCGCACAGAAAGTCTGGAACGATTTCCTCGCCGCGCGAACCAGTTGGTCCCGAGCCTGGAGTCTCTACGTCCTGAACGAATGGGTTAAGCGCACTTGCAGTCTGGCCTGACGTCAGCGGCACGTGCGGAAGGGTGAAGCCATGACAGTGAATCGAAGCATCGTGATACACGTAAATGACATCAAGACGGTTGATCTGCACTGCAAATGCGGATTCTGCTTTACTGTGCCGATTGACACGAAAAAGCTGCAGACAGCGTTCGACTGTCCGAACTGCGGTGTAAAACTGTGGCAAGAGGGCACTGCTCTTCAAGAGGGCTTATTTACCCTCGTTCAAGGTTTGCAGGAAGTTGCCGCGAGCGCAAAGGAACAGCTCTCTGTGACTTTCACAATATCCGATGACGTAGAGGCTACGCGTTCAGATTTTAGTAAGTGACCTCCGGCGGAGTAGCCATGATCGCCCGCGGCGGCGCTTTTTCTCTCGTAGCGCCGGCATCTTGCCGGCGTCTTTCCGCCCCCGTGCCTCGCCCTCAAATCGAGCAATCGTCCCGATGCGGAAACCGTAGGGCTCGCCGGAAGGCGGGCCAGCTTTTCAAACACGCGCTATCTTGTAATTCAGATCCCGGAGGGCTCCGCTTCCCTGCCCTCGCGTCCACTTCGCAGCCCGACTGGTACTGGAACCCTTACGACAGTGGCATTTGCTTTCGCTCAAATCTTGGGCTACGGTTGTCGCGGAGCTATGTTGAGCAAACTTATCGACGGACCAGACGCCGGACGGCCTAACGGGGAATTCCGCCTAATTCTAACCGGGACACCAAAACAATTAGAATTGACGCTAAGTAATAGAAAACAAAGCGTCGGGCCCCGTTCTAACCGGGACACAAACACTGGTCGTCCGAACGGCCTATCAGCCCCTGAAAACTATCGCGTCCTCCGGCGCGACAATTCCCTCGGCACCTCGGAATCGCGCGCATGATCATCCTCGGCATCAACGCCTACCACGCCAACGCCTCTGCGGCTATCATCGCCGATGGCAAGCTGCTTGCCGCAGCCGAAGAGGAACGCTTCAACCGCGTGAAGTATGCCGCCGGTTTGCCCGTTCAGGCGATTCGTTTTTGCCTCGCCGAGGCTGGAATTCCGCTCACGAAAGTGGATCACTTCGCCATCCCGCGAAACCCGTGGGCGCGCATGGGCACGAAACTTTTCTACGCGCTGCGCATGCCGAAATTTGCAATGGAGCGCGCGCGCGTGATGGCGCGATTCTCTGGGCTGAAAGAAGAACTCGCTTCCGCGTTCGATCTCGATCCCGAATCCATCCGCGCGCCTTTTCATCGCATCGAGCACCACGTCGCGCACCTCGCCAGCGCTTACTTCGTCTCGCCATTCGATCACTCCGCCGTTCTCTCCGTCGACGGACTCGGCGACTTCGCGAGCGCCATGTGGGCCACAGGCGCAGGGTCATCGCTCCGCCCTCGTGGCGCCACGACTTTCCCGCACTCGCTCGGCATGTATTACACCGCTCTGACTCAGTATCTCGGATTCTGGAAATTCGGCGACGAATACAAAGTGATGGGCCTCGGTGCCTACGGCACGCCGCGCTTTCTCGACGAGTTTCGCAAAATCGTGCGCGCCGATAGCGGCATGAAACTGCGGCTGAATCTCGATTACTTCACCCATCAGCGCCAGGGCCCGGAAATGACGTGGCGCGATGCGGGCACCACTCCGGTTCTCGGAAGATTGTTTTCGAGCTATCTCGAAAAGCGGCTCGGCCCCACGCGCAATCCTGATGAGCCGGTCGAGCAGCGGCACCGCGACCTCGCGGCGAGCATGCAAGCGGCGCTCGAAGAAGTTTTGCTCAAGCACGTCTCGGAGTTGGCCGAACGCACCAAGGAAAAAAATCTTTGCCTCGCGGGCGGCGTTGCGTTCAATTGCGTCGCAAACGGAAAAATGCTCGAGCGCACTCCGTTCGAGAATATTTACGTTCAGCCTGCTGCGGGCGATGCCGGGCTTTCAGTCGGCGCCGCATTTTCAGTGCAGCATTCGGTTCTCGGCCGCCCGCGAAGCTTCGTCATGGAGCATGCGGGCTGGGGCCCCGGCTATTCGAACGCGGAAATCGCCGAAGCCGTCCGGCAGAAGATTCCGAACAGCGATGGCATCGAGATTGACGAAATGGACCAAGATCCGCTCGCGCAAGCCGCCGCGCGTGAAATTGCCGATGGACACATCCTCGGCTGGTATCAGGGTCGCGCGGAATGGGGCCCGCGCGCGCTAGGCAATCGAAGCATCGTTGCCGATCCGCGTCGCGCGGAAATGAAAGACATCCTGAATCAGCGAATCAAGCACCGTGAGATGTTTCGCCCGTTCGCGCCGTCGATTCTCGAAGAAGCGACCGGCGAATATTTCGAACGCACGCATCCATCGCCCTTCATGACCTTCGCGTATCACGTGCGCCCGGAAAAACGCTCCGTGATTCCCGCTCCCACGCACGTGGACGGAACGGCGCGGCTTCAGACCGTAAGCCGTCGCACGAATCCGCTCTACTGGAAATTAATCAACGCATTCGGCGAACTCACCGGCGTGCCTGTCGTCGTGAACACTTCTTTCAACGACAACGAGCCGATCGTTTGCCGGCCCGAAGAGGCTCTCGATTGTTTCCTGCGAACGCGAATGGACGCGCTCGTAATGGGCAATCTGATTCTCCGGAGACCTTCGGCGAGTTGGGCGAACGAAGGCTCATCCGAAGTCTCGACGCGGCGAACGCCATGACCGCTCGCAAAACCCCCGCGCCATAGAGCCTGACGTGCACATCCTCATCTTCAATGAATACTATCCTCCGGACACATCGGCCACAGCCAAAATGGCCAGCCTCGTCGCGGAAGAATTGGCCAAGAGCCATCAGGTGACGGTGATTGCCGGGCGGCCTTCGTACGATCCCGACCAGAGATATCCGTGGTCCCTGCTTCGCCGCGATGTGCGAAACGGAGTGACGGTCGAACGCGTCGGCTCGACTACCTACTCGCGCCACAATATGCGCGGACGCGTTTCGAATTATCTAAGCTATCTGGCGTTGGCTATTCCGCGCGCGCTATTCAAAAGGTCGGACGTCATCCTCGCGATGACGGATCCGCCGGTCGCGGGAATCGCGGGTGCGTTCGTCGCGCGGCTCTCCGGGCGCGCGTTCGTCTACAACATTCGCGATCTCTATCCCGACATGGCCGTAGGCGGTGAAATTGTCCCGGCAAACGCGTGGGCGCGCCGATGGGAAAGCTTACATCGCAACGCGCTGCGCCACGCGACGCGAGTAATCGTTCTCGGCGACGACATGCGCGAACGAATTCTCAAAAAAGGCGTCGCGGCCGATCGCATTGCAGTGGTTCGCGATGGCGCGCAGTTGCCGGAATCGCTCGCTGCGCCATCGCATCCCATCGCCGAGGAAATTCGCTGCGGGTTTCCGTTCGTCGCGATCCACGCCGGGAATCTGGGATTTTACGGCGCATGGGACACGCTTCTTCGCGCGATGAAACTTCTCGAAGGAAACGACACCGGCTTGGTTTTCGTCGGTGAAGGCGCGAACCGCGATCGTCTCGAACAGTCGGCGCGCGAATCCTCGAATGTCCGCTTTCTTCCGTTTCGCCCGGCCGCAGAGATTCCTTACGTCATGGCCGCCGGTGACGTTCATATCGTCACCGTGAAGCGCGGCCTCGAAGGCGTGGTTGTGCCAAGCAAACTTTTCTCGATTTTGGCAGCTGGACGGCCAGTCCTCGTAGTGGCGGCTGAGGAATGCGACGCCGTCCGCATCGTCCGCGCGGCCGAGTGTGGCTTGACAGCCAATCCCGACGATCCCGCCGCCGTTGCCGCGGCTCTGCGCGAATTGCGATCCGACCCTGCTCGTCTGGAAGACATGGGCCGGCGCGCCCGAGAAACCGCAAAAAAATATGCTAGAGTGGATGAGCTGAAGCGATTTGTTGGGGTCGTTGAAGAGGCAGCTCGAAATGGGAGTTCGCGACCTCGGTGATTTCACGGACAGCACCGGCTCAGCCCCAGAGTCCATTTGGAATTTTGCGCCCCTCCATAACTTGAACGCTGGATGGTAGATTTGCCAAAGGACCTGCTCGCATTTCTGATTGCGTTTCTGGCCTCAGTCGGGCTCACAGCCCCGGTTCGCCAGCTCGCCCTGCGCGTCGGCCTCGTGGACAAGCCCGGCCCGCGCAAGGTTCATCTCAAACCGATTCCGCTCCTCGGCGGCGTTGCCATCTACTGCGGTTTCGTTCTCGCCGTTCTCGTCACGATGCACGCTCCCACTTCCGGCCAGATCATCAGCATTCTTGCAGGTGCAACGCTGCTCGCGCTCATCGGCTTCCTCGATGACGGCGGCTTGCTCCACCACCAGGTGAAGCTATTTGTTGCCATGCCGGTTGCGGCGGCGCTTCTCCTCGCTGCGGGAATTCGCACGCATCTGATTTCGGCGTGGGTGCCGGGCGAGATCGGCGTGATTCTCGATGGCTGTCTGACGGTCGTCTGGGTAGTTGGGATCACAGCGTCGTTCAGCATTCTCGATCACATGGACGGCTTGTGCTCCGGCATCGCGGCGGTCGGCGCGCTCTTCTTCACTCTTGCGGCAAATCAGGGCGGCCAAGTGATGGTGCGCACGCTCGGCGCCGCGACTCTCGGTGCTGCGCTTGGATTTCTCGGCTGGAATTTCAATCCCGCAAAAATATTCATGGGCGATGGCGGCGCGATGTTTCTGGGCTATTTGATGGCCGTGCTGAGCTTGAAGCTGCGGCCCGAAGGCTCGGATTCACAAATCGGCTGGATGGTCCCGCTTTTGATCCTGGGAGTTCCGATCTTTGACACCACGCTCGTCTCCATATCTCGCTCGCGGCGCGGCCTGATTCCCTTCACGTCACCCGGAAAAGATCACACGGCGCATCGTCTCGCAAATCTGGGCCTTGGCCAGCGGGGTGCCGTTTTGGCACTGTACGCTCTCGCGTGCGTTTTCGGCGTCTTGGCTCTCCTCATTCCATCGTTGTCGCCCGGGCAAACCATCACGCTTGTCGCTGTGGTTGTGCTTTGCTGCCTGGTAGCCATCTACTTCCTCGAGGGGGCCCCCTACGAGCGTCAGGGCAAAATTCCGAAGTCTTCACCCGTATCCTGACCTCGACGCCTCCGTACCGCTCCTATTTGCTCTGAGGATTCCCGGTCGGCCGGCCGATGTAATGTCTGCACATTTAAGTTCATTCACGGACCGTTAGAACTAAACAGTCCATTACCAGCGGGCTCAATCCGTTGATGGACGTTCATCGCTAAGGTATACTCACCGTCCTGACTGGTGGGTGTTGGAGACCGGCACGACGATTTTCGCCGTTCCCTGCGTGTAAGTGTGTCGTCGGCCGGATGGGGTCCAGTCGTTCTCAGACCATCTCGTTAAAATGAAGGAATCGCGAACATCAAGCTCTTGTAGCAAATGGTGAACTCGTTGGCTGGTCTGAACCCGCAGGCACAATCCGAAGCTCCCGCCAAGCTGCCGAAACAACCCATCGCAATTGTCGGAGGCTCCGCCGCCGGACTGCTGACGGCTGCCTTGCTTGCACGCCGCGGCGCGCCGGTGCGAGTGTTCGAGTGTGCCGAGACGCTCGATCCGGTATCGCGCACACTGATCGTCACTCATAGGCTCCGCTCACTGCTTGGGCCCGCGGCATCGGGTTCGATCGTGAACGAGATTCGCCGTTTTGAATTATTCACCGATGGGCGCTCAGCCACAATTGGATTGAAAGATCCCGACCTCATCATTGAGCGCTCGACATTGATCCGCGGCCTTGCCGGCGAAGCGCAACACGCCGGCGCGGAATTGATATTCGGCCGGCGTTTCAGCGGACTGCACAGCAACGGGGCGGGTCTCGTCGTCGAAGTCGAACGCGCGAGTGACGGGTCGCGCGAAGAAGTGAAGACGCAAACCGTGGTTGGCAGCGATGGCGCGGCGAGCCGCGTTGCGCAAGCCGCCGGTTGGCCGCAACAGGAAACAGTCCCTTTGATTCAAGCGATTGTTCCGTTGCCGAAAGATATGTCGCCGGATACCGTGCGCGTCTGGTTTGTTCCCGACGACACGCCATATTTCTACTGGCTCATTCCAGATTCACCGACGCGCGGGGCGCTCGGACTAATCGGCGAATCGCCTCAGGACATGCGCAAGCATCTCGAGCGTTTTCTCGAGAAGCGAAGACTCGATCCCATCAGCTTCCAGGGCGCGAAGATTCCTGTTTACAGGGGCTGGGTGCCAGTGGAGCGGCGCGTCGGGAATGGAAAGGTTTTTTTGGTCGGCGATGCGGCAGCGCAAGTGAAAGTGACCACCGTCGGCGGAATCGTGACGGGGTTCCGCGGCGCGATCGGCGTTGCGGAAGCGATCTTGAATGGCGGCGACAGTGCGGAATTGCGGCGCTTGCGGCGCGAACTCGATATGCATTTGCTGCTGCGCCGATCGCTACACCATTTCCAGCAGAGCGATTACAGCCGGCTGGTAGATTTGCTGAATGCGTCGGCGCTTCAAAAGCTCGGCGAGTATTCGCGCGATGACGCCCTCAAGGTTCTCTTTCAGATTTGCGCGAGCCAGCCACGATTGATTCTGATGGGACTGCGCGGACTTTTGACGGGCGGGCGGCTCTTCGGCGCTCCCCGGCCGTAGGCGCGCATTGCAGTTTTTCTTTTCGGCGCACCTCCACGACGCGTATTCTTTCACCCGCCATGGCCACTGACGGATACATCCTCGGGCTGTCGGCGCTCGCGCACGATTCTTCCGCGGCGCTTCTCGATCCTCATGGAAATTTCACGGCAATCGAAGAAGCAAAACTAATCCGATCGCGTGAAGCTTCAGGAATTCCGCGCGAGGCGATTCGCTTCTGTCTTGAGAATGCGGGAATTTCGTGGCGCGATATTTCATCCGTGGCCGTCGCGAGCAATCCCAGGCGCGCCTGGCGCCGCGCGATCGGATTCCGTCTTCGCCAGACGGCCGTAGCGGCGATGTCGAGCGCGTACTACATCGACAAAGCGTTCGGCGAATTGGGCCGCGAACTGAATAACATTCGAATCCTGAATGACCTCGCGGGAGATCCTCGCGAGCGGGTGATTCCGCTCGATCACCAACTGTGCCATGCGTCCAGCGCGTTCTTCGGATCGCCTTTTGAGCGCGCGCTGATTCTGTCGCTCGACGAGCATGGCGATGGCCAGTGCGGCATCGTCGCCGTTGGCGAGGGCGCAAGTTTGCGCGTTGCAGAAACGATTCCCTTTCCGCATTCGCTCGCGTGGGTCTATTCGCAGACGGTGGAACTGCTCGGATTTCGGCCGCACAAAGACGAACACAAACTTCAATGGCTCAGTGTTTCCGGCGCGCCGGAGTACGAGCGAGTATTTCTTGAGATGCTGCACCAGAAACCGGGCGCGGCGCCTCATTTGAATCGCCGTTATTTCACGCGAGGCTTCGCGGGCCGCTTTGCATTTTCAAACGAACTTCGCCGCCGATTGGGACTCGCCACGGACAAGCCGCCGAGTGATCCGCAACGAGCGAACATCGCGGCGAGCGTCCAACAGGCTACCGAGAAAGTGGTCAGCGAATATTTGGAAGCTCTGCGGAAGCGGCACGGCGAGAACAAACTTTGCCTCGCCGGCGGGCTATTTCTCAATTCACTGATCGTCGCTGCGATCGAACGCAACACGAGCTTCGATGAAGTTTTCGCGCAGCCCGCCGCGGGGAATGAGGGCACATCGCTCGGCGCCGCGTGGACCGTCTGGCATCGAACTCCTGGGCGCGAGCGAGTGAAGCCGATGTCCGATGTCTATTGGGGGCCGGGCTATTCGAACGACGAAGTGAAGCAAGTGCTCGATAATTGCAAGGCGACGTATCGCTGGCTGAACGGCGATGGGCCGAAGCTGGAAGAAGCGCTGCGCTTGCTGCGGGCTGGGAAAATCGTCGCGTGGCATCAAGGCAGAGCGGAATTCGGCCCGCGCGCGCTCGGCAATCGCAGCCTGCTTGCTTCGCCGTGGGCGCCGTACGTGAAAGAAAATCTGAATGACTACGTGAAACATCGCGAGTCGTTTCGTCCGTTTGCGCTGGCCGTGCCGGAAGAAGATTGCTCGCGGTATTTCAACGCGTCGCCCGCCGCCCGCTTCATGGCTTCGATGGGAGTGGCAAAACCGGAGGTGCGCGAAGCGCTGAAGGATTTTTTGCTGCCAGGATTCCAGGTGCGGCTGCACGTGGTGAGCCGCAAGGCGAATCCGCTTTTTTGGGAATTGCTCAGGAGGTCGGGCGAAGGCGCGCCCGGCCCGTTGCTGGTGAATACTTCGTTTAATCTCTTTGGCGAGCCGCTGGTCGTCACACCACGCGACGCTGTCCGCAGCTATTTCTGCTCCGGCACGGACGCGCTCGTCTTGGGCAATTTCATACTTTCGAAATCATAGTCCGCGGCGCGCATCTCACTGCGTTCCATATTTTTCGAGCCACTTCAGTTCTTCGCGCACTTTGATTTTTCCGTGCCAGGGATTTTTGTCGAGCGAATGGCCTTCACCCGGAAAAATCAAAAGCGATGACGGAATATTGCGGGCGTGCAGCGCGCGTTCGAGCAAATAATCCTCGCCGACGTAGACGCGAACGTCGTCAGCGCCTCCGACAACGTGCGTCGGCGTGGTCACTTTGTCGAATTGCCAGATCGCGGCTTCCGCGTTGTAATTTGCTTCCGCTTCCCACGGCTTGCCGCCGAGAAAATAGGCATCGTCCATCGTCACATCGTCGTTGCCCCAGTTCGCGACGTGTTCTACGGCCCCGGCGCCGGTTACGGCCGCTTTGAAGCGAGTAGTTTGCGTGATGAGCCAATTCGTCATGTATCCGCCGTAGCTGTATCCGCCGACCGTGAGATGTTGCGGATCGGCGATGCCTACTTTTACGAGCGCGTCAACGCCTTCGAGAATATCTTTTCCGGGGCGCGAAACGATGTGCGGAATAATTCCGAGAGCGAAGGCGTCGCCGTAGCCGACGGAGCCGCGATAATTCGGCTCGAACACGAGCCAGCCGTGCGTCGCCGCGAGCATCGCCCACTGATACCAATCCGCTTCGAAATGATCGCCATCGGCATCTTCGGGCCCGCCATGAATCAGCGTGAGCATTTTCAGGTTCTTCTGGCCCATTTTTCCTGGCGGATAAACGAGCATGCCTTCGACACTTGCGCCGTCGTCCGCGGTCCAACGGAACGATTTGCCCTGCGGCATCGCGCGCTCGGTGAATACTCGATTGAATGCCGTTATCGCGCGCGCGTTTGCCATTTCGTCCAAGCTATCAGCCACGTAGACTTCAGCTGGCTTCTCCAGCGTCGAATATACGAATGCAACGCGAGCGGGTTGCTTGGAAATTGAGATTCTCTCGTACGTTCCCGGCCAGGCCTTTTGCTTTACAAAGGCCGCGCTCGGCTCGGCCTGCGTGTACGGCTGAGTTTCCGTTCCGAGCAAACCGTCAACCAGAAGTCCACCGCTCGGAAGAACGCTGAAGCCGGCAACCGCGCCGTTGAATTCTGCCGCCCAGCGTGCAGTGACGGGCGCGGCGGTTTCTTGCTTCGCACCCGGCGCGCCCGCGTCCGCCCAGTACACGCGTTGCTGCGCATCCTGATAGCCGCCCTCGAGCGTTCCGCTTTCAAATAAAAAGAAAACGTGCCGGTTGTCTTCCGCCCAGCGAATCGCGTCGTAAACGGCCTGCGAACGGCTGATCGCTCGCGGTTCGGCGTGCGCGCCGGCGCCCGAGAGTTCAATCACGTAGATCGCGTATTCATCGAGCGATTCCTGACGTTCGGAGCGCGGCTCGGTGAAAAATGCCAGCCGCTCGCCATTCGGAGAAATGCACAAACCTTTCGCGCGGTCGGCAATCTTGGCGATTTCTTTTGTTTGAGCGTCGTATTCCGTCAAGATTTTTCCACTGGCCCGCTCGGCCTGGATGGATGCGACGTCGACGCGCCGGATGAAATCGCCTCGTTCTGATTCGCGATAGCGCAGAACGTCTTTCCAGTCTTCTTTCTTGTCTTTCTTTTGCTTAGTCGTGAGCTCCACCTGCGCCGCAAAAAATATGGCGCGCGAATTGTGCGACCACGCGAAGCTGTGGACGGCCTCTTCTCCTTCGGTGACGGGAAACGCCTCGCCGCCAGCGGCTGAGATGACGTAGAGCTGATCCACGGACTCTTCTTTTGTGTCGGCACTATCTTCGTCAGCTTCGTTTTCTTCTGACTTTTTCTTCGGCACTACGACAGTCCGGTCGGAAATGAATGCGATCCAGCGTCCGTCCGGCGACCACTGCGGAGAATGGTCGCGCCCGGATTGTGTGAGCGGCGAAAGTTCGCCCGCGCGATAGAGCCACAGGTCGCTGCGGAAGCGACTTTCGTCCCAATCGGCGCGATCCGCCTGGATGACCACCGCGTTGCCATCCGGCGAAATCGCGACGGCGCCGAAAGACACGGAATCGAAAAACTCATCGAAGGAAATCGGAGGCTTGTCACTCGCGGGGCCGATGGCTGCGATCGGAGCCGGAAGACACAGGCAGCCGGCGATGAGTGCGTACGTAAGAAACGGATGTATTCGCATGGGTTCCTCGGAAGAGCGAAGAGATATACTCTGCGCGGCGCTGCGCGTCAAGGTTTCTGCGCCAGTGAAAGAAATTCGAACAGGGACAATGTGAACGATTCGACGTCCAATCGGCCGCACAAACTCTCGACAATTGGACGCCGCACGATTCTCATCATCGCGGCGGTTATGGTCGTTTCCGGCATCGTCGCTGGACGAGGTCTCGGACGCTGGCTCGTGGTGCAAGATCCGCTGGGCCGTGCGGGAGCGATCGTGGTGCTAAGCGGTGGGATGCCGTACCGCGCCGTCGAAGCAGCAAGGCTGTATCGAGCGGGAATGGCGCCGGAAGTTTGGTTGACGCGCCCGTGGCATCCACCGGCCATCGATCGATTGGGGGTGAACTTTATCAGCGAGGAAATCTACAGCCAGGAAGTTTTGCTGCACGAAGGCGTGCCTGCGACCGCCGTAAAAATAATCGGGCCGATTATCTCCAACACGGAGGATGAAGTTCGAGCTGTGGGCCAGGAGATGCGCCCTTCGGGAGTTTCACGCGTAATCATCGTGACATCGCCGCCGCACACGCGCCGCGTGCGAGTTCTCTGGCGCGAGCTCGCACCGAACGGCCTTGAAGCTATCGTGAGGAGTGCTTCAACGGATCCTTACGATGCGATTCATTGGTGGAGGAATACGAGGGATGCGCTCGATGTGACGCGAGAAGTGCTTGGATTGTTCAACGCGTGGGCGGGGCTGCCGCTGAAACCTCCGCCGCGGCCAGCGAATTGACGATTTTGACGGTGAACATTTGGAATGCGGCTGGGGACGATGGCGTGGCGTTCGTAGGGCTGGCCGGAGGGCCGGCAGGGTTTTCAGATTCTCTCGTAAATGATTTGAAACCCGAGTTCGTGAGAGGCCGGTCCCTCTGCCGACGGACCCTACAGTTGCAACTCGCGAGATCGCGGCGATCCGATTTTGGTTTTCGTAGGGCGCGCGAGTCAGCCTACCTTTGTCATGCGGACGGGCTCGAAGACCTTCCAGCGCTTCCAATCTGACTGGCGCGTCAGATCTCGCAGCGAGAGATTCCATTCGATTCCGAGGCTTTCGTCCTCGCGCGCGAACATTGCGACCCAGGAATTTCCGTTTGCGGCCGGAATTTCATCGGTGATTCGATCCATCACTTCGTCCATCTCGCCGTTCCCGGTCACATCCGCGGTGCGAAATTGCTCGAGGCGTTCGGCGTCGAGGGGAACCGCAAAAAGAATCTGTTCTTGGGGAGCCAGCGAGATCGTATTGTCCTCAGCCGTCATGAAATGGTCGGAGCGGGAGCACAGCTCGAGCTCGCCGTCTCTCCAGCGCAATTCTAGAGTCGGGATGCGGCCGGAAGCCGCTGCGGATTTTTCGTTGGCTAGCGGCATTTCCCAAAGGGTGATGGGATGTTCGTCGTTCGCGACATCGTCGGGGAACACATCGAAGGAACGGGTTTGCCAGGTGGCCGATTTGGCTTGCGGGAGAACTTCGGTGACGGTCACGACAGTGTGGCTCCGCCACTTCTCGATTTTTACGGAGCCGAGGAAATTTCCGTGTTCGCGAATGTACTTGAGCTGCCGCGGAGTGGCTTTGACGGTCTTCCGCCAAAAGTCGTCGTTCACTCGAAAACTGAATGTATATATGCGCTCAAGCGGCGACGGCGCGGATTCGTCGAGCTTGCGGCGGAAATTCGGATCGGCGACTTCTTCTAGAGACGCTACGCGATCCGTCAGCCGGCGAATCGTCCAGGATTGATGCACCAAAAGCCGCTGCCAATGACGCGCCAGAACGACGAAAACAAATCCGACGATGACGCAAACGGCGACCGCCACCCAAAGAATATCCATCAGCTTTCCATCCAGTCCCTCGACTAACCCCCCAGCATTTACCGTGCAGAACCGCTGGATTGTACTATCAAAATCATACTCCCACTAGCTAGACCGCTGTAAGTGCGAGCGGTGTGGCACGCCGCGGCAAAGTTTCGCTTGGACGACCCTTTGGTATGGGTCAAAATGATTCGCGGCCTCAAAGCACGCTTCGCACAACAATCCTTTGGAGGATCAGCACTTGAAGATTTCGGTTGTCGGGTCGGGATACGTCGGTCTGGTCACGGGCGGGTGTCTCGCGGAAATCGGTCACGACGTGATTTGCACGGATAGCGATCTCGGAAAAATCCGCACGCTCGAGCAGGGCAAGCTGCCGATATTCGAGCCGGGGCTGGACGAAGTGATCGCGAAGAACCGGCGCGAATCGCGGCTGCGTTTCGAATCGGAACCCGCGAAGGCTGTTGCTGCCGCAGACGCGATTTTCATTTGCGTTGGCACGCCGCCATTGCCGAACGGCGATGCGGACTTGAGCGCGATTGACAGCGTGGCGCGCGTGATCGCCGCGGAAGCTCGCGGCACGAAGCTCGTCGTGGAGAAAAGCACGGTGCCCGCGCAGACTGGGCAGCAATTAAAGCGCGCGCTGGGAATTTACGGGCGCGGAAGCGGCGCGGAATTTCGCGTGGCATCGAATCCTGAATTTCTGCGCGAGGGCACGGCGGTGAGCGATTTTCTCCATCCCGACCGAATCGTGGTCGGTGTGGACGATCCGGAAGCCGAAAAGCAGCTTCACGAGATCTACCGGCCGGTGCTCGAGCAGAAATTTAATTGCCCGGTGCACGCGAAGGCGTGCCCGCCCGTCGAACCACCCTTGTGGATGGTGACGACAATCAATAGCGCCGAGCTTATCAAGCACGCGTCGAATTCTTTCCTGGCGCTGAAAATTTCGTACGCAAACATGGTCGCGGATCTCGCCGAACGGCTGGGTGCGGACGTTGAAGAGGTTCTGCGCGCGGTGGGGAAGGACGCGCGAATCGGAACGAGTTTTTTCCGCGCGGGCCTCGGATTCGGCGGTTTTTGCTTGCCGAAGGATTTGCAGGCGTTCGTGCGGCTCGCCGAGCGCTGCGGAGTAGACTTCTCGTTGCTAAAGGAAGCCGAGAAAATCAATCACCGGCGGATCGACCACGTAGTGGAAAAAATCCGGCGCGCCTTGTGGGTGGTTCGCGGTAAGAAAATTGGAGTTCTCGGGCTCGCGTTCAAGGCCAACACCGACGACATTCGCTTTGCGCCGGCAATCGATCTCGTCGAGCGATTGGCTGCCGAAGGGGCGCACGTCCGCGCGTTCGATCCTGAAGCGATGGAAAAGGCGCGTGAGGCCCATCCGAAAGTGAATCTCGGAAAATCGGCGTACGAAGTGGCGGAAGACGCCGACGTGCTGGTGGTGGCTACGGAGTGGCCGGAATTCCGGGCGCTCGATTGGGAGCGCGTTCGCGATTCGATGGCGCGGCCGCTGATCGTAGATGCGCGGAATCTGCTCGTTCCCGGCGAAATTAAGGCGCTCGGCTTCGAGTATCACTCGGTGGGGCGGCCCGACGACGAAGCGCACCACAACCGGCACTAACGTTCGCTCAGCAAATTGCGCTTAGCAGTTCAGCGATCGCTTTCCGTCTCCGCAATTTTCTTCTGGAAGTATTCGAGCGTCAGGCGAAGCCCCTCGGCCAGTTCGACCTTCGGCTCCCAGTTCAACACGCGGCGCGCTTTCGTGATATCGGGGCAGCGCTGCTTCGGATCATCCTGCGGCAGCGGCTTGAAGATAATTTCGGCTTTCGTGTGCGTCAGCTCGCGAATTCTCTCCGCAAATTCCAGAATGGTGATCTCCTGCGGGTTGCCGATGTTTGTCGGCTCGTGCTCCTCTGATTCAAGAAGCTTGATGAGGCCTGCGACGAGGTCGGAAACGTAGCAGAAGCTGCGCGTTTGTTTTCCGCTGCCGTACACCGTGATTGGTTTTCCAGTCAGCGCCTGATAGAGAAAATTCGGAAGAGCGCGGCCATCGTTCAAACGCATTCGGGGGCCGTAGGTGTTGAAAATCCTGACGATGCGCGTGTCGACCTTGTGGTAGCGGTGGTATGCCATCGTCATCGCTTCGGCGAAACGCTTCGCTTCGTCGTAAACGCCGCGCGGCCCGATGGGGTTCACGTTGCCCCAATACGTTTCCGGTTGCGGAGTCACTTCCGGGTCGCCGTAACATTCGGAAGTCGAAGCCAGAAGGAACCTGGATTTTTTGGCGAGCGCGAGCCCCAGGGCGTTGTGCGTTCCGAGCGCGCCGACTTTTAGAGTCGGGATGGGCAGCTTGAGATAATCGTCGGGACTGGCGGGCGACGCAAAGTGGAGCACGGCGTCGAGATGATCATCGACGTTGATGTAGCGGGTCACGTCGTGCTGGACGAATCGGAAGCGAGGATGGGAGACAAGATGCGCGATGTTCGGCGCGGCTCCCGTCACGAGATTGTCCATGCAGACGACTTCCCACCCGCGCTCGATCAGTTTGTCGCACAGATGCGAACCCAGAAAACCCGCGCCGCCGGTAATCAATGCGCGCAATGGAAATCCTCCTCGATCATTAAATCAAATTTATGGATGCTGCGATTCCGCCGGATACGCCGTGGTGTGATCGTGAACGACGCGCCAGCCTTCCGGGAATTTACGCACGATCAGCGTGAAGACTCCCGCCGGATTGTCTTTCTTGCGCTGCAAATGAAACTCGCCGAGAACGTAGGCGGAATCCTTGGACAACATCACGATCTGTAAATTCGCGAAGCTGAGTTGGCCCATGGCGTTCGCGTCGGGATAGCTTTTGCGATAGCGTTCGAGAACGCTGGAATATCCTCGCAAAATTCCGCCGGTGCCAACGAATTCCGTTTTGTCCGAGTTCCAATATCCCGTCATGAATGCCGGAATATCGCCGCGATTCCATGCGGCGGTCTGGTCGACGAGCACTTGGCGAATGTCTTTCTGGTCTCGTTCTTCCGAATGCCGAGATTCGGCGAGCAAGCTCGTCAAAAGGAATGTTGTGATGAATAAGACCACGGCGAATGCCGCCAGACTCCGCTTTACCATCTCTCCCCCTAATCGCGCAGACCCTTCATCTTGAACCACTTACAGGGTATTTGGCGAGGGCATGTCGAACTCTACACAATGGAACTGCCGGTACGAAAGTTTGGCCACCGAAGGATACACCACAAACAGTACGAACCGCCCATTGTTCAGAACAGGAGCGAACAGCAGAATGGGGGTGTCAATGATAGCCGCACTTATCTTCGTGATCTCGCTAGCGGCCTTCGGCCAGTTCGCACTTCTGTCCTGGCGCGCCGCGTTCCTCACAGTGGCTGCAAAGCCCATATCCGAGGAAATCCGCGCGGCGCTCGGAGCCTTCGCGCCAGCGTCGGAGACTGAGAATTTCAAGACTGCTGCCGAATGGCTGAAGATGAGCCCGAACCTCGGCGGCCAAGACCGCAGAATGTGGCCCGTGCGGATGTATTTTGTCGCGCTGCGAGGAATCGGCGCGGCGGCCCAATTCGTAGCTCCCTCGATGGCAGGCTGGTCGCAGCGCGAGATGGGTGCATGCTCGCGCTACATCGCCGTTGTCGCGGGTGAGCGCCTGCAGCGAAATCGGCTGTGCATGGCGCAGATGGAATCGTTTTAATTCCTCCCTGTTTCATCAATCATCGCCTTGAATCAATCTGAAGAGAATGGCTGGTCGAGTTGACCCGGAGGCTGGGGCCTCTGGGCTCTGAATTTTATTTGAAATGCGGCGTAGATCAGTAGGCCCAGCGAAGAAGAACGGCGCCTGAGGTGTAGCCCGCGCCGACTGCGACCAAGAGGACCAGATCGCCTTTGCGGAGGCGCTTCTGCTCGAGCGCGTCCATCAAGCCGAGAGGGATTGTGCCTGCCGTAGTATTTCCGTAGCGATCGATGTTTACCATGACTTTCGAATCGTCGACGCCGAGGCGCTCCTGCATGGCGCGAATGATGCGCAGATTCGCCTGGTGCGGAACGACGAGCGCTAGATCTTTGCTTGTGTATCCGTTGCGCTCGAGCAGTTGGGTGGCAAGCTCGCACATGCGGCGCACAGCGTATTTGAACACGTGCTGCCCTTCCTGATGAACGTAGTGCATGCGCTTATCGACCGTCTCATGGGTCGTCGGGTGCAGCGAGCCGCCGCCGGGCATATAGAGATTGCAGCCGCCAGAGCCGTCAACGTCATGAGAAAAGTCGATGATGCCGTCGGTGCCGGGGTCAGTCGGTTCGAGCAGGACGGCGCCGGCGCCATCGCCAAACAGAACGCACGTGGCGCGATCCTTGAAATCGAGAATCGAAGTCATCACGTCGGTGCCGATGACCAGAACTTTCTTGTGGGCGCCCGAGTGCACGAACTGCGCGCCGATCGTCAGCGCGTACGCGAAGCCCGAACATGCGGCTGAAAGATCGAACCCCCAGGCATTCTTGGCGCCGAGCCGATCTTGAATCAGGCACGCCGTGGCGGGAAACAGCATGTCGGGCGTGACCGTGGCGACGACGATCAGCTCGATTTCCTCGGGATTCACATTCTTCGCTTCGAGAAGTTTTCTTGCGGCCTCCGTGCCGAGATGGGAGGACGCCACGCCGGGATCGGCATAATGGCGCTCGCGAATTCCAGTGCGCGTACGAATCCATTCATCGTTCGTATCAACGCGCTTTTCGAGATCGAAATTCGTGACGACGTTCGGCGGAACGTATCCCGCGACGCCCGTAATTTTCGCTGCAATGCGCTTGCTCATTCACGCTCCGTGAAAATGTGAACCGCGATTGTACGCAATCGCGCTCCATCGCCGCAAGAAAAACGGCTTTCGTCTTCTGATGTGACTCGCAGTTTTCGAATGGAAGGCTAGGGCTTCGCGGGCAGGATTTCGTAGCGGAACGAAATCCGCGCAGTCTTGCGCAGCATCGCTGCCACCGAGCAATACTTCGATTCGCTCAATTCGATCGTATCTCGAACGGCCTTCTCGTCGAGCGCTCCATACAGCCTGTAAACGAGATCGAGCTTCGTCCAAACAGCCGGGATGTCGCTCGCGCGTTCTCCTGTAACGACGATTTCCAGGCGCTCGAGCTTTTGCCGTTTTTTCGCGAGAATCGCAACGACGTCGGTCGCCGTGCAGGCGCCTAGAGCCGCCAGCAACAGCTCCATGGGACCCGGCGCGTTGTTGTGCGTGCGGTCCGAGTCAATTGCGATGGCGTGCCCGGAAGGCATCGTTGCCAGAAATTGTTCTTTCTCGACCCACACTACGGTTGCCGTTTGCATGAGATTTTTCCTCGTCGAATTAAACTCTGCATCGATGGGCAAAAAGGCGGGCGCAGCGAGCAGCGCCCCTACAAGCCCAGGTACAGCGTCGCCGTTTGCATGAGATTTTCGCTCGACAAATTAAACTATACACGGAAGCGAGATATGGCAGGCGAGAGCGAATAGTCGCCGAATGCAGGTAAGAAGGCTGGCGCAGTCCGCCGCGGCGGACGCCCCAACGAACCCAGATACGGCGTCTCGGTTGACAGCAGATAGGAATTATAGAGCGGCGGTTTTTGGCTGCGTCTCGTTGAAATTTACTTCGGGTTCGGGTTGGGATGGGCGGCGCATGATTTCGACGAAGACCTTCACGAATTTGGGATCGAATTGGCTCGTGGCGCAACGCTCGATCTCTACGAGCGCGGCTTCTGTTGTGCGCGGCTTCTTGTAAGCTCGCTCGGATGTGATCGTATCAAACGAATCGGCAATGGCGATGATTCGCGCGCCGAGCGGTATCTGTTCGCCCGAGAGGCGGCTTGGATAGCCTGAACCGTCGAAGTATTCATGATGGTGCTTGACCATCAGCTGAATTCTCGCCATGGCACGAAGGGGCTCGAGCAGACGCGCGCCGAGCTCCGTGTGGGATTTCATGACTTCCCACTCGGAAGCATCGAGGGGCCCCGACTTATTGATGATCGCTTCGGGGATGCCGACTTTGCCGACGTCATGCAGCAGCGCTGCGAGCCGTAGCTCTTCCACATCTGCGGGATCCATTTGCAGCGCCTTAGCCAGCAAGGCCGCGTAGTCGGACACTTTTTGAGAATGCCCGTGCGTGTATTGATCCTTGGCGTCCACGGCGAGAGCCAGCGACGTCACGGTTTCCACGACGGTCGGGGGCAAGAGGTGGATCGACTCATCGCCGCCTTCTTCGGCGAGTGAACGCGTGAACTGCTCGATGCGGCGGCGAATTTCGTCGAATGCCTCGGGACCGGTTGAAAATTGGCGCTTGAGCGTGACACCCAGATACGCTTCGAGGACATCCTGTTTCCATGCTTTCGTCTTTCCGGGATCGAAAGGCTCGGGGCTCGAAACCGCATTGCCGCCCTGATGCTTCGAGAGATACATCGAAGAATCCGCCACTTGAATCAATTCTTGCGGCGTTGAGCCATGAACCGGGAAGCCTGCGATGCCAAAACTCGCGGTGATATTTTTATCGCGAAGCAACGGATCCGATGCCACCCAGCCGCGCAACTTGGAAGCAAGTTGCTGCGCCTGCTCGACGCTCGTCTCCGGCATGAGTATGACGAACTCGTCGCCGCCGTAACGCGACACAACGTCTGAGCGGCGGCAATTCTGTTCGAGAATGTGAGCGACGCGCTGGAGCACGACGTCGCCCTCGAGATGCCCGTAGAAATCATTTACAAACTTGAATCGGTCGAGATCCATCAGGACCAGCGCGAATTGCCGGGTCGCGCGGGTTGAACGCTTCCACTCCGCCGACAGAGCTTCCATCAGGAACCGGTGCGTCTTGACGCCGGTGAGGCCGTCGGTGATAGCTTGTTCCTGGGCTTTTTGAAACGTGAGCGCGTTGTGCAGCGCGCCAGCGAACAAGTCCGCAAGCGTCCTGAGGAGCTGCATCTCTTCTTTGGTGAATTCGCTGAACGTGGCAGATTCGACGTAGAGAACGCCCATCATCTGATCGGCATAGAGGACAGGGAGCGCGGCGGCGCTGACAGTTCCCGGCAAAAGTGTGTGGTGAGTGCCCTGGCGAACCTCGCGAACGATCTCCGATTGACCCGTGCGCGCTACGTGGCCGACCAGCCCATCGCCAATCGGGATTCGCCGGCCAAGAGCATCGCGGCGCGTGCCCGCTTCCGCCTGGACGACTACTTCCTTCGTCGAATAATCGAGGATCGCGATTCCGATGTGATCGTAGGTGAGGCCTTTCTCCATTTCGTTCGCGATCTTCCAGAGCATCTCGTCGGGATTGAGAGTGGTAATCGCGTGGCTCGAGATCGCGTTCAGAAGCGAGAGGTGCCGTGCTTTGCGCTGCTCCTCACCAAACAGGCGCGCATTTTCAATGGCGATGGACGCCTGGCTCGCCAGCACGCGCAACATCTCGAGATGCCCTTCGTCGAAAACGCGCTCGCGCGCGCTGTGGACCGCCATGACACCGATCGCGCGGTCATGAAGCACGAGCGGCACGCCGCAGAAGCAGCCGAGGTTGTGGATCGGCTCGATGTTCAGGCGCAGGAGCTGTTCGCGGACGTTATCTCGAATCAAAATCGGCTGGCGGTTCTGCACGATGTATTCGGTGAGATGGTTGCCGGCAGGGCGCTCGCCTCGCGGCATGCGATCGTTCTCGTCAATCTCAAGCTGGAAGCGAACCATGACGTCGCCGGGCTCGTAAAACGCGATGTAGAAGCTGCTCACGTCGAGGAGGCGGCTCATCTCGGTGTAAATTCTTTCGAAGAGCGCATCCGTTTCAAGCGTCGAACTCAGGGCTCGGCCAATTTCGTTAAGGATGTGAAGCTCCTCACTGCGGCGCGAAGTTTGCTGAACGAGATAACTGTTTTCGACGGCCATCCCGATCTGATGGCCGAGCGCGAGTAGCAGGCGTAATTCGGCGGCTGTGAACTGGCGCCGGTCGGGCGTTCCGAGAAGGAGGACGCCGAATACGCGTTCCTTCGATTGCAAGCTGATTCCAACAACGGTATTCAAACCCTGCGAGAGAAGTTCCTGGCGAATCCTCTTGAAGCCGGCTTCGCGTTCGAGAGCTTCCCAATTTGCGCTGCGATCCAAATCGTGCAGCACCATGAGTCCGCCGAGGCGCGACACCATCTCAACGACAAAATGATCCAGACGGTCACTCTGCAGCGCGGAGCAGAATGTGTCATTCAATCCGGTGGCTACGACGGACGTCGGGCCTTCCTTCTCGCCATAGTGGAGACAGAGAGCGCCGGCGGGAATTCGCACGACGTTCAGCACACGATCAAGCGCCTGCGCCAGCATCTTGGGGATCTCGCTGCCCGAGAAGCTCGATGTGGCGAGATTCAAGCTCGATAGCGCCAGCATGTTCCGCTCGACGCGCCGCCGCTGCTCTTCGTAAACGCCCATCACCATTACAACGCCTGCGAAGAACTGCGGCACGATCGCGAACGATTGGAGATGGATGCCATTGAGCGAAGGCGTTGCAGGCTGAATGGCGGCGAGGAGAACCAAGAAGCCCCACGCCGCGAACGCCACTGCGAGCAGAATATCCGAACGCGAGTCTTGCTTCTGGCCGCCATGAAGGAAGGTCCGCGCGACGAGGAGCAGCATCACGCCCGCGCCGATTGTCACGGGCAGAATCACCCAGCCCTTGCTATAAGCCACAGCCCAGGCGGCTGATGCGGCGCCTATCAGAGTGAGTCTGAGTGTCCAACGAGTTTGGCTTGCGTAGAGCCGCGCAGCCGCGACAAATGCGAGCGAAGCGAGAAGGAGAAACCAATCGCGCATTGCGATGACGTTGAGCGCGGCGCTACCGGGCTCCGGCAAAGGTGCGGTAGCCGAAAACGAAACGCGGCCAATAAGCGGCAGAACGAAGGAGATGGAAATCAGGATCCACGCAAAGGACCACGCCCACAGGTAGGCCTGGCGCTTTTCACGGTAAATTGACCCGAAGAAAAGCGCGAGCAGCAAGGAACTCGCAAGTAGAACACTTCCACTCATGTCAAACGAGCCTCAAAGCCCGTAACACCGTTCAGTTCGGTACACCCTTTCACGCCGAGATTAGCAAGAAAAAGGCAATTGGGTACCGCGTCTATGCCCTTGCGTTTCCATGAGGTTAACTGTGGCGCGCAGCCAGTTGGCAACGCTGGGGACGGTGCGTTTCGTGGCGACCCAGTCACGCAGGTACTCTGACCAGACTATGTGGAGCGCTTGCAGAGGACAACGGTACTTTCGTACCCTGAAGCGGGACGCTTGAATACTGTGTTCCGCGCGCGGCTCGATTTTGCGCGCGTGTTAAGATGCACGCTCCTCCACACGGAAAGGAAACTGTCTTTGCCGATGTCTGCTTCGTCGAAGCCTCGAGTTCGATTCGCACCCTCGCCGACGGGGTATTTACATGTCGGAGGCGCACGCACGGCGCTGTTTAATTGGCTTTTCGCCAAGCACGAAGGTGGCACGCTGCTCTTGCGTGTGGAAGATACCGATGTCGAGCGCAATCGGCCTGAGCTCGTTGAGGGCATCCTCGATAGCTTGCGCTGGCTGGGAATCGAATGGGATGAAGGCCCGTACTTTCAATCGCAGCGGCTTGGATTGTATCGCGCTGCCGCTGAAAGCCTGCTCGCCAGCGGCGCTGCGTACGCGTGCTATTGCCAGGCCTCGCAATATGCGGGCGCGGATGCGACACCTCCCGTCGATGAGATTGAAGATGACGGCGACCTCGAGAAAAGCGCCGAAGCGAAGAAAAGTTTTCGGCGGACGGTTTGTCCGTGCGCGAATCTGACGCCGGAAGAGCGCGCGCGAAAAGCCGGCGCGGGCGAGCCCTATGCGATTCGCTGCCTCGTTCCGAAATCCGGCGTGACCAAGTTTGAGGACGCCGTCTTCGGGCCGCGCGAAGTGCAGAATGAAGAGATCGAAGACTTCGTGCTGCTTCGCTCGAATGGCTTGCCGACGTATCAATTGAGCGTGGTTGTGGACGACATCGACATGCGGATCAGCCACATCATCCGCGGCGCCGACCATCTCTCGAATACGCCGAAACAGGTGCTCATTTATCAGGGACTCGGCGAGAAGCCGCCAATCTTCGCACATGTTCCGCTGATTCTCGGCCCTGATCGCACGCGGCTTTCCAAGCGCCATGGCGCGACGAGCGTGACTTCGTACGTCGAGGAAGGATTTGTGCCTGAAGCGTTTCGAAATTTTCTAGCGCTGCTGGGGTGGTCGCCCGGGGACGATCTAGAGTACTTGCCGACGCCGGAACTCGTCGCGCGTTTTTCGCTCGGGGGCGTGAGCCGCACGAATGCTGTATTCGATCGCGCGAAGCTCGAGTGGTACAACGGGCAGTATCTTCAAAAGATGCTGATTGATGAGCTTTTGCCGCACATCGAAGCGGAGCTTCGCCTCGCTAAACTTTGGCGCGATGAATGGGCCGGCGAACAGCGGGAGTGGTTCGCGCGCACGGTGGATTTGGTTCGCCCGAGGACGCGGCTCCTGCACGATTTCACCACCTGGGCGCGGGCCTTTTTCACGGATGATTTTGATTACGAGATGGAAGCGCGCGAGAAATTCTGGAAAGACGAGAAGGTGCCTAGCTTGCTCGAGAAGCTGGCGAGCGCTCTCGAAGCGCTGCCTGATTGGAACCACGATGCTTGCGATCAGGCGCTGCGCCAGTTGTCGGCCGCTGAGGGCGTCAAAGCCGGTTTGCTGATCAATGCGACGCGCGTTGCAATTGTTGGACGCGCGGTTGCACCGCCGCTGTTCGATACGATGGTTGCGCTCGGACAGGGCCGCGTGGTTTCGCGGATTCGCCGCGCGCTGCCCGAATTGCGGAAATAGAGAGGGAGAGGGCCGGCCTTACTTGGACTGGCTCGCGAAGATTTCTGGATGCGCTGGGTGGGGCTTCGAGTTCGCTGCCGCCACTTTTAACTTCACGGGCACCGGAACTTTCGCCGGCGGCAAACACGCCGTCATATTGCACGCTTGAAATCGCAGCGTAAATGGCAGCGTGGCTTCGCCTGGAGTTGCGTTCGATTCCACCGCAAGTTTTACGCGAATTGTGACGCTTCCCGAATATACCGATAGCTTTTCCTTCGAAAAATCGAACTGCAGCATTTGGCCTTCGGGATAGGTCGTGCCAGTCTTGCGAAATCCGGGCGTCGGTGCGAGAGTTACGCCCGTCGGAATTAGATACTCCTCCGATGGAGTGTGCGAATTCATGTGATAGCCGGCGAGAATATCCACGACGATGGCGACTTCGAACGGATGCCCGGCCGGAACTTCTTCGAGCGAAACATAGGCTCGAGGTTTCGCGACGGATGCGCCGTTCGGAAGCGTAGGGCTGGTTTGAGCGGCGGTCTGCGGCATGACGCCAAATGAAATCGTGGACGCGACGATGAATGCCGCCGCGATCACCGGGCGCAAAACTCGCCGCGTTCGCATTAAACGCTCACCGTAGCGCCGAGCTGTTGCGTCAGAATCCGGCTCATCACTTGATTCAGCGTCTCACCGGTCTTTTCTAGTACGAATGCGTTCGCGGTGTCCGACCAGACGAGCTTGAAACTCGTAGCCAGCGCGGAAATCCACACCTGCCGCACGGGCGTATTCGGGCTGATGACGAAACGCGTTTCGCCTTCATCCTCGAATTCCACCTGGAGTTTCCCGCTGCCGCCCTCGACCTGGAAATCGTGCTCGTCGCCGATTTCCATCAATCGGCGGCGGAGCGACTCGAACGTCTCATCGCATTTTTTGTGAAATTCTTGTTCGTCCATCATGGCAATTCGAGATTAGGCCAGCCTGAGAGTGATTTGCAATAGCGCGCCGGATTTATAAGGCGCTCTGAATGGCTTTTTCCAAATGGCTGTGGCTCACGACGCCGACGACTCGCGTGGCAATTTTTCCGTCCCTGGTGATGATAAAGCTTGTCGGCAATCCCATGATGCCGCCGAATTTCGTGCCGAGGTCGTCGTTGCCGAGCACGATGGGATACGGGATCAGCAATGACTGGCCGTCCACGTCAAACTTTTCCTTGGCCACGAACGGGCCCACCACCGACGCCCCTTCGTCGTCCATCGCAACGCCCAGAATCGTGAAGCCTTTGTCGGCGTATTTCTTCTGGAACTCGATCATCCAGGGCGTTTCGATCTTGCATGGCTCGCACCAAGTAGCCCAGAAATTGACGAGCACCACTTTGCCGCGAAGGCTCTCGAGCGAAATCTCGCTACCGTCGAGCGATTTGAACGTGACGTTCGGCGCTGGTCCGAGCGGCCCAGAGATTGGCTCGTCATCGTCCTCTGCCAAACTTTTATGAGCGAATTTCCCGCAACTCGAAAACGCGCCTGTGACCGCTGCCAAAATTAATCCGAGCATTAGAAATGGAACGTACTTCTTCATCCGGGCGACTCCCATTACAACGAAAACCGATTCAGAAAATTCAGCTTGCCGGAGAGCCACGTGAGGCGATTCATGAACACCAGGCCGCCGATCGCAAGCAATAAAACTCCGCTGCAGATTTCCACCACGTGCATGTGACGCCGGAAGCGTTTATAGAATTTCAGAAATCTGCCGATTCCGATCGCGGTGAGAAGGAATGGAATCGCGAGCCCGGCGGAATACACCGCCAGGAGAAAGACACCCTGCCAAATCGTTCGGTTCGTCGCGGCCATCGCCAGAACAGCGGCGAGAATCGGCCCGATGCACGGCGTCCAGCCGAATGCAAATGCGAAACCCAGGAGAAATCCGCTGAATGCGCCGGGCTTCGCGCCGAGCGTCCTGAAGTGAATGTCGCGATTCAGCCAACGCGTCAAAAACGGGCCAAGAAAGAAAATCACAGAGACCGCGAGAAAATGTATGGGGCGAATCCGGTCTCCAAATACTCCCGGTTTCATGGCGACGAGAACGCCTCCCGCGACAAGAACAGCGCCGATCAGCGCTCCGAGGACGATTGAGATTTTCGCGAGCAGTCCCGTCAGGTGCAGACCAAAAAGCAGAATGAACGAACCGGCAACCGGCGCAAGCAGCGTGCGGTTCTTCAGCAAAAATTCGCCGACCGCGCTGGCCGACGCGCCAAACGTGATGAAGACGATCGAAAATCCCAGTACAAAGGCGAAAGCGGAGCCGAGCACGCTCGCGCGATTTCCCTCACCCTCGCTCAGTTGCTCGACGCCGATCCCCGACAGCATCGAAACGTATCCGGGAACCAGCGGCAGCACGCAGGGCGAAAGGAAGGAGACTAGCCCCGCGAGAAATGCCGCGAAGATGGAGACGTCACCCAATTTTTCTCTTCATGTACGCTCGATTGGATTCGCTGTTCGCTGCGAAGTTCCGGCTTAAGCTATATTTTCTCATAACAACCGGCACGCGCGGGCTCTTTCTCCCACGCTAGCTGACCCGTTCGCTCCCATTTGGATTAGACGCGTACCGAACGATTGGCGCTCTCGCAGAAACACTCCATGTGTCAGGGGAACCCATCGGATGGTCGCGGGGAGACGCCGCCACGATACCCTTCAACTAATTGTATTTACGTAGTTTAGGCCAGAGCTGCGATGTGGTGCGTGCCGTGCTTTCTCTTGATTATGCGGGCCTACGAGAATTACGCCGGGGGCGGTGAAAATCTCGCCGTCCGTTCCCGCGGGCCCGCAGTTTTCACCGGAGGATTTCATGACGCCGAATCACGTCACCGCCGCTCGCGTCGCAGCAGGATTTCTGGCGGTGGCGATCTTTGCGATGTTCGGGAGATGGATCTGGGCTGACCTCGGCGCGCTCTCGCTGATCGTGGCGGCGATTGCGCTCGATGCGCTCGACGGCTACCTGGCGCGCACTCGAAATCTTGCGACGCCGCTGGGCGCGCAATTTGACATCCTCGGTGATCGCATCATCGAAAATCTCGTTTTCACGTTCTTCGCGACTGCCGGGCTCATCACCGTTTGGGTTCCGGTTTTCTTTTTTGCTCGAGGGACAATCACGGATTTTCTGCGCGGTAATGCGGCGAAGTCGGGGCGCAGCGGCTTCGGCGAGAACTCGATGCTCGAGATGCGTTGGGGCCGGGCGCTGGTGGCGTCGCGCGCGAGCCGGGTTGCGTATGCGGCGCTCAAATGCGTCTGCTTCTGCTGGCTCGGACTCGAATGGACGGTCGAGCGCTCGGCCGCGTTTACGTCGTCTAACGTCGCGGTGTTCGAATTGGATACTGTCGGATATTTCCTCGTCGGCGGGACCGTGCTCTTTTGTTTCGTGCGCGCGATTCCAGTCATATGGGAAGGCCGCCGGTTTCTCGCCACTCTTGCGCCGGTATCGTCACGGCCGCTCGGTGTTTCGCGATGAGCGCGGAATTGCGAGCTGGGGCGTTTTTCGATATTGACGCCACTCTGCTCGCGTGGCCTTCGCTCGAATGGCGCTTTATCGCGTACCTCGCGTCGCGGGAGATTCTCAGCCCAGCCGTCGCAGCGCGGAGCGTAGGCATCGCGATCGACAACGCGTCAGCCGGACTTCCGCTCGCAACCGGGAACCGAATGTATCTCTCGGGACTTTCGACATCTCTTGTGGACGATTGGCTCGCGGATTTGTCGCGGCCGCTGCCAATTCTCGTTGATGGCTTGCGGCGATTGGAGTGGCACGCGGCCCAAGGGCATCGAATTGCGTTGATCAGCGGCACGCTCGCGCCTCTTGCGCGCGCGTTTGCGCAACATATTGGATTGGTGCCTGAAATCTATGCGACGGAACTCGACACAGTTTCAGGCGCAGATGGAAAGGACCGCGGCTTCGGTGTCGATCTCTGGACTGGGCGTCTCGCGGGCGAATGGCCGAACGGGAAAGCCAAGGCGCACATCGTCAGGCGCATCGCGGCTAAGCATCATGTCGACCTTGCGCGCAGCTTCGCCTACGGAGACAGCGCCTCCGATGCCGCAATGCTTGCGTCTGTCCGATATCCGCGGGCGATCAACCCGTCGTTCGCTCTTCGTCGTATTGCTGCGGATCGTCGATGGATCATCGAATACTGGAAATTGCGCGCGGCCTCGAGTGCCGCGAATTTCGACGATTGCACCTCCGTCGAGCGCGCCGGAGAACAACGATGACGGACACTCTCAGGAGCGCATCTGATCCCGAGGCTTCACGCGCGCTTCCATGGCTTGACCAGGGATATCGTGTGAGAAGCACCGCGAAAACATCGAGGATTTTCCGCGCAGTTGACTCGGTGTTTGCGGCGTGCGGCGCGTTCGAGTGGGTGACGCTTCTCTATCTCTCGCTCGTGAACACTCTTATCGTGGCGTTCGGCGCGAATCTGCCTGCCGCGCCGATTTACATCGCGATCCACGAGGGCATCGCCGTCGCGCTGCTTCTCGTTTGCTGGTCGTCGACAAGGTGGGAGGACGGGTGGTTGAATTTTCTGCGGCACTGGTACGCTCTGCCGCTGTACATATATTTTTTCGAAGAGCTGCGCGGGCTCGTTCATCTGATTTTTCCTGACTGGTACGATGCATTCCTGATTCAATTCGATTATTCGATCGGTCACGTTGATCCGTCGGTGTGGCTGACACGCTTTGCGAATCCTGCGCTCAATGACTTCATGCAATTTTCGTACATGACTTATTTCCTGTACCTCGTTGCGCTGCCGGCGCTTCTTTACATGCGTCGAGACATTCGCGCTTTTTGGACGGTGATGACGTCAACCGCCGTGGCCCACTACAGTGTGTATGTAATTGCAATTCTATTTCCCATTGAAAGCCCGCATTTCGCTCTCGCTGCGCTGCAACCGCACCTCGCGGGCGGCGCTTCGACGGCGCTGATCAACTTCATCGAAAGTTTCGGCCGCGTGCACGGCGCGGCGTTTCCTTCAGCGCACGTCGCGGGTTCGATGGTGGCGATTTTGGCGTCGTGGCGCTATCGCCGGTGGCTGTTCTGGCTGTGCCTGCCATTTTTTGTTTGCATGATGGTGGCGACGGTGTACGGCGGCTATCACTACGTGGCGGATGTGTTGGCAGGAATGCTCACTGGCGCAATCGGATTCGCAGCTGGAAGTTGCCTGGTCAATCGCCCGGGCGCTGTGCCGCAAGCTTCTGCGGCTCTTTGAGTCCTGTGGCAACGACGTCGCTCAATTCTTCGGCCGCCGCATCCGCGATTTGAAGAAGTCTCGCCTCATCCCACTTCTTGCCGATAAGTTGCAGCCCTATCGGGAGGCCGTTTTTCGTGCATCCACAAGGAATCGAGATCGCGGGATTGCCAGAGACGTTCGCGGGGCGGCTGAGCCGAACCATCGCGGAGCGCACCGTCTCGTCTTCGTCACGAATTTTCACGCTGCTTTCGCCGATCCGCGTTGCTGCGATCGGGGTTGCGGGCGCGATGATTACGTCCGCGCGGCCGAATGCGGTGTCGAATTCGGAAGCGGCGCGCTCGCGCGTTTCCATCGCTTGCAAATAATCAATGGCGCGCAAGGTCGCGCCTTGTTCGAGCCGCTTCCGGACGTCGGCGCCGTATTCGGCGGCGCGCGCGGGATAGTAGCCTTGCGATTCGTGATATTGCCGCGCTTCTGCGAGAGCGATTTGCGTGCCTGCTTCGCCCCACTTCGCGGCGTCCGGCAAGGAAACCTGCACCACGCGCGCGCGCGCTTTTTCGAACTGTTTCATGGCGCGCTCAATCGCCGATTGCACTTCTTCATCCACGAGATCAAAGAAAAAATCGCGCGGGTGGCCAATCGTGATCTTTCTTAAGCCTGCGTGTCGCGATTTCTGCGATGAAACAAGCGAGTGAAACGCATGTCGCGAATCTGACAGCGTTTCAAGCAAGAGAGCGGCATCGGCCGCGCTGCGCGCGAGCGGGCCAACATGGTCGAGGCTCCGCGAAAGCGGAATCACGCCTCGGCAGCTGACGCGGCCGTAGGTGGGCTTGAGCCCAACGACTCCGACGAGAGAAGCCGGAATTCGAATCGAGCCGCCGGTGTCTGTTCCGAGCGCTGCAAACGCCATTCCCGTCGCCACGGCGACGGCCGAACCGCCGCTCGAGCCACCGGCGATGCGCTCGGCATCCCACGGATTGCGGGTCGGGCCGTAGTGGGGATTTTCGGTGGTTATGCCGTAGGCAAACTCATGCAGGTTCGTCTTGCCGACGATGACTGCTCCGGCGCGCCGCAGCGCACGCACAACATCTGCATCGCGATCAGGCACGAAATCCGCGAGGATTCTCGAACCCGCCGTCGTGCGCAGACCCTTCGTTTCAATATTGTCCTTGAGCGCGATCGGAATTCCGTGCAATGGACCGCGATATCGCTTGTGCAGAATTTCGCGCTCTGCTTTTCGCGCTGCGTGACGCGCCTCTTCGTCTGCGATGGCGATGAATGCATTTAGCTTCGGATTGAGCGCTTCGATCCGCGCGAGCGCCGCTTCGAGCAATTCGATGGGCGATATCTTCCGCGCACGAATCAGCGCGGCAGCATCGTGAATATCGAGTGAAAGCAGGTCGTCGATTTTCGCGCGCGGCACGGAATTAAAATCCTCAGAAAATCTTTTCCTGCCGCCGCAAATTTCCCGCCGAACCGAGATTAGCGATCAGCAGCACAACCCTGTACTGATTTTCGCTGCGCACCGTGCCGAGCGAGAGTTTGCGGTACTCGAATCCGATGCCGCAGCACGAGCCGTTGTAGGAAATCTGAGCGACCTGATTCTGGAAATCGTGCTGCGTCAGATCGTAACTGATCCCGAAGGAAGTATTCCATCCGCGGCGATTCATTTCGCCGTAACCGATGAGCGCTTGGACCTGATCCGAGCGAGGCTGATAGATGAAGTTCGGCGTCGGCTCGGCCGGGCGAAGGTTGATCGTCGAGAAATCCGCCACGGTGATGAAGGATTCGCGGTAAGGCTTCAACTTCAGCAGTCCGCCAACGGCTGTTACCTCATTGCGCGCAGGATCGTAATCGACGCGTAATTGCGCGTCGTAACGGCTACCCGGGCTCACGCGGATATCGCTGATGATCGGCGAAAAACGGCGCGGCTCGTCGGCGAACGCAAACGGCGTGAGCGCATCAAGAGTTTCAAACACATTGCGCACACCGGGAATCAGCGCGCCGCCGAATGTCGGATCGATAAAATATTTCTGCTTTACATCCCAGCTCAACAATTCCACCGCGTCGCCGTCGTCATCCACTTTGCGGAAGAGCCGCTGCCGAATTCCATACTCGACTTCATTCGTGTCGGTTAGTGTTTCGTCCTCGTCGAAGCGGATGAACCGGCCGAAATCATTCACGCCGTCCACGTAGCGATAAACGATGTCAGGTTCAATCGTGTGCTTCCATTTCGCATTCGCGCTTTTCCAGGTGCGCTCGAGGACCGGCGGGCGTATGTCAATGGAGACTTCCCCCGTCGTGCGAACGATCGGAATATCAGCTAGATTGCCGAAAGTCCCGAGCTGCTCGCCGTATCGCGTCGAGCGAAGCGTGAAAGTGGATGTGACTCCGATCCACGGACCCCAGTGCAGAGGAACGGTGACGCTCGGCGCGATTTCGCTCCGCGTAACGAACCCTCCCGTGTCGAATCCGGTGACAGTGTCCGAACGATGAACCGCGCCGGTGAACGCGTCGAATGAAAAATAAATCGGCAAGTGCTCGAAAGCGGGGCGCTCGAACGAGTCAAAGCGCACTTCGGGAGCGCTGCGAAGCGTTACAGAGGTTTCCGGCGAAACGCTGAGGAAATCTTTGTAGCTGATCGCCGCAACGTTCAGGCTATAGCCTGAAAAATTATTGGTGGCAAACGCCGTGTTTCGCACTTCGGAGTTCACGGCTTGTGAATAGGTCTCGGCGAACGCAAGGCGGAACGTGAGCGAAGTCAGTTGATTCAGATCGGCGACGGTGCGCCAGCCTTCCGGGAGGAACGCGTCGAATCCGAAGTGAGCATCGTGTCCTCCTTCTTTCAGCGGCGGGCCGGTTGGTTCGGGCAAGCCGCGGTCAATCACGCCGTAATAACTCGCCTCCAGCTTCGCGTTCGCCCACGGCCGCATCCGCAGGACGCCGTTCTGGCTCCAGCCTCGCAAGCTCAAATAGGTCGCGCCAATCGAGAGGTCCGACCAGTCATTCGGCGCCCAGTAGTAAGAGTCGCCGAAAAAGTAGCCTTTCACCGAAGAGTTGCCGAGGTCGGGAATCATGAAGCCGGACTCGCGCTCGCGGTTCGCAGGAAATGTGGCGTAGGGAGTGTAGACGACTGGAAAGTAGAGCAATTGAAAGTGCGCGTTTACCAGTTGCACGTTCTTTTCGAGCCGGACTGTCGCCTCTGGCGCGAAGAATTTCCAAGTTGGCTTGTCCGGACGGCACACCGTGATCCACGCGTGATGCACTCTGTAAGTGGATTCGTCGACGCGCTCGGCGTCTCGCGCTTCGAAATAGATGGGATTCGGAGTGATTAGGAGAGTGGGATTCGGCCTGCGCTGCATCGCCATCGTGGCGCGCACGTGATGGAAGGTGCCGCGCTCGGTCTGTAAATTGTACGTCGCCGTTTCCGCTTCCACGTGCTGCGCCAAATGATCGATCACGACGTGGCCGCGCGCGCTGGCCTGCTTCGTTGTGTCGTCGTATTCAACATGATCGGCGCGCAACCGGAAATTCTCGTAGAGGATTTCAACGCAGCCGTCGGCATAAGTGATGTTGCCCGTGCGATGCTGCGTCTCCGCTTCGAGTGTCGCGAGAGTCGGCTCGTGCGCCGCGGTCGAATACTGGCAGTTGGACAATACGGGCGGCGCAGTCGTTTGCTCGGAAGAAGTCGTCTGGACGGGCGAAGCTGCCGGCGCGGCAGGATCTGTCTGTGTCTGTGCCAGTGACGGGCGGACGAACGCGCAGAATGCGACGATGAGTGTAACTGCAGTTTGCGCGATTCGGCGAATCGTGGGGGCCGCGGCGACGTCTCGCATGTGGAGGAAAAGAAACCCGAGGGTAACACGGCGTCGGAAGTACAGGCAACGAGCGTTCGCGGCGGTGCGTGCGAAATTGCGCTCGCGATCCCCTCGCGCTTCGCAACTTGACGGATTCTGCCGCGCGCCGCGCCGCCCGACTTGTGCTACGATGTTTTCGCTCCCTGTCACCGGGAACGTCCGCAGCGCAAAACGGACTGGTGATATACGAATGCCCGAAGTGTGGCTCTCTTCTATTTGAAGACGCCGGTAAATGCTCTTTCTGTGACTCACCCCTTCACGCGGCTCCCGAAGAAGAACAATACGCGACGGTCCCTGCAAACGACGTAGAACCGGACTGGCGTGTTGAGGTTGCCCGCCGCATGGAGATCTATCGCGCGCGCCGCCGGCGTTACATGCCGGATGATTCTCAGACGCCGCTGCCTTTTCAGGCTGAGTCGCACGACGAATCCGATGTGCACAGCGAAGCGGTCGAGCCGGCCGAACCGCCGTCTCGCCCCGCGCGAAAACTGATTCCGCCGAGGGCGCCCGATCGCGTCGAAATCTCCATTCTTCAGCCGGAACTCGATTTCATGGGAGCAGCCGACGACCGCTCCCATCCTCAAACAGCCCTCGTCCCGGTGGCGAGCTTGCGCGAACGCCGCGAGGCGGGCCTGCTCGATAGCGCGTTCTTGGCGTTTTCCTACGTCGGGTTCGGCGCGTTGTTCCACTCTCTCGGTGGACGGCTCTCCTTCAATAAAGTGGACGCGGTTGTGTTCGCCGCGACGTTCTTCCTTCTCTACACGATCTATTTCTCGATCTTCACGTTCTTCGGCGGGGCCACGCCGGGCATGCTCTTGCGCGGCTTGTACGTTGTGCGCCTAGACGGCCGACTGGCCGATACGCGCCAGCTTCTCTGGCGGTCGTTTGGCTACCTGCTTTCCGGGGGCGCGCTGATGATGGGCTTCCTATGGGCGCTCTGGGACGACGATCATTTCACCTGGCATGACCGGATGTCTCACACCTATGTGACCGAAACCCTGCCGCTCGACATGTCCGATACGATTGAGGTGGGCGAGGCGCAGCAAACTTTCGCGCATAAGTAGCATCGGAACAAGGACGGTGCCGGGCCAGCGGGATTGGTATCGGGAATGGTATACTGGTAGTTCGCTGGAAGGTGAATCGGCACCTCTTTCGCAGTCGCGAGAGCATCTAAATATCGAAGCCAGCCGGGGCAGGCCGAAGGATAAGACATGAGCCGTCTGACCAAACAAATCGCACTAGCGCTGTCCATCCTGGTGATCGCCTATGTGGCCGCGGGCTACGTCATGGGGCGCTCGACCGACGACAAAGTTTATCGTTCGCTTACGGTCTACAGCGAGGTGCTGGAGCACGTTCAAAAGGACTACGTCGAAGACCCGGATGTGCGACAAGTCACCATCGGTGCGCTTCATGGCTTGCTAGATTCGCTCGACCCCGATTCCAGCTACCTGAGCCCCCTCGAATATCAAGACTACAAAGAGAAGAGCCAGAATAAAGCGGAAGCCGGTGCGGGCGTGGCGCTCTCCAAGCACAACGGCTACATCATCGTGATTTCGGTTCTGCCCGATAGCCCAGCGCAAAAAGCGAACTTGCACACCGGAGACTATCTCGAATCCATCGCGGGCTTTACAACGAGCCAGATGGCCATCGGCCAAGCGCAGGTGCTCCTGAACGGCCCGGCCGGTTCGACCGTAAAGCTTGCTGTGATTCGCCGGACGAAAGTTGAGCCGGAAGACGTCGATCTCGTGCTGGCGAAGACACCCGAGCCGAAGATTGTCGAGGATCGCATCAACGGCGACATCGCTTACTTGCGACTGCCGCTGCTCGACACCGCAGCTGTAAGTCGACTGCGCGATAAGCTCGTGCAAGTCGAGTCGAAGGGCGCGCACAAGCTGGTGCTCGATCTGCGCGATTGCGCAATCGGAACGCCGGCCGACGGCATTGCTGCCGCGCAGCTCTTCGTGCCGTCCGGAACAATTACTTCGCTCAAGGGACAAACTGTCGCCGAGCAGACATTCTCAGCTGATGCGTCCAAGGTGGTCTGGAAGGAGCCGGTGACGCTCTTGATTTCGGGCGGGACCGCTGGCGCTGCCGAAATTCTCGCGGGCGCCATTGGCGATAATCATCGGGGCGAGACGATCGGCGACCGGACGTTCGGTACAGCTTCGTTCCAAAAGGTCATTCAGCTCGAAGACGGCGCGGCTCTGATTCTCACCGTTGCTGACTATTACACGCCTGCTGGGAAGTCCATCGCGACCGATGGCGTCACACCGACCATTCAGGAAACGGCGGACGACTTGGCCGCGTTGAACGATTTGCAGCAGTCAACAGCGCCACCGCCGGGCCAGGTTGCTTCCCCGGAAGATCCGCTCCTCAAGAAGGCGATTGACGTTCTCGAAGGCAGGGCGGTTAAAAAGGCTGCGTAACAGGTACGTGCCTGGACGACGGCTTCGCGATTTCACTGTGGAGCCACCTGCCATTCCCGATAGATTCTCTTCGCATACAAATGGATTTGCGCGCGAGTCCGCTCGGACAAACTCGCGCGCGCGCATCGCTGCGGGATTTTTCCTTGCCGGGGTCGTAATCCTGGCGATGTTCGTCGCTGGCTGCCGAAAGAAGCCGCTCACAAGCGCTGAAATCCACGGAATAGCCGAGGAACTTGTTACTGCGGCGCAGAGTGTCGTTGGCCATCAAAGCGAAATTACAATCCGGCCGGAGACGCAGCCGGCCAGTGGTAAGCGAAACGGCTTCACTGCGTATGGCATATATATAAGGCTTAATGATGCGAGCCGCGAAAATGCGCTGGTTCAAGCGCTCGTCGCGGTGGCGCACAAGCACGATCTCACTCGCGGGCCGCTTTCCTCGAGTGGCGGCAGCGACCAATTCGAGCTATTCCGCGATTCGCAACGCACGCATACGGTCCACATCATAGAGCCGGTCGCCGCCACCGCTCGACCCCGGCAGCAGTTGCCACCCGGCGCCGTGCGGCTTGCAATCATCGTGGACGATCTCGGCAAAGATATCGCTCCCGCGCGCGAGCTTTTCAAGCTGCCGTATCCGCTTACGGTCTCGATTATTCCGAATCTCTCCGATTCGACGGAAATTGCCGATGCGGCCTATCGGCGCGGCGATGAAATCCTGCTTCATTTCCCGATGGAGGCTTCGGAAGCAAGCGCAAAGTCGGAAGCCGTCGAACTGCGCGTGGGAATGCAATCGCAACAAGTGAGCGAAATGCTTGCTTCGATGCTCGCATCGGTTCCGCACGCTTCGGGCGTCAATAACCATCAAGGCTCGCGCGCGACGGCCGATCCGGCGCTCATGGACGCGCTCATGCCCGCACTGCGCCAGCGCGGATTATTTTTTGTGGATAGCCGGACGACGGTTGAAACCGTCGCTTATACGTCTGCGGAACGCGATGGTGTTCCCGCAACATTTCGCAGCGCGCAATTTCTTGATGACGTCGAGACGCGCGCGGCCATTCTTGCACAGCTCGACCGCGCCGCGTCCGATGCAAAGCGAAAAAGCTGGGCTGTCACTATCGGCCATCCGCATCCCGTCACGATCGCCGCTTTGCGGGAAGAAATGCCGCGCCTCGAAGCCCGTGGCATTCATCTTGTATTTGTTTCCGACGTTGTGAAATGACGCAGGCAGCTTAAGAGCGAAGCGCTTATTTGAGGATTTCTTGCGCGAGGCCGAGCACCTGCTCGGCAATGGCGGGCGCCGACGTCAATCCTGGGGAATCGATTCCGATCAATTGGATGACATTCGATAATTCAGGGTCGCGCGTGATAATGAAATCCTCGATGCCGTGTTCGCCCGGTGTCCTGAGCTTCGCGCGAATGCCTGAATATGCAAGGACGAGATCCTGCGCCTCGAGTTCCGGCAACATGGCTTTCGCGTTCTTCGCGAACTCTTCCACTGGCTCGCGGTCGCGCTCGTAATCATTCTTGTCTTCGACGTAGCGCGCCGTCGGCCCGACGAGCACTGTGCCCCACAGTGTCTTCGTCAGATGCTCGCCGAGGCTCAATCCATCCGCGTCCGGCAACGGATAGACGAGGCCTCGAACCAAATCCGATTTCGTCCGCACGATTTCGCAATATTCTCCGCGCACCGGCCAGATGCGATGCTGCGCGAGGCTCGAGCCCATCATCGCCGCCACGTCATCGGCAAAAAGTCCGGCTGAATTCACCAGGCAGCGCGCCTCAATTTCGCCCGCCGCGCTCGTCACGCGGACGCCATCTTTGCGCGGTTCGAGCCGTTCTACTTTTGCGTGGGTCACGATGTGCGTGCCCTGCTCCGTCGCGATGCGTGCGTATGCTTTCACCAGCTCCTCGCTCGAGACAATCCCGCTCGATGGCACGTCAATGGCTTGAACTGCCTCGACGTGCGGCTCGCGCGCCCGGATGGCTACGCGATCAATCATCTGCATGCCTTCGACGCCGTTCTTCCGTGCGTTTTCCAGCAGCGCGGCGAGATGCGGTTTCTGCGATTCGTTCACTGCCACAACGAGCTTGCCAGTATTGCGGTGCGGCACGCCATGCGCCGCGCAGAATTCGTAGGTCAGCCGGTTGCCGCGCAGGCAGTGACGCGCTTTTAGCGATCCTGGCGTGTAGTAAAGCCCTGCATGAATGACGCCGCTATTTCGCGTGCTGGCGCCCATACCGACGTGCGGCATCGCTTCGAGCACAAACACGTCGTCCCAATGCGCGGAGAGAGCTCGCGCAATCGCGCAACCGACGACTCCGCCGCCGATAATGACGACGTTGGCCTTGTCCATCTCTCGATTATCGCGGAAAGTTTTTGCGATCGCGCGGGATTTTTCGGTAAAAACGCGATTGCGCGGGGCACAACTCCGGCCGCCCGAATGAACGCGCTCGCGAGCGCAGATCGAGACGGAACTTTTTGGATTAGGGTTGGAATCCGACGCTGCGCCACAACTCCGCGCAGTCGTAGACGGTGCCGCCGGTAATCACGGTCTTCACTTTGCGAATGTTGTGGATGTTCTCGAGCGGATTCCCGTCAACGAGAATCAAATCCGCGCGCTTTCCGACTTCGATGGTGCCGAGTTCGTTATCGAGTTTCATCACGCGGGCGGGAACGAGCGTCGCCGCCTGGAGCGCTTCCATCGGAGTGAAGCCTGCTTCGACGTATAGTTCGATTTCGCGATAGATGCTGTAGCCTGGAACCGTCTGGTCCGTTCCCGCGACGATGGGAATTCCAGCACGATGCAGCGCTCCCACAATCGAAATCTCTTTCGCGAACACTTTTCGAACTGTGCCCAGAACTTGCTCCGGTACGCCGCCTTCTTCGAGCTGCGTTCTCAACTCTGGCGCGACTTTCGCGACGCCCGGCTCGAAGCTGTCGATCGGCTTGTCCGGCCCGGCTGTGAAAGATTCAAAAACGACAAGCGTCGGATCGAGCACGGTGCCGTGGGCCTTGAGGAAATCGATTATTTTCAGCGCCTCGGGTGATGCGAGATCAATATCCGCCTCCGCTTGCATTCGCTGCATCCGATTCGCATCGGCTGGTAGCGGTTTAATCATGACGTCCGCGATGTAGGTAATGTGGTTGATCTGATCCATGCCCGCGTTCACGCCATCGTACGCCGTCATGCCGAACGGGATGTGGCCCGTGACGGTCATGCCGAGGCGGTGCGCCTCGGCCGCCACTGCCGCGACGTTGTCGCGCTTCACCGAGCTGTAGATTTTCATCTGCTGGAATCCGAGGCTGTGATAACGGTCCACCCACTCCTTCGCTTGCTCGGGATTATTCACGCGTTCGACGCCGATCGCGTAAGGGCCATCGCCATCCACGATGCCCGCCGCAAGAATTCGCGGGCCAAGCCCGCGTCCGGCCGCCACTGCGTCGCGCACCGCGGTGATGAATTCGAGTTCGTTGCCGCAATCGCGAACTGTCGTCGCGCCCGCGGCTAGATAAATCGGGCCCCACTCAACTTGCTCGAAATGAGCGTGCATATCCCACAGGCCGGGCAGAACGGACTTGCCCGTCGCGTCAATCACCTTCATGCCTTTGGGCACTTTCACTTGAGCGCGCGGACCAGCGGCGACGATTTTTCCGTTCTCAATTAAGACTGCGGAATCATTCACCGGAGACTTGCCCGTGCCATCGATTAGCGTGCCGCCGACGATTGCGAATTTGTCGCTGCGTGTGCCGGAAATTTTCTTACCGAGATCCGAGAGGGCGGCCATGCCGTCTTCGCCTGCGCGCGCGACGAAAGTGCCGAGCGCTGGTTCGTAGCCCTCGCGAATCGCCTCGAAGTGATCGAATTCCGCGTCCACCGAGACTTCAGCGATGAGTTGCATTTCGGAATTGAACCAGAGCGTCTCGCGGCCCCAGATCAGGCCTTCGATCGTATAGCGATCGAGTTGCTCGGTGCGGCCTTCGATGGTGATGGCGTCTTGGCCGCGCGGATGGATACGCACCTCGCCCGTCGGAAAGGTTTTCAGCGATTCCGGCGAACCGTGCTTCTTCCAGTATTGGACGAGGAGCATTTGCATAGTTGCGGGCGCGTAGCCTGCGATGGTGAAAAACTTCTCCGGGCGGGGCGTTTCGGTCCAGGTCTTGTCGATTCGGCTGCGGATTGTGCCGTTTTTCACTTCTACTTCTTCATCAATAGCAGCGCTGCGGGCGTTTCTGCCGGAAATATCGAAACTAGACGGATCGAGATTTTCATTTCCGCTGAAAGTTGCCTTCAGAGGCACAGGAGTGCCGCGATCCGTAAACTTGAAATCGACGGAATACGAGACACCAACCGCGGCGCTGGACTGTAACGAGCCGGCGGAGTAGGTTTCTTCGCCAATCGGCTGCTCAAATTTGTGCAGGCGGAATTTCGGGGGCAGCGGCTGGGACGTGGAGCTCTGCGCGTGATCGCGCGCCGGGGATGCGTTCCCGATTCGCGCGGCGGCCGCGAAAACAAAGAGTATGGCAAGCCCGACGGAAAGACTGCGACGATTGATGGCGTTCAAAGCAGACCTCTCATGAACATTTCGTATTTCCGGTTAAGCATTATCCACGTCCGGCCCAAATTCCGCGACGCAAGTTTTTTTAAGCATGCACCGCGCGGCCGCTCAATTTTCGCGGAGCGAAAGCCTTGATTTCGGCTCCGCCGCGGTTCAGTATTTCGTGCGCAGCACGCAACGGGACAATACGGGAGTCACTCGCCACATGTTTCAAAATTCGATGATTAGAATTACATCGATTCTAAATAAATTGATGGCAACTGCATTCTTTTGCGCTTTGCTTTTCGCGATTCCCACGGCGCTGACGGCGAGGCCGCAAGATCAGGAGACACCCGCTGCACCCGCGCCCACGCCTGCGTCTCACGCACGACCTGCGCGAGCTGCTGTTGCCGGTCAAAAGCCAGCTGCATCCGCGACGCCGCAAATTTTGCCCGGCACGCCCGAAGCAAAAGCCGTAACCGCGATGTTCGCCGTACACACGTTTGCGCAGGCCGAGATTTCGCCCGATGGAAAGCAAGTGGCCTGGGTCGAAAATCTTCCCGAAGCCAATGGCGCGGCCTCTGCGAATTCCGCGATTTACGTCGCGGAGGTGGAGAATCCCGCCGCCGCGCGGCGAATCACCGCCGGACTCGGCGGCGCGCCGCACTCCGAGGGCGATGTGGCATGGTCGCCTGATAGCAAACGGCTCGCATTCCTCTCCGACGCCGCGAAGCCCGGTCAGCAGGAACTCTACACCGCGAGCGCTGCTGGCGGAGCCGCGCGAAAACTCACGCAGCTCAAGGGATTTCTCTCAACGCCCGGCTGGTCGCCTGATGGAAAAACGATTGCGCTGCTCTTCACCGAGAACGCGGCGCGCGCGGCCGGGCCGCTCGTGGCGGAAACGCCGGACCTCGGCGTGATTTCGGAAGAAGTCCACGAGCAGCGATTGACGCTGGTTGACGCGGCGAAAGGCACGGCGCGCCAGATTTCTCCTCCGGACATGTACATCTACGAATACGACTGGTCGCCGGACAGCTCGAGATTCATCACGACAGCGGCGAACGGCAACGGCGACGACAATTGGTACATCGCCGCTCTCTATACGATCGATGCGGCGAGCGGCGCATCGCAACTCGTCTACAAACCTGATTTGCAAATTGCCGAGCCGCACTGGTCGCCCGGCGGCGGGGAAATCGCGTTCATCAGCGGACTGATGAGCGACGAAGGCTCGGTGGGCGGCGACATTTACGTTCTCTCGATCGACGGCGGCCCCCCGCGCGATATCACCGAAAAAATTAACGCTTCGCCGAGCTGGCTCACGTGGATCAATGGCGGGCGCCAAATTCTCTTTGCTGCTGCGGTGGACGGCAGAAGCGGAATCGCAAGCGTCGAAGTCGCGTCCGCTCAGTCGCGCGTACTGTGGTCCGGCGTCGAAACAATTTCGGCCAGTGGGTACGAGATTGGCCTCTCGCTGGCGCGCGATGGTGAGACGATGGCCATCATTCGCCAGTCGTTCGTGCATCCGCCGGAGGTCTGGGCCGGGCAGATTGGCGACTGGAGCGTGATGACGAAAGCGAATGCCACGCTCGAACCGGAATGGGGCCCCGCGCAAAGCCTGCATTGGACGAGCGACGGCCAGCAAGTTCAGGGCTGGCTGCTCTATCCGCCCGACGTCGATCCGTCGCTGAAATATCCGCTCGTTGTAGCCGTTCACGGCGGTCCGGCCGCAATGGCGTCGCCGAGGTGGCCGACGCAGTGGAGCTACACCGCCGCGTTGGTAGCCGCTGGATTTTTCGTGCTCGAGCCGAACCCGCGCGGGAGTTACGGCTCCGGCGAAGCTTTCACGCGCGCGAATGTAAAGGATTTCGGCTACGGAGATTTTCGCGACATCATGACGGGAGTCGAACAATCGCTATCGATGGCGCCAATTGATGCGAATCGCGTCGGAATCACGGGATGGAGCTACGGTGGATACATGACGATGTGGGCCGTCACGCAAACGGATCGCTTCCGTGCGGCGATGGCGGGCGCAGGCCTCGCGAATTTCCAGAGCTACTACGGCGAGAATAAAATTGATCAGTGGATGATTCCGTATTTCGGCGCGTCGGTGTACGACGATCCGGCTGTATACGCGAAGAGCTCGCCGATCACGTTCATCAAGAAAGCCAAGACGCCGGCGCTGGTGGTGGTTGGCGAGCGCGACGGCGAATGCCCTGCGCCGCAATCGTTCGAGTTCTGGCACGCGCTTAAAGCGAATCAGACGCCGACCGAGCTAGTCGTCTATCCGAACGAAGGTCACATGTTCGTGAACCCGGAGCATACGCGGGACGTAATCGCGCGCACTCTAGCGTGGTTCCGGCATTATTTGTAACGCAACGCGAGCTCGCTCCGACACTCGGCGGAGCCGGAGAAGAGCGGACGAAAGATAATTCAAGAACCGCATCCTTCCAAACCAAAGGGTGCGGCCCCCCAACTATCAAAATGACAATTTGATATGATACCGGAGTGGTATCACGCGCACGTCTGCATCATCTCAACAGAAAAAAAACAAATTGCGCCACCCGCCTCCGACGACTTTCTACTGAACCTCATCGTCGCTAAAGTAGTTGTAGAATGCGTCGAAGTACACTCGCTCCGGACTCTCAATCGATTCTGCAATCGCTAACAGCTCGCTCGAGACGTCCTGCGATTCGACGCGCTCCGCGAACGTCTCCACATCTTCAAGATCGACTAGCTCTAACCCGTAGTCCAGCACCCCCTTTCTGATTTTATCTTCAAATCCGCGACGATCGTTAGCCAATGCCATCGCGTTTGCGTATGCTCCCTTCGCGCCACTCGAAAGAACCGATTTCGGGGACAATGGCTTCACGTGAATAAAGGCAATCCAAATATTGTCTGCCATAGGTGTCATTCCGAATAATTGCTGTGAACGTTGGGAACAACCTTCTTCCCGTCTGCATCAGTCGCGTGAAAATGCGGGGGGACCTCCCTTCACCGGCCTCGCGTGCTTTATCGGTGCGGCGCATGGCGCACCATCGGACTTGAATTAGGCGCTTACAGCGGGGCGTTTTGTGCAGCAGCCCAGATTGCCGGACGAAACCCGGTCCGGCGCTACACGAAGATCGCCGAAGCGGGCGACGGCTCGTCAATTGAATTAAAATCCGCGGTGAGTAAGTCCTTTGAACGCTAATCGGACCAGGCTAGATAGCCAGGCACGATTATGCCGATGATGGGAACGATGAGCAAAATGCCCCACCAACTCGGTTTGTTCCGCGCCTCGGCAATGCCCATCCAAACGATAATGAACATCACGATGTTTAGCAGCGGTATCAGCAGTAGAACGATCCACCAGATTGGCTTCTTTGCGATGTTCAGCATAAGGATGATGTTGGCGATAGGTATCCAGGCGAGCCAGCCATTTTCAGTGTTGGTCTTGGTGGCAATAGTCATCAGCGCCAAAGCCGTATACACGTAGCCGACGGCAACGAACAGCATGAACGTCGTTCCAAACATGCCTGCAAAAAGCATGCTTCTCGAATCCATGACGCACCTTCCTCTCCGATAGGAGTCTCTTCAGTTTTGCTGGAACGGCTTGGCACCACCGGCTTGAGCGCGATGATCCCGTGGCCCCTTTTTGTAAGTCAGTTTCGACGCACTGAAAATTCTGTCTAGGAGATCCGCCCCGGGATGCCGGGTTGAGGCGCAGCATACTCTTGCGGGTGTGGGGTTGCAATATTTCCCGCGCATGCCGAGTGAATAGATCGGGAAAAACGGCCGGTCTACCGACCAGTCCCACGGGCGCCGTCACCGTGCGGTTAGAGCCGGCCGCGGCAGTGATTCGACGTTGCGGCGCGGAAAGGAATGGCTGGAGGGACAGGTACGGGCTGGTGGTCAAAAACTGGCCAGTCGTTCCGTAGCGGAGTGCAATCGCGACGCGTTACTCTGCTTTCAATGACCGCGCCTGTCCCGCGGTCGTGAGGAGGCCCATGTCACACTGGATAGGCACTACGACGCCGGCCGACGCCGGCATGGTCGAATTCAAAGAATGTTTGCGAAGATTGCGCGACGGCAACACGTCTGACGCATTGACGCACGCGCGGCGCGCACTGGGAGTCGCACCGAAAAATCCATTTTATCTGTCCTATACGGGCCTGTTAGCGGCCGTGGAGGAGCGTCGCTTCGCCGACGGCGAAACGCTGTGCCGAGAAGCGATCGGCGTGAAATGCAATCACGCGCAGCTTTACCTGAACCTGGCCGAGGTGTATCACCAGGCCGGGCGCACTTCGGAGGCCATCGAGACGCTAGAGAAGGGACTCGTTTCCGCGGGGCGCGACTTCCGGATACGCCGGGCGCTCGAGAAGATCGGCTTGCGCCGCGGCCCAGTTCTACCGTTCTTACATCGCAGCCATCCACTGAACCGCTCGCTCGGAAAATGGCGGCATCGGCTGTCGGGTCCAACGCAAGCGGAATAGTCAATTCCAAAGAGTTTCCGGCGGAACTTCCCTGGCAGTAGGAAAGAGCGGGTGAATGGAAGGTTCACCCGCTCTTTTTATTTTCTGCGAGCTTCGAATAGTCAGGTTGGTCCGAGAGGCAAGAAGTACTGCGTGCCTTTTACGGGCTGGCGCAGGCGGCGAAGGAGTTCCTGCAAATCTTCGCTACGCTCGACAAAATCAATCTCCGACGTATCCACAACGAGCAAATTCGAAGCCGAGTAGTGAAAGAAAAAGTGTTCGTAGGCTTGCGAGACGGCCTCGACGTATTCCGGGGATATCTGCTTCTCGGCCGGGTCGCCGCGCTTCGACACTCGCTTCCGCAAAATTTCCGGCTTGGCCTGAAGATAAATCACTAAATCCGGGACAGGCATCGAGCGCGCGAGCATGTCGAAGTAGCGCTCATAGAGTTTTAATTCTTCGTTGTTGAGATTGATGTAGGCGAAAATCTTGTCCTTCTCGAAGAGAAAATCGCAGACGACCATTGAAGGATCTTCGTCGAGGCGCAGCTCCGAAAGCTGGCGGTAGCGCTCCATTAGGAAATACATCTGGGCGCGAAATGCGGAGCCGGGTTTCTCGCCGTAAAACTCGGCGAGGAAGGGATTGTCCTCGCAATCAAAGATACGGCGAGCGTGAAGGCGATCAGCCAGAACTTTGGCGAGAGAGGATTTGCCTACACGGATGGGTCCTTCGACGGCGATCCAGCGGGGCGGCTTGAATGAGGGCTCGGTCACGGAGCGCGATTATAGCAGACGAGATTGCGGCCCTAGTGATGACTACGCAGCTTGGGCGGACGTGCGTTGCAGCAAGGGCGTTTTGAGCCTCACCAGGATCGGGCTATGGCCGTAATGATGTGCGTCAGGGCGTCGAAATCGCGCGTGTCGATCACTTCGGCGGGCGAATGAGCGTAGCGCAGCGGCCAGCCGAGCGCGATGTCCACGGAGCCGTAGCGCGTGAAAGCAGCTCCATCGTTGCCGCCGCCTGTAACACCGTATTGAACGGGAATTTTATTCTGCTTCGCGAGCGAGATGAGGCGCTCGACGAGAGCGCGCGGAACGACATTCGAATTGTCCACAGCGCGGATGACGAAGCCCTTCCCGAGTGGAGCGTCCGCAAAGCGCTGAGATTCTAACGGCGAATCAGAACTCACGAAGGTATCCACCGCGAAGACGTAGTCGGGAGCGCGATGCTCGGCCGCGAGACGCTTCGCAACTGCCGCGGCGCCGACGAGTCCGAGTTCTTCGCGCGTCGACCAGACGAATGTGACGTCGCGATCCTTCAGACTCTGGCCGAGCGCCCAGACGGCGCCGATTAAGGCGGCGTCTCCCACGCGATCGTCGAAGCTGCGGCCGATCGCGCGCGAGCCGATGAGCGGACGGTAGTCTTTCGGAATCGTCACCCAATCGCCCGCGCGTACGCCCATTTTTGCGGCTTCCGCGGCGCTGCGTGCGCCGACGTCCACGCGAATCGCGGTTGAAGTGTCACTATCCTTCGGCCATGCGAAATTCGGCTGCTCCCAACCGCTCGGCAATTCGACGATCGCATCATGCACGGTTCCGTCGGATGAATGGACGAGCGCGGGATGCCCGGCGAAAAAACTCAATTCCCCGCCACCCAGCCATTTCACTTGCAGGCGTCCATCGCCGGCGATGGATTCCACCTCGAAGCCGATTTCGTCCATGTGCGCGACAACGAGAATGCGGGGGACTTTCGAGTCTTTCGCATCGGGTGAGGTGGCGACATGAAGAATCAAGTTTCCAGCGTCGTCGGTTTGAGTTTTTGCCCAATCGGGGAGGTGGCGATTGATCTCGTTGCGGACGGCTTCCTCGTGGCCGCTCGCGCCGTAGGTACGGATTAAATCAGCGAGTGCGTCCTGGGCAGTCGCTTTCGAAGCCGGCGCGCGTTCACTTGTAGCGGTCGGCGTTGGGAAAGCAACTGGAGAGGATTGCGGCGAGCCTTCGGCGTAGGCGTGGAGAAGTTGCACCAGTTTCGCAAGGTCGGCGGTGTCAATTATTTCAGCAGGCGTCGACGGCCACGCGGCCGCGATTCCCAGATGCACCGACCTGCCCGGCAATTGCGGCGCGAGAAGATAGCCGGGTGAAATCAGCGGTGCGGAATAATCCGTCACGACGGGAATTTTGCTGAGCTCGCCGAGCTGCTCGATCTCGGCGGGAAAGCCGGTGAGTGTTTCGCCTTTTTCCGTGAGCCCGAGAACAACGCCGCTGCCGAGTTCGCGACGCGGCGCGCGGCGGACCGTCTGCATTCCGGCAATCGTGCCGCCGGAAATAAGCCTGCCGACGTAGAGCAATTCATCGGGATGAAGTTGATCGAGAATGCGCTGCAGGCCGCGCGAGCCGGTCCACTGCTGGACAACAAAAGCGACGGTCAGCGTGCCTTTCAATTTTTCTGGATCGAGTTCGCGCAGCATCTCCACGAGCGCGACATCGCCGAAGCGATCGCCAATGCCGGCCCCAACGGCATGGCTGCCAAGTTCGCCAAGATGGCGCACGATCGCGAGCGGGCTGAGAATATCCGCACCGGCGCGACGCGCTTCTTCCGGCGAACTCGCGCCGACGTCGACATATAAATTATCAATGTCCGTGGCTTCGGGCGTTTCGGCGCGGCCTGGCTGCAAATGAACGGAAAGTCCCGCGACAGCGCCCGAAAGCCACTTGCCCTCCGCTGTTTCGAGACGCACGGGTTGCGCGGTGTAGAGTTCGTTGAAGAGCGGCAAATCGCGCGATTGCGGCAGGCGCTGGACGCGCAGATAACCTTCGTCCGTGATTCCGCTGACGACGTAGCCGGGCTCGTCCATCGGCGCGACCAACATCCGGTGCGGATTGCCGCTGCCGATCGTGACGATCACGTCGCCAATGTTGTCGGTTTGCGGCGAGAACGATTTCAGCCTCTCGCGAATTCTGGCAGCTAGATCTTTTTCGTAGCCCGGGACCGCAGGCGTTTCGACGAAATCGGCCAAGTCCTGGCGCATATCTCCGGGAACCCGGCTCGCAGGCGCGGATTGCGCAGCGATGGGAGAAGATATGGCGGCGGACGTAATTGCAAACGCGGCGAAAACAATTATTGCTGAAACTCGACTCATCTTATAACTCCGTACGGAAATTAATTCTGCGCTTCGATGCACCTGCTACGTGCGGCAAATTTCGGCGACCAGGATTTCGCGGCGCTCGAGAGCACGGCGCGCCGCAAGATTGAGGATGATCCAGTAAAGGACGAGAGAAATCGCTGCGAGCGGCAGAAATATAAGTCCCGCAAGCCACACTCGCTGAAGATAGCGCGACAGGAAAAAGACGCCCGCGGCAATCCCGACCACGGCGGCTTCGACGCCCATGCTGACAAAGGCCGTCGCGCCGGTCGAGCGCTGGCGATTGAATGCGCCGAAATCGTACTTCTTCGGCGAGTAAATGGACATCATGTTCCCTGCCGCGAGATTTAAGGGCAACGCGAAAAGGAGCGCCGCGACGGTACCGAAAGTGACCGCAAGACTCGGCGGGCGATACAGCACAATCGTGGTAATGAGCACGGCGGACGTGACGAGCACGAGCACGGTGGAATGCGCGAGATTCTTCGCGAGCAGGACGTCGCGGAGCCGCACCGGAGCCGTCAGGAACAATTGCAGGCCGGGACCATCGGCGCCAAAGCTGTTGTAGACGATATTTGCCAGAATTAGAAGCGCGTATCCAGCGCCGATCGGGAACGCCCAGTCGGGAGCCTTGACGAGAAAATTCGTATCGTGACCGCCGTGCGAAGGCATGAAGCGGAACATAGCGAGCACAAACAACGGCATCACAAACGTGAAGATGATCGGTGCACTTCGGAAGAGATAGTGAATTTCTTTCTCGAAAATTGCCGCTACGGGAGCCGGAAGCAAGTTCAGCTCCCACGCCGCGCGAACTTTTTCCTGATGACCGGCCGGTTCGGGCGCGAGCGATTCGTTCAAGTTTTCGCCGATAAACTGCGCGTGAAGGCGCGTTGCGAGAAGAGCGGCAATTCCGAGCGAATACGCGACGAGGGCAACGATAGAAAGCAAAGCGAACATTCGATCGCCGTGCAGCCCATTCGTCAAAGCCTGCTTTGCTAGACCGGGAGGCAGAAAATCCGCGATATGCAGCAAGTATGCGTATCGGCTGAATGCGGGAGGACGATGCCGTTGCCATCGCGTCGCGATGGGCCCGATGAATTGAAAGCAGATCATCATCAAGAGAAACAGCACGCCCAAGGCTTCGCGAGTTCGCCGCTTCGCAAGCCAGCGCTCGAGCCACACGTACACGGCGCGAGAGAGCACCACGTTCAAGGCGCCAAAAATGAGCAGAGCCAAAAATGCCCATGGGAGAAGCGAGGCGTTCGCGATCCCAGCACCCACAAACACGCCAAGCAACCACAGGATGCCTACGAGCGAGACGGGATCGAGCAGGCCAAACGCGAGGTTGAGAATGTAAAAGGACGAGAACGGCATCGGAAATCTCAGAAGGTTAGCAAATTCAAATGGGGCAGAGAACGCGGAGCCCAGCACTGGATACATCTGCCAAAAACCGAAGATGCCCCAAAATATAATGCTGAAAAAGAATAACCGGTGGCTCTCGACCGTGAAATAGCTCGCCACTGCCAGCCCAACCGCGCCGCCGATCGAGAGCATCGTCATCGTCACCGTCGCGAAAACGCGAGAGAGAGCTTCAAGACGCCCACGAATGGTTCTGAGAGAGTTGCGGAGAAGGCACCACCGCAACTCGGCGATGATGGCAAACATCTGCGCGTTGCCGGGTCCGCGCAGTTCGGCCGCTGATCCCATGGGAGTCGCGCTCAGCCCAGCCATGTCAGCTCCTGATCGCCGAGCCCTGTGCCGCCGACGGTTGCAAGAAATATCTGCTCGAGCGTGAGCTTCTCGTGCGGCGCGACCGCATCCGCCGCGCCAGCCACGACGCCGGGACGCGCTTCCACGCCGCTGCGCAATTCGTCGAGGGAGCCCTGAGCGACGAGGCGCCCTTTGTGAATGATGGCGACGTGGCTGCAGAGGCGCTCAACGATTTCGAGCACGTGCGATGTCAGAAAAATTGTCGCGCCGCGGCCAATCATCCGCTGGAGCATCGCCTTGATCGTTCCCGAAGCAACGGCATCGACCCCTTCAAACGGCTCATCGAGAAAAAGTACGCGCGGACGGTGAATGACGGCGGCGGCCATCGCCAGCTTTTTCTGCATGCCGTGCGAATAATCAGTGATGAGCGACTTCGGCCGATCGCTCAACTGCATGAAATCGAGAAGCTCGGTGGCGCGCTGCGCGGTCGTCTTGCGGTCGAGACCGTACATTCGACCGACGAAATTTAGATACTCAGAGCCGGTGAGGCGCCCGAAGAGCGCCAAGCCTTCGGGAACGACGCCGATTTGCCGCTTTACTTCAACAGGATTTTCTTCGAGATCCAGCCCGAGAATTCGGATCCTTCCCTCGGTGGGAGCCAGCAGACCAGTCAGCATTTTGATCGTAGTGGATTTGCCGGCGCCGTTCGGCCCGAGAAAACCGAAAAACTGACCGGCGGCGACACTCATCTGAATGTTGTCTACGGCGATGAGCGGACCGAAACGTCGGGTGAGGTTTTCGATCGAGACGGCGGGAGCATCCATGAACACCCGACTCTAGCACAACGCCCGAGAACGCCGGAAGCAGCGAGAGCGTTCAGCGCTAGCCAACAGCTGTGGGAACTTGTGCCGGCCGCGGGAAGAATGCGAGCACGGCGGGAATCTCGATGCGGAATGTCGCTCCGCCCTCGGGACGATTGAAGCCCGTGATCCTGCCGCCGTGTTCCTGAATGATGCCGTAGCAAATGCTGAGGCCGAGCCCAGAGCCTTTGCCGACGGGCCGCGTCGTGTAGAAAGGATCGAAGACGCGCGCGGGTTCGACGAGACCCGGGCCCGTATCCGAAAATTCGATGACAACGTCGCCGCGCTCGCGCATGGTCTTGATCGTGAGCACACCGCCGCGGTTCGGCTCCATTGCATCCACGGCATTACTAATGAGCTGGAAAAATACCTGCAGCAACTGATTGGGATCGCCGCGCACGGCCGGCAGGACGCCGCGATGCTGTGTCTCGATTTTGATGCTCTTGTCGCGAAGATCGAGCGTGCGCAATTGAATCGCTCCCGCGACAACGGTCGACAGATCGAGCAACTGCTTCTCGGCCGGTTTCTGACGCGCAAAGCTGAGGAGATTATTCACAAGCTCGCGCGTGCGGCGAGCCTGATCGCGAATTTTCTCTGCAAGATTGCGCGCGCGCGGGCCCGCGGAAGGTTCATCGACGAGCAATTCGGAATAGCCGAGGATAGCGGCCAGCGGATTATTGATCTCGTGGGCCGCGCCTGCAGCAAGCTGGCCGAGAGAAGCTAATTTTTCGGTTTGCACAAATTGACTCTGGAGGCGTTTTAGATTTTCGAGTGAATCGCGAAGGCTCGAGACGAGCCGCAGACGCTCCTGGTCCACCAAGTGCTGCCGCAAAAACACCATTCCCGTGCCGACGACCAGCGCGGCGAGCGTGAGTACGAGGCGAAACTCGCGGACCGGAGCGGGAGCATCGCTCATGAACTGATTCCAGGCCGCAAGCAGCGGAACAAAAAGCACGCCCGCAATCGCGAGCCGTTGCGGCCATTGCGCCCCGCCCTGATGCGTCTGAGGCTGCGGGTCCGGCGCGAGCGTGACGCGCTGGGCTATGACGCCAAGCGTAGCGAGCCATAAGAACATAAACACATAGGGCGCGTAGTAGATGCTGCCGGACGAAAACGTGCCCGCGAGCGTCGCTGAAGCAATCACCAGAAATCCGATGGTGTGAAGTGCCGAAATGCCAATCAGCTGAGCATAAATTCGCCGCCATGTGCCGCGAGACCGGAAATAAACGTACGCGAGGCCTGAAAGATAAACGACGTTCTCGCCGGCGTAGGCCTGCCAGCGGCGAATCGTGAGTAGCTCGGGGTTCGGCGATACCGCAACCCACGGCAGAGTCGTGAACGAATATACATAGAGCCACGTTGCCGCGAGAAGCAGGAAATCGAGCAAACCGTAGCGAAGCGTTTCGCGCATTCCTCGCGTGTGCGGCTGAATGGCAATTGCGGCCATGAACGGCACCGGATGAAGGAAAAACGCGATGCTGCCGAGATAAGAGAACTGTGTCGGAGCGTGCAGCACAAGTTCGCGGTAGGTCCACGAAAGCGATCCGACCAGCCACAATCCGCAGCCGGCAGCCAGCAAGATCCAGAACGTGTTCGTGCGCCGGTATGGAGTATTGGCATTCGAGAGGAGGCACGCATTGGCGCCTAGCGGCAGCAGGCACATCAGAATGTCGCTAAGCGTCGCTCGAATCGCGCCGTGTGGAAGCACGAGCGCCATGACGACAAATCCGCCTCCGATCACGAGCCAGGCGGTGAGAAGAAGCGAATTCCGGGAGGATTTGGCCGCGGGTCCCATTCACGGCAAGCTTACCGCACTCGCTCGTGCGCGCTGGTTTCGAATGTCGCGGGGTACGCCGAATAAATTACGGGCCTCGAAGTACTTTTATACTAGTACTCGCGACCGATGTAGGAGGCGCATGAAATTCTGTCCCTAGTAGGCAATTGCGCCGTGTCCTCGAGTGAAATCCGCGAAAGTTTTGCCCTGCTCCGCCAAAGATTTAAGCAAGGGTGCGGGCTCCCAAATTTCGCCGTGCTGTTCCTGGAATTGGAGGACGCGGTCGTAAACTTTTTTTAGCCCGACCGTGTCGGCATACCACATGGGGCCGCCGCGATACGCGGGAAAGCCGTACCCGTTGACGTAGATGATGTCGATATCAACAGCCCGCAAAGCGAAGCCCTCTTCGAGGATGCGGGCGCCTTCGTTGACCAGCGCATATACGCAACGATCAACAATCTCGTCATTCGAAATTTTTCGCTGGGAGATTTTCGCCTCGGCGGCCCACTTGCGAACGAGTTGCTCGACGTCGGCATCTGGCGTCGCGCGGCGCTGCTCGTCGTACCTGTACCAGCCCGCGCCGGTCTTCTGTCCGAAGCGCCCCATTTCGCAGAGACGGTCGCCGGCGAATGCCTGGCGTGTACTGGGCTTTTCAAGGTGACGATGTTCTTTTCGAATGCGCCAGCCAATATCGAGGCCGGCGAGATCCCCGACTGCCAGAGGGCCCATGGCCATGCCGAAATCGTAGAGCGCATTGTCGAGGGCTTCGACACTCGCGCCTTCCTCGACAAGGAAAACGGATTCGCGCACGTAAGGATGAAACATGCGATTGCCGACGAAGCCGCGGCAATTACCGACCAGCACGCCGATTTTCCCGAGCTTCCTCGCGAGCTGCATCGCCGAGGCGATCACGTCTTTCCTCGTCCGCTTCCCGCGAACAATTTCGAGGAGGCGCATCACGTTCGCAGGACTGAAGAAGTGCGTGCCGATAACGAACCCGGGCCAGGACACGGCCGATGCGATTTTGTCGATGTCTAGCGTCGAGGTGTTGCTGGCAAGAATCGCGCCCGGTTTGCAGAATCGATCGAGCTCGCTGAAAACCTGTAGTTTCAACGCCAGGCCTTCGAAGACGGCTTCGATGACCATATCCGCATCCGTGAAGCCTTCGTAGTTAAGGACGGGCCGGATGAGCTTCAGCCGTTCGTCAACAAACTGCTGAGTGAAGCGCCCGCGCGCGACAGAACCCGCATAGTTCTTCCGGATGTTGGTCATTCCGCGATCGAGCGCGGCTTGGTCTGCTTCTTTCACCAAAACGGGGATCCCAGCGTTCGCAAACACCATGGCGATCCCGCCGCCCATCGTACCCGCGCCGACAATAGCGGCACGATTCACCGGAATCGTAGGCGTGTCTTTCGGCACGTCCGGAATCTTCGCAACTTCGCGCTCACCGAAGAAGACGTGAATCAGCGCTTTCGATTGATCTGAAAGCAAGCACTCCATGAAGAGTTTCCGTTCGAGCTGGCAGCCTTCATCGAACGGCAACTTTGTGGCGGCTTCGACGGCATCGATGGCGGCGAGCGGCGCAAGCATGCCGCGCTGCTTCTTCCTCGCGGTTTCGCGGGCCGCGGCAAAAATGGCGCTGTTTTCCTGCGGCGTGCCGAGTTTTTCATTTCGATCGCGTGTTTTCGGAATCGGCTTTCCGGCGATTTCGCGCGCGAACGCAACAGCGCCCGAAAGCAGGTCGCCTTCAATCAGGCGATCAACGATTCCGAATGTCCGTGCTTCCGTTGCCGGAATGGGTTTGCCCTCGACGCACATCGCAAGAGCTTTCGCGACTCCAGCGAGGCGCGGGAGCCGCTGCGTTCCGTGCGCACCGGGAATAATGCCGAGCTTCACTTCAGGCTGCCCGACCTGCGCGCCCGGCGCCGCGATTCGGTAATGGCCAGCCATCGCAAGCTCGAGGCCGCCGCCAAGAGCGTTTCCATGAATCGCCATCACCACGGGCTTTTTGCAATTTTCAATTTGCGTGAGGACATCCGGGAAACTCATCGTGCCGCTTGATTCGCCTGCCCTCAATTTGTCGAATTCTTTGATGTCGGCGCCCGAGACAAACGTGCGACCCGCACCAATGAGTACGGCAGCTTGCACGGTACCGTCCTCGTTGATCTGCTCGATTGCTCGCGCAATGCCTTCAGGCACTCCGGGGCTGAGTGCGTTGACCGGCGGATTGTTGATGGTGATGACGGCGATGGCGCCGTCTTTCGTGAGTTGGACCAGATCGTTCATCGAGGATGTCTCGTTCCCTTCCGCGCTGAGAGCAGGTTTGTGTTAGCAGCCATAGCACAAACTAATCTTCATCGCCTGCGCAGTCACGCGGTAGCTCACTTGTTGTACGTGGCGCTATCTACGAGATTCAGAATCTACTTGTTGAATCGATATTAATGGCTTCCATTTTTCCCGAGCACAACACCCCGGGGCTCTTATCTTCAATACGTTACATCTTCCCAGAGACGAACAGTCGCACACAACCCAGATTCCAAATCACGGAGCGGGACGCAGGCTGATTCCTCCAGGTAATAAGTACTCAGCGAAGCTCGAATCGAAACACGAAATGAGGTCTTGCCGGGAGAAAACGCAAGCACTAGACAAGGAAACATAGGAACGTCGGTTGAAGTTTCGGGATAAGCCCAAAGAGGAGTTGCCGAGTTTTCCACAGGAGGCTGTGAAATTCACAGGCTCCCTTACTCTTGCGTTTCCCTTTTCGGTCCTTATTATCGCATTCCAGATTCCGAAGCATATTGGCATGCCGGGAGGGGAGCCGGCCGCATCCGAGAAGGATTGTCGCCAAGGTCGAACACCATCACGTTGCCGCCTGGTTGACGGGCGATAGCTTCCGGAAAACGCCTGGGCGAAGATCTTAATGATGCGTTAGGGGAGGGGTGTACCAGAAGCCTTCGGGGACCTTGTGCCTCGGCCCGATTCGGGTGCTTGATGGGCGTGTCGTGACGCGGAACCCGGGCGACATAGAAATTCGTTTGGCGCGCGGTTTCGCCGTGGTGGGGCCAGATCTGGGGCGTCTAAATCAAAAATATCGGCTGAATCCGTGGCAATGGATTGCATACTTCAGCCTCAGCGATTCCCTAATACTACAGGCCCCCTCACATCGCGTCTAACACGGCGCTCATAATGCGCGCTTTAGCGCTGTTGTCACTTGGAAGTCAAAGTGCGATGTCTTCGGGAGCTTAGTGTGTGCTAATCGTTAACGGGGGATGTTGTTAACGGTTTAGTACTACTAGTCCACTCAGAGCTTGATGAAGCTTTTTCTATCGCGGGTGTGGTGTCGCCTTTTTTCGAGATCCGGTGAGGAGGATAAGTCCGTGACAAGGATAAAATCGCTTGGCATATTGCTGTCGGCTTTGTTTTTAATCACTCCGGCGAACGTCTTCGGCCAGAAAGGCCCCTCGTCGCAGCCTCCAGCAAGCTCAAACTCACCCGCCACCTCGAATAGCATGGTGCAATCCGACACGGACCGGCCTGCTCTTGAGCACCGGTACCCTCGGTATCGCGTGATGAGAGATGACATCTTGAACGTGTCATTTCCTCTTTCGCCGGAATTGAATCAATCGGTATCCGTTCAGCCCGACGGTTACATTACACTGCTCAATCTCGGGACGGTCTACGTGCAGGGAATGACTGTCCCTGAGATCACGGAAGCCCTCAAGAAGGCCTACTCAAAAACTCTCCACGACCCAATCATTGACGTCGACCTCAAAGACTTTCAGAAACCGTTCTTCGTGGTTTCAGGCCAAGTTGCAAAACCTGGACAATACGACCTTCGGTATGACACGACCGTATCCCAGGGGATTGCCATCGCTGGCGGCCTCGCGCCCACCGCAAAGACCCAGCTCTTCATTTTCCATCGCATTTCTTCCGGAACTATGGAAGTCAAGAAATTCAACCTGAAACAGATTCTCGACGGGAAGAACGTGAATGAAGATGCCTTTCTGCAACCCGGCGACATGATTTTCATCCCAGAAAAATTCATCACGAATTTCAGGAAGTATGTCCCATACAGCGTTGGGCTTTACGGGACTCCAACCCCAGCGTGGTTCTAGTTTCGATGGCGGCGCAGTTGCTGCGCCTGAACGGCCCTGGTCAGAGTTAAGGCGAGCGACGAGACGGAGGGATGATATGAACGAAGTGAACTTCCAAAACACGTCAGTCAAGGCAACATCGGAAACGACGATGCGAGATATTCTCGCACCGCTGTTTCGTCACCGGCGCTTGTTGGTTCTCTCTTTCTCCGGGATTCTCCTGGGCGCGATCATCGCGGCCTTCTTTTTGTCGAACCGATATGAGGCCAGCATGGAAGTACTTGTCAATCGCGACCGGATGGATCCGGTCGTGACGACGGAACAATTTACGCAAACAGCTTCGGTTGCACCGCCCGTCACGGAGGAAGAGGTCAATTCCGAAGTCCAGCTACTCCAGAGCGAGGACTTACTCAAGAAGGTCGTGCTTGCCAACAAGCTTCAGGACAAGGAGAGGGATTCTCTCTGGGCGAAACTCATGCCCAAGCAGGATGAGGCCACCTACGTTTCCAAGGCCGTCGAGCGCCTGGGAAAGAAGTTGAAGGTCGAGGCACTTAAGAAAACAAACATGATTGACGTCAGCTATCAATCAGGCGACCCCCAGCTCTCTTATGGCGTGCTAAATACGCTTTCTGCCGCCTACCTGGATAAACACGCCACCGTTCACCGGCCGGTGGGATCTTATGATTTCTTCGCGAAAGAAGCGGACAAGTACCACACGGCGTTGCAGGAATCGGAGATTCGCCTGACAGATTTTGGGCGCGATGAAGGGGTTGCCGCTCCGGATATCATCCGCACAGATCTGGCCCAACAGGTTGCAAATTTCATTGCGACGTATCATTCCACCGAGCAATCCATCTCCGCGGACCAGAAACGAATTCAAGATGAAGAAGCGCAGCTCAAGGTCACGCCAGCAAGATCGACCACCATGCAAGTATCCAATGCCGCGGACGTTCTCCTACAGCAACTCGAGGCTAACTTGCTGGCAGCGCAGTTGAAGCGCACTCAGCTCGCCATGAAATACGACGCGAACTATCCACTCGTGAAGGAAGCCGACCAGGAGATTTCCGAGACGCAAACCGCAATCGCTGAGGCGCAAAAGACTCAGTATACGAACCAGACCACCGATCGGGATCCTACCTACGAGTTCCTGAGGGAAGACGTTGCCAAGACGAAGGCGGATCTCGCTTCTCAAATGGCGACCGCAGCTTCTCTGAACAACAGCATGAATTCAATGAAACTTCAACTCGTCGATTTGGATCAGAAGGCCGTGAAGCAGTCCGACTTGGTTCGCGACGCGCAGGCGAACGAAAGGAATTACCTTCTTTACCTGTCCAAGCGCGAACAAGAAAAGACTTCAGACGCGCTCGATTTGAAGCGGATCGCCAACGTTTCTATCGCCGTTCCTCCGAGCGTGCCAGTGTTGCCCGCTTATAGCGCAACGCTGGTGTTGTTTATCGGCTTGCTGCTCGGTTTGTTCGTGAGCGTGGGCGCCGCATTTATGGCGGAATATCTCGATCCGTCGTTCCGTACGCCGGCGGAAGTGAACGACATTCTGAACGTCACGGTTCTTGCATCCGTGCCGCGACGAGCTGCCTAGACGATTGAGTATGGTTCTCGACTTTTACAAACTTCGGAAGCAGCCGTTCGGGGTCACACCCGACCCTGCATATCTCTATCTCAGCGACACGCATCGGGAGGCGCTCTCTTCGCTCCTCTATGGCATTTCGGCTGGACGGGGATTCATGACGTTGATCGCCAAGCCCGGCATGGGTAAAACCACACTCCTATTCGATCTCATGCGCACGTTGGGAAGCTCGGCCAAGACGGTCTTCCTGTTTCAGACTCTGTGCACGCCTGTCGATTTCCTCAGTGCTTTGCTTGAGGATCTCGGCATCAAGGACCACGACGGCGATATGGTCCGCATGCAGGCGAAGTTGAATAAGGTCCTGCTTCGGGAATATTCGCGTAAAAGGCGTCTCGTCGTTGTTATCGATGAAGCTCAGAACCTTGATGACTCAGTCCTGGAAGTCGTGCGGATGCTTTCGAATTTTGAGTCTCCGAGCGAAAAGCTGATACAGATCGTACTCACAGGGCAGCCGCAGCTCGCCGATCGACTTGCGTCCGCCAAATTGGTCCAGCTTCGCCAGCGCGTTTCAATTGTGTGCCGTTTGAAACAATTCAACGTTGAGGAAACGGCGCTTTACATCGATCATCGTTTGCGCGTGGCAGGCTACAAGTCCGAAACTCCTTTATTCACTGACCGCGCGCTGGCTCTAATCGCTAAACTCAGTCAAGGAATTCCGCGCAACATCAACAATATTTGCTTTAACGCCTTGTCTCTTGGCTGTGTCCTCAAACAAAAGACCATCGACAAGAAAGTGATCCAGGAAGTTCAAACTGACCTGGACATTGAAACTCTCAAGACCGAAACCGACCTGAGTCCGACGGCGCCCGAACCTCGGTGGAAGTTCGCCGTATCGGTCGCTCAGCAAGTGAGAGATTTATTGCGGCAGATCAGCGTGCCTCAGCAAGTAAAAGATTCATTGCAGCAGATCCGTGTGCCGCGATTTGCGATCGCCGCCGCCGTCTTACTCGCATTGAGCTGGCTCTCGATCCGGCCGAGCTCCCAAGTCGTTCACGCGACCGCTCCGCAGCCTTTCGCACCGTCCGAGAAGTCCGCCGGTATTGGAATCGCCGTTCCCCGTCTGGGCGCCTCGAAAACCGCGTCGAGCGCTAAGATCTCCGGAGGAGTCCCCTCGCGAGGCCAACGATCGCAAGAATCACGCGGGCTTGGAATCGAATCTGGAGGGGGCCCGCCGAAATCGCCTGGCGACGACGCGCTGGAGGCAACTCGATCCGTCCGGGCATACCCGAATCAAACGCTATCTGAAATTTGCGTTCATTACTTCGGAAAATACAACGAACAAATACTAGCTGAACTTGAGAAACTCAACCCTCGGTTGAGCGATCCAGACTTCATTGTCTCTGGGCAGCAGATTCGCATTCCTTCGGCGACGGAAGTATCCGGAGAGTCTCACGCTGCAGTCGAGCAGGCTCCGAATGTTTCGACCGTAAATGGGGAGAAGCCATGAGCAAGAACTATGAATTGATCCAGCAGGCAGCGATGAATCGGCAAACAACTCCGAGCACCGATGAGAGCCCCGCGCCATCGTTCAGCAAGAGGAACGGCCATTCGAACGGAAACGGGAACGGCCGGAAGAATGGACATAACATGGATCTCGATCGGCTCGCAAGCGAAGAGTCTTCAAAGCTGATTCAGCGAGTGTTCCTCCGCCACACGGAGGAATCTCCACGCGTCGTCGAGTTCGCGGGAATCGACCACGGAAATGGCTGCAGCCTGATTTGCGCACGCGCGGCAGAGGTCCTAGCCAATGATTATCCGGGATCCGTCTGCGTGGTGGACGCGAATTTTCGCACGCCTTCGCTGTCCCAGCTGTTCGGCGTCGAAAACCGCCGAGGGCTCGCCGATTCCCTGCTCCAGGATGGGCCGATTCGAGATTTCACGCAGCAGCTCCGCCCCGCCAACCTATGGCTTCTTTCGAGTGGGTCGCTCGCAGCCGACTCACCCGGTCTCTTGAACTCGGAGCGTGTGAAGACGCGGTTGGCCGAATTGCGCAAGGAATTCGATCACGTACTGATTGACGTGGCGCCACTAAGCCCGTACGGCGATGGCTTCGCTCTGGCACCGCTCACCGACGGAATCGTTCTGGTGTTGGAAGCGAATTCCACGTACCGGGAATCGGCCCTTAAGGTGATCGAAAGTTTGCGAGCGAGTCAGATTCAGGTTCTCGGCGCGGTATTGAATAAGCGCACGTATCCAATTCCGAAGGCGCTGTACGATCGGCTCTAAAGAAAAAAGTTTCGAATAGGGGAGGCCTTCGAGCCTTCTGATATTCGCCCGCCGCGGACCCTAGCAGTTGGGCAACGGACGAAATCAGGTTTGAGCCAGGGGCCTAGTTGTGAAGTAAAGCGCGCGGGATTTCCATTCGACGATAGGGAGCCACTGGCACTTGTGACTCACAATGGCGGAGCCATGTTTAGCACAGATGCCCAGACACGGTCAGAAGGTCCAGTCCGAACACCGGCGCCGGATGCGGCCGTTCACCCGTGGTTCGCGGTACAAACTCGCCCGCGGCACGAAAAGAAAATCGCATCGAGTTTAAGGGAGAAGGGTGTTGGTGTCTTTCTCCCAATCGTCTCCGTTCTCCACGACTGGAGTGACCGGCGTCGTTGGTTGCAGCTTCCGCTCTTCGCCGGCTACGTATTTGTTCAGATCCCCGATGCGCTCGAACAGCGAATTCGGGTGCTTCGAACTAACGGAGTCGTAGGGCTGGTAGGTCCACGAGGAGTGGGCGCGCAAATACCGGAGAACCAGATCGCGGCAATCCGGACGATTGTGGAACAGAAAATAGCCTTTGTCTCGCATCCCTTTCTCAACATCGGACAACAAGTTCGAATCCGCGGGGGCAGCCTCGACGGGCTGCAAGGAATCCTTGTGGCCAGAAACGCTGATCGCAGCCTAATCATTTCCGTCGAAATCATTCAAAGATCTATCGCCATACAAATCACCGGATATCAGGTCGAAGCATACTAAAGGTGGGAAGGCCATCTGCCCGTTAGTTCACTCTCCACTTCTCTCATCGCTGCCAACTGAGTTCACAGATCGCGCGATGCAGTCTTCGACGAGCGAGCGTTTCCATCGCGCGCATGAGTGTTCAACGATTCTGACACCAATGCTGATCCTAATTCAGAGAGAGATATCTTGAATCCAGCCAGGCGTCGATTGGGGACTAACATTGCCAAGCTGGTCGACCTCGGCCTGCTAGGTTTGTCGCTTGGTTTCACAACAGCTGTGATCGTGTTGAAGCGAGGAAGTATTTCACTCCACGATCTTTTCGCCTTCCCAGTCAAGTTCGGGAATTTCCTCTTTCTTGTTGCTCTTTTCTTCCTTTGGCATCTGATTTTTTCCATGTTCGGTCTATATGAATCGAAGCGGCTGTCCACACGGCGCTCGGAAGTCATTGACTCTCTGAAAGCAATTACGCTGGTCACTTTGACTTTGCTCTTGCCCGCAACTTTCTTAGCCAAGCGAACCATTACTCTGTCGTTCCTTGCTCTCTTCTGGGTGTCGAGTTTGATCCTGGTGATCGGAGTGCGTCTGGCGGTCCGATACGTCCTCGCGTTCATGCGAAGGCGGGGGCGGAATTGCCGATATATTTTGATTTTGGGAACAAACTCGCGCGCCGTTGAGTTCGCACAAAGAATCGAAGCGAAGCCTGAGTTGGGTTACCGTGTGGTTGGGTTCGTGGACAACGATTGGGCCGGCAGAGAAGAATTTCTGAGAGTGGGTTACAAGGTCTGTTGCAATTTCTCGGAACTCGCCGCGTTTCTTCGTAAGAACGTCGTCGATGAAGTCGCGATCTACCTTCCCTTGAAATCGTTTTACGAGCACGCCGCCCAGGTGGCCGCGCAATGCGAGTTGCATGGCATCCTCATGCGATTCAACTCCGATATTTTCAATTTGAAGATAGCGAGGTTTCGAGCCGAAGATTTTGAAGGCGATGCGCAAATCATGGCGACTTCGGATCGCCAGGACGGATGGCCTTTCCTGGTGAAGCGCATCCTGGATTTCACCATATCCCTTACTCTCTTGGTGGTGCTCGCGCCTATTTTCCTGATCATCGCGCTTTTGATACGTTTTACCACCACTGGCGCCGTCTTGTTTCGGCAGGAGAGAGTGGGTCTGAACAAACGTTCATTCATGATGTACAAATTTTGCACGATGTATCCAGATGCGGAACAGGTTCAAGAAAAGCTGCTTGAACTCAACGAGATGACAGGTCCCGTGTTCAAAATCAAGAACGACCCGAGAGTGACGTCGCTCGGGCACTTTCTGCGCAAGACCAGTCTCGACGAGCTCCCTCAGCTCTGGAACGTCCTGAAGGGCGACATGAGTTTGGTCGGGCCGCGCGCAATGTCCATGCGGGACTACCGTCATTTCGATGAAGACTGGCAGCGCCGGCGCTTCAGCGTTCAGCCGGGAATCACCTGTCTATGGCAGGTGAACGGCAGGAATTCGATTCCCTTCGAACAGTGGATGGAATTGGATATGCAATATATCGATAAGTGGTCTTTGTGGCTGGATCTGAAAATACTCGCGCGAACGATTCCGGCGGTGTTGAGAGGTTCGGGTGCTGCCTGACCCGGATGCCGCGAGCCTGTCTTTCATTATGTATCCGCTTGAAAATCAAAATGGCCTAAGCGAGATATTTCCGGACATCGCCAGCCGCAGTGTTCGTTCTGCGTCAGAAACGTATAATCGCCGGTCTGGAGAGAATACATCTACGAAAAACGACGCGATGCTGGCGAAGGGCGTGGCCGATTTTTTGCGCACCCTGTTTCTGCTTCTCGATGAATCGGAAGTTCGCTATTGCGTGCTCCACTCTTGGGAATTGCTTCCCGAAGAATTAATCAGCGATCTTGATTTGGCGATTCATCCGTCAGATAAAGCCAAGCTCCCAGCCATTTTTGAAGCTCTTCGTCAAAAAGGCTATGCGCCGATTCAGTGGGGAAACTATCTGACAGGCGCACATAGCTTCTATTTTGTTTGCGAATCCAAATTGTCACTGAAAACGGCCGCTGTTGACATCATTTTCGAGCATCGACGCGGGGGATTGAGGCTTGCAACCGGAGAAGAACTGGTGCGGGGGCGCTTGCGGCATGGCCAGTTCTGGATCCCGTCACCGGAGGTTGAATTCGCCTACTTGCTAGCGAAAAAGGCATGGAAAGGCGTCGCATCGCTCTCGCAAGCTCAGCGGCTGAGAGAACTCGTGCAGCAATTAGGCCGCGCGAATTCGGAAAAAATTGCAGCCCGCATTTTTCCAGTGAAATGGAAAAAGAGCGTGGTCGAAATCTGCGCGAACGGCACGGCAAACACCGAATTGGATCACCTGCGTCGGGAATTTTGGCGCATGGGTTTAGCTCGGCATCCGTTGAGTATGATTCGACACCTCACACAAGAATGCCGGCGCGGCGTTCGAAGGTCGATCCACGCGACCGGCATTCTAGTTTCAGTCATGGGCCCCGACGGAGCCGGGAAGAGCACAGTGATCGAAAGCCTCCCGGATGCGTTGGGATCGACTTTCCGCCGTCGACAGGTCTTCCACTGGCGCCCTCAGGCGATAGCTCGGCGAAAGAACAATGACCCGGTGACTGACCCTCACGGTCAAGCCGCGCGTGGTCCGCTGATTTCCATGGCTTATCTCTCCGCATTCTTCATCGATAACTGGATCGGCTATCTCTTCGTGATCAGGCCTTTGATGATTCGATCCGGCTTCGTTCAGTTTGACCGTTATTTCCACGATGTTTTGGTGGACCCGCAGCGCTACCGGTACGGCGGGCCAAGATGGTTTGCCGCGATACTTTCCCGACTTATTCCGGAGCCGGACTTAGTGATCCTTCTTGACGCCGATGAAAATTCGATTCACGCGCGAAAAGCTGAGCTTCCCGTGCCCGAGATCAAGCGTCAGCGGCAGGCGTACCGTGATTTGCGATTCAAGCGATCTCGGGAAGCGTACGTCTCAACGGATGGTGGGATCGACGCGACGCTCCTCGCATCGGCACTTGCCGTCACGGATTTCATGCAGCAGCGATTCGAGAAGAGAATCGGTGAGTGGGAGAGGTTGCCGCAGTGAGAAGCGTAGCCGTAGCGAGGGAGGCAGCTTCCCGCTTTCAGGGATCGGCAGACATGCTTGAAGAAGCGCTCCGCGTCTTCCTCGGCTTGAACCCGGAGGATTCTCTCCCAGTTGCCGACCACCTGCGCGAAAACGGAGATGCGCTCCCTAATGCAGTGATCTCTTGGAACGCGGCTCCCGCGATGTCCAAATCATTGGCGCGCCTGGGCCATCCGCGACAGCATCGTTTCGCCATACTCCCGTCGCGAAATCAGTCGCGGTGGCTCTTGCCTCTAACGAGCGACCGGCGAGCGATAGACGGATTCGAACTCTACACGCCCTATTCGCGCGCGACGCGCTTGATGAAATCGCTCGTCGTTCGCGTCCGGGCAACCGGTTGGGAAGGTTGGGTGCGTCATAGCGTGCTGGTGGCGGCCCGCGCGCCTTTGCCGATTGAGAAACTCGTTGGCGAAATTACGGGCGAGAAGCATGCCACGTTCGCGTTTTCTCTGGGCACACCGGGCTCGGTTCAGAAGTTGACTGTTCAGGTGATGAACGGCGACGGCCTCATTCTCGGCTATCTGAAGATGCCTCTGAAGAGCGGCGCCGAACAGCGTCTGCGCCATGAAGCGGATGTTCTGCAGAGACTTCACAGCTTCCAAAAGTTACGCGCTCACATCCCGCGGCTCCTTTTTGCGGGCGCATGGGACGGCAGGTATGTTGTGTTTCAGTCCGCCATCGATGGCAAAGCCGGGCCAATCCGCTTAACGCAAGCTCACGATGAGTTCCTCAAAATTCTGCATGGTTGTGAGCCGGTGATGAGGCCCGGACGGAAGCTTGTTCAAAGAATCGGTCAGAGGTGGAACAAGGTGGCGCCCCGCCTGAGAACGAGCTGGCAACGTTTGGGGTCTGAAGTGCTTCGAATTGCGTCTCGCGAACTCGATTCTTCTCAAATCGCCTGCGGCGTGCAACACGGCGACTTTGTTCCCTGGAACACTCGCGTTCACGAGAAAGGCTTGATCCTCTTCGACTGGGAATCGGCGGCGTGGGAAGCGCCGGTATTGTGGGACAAATTCCATTTTCTCAGCCAAACGGAATGCCATCTGAATCTTCGCCACGATGAACCCGGCGCGGTGGACATTCGGGACGCAAATCGCGCTCTGTATCTCCTGTACATCTTGAATTCCGTGGCGCAATTGAGCGATGAGGAAGCCGTCGCGTTCTCATTCAACTATCGCGAAGAACAGCTACGGAAATACATCTCGGAGTCTGCTCAGACGGCCGTGGCGGATTGAATGCGTGGCCCGATAAATTCGACGTCGCGATTCGCGATGAAATCTGTCAGGTATCTTGTATTGCTCGGAAATGCTTTCTTCGCATTCCTGGTCGTCGGGCACAGCCAATCGTCGGCAGACCTAATGGAATCGCAGTCGGGCTACATCAAGGGCCAAATAATCGTCAACAGCTCGGGGTATCCGTCTATTCAAGAGGCGATCGACTACGCCTCTACAAAGGGTGGCGGCGTTGTCGTGGTGCCGTCCGGCAGATACACCGCCAGGCAAATTGTCCTCCGGTTTGGAGTGAGCCTCAGGGGCTTGGGAATGAACCTGCCGCCTCACGGTGAAGGCACGACGCTCGAACAGACTCCGGGCGCCGACACAGATTTCATTGTTAGCGACTCGAATCTTCGTGGCACCGACAATCAGCACTGGTCGGTGATTTCGAACATGCGAATTTTGGGAAATGCCAGCAATCGAAGTGGCAGCGGGATCCGATTTAACTCTCGAACCGGAGAGGGCACGAAGCTCGAGCACCTGTTGATCATCGGCTTTGCCGATTCGGGCGTTTCGCTGACCCGCGGGGCGATTCCGTTCTACGCGGACGATGTACACGTGTTTCGTAACGGCAGGTATGGAATCGATGTCAGCCGTACAGGCGAAGACGCGAATCAACTCGTCAAGCTCTCGATGATTTCCGGAGACGACAACGGAATTTCCTTGATTCACATTGGGCCGTCGGGTGGCTTGCTAGACGCCGAATCCTACTTGATTGAAGGCGTGAAAGCCGAGAAGCACACGCCAGGAAAACAGAACGATGTGATCCTGCTCGACAACATGAACGGGAGCCCCGTCGTAATCCTCGGAGTCGGCGCCGAGAATACTTCCGGCGAGCAGGCGGACGCAATCGTTCGAGTGGATGGTGCCACTGCGCGGTTGTATTACTTCGGACTGAGCCACGACAAGAATTGGGCTTACACGATCAACGACACCGTTGCGCATCGTAAACTCGCCAACTCGGCAGCCGGCATGTACGGTGCCGATATTTTCCCGGCGACGGGCGCATCGCGAGACGATCCTCCTGTAACTGCGACAACCCCAAGACACAGTCGAATCCCGGCCTGCTCCACGGAAAAAACCGACTTGTGTGATGTGCGTGTGACGTGGGACCAGCCGTTTGCAGACACGAACTACACCGCGACGTGCTCGCTCGAAGGTCCGCGCGGCAAAGTACGCGCCGTCAGAATCGCGAGAAAATTGTCCGATTCGCTCAGCGTCACCATACAGGGAGAATCTACGTCAGGCGACGACGAAACGCTTGACTGCATCGCCATCCATGATTGAGCCGCCAGGACACCGGGGATTGCGCGGGAGGATCAATTGGATCGCCCGCTGAGAGTCTTGCTTTCAGCCTACGCGTGCGAGCCCAGCAAAGGCTCCGAGCCCGGCGTCGGGTGGAACCACGTGAAGCAGGCCGCCCGGTTCCATGATGTCTGGGTGATGACACGCTCCAACAACCGCGCGTCGATCGAGAAGGCGCTAGAAGCGGCGCCAATGCCGAACGTGCGCTGGATCTTCATCGATCTTCCACGCTGGGCGAGTTTCTGGAAGAAAGGTCAGCGCGGCATACGCCTCTACTATTCACTTTGGCAGTTTGTCGCGTACCGCAAGGCACGAAAGCTTCACCGCGCTGTCAATCTCGATCTGGCGCATCACGTCAGCTTCGTTAGCTATTGGCTTCCCACGTTTCTGCCGCTTCTCACGATTCCATTCGTTTGGGGGCCTGTGGGCGGCGGGGAATCGACGCCTCGCAGTTTTCGCAGCTTATTCAGCGCGCGCGGAAGGATGTATGAGGACATGCGCGAATTCGCGCGGGCTCTCGGCGAACTAAATCCATTCGTGCGCATGTCTGCCCGCCGGGCCGCCATCGCGTTGGCGACAACAAAAGAGACTGCGGCGCGTCTGGAGGCTCTGGCTTGCAAAAGAGTTTCGATTCTGGCGGAAGCGGCGTTACCTGAGAAAGAAATTGCGGAACTGCGGGCTATTCCTGTGCGTTACGGTAGTCCATTCCGAGCCTTAAGCCTGGGGAGGCTCTTGCATTGGAAGGGATTTGAACTCGGTCTGCGCGCTTTTGCGCGTTTTCACGAACGCTTTCCGGATGCGGAGTATTGGGTGATCGGCGACGGACCGGAGCGGCGTTCTCTCGAGCGCCTTTCGCGTAACTTGGGAGTCGAGAAGAGCGTCGTTTTCTTGGGCAAACTTTCGCGCGATCACGCACTCCTGAAATTGGCGGCGTGCGATGTGCTGATCTTTCCCAGCCTGCATGACTCCGGGGGTTGGGTGACTCTCGAAGCGATGGCCGCGGGGCGACCCGTTATCTGCCTCGATCTCGGCGGTCCGGCCGTGCGAGTCACCGAAGCCACCGGAATCAAGATTCAAGCGATCAACCCCGAGCAGGCAATCACTGATATCACGGCTGCACTCGAGCAACTTGCATCCGATCCCTCCCGTCTTGCCCAACTTGCACACGCTGGCCGCCTGAGAATTGATCAGGAATTCAATTGGGAGCGAAGAGGCGAGCAATTAGCGCGTCTCTACGAGCGGTTGGTGAATGATCCAAGCGGCGTGACTCAATCGGGCCGGAGCGAGGCCGCGATAGCAGCACGACAAGAAACCTTTCCTCACGAGGTATCTCATGGCGACTACTAATCTTCCGATTTCGACATCTACAAAGACAAGCTCGTGGCTTCGCACAGCGCTGTGGCTGGCCGGCATGGCGACGGTGTTTATTGTCTTTGCACAACTTGCAACCGGCAGTGAACTCTTATGGAACGACTCTACCTTGCTGGTTTCCGCCGCGATTCTTTCGGTCTCACTCTTCGCCGTCTTATCTCGCGTCCGAGCTCGAAGCATCGATGCCAGGAAGACCTTTCTGATGTCCGCGATGACGCTGCTCTGGTTCGTCCTGATATCCGAGCAGATCTTCGTCCATCACTATAATTCGGCATCGAATGCATTCGCCGGCAGTTTCGGTATTGAAGCATTCCAGGAAGTGGCCGCTTGGCTGCTTGCCGGCCTGGTGCTTCTCTTAATGACTTTTACACGGCCGCAGTATTTACGCGAAATGTTCTCGGGCTCGTTCAAGTGGATTTCGTTGTTCGCTCTACTGGCAGTCGCATCAGTTCCTCTGTCTCCGTCGCCAAGGTACTCCTTGGCATGGGCGTTCAAGCTCGTTCTTGTCGTCTTTTTGCTGCGAGCTTGTGCGAGTTCAATGGAGGGAAAAGAGGACTTGATCTCTTTCCTGTATTCCCTACTGGCGGGATTTTTCGCTTTGATTTTGTTGCGATTCGCGACGACGTTTGCGGGTCCTGACCCGATATTTCAAGGTGGAAGATTGAATGAGATTGCTTCACCAACCTCGCTATCGCTAATGGCCGGACTTCTACTTCTCGTGTCGATGACACTTTTCGCGATCCGCAAGCGCGGCTGGCTTCTGATTATGGCTGGACTGGGAATGCTCGTGATGTTGGTCGCCGGCGGGAAGGCGGGCATCTTGGCCGGAGTATTCTCCGCGTTGTTGTTCTTCGTATTGCAGAAGCGAATCCGTTACGCGCTGGGCTTGCTAGTGATTTTCTTAGTGGTCGGCGGCGTTCTCCTTGCGACGACTCCGCTCGCGAAGTACTTCGAGGACTACAACAGATCCAACGAAGCATCCACAATCACCGGCCGAACCGATCTGTGGACCACCATCTGGCCCGCAATTCAGGAAAAGCCGATCTTGGGCCATGGTTACGTTGCTTCGCGATTCTTATCGTTCGATGTCAACGTAGTTGGATGGGAGCCGCCCCACACCCACAATTCATTTATCGAATCGTTGTACAACAATGGAATTCCCGGACTCGTGCTGGTCGTGATTATGAATATCATCATTATCAGAAATCTGCTCGTAGCGCTGAAGAATCAGGCTGACAGGCAGGCTTTCTTTTTAGCCGTAGGTGGTTTCTCGATTTACGTCAGTTTGCTCATCAACGGAATGTTCAAGGTCAGTTTCGGCGGGACGCCTGACAATAGTTTCATCATGTTCCTCGCCTTGTTTGTAATCAGCATTAAACTTCAGGAAATGGCGCGGCGCGCACCGCTGACCAGCTAAACGCTTCTTTGGCTAAACAAGAAATGGCAATCGAATCAACGGTCGCTAAGAGCGTGACAGCCGCAACGTCACCGGCCCGAGCCGCTACAAAGAGATCTCCGCAGTCCGCGCGCAGGCAGGTGCGCGGGCTCGCGAGGGATCTTTGGTTCAAGGCTTTCCTGCTCTTTGAAAGGCTCGGTGTGCATGTACTGCCGAAAAATTTCTACACGCCGATTCAGGATTATCACTGGCTCAGAGAGAATAAGCAGCTTTGGACGGACCGAAGTTCTCTGACCGGAATCGATTGGGATGTGGAACGGCAACTCGACTGGCTGACCGAAATTTGCGCGCCATATTATTCGGAAGTAGCAGGCCTCGAGTTTTTCAACGAAAGCGCCGCGCGCGGATGGGGTCCCGGCTTCGGAACGATTGAATCGCAGGTTCTCCACTGTTTCGTGCGGAGCAAAGCTCCTCCCCGAATTATTGAGATCGGAAGCGGCCAATCGACTGTTTGCATGCTGCGCGCTTCCGAGCTCAACGCAAAAGAGGGTCGCCCGGCCTCTCAGATCACTTGCATCGAGCCATATCCGCGAGCGCCGCTGAAACAGCTAACGGGCGTAAATTTGCTTAAGCAGCAGTGCCAGGCTGTTTCGAACAATATCTTTTCGCAACTGCGCGCGGGCGATTTGCTGTTCATCGATTCGAGTCATGCCGTCAAAGTCGGCTCGGACGTAATCCGCATATACTTGGAAATAATCCCGAGCCTGTCTGCCGGAGTTTTCGTACACATCCACGATATCAATTTTCCTTACCTCTACAATCGCAGCACGCTTTCGCCGTATTTCATGCACAACTCGCAAGAAACCGCTCTTCTCGCCGCCCTGTTGACGGGGAACCAGCGCCTCGCGGTGCTCTCGTCGCTTTCGGCGTTGCACTATGACCGGCCGCGCGAAATCAAAAGCCTACTTACTGACTACGAGCCGCAGGCGAACATCGACGGAATGTGGGCCTCTTACCCGGCGCAGGGAGATTTTCCCCACAGCATTTGGCTCGAGACGCGCCCGTGAAAATTCTCCTCGTTCATAACGAATATCAGCAGCCGGGCGGCGAAGATGTTGTGTTCGAGCAGGAAAAGCGAGTACTGTCGCGGGCCGGCCATGACATCATCACCTACTGCCGCAGCAACCATGAGATCGAGGAACTTTCCGCCATTGGCAGAGCCACTCTGGTGATACGGACCGTCTGGGCCAGCGACACTCACCGCGATTTCGAGGCACTGCTCGAGCGGGAAAATCCGGATGTCGTACACGTCCACAACACGCTCGTCATGATTTCGCCGTCCGTATACAGCGCGTGCCGCAAGCGGGGCGTCCCGGTCGTGCAGACGCTTCACAATTTTCGGCTTCTCTGCCCGGGAGCGCAGTTCTTCCGCGATGGAAAAATCTGCGAGGATTGCGTCGATCGCGGCCTGCTGAGCAGCGTCTGGCACGGTTGTTACCGCGATTCGCGCCCAGCCACCGCTTCTGTGGCGCTCATGCTTGCGTGGCACCGGCGGTCGGGTACTTGGGACGAACTCGTGGACCGTTACATCGCTCTCACCGATTTTTCCCGCAACAAGTTCATCGCTTCCGGATTCGATGCGGCCAAAATCGTCGTAAAACCGAATTTCGTCGATCCGGATCCGGGCGCGAAAGAGAGCCCGGGCTCCGGTGCGCTCTACATCGGGCGCTTATCCTCGGAAAAAGGATTGCGCACTCTGCTCGGTGCCTGGAAGCGGCTCCAGAAAAGTTGCGCGCTCCAAATCATCGGCGATGGTCCCGAGCGGAAAGAACTCGAACAGGAAGTGCAGCGATCCGGCGTCTCTTCAATTCAATTTCGCGGCCGACTCTCGCGTGAGGATTCGCTCGAAGCGATGAAGAGCGCAGCTTTCACAATATTCCCGAGCGAATGGTACGAGGGCTTCCCGGTGACGATCGCCGAGTCTTTCGCGTGCGGCACTCCGGTCATATGCTCGAAACTCGGCGCGATGGAAGAAATCGTCGACGACTCCCGCACCGGGCTCCACTTCGCGCCGGGCGACTCCGAAGATCTCGCGCGGAAAGTCGACTGGGCCATCCGGCACCCATCCGAAATTGCAGAGATGGGCCGCGCAGCTCGACGCGAGTATGAAGCGCGCTACACTTCGGAAATAGCCTGCGATCGATTGATGGATATCTACGAGCAAGCGGTGGCCGCCTACGCGTGAATCGAGCACCAGTGAAATGAACGCGCCGGCGCCTTCATTCCGAGTGGTTGGCGTGCGAATCGATGCAATTCAGCTGCCTGAAGCCGTGGCGCAGATCGAACGCTGGATCGACAGCCGCGAAACCGGCAAGTATGTGGCGATCACCGGAATGCACGGGGTCGCAGAATCGCGGCAGGATGCGCGCTTTCGAGATATCCTGAATCAGGCAGGGCTGGTAGTTCCCGACGGTATGCCGCTAGTTTGGTTGGGGCGCTGGCACGGGCATCCACTGCGCCACCGAGTAACCGGTTCGGAATTGATGCTGGCGTTTTGCCGCGAGACAGGTTCCCGCCCGCGTCATTTCTTCTACGGTGGCGCTCCGGGAGTCACGGAAAATCTGGCACGCCAGCTTCACGAACAATTTAATATCACCGTAGCGGGCAGCTACGCGCCTCCTTTTCGCCCCCTCTCCGAAGCCGAAGAGAAGGATTTTACCGAGCAGGTGAAAACTGCGGCGCCCGATGTTCTCTGGGTCGGCCTTAGCACTCCGAAGCAAGAGCGTTGGATGTTCGAACATCGCGAGAACCTGAATGTTCCGGTCATGCTCGGTGTAGGTGCGGCGTTCGACATGAACTCCGGCAGGGTCAAGCGAGCTCCCGCATGGATGCGTGAAAGCGGACTCGAGTGGTTCTACCGTCTCCTCAGCGAGCCTCGCCGCTTATGGAAACGTTATCTGGTGACAATTCCGCTGTCGATGTGGAGCATCTCCCTGGAGCTGTTTCACGTCAGAAAGTTCGAATAATTTGGCGTCCCGGCAGTTCTGCACGCCGTCCGCAAAAATCTCCGAACATTCATCCGCAGATCAAAAATCAAGCTAAGCCCAGAGATGCTTACTGACCTCTCAACTGCGCTCCAGACGGTTCCGTGGGCAAGAAACTTGATGCCCGCAACGCGCTAGAGCCGCACTGCGAGCAAAAGCGCGAAAAATTGCCCCTCTGAACGGCTTGTCCGCATGGTACAAGTGTTTCCACTGGTGAAAACCTCCTCCCGCAATCGCGATTTGCTGCAAGACACCGGCATCGTTATGTTCGCGTTGTTGCTTAGCAGAGTTTTCGGATTTCTGCGCGAGTGGACGGTAGCTCATCAACTCGGTTCAAGCGGCGTCACCGATACGTACTACGCGGCATTCACGCTGCCGGATCTCCTCAGTTACCTGGTCGCTGGAGGCACGCTGGGGCTGTTTTTCATTCCCGTTTTTACGAAGTACGTGGCGGAAAAGCGCGAGGAGGAAGGCTGGCATATCTATTCCACGGTCATCACATGCATGACATTGATTCTCGTCGTATTGATCGTCTTTGGCGAAATTTTTGCTCCGCACTTCGTTCGCTTCCTTGCGCCTGGATTCAACGCGGTGCAGAAGGCGCGCGTCGTCTTCCTCACCCGCCTGATGCTGCCGTCGCAACTTTTCTTGTTCCTTGCCAGCATGATGGGATCCGTCCAGAACGTAAAATCAAAATTTCTGGTTCCCGCGCTCGGCACAGTCGTCTACAACCTTGGAATCATCTTGGGCGGATGGCTGCTTTCACCGCGGATTGGCGTCGCCGGATTCGCAGTCGGAGTCCTCGTGGGCGCGTTCGCCGGATTCTTCGTGCTTCAGCTCTTCGGTGCCCGGAGCATTGGGGCGCGCTTCAGTCCCAATCTCGACATTAATCATCCGGGCTTTCGGCTGTTCGTAAAGCTGAGCATTCCAATCATGCTCGCTCTCTCTTTTGATATTACTGACGAATGGATCATCCGTTGGTTCGGGTCGTATCTGACGCCGGCGTCCATCACCTGGCTCACTTACGCAAGAACGCTGATGCGGCTTCCTCAGGTCTTGATCGGTGGCGCGCTCGGGATTGCGTCCTTTCCTTTGCTCGCGCACCTGCATTCGAAGGGCGAATCCGAGTCGCTCAACCGCACTCTGAACAATACTTTGAAGGGCCTCATTTTATTTCTCGTTCCGCTCTCGGCGCTGGCCTTCGTATTGAGCGAGCCCGTCATCTATTTCGCGTTTTCTCACACGCGCTTGCGTGCGGAAGACTTTCGCGCCACTGGCGCGGCACTCGCTCTTTTCGCAATCGGCATGTTTGCCAGATCCGCTCAAAATCTTGTCGCCCGCGGATTCTATGCCGTCCACGACACAATTACTCCCGCCGTGCTTGGCACGAGCGTAACAATCGTGAGCTTGCCCGTTTACTCGTATTGCACGCGGCACTGGAATTTCCGGGGTTTGGCGATCGCGAGTTCTTCCATTGCGATTGCATTTGCGGCTGTGTCGTTCGCACTGCTCATCCGGCGCACTCACAACCGTGAAGCGAGAGACTTGCTTTCGTGCCTCACAAAGATGTCCGTTTCCTCAATCCTGGTGGCCTTGCTCTGCTCGAAGATTACTGCATGGCTCGAAGCGCGTCTCGCGTGGCGGACTACATGGGGAGCACTCGAGCTGCTGGTGATCGTGACGGCCATCGGATTCCCATCGATCATCTACCTTGCAAAGCTGCTCGGTGTGAATGAGATTGAGACCTACGGCCGCAAGATGCTCTCGTGGGGTCCCAAGCGGGTCCTGGCCACACCTGAATGAACGCGCGCAACTGCGAATGCAAACCTCAATGAGTGAATCGGTGCAGCCCGCGGCCCAATACGAACTCGGAAGTCCGACGAAAGATCGCACTCGTTTCGCGAAAGTGCTCAACGACTGCATCCGCGAGTCCCAAATTGATGTCGCAGGGACAGTGCTAATTGTTGGCGGCAGCTTCGAGGATGTCGCCGTGCTGCGTTCCGCCGGTTTTAAGCAAATGACACTCTCCAATATCCAGCAAGTCTCGCCAGAAGAGATTCCTGCTTTCGATGACGTGAAAATTGACGCAGTTTGTGAGGATGTCGAGGACTTTCGACTAGCCGACGAGTCGTACGATCTCGTGATCGCTCACGAAGTCCTGCACCACTGCCGCTCCCCGCATCGCGCCCTGCTGGAGATGCTTCGGGTCAGCCGTCGTCGCGTCATTATTCTCGAGCCGAATCTTTCTTGGGTAATGAAGGCTCTGATTTCCGGGCGTTTTTCATTTCCCTACGAGTTGCCCGCTGTCATCGATCACAATTACGCTTCGGGCGGCGTTCGAAATTCCGGGATTCCGAACTATATCTACCGGTGGAATCGCGATCAAGTTTATCAGACGGTTTCATCGTTTATGCCCGAGCGCACCTTTGCGCTTTACATTCGCCGTTACTGGGATTTCAACATTAGCAAAGAGGATTTGGCTCTGCGGAAGCAAACGAGGCTTGGCGCGATCACGCGCTTGGTGGGCCCCGCAGCCTTTCTGCGCTGCCTTCGTTTTGCGCAGTTGATACTTAACGGCGTTCCCGGCGTTTCCGGGCAAGGCAATAAATTTTTTTGCTGTATCGAAAAGCGAGACGACCTTCAACCTTGGCTCGTTCGCGACGGGAACAAAATCGTCTTCAACCGCGCATTCGGTCGCCGAAGCTAGTCAGTCCCGCGAACACATGCGCGACGATCGCGGCGAGTCACTTCACGGACCTGTTTGATCGAGCGATGTGCGCGGCAATACGAATCGCGATCGCAACGATTTGCAACGTAGGATTTACGTAACTGGTTGTCGGAAACACGCTGCTGCTCGCAACATACAAGTTAGGCACACCAAACACCCGGCATTCCGAATCCACCACCCCCATTGAGCGCGAACTTCCCATCCGGGTAGTGCCGATGTGGTGGGAACCCACGCTGTTGTGTGCATAGACGTCATTTGCAATACCGGGCCTGACCCTCAGCTTCGCGACTCCGCCACTTTCGAGGCCACCCGCAATTAGCTCGAGCGATCGCGACACGCTTTCGGCATCCCCGCGATTCATCCTCCAATCCACCACAAGTCTCGGCACTCTAAATTCATCCCGCTGGTCGCCGAGCGTGACCCTGCTATCGAAATTGGGCGACTGCTCCGCGTCAAAATGCAGCGTGTAGACGTCGTTGTCGTTGCGGAACATTACCGCCGGCAATTTGCGGGAAGCCAAAAGTCTCTTTCGTGCCCAAGTATTCGCAAAGCTCATCATTTCTAGCGGGCTGAAGACGACATTTTTCACATGCTTCGAGAAATGTTCGTACTTCGAGTCGGTCAGTTCTCGGCTGAACTCGGGCGGAATCCGCTCCATCAGCAAACGCTTGGCGAGGTAAACGGAAGATAACACCCCGCTTCCGTGAGAAGGATCTTGAAACTCCATGTGTGTCGCGGTGACCGCGAGATTCAAAAGGCCGTTACGACGCTGCGCGTCATGAGTCAGTCGTATCAACCGCTTGCAATAGATCCCGTCTGCCACAACATATTTCCAGAAGTGCTCTCCATAGCCGCGCTCGAAGTGGATCGTGCCGGCGTTCCCGGTAAGATGAGAAAGATAGAACCTGCCTAGCAAATCCTGCGCATTACCTATTCCAGTCTTCTGAACTGATGTGGACGCAAGCAATAGACGCGTAACTTCCAAGCCTCCCATGGCGAGAACGTACGCGTTGGCCCGCACCGTGAACTGACGGCCGGGACTGGACATCACTCGGATGCAATCGACGCTGTCTCCATTGGGGGTTGTCACTATTTCCGTGCAGCTTCCGTTGACGATCACGTCCGCTTTCGCGTGCGAGGAAAAGAATCTCCGATATTTGCGCCAGAAATTCGTCGGTAGACTGAATCTCCATATCGGGTCCATCACGATTTCGGGGCCGCATTCAACAGGAAGCTGCTCCGATGCAGGGAATGATTGCTTAGCACTGTACGAGAAAGGCCCTAAATCGAGGTATTCGTGTGCCTTGACGTAGGCATCATTTAGATTGTCGCGTGTAATCGGCCAGCCGCTATGTGGCACGTAAGCGCGGCCTTCCAAATCAATGGCTTCATAAGGGGCCGCGCGGCCGCCCCACACCACCGTGGTCCCGCCCAGCCTCCGCTGCCTGTAAAGGTGGAGTGGCCCATGATTCTTCGATTTCGATGTCCCGCGATATAGATCCACCTGCTCCGGCCGCTGCTTCTCGCTCCCGGCCTCGAGCAGCACTACGTTAACTCCAGCGAGCGCTAACTCCCGCGCGGCGGTAATACCAGCTGCACCGCTGCCCACAACACACACGTCGCACTGCACAACGGAATCATTGGGAATCTGTCTAGCGTCCTTGCGCATTCAGGCTGGACCCACGGATTTCGTCTTCCTTCGCCCGGTTTCGGTAGTTGGGAGCAAAGGCGTCTACAATGCCCCGACGCCTCGCTCTAGACGCGGCTAACCAAACCGAGTCTTTGTGCGACAGCGAATGGGCGAGTCTATATCACTGCTATCGCCTGTTAAATCTAGTTTAGTGGTACTGGCGGGTTGAAGACCACAGCGCTAGCGGCCAATAGCCAGCAGGCACGCCTCCGAGAAAATTAATACTCTTCCTGCACACGCTCCACCTCACAACGACGCTTCTCAGGTTTTGGATCTTTCCCGTCTCCCGACCTTTGAGAACTTAATTCTCCAGCGACGACTTCGCCACCAACCGCTTGATTTGCGTTTTTTCGTTCTTCACTTCTTTTGGGCGCTTTGCTTGATCGAGCCTCGAGCCGCCGTTTTCTTTTCGCTATCGGTTTGGCCGTTGGTGGTGCTCGGCCAATCTTCGCTGCAGGTTTTTTGCGCGCAATTTTTTTGCTTCCTGGGAATCGAGATGATAGGAGCTGCGGACCGCATATTCGGCTGGCGACAATTTGGATTGCTCGCCGTTACGTTTGCATCGCTCCTGCTAGTCGCGAAGATCTTCGCCAAGCGCGAGCTTGCCTCTCCAGTATTCGTCGGCCGCGAGAGCTTCACACCTTTCCACACACGAATCGCCCCGCCCGACAGCGAACTCACTGCCGCCGCGGCGCGGGTTCGTCTGCCGGTTCAGTGATAGGCGTTCGTCAACGAATCGTTCGGGCGAAGCGATTCACGCCGACTGCGTGGCACGAAGAAAATACGGTGGGACTGGCTCGTCGAAAAAGCATCATCCTCGTGGCGAATGCCACTTTGGACAGTTACATCCCCAACCTGAGCAAAGCTCTCTCTCGCTCGAAACCTAAAGGCTGCAGACTCCTTCAAGTTGCATCGGAATAACCACATTTCCAGCCTTATCGATGTAATCAAAACGGCCGCCGACTCCGACTGGAGCCCGCTGGTCCGAGAAATGCTCCGGGGAGAGAGCACTCGACGGGGCGAGGCGCGGAGAAGCGACAGGCCGCCCCGATTTATCGATATAGCCAAAGGCGCCGGCAGTTTGAACCAGAGCTGATTCGTCGGAGAACGAAGCCGCCTCATCAAAGCGCGGAGCAATCAGAATCGTGCCTGCACCATCGATGTAACCCCATTTGTGATCGGCTTGGACCGCCGCTAGCCCCTCAGAGAATCTCTTGGCATTTTCGAACTGCGGTTCAATCACCACCTTGCCGGCTTTGTCGACGAATCCCCATTTGTGATCGAGTTGGACCGCTGCAAGCTCTTCGGAGAAACGCTGAGCAAAATCGAACCGTGCAGGGATGACGAGGTTTCCCGTCTTGTCGATGTAACCCCACTTTTCGCCGATTTGAACCGCCGCCAATTGCTCGGAGAACGATGTGGCTTTGTTGAATTGAAAAGCGATGATGACGTTCCCCGTCTTGTCTATATATCCCCATTTGCCGTTCACTTGGACCGCGGCCAATTGCTCGGAGAACGAAGCAGTCGCGTCAAACCGTGGAACGATCACAAGCTTGCCGGTGCTGTCCACGTACCCCCACTTCGTGTCTTTATCCACGCAAGTTAGTTTTGGAGAGTTCGGAACTAAATTAGTTTGAGCCATGACTGCACCGCATGTGCATGTGACGGTATAAATTGCGACTAGCACGGCCACTAAACGAGCGCAACTCCGAGCGTACTGTAACGAAGATTTGTGTTGCGAAGTTTGAGCGGACGACGACGAGACACGATACGGAGTATCGCAAAGCTCTATCTCGTGCTTCGTTTTGCAAAGAGTGTCTGGGTTACTCATCGCCGAACTCCTGGACTGCTAAGTTAGCGCGGGGCGGAATTTCCTCCGTCTGGCAAATCGACGGCGCGGGAGCAGGAATAGTAGCACTTTTCATAGTTCACAACTAGCAGCCGGATTTTACTTCGAAGCAGTTTCCGGGCTAGCGCAACCGTCCGCCTCCATATCTTGCAGCTGCTGCGCGGCTTCCATGCTCCCGCGTTTCGAAGCCCCAATTAGCAGCACCCGTGCTTGCTCGCAATTCTGCGGCACGCCCCGTCCCCACACATAGAGCTCCGCGAGAAGCATCGCGGCCTTTGGATTTCCCTTTTCGACGGCAGCCCATAGCCACTTCACGGCGAGTTTCGTTTCGGCCGGACCGCCACCGCTGCTCAGATATTGCATTCCTATAGCGAGCTCGGATGCGCCAGGACTTGGGGACATTGGAAGCGCCCCGTCACTACCCGCGCCGATCGGACGCATTCGATGTGTCTTCGATGGAGGCCGCAGCAGCGGACTCACCTCGGAGGATGCAGGCGCGTTCTGCGCGTCGGACTGCGAATCGGTCCAGCGCCAGTTGAGTAAATTCTGGGCGAGCGACGGTGTGCTCCCGCCGGCCCGCCAATACAAAAGAAGGCCAAGGGCAGCGATAACCACGATCATCAAACCGAACCCTAGTGTCATGAGTACAGCCCTGCGAGCTCCGTGCCTTGGAGTGTCTGGTTCATAGGAGCGCGAGCCCGCTGAAGGCCGCCATGGTGCCGCGAACTCTGATGTTGGTACGAAAGCCCCGGAGCGAACCGGATCGCGTGGGGCGGGTGCCGCCACCGTCGCGCCCGCCAACTCGACGTCTGGAGCGGCTGAAGGCCCACTTTTATTCCCGTTGGGTGAGCCGGTTTCAGTCGGAACCGCCTGCACGCGCGTATCGTCCGTTCGCAACGGCTGCTGGTGAGCGTTTTGCTCAAGCCATCTACGGATGTTCGACCGATCCGGTCCTGGTAGATCCTTGAATGACAGGCCACCGGTTTTATTCTCTTCATCGGCCCATATGATTTCGCAAACCGATTCCATTTCAGCGAAGGGGGCGAAGGTAAATCGCACGGGAATAGCGCCCTCGTCATGCTTGACCGGGGCCTCAGTCCGGAACCGTAACCCATTCTCAGTCGCGTCAATTACCGTTCCGCGGTTTTGATCGGGGAAGCTCACATACACTGGCTGGCTGGGCTCGCTTCGCGGGGATTGTCGGCGTTCCGTGATCATCGGCTAATGCTCCGTTTCAGGCTCGCGGCAGTCGCCGCGGTCCCGCACGCAGGGCACACTTATACTAAAGTCAGGTGGCTCTCCCGTGAAGATACATTCTGGCTGGTACTTTGGTTACGGTACCGTCGTCAAACTGAAGTCGCGCCATCGCAACTGACTAATTTGGTCACAATTCTATCGCTCGCGGAGCCCGGTCAAGCCCTTCGCTGCATCATGGCTCGCGTTGCATCCGCGGTCGAGTATGGTGGAGCGACACCCTGCTCCAGACCGCTCGCAGCGTAGAGAACCAATTCGACGCGGCTCGAGATTCCTAGCTTGTCAAAAATTCGGAACAGGTAGTTCCGGACAGTGTGCTCGCGCAGGTTAAGCCTGGAGGACACCTCCTGGTTCCTCATTCCCTCCGCCACCAGACGAACGACGTCCCGTTCGCGAGGCGTTAGGAGTGCCATGCCACCTGTGTTGGGAATCGTCAAGGGCTTGAGACCCGCCACCAGCTCAAGGACGAACTCCAGCTCAACACTGCTGACCCAGATCTGTCCCTCGTATACACGACGAATGCACTTAGGCAGTGATTTGATGGAATCACCACGACAGAAAACTCCTCGTGCGCCGGCACGAAAGGCCTCGACGACGAGATCGCGTTCGGCGGAATCCAGCAACATCACCGTGGAAGTTTTCGATTGCGAAGCACGCAACTGATGTAGGACCTTGAATCCCGCAAGTAGACCGTCTTCAAGCTGTGCGCTGATCACCGCGACGTCAGGCCGGTAGCTCTGTAGCTCGCGAAACGCGGCACACGAGTCACCTGTGACGGCCTGAACGTCGAAGTTGCTGCGGCTGCGCCGCAAAGCTCCCACGATCAGCAGGCTGTTCATTCGAGTTGCGTCGGCCACAACGACGTGAATGCGCTGAGCCGACAGCTTCGCTGATTCGTTCATAGATGCTTCCTAGTACTCCTGAGAGAACTAGCGTCCGTGAGAGAGACAGATTGTACGCTCGGTAGGCGAAAGTGCAAACGAAATTTCCGCGAATCAGGGAGGGCAACGAGACCGGAAAATCGACTCGCGTGAATAGAATGGAAGGTTGATATGACGACGCGGGTCGCTCCTCTACAGCAGCTAGAAGCACCCTGCGAAATGAATGCGAAGTGGACGGGAAACCGGGATCGGTCTAATGCCGATAATGTCATCGAACTTAATACTGGGCGCACTCCCTACAAAGCCGGATATCCGATCCGATTGCACGTCTGGCGGTGGTTACTAAGGCTAATTTGTGCAGCGTCTTACAGGAATCTGGCGTTCGAGATACATCCATAGTTCCTATGCATTTAACGGGCATTCTCGGTTATGCCGTTGACGACGCTTCGCCGGACGACCAGCGACGAAGCTGAACACAGGTAACTGGGCCTCTTCTTTTAGGGCTATTTGACTCCACTACTTGTACTCAATTTGTCGGGCTCGTCCATAGAAAAGTCCGCATACAGGAACCCGAAATGTCATCCAGATAATCTCACTTGCAGCCGAAGACGAGTGGTGACGTTCCGCTTCTTGCCGCCTTTGGTGGGAGTTAGTAGTTTCCGCAAGAGACACCGAGTCTCGAATGAGTTGCGCCGCAATAGCGCCAGCGATCAGTGAGATTTTGGTAGGTGCCGCGATTTCCCGCGAAGCGAGGTAGCCGAAATGATTTTAGACTTCTATAAGCTGCAAGAGAGGCCGTTCGGATTCACGCCGGATCTGCGATTCCTCTATCTGAGCGCGTCGCATCGCAAGGCGCTCGACTCTCTGTGCCAAGGGATTACGGATGGCAGGGGTCTGCTCGCCCTTATCGCGCCGCCAGGGAGCGGAAAGACTACGCTGTTACTCAGATTGCTCGAACACATCCGAGAATCGGCGGGAACGGCCATCCTAATTCAGACGCCGCACCATTCGAACAGGCTGCTCGGCTGCCTGTTGGCTGAACTTGGCATCGAGGCACGCAGCGCGGACCCCATCGCGATCCACGAACAAATAAAGCAGATGCTCCTCCGAGAGAAGGGGCTCGGAAAGCGAATCGTGCTTGTGATTGATGACTCCCAGAACCTCAGCGGGCAAGGGCTCGAAACTATTCGATTGTTGTCGGAGTTTGAAACGCCGACGGGCCCGCTGCTGCAAATTGTCCTGGCGGGTCGGCCCGAATTCGCAGAAAAACTACTCAAACCAGTATTGACACAACTGCGACAGCGAGTCTCACTGGTTGTAAGCATCACGCCACTGAGTAAAAGCGAAGTTAGTGATTACGTCGAAAATCGCATGCGGGTGGCCGGTCACAGAGACGGAGGCATTTTCACGCCTGCAGCTCTCGACAGAATTGCGGAAATTAGCCACGGCATTCCGCGCAATATCAACGCGCTGTGCCTCAGTTCCTTGTCGCTCGGGTTCGCAGTTCGCCACAAGTGGATCGACGCCGGGCTGGTCGACCAGGTCGCGGCAGATCTCAACATTGACTCCGTCGCCGACATGATCCGACGCGACGCCCGAATGGCGGCCAGGGGAGCACCCGCCAAGCGTGCGGCGCCCCGTCGATCTATTAAACCCGTTCCTATCTATCGCGCCATCGAGCGGAAACAAAGATTCCAGCGATTGGCTGTTGTCGCGTGCGTGTTCCTCGTTACTCTTCTTGCGGCCATGGTCTATCGAGAGGACATAAAAATGGCGTTCGCTCAGACGCGAAAAACACCGTCTACCTCGGATGCCAGTCTCCTCTCGCGCCAGAGCGAGGCCATCGTTGAAATCGGATCGGCAACGTCAAACCAACCGCCGGCGATGAATTCACTCGCCGAAAGCAGGGGCAGTGCGCCGCCAACGCGAGCGCCCGACCCGCACACGTCTTCGGCGAACGAACAGCTAAAACGGACGCCCGCCATACGCCAGGTCAAACACATGGCCTCTGCTGATTTGATTTTCCCGAGGGAAACCACTGCGGTCATCGTTCATCCGAACGACGACCTCCGGCAAATTTGCCTGCGGTATCTTGGCTCGTACAATGCGCAACTTGTGAACGAGATCACTGCTCTGAACCCGGAGATGACCGATCCCGATCGCATAGCCGTCGGCCAACGGGTCGTGCTGCCGCCTTCACCCGCACGCGGCACAAGCGTTTCGAAAAGTGCGCTGGTGCCGGGACGTTAGCAAGAATTTGGAGTTTCTAAACTAAAAATACAGCCCCGTTTGGAACGGCATCTTCAGCAGTTCGCGTGGTCCCTCATCGTAGGCTTTGACTGAATTAAACGGGAATGCAGAAAAGACCGACAGCACTCGCTTGCCCGGAAAACGAATTTGCGTCTTTTGGAAAGGCCGCCCAACAGCTCCTCCTTGCCGGAAGCAGCCCTGTCTTGACGCATCAACGATGGCGAATCGCGAAATTGCGATGACGCATCTGCCACTTTTCGTGGTCGAAGCAACGCTTATAGGGGCAGTCGTTTTTGCATTCGCCGTGGACATTTTCAAAGTTCCGATATTCAATCGCCTCAGGGTCACCTAACAACCAGGGAGCTCGACTTGGAGAAAGCGATTTCGGAAGGCATCTCATCGGATAGGCAAAGCTCAATTTGGTCGTTCAGGAGAGAAGCATATGGCAAAAGACTCGCATCAAAGAGCGGCGGAGTTCCACGATCTCGCCGCTCACGCACACCGTGCTGCCGCAACCCACCACGGCAAAGGGGATCATATGACAGGGCATGAGTTCTCCCGGCAAGCTTTGGAGCACGCCGCCAAGGCTTACGAACTCGCGCAGGAAGCCTACCGGCAATCGGAAAGCTTGGTCGACAAGAAGAAATAGAGGCTGCGAGTAGCCTCAAATTACGCGTCGGAAAATAGTTGGCCGCGAGGTTGTCCCTTCGCGAGAGGCGGCGGCGCGGAGGGCTCGCTGAAATCCTTGGTCCAACTCCAGTTTCGAATTTCCGGCATATCTTCGAAGTGCTGCCGGATGTACGTGTGATGCTCGTATAGCTTCCTATTGAACATGTCGATCGCGTCCGACGCCTGCGAGCGCAATCGCGGCACGTGCTTAAGCGCGTCGATGGCCAGGTGGAACCGGCTCATCTTGTTGAGCACAACCATGTCGAATGGCGTTGTGGTCGTGCCCTCGTCGTTAAATCCGCGCACGTGGAACCGCGCTTCGTTCGAGCGTCCATGCACCATGCTGTGAATGAGCCAGCGATAGCCATGGAATGCGAAAACCACATCGACATTCCGTGTAAACAGCGAGTCGAACGAAATATTGTCCAAGCCGTGGGGGTGATCGTCGGGACTCATCAGAGCGTTGAGATCAACGACATTCACGACGCGCACCTTGATGCCGGGCACGTGCTTCTGCAGCAGCCATGATGCGGCGCAGGCCTCGATCGTAGGAACATCGCCGGCGCACGCTAGGACGATGTCCGGCTCGGTCCCACCATCGTTCGTCGCAAATTTCCAGATCGATGCGCCCCGGGAACAATGTGCGAGCGCTTCGTCGAATGTGAGCCATTGAAGTTGGGGCTGCTTTCCGCATGTGACGACATTGACGTAATTGCGGCTGCGCAGGCAGTGATCGAACACGTTGAGCAAGCAGTTCGCATCCGGCGGATAGTAAACTCGAGCTACTTCGCTGCGCCGTTGCAGCGCGTTGTCCACGAAGCCCGGGGCCTGGTGGCTGAAACCATTGTGATCGTTTCTCCAGGCGTGACTGGTGAGAAATACATTCAGAGAACCGATCGGCCTGCGCCACGGAAATTCGAGGCACTGCTCCATCCACTTCGCGTGCTGCGTCACCATTGAATCAACCACCTGAGCGAATGCCTCGTAAGATGACCATACGCCGTGTCTTCCGGTGAGCAAGTATCCCTCGAGCCAGCCCTCGCAAAGATGTTCGCTGAGCACTTCCATCACGCGGCCGTCGGGAGCCAAGTGGTCATCGATCGAGACGATCGGCTCCATCGTGCAGCGGTCCGTCGCATCAAAGACGGCATTCAGGCGATTCGAGTTTGTTTCATCCGGACAGAACAACCGGAAATTATTCGGATTGAGTTTGATGACGTCGCGCAAATATTCTCCGAGCTTACGGGGAGCTTCTGCCACCACCTCGCCAGGACCAGGAATGGACAGCGCGTACTGGGCAAAGTCGGGCAGGTCGAGCGCTTTCAGTAATCTCCCGCCGTTGACATGAGGATTTGCGCCCATGCGTCGATTCCCATCCGGCGCCAGCGCCGCGAGTTCGGCGATCAGACGCCCATCCTTGTCAAACAGCTCATCGGGCTTGTACTTCCTCATCCATGCTTCGAGCATTTTCAAATGTTCCGGATTCTCGCAGACGGTGGAAAGTGGAACCTGGTGCGCGCGGAACGTGCCTTCGATCGGCACACCATCCACTTCTTTCGGGCATGTCCAACCCTTCGGAGTCCGGAGGACGATCATCGGCCACGGTTGACGAGGGAAATTTGATTGCGCATCTTTTGCCCGTGAATTTTTCTGAATCTCCCGTATTCCTGCGTATGCGCGATCGAGTGCGCCCGCGAGAAGTTGGTGCACGATCTCGGGGTTGTCACCTTCAACGAATTCGGGAGCGTAACCAAGCCCTTTGTAGAACGCGACGAGCTCATCGTCGCTCGATCGAGCTGTGACCGTCGGGCCGGAGATTTTGTAGCCATTCAAATGGAGAATTGGCAGCACAGCGCCGTCTCGCGCGGGATTCAGGAACTTGATTCCCTTCCAGCTGCCTTCGAGCGGGCAGGTCTCAGCCTCGCCGTCGCCAACTACGCAAGCCACGATCAGATCAGGATTATCGAAAACGGCTCCGAACGCGTGGACAAGCGAATAGCCCAGTTCGCCTCCCTCATGCATTGAGTTCGGCGTATGCGGCCCGCAATGACTCGGGATACCCCCGGGTGTCGAAAAAGAACGAAAGAGAAGGCGCATACCGTGGATGTCCTGGGTAATTTCAGGATGCACGTCGGTGTAAGTTCCTTCGAGGTACGCGCACGCATTCAGTGTGGGCCCACCGTGGCCGGGTCCCGAGATGTAAATGATGTCTGCATCCGTTTGCCGGATCAGCCGGTTCAAATGGACGTAGATGAAATTCTGCCCGGCAGAAGTGCCCCAATGCCCGAGCAAGCGTGGCTTGATGTGCTCTTTCGTTAGCGGCTCGCGTAGCAGCGGATTATCTTGGAGATAGATTTGGCCGACGCATAGAAAATTCGCGGCGCACCAATAGCGTTGCATCTTGTCGAGAAGCTCGGCCGGAAGTGGCCCGCCCGGCTTTACGCGGGCAGGCACATTTTGAGTTTGTTGCGATTTTTCGTTGACCTCGACGACGGTCGATAACGCGGCGTTAAATTCAAGCATCATTGCTCCTGTGCCTAAATGGCGCGACTTCTGTAGCGCCATCTTTACGCGATTCTATAAGTGTGGACTTGTAGCTTGCCGATGAATACCGATTTGGAGTAAGAATTCGGTGAAAAAATGCACTGTAGCTAGGCATTTGTCCAG
>CAWDOI010000032.1:0-37171 GCA_963803835.1 uncultured Acidobacteriota bacterium | reverse complement strand
CCGGTGCAATGACGGTCGCCGCAACATTTCCCTCGCGATTCCGCACTTCGGTTTTATCGCCAGTTGCGATCAGATCGTTGCGCAATTCTCGCGTATCCAGCTCGTTGAAGACCGCGCCGCGAACCAATTCCTCGTGCCCGTCGTTCACCCACACGCGATACAGCAGCCGCGGACTCAATTCGTCCCCGAGCGTTTCGACGAAATAGCCGTAGGGCTTGCCTTCGTCCCGGCACATATCCACGAGCTTCTTCTTCAAATCGGCGAGCGGCATCACTTTCGACGAGCGTAGAAAAAGATTCCCATAATGCGGCACGGCGGGACCGCCGGGAACCGCGCGTCCGTGGCCATTCGACGCGGGAAAGTCGCGAATCGGCTCGCGGCCAATCAAGTAATTCACAAGCGTGCCCTTTTCAATCACAGTGACCGGCACGGCCTTCACGCCTTCATCATCAAAATCATAGCTTCCTGTCAGGCTTTGCCCGTCGACGCTCGCGATCGTCGGATCGTCCACCACCGTGATGAAATCGGGAAGCACGCGGCTTTTGTAACTGGATGCATAATCGCCGACCGTCCGCGCCGTCCCACCCGGTTCGGGCTTCACGCCGAGCACATTGCTTCCGACAAGTTCCGCAAACACATCGTCCCCGGCATCGGAACTGAAGAGCACGGGCCCGCGATACTCCTCGTCCACGATTGGCGCTTCCCGCAGTTGGGTCAACGTCTTGAGTGCGGCCTCTGCTTCCGCGACAAATGCGTCGGGCGTCGGGAGCTCTTTCGGGTCGCGCACCATTTCGAATGGCGAGCGCGCGAGAGACATGCCGTCCAGAGCCTGCGTGGACGCGATCGTCGCGAGCGTGTACGAACTCCAGCCGCGACGCGCGACGCTTCCCTCCGTGTTGATGTAGTAGTCGTTCATCGCCGTAAAGCGTAGCGTCGCCGAGACGGATTGCACTTCGGGATATTTGCGATAGAGACCCGAAGCATCTTCGATCGCCTTGCGCCATTTCGGCCCGTCGGCTTCGAGCGTCACGAGCGGTTCGACATCTACAATTGCCGGCGCGGGCGCAAAATCATTAATCGTGGAATCGAGCGTCATCTGCTTCGAGAGCGACTGCTTCGCCGCATAAGCTTCGCCAGCCGCCTTGTACGCGCGATCGGTGGCGCCCCAAAGCTGCTCGCGCAGCGCGAGCGCATTGTTCTCGGACGGCGCAAAATCCACGACGCCCATTCCGCCGCGGAAATAGCTATCCTGCTTGTAATCGCCGATGCGAACGACCACGCGCAGAACGCGCACGTGCGAGCGCGAATCCAATTGCAGCGCGCCGAAGATCGCGTTGGCGCTATCTCCGTCCACGTCGGTGACGCGGTACCCGATGTAATAGGGCGCCTGCACGCCGTCCATCTTCAGCTTTGCCTTGGAACGATCGAGCTCCGTAAACATGGCCTGAAGAACTGGATCGGATTTCGCCGCGGCCAGTGCAGAGTCAGAGAAAACGGGAGCCGAATTCGTGGCAGGTGCCGCGGCGGTGGGAGTTTCGCTCTGGGCGCGCGCGGTTCTCGGCGTGAAACCGGCCACGAGCAAAATCGCTGCGAGAACGAATGGTGAATAGAAACTGTGCGGCAGCAAGTTTCCTCGCGTCATTGTTTTGCTCCGCTCCCCGCATCAGCGATCGGCGGCGGCAGAATCGGCGGCCGATTGTGCGACTGCGCGCGCTTCTGCACTTCCATTTCAGAGAAGAGCATCGCTGGAGCCGCCGCGGATACGGGGACCCATCCGGATTCCGCGCCGCACACGCCGTTGAACACGTCCGTCTTATCGCCTGTCAGTTCGATGTGCGTGAGTGCCGCGAGCGGCGTTCCGACGATGTCCACGCCGCGCACCAGCTCATCCGGCCGTCCGTCGGCGTAGACGCGCCACACCATCACGGGCAGCACTTGAAATGCCTGCGGCAGGCTGCGCATCGTCAATGTGAATCCGCCCTGAATGTCCTCGAAGTAGAGGCCGTACGGTTTGCCCTGTTTTTTGATGTCATCAATGAATTTCTGGCGGAGCTCGGCATCTGGCGCGGTTTTGGTCGAAGTGACGATGAGGTTGCCCTGGCGCCCTGTGGGCATCAACCCCGGTTGGCCGCGTCCGTGGCCGTTCGATTGCGCGAAGCCTTTGAACGGCGTGCGCGACGTCAGAAAATCCTTCAAAACTCCCTTTTCGATCAAGTCCGCGCGCGCAGCCGGTTCGCCTTCGTTGTCGAATTCATACCATCCGGCCAACGGAATTCCATTCAATTGCCGCATCGTCGGATCGTCCACCACGCTCAGGAATTCCGGCAGGACCACCTGATTCACTTTTTTCGTGAAAGTCTGTCCTTCGTTCTCGCCGCGTTGTCGATGGCCTTCGAGGCGATGGCCGAGCACTTCATGAAAAAAGACAGCCGCGGCGCGCCCGGAAAGAAGCGCGGGACCGTCGTACGGTTCGGCAATCGGGGCTTTGCGCAGAGCCGCCAGGTCCGCAGCAATCTTCTGAATATCCGCGCCAATTTGTGATTCCGGCGGCAGTTGATCTGGTGTCAGCGCCTGGTAGGTTTCCACGCGAAGCAGATCCATGCCGTCATCGGCGCGCGTCTCGGCCTGGACGATCAGCCGGATCATCGTGGCCGGTGCAGCAACGGCGCTGCCTTCGGTCGAGACGTACGACATCTCACTCTTCGAAATCGAGAGCACTACGGTCGAGGAATAAACATCCGGATATTTCCGAAATTCAGCCGAGAGCCGGCGCAGGCGGTCTTCCCACGAATGCGTGTCGAATGGAAATTTCGGAAGGTTTACGTCCTTGTGGTCCTGCGGCTTCTCCTCGGAAAAATCCGGCGACCTGTCTTCTTCCTCCGAACGCACCGCCGTATTCGTTTTCACTTTCAGATAGACGGGCGAAGCGCGTTTGTATTCCCGGTCCGTGAGTTCCCAGAGAACGCGCGCGATCGCGTCTGGATCGTTTCCAAGCGGCAGCAGACCAGAAGTCATTCCTGACGCCCGATTGTCGAGATGCGTGTTGTCGAGAGCGGGTGTGCCGACGCGCATCACGACATCTGCGTTGCGGCGATGTCCGCCGCCCGAAACAAGAAGCGCGCCGTAGGAGGCTACAATCTGAAGATCGTTTTGATCGTAAACCGTGTAGCTGAGGAAATATGGTGCAGGATCGGATTTCGCGAGGTCCGTCTTCGCGCGATTCAATTCCTTCTGCATGGCCGCGACCAGTGGATCGGCGTTCGACGCGGCCGGCCCCGCCGCATTCGCCGTAACGCTCAAACACACGGCGGCGGCGAATAACATTCGGAAAAAAACGCGAATTGGTTGGGTCATCAATTAGTTCCTGAAATCAAGGGAAGCACGCGGGGCATTTGAGCGAATCATTATGCGCTATTGCGGCGGCGCCAGCAAATTCCACATGCGTACTGTGAGACTTTGACGCCATTTCTGGAGGATGGGTTACCCGAACGACTACTAAGGCGTTCGCACGCCGCCATTCACGACGGATTCACGCGGTAAATCCACTTCTGCGACGAATCTAGCGCGGGAGTGGCGGGCGCATTCGCCTTTTCGAGAATTTCAGTGACGATGCCGTGCGACGGCGCGAGCGAGCAGACCGGATCGGTCACGTTCGCGTCTCCGGCCAGAAGTAGCGCCTGGCAACGGCACCCGCCAAAATCGAGAGTTCTGCGATCGCAACTCCGGCATGGTTCCGGCATCCAGTCTTCGCCGCGGAATCTTGTAAATGACGGCGATTGCTCCCAGATCCATTCAAGCGGCCGCTCTGTGATTTTCTCGAATTGCATTCCGGGAATCATGCCGGCGGCGTGGCAGGGAAGCGCGTGGCCCGAAGGTTCGATCAGCATGAGCTTCCGCCCCCAACCGCCCATGCACGCCTTTGGAAATTTCGCGTAGTAATCGGGCACGACGTACTCGATGCGCATTCGCCCGCGCAATCGCTCTTCAGCCGCGCGGATAATTTCGAGCGACCGCTCAACCTGCTCGCGCGACGGCAGAAGCGATTCGCGATTCTCGATCGCCCAACCGTAATACTGCACGTGCGCGATTTCCAGCCGATGCGCTCCAAGCTGCTCGGCAAGTGCGATCATTTCTTCCAGGCGCGCGAGATTTCGCCGGTGAACCACGATGTTCATCGTGAATGCGAGACGATGTTTGCCGATTTCAGCAGCGATGGCCAGTTTTCGCTCATGGGTCGCCGCGCCGGCGAATTCATTGGCCCGCTCCTCGCGCGAATCCTGAAAGCTAAGTTGAATGTGATCGAGGCCTGCTTTCACAAGTGCATCAAGGCGCTCCGCAGTAAGCCCGATGCCCGACGTGATCAAATTTGTATAAAGCTTGGCGTTCCGCGCGGCAGCGACGAGTTCCGTCAAATCCGCGCGCGCGAGAGGCTCGCCGCCCGTCAAATCCAGTTGCAGCGCGCCAAGCGCCGCAGCCTGCTCGAACGTATTAATCCAGGCTCTGGCCGGCAATTCCTCCTCGCGTGATTTCACCTCGAGCGGATTCGAGCAGTAAACGCAATGCAGCGGGCAGCGATGCGTGATTTCAGCGATCAGTGCAAGCGGGCCAGCCATAGCTAAAAATCAATCGCGCGGCGGTTCTGCAGATGTTCGAGAAACCCGGCAACATCATCTTCAATTTTTTTCGGATCGGCCGCGCCAAATTGTTTTTGGAGCAAGCGGATAATCTCTTCGAAAGTATGCTCGCCGTCGCAACTCCGCACGATCTGCAGCCCCGGCCCTTTCAGCTTAAGCGCCCCTTCGGGCATGAGCAGCGTCGCTTCCTGACTCGGCGCATCGCTCAAGCGGCATCCGGGAGCAAGCCGCGGTTTCGAATCCAATTCAGGTCGCGGCATCACTTTTCCTTGGGCCGAAACGCGCCCGGCGGCGGCCATCCCGGCTCGACGTACGCAAAATACAGCGCATCTAATTGCGTCCAGAGAATGTCGCATTTCTCGCGCAAAGCATTGCAAGCGAGTTCCTGCTGTTCGGAAGTTTCCGCGTGCTTCACCACCCAATCAAGCGCGAAGTTCGCGTCCTCCGGAGCCTGCGTCGTGCGCGCTTCGAAATAACTCAATCCGCCCGCGAGCCACGGATAATGTTTTCGCAGCGCGTCCATTCTCAGCACGATCAGCGAGCCAGCAAACATTTCCGTCAGCGACGACGCGACAGCTTCGAGCAGCGATTTCTCCGACACAAAATGAACGTACGCCTCGACCGCATATCGCGTCGCCGGTAGCACGCCTTCGCCGCGAACCGCTCGCTCGCGCGAGAGGCCGGTGGCCTCAACGAGCCGCAGCCATTTCTCGATCCCTCCGGGTTTGCCGGCCTCGCCATCGTGGTCAATGATTCGCTTGCGCCACGCGCGGCGCAGATCAGCATCCTCGCATCGCGCGAGAATCGCCGCATCCTTCAGCGGAATGTGGCTCTGGTAGCAGTAGCGATTGAGCGCCCACGCCTGCAACTGCCCACGTGTGAGCTTTCCTTCATGCATGAGTAGATGAAAGGGATGGCGATTGTGATAGCGCTCTTCGCCGATTGTCTTGAGGCGCGCGACGAGATCGTTTCCGGGTGCGGCCGCCGATTGTGGTTGAGGATTCATAGCTCGATTTCCATGCCATCGCGCGCGATTTCCCACCCGGCCGCGATCGCTTGCCGGTATTCGGCGCTGTCTTCGTCCAAGATCGGATTCGTATTGTTCACGTGATAGAAAATTTTGCGCGTCCTTTTCAGCTTCGCAAGCGCTTCAAGTGTTCCGCCGCGGCCCGATATCGGCGCGTGCCCCATTTCACGCGCCGTCTTGCCCTCCCCGCGCGTTCGCGGCAATTCATCATCGGACCAGAACGTGCCGTCAATCAAGATCGCATCGCACCGGTCCCATTCCGCGAGCCAACGCTCATCGATGCGCGGCAGGCTGGACGCGCAAAAAACTTTGCGTTCGTTTGCCTCGACAAATAGTCCCAAGACCGCCTCGTCCAATTCCGCATTCGCGCCCTCGGATTTGCAAGCGTAACTGGGAAAACTCCCGCCGAGAGCGACCGGCAGAATCGTGAGATGCAGACTGTCGCCGTCTGGAGAATTCAACTCGTGCCGGGCGCCCGGAAGAATCGTCTCCCATTGTGCCTGCTTCTCGATCTGTTCGAGCACGTGGAAAATGGAATTCTTTTCGCGCAGAATTCGTAGGATTGTCGAGGTCGCGTAAATTCGCAGCGGCTGGAATTCGCGGAGATGAAGAAGGCCAATTACTTGGTCGAGGTCAGCGCTCGTCAACACCACAGCGGCAATCGGGGAATCGCGCGGCGCTTTTTCAGGCTGAAGCTGCGGATCGGAAAGTATCTGCGTACGGAGATCGGGCGACGCGCCAATCAAGCACCACGGCCGCCCGTCCGCGCGAACGGCAATCTGCGCTTGCGAGCGGGCGTGTCCACGAAAATTTCCTGCGCGCAGGCGGGCACAATTCGAGCACGCGCAGTTCCACTGGGGAAAGCCTCCCCCGGCCGCGGAGCCGAGGATCTTGACCTGCATTTACTGCTTACAGCTCTGCGTTGGCGTAGGAGCTAATTTCGCAGTTGAGGCTGACTTCTTCAAAACTCGGTGTCGTCCACTCCATGAGACTCCTCCGGTTCCAATTTCACTCAAATGATACAAGCTTGCGCCAGCGTGCCGCAACGTGATTCTTGATGCGTGCACGTGGTGCCTCGCCTTGAAATGCAATTGCTGCTTATTCTCCCGCTCCGAACGCTCTCGCTTTGCAGATTTCGGCCGAAAAAACTTGTTAACACTCCGCCTACCAGCCGCGTCTACCTTTTCGGAGATAATTGCGCACAGTCCATGGCATAAACGTGGGTAGTAACATTGAATTTAGCGCGACCGCCGCAACGTCGCATCTGGCTGCCTTGAGCGCATCGCCGGTTCCGGAAAGCCCTGACGCTTCACTCGTCGCCGCTGCGCGAGCGGGCGATACGGGCGCGTTCGGAGATCTCTACGCGCGCTATTCGCGGCTGGTCCACGGAATTCTCCTCGCCCGAGTGCCGCCATCCGAGGTGGACGATCTCGTCCACGATGTTTTTCTTCGCGCGTTTGCGCGCCTTGCTGATCTCCGCGACGCTTCGCGATTCGGCGCGTGGCTCGCCACAATCGCTCGGAATCTCTCGAACGATTTTCACCGCCAGTCGCGCCCGCGGCTCGAGATGAATCAGGATTTTTCTAAAGTCGAGCTCCAGGATCGCGCGTCCGGTTCCCGCGACGATGCTGAGGCGATTGCCGCCCTCGAAGCCATCCGCGCCCTGCCGGAAAGCTATCGCGAAACGCTGCTCCTGCGTCTCGTTGAAGGCATGAGCGGGCCCGAAATCGCGTCGCGCACTGGCCTCTCGCACGGCTCCGTGCGCGTCAACCTACATCGCGGCATGCAAATGCTTCGCGAAAAGCTCGACGAGCGCGCGCGCCCCGGCACGCGAAGCGATTCCGTGCCTGACAGCAAATGAGGTGAAGTGAAATGCACGACGACCCGAAGAATAATCCCACAGACAACGAATACTTGTGGGATGGAACTGGCAAACCAGATCCGGAAATCGAGCGCCTCGAAAATCTGCTCGGCCGCTTCAGCCACGGTGCGCCCGCGCCCGAAGCGTCGGCGATTCTAATTCGTTACGATCAACAACGCCGGAAGCGCATTCTCTGGACGCGATGGGTGCCCCTCGCCGCTGCAGCAGCTATCGTTCTAGCGATTGGCGCCGGTCTGTTGTTACGCCATCCGAAAACTCCTCCGATTTCACTTCCCCAATCCGGCTGGGATGTCGCCTGGAAATCGGGCGCGCCTCAAGTAGGAGCGATAAAAATCCGCAGCGCAGCCGCAGATGGCACGCTTGGCGTGGGCCAACTGCTCGTCACCGATTCCAAATCGCGCGCCAGCATTCAGGTTTCCGATCTCGGAGAAATTGATATCGAGCCGCAATCCCGCGTCCGACTTCTAGAATCAGAATCCGGCCGGAAGCACATCTCTCTCGAGCGCGGCATGATTCACGCGACGATCTGGGCGCCACCCGGCGAATTCGTCGTTGATACTCCTTCCGCGGTGGCGGTTGATCTCGGCTGCGCGTACACGCTTCAAACCGACGAATCCGGCTCCGGCATTCTTCGCACCTCGCTCGGTTGGGTTGGATTCCAGCGCAATGGGCACGAATCGTTCATTCCGGCCGGCGCCGCCTGCCCGACCAGCGGAAAGACCGGACCGGGCACGCCGTATTTCGAAGATGCTCCTGAACCATTTCGCTTGGCGCTCTCTCGGCTCGATTTTGACTCGATGCCGCCCGACCTGCGTGCCGCCGCTTTGGACGTCGTGATAGAGGAAGCTCGCAAGCGCGACGCTCTTTCGCTCTGGCATCTTCTTTCGCGCGTAAGCGATTTCGAGCGGCAGCGCGTCTACGATCGTCTCGCCGTGCTCGTTCCTCCGCCCTCGGGCGTTACCCGCGAGTCCGCTCTGCGTCTCGATCCCAAATCGCTCGATCTCTGGTGGAACGAGTTCGGCCTCGGTGACATCGAAGTCTGGCGTCATTGGGAGCGCTCGTGGTCTCAGCCCGGCGCCACCAAGTAGCCTGTTAACACTTCTCGCCTCCGCAGCGTCTTGGCTTGCGAGTGGTTCAGTCAAAACGAGGAGGTTCACACGACCATGCAACGCAATCCGTATTTCATTCGCTTCGCCGCTTTCGCAATCGCTGCGCTCGCTTTTCTTGCAGTCCCTGCGCAAGCCGGCCCACCGCTGATATGCCACACGATTGATATCGGCAGCGCAAAGTCGCTGCCCTGGATCAGCCACGACTGGAGCCTCACCGGAGCGGAGAGCTACGACACATCAAAACTGGCGTCGGACACTATGGCGATTCTCAATGGAGACGCAACTGTACTCGTTCACATGGAAACCCTGCGCCGCGCGACGTTGTACGCGCGCACGAACCCGCTCGCTGCAAAAGAATTGCTCGCCAAGCTCGTCGCTCGCGCGAACAACGCCGATTCCGCCGGGCACGCCAACGGCCTCGCTCGCTTCGACGCAGGATATCTCGCGGAAGCTTACGGCCAGTGGCTCGTCAAAGATCGAAATCCCGCCGCGCGTCTCGATGGCTACGCGTGGGTGAAGCAAGCGCTCTCGATTCGCGGCAACGATCCACAGATGGAATTCGCCGCGGCGCTGATTACGCTCTCTGGCCCCTCTGCGGAACATCGCGCTTACGTTGAGAAGGCTGTTGCCGGATCGAAATCCGATCCGCTGCTTGTCCGCAATCTCTCGAGCCGCTTTATCGGTCCTCAATCTCAGACGATTGCGGAACTTTTCAACCGCGATGTGCCGGCGGCAAAAGTGCAGCGATGAGTCCGCATGCAAATTGTTCGACGAACCGGGCGAAACTAAATCGGGTGCCGCGAAATGTGAGACGCTTCTGCCTTCTCGCGTCCGCCTCGAACTCGTCACCCCGGCCACGGAGCAGGACGATACACAAGCATTTGCCGCCAACGAGAGCGAAACGCTACAAATTACAATCGCTTCCTCGATCCCATTCTGCACATCATGATTGAAAAGGAATCGTACCCGGCGCGCGTGGCGAAGCTCCAGGATTATTTGCAGACCGCCTATACCAGGATGTTTGCTCAGAACCTCTAATTCGCAGCTCGCATGGAAACATTTCGCAGAAATGCGGCGCTGTCCATTTTTCTCGAATAATATTCCTCATTCTCGCGTTGACTCGCCTCACATCGGAAGCCTAAGATTCCGCGCGTTCGGCTCTCGCCCGCCCGTTTGGCGAGAGCCTTTCGCACGCACCATTGGTTTTGCGAAACTCTCTACTTTCGACAATGAAAACTCAGCTCAATCGCCCTGTTTACACGTCATGGATTCTCGCCGCCGCGGTTTTCATACTGGTGTCTGCCGGCGCCAAGCCAGAGGCGCGCGCAACTCAAGCCGCTAGCTCGGCTCCGCTCTACTTCGGCATCCGCATCGAGAAAACCTGGGTTCCGATGCCCGACGGCGTAAGGCTCGCGGTAACTCTCTATCTTCCCGACGGCGCAAAGCCCAAGGAGAAATTTCCCGCGATTCTCGAATACATTCCGTACCGCAAAGATGATTGGCAGGAGTCTTGGGATTACGAGCTTCATTCCTACTATGTACTGCGCGGATACGTCAGCGCGCGCGTGGATATTCGCGGCACCGGGACGAGCGAAGGCGCTCCGCCCGATCGCGAATATTCGCGCATTGAACAAAGCGATTGCACAGAAGTGATCGCGTGGCTCGCGCGCCAGCCCTGGTCCAATGGAAATGTCGGAATGACGGGCATTTCCTGGGGTGGCTTCAACGCGCTGCAAATGGCCTCGCGCCGTCCTCCCGCACTGAAAGCCATCATCGCCGTAGCCGCCACCGAGAATCTCTTTCACGACGACATCCACTACATCGACGGCATCATGCACGCCGACGAATACGAACTCGGCATGGATCAGGAACTTCAGATGACCGAGCCTCCGGATTTTCCGACGGACGAAAAGCATGTCGCGCCGCGCTTCGATTCCGAGCCGTGGTTTCTGCTATATCTTCGCCATCAGCGCAATGGCGCATTCTGGCTCGAGCCTTTTCAACAGCCGGTCTACGATTCAAATTCCCATCTATCTCATCGGCGGTTTTTACGACGGCTATCGCGACAATCTTCCTCGCATGATGATGCACTTGAAATCGCCGGTGAAAGCGCTCCTCGGCCCCTGGAACCACACGTATCCAAACGACGCCGAGCCAGGCCCGGAATTCGAATGGCGCGAATCCGCAGTGCGCTGGTGGGATCGCTGGCTAAAGGGCGTGAACAACGGAATCGAAAAAGAACCGAGCCTCACGGTTTACATGCGCCACTGGTATCCGCCCGATCCGAGCGCGCGCGAAATTCCAGGAGAATGGCGGACCGAAAACTCGTGGCCGCCCGCGGGAATGAACGAGCAAACAATGTTTCTCGCCGCGAATCACTCGCTGAGTTCCGCTGCGCCCGCGGTTTCCGGCGATGAATTGAAATACGTTCCGACGGTGGGCGTGGATGCGGGGTTCTGGTGGGGCGAGCTGACGAACGATCAGCGTCCGTCAGATGCCTATAGCCTCGTTTACGATTCGCCGTCACTGGAGCAAGACACCGCGATTCTCGGCTTTCCGCGCGTCTCGCTAAACGCCTCAGCATCCGCGCCGCTTGCCAATTGGATGGCGCGGCTATCTGACGTCGCGCCTGATGGCACGACGACGCTCATCACCGGAGCGGCATTGAATGGCGCGCAGCGAGAATCAGACACAGATCCCAAAGATTTGCAGCCGGGGAAGATCTATCCGCTGCAGATCGAGATGCACGTAACTTCCTGGGTTTTCCCGCGCGGCCATCGCATCCGCATCGCGATTTCGAATGCATTGTGGCCGATGCTTTGGCCGACGCCGTTTCCGATGACGACAACGCTCGCGCTCGGCGGCGACAGCGCTTCGCGTCTCATCCTGCCGGTCGTGCCGCTGCATGGCACATCGCCCGCGCCGTTTCCACCGCCCGCCGCCGATCCATCGCTTCCCGGATTCACGCACGGCGGCGGCACGTTTCCCGGCGTTTTCGAGCTCGTCCGCGACGAGAACGGGCACACGTCGCGCGTCAACTGGCACAGCGATACTTTCGCCGGATTTCCGTGGGGCAAAGAGGATTATCACGAAGAACTTTCCTACGCCGCGGCCGACGACAATCCCGCCGTCAGCTCGGTTCGCGGCGAAGCGGAAACCAAAATCGAATTGAAAGGCCGCGTTGTGCTCTTCAAGTCTGCTCTCGAGCTTCACAGTGACGCTAAAAATTTCTACTACCATTACCAACGCGAGCTACTCGAAAACGGTAAGATCATTCGCACGAAAACCTGGGCAGAAACGATCCCACGCGATCACCAATGACCGCTGACCATCGCTTCCGCGCCCTAGCGCCCGGTTTTAGCCTCGAATGAAGTCGAGACAAGGTAGACAAACACTACGAACTTATCGCACGCTTTTTTCGGGTTTTAGCGCGCACGAGCGTTAGGATGAAGATCGTGACTTCGGCACACAGCTCTCCCAGAAGTTCATGGTGATGATGATGCTGCCCCGCCTAAAAAACAGCGCGATTCTCCTGATCAGTTGCCCGGACCAGAAAGGCCTAAACGCTGCAATCGCTGACTTTATCTTCCGCAACGACGGCAACATCCTTCACGCCGACGAGCATCAGGATGAAGATCTCGGCCTATTCCTCATGCGCGTCGAGTGGGATCTCGCTGGCTTCGCTCTCGACATGCGGGAATTCGATCACCACTTCGTGTCCATCGCTACGAAGTTCGGCATGGAATGGCGCGTCGCGCTTTCAGCCTATCGTCCTAGCGTGGCGATTTTCGTTTCGAAATTCGATCACTGCCTCGCCGATCTGCTTTACCGCCACCGCAGCGGCGAACTCGCTTGCGACATTCCGCTCATCATTAGCAATCATCCTGACGTGCAAGCGCTTGCCGATTTTTATCGCGTGCCGCTCCACGTCGTGCCGGTGACGAAGGAAAATAAATCTCAGGCGGAGGCCGCGGAGCTCGCGCTTCTCTCACCGCAAAATATCGATCTGATCGTCCTCGCGCGTTACATGCAAGTGCTCTCGCCCGATTTCATCCGGCATTTTCCGCACCGCATTATCAACATTCACCATTCGTTTCTTCCCGCTTTCGTCGGCGGAAAGCCGCATCACCAGGCGTATCAGCGTGGAGTGAAGCTCATCGGCGCCACCGGCCACTACGTCACCGAGGTTCTCGACGATGGACCGATCATCGAGCAGGATGTTGTGCGCATTTCGCATCGCGATACGCTCGACGACTTGATCCAGAAGGGAAGGGATCTTGAGAAAGTCGTGCTCTCTCGCGCGGTTCGCTGGCATATAGAAAATCGAATTCTTCTCTACGGCAACAAGACGGTCATTTTCGATTGATCGAACGCGATCTCTCGCCGGATTTTCCCAGCGGACGACAGCCGAGGCTGTGTAGGGGCGGGTCTCAGACCGGCCCGGCCTTTTAATATTTTATTTGGTTCCACTTTGAATCTAATGTCCTGCCGTCGCTGCGCGAATATCCTTCAAATCAGCCGCGAGCAATCGATGAAACAGATGCTCGCCGGTCTCGCGGCGCACCGACAGCCGCCCCGCCAAATACGCCTGCGAATTTAATCCCCGCTGCACGGCTTCGCAGAGAGAAATATCTTCTTCCTGCACGCGATGGCTCACGGAAATGCTCTGCCGGTTGTAATCGTTCGCGTCGCCGCCCGTCTTCTCAAAATAAAAATCAAAAATCACAAGGCAGCGATCCTGCCTCAGCGGCAGGACTAGATTTGTATCCAAATATCCTTCATACCAATTCAGCATGAAGTTCGGATAAAGCCAGAAATAATGACCCATATCGCCCGTTCGCGTAGCGGCGACGTCGGCATCTTCCTTCGATTGTTTCAATGGCGTGGATTGCACGCAGAAGCGATCTTCATTTTCGATCGTGTATTTTGTGATATCGATGCCGCTGTTCAATCCCTTGTGCGCGTGCGGCACGTGATAGCCGCCATCGAGAAAATTATCCACGTAAACTTTCCAATTGCAATTCAGCTCGTAGCTCCGGCGCTCGACGAACTCCAGCGTCCCAAGCCGTAGCGGTTTCACGCGCGCGACGAGTCCGCCGAGAAATTCTTCCAGCGGTTCTGCTTTCGGATCGAGGTTGACGAAAACAAGATTTTCCCATGTCGCAACGGGGATCGGCACAAGCCCATTTTGTGCGCGATCGAAGTGGCACACACCCTCGAACTCCGTCATGCCCTTCAGCGCGCCGTCGAGCCCGTAAGTCCAGCCGTGATAAGGACAGCGCAAATGCTCGGCGTGCCCCTGCGGCTCCGTGACAACCGCGGCCGCGTGGTGGCGGCAAACATTGAAGAATGCTCGGAGAACGCTATCTTTGCCGCGAACCACGACGATCGGCTCGCCGGCAATCTCGGCGGTGAAGAATTGTCCCGGCTCGGCCACTTGATGCGCCCGGCCGATCGCCTGCCACGTCTTGCTGAAGACTCGCCGCCTCTCCAAATCCGCAATGCGCGAATCGAAATACCACGGCGCGGGAATCGTATACGCTTCGGCGAGCGGCGCCTTATCGTCGTAAAGCGCGAGAATCTCCTGAACCGTCTGTTCCATGAAAGCTTCCCTTTCGGCGTTTTTCAATTCCTCAGTAAGCCCGTAGCGCGTTTAGCGCGCCCCGATCGCCCCGCGGAGAATCGTCAGGAATTGCTGAATGCGAATTTTGTTTTTTTCCGGATCGCCCGGATGCGGAAAGAGTCCGGGGTCCAATTCTTCCGTGAGCAGCGCATCCTGGAAGCGCTCCATCGTCCATTCCAAAATCGACGCGATCATCGGCGAGTCAACGTCGGAGCGGACTTCGCCGCGTCCGATGGCGTACCGGACCACTGCCGCGCTGCCGTAAGGATCGTCGGCAATCAGAAACCGGTTAATCTCGCGCTTCAACGATAGCTCGACGCCGTAATTTCCGATCAGCACGACGCGGTAGGGAATCCAGTCTTCGTGCAGCATGTGCTCGGTGCGAACGAGCCAGTAGCGCAACACATCGAAAAATCCCTTGTCGCGAATATTCGCGGGGCAATTGAGATACTTCGGCAGGGAATGCGCGGCCCTCTTGTATGCCTCAAGAAACAATCCGGACTTGCTGCCGAAATACTGAAAGATCGAGCCCTTCGCCACACCGAGTTCGACGGCGAGATCCTCGATGCGCGCGTCGTGATAGCCGCGCTCGGCGAAATGGCGCATCGCCGCTTCGACGATTCGCACGCGCTTCGCTTCGAGTTTTGGCCGCGGTTCCGGTGGCGGAAGCGTTGCCGGAGGGATAATTGCGCGTTGAGCCTTAGCTGCCATATGTGACCCCAAGTCAGAAACTTTGGAACGGTCTTCGAGGCGCACTGTAATATCATAATCGCGCATGCGCAAGACATTTTATGACTAAGGGTCATAGCTCTTGCCGACCTTCCAGCCTCGCAAAACCTATGACGTGATCGTGGTCGGGGCCGGCCACAACGGCCTGACGGCCGCGGCCTATCTGGCGCGCGCGGGGCTCTCGACACTCGTTCTCGAGCGCCGTGAAATCGTTGGCGGTTGCTGCGTCACGGAAGAAATTGCTCCCGGCTGTCGCGCTTCCACGACCTCCTACATCGCCAGCATGTTGCGCCCGAAAGTCATCCGCGATCTCGATCTCGCTGCGCACGGTCTGCGCATGGTTCCGTGCGATCCGGCAATTTTGGTCGCATTTCAGGACGAGACCGTGCTGCCCTGGTGGGCGGAGCGCGATCGCGCGGTCGCTGAATTCCGCAACATTTCCGTCCGCGACGCACAGACATTTGTCCGCGTTGACGACAAACTAAAAAAGATTGCGCGGTATTTTCAGCCGTTCTTTCTCGAACCGCCGCCCGACGTACGCGCGACAGGGATCGCGGGGCTGCTTGAACTCTTGCGCACGGGCAAGCGATTCCGCGGAATCAGCGGCGAAGAGATTGCCGAAATTATTTCATTTTTCACCGGCAGCCTCGGCGATTTCCTGGATCGAACTTACGAAACGGAGAAAATGAAGACGCTGATCCTCGCCAACAACGTCTACGGAAAGCACGGCGGCCCTTACGACAACGGATCCGCGCTCGGACTTCTGTTCCATCTCTTGAGCGGCGGAGACGGCGAAATTCAAGGTTTTTACGGCCATGTGATCGGCGGCATGGGTTCGATCACTCAGGCGCTAGCCTCGGCAGCACAAAAATTTGGCGCCGAAATCGTAACGTCGGCGCCAGTCGCAAAAATTGATTCGCGCAATGGCCAGTCGCGCGGCGTTGTGCTCGAAGACGGCATCGAGATCCAATCGCGTTTTGTTTTTTCGAATGCCGATCCGAAGCGGACGTTTCTGAACCTCATTGAAGCAAGCGAATTGCCCGCGGAATTCCGGCGCTCGGTCGAGGGCATCAAGATGGCCGGCCCATGCGCGAAAGTGAATTTTGTCTTGAGCGAAGAGCCGAAATTCAAAGGCATGCCGCGCGAATGGCCAAAATCGCAGCGGTCGTTGTGCACCCTCGTTCCATCGCTCGAATTCGCCGAACGTTGCTACGACATTTCAAAATTCGGCGAGATTCCTGAAGATTTGTGGGTCGATTGCGTCATCGCATCGAACGTTGACGACACGCTCGCCCCCGCTGGGAAACACATCATGACCTGCTTCATTCAATACGTGCCGTGCAAGCTCAGCGAAGGCACATGGGACGAGAAGCGCGATCTGCTCGGCGATCGCGTGGTGAAAATAATTTCTCGATACGCGCCGGGATTTGCATGCTCGATCCTGGCCCGGCAAGTACTGACGCCGCTCGATCTTGAGCGCACCTACGGCCTGACGGAAGGCAATATTTTTCACGGCGATCTTTCGCTCGATCAGTTGTTCTTCATGCGTCCCGTCCCCGGCTGGGCGCAATATCGAACGCCCATCAAGGGACTTTATCTCTGCGGCGCGGGTGCGCATCCCGGCGGCGGCGTCACCGGCGCGCCCGGCTACAACGCGGCGCATCAGGCGCTGCGCGATATGAAGCGCGGCGTGGCGTAAGCAAACATTTTGGAGGGAGAAATGAAGAAAGGAATTCTCGAGCGGCTAAAAGAGGGAATCGTTCTCGGCGATGGCGGCTACTTGCTCGAACTCGAAAAGCGCGGCTGGGTGCGCGCGGGACCATTCACGCCCGAAGTTGCTCTGACGCATCCGGACTCGCTTCGCGAATTGCATCTTGAATTTCGCGAGGCGGGCGCCGAAGTACTTCAGGCGCTTACGTTTTACGCAAGCCGCGACAAACTCGCGACTGTCGGCTTCGACTCGCGCATCGAAGAACTGAATCGTGCCGCCGTCCGCATCGCAAAAGACGTCGCCGGTGAGCGGTGCTTGGTCGCGGGAAACCTGAGCCTCACCTGGATGTACGAGCCGAATGACAAGGCTTCGCACGACCGCGTGCGGAAACTTTTCGACGAGCAACTCGATTGGCAAACGAGCGAAGGCGTGGACTTCATCATCGGCGAAACATTTTCGTATTTGGGCGAAGCGCTGCTCTGCGTCGAGCGCGGCAAGAAGACCAGCCTGCCCACCATGGTGACGATGTGCTTCGAAAATCAGGATGTCGCCATCGAAGGCCAATCGCCGGCGGATTGCGCACGCGCTTTGGTGGACGCGGGCGCTGACATCGTCGGCATCAACTGCTTGCGCGGCCCCAAGCACATGCTTCCGCTCGCCGCCGAAATGCGAAAAGCCACCTCGGCGTATATCGCGACGCAGCCGGTGGCCTATCGCACCACCGACGAAAATCGCGATTTCACAAGCCTGCCCGCGTTTCCGACTCAACTAGATCCCTATCAACTCTCGAGAAGTGAAATGGCCGAATATGCAGTCGACGCCCAGGCGATCGGTGTCAATTACATCGGCGCGTGCTGCGGCGCCGTCGCGTCGCACATTCGCGAAATGGCGCAGGCGCTCGGGAAAATCCAGGCGGACACACGCGTGTGGAAAATAGGCGGCGAGAGAGCGATGTCCGCGTACGAATATTATGGCCACGACAAAAAATAGAGCCGCGCGATTCCGCGGCCAATCGCGGAATCGCTCGCATCGCCGCGCCGCCTGAGGCATGATGTCCCGCACTTTGCCTGATTAAGAGTGAGGGCTGATGGCGACGAAAGAGGTCTCGAACCAGCCGCGCCGCGCGATGGGCTTTCGAGACCTCGTTCTGTTCTACGTCGTCACCGGTATCAGCCTGCGCTGGATTGCCACGGCGGCCACTGCCGGCGCGAGTGCCGTTGTCATCTGGCTCTTCGCATGGTTCGCGTTTTATCTCCCCCTCGCGCTCTCGGTGATGGAACTCTCTTCGCGCTATCCGCAAGAGGGCGGCCTTTACGTCTGGACCAAGCACGCGTTCGGCGATTTCGCGGCGTTTATGAATGGCTGGACATATTGGGCCAGCAACTTGCCCTATTTTCCCGCCGTGCTCTATTTCGCCGCGAGCAGCGCGCTCTACATCGGCCCTGCACGCTGGCATAGCCTCGCAGGAAACAAGACTTACTTCATCGTTTTTTCCCTGGCCGGTCTGCTGCTCGGAACCGTGCTAAATGTAGTCGGACTCTCCGTCGGCAAATGGCTTCACAACCTCGGCGCCATCGGCACCTGGCTGCCGATCGGAATTCTTTACGTAATTGCGGCGATATGCTGGTGGCGCTTCGGTTCGGCCACGTCATTTCGCGGCGCGAATCTGATCCCGCATGCGCATTTTCGCGACGTACTTTTCTGGGCGACGATCGTCTTCGCGCTTGGGGGCTCCGAGTCCGCTTCGTTTCTCGGCGATGAAGTCGAAAATCCGCGGCGCAATATCCCGCGCGCGCTGTTGATCGCCGGGACAATCGTCACCACCGGCTACATTCTCGGCACTGTCGCAATGCTCGTCGCGCTGCCTTCGGGCGAAGTCAGCGGGCTCGAAGGAATCATGCAGGCGATCTCAACCGCGGGACGCCGCGTCGGCTTCGGCGGCGTTGGCCCGATCGCCGCACTGCTCATTGTGATCAGCAACGTCGGGGCGCTGGGAGCGTGGCTCGCGGCAACGGCGCGGCTTCCATTTGTCGCGGGCATCGATCGATATCTTCCATCGATCTTCGCGCGACTTCATCCGCGTTGGCACACTCCGTATGTCGCGCTTCTCACGCAGTCCAGCTTGGGCGCCGTGTTCATTTTTCTCGGCCAGGCTGGAACGAGCATCTACGGCGCGTACGAAATATTTGTCAGCACAGGCATCATTTCGTACTTCATTCCGTATCTCTTCACATTCGCGTCGCTCATTCGATTGCAGCGAGAACCCGCCGGCCCCGACGTGTTCCGCATCCCCGGCGGCCGGCCAGTGGTAACGATGATCGGTGTCCTCGGATTCACCACAACGCTCGTGACGATCGTGCTGTCGCTCGTCCCCACGTCGGATGAGCCACATCCATTCATCGCCGTGGCGAAAATCATCGGACTAACGTTTGTGCTGCTGGCCGGTGGCGCTGGAATTTTCCATACAGGCCGCAAGCGCCAACGGCAAACCGCCTAACCGCGCGCGCGAGGATCGACACCGCTGCGAAAAAAGAGCCTGAAATGAGGAACGGGGCCGCCTGGGTCGAGACGGCCCCGCTTTTACTGCCCGGGGGTTTGGGGGACGTTAAATTCGCTGACTACGATTTTTCTCCGCGCTGCAGAATTGTGCCCAGATCGGCGCCGACCGGCTTGCTGCTTGGATCCACCTCGATGTGGCCCTTAAAGAATGCGCCTTCCTCGATCGAAATTCGGCCTGTCGTCAGGTCGCCCGTGAACGAGCCGCCCTTTTTGATTTCCATGCGGTCGTGAGCATTGAGATCGCCGTTCAATTTCCCATAGAGAATCGCTTCACGCGCCACGACGTCGCCTTCCACGTTCGAGCTGCGGCCAATCGTCACGCGGTGCCCGCCGAAATTCACGGGACCTTCAAATTTGCAGTCGAGATAAAGATCTTCGTGTCCGGTCAGCTCGCCCTTGAGCGTCAATCCGGGCCCGAGAGTGGCGACATCGCGCGAAACGCGCGATTCCGGCTGCAACGAATCGCCTCGAGGTGCAGGCGGCTGAGATCCCGGCGTGCTATTCCACATGATGTTTCCTTTCGGCACTGGCTGGCCGGAGCGGCTGAAACAATTGCCAGAAATTTCCTTCAGCGCGAACGAACTCGAGTCCAACTTTCCACTTCGCGCGGCGCATCGCCCGAATATCCACGACGCGGCATTCCTTCTCTTCTTCTGTGATCCCGTGAACCAGAAGAAGCGTTTGTCCCTGCGTCACGGAAACGGAAAGCTCAACACGCGCTCCGTGGGCATTGACGGCTAACGTATCCGTCAATTCCCGAAAGGGCTGGTTCTCCGCAGTGCGCCCATAAATTCGAACCGGAACGCGCAGACTCAATCGAGTGCTGCGCCGCCGGTTTTCGCGGCGTTGAGCCATCAATTTCAGAGGCTAGCGTGGATTTCGGAATTGAAAAATAGTACGGAAGTACACTGGCCTGAGAGACAGTCAGGTTCAGGCTACGAAGCGATAGCCCACCCCGCGGACGGTCAGCAGGTATTGCGGTTTTGCGGGATCTTTCTCGATATAGCGGCGCAAGCGCACGATGAAGTTGTCGATCGCGCGCGTGTCCGTGTCTTCGCGCAATCCCCACACGTCTTCGAGAATGGATTTGCGCGAGACCGTGTGGCCCTGGTTCTGGATCAGGTGCCGGAGAAGCTTGGCCTCCATCAGCGTGAGATGGATGGTGGTGCCGTTCGCGCGCAATTCCAGCGCGGAAAAATCGATGGTCTTGCCGTTGAACGAAAATGAGTCGCCATTCGCCCCATGCACGTTTTCTTCAGCCTTGGCGCCAGTCGCTGCGCCAGTTTCTTCGGCGTGTGCGTTGCGCGTCCAGGCATTCCGGCGCAAGAGTCCTTGCAGGCGCGCAAGAAAGATGGGCAGTTCGAACGGCTTCGGCAGGTAATCGTCCGCGCCCGCGGCAAATCCTTCGAGCACGTCTTCGGGCCTTCCGCGAGCGGTGAGGATCAGGACGGGAACGAAATTCTTTGCCTTCCGTAATTCTGAAACGACGGTGAACCCGTTCACGCCGGGAAGCATGACGTCGAGAATGACGGCGTCGTACGGCTCTTTTCTCTCGACGAGCCGATCGAGCGCCATCTCACCGTCTCCCACAATCTGCGCAGCGTACCCTTCCGCTTCGAGATTGAATCGAAGGCCTTCAGCCAAATGAGTCTCGTCTTCAACCACGAGGACGCGGCTCATGCGCGGCTCCTCGGCAGCTCGAGCGTGATCGTCGTGCCGCGTCCTTCGCCCGCGCTTTCAGCAAATACTTTCCCGCCGTGCTTCTTCGCGATCGAGCGGACGATGAACAGTCCGAGCCCCGTGCCTTTCACCTGCGCGCGCGAGCGGCCACGCACACGGTAAAAGCGTTTGAAAATACGCTTCAATTCGTCCACCGGAATTCCCATGCCGTGATCCCGAACTCGTAGGAGAACATGTTTTGTATCCGGTGTCTCGATTTGCGCCGATACGTCAACGTTCTCCTTCGAATACTTGATCGCGTTGTCGAGCACGTTCGTCACGGCCGTGCGTAGCTCATCGGCATCGCCGCGGACGGTGATCTGATTCCCGTTCTTCGGCATATTGTATTGCAAAGCCTTGGCCGTGAGGTGATGCCGCGACCGCGCGAGTTCCATGCATTCCGATACCAGTCCGCCGAAATCGATCTCCGTGCGCTCGCGCCGGCCGCTCTTGAAGCGCGCCTCTCCGGCCTTCAGCACTTGTTCAACTGTGTGGACCAGCCGGTCGGTGTCATTCAGCATTAGATCGTAAAATTGTTGGCGCTTCTGTTCATCGACATCGCGCCGCTGGAGAGTCTCAAGATAAAGCCGGATTGAGGTGATCGGCGTCTTCAATTCGTGAGTGACTGCGTTGATGAAACTATCGTGCTGTTCGTTCCGCTTGATTTCACGAATGAGAAAGCTCGTATTGAGAATCATTCCAGCGATGATGGCCGCGAAAAAGACGATACCGAAAAAAAGCAGCACGCCTTCGCGCCAGTTGAGGATGATCCAACTAATATTGAGCGCGACAGCCAGCGCCACCAGGCCTGAGCCCAGCGTCACGAAGAACGCGATTGTTTTTCGACGGCTAGCGATCTGCATGTTGTCTGGACGTAATTGTACCGCCGAAGGGTTGCTATGAGGTCCGGGCATGAACCGAAAGGTTCATGGGCGCGCCCAAGGGGAGTGCTTGAATGCGGGGCTAAAAGGATGCGGCTTCCAGCCGGCAGCCGCTGCCGCTTACGCCAACTTATGCGGAAAGATTTGGCTGAACTTGCGGCGTCGCGGGAACGATGCCGCTGGCCGGCGAATCCTCGGCTGGCTTTTCGCCCCTCTCAACCGTGCGAAGACTGGCGACGCGCAGGTTTTTCGCGAGTCCCAACTTTTTCAGCAGCCAGATTCCATACCAGTTGAAGTCGATTTCATACCACGTGAGTCCGTGGCGCACCGATGTCGGATGAGCGTGATGGTTGTTGTGCCATCCTTCGCCCCACGTCAATAGCGCAACCCACAAGCTGTTGGTCGAAAGGTCCCGCGTCACATACCGGCGCGTGCCCCAAGAGTGTGTCGCTGAATTGACAAGCCACGTGGTTTGCAGCCCGACAACCGTGCGGAGGAAAATGCCCCATAGCATGACGGACCATCCGCCAAATACAAGCAACACCACTCCGAGAACGATGAGCGGAACGTAGTGGTATTTCGTGATCCAAACATAAAAGCGGTCTTTCGCGAGATCGGGTACGTACCGCGCGAGCGTTGACGTATCGTGGTGCATCGACTTCCCGACAAGTATCCAGCCCATGTGCGCCCACCATGTGCCGTCAATCGGAGAATGCGGATCGCCTTCGTGGTCGGAATATTTGTGGTGGATGCGGTGCGTTGCCACCCAGAAAATCGGTCCGCCTTCGAGCGCAAGCGTCGCGAAGACGGTGAGCGTGTACTCGAGCCACTTTGGAATCTTATAGCCGCGATGCGTGAGCAAGCGGTGATAGCACATGCCGATTCCAACGCTCGCCGAAAGCCACCACAGGAAAAGTGCGATGAAGAGGGCTTTCCACGTGAAGAAAAATAGCGCGACAATCGCGAGTGCGTGGAAGGCGATCATGACGCCAGCCGTCACCCAATTGATTCCGTCGTCCTTTGCCTTCGCCGCTCGTAGATCGGTGAGTTCCATACTTGGCCCTTCCCACGAAATGTCAATGATTGCGATGTGCTTGTGGTGCTGGACTAAGGCTAACAAAGAAGCTCGCAAGTGTTTGTAATACTTGTGTAATAGGAATTCTGGAGACACCCATCGATTAGCGCAGCCTTGATTGACGCTGAATTGCCGGTTGGTGGGATTGTCGGGCGCGACTGCCCGACGCCTGTATCGGGCACCGCGCACTAGGAATTGACTCCTAGCTCGGTGACGGCAACGCGTCTGCTTCCGAAGGCATGAATCGTGCCGCATGTCCGCGATCGATTAGCGGTTTTTCGAAGTATTTCCACGAGATTTGTGCGATTCCCACAGTCAGCGTGAGAGCTAACGCCGTTGTCGCCACACCGGGCCAATCTGTGATGCGCGGCAGTGAATGCAGCAGAACCCGGTGGCACGTCCACAGGACTCCCGTGTGAATAAGATAGACGCAGTACGAAATGCGCCCCCACTCGCGGAGAAACGGCCAGTGGGCCGCCCGCGCCACTATGCCATCGCGCTTGACGAGCGCGAGGATCATCATCACCGCGTACATCGCCGCGAGCCATGAATACTGGTACGCCGCTTCGAATCGGTTTTGAGGGTTCGGCATCCATTTCGTCATTGCAAGAGCGCCGGCGACCAGGACTGCAAACAGAATGCCTGCAAGACGGAGGCGCTGCGAAATCCACGCCTTCGCGTTCGATCGCCACGCGATGGCGAGCAGCATTCCCATCGCCAGCGCGTCGGCGCGGCAGGGCATCAATACGTACTGCGGGCTGAGGACTCCGGGCTTCGCTGAGTAAACGATGGCCCGGAGAATTGGCGCCCCGATGATGCAACCGGCCAAGACGCACGTGAGCCGCCGGCGCGATAGAAATCGAATCAGAAATGGCGAGACGAGATAGAACTGCTCCTCCACGGCTAGCGACCACGTTTGCGACATCCACCACGTTGTAAATCGCGAAAGCGGCGTAAAGACGAGATTTTGCAGAAACAGGTAATAGACCACCACAGGCACCGAAATCAACGGCCCGCTGGATTCCTTCACGGATCCGTATTCAGCAGCAAGTGAACCGTCAATCGCGAACAAAACAATCCATGTGTAGTAGACCGGCAAAATCCGATGAATCCGCCGCACGTAGAACGCTTTGAAATAATTTGGACTTTCGCGCGCGTCGAGGAGAATCCCCCCGATCAAGAATCCCGAGAGAACGAAAAACAGATCGACGCCACTCCATCCGAGCCGGAAGATTTGGGCGAAGCGATATAGCTTCCCGAATTCGGCGTTGTTGTAGCCGAACGTAATGTAGTGCAGCGAGAGCACGAGTAGGATGGCCAGGCCTCGCAAGCCATCGAGCTCCGGTAACCGGTTTTTCGCTTCCGGGTTCAACTGATCTCGCAATCGACCCCTGAAACTTCAGAGCCCGGAGGCCCCCGCCTCCGGGTCGGCGCGCGCAGTCGCGATATTCGTGGGCGGGAGTTGCCGTTTCATCGCCAACGACGCAAGCGGCAAAGCGTAATATCCGGTCGCTCCGAGTCGTTCCCAGTTTTGCAATTCCGAGTTTGGCGGCTGAAATCGGGTAACAAGAAATCGCGCTCCAGTGCGCGCGAGTGCGCTGAGAATTCGCGATTTCGTCCCTGCGCTTGATTCCCAATAGGCAGGGACGCCCTCCGCTGGAACATCCGCAACAATGCGAACTTGCGCGAGGTGAGCCCAGTAATCACCGTGCGTCGAATGGCCGAGCACGGCCACTTCGTCTCCCGGCCTTAAACCAAGTTGCGCCAAGTCCGCGCTTACCATCCACTCGCTGTTCTCCGATCCTCGAAGCGCGGCTATCGCGTGGGCTGCCGCCTGGCTCGTAATCGTGACGCCCATCGTCAGCGCCACCGCGAGCACGACGCAATTCCACACTCGCGCCGAATTCTCGCTTTGCGGCAAACGGATAGCAGCGAATAAGAAGCACCAAAGTATGACCATCGGCGCACCCACGAAACGCGGTTCCACGTGGACGAGCGCGTAGAGTCCGCAAGTCACTGCCGCCGGCAGCCAAAGAGTCCACGACAAAAGCAATTCACGAAAGAAGCCACCGGCGCCTCCTGCAAGAAGTGCGAGCGCGAGCACGCCAACCACGATCGATTTTTCTGCGGATAGAAGCCGGAAATACTCCGCGGCACTTACCTTGAGTACACGCAATTGTCCGCGCAACTCAAAATGCGGACGCAGGCCTGCGACCCAATAGGTCGGGTCGTACCACGGCGGATAGGTCCCAGCGACCGGCGTCGCAAATTCATCCACCGGAGGAATTTCGTTCAGCCGCCGTGCTCCGTGGATCGGCGCCCCAGCTCCGGCAATCTCGCCATGCCATTGCGGAAGTGCCGACAATCCGTTCACAAACCACGCATAGCTTACGCGTCCGGCATCGCCGAACGTGATTCGTCCCTGCGCGCGCGAAATCGCGATCGCCCACGGTCCGCCGATAGCGAGAAACACAGCCAGCGCGAGCGCCGCTCGCGGTGCGGCGCGTTTCCAATTTCCTGATGCGAACAAGCCGCAAACCAGAAACACGAATGTCAGCGGGAACAAAACCGACTTCGCGAGGTAGCCGACCGCAAGCACCGCGCCAAGCGACGCATGCGTTTGGCAGCTTGTTTGCCCTCGGCGAATTCGAATCAAAATCGCCGTCGCCATGAAAGAGATCGCCGAGACCAACATGTCCGGCTTGTCCGTTCCCAATCCCACCAATTCGAGCGATGAGTACGTGAAGAGCGAGTAACCGAGAACCGTCCATGCCCAACCCCGCGGCGATTGCGCGTCCGCTCCGGCAGCGCGTTCGGCGCACAGCGCGGTCAGTTCGCGAAAGAAAAATCCAAAGCACGCCAGCGCAAAAAGATAGATGACGAAATTCACAAGGTGAAGAACCGTGGCTTCCCAACAGAGCGAAGTGCGTGTGAGCGCGAAAACGAGAGCCAGAAGCCACGAATACAACGGGCTCCAATAGGCGTTGATCGCGTTGTGCCAATCGTGGCGAAGATAGGCGTAGCTGATATCGAGGTAATTCACGCCGTCCGGCTCAATCGAGAACCGCTCCGCCCAGGCTTGCAGCAGGCCTGCGCCCCCAGCCAGCACGAAACACCACTGAGCCACGCCGAGAACTCGGACCGGAAAATAATCGATTGCCGCCGCGCGCCGCCAGGGCATCGCGATCGATTCAGCAGCCGCTGTGGCGGGCGCGTGACCGAACAAGCGAGAATGTGCGCCGTGAATCGCCGAAGCGCGAGGCGTGCCCGTTCGAAAAAGAATCTTGCCGATCCCTGTATTAGCCATGAATAGTCATCAAAGGCGATCGCGTCCGTGCGCCTGACGAGCGCCATCTCGAATTTCGAGGCGAGAGATTGTGAACCGCTGTGCGGAAAATGAAACGGTACGCGGGTGGAAGTTACGTCCGTAGTTCCAACATCATCGCGACGGCGCAATTGAGCGTGTCCCGCTTACTTTCCGAAACGTGCATCGCGCCGGCACAGTAATAGATTAAACTTCACAAATTCCGAGATGCTGTCTAGCCGAGAGGGGCGCGCCATCAAATCCATGAATCAATTGCTTACACAGCTGCCCAGGGCATCGCTAGCCCGAGCGCCCCGGCGATGAATACGCCGCGCTGCTCGAAAATCTACGATGCCGTGATCCGTCGCGTAACCGCGCTCGGATTGCCGCAAGGCGCAAAAGTGCTCGATGCGCCATGCGGCGACGGTGAAGTCTCGATTCTGCTCGCGACAGCTGGCCTCGAAGTTTCGGGCATTGATATTGTGGATGAGTTAACGGGCGAGGCGCGCGCGATTCTCGGCGATCGATTTCGCGTCGCCGATCTCACCGCGAAGCTTTCGTGGCCCGATGCTAGTTTCGATCTCGTCGTTTCCATCGAAGGCATCGAGCATCTCGAAAATGCCTTCGCATTCGTGCGCGAAATGCATCGCGTCTGCCGTCCCGGCGGCATTTTCATTCTCTCCACGCCGAACACAATTTCCATTCGCTCGCGCGTTAGATTTTTCGGCAGCGGCTTCTATCTCTCGGATCCGCGCCCGTGCGATGAGGCAAGCCCCCACCCCTTGCATCACATCGGCCTAAAAACTTTCTCTGAGCTGCGCTACGTCCTGCACACGTCCGGCTTCCAAATTCTCGATGTCGAGCCTACGCACGTAAAGCCGGTCAGCTATGCTTACGCTTTCCTCGCTCCTTTGATGTGGCTCTACACGCTCGTTGCATTCCGCAAGGAGCGAAACGCGGCTCAGCGCTCGCGCAATAAAGAAATTCGCCACGCGCAAGCCTCACGCGCATTATTGTTCGGCGAAAATATAATGATCGTATCGCGAAGAAAATGAATTCGGTCTTCGGCAGGGATTCGTAGCCAGGCAGCGTCGGAGCGCGTCCTCACATTTCAAATCTGTAGTTTCAAATTTGAAATGCCACCGGCAGGACGAGGGGTTCTACATTCAGCGTCCGTGCGATCACGGCAATCGTAGGGCTGGTCGGGGAGCCGGCCGGTTTTTCGGTCGCGTCCCTGCTGGATGAAGGGTCGCCAAGATTCTTTCAAATGTTTGAAAGATTAACTTGATGTCGTTCAGGAATCGAATGTCGTCGCAATAGATCAAATCGAGTTCAAGTTTTCTCGGCAGGATTTCCGCGGAATAAAAATTCTGACTATCGGCTCGCCCAGCAAGGATCTCTTCTTCCCGCACATAAGCACTCGCCGCCGGCCCCGTAATCCCGGGTCGCGCAAGCAGCACCCCGCGATATTTCTCCGCATAGTGTTTCGTGAATTCAGGAATTTCAGGCCGCGGCCCAACGAGGCTCATCTCGCCGAGCAGCACATTGATCAACTGCGGCAATTCATCAATCTTGGTTTTGCGCAACATCCGGCCCAGCGCCGTAATCCTCGAGTCGTCCCCAGCGGTAATGAGATCCCCGCGTTCCGCGCCACCGTTAATCATTGTCCGAAACTTGAATATGCGGAACGGCCGCCCGCTCCGGCCCGTCCTGACCTGGCGAAAAAATATCGGCCCCGCGCTCGTGAGCCGCACCGCGATCGCAACGCCAATCAGCAATGGCGACAGCAGAACAATTCCCACCGCCGACGCCGCAGCGTCGAACCATCTCTTTCCCCATCGTCGGTATAAGGTTTCTGTCAATTGAAGAGAGGCACGTACCGCCGCGCCTACGCTTGGGAACTTTACCACCGCCGCGAATGTGAATCCGCAAATACCCGTGATGTATTCCGTCTCAGCGGGTCGCCCAGATGGCAGGACACAGCTGTCCGGCTTGTTCGGGGGATCGTTCGACGCCAGTCAAATACGCCGCTCGCATGTTGCCGCCAAAACGGCACTGGAATCCACACCTGCGCAGCCGGTCGGTCATGTGCTGGGCGCCGTGGAAATTCTGTCCGACCGAGTGCAATTCCCTCACGAAGAGTGTCATTAATAATCGGCGCTCAGTCGCTGACGCTTCATTGGTGGTTGCCCGGATGCGAACAAAGGCACGGTATTCGACGCGCTTTTCGCCGTGTCATGCCGGAGCCAGGAGCAGTCGATGCCTCTTGGCAATCCCGGGCTCGAACCCCAAGAGACTTAGCGTTCCGTCATTTGGAATTCACCGGTTCGTCTTGGCTTCCAGTGAATATCCACTCAGTTCGTGCAGCAGAGGTCGCGCAGATGCAGGAACGGCGACTTTGCCGCTTAGAATGGCATGGCGGTCCACATCGTCGCCGTACATGGCTTTGTCTCCGCTCTTGTCGGCTTGCACCACGGCGCCGTCGAGGGCCACGCCGGCAAAAACGCCTTTGGCGCGCGAATAGGACAGGATTTCCGCAGTGAGTTTAAGGTCGGTGCCAGCTTCCGCAGTCCGGCCCACGGGACCCGCTGCGACCGAGGCGTCGCCACCGAGCTTGAATTTGTCGCTGAGCAGGCTCTTCAAGGCGTGCTCGTTCATAAATAGCATCACCAGATCGGTAGACGAGCCGCCGATCTGATAACCCACGCTCCCGCCGTCAACTGCCAAGAACAGCGGCGCGCTCCAGCCATGCGCGGTCCGGCAGGTGACGACTCCCCGGCCGTAGTTGCCACCAAAAATAAAGGCGAACTTCACGTCTCCTGGAATTATGGCGATACATTTCGCCGAATCCAGCAGATCGTGAGGAATGCCGTGATCCGGAGTGTCCATGATTTGCTTGAAGACGTCCGCAGCTCTGTGCGTGCGACTCACATCGTCCTCGCGGTCCGAGGCGACAGCAGAGAGAGTCACAAGCATGGTTAGCGCGGACACAAACAGAACTCGTTTCAACATTCTTTTATCTCCTTTCAGATTTCGAACTACAGGTCTCAATTAGTTGATTAGAAAGCCTGCCCCCAGGTTTCATTGACGCGGCAGGATCCCATGATTTTCTAGCTCCGCTCAGGGGGATGTCTCGATTGCGTAGTAGTCAATCAATCTTGATGCGTGGGTGCGGCCGTTCCGCCTCGACGATTCGTTGCCTTACGGGAAACTTGGGCGCGCCGGGAAAATCATTCCGAGCGAAGCGCTTGCATAACGTCGACGCGGGCCGCGCGGGCCGCCGGAAGCATCGAAGCGACTACCGCCGCGCCTAACAGCACGAGCGCAGAAACGATCACGGGCAATGCGCCCGGCATTTGTAAGTCGCCGAAATAACTGCCCGCCACGCGCGCGACGACGAGCCCGAACGCCGCACCCGCCAGAACGCCGCCTCCGGCCATCAGAACGCCTTCGGTGACAACACCTCTGAGGATATTCTTCGGCTGCGAGCCAAGCGCCAGACGGATGCCGAATTCGCGCGTGCGCGCGCTGACAGAAAACGCGAGGACGCCCGCGACGCCAACGACGGCAATCAGCAACGCGACCCCGGCGAACACGCCAAAAACCAGGGAGTTCAAGCGGTCTGGCGCGAGTACCGTTGCTCGGATGTCTTCGAGAGTGGCGGCGTGCTCGACGGGTTCGTCGGCGGACATATCCCGAATAATTTTTGTTACCGGCGTTACAAGCGAATAGGGATTTGCGGTGGTGTGGATGAAGAGGTGACCGCCAAACAACATCTCGGAGTCGGCGAAGGTGCCATAAATGGTAGAGACAGGCTGCGGAACCAGATGCAGATCATCCACGTCGGCAACGACGCCAATGATGCGATGCGGGCCTCTGAATCGCGCCTTTTCAGCCTCAGATCCGGGGAGGAATTCGAGCACAGGATCGGTCCAATAGACATGCCGGCCGATGGCATCCCCGGCAGGATACATGCTGCGCGCGAGAGTTTCGCTGACGACAGCGACGGGCTCCTGAGTCTGGTCATCTTGCGAATTGAAATCACGGCCTTCAAGAATGGGCACGCCGAGCGCGGCGAAAAAGCCGGGAGAGATGGTGCGCCACATCGCGCGAGGATCGTCTTTGCCAGAGAGGTGGCCATCAGCAGAATATTGCAGACCTGGGCCGAAGTTGTCGGCATCGCGCCATGGCGCAATGGTGCTGAAAGCGGTGGTCGTGACGCCCGGCAGCGCGTCGATGCGGCGCATCGATTCCTTATAGAAATCGAGGACCTGCTGAGACGTTTTTCCGTAGGAAAGCGCGGGAACGTCGACGGTGAGGACGTGGCGGGTATCGACACCAGTCTGGGTCTTTTGCAGCGCGATCAGCGTCGCGATCAACATGCTTGCGCCCGCGAGCAGCATGAAGGACGCTGCGATTTGCGTGACGGCGAAGATGCGCTGGCGGCGGCTGGTGCTGCTGGTGATGCGGACGCTGCCGCTGGCGAGGTTCATGCCATTCGACGCATTAGCCGATGGCAGACGCGGCACAAATGCCAAAATCACCGCGGCGACTACTGCCAGCGCTACTCCCACCCAAAGGATGCTGGAATCGACCGTCAAATCCAGCGCGCGAAGGGAGAAGCGCGAGGCGTATCGAGCCAGGATTGTGACCAATGGCTGCGCGATTATTACGCCGATTACTGCGCCCGCGCCGCAGAGCAGCAGGCTTTCTGCTAACAACATGCGGCGCAGCGCGCCAGTGCTTGCGCCGAGCGCGGCGCGGATCGAGAGTTCACCTTCGCGACGAACCGTACGCGCGAGAATCAGGTTGGCAACATTCGAGCAGGCGATGATGAAGACGAGACCAGAAGCGGCCAGCAGTACCAGCAGAATGGTGCGCGCGCCGGAAGTAATCTCGTCGCGGAGCATCCGCGACTCGATGCGGAAGCCGGCGCTATGGGGATAATCGTCCGGGTGATCTTTTTGCATCGTGGCGTAGACGGTGCGCAACTCGGCGCGAGCCTGGTCGAGCGTGACGCCGGGAGCAAGCTTGCCGAAAAGTTCAGTCATGCGATGGACGCGGCCCGTGACCATTGTGGCGGAAAGATGATGCGGGCTCGTAACCATGTTGCCGATGATCTCCGTATCCGCGGGATACGGCACACACGGCTCAAGGACGCCAATCACTGTGGCGGAACGGTCGCCAATGCTGCTGAGGCGAACTGTTTTGCCGATCACGTTAGGATCTTTCTTGTAAACGGTGGACCAGAAACGATAGGTGAGCACGATGACGCCGGCTGCATTGGGACCGTCGTCTTGAGGTCCGATGAGGTGGCCGAGAACAGGACGCAGGCCCATTACTTCAAAGTAGTCGCCGCTGACGACGCCACCTCGCACTCCGCGAGGTTCACCGAGTCCGATCATCGTAAAGCCCATCGTCGAGAAATCGCCGAACTCGCTGACGGAGTGGACGCTGGCTTCGATGTCCCTGATTTCGGGCACGGAGAATGTGGTGTTGTCGTCGCCCAAGCCGGGGGCGCTCTGGCGAATGTACATGAGGCGGTTTTCGTCACGATTGACGAGCGGCTTCAGTAGCACTCCGCGGACGAGCGTGAAGATCGCGGCGTTCGCGCCGATGCCGAGCGCCAGCGTGAGGATCACGATGGCCGCAAGCCCTTTGCTGCGCATCAACGAGTGGAACGCAACTCTTAGCTCGCGGAAGAACGACATGTTTCACCTCACCTCGGCATTTTCCTGCACCAAACGTGCCAACAGAAACTCCCACATTGTAAATCATTTACGGCGGACTGCGCCGTGCGGGGTGCTCGTTTTTGGCAGACAACGTCCAAATTCGGACACCGGCTCGGTTGTGGAAGCGCGCGACACGTGGCATGTGGTTCAGCCCGCCATGATACCGATCTTTCTTTCCCTTGTGGCCGCTGTCATCGCGAGGGATCCTTTCGGCGTCGCCGCTCGCTCTCCCTCATTATTTCGCTGATATCCGCCGCTGGACGTATCTCGATTGTTCCACACCTCAACTTCACTCCTGGACTTTGGGAAATGAGCTGAATGGCGTGATTCAGATCGCGCGCTTCCAGCACCTGGATTCCACCCAATTGCTCCTTCGTTTCCGCGTACGGACCGTCTGTCACCGCAACCTTTCCGTCCTTCCAACCGACGGTCACCGCCGTGTTGGGAGGCTGAAGCGGTTCCTCAGCGAGCAAATGTCCGTGCTTCCGCAGTTCGTCATTGTAACTAAAGCACTCGTCCAGCACGGTGTTGCGTTCGCTCTCAGACATGTGTTCGAACTTGCCGGGCTCGAGATAGCCCAAACAGATGTATTTCATTGGGTCCTCCGTCAGAGACCGTGTAACACATCATGATGCAGTTGCTCGCCACTATCAAAATCAGACTTCGCGGGCTAGCCGGCGGCAACCGCTCGCCGAAGGGCAACCATCCACGATTCCGTGAATCGCTTCGAAACCGCGGCGTCGGGCGCTAGCACATCGAAGCCGTGATACGCGCGTGGAATTACATGGAGCTCCGTCGGAACTCCGGCATTGATCAGGCGGCGGGCGTATTCCACATCTTCATCCACAAACAGATCGAGAGCGCCGACGCCGATGAATGCGGGAGGAAGTCCGGCGAGATTTTCGACGCGCGCAGGAACCGCGCCCGCCGGAACCGTAGGCGAGCCGGCCGGGACGCCGAGGAGAGAAGTCCAGGCGAAACGATTCGAGCCCGCGTTCCAAACGAACTGTCCGATAGACGGCGGAACTTGGCGAGTGCTGCCGGTTCGATCGTCAAGGCTCGGATAAATCAGCAACTGAAATAGGATGGGAATTTCGCGGCGATCGCGCGCGGCAATCGCGAGTTGCGCAGAAAGGCCGCCGCCGGCGCTTTCTCCGCCTATCGCGATGCGTTTGCGATCCACGCCGAGCTCGTCAGAGTTTTTGTAGAGCCAGCGCAGCGCGGTGTAATTATCTTCGAGCGATCCCGGGAAATGAGTTTCCGGCGCGACGCGATAGTCGACCGAAACGACCAGGCATCCGCATTTCTGTGCCACTGCCTGCAGAAACGGATTGAATTGTCCGGCGACGCCGGAGACATACCCGCCGCCATGCATGTGAAGTAATGCAGGACGCCCTTTCGTCCCCGGAGCCGCATCCACGATCACCAGTCGCAAGTCCGGCGCGCCCAATGGGCCCGGTATGTGACGTTCAAATGGCTGCGGCGCCGGCGGAGGCAGCGGAGGCACCGGCGGCCATTTTCGTGCGACAACGAGATTTTCGCTGGTGAAGCTCTGAGTGGGGAATGGGAATTTCTTGATTGCGTCAAGCAACTCCGGATCGACCATGGCGTAGGGGTCCGCCCCCGGTGCAGGCGCCTGCCGGGCGACGGCGGAGCGCAGCAATTCCCGCGCAAGGCCGATCCCAATTCCCGCAGTCAAACCGCATCGAACAAAATCACGCCTCGTGAGCTCATTCATCGTTGACTCTCGTTTTTGAAATTGAAGCGTCTCTTTTCGGTCACTGCTTCTGGTAGTGAAGCAGAACACTTCCTGATGACTTAAAAACCCTGGACTCCACAAGTTTTAATTGTAATTTCTCCAGGCTAACACCTTCGAACAAACGTTTCCCTTTTCCTGCAAGTACCGGAATAACGACAAAACGAAATTCATCGACCAGGCCAAGCGCTATCAGTTGCGACGGGATATCCACGCCGCCGACTAGAATATTTTTGCCCGGCTCCTGTTTCAATCTAAGTACTTCGTCTTGCAGGTTGGTGCGAACGATTCTGGTATTTTCCTCGTCAACGCTCTTTAACGATCGCGAGAAAACAACCATCTTTTTGGAGACGAACGCCTCGGCAAAATCTTTATCTACTTTGGTCTCCGAATCGCTTTTGGCGACATCCGGCCAATAAGGAACCATCAATTCATAGGTTTTACGCCCGTAGACGAACAAGTCCGCATCTCGCACGAGGTCTGTGAAATATTCCATTAGTTCTTCATCGGGAACTCCATTGGCGTGATCGAAGTAGCCATCCAGGGTCATGCTGATTGCGTAGATTACTTTTCTCATTTGGTCACGCTTCCCTTGTATGTATCAGTGTCTGTAAGGCCCTGTGCACTGGTTCGTGGACTTTATAGTCGTCAAGGATGTGCCACCCCGGCGCGAATGCCTATAGCGGCTCGCGGCGTCCCGACGCCAGCCCGTCAGGCGGCGTCACCGGCTGTGCTGCCCCCGGCCGCTCAGTTGCCTGGTTTGGGGAAAAACGCGCGCGCCTCGACCGGAGCCCGACAGGCAACGACGGCCTTGCGCCCCCACCCCAGTGCCTCGTCCAGGTTAGCGGCGTCCAGAATCCAAAACCGCCTATGTGCTCCTTCGTCTCCAGGTACGGTCCGTCGGTGACACGCACCTTGCCATCAGGCTGCGCCCGCAGGGACTTCGCGCTGCTGGCAGCGGAGAGGCCGCCAGCGAAAATCCTGGCATCAGCGGCTATCATCTCGCGGTTAAGCGCGTGGATATCGCGCATCATCGCTTCGCCTTCCAGGGACCCGTCGTAGCCGTCGGGGTGATGAATAGCAACCAAATATTGCGGCATGATTCCTCCTATTCGAGTAACGGATTTCGGGCGGCCGGTTGCCCTGCCTTCACTACATAGTCGAACGGGCGGTTCGGAATTCGACAGATCGTGCCAGAAAAATTTACTTACTTGACGTCGCACGAGGCATCGCGAGATCGACATAGCGCGGAGAGTTTTTTTACTTCTGGCCCGGCTCAGCGCCGGGGTCGCCGAACTTCTTTTGGATCTCCTTCTGGGTCTCGGGATCGAAGTCGGTAATGTCAAACAGCCTGCGAACTTCGACCATTTCGTTATCCTGTCCGGGGATGCGCGAGGCCCATTCGAGCGCCTCTTCGCGCGAGTTCACCTGAATAATCCAGAAGCCGCCGACCACTTCCTTCGCTTCGGTAAAGGGGCCGTCGGTAACTTTCGATTTTCCGTTTTTGAAAGTGACGCGCGCGCTCATCGTCGAGGGCGGGGTTAGACCGTCGAGCGCGAGCAGCACGCCCGCTTTCCCTAGTTCCTCGTTGTACTGGCCCATTTTCTCCATGTCTTTGAGGGCGGGTGCCCAGCCGGGCTTTGCAGTTTCGTAGTCTTTCGGAAACATGATCATCATGAAACGCATCGTTTTCTCCTTGGGTGTCTAGCGGACGCCATATCAGGGCCGCCACTTTTATATCGGAGCTTGGACCGCGCTGGGCACGGAATGCTGCGAGTGCTCTGTTGCGCGGTGCCGCTCTACTTACCAATCGAACGGGGTGATGGGAAATCGACACGCGATTTTCAGATTCTTCGCGTAGCGTATCACCAGGGAAACACTTTCTGGCGGGCCGCTTGCCCGGCCTTCACTATATAGTCGAACGGCCGGACCGGAATTCGACAACTCGTCGCGGTTTTTATTTTAGCTGCCGAATCCGTTCTTGCAGGAATTGACGCTCCGGTTCCTGTTGGGTCAGCTCCAGAGCTTTCTGATAAGACGACCGAGCTTCAGCCGTCCTGCCGAGTCTGCGGTACATGTCCGCGCGGGCGGAATGCGCCAGGTAATAATTTGCGAGTTCGCCATGCTCGAGCACCGCGTCAATACGCGTCAGACCAGCCTCTGGGCCATCGCGCATTGCAATGGCTACGGCACGATTTAGCAGTACAACTGGCGAAGGCTGAATTTCTGCCAATCGGTCGTAAAGCGCCACAATCTGCCGCCAGTCGGTCGCCGTCACCGATTCTGCCTCCGCATGAACGGCCGCAATCGCAGCCTGCAGTGTGTAGGAGCCGAACCGGCGGGACTTGAGGGCTTTCTCCAGCAATACCACTCCCTCCGCGATTTGCTCCCGGTTCCAAAGCGAGCGATCCTGGTTCTCCAGCAAAATCAGCTCTCCGGTCGGCGAGGTTCGAGCGGCGCGACGCGATTCTTGCAGCAACATCAGCGAAAGCAGCCCAATGACTTCCGGCTCTGGCTGGAGTTCGGTCAGCAACCGGCCCAGTCGAATCGCCTCGCTGGTCAGCTCGGCCCGCGTTACTTGCGCTCCCGCTGCAGCAGAGTAGCCCTCATTAAAGACGAGATAGATGACCTGAAGCACCGCGTCCAGTCGCTCCGGCAATTCCTGCGGCGACGGCACCTCGTACCGAATCGGCGTATCGCGAATCGTGGCCTTGGCGCGCACAATGCGCTGCGCCAGCGTACGTGGAGTGATGAGGAAGGCCTTTGCGATTTCCTCGGTTGTCAGCCCGCACACCTCACGCAAGGTCAGCGCCACGCGCGATTCCGGATCGAGAGATGGATGACAGCAGGTAAAAATCAGGCGCAGCCGATCATCCTCAAGGCTGTCCTCATCATTCGACCTTTCGGCCGAACTCGATTGCGCTTCGAGATATCGCACGAGCTCGTTTTGCGATGCATCAAATCTTGCCCGTCGACGCAGAGTATCAATGGCTTTGAATCGCGCCGTCGAAATCAACCATGGTCGGGGGTTGCCGGGTACTCCACTCCCCGGCCACAGGCTCAGTGCAGCCGCAAAGGCTTCATGCATCGCCTCCTCGGCAAGATCAAAATCACCGAGTAAGCGGATCAGAGTTGCACGGATTCGTCCCGAATCCTCGCGATAAAGGGAGTCGAGCAATTCGCGTACCTGCTCGGTGGAACGCTCGGACATGACGACGACCTTAGCAAACCAACTACCCCGAATCAATTTGGCAAACGGCGAGCTACGCGCTCCCCGGATTTTTCGTGTGGAGTAAATCCCTGATTTAAAAGAAGTGTTCGGGGCGAGTGGATTTGCCTGCCCTAAGCACAGCGAAGGGAACCACCGACCTTCCCGGCCTGGCCGGGACGCTCGACGAGCGCCGGATGATTCAAAAGGGCAATTGGGAAA
>CAWDOI010000031.1:0-119491 GCA_963803835.1 uncultured Acidobacteriota bacterium | reverse complement strand
AATTGCGCTGCTCGTACGAAGGAATGTAGCCGAGTGGCGTGTACGGATCTGTCGGATCGAAGTAGAGCAGCCGGCCGTATTTCGGGTGCTCGACAATCGCCCAGAGTCCGTCGGATGGCACGTCGTCCGGCAATCGGATCGCGATGATCATGTGATCAAAGGCGACGGGTGACGGAAAATCGGGCTGTACGATGCCGCGATCCGTTTGGGCGACGACGTAATACGATTTGACGCCGATCACTTGAAGCATTGAGCCGAGCAGAGTGACCTTATCCTTGCAGTCGCCATAGCGGAAATGAAAAACGTCAGCTGCAGGGTGGGGCTGGTAGCCGCCGATTCCGATTTCGATAGCGACGTAGCGAATGTCGCGCTGCATGAAAGATACGATCGCCTTGATCTTGTCCAGAGTCGTGGCGGCATTGGCGGTCAGCTCGGCAACTTTCTGTTGGATCTCCGGAGAAGGCGTTCGAGTCGAAGCCGTGAGCCCTGCATACCAGAGGGCGATGTCATTCCACGTCCCGATTGATTTTGCGCGGGCCGCGGGATCTAGCGGAAAATATTTCACACCCATCCGTCCGGCGACTGCTTCTCGTGGCGGCATATCGGGTTCAGTTTCGACAGCGGGAATATTTTCGAGTTCCCAGGAGTATGCGTTATTTCCAGTCGAAGTCTCTTTGAGCGCGGGATAGTTCTCCCATTGCGTGGCCATTTGCCATCCTGGCGGCAACTGGAGCGTAAACCGCGCCCGGCGAACCGGAATGATGTCCTGGAAGTCCCAGATGTCGGCGAATAGAAATGGCCGCTGCTTCTGCGAGTATTCGTAGCCAATCACATTACCGGGATTTGCGGCCGGGATCTCGAGGACCTCTCGACGGAGATCGCTGTAAAGAGCGTCGCCGTAGGCGCCCAGTTCGACGGCGTCCTTTTGTTTCACTTGGTAGTCTTTGCCGTCCGCCGGAATTGCCCACGCCTTCATGGAAGTGATCCGTGTTTCCTTGTCGAAGTAAATGTCAACGGCGCCATACATCTTGCGGCCCTCGGGACGAAGAATCTTATACGCGCGGCGATAGGTGGTTTCGATTTCGCCATTGTCCTTTACGGTCGTAATTTGTTCATCGAGCAGAATCACAGCCACGGCATCTTTCGTCGTGGGCGGCATGGTTTCGCGGGCGGCGGCGTGTAGCCAATCGGGAGCCGTATCGGCGAGGGCGCGCGATGCACCGAAGCCGAAGGAAACGAAAAAAACAGCCACGAGCAGAAGGCGGCTAATGATTTTCGCTTGTCTGCATGGAATGCAAGACAATTTGCGTATTGTCATTTGTTTTGACCGATCTGAAGAAACTGCGAAGCGCCGGATAATCATCCGCGCTAAATAGAATTCCGCCGACGGCAAACTGCCGCTCAACCATAATACTGTTTCCGGCCTGGCTTGCCTTCAAGTCGTAGTTGAAACCGGCTCCCGGATTTGCCTTAATTCCCGCAGGCACGGATTCGATTTTGACGCCGTCAGGGACGTGAAGCGAAACTGAATCCTTTTCCGTATACGGATAGCGGAAGAAAATTGAATTTACGCGTTTCTCTTGCGCGAAATAACCTGGCTCTGGCGCCTGGAATATGGTGACCGGAACAATGGTGCGGTGGCCGGCCTGGGTCGCAAAGGTCGAGATGTGAACCTTTCCCTCAACGTGAACCGGGTTCGAGGAGTCGTCCCAGTTGGAAATTTTCGTAATTTCAAAATCGGAGCCGGCAGGAAGACCGGCCTTGATGTTATCCATCAGATCTTTCTTTCGGCCCTCTTCGTCTTCGTCGCGATCGTCCTCGCGCTCAGCGCAACCCCACATCCCAAGGAAATTCACGTCGAGCGTACCGCTGATTGATCCGTCAGCTTCGAGCCGCAAGTCCGCATGGCGCTCCCGAATCGAGTCGGCAGGCTCCGTATGAGGGACCGAAATCATTTGGACGCCGTCCTTCGTCGGCCTGATTCCGGAGACGCCGGTTTCGTACCAGGGTAATGCGCCGTACGGGTAGAACTTCGAGCCGGGATCGAGATAGACATCCTGGTTGTTCAGACGAACCCAAATCAGATCGGCATGAAGTGAATACGCGTCCTCCATATTCGGCAGGAATGGTCCTCTGTTGCGCGATTCGACGTACACCATGGCAGAATCGAATCCTGCGGCTCGCGCCAACCCCACCATCAAGAGGTTCAGTTGCTTCCCGGTCGCGTATCCGTGTTTAAGAACTTCCTCAACGTTCGGGTTATCTTTTAGCTTCTCGCGCTTCACTTCCTTGACCGTCGTTTCGGTGCCGTAATTGACGTTGCGAATCTGCTGGACGCGCGCATAGAGCTTTTGCAGCTTTATCTCCGGGGTGTCGTTCGCGCTAACGGTTTGAGAGACGACATCCTTCAGCGCCCCCTTCTTATCGATGTAGGTTTCGTCATAGGCAAACCAATCCTTGCCGATTCTCGTCCAGAAATGGTCCTGAGGCTCATTTACCGGTTCGGATGCACCGCGGAAAAAAAACTGGACGCGAGCTCGAAGTGAGTTGTCCGGGGGCATCAGGTCTTCTTGTTGGAGGCCCGCAAGGTTTTGGACCTCCATGGTGATATTGCCGTCCTTCTGACGCTCGGGCATAGCGCCGGGAAGCATGTAGCGTCGCCAATAGAGCGCGGGGCTGCCGGGTTCGCTAGCCGGCTTGAATGTGAACCGTGCGAGCCGCGTAAAATAGTCGTCTTGCACGGTCCATTGCGCACCCCAATAAAAATGGTTGTCGTATCGTTCCCTGTATTTGTACTCGATAATGCAGCCCGGCTGAACGTCTGGCAGGCTAAACGTCTTGGCGCGGAACTTGATTCCTCCGGCCTTGACGATCTCCTTGTCGAACGGTTTGCCTTCGAAATTGGCGATGCTGCCATCCGGACGGATGGTACGCGCGCGAATATCATCAATCGCGGTCTGCCCATTCCAATAGGGAAGTTGAACGTCCGCCAAGTCCTTTCCTGCTTCCGTAAAAATCTTGTAGCGATAATATTCGGTTTCGAAAGCACCTGCGGAATCGATGTAGGCTTCGCGATAGAGAATCATGGCGTGAGCGCCGGGGCTTGCGGGATTGTCCTTTAGCGCGAGATCTTCGGGGGGCACGGGGAGCCAATCATCTTTCGCGCGCGAGGTTTCGCTTTGGAGCAACACGGCTAGCATGCCGATCGAGATCAGAGAAGCGGCAAAGACAAACTTTCGAGTGATTTTTCGAGCTGGGTTTTGTTTCATGGGAGTCGTTAGGCCGGGTGGTCTAGGACACGAAAGTCCGGGCTCATCTCTCCTAAAGAAGTGACACCAGCCCCCGGAACATTAGCCATTCAGTTAATTCCCGAGGGTTGAATTGGCTCAAACCTATCGCCGCAGTGTAGGATTGTCAACGGATGATTCGGGCGGTCGAAATGCTCCACAGCAATCCGGTACTGGGATGCAGAGAACCCGGGAATGCGGCTTGCGGGCGTGGCGGAGACTATTGACTGTGAGCGAACCGCGCGAATGGGCGGTCAATGCCGATGATTCAACGTGACTTTGCCACGCCGGACAGGACGCCGATCAACGCACGGAGTGCTGCGTTGACGGATTTGTCGTCGGGAAAGTACTCGGCGACGTCGGGTGAAAGCAGTACGAGATTAGTGCCCGTTCGATAGCGCGCTGCGTACTTGCCTCGGACGCCGCCCCTTAATTTACGGAGTTCGTACTCGCGGCGCAATTCGTCTTTCTTCTCAGTCTTTTTCTTCATAGTTCAATCGGCCGTTTGCTGCTTAGGAGCCAATTGCCGAGATCGTCGAGTAGCCTCTCGATATCCGCAGACGGAACACCGGCATTTTGCAGTGCGGCGCATTCGACCATCACTTGCGCCTCTAGAGCACTCTTCGCCCGCGCAATGCGTAGAATCTCCTCCGCGCGGCCTTGCGCGACTCCGATTTCAGGTTGCTCTTCGATCGCCGTGCACCTTACGAGGCGTAATCGACTAAGCGGTACGGAAACTTCCATCCCCATAGAGTCTTGGTCCAAGACTTGGCAGGGATGGTTTGCAAGCTGCCAGTGCGCAACTCGACGGCTAAAGAGCCATCTTCTTGCTCTGCGACACGCGATTTCTCCGATATCGGAATTCCATAGTCAGCTGGCATTTCATTCTCCGTTACTCAAGGTCAAAGAATACTCACCTTCTGATAGTTCGCGCAAGTGGAGTCGTTTGCAGGAAGATTGCGGCTTGCGCCGTGGCGGGGCTAATGCTAAGTTGCCCCTCTTTCCGCACGATTTTGGCGATTGGCGCGCCATGTTGAAGCGCGCGGAGGTGAAGCTTGGCAGAGAAACCGTGGAGCTCGACGGCGCCGCCGGGTGAATTCCGGCCGTATGTGGATTCGTCGAAGAGTCCCGCCGAATTCAGCATTCGCGCGATTCTGCTGGGCGCATTTTTTGGGATCATGTTCGGCGCGGTGTCGGTTTACGTCGGATTGCGCGCCGGGTTGACGGTTTCGGCTTCGATTCCCATCGCGGTTCTCTCCGTGAGCATCCTGCGCGCGTTTGGCCGCTCGACAATTCTTGAAAACAATATCGTGCAGACGACGGGCTCGGCGGGCGAGTCAGTGGCGGCGGGCGTAATTTTTTCGATTCCCGCGCTGATTTTTCTCGGATTTTCATTGAACGCCGAATACTGGCGGATTTTCTTTCTCGCGCTGATCGGCGGATGGCTCGGAGTGCTGTTCATGATTCCGCTGCGGCGGCAGTTGATCGTGAAGGAGCACGGCAATTTGCTCTATCCAGAAGGAACGGCGTGCGCGGATGTGCTGGTGGCAGGCGAGCGCGGCGGATCGTTCGCGGGGCGCGTCTTCTGGGGGCTTGGAATCGGCGGCGTCTATACATTTTGCATGAACACGCTGCAAGGATGGCCCGGCCAGCCTGATTATCAGCCGAAATGGTTTCCGGGTTCGTCATTCCGCGCGGCAATCACGTCGGAGTATCTCGGTGTGGGCTACATCATCGGGCCGAAAGTGGCGGGGACGCTATTTGCGGGCGGCGTATTTTCGTGGCTCGTGCTGATGCCCGCGATCAAATTTTTCGGTTCGCTGAATCCGACGCTCGCGCTTTATCCGAGCACGATTCCGATTCCGCAGATGACGCCGGATCAATTGTGGGCGAGCTACATCCGGCCGATGGGCGCGGGCGCGGTGGCGGCCGCGGGATTGATCACGCTGCTGAAAACCACGCCGACGATTGTTTCGGCGCTGACGGCGGGTTTGAAAGATGTACGCGCGAAACAGGGCAAGCTTACCGAAGTGAAGCGCACCGAACGCGACCTCTCGATGAAAGTGGTCTTGGTTGGCTCGCTTGTACTCGTTGTAATGGTGTGGGCGTTGCTCACGTTCAAGCCGATTCCGGGCGCGCAGACGGGCTTGTTCTCGAACGTCGTTGCTTCAATTTTCGTGATCGTCTTTGGGTTTTTGTTCGTCACGGTTGCGTCGAGAATCAGCGGATTGATCGGCAACTCGTCCAATCCGATTAGCGGGATGACGATCGCGACACTGATGGCAACGTGCGCCGTGTTCCTTGTTGTCGGGTGGACGGCGGGGCCTTACACCGTTCTGGCTTTGACGATTGGCGGCGTGGTTTGCATCGCGTCGGCAATCGCGGGCGCGACGTCGCAGGATTTGAAGACGGGATATCTCGTTGGGGCGACGCCGGTGGCGCAGCAGATTGGGCTCGTGATCGGCGTGATGGTGTCTGCATTTGCGATTGGCGGAACGCTGATTTTGATGAACGTGGGACTCGCGCAGTACAAGCCGATGCAACTCGCGATCAATATGCAGCAACTGCCTGTGGGCGTGCACATTGAATCGGATCATCACGATTATCACGGCAAGGACTACGTGCTGCTGAACGCGCTGGGCTCGCACGAAGTCGCCGACGGAAAATATCTCTACGATCGCAGCACGAACCAGATTGAAATTCAATGGATACAGGGAATCGGCAGCGCCCAGGCGGCGGCACCGCAGGCGCGCCTGATGGCGACCGTGATCAACGGAATTCTGAATCAACAATTGCCGTGGAGGCTTGTTCTTCTCGGCGTGTTCCTTGTGCTTGCCGTCGAGCTGCTCGGCATAAGATCGCTCGCGTTCGCCGTCGGTTCGTATCTTTCGATTGCGACGACGATGGCGATGTTTGCGGGTGGAGTGGTGCGATGGGCCGCCGAGCTTGGGCAGGAGAAAAAGAATGATTCGGAAAGCGAAGTAAGCCCAGGCTCGCTGTACGCCAGCGGATTGATCGCGGCGGGCGGCGTGTTTGGATTACTCGCGATCATTATCAATCTGATGCAGGACCCGGAGCTCGGGCACCGGCTGCCGCATTGGATGGCGTTCCTGCACCTGCCGCTTCCCGCCGATCTTTTTGCGTGGGGGCCGAAGCTGATGCCGAATCTGAGCAGCGCGCCAGTGCTGGGCGTCGTGATGTTCGTCGCCCTGGCAGTGTCGTTGTTCGTGAGCGCACGGAAAAAGATGAACTGAATTCCTGGGCCAGCGGCGGATTTTGCCCTGCGGGCGACCCCAGTGTGTGATTACGGGGTGCCATTTAAGCTAGCTTTGACAGCGGCGCGGTCGTCTCGTTAGACTGAGAGCCGCAATGGGCTCCTTCCGAAGTTACGGCAACCGGCTCAACTGGCGCGGTGCCATCCCACCGGCAATCAAGACGCTAATCATCGCTTGCGCTGTAATTTTCCTCGCCCAGACTTTGCTCGGCATGTTTGCTGGGGCGGGAGCGGTGAAATGGGTGTGGGACACATTCGGGCTGCAGCCGTTCGCGGTCACGCACTTATTCTTTATCTGGCAACCGTTTACCTACCTATTCCTGCACGGCGGGATCTGGCATGTGCTGCTGAACATGCTTTTCCTATGGATGTTTGGCGCGGACCTGGAGCGCGCGTGGGGCACGCGGCGGTTCTATGCGTACTATTTCACGTGCGGAGTCGGCGCGGGGATCGTGAACGTGATCGTGAAAACGATCCTCGATCCGCACGGGCATGGTACGGCAATGATTCCGACGATTGGCGCGTCCGGCGCAATTTACGGAGTGCTGCTCGCAGCGGCGATCGTATTCCCGGACCGGCAGGTATGGATTATTCCGTTTCCGATTACGCTGCCGATGAAGATTTACGCGCTGATTATGGGAGCGCTGGAATTTTATTTTGGATTGACGTCAGGAAGCGGCGATAGCGTCAGCCACGTCTGCCATCTGGGCGGGATGTTCGTCGGGTATGTGTATCTTCGCCGCAGCTCTTTCTTCTACGATTTCCGCAACAAATATTCGGACTGGCAGCGCCGCCGATTGCGCCGCAAGTTTGAAGTCTACGAACGCGAGCACCACGACAAGCCTCCCTCAAATCCCGACAGTTGGGTCAATTAGGCTGGAAATTTCCGTGGTGGGCCAGTTTCCGATAACGCGATGGACCAGGAGTTAGCATCGGCCCAGAATCCATGCTGAATTGCACCCTGTAAAGAATATGCCCAGCAGCATGCAAGCAACTTGTTTGCGAGCGTGTGCTCAAGGCACCTGTTCCGAATGGAGGCATCATGCATAACAAAAAAATCTGGTTTATCACTGGAGCCAGCCGCGGCATGGGCGTCGATTTTGCCAGGGCCGCCATCGCGGCTGGCCACGCGGTTGTGGCTTCGGGTCGGGACAGCACCGCGGTCGCCAAGGCCGTGGGTCAGTCAGACGGCCTGCTGGCCGTCAAGCTGGACGTCACCAGCCGCGCCGATGCTGAGGCGGCGGTGCGATCCGCTCTTGACCGCTTCGGCCGCATCGACGTGCTGGTCAACAATGCTGCCAGCTTTTATGCCGGGTACTTCGAGGAGCTGGCGCCGGAGCAGGTCGAACGGCAGTTGGCGACGAGCCTGATAGGCCCAATGAACGTCACCCGGGCCGTCCTGCCGATTATGCGCAAGCAACGTTCGGGGCACATTATCTCGATCTCCTCGGCAGCAGGTCTCGTCGGCTTCGAGTTCTGTACCGCGTATGCAGCGTCTAAGTTCGGCGTCGAGGGCTGGATGGAGTCGCTCCATGCCGAGGTCGCACCGTTCGGTATTACCACCACCATCGTCAACCCGGGGTTCTTTCGCACGGAACTCCTCACCGAGCAATCGACGCAATACGCCGAGCTGTCCATCCAGGACTACGACGAGCGCAGAGCGAAGCAGCTCGAGTTTTGGAAATCCCAGAATGGCCAGCAATCCGGCGATCCGGCCAAGCTCGCGCGAGCACTCATCACGATCAGCAGCCAGGAGCCACCGCCGCGCCGCTTTGTCGCCGGTGCCGATGCAGTTGCTATCGCGGAGCAGAAAGTCGCCGATCTGAAGGCGCAGATCGATGCGAACCGGATCCTCTCGACCTCCCTTTCTTTCTAACGAGCGCTCCGCCGCGCGAGCTTTGTATATGACGATGTGTCTAGCCTCACACCGTCAGGGCGACCTCAACGTCCGTAAGCACCACTGATTCGCCGAAGTCATCGACTTGGACGATTAACGCATCAATCGGAAACTGGCCCACTAGCGGAATTTTTCGCGGATTTGCGGTCAGCCGCCAACGCGGTGAAGGCGCATCATGTTGGTGGTGCCTTTTGCGCCGAAGGGCGTGCCGGCGATGATTCCGACGATGTCGCCGTGGTGCACGAGTTTTTCCTCGATGAGCCGCTTTTCGGCAAAGACGGCCAGCTGATCGATGTTCTTGACCTCGCCAATCGTGAATGGGCTTACACCCCAGAACAGGCTGATGCGGCGGCGAGTTTCAGGCTTCGGCGAGAACGCGATGATGGGCGGATGCGGGCGATATTTCGAAACGAGCCGCGCGGAATAACCGGTCTCGGTGAATACTGCAATTACTTTCATGCGCAAATCTTCCGCGGCATGGCAAATGGCTTCGGCGATTGTTTCGTTGATGTGCAGCGTGACGGAATGCAGCGGGCGCAGCGGCTCGGTGATGCTCGATTCCGCTTCGCGAATAATGCGATCCATCATCTCGACCGATTCGATCGGATAGCGGCCGACGGCTGTCTCGCCGGAAAGCATCAGGGCGTCGCTGCCGTCGAAAATGGCGTTGGCGACGTCGGAGGCTTCGGCGCGCGTGGGGCGCGGATTCTGCGTCATCGAATCGAGCATTTGCGTGGCGGTGATGACGGGAACGAGAGAATTGCGCGCGTGCGAGATGATTTGTTTTTGGACGACGGGAACTTTTTCCGGGTTCATCTCGACGCCCAAATCGCCGCGCGCGACCATGACGCCGTCCGCCGCGTGGAGTATCTCGTCGAGATTGTCGATCGCTTCGGGCTTTTCGAGCTTGGCGATGAGCGGCGTGTCTTTGCCGGCGCGGGCGATGGCGGCCTTGGCGGCGTGAACGTCGCGGGCGGAGCGCACGAAGCTGAGCGCAATGTAATTCACGTTCAGGCCCAGCGCGACGCGGAGATCTTTGCGGTCTTTCGGGGTGAGCGAGGGAATATTGAGTTTCACGCCGGGGAGATTGATGCCCTGGTGCTCGCCGAGATCGCCGCCATTCTCGACGCGGCAGATTACTTCGCGCGAATGCTTCGATACGACGCGCAACTCGATTTCACCATCGCTCAATAGAATGCGATCGCCCTTCTTGACGGCTTCCGGCAATTGCTGAAACGTGGTGCTGACGCCGTCGGCGGTGCCGGCGATATTTTTGGTGGTGATCGTAAATCGCTGTCCGGGGAGAAGGTTCACCGCGAGCCCGCCTTGAAGAGTTCCTGTGCGGATTTTCGGGCCCTGGAGGTCGGCGAGAATGGCGATCGGCTTCTTGTGAACCCGGGAGGCGCGGCGAACGCCGCCGACGCGCTGCACGTGCTCCTCGAGACTGCCATGCGAGAAATTTATGCGTGCGACGTCCATGCCCGCTCCCACGAGGCGTTCGATCATTTTGGAAGCGGTGGTGGCCGGGCCGAGAGTGCAAACGATTTTGGCTCTGCGATGTGTGTGCAAGATTTAAATTCCTCGTTTGTGGACGCTTAATGTTAGCCGAAGCCGCTGAAGTTGGCGAGCGAAGCGAACGCCGGGGTGAACTGGAACGGGAATCGTAAGAAGGATTCGCGCCCCGTGGAGAACTTCAGTTGCTCGTGACGCCGATTTATTTATTGCGAGACGGCGAATCCTGTGACGACGTGATACAGGAAGGCGACGCCTTTGCGGAAAGATTCGACGGGGACGCGTTCGTCATCGGAATGCATTCTCTGCAGATCGGCGTCGGTGAGCGGGAACGGCACAAGCCCGTAAGCCTGCACGCTGCGCAGACGCAGTGGAGTCGAATCGGTGAACCAGGTGGACATCATCGGCACCGACGGTGCGCCGGGAAATTCCGTTTCAGCCGTTTTCACAATTGTTCTGTACAGATCGGAGTCAAGCGTTGAGCTGGGAGCGGCTTCGCTGCCGTCCGGCTGGACCTCAAACCGGATTTGCGGATCGTTGACGATATCTTTCAGCTTTGCGAGCAAGGGCTCGAGTGGATTTCCCGGCAGCAGGCGAATATTCAACGAGGCTTTGGCGACCGGCGGGATGACGTTGACGCGAATGCCGGCCTGCAGCATCGTCGGCGAGACGGTGTCGCGCAGCATCGCATTCCAGAATGGATTCTGCGAAATGATCCGCGCCGCGTGATCCTCACGGTCGGAGGATTCGATGGCGCGCATCCATTTGCCCGTCTCCTCGTCCTCGACTTTCGCAAGCCCTTCGAAATAAGCGTGAGTGATCGTGTTGAGCTGCACGGGAGCCTGATACACGCCGATTTTTGCGATGGCCGCCGCGAGATGGACCACAGAATTGTCGGGCCTCGGAATGGACGCGTGGCCGGAAGTGCCTGTTGCGATGACGTCGACGTTCACCGGAACTTTCTCGCTCGCCTGGATGCCGATGTACTGAACTTTGCCATTTTTCACGAGAACGTTGCCGCCCTCATTCAGCGCAAAGCCGCAGGCAATTTTGTCCCAGTGCTTCTCGACGGCGAATTTCATTCCGAATGCGCTGCCTGCTTCCTCGTCGCCTTCGGCCAACAAGATGACGTCGCGATTGAGGCGCGCGCCAGTGCGCTTGAGGCCAATGAATGCGGCGAGGTTCGCGGCGAGCATTCCTTTATCGTCAATCGCGCCGCGGCCGTAGAGATATCCATCTTTGATAACGCCGCCGAATGGATCCACTGTCCATTTACTCTTGTCGACGCCAACGACATCGAGGTGCGCCATGAGAAGCAGCGCTTTCGAAGGATCGGGAAACGTCCCGGCAGACAGGCGTGCAACGAGGAGTCCTCTTCCGGGCGTGCTCTCGAAAATCTCAGAGGGGATGCCTTCTTTTTGAAGAAGGGCGGCGACGTATTTCGCAGCGACGATTTCGTTTCCGGGGGGATTGCTTGTGTTGATGCGGATCAGATCCTGAAGCCAGACGAGAGCTTCATCGGAAATTTTATTGATGTCGGTCTGAGGAGCGACGAGAGCTTGGGCTTGCGGTTGAGCTTGAGGCTGCGCTTGAGCGCCTGCGCGCTCGGCGCCCGCGAAACCGGCGAGCAGACACAGACCGAGTACGAGCAATCGATTTCGAAACATCCCCACCCCCAAGCGAAATACTTGCGGAATCAGCTTCCGACTTCGATTTCAATACTAGCATTGCGCGCAGGACGCTCAACAGCGGCGGCAAGCGGCGTGCTCAGCCCGCCAATTGACCATCCATGTGCGATTCTGGCAGCATCAAAGCTCGAAGAGGACTTCATGAAAAGCAATTTGTGGATTCGCGTGGCGGTTCCGGCCATTCTTACGATCGCGCTGGCGATTCCGCCGCGAGGCTGGACGGCATTCGCGCAACAAGATAACGGTCCGATCAAGCCGCCGCAGCCCACCACTCCGCCGCCGCAGGCGCCGGCTCAGCCCACGCAGGATCAGAAGCAACCCGGCCAGCAGAAACAGCCGGACTATTCGATCGCCGTCGAATCGAATCTCGTGCGGCTCGAAGCGGTTGCCACCGATCAAGACGGAAACATCCTCACGGGATTGAACCGAACGAATTACCGGATTCTCGATGATGGGGCGCCGCAACAAATCACGTATTTTTCGCCGAGCGACGCACCGATCACGATCGTCATCCTGATGGAATTCAGCCGCATCTCTTACTTTTTCGCCAGAGATGCGAAGGTGTGGGGCTACGAATTTCTGAGCCACCTGAACAACAAGGACTGGGTCGCGCTGATCACGTACGATTTAAAGACAACGGTGCAGGTGGACTTCACGCAGAACAGAGAAGAGGTTCAGCAGTCGATCGCGAGCCTGTTCTTTCCCGACTTCAGCGAAGCCAATACGTTCGACGCCACCATCGAAACGATTGACCGGATGCAAGACGTGAAAGGGAAGAAGGCGATTCTGCTCCTCGCGTCCGGCTACGATACGTTCAGCAAACACACGCTCGATCAAACGCTTAAGCGCTTGAAGAATACCGATGTGACGATTTATGCGGTGGGCGTGGCGGAGGCAGCGATGGTGCGCTCCGTCCGTGACGGCGGAATCGCATACGTTCAGGCGAAAAATCAACTGACTACGTTTTCGAGAATGACGGGCGGCTACGCGTGGTTCCCGCGCTTCGACGGCGAATTGCCGAGCATATTCGATAGCGTGACGGCCTATCTTCGAAATCAGGTCACGCTCGGATTTACGCCCACGAATCCGGCGCGCGACGGCAAGTATCACAAGCTGAAAGTCGAGGCCGTGGACAACAATGGAAACCCACTGACTGTCCCGAACGCCAAAGGCAAACCGCGGAAAGTGATCGTATATTGCCGTGAAGGCTATACGGCGCCGACGGGAACGGTTGGGGATTGATTCAGTAGCCTCGTTTCAAATCGACGAGATTTCGCAGCTCTCGTCCGTCAAACCATCGTTCGAGATTATCAATCAAGAGATCCCTTTGCCGATCCCAGAGGTGTTCGCTCGCGCCGGCGAGATGTGGCGTGATGAATAAATTTGGGCAATTCCACAGCGGGCTTTCCGGCGGCAGAGGCTCGATTTCGGCGACATCTAGAGCCGCTCCGGCAATTTTTCGCTGCTTCAAAGCTTCGATCAGCGCTGCCTCGTCCACGAGCGAGCCACGCGCAACGTTGATCAGGTAACCGCTGGATTTGATGGCCGCGAGCCGGCCGGCGTTCATCAAGTGATGCGTCTCCGGCGTTTCGGGCGCGGCAAGCACGACGAAATCCGATTCCGCTAGAGCAGCGTCGAGACTCGCCACGGGATAGATTTTGTCGACGAGCGTTTCGTCGCCACGGCCTGAGAGAGTGACGGCGCGCGTTTTCATTCCGATGGCGCGTCCGAGTCGCACAACTTCCTTGCCGACAGCGCCAAGGCCGATCAAAAGCAGGACAGAGCCGCGAAGTTCCAGCAGGTGCGGCGGCGCATCCCAGATTTCCTGCTGCGCCCATTTGGATTCGTGTTGATAGCGAAAGGAATCGGGGAACCGCCGCGCTAGCGAGAGCACCAGCCCGAGAACGTGCTCGGCGATGGATATGCTGTGGACGCCGCTCGCATTCGTCACGATGATTCCGCTCTCGCGCAATTCGGGATAGAGAAGTTGCGCGATTCCAGCGGCGGTGGAGTGAATCCACGCCAAGCGTTTCGCACAGGCGAGTTGCTTCGGCCGGATCGAATAGCCGACGAAGATGTCCGTATCGGGAAGTTCCGCTTCGAGGCCGTTGTAATCGGGCAAGTGCACGACGCGCATCTGAGGGAAACGGCGCTTCACGGCAAGATTGAATTCTTGCGGCGGTTGCCAAAGTTTGAAGGGAACGCCGACGCAGATAACGAGCTTCGTGTTTTCGGGCTTGGTGCGGTTCATTTTTTCAGGATTCGTCGCGCTCATCGCTTCGCGAGGATTCTCAGATCGTGACCCGTCATTTCGACCGGCTCTTTCACTTCCAGGACGCCGAGCATCGTAGGGGCGACATCGCGGAGCGAGCCGTTGGCGGTGAGGCCGGCGATGCCGTCTTCGGTGGCGAGGATGAACGGAACCGGATTCGTCGTGTGATAGGTGTGCGGTCCGCCTGTGACCGGATCGATCATGGTTTCCGCGTTGCCGTGGTCGGCAGTGATAATCCACGCGCCGCCGCGCGGACGCAGAGACTGATAAATCCGTCCCAGGCATTCGTCCACGGCTTCGACCCCTTTGATGGCCGCTTCGAGCTTTCCCGAGTGGCCTACCATGTCCGCATTCGCGAAGTTCATAATGATGGCGTCGAAATCGCCCTTCTCGATTGCTTTTATGACGGTATCAGCGACGCCCGCCGCGGACATTTCCGGTTTGAGATCGTAAGTTGGGACTTTTGGCGACGGGACCAAAGCACGCTCTTCGCCGGGGAACGGCTTCTCGATGCCGCCATTAAAAAAATAGGTCACGTGCGCGTATTTTTCTGTTTCGGCGACGCGCAGATTTTTGTAATTCAGTTCGCCGAAAACTTGCGCGAGAATTTGCTCGAGTTTTTCCGGCCCCTGTACGTAGCGGAGCCAGGGCCACGTTTTTTCGTACTGCGTCATCGCCACGTAGCGGAGATTTTTCGGACGATCCGGATCGGCGAACTCATGGAAGCCGGGTTCGGCAATGGCGCGAGTCATTTGGCGCGCGCGATCGGCGCGGAAATTGAAGAAAATGACGGCGTCATCATCGTGGATCACGGCGCGCGGAACAGGCGGGCGACCCGGCGCCGCCGCTTCGACGATGGGCACGGGAATCGTGAACTCGTCGGTGACACCTTTTTCGTAAGTCGCGCGCATGGCGGCGATGGGATCGGAGTACGACGCTTCGGACTGGCCATGAACGACGGCGCGATACGCTTTCTCGACACGCTCCCAACGATTGTCGCGATCCATCGCGTAGTAGCGGCCGCTGACCGACGCGATCCGGCCGACGCGGTACTCGCGCATTTGCTTTTCGAGCTGCTGAAGAAAACCGAGGCCGCTTTCGGGCGGCGTGTCGCGGCCATCCATGAAGCAATGCACGAAAACGCGCTCGACGTGGTTCTCTCTCGCCATTCGCAGAAGCGCGAAGAGATGATTCATGTGCGAGTGGACGCCGCCATCGCTGACGAGGCCGAGGAGATGGAGTTGGTGCTCGCGGCCGCGCTTCATGGCTTCGAGAAGCAACGGCTGCCGAAAAAATTCGCCGCTCGCAATTAACGCGTCAATTCGCGTGATGTCCATCTGAACGATCCGGCCGGCGCCCATGTTGAGATGGCCGACTTCGCTATTTCCCATCTGGCCCTCGGGCAGGCCGACGAACGGGCCGGAGGTGTGGATCAGCGTGTTTGGAAATTTTTTGAGGAGGCCGTCGTAATTCGGTTTGCGGGCGAGCGCGATCGCGTTGCCTATGGTCTGCGCGGAGTATCCCCAGCCATCGAGGACGGTGAGAACGAGAGGTTTTGGACGCTTTGCCATGGCTGATTAGGATACACGGATTCTGGCGGCGGATTGAAGCGGATGAGAGTGAGGCACGGTGCTAGGAGCGGCTGCTAGATTTTGTCGCTGCGAATGCGAGCGCGAGAAGCGTTTTCTGTTCGAGTTCATGAGCGCCGGCGGAGCCGGTGGCCGGGCTGGCGCTTGCCGAACGCTTTACGGAGAGCACCGGGCGGCTGCCCGCGATACGCTCGAGGCGCGGCAAGAGAAATGCGAGAGCGCCCATGTTGGCCGGTTCTTCCTGCACCCAAACAATTTCGCGCGCGGATGCGTGGCGTTCGAATTCGCCCGTCAATTCCGCTTCGGGGAAGGGATAGAGCTGTTCGAGAAAGACAATCGCGGTTGTGGTGTCCTTCAAGCGCTTGCGCTCGGCTTCGAGCTCGTGTCCGATTTTGCCGGTGCAGATGAGAACGCGCGTGGCGTTCTCCGCGGTTTTGTCCGGAATGACCGGCAAAAAATTCCTGTCCGACAATTCGGCGAGCGAAGACGACGCAACCGGATTGCGCAGCATACTTTTTGGCGTGAAAACGATCAGCGGTTTGCGCCACGGACGAAGCGCTTGCCGCCGCAGCAAATGAAAATATTGGGCGGCATTCGAGGGCTGGCAGATTTGAATGTTGTCACGCGCCGCCAGTTGCAGATACCGCTCGATGCGAGCGCTTGAATGCTCGGGCCCTTGGCCTTCGTAGCCGTGCGGCAAGAGCAAGACGACGCCGGAGAGAAGATTCCATTTGTCTTCGCCGGCGGCGATGAACTGATCGATGATGATCTGCGCGCCGTTTGCAAAATCGCCGAACTGCGCCTCCCAGAGGACGAGCGTCTCGGGATAATCGCGGCTATAGCCATATTCGAAGCCAAGAATGCCGGCTTCCGAAAGCGCCGAATTATAGACTTCGAAGCGCGCCTGATCGGGACTTAGATTCGCGAGCGGGATGTAGATTTCTTCGTTCTCCGTGTCAATCAGCGCCGCGTGGCGCTGATTGAAAGTACCGCGGCGAGAATCCTGGCCGCTTAATCGCACGGGCGTTCCCAGACGCAGCAGCGAACCGAATGCGAGAGCCTCGGCCATGCCGAAATCGAGCGGGCGGTTGCCTTTGCCCATTTCAGCGCGCTGCTCGAGAAGTTTTTTCACTTTCGGATGGATGTGGAAGCTAGCCGGATAACTCGACACGCCTTCGGAAATCGCAGCGAGTTCATTCGCTGAGACGCCGGTCGCGACTTCGAGAGATGCGTTGTAGCGTCCGCCACGATATGCGCTCCAATACGGCGGCAACTGGCGCATGGGCGGATTCTTTTCGAGCTCTTCCGCGGATTTCTGCGCGGCATCGAGTTCTTTGCGCACGGCCTCGACGCTTGGCGCGGGATCCACTCCGATTTTTTCCGCGTAGATCTGATAGAGCGGCAGATGCGCTTGAATTTTGCGATAGCGGCGCGGCTGCGTGATCGTCGGATCGTCCACTTCGCTGTGTCCGTGGCGCCGATAGCCGATCAGGTCAACGACAACGGGACTGTCGAACGCATAGCGATAATCGATGGCGATGCGCCCAACGCGAACGACGGCGTCCGGATCTTCCGCATTCACGTGAAAAATTGGAATCGGGATGCGCTTGGCCAAATCGGAAGAGAATCGCGACGAATGCGATTCGCCCGGCACGGTGGTGAATCCGATGAGATTGTTTACGATGACGTGAATCGAGCCGCCGACGGTGAAGCCTTCGAGAAACGCGTAATTGAGCGTCTCGGCCCAAATGCCCTGGCCGGCAAACGCGGCATCTCCGTGGAGGAGAATCGGAATCACGCGCTGCCTGCCTTCGGCTCCAATTCGCATCTGTTTGGCGCGCGCGCGGCCCATCGCGACCGGATCAACCGCTTCGAGATGGCTCGGATTCGACACGAGGTGCATGGAAAGGCTGCGGCCGTCCGGCGTGACGAATTCTCCGGTGGCGCCGAGGTGGTATTTCACATCGCCGCTGCCGAGCACGCTGCGCGGATCCACGTCCTCGAAGCGCGCGAAAACTGCCGCGGCTGGCCGGCCCACGGTGTGAACCATCACGTTCAAGCGCCCACGGTGGCTCATCGCGATGACGCCTTGCTCGGCGCCGAGACTTGAGGCGGCATCGAGCATTTCGTCGAGTAGCGGAATCAGCGCGGCATTGCCTTCGAGCGAATAGCGTTTTGTGCCGAGATAGCGAGTCTGAAGAACTTGTTCGAAAATTTCCGCTCGAACAAGGCGCTCGAGAATTCTCGGTCTATCCGGTGCTGGCGCTTCAGACTCCATGCGCTGCGCGATCCAATTGCGCCGCTCGCGATCGGCAATGTGCATGAATTCCGCGCCGATGCTTCCGCAGTAAATCGCGCGCGCATCCGCGGCGTCTTTTCCGTCAACGTCGAGTTCCGGCATCGCGACGGGCTGAAGGTCTCCGAGCGGATCGAGATCTGCTTGCAGAAATCCCCAGCGGCGATATGCATCGAAGATTGCTTCGCGCTTTCCCGACGCCGATACTGCTTCCACTAACGTCTGTCCACGAGCCATTCCGTCTCCCTCGAAGCCATCGCCTATTATAAGGCAACTGGAAAATGGAAAAGGGAAGAGGGAAAAGGGAAAGGCTCAGAATCGGCGCGTCGGCTCGTATGGAGATTCGATTGAGCTTACGAACGGATCAGCGCGCGCCTTCGCGAAATCGTTGGAGCGCTTCGAGGATCTGTTGACCGTATAGCTCCGTCTTGCGCGCGCCGAAGCCCGAGACTTGCCGGATTTCGGAAAGTGATGACGGGTGCTTCTTGCAGAGGTCGTCGAGAGAAGTGTCGTGCATGACGATGAAGGCAGGAATGTCCTGACTTCGCGCCGTGGCTCGGCGCCATTCGCGAAGATAGGCGCGAAGTTCGGCGAAGCCGGGGGCCTCGACTTGCGGCATTGGAATTAGCGGCGGAGCTTGTGAAGGCCGCTCGGGTTCCTTTGCCGGCTCGATTCGCCTTGCAGGTTTGTTTTTCGCCGCAAGCACAGTCCAATCGGGATCGTATCCGCAGACATCACATGCGCCGCACGATGTCCATTTCGTGTTTTCGCCAAAGTGGCGGCAGATTTGGAAATGGCGGCAGAGGCCGCATTCAACGAAGTCTCGAATCGTGTGATACCGCTGCCAGGCGCGTTCTTTTTCCGCGCTGTCTTCGATCGCGCCGATGAAGTACGCGTGAAGGCCCGCATCGCGCGGGCGCCAGAGCAAGAGGCAATCGGCCGGCAAACCATCGCGTCCACCGCGACCTGCTTCCTGGTAATACTGCTCGATGGACTTGGGCAGTGAGAGATGAATCACGGCGCGAACGTCGGGCTTGTTGATTCCGAGGCCGAAGGCGACAGTGCCGACGATGACGCGCGCCTCGCCCGACATCCAGAGTTCTTGATTTTGCCTTCGAGTTGCGGCGTCCATCTTGCCGTGATAGCCGGTCGCTGCGATTCCGTTTTCCTCGAGCTTCGCAATCGTTGCGGCGACACCGGCAATCGTTGGAGAGTAAACGATGATGGCTCCTTCGGGATGCGCGCGAATCGCGGCGACGAGAAGCGGAAACTGCGTCTTGCTGTCGCATTTCTTCACGATGTATTTCAGATTGGGGCGATGGAAGCTGGCGATATATTTGTCCGGATCGCGGAGTTGGAGCTGCTCGATGATGTCGTGGCGCACTTGTTGTGTGGCGCTGGCGGTGAACGCCGCGATCGGCCGATCAGGAAATTGAGCGCGCAGGTTGCTGAGCTGGCGGTATTCGGGGCGAAATTCGTGTCCCCACTCGGAGATGCAGTGCGCCTCGTCGATCACGAAAAAAGAAACGGGCACCCGGCGCAGCCATTCAATTGTGTCCTGGCGTGCGAGCCTCTCCGGCGAAAGATAGAGCATGCGGTAGCGTCCCTCGCCGACCTCGCGCATGATCGATTCCGTCTCACGAGGAGCGAGTGAGCTATTTAGCACCGCCGCTTCGATTCCAATCTGTGCGAGCTGTGCGGTTTGATCCTGCATGAGAGCGATCAGGGGTGAAATTACGATGGCGGTTTTATCTGACGCGAGCGATGCGGGGAGCTGATAGCACAGCGATTTCCCGCCTCCGGTGGCCATGACGACGCAAGTGTCGCGGCCCGCGAGGAGGCTCCGGACGATCCGCTCTTGCAGGGGACGGAACGAGTCGTAGCCCCAGTAGCGCTGGAGCGGTTCGAGAAGATCGACTTCAGAAGTCATTCGATGAACTATAGGGAGCGGCACGGTTATCGTCCATCCGGTAGAATACCGATTCGACCGGGCGGGGAATCCATCCTTCGAGTGTACTTTAATCGTGCCATGCGCCAAGCAGCCGCCGCACGATAACGAACTGGCCGATGTGGTACGCATTGTGATCGACGAGAAGCAGCGCTTCGCGAAGAATCGTCTGGCCGGTGCCGTGAGGGATTCTTGCGAATAGATCCGTCTTCGGATCGAGCACGAGCTTCCGCATTTCGTTCAATTCGTGTTCGAATGCATGCACGCTTTTTTCCCACTCGCGATCGTTCGGGGGCGCGTCAGTAGCGGGCCAATAGCCAGAAGGCCAATCAGGCGAGGCGTGTTTCGCATCGCGGCTGAATTCGAGGATGTCCCACTGAGCGATGCGCAAGTGCTCCAGAATTTGCCAGAGCGTGTGCGGCGCGCTCGCGGGCTTCGCGCCGCGGATTTCCGCAGGGACGCCGGCGAGTGCGGGTTTCAACGAAACGTGCGCGTGGCTTTTCTCGAGATGCGCGGCGAGTTCTTGCCGCAGCGCGCGATCGGGATTCACGGCCGCTTTCGATACTTTTGCAGATTTTTTCGCTTTGGTTTTGCTCTTCTTCTTGGAGCGCGCCATCTTCCACCTCTTCAAGTAGTTTCGAGTTCACGAAATTTAGTTCGGCAACTGACCTTGCCAGCCACGCCGCCCGGGACGATAATTCGTGCGAAAATTGCCACCCGAGGTCACTCTATGCGAGCACAACCGCTGTCCCGCCGTCAATTCGCCGTAGGACTCGGAGCGGCGATCGCCACAGTTGCGCGGCCGTCATTCGCACGGGCGTCATTTGCGCCGCTGATTCTGCAACGGCCTGCGCGCCCGGAGGGAGCCATTCGCTTGGATGCGAACGAGAATCCTTACGGACCATCGCCGAAAGCGATAGCTGCAATTACAGGTTCCGAAACGATCGCGATGCGGTATCCGGACGACGCGTACGCAAGCGTTCGAAGTGAAATCGCGCAGTTGCACAAAGTGACCCCGGAGCAAGTGATTCTCGGCTGCGGTTCGAGCGAGATTTTGCGGATTGCCGACATGGCCGCGCTCACGGCTGACGGCAACGTTGTTGCGGCAGAGCCGACGTTTGAAGCGGTGCTACGTTACGCACGCGCGACGCGCGCGAAGCCGATCAAGGTGCCATTAACTTCCGATTTCCGCCACGACTTGCCGCAAATGGCGGCGCAATGCACTTCGCGAACGGGCCTCGTCTACGTGTGCAATCCGAATAATCCAACCGGAACCATTGTGACGCGGGACGAAATGAGCCGCTTTTTTGCCCATGTCCCGAAGACGACGCTGATCCTCGTGGATGAAGCCTACTATCATTTTGCCGACGATCCCCGCTATGCGAGCGCGACGGAGTGGCTGGACAAAACTCCGAATCTGGTTGTCACGCGAACTTTTTCGAAGGTTTACGGGCTTGCAGGAATGCGGCTGGGTTACGCCGTCGGATCGAAGGACACGATCGACGCGATGGCGGCGCATCTTCTCGCCGACAGTTGCAACGCCGCGGTGCTGGCAGCCGGACGCGCCAGCTTGGCAGACCAGGATCGCGTCGCCGAATGCCGTGCGCGAATTCTGTCAACTCGATCGAGAGTTACCGCGCAACTGAAGTCCAAAGGATTCCACGTCCTCGAATCGCAAGCGAACTTTTTCATGGTGGATACGGGAAGCGACGTACGGCCCACCATCGACGAATTCCGGCGCCGTGGAATTCTCGTGGGCCGAAGATTTCCGTCCATGGCGAATTGGCTGCGCGTGACGATCGGTACGGACGACGAAATGCACGCGTTCTCGTCCGCGTTCGATCAAATTCTTTGCAGCAACAAGCCTTGCGTCAGCGCGAGTTGAGCCGGGTTAATTCAGTGGAAGGCAAGCGCAAGTTCGAGGCTCAGCGCGAGCGAAAGAGGATGGAGCGTGACTCCAGCCACGACTCGCGCGACGAGCCGTGGCCGTGTCGAGATTCCCAGGTTAGTTAGGCAGAAGCGCCGGTTGAAGCGCCCATCGTTCGCCGCTGCTGGAAACATTCGCGGCAATACACAGGACGCCCCTGAGTTGGCTTAAATGGGACAGTGGTTTCTTTCCCACATTGCGAACAGACGGTCTTGGTCTCTACGCGCTGAACTCCATTACCCGTAGGTACCGATCCGCCCTGCGCCCGCGCCGACTTACAGGATTTGCACCGCTTGGGCTCGTTCTTGAATCCCTTGTCGGCGAAAAACATCTGCTCGCCGGCAGTGAACACGAACTCCGCCCCGCAGTCCGCACACTTCAGGACCTTATCGTGGTATTCCATGGGCCGCTCCGTGGCCTGGCCGGGAGAGGACAGGAGGTACGAAGGCAATGACAGCCGGTACAAGGTGACCCCGCCCTGGGTTACTCGCTTTGGTCCGGCTGCCATTTGATCGCCATGAAAGGCGATCGACTGTATCGCTTAGTCCTGCTCTCGCCGCTGCTTCTTTCGGAGGCGTTTACGCGAGAGAGCTTCCTTGGCGCGACGCCGTTCTCCGGGCTTCATAAAGTAGCTGTGCTTCTTTATTTCCTTGATGATGTCTTCAGACTGGACTTTTCTCTTGAAGCGCCGGAGGGCGTTCTCCAAAGATTCGCCCTCTTGAATTACAACTTCAGCCACGCGTAGTCACCCCCATCCCCAGAATGTTCTAAATTGTAATGGTTAAGCTTCTAGTGTACCTGTTTTTAGCCAAACCCACAATTTGAGGTGGTTCTATCCCCGGCTGGAGGGGATGTCAAGCGATAATTCATTAGAGAGGCACCTTCCGAAGGCTTATTCATTTATTGGTTACTGGATATCGAAAATCTAACTAGCTGCGAAACGCATGGGTCGAGCGGGATTTTTTAACGGCTATTGGCACGCAAGAAGTTGCTGCTAGAATGTGGCTCCCGAGCGAAGTAAACCTCCGGGGTCGGGTGGCTTATGTCAGCGATGCGAAATGCGCTTGGGGTTCTGCTCGCGGGCGGCCAGGGCGAGCGTCTTTGGCCGTTGACGCGCGATCGCGCGAAACCGGCGGTGCCGTTCGGCGGCGTCTACCGGATCATCGACATAACGCTATCCAATTGCCTCAACAGCGACCTGCGCCGCGTCTTCGTTCTCACGCAATACAAAGCCTTAAGCCTGAATCGCCACGTTCGTCGCGGCTGGTCGGTTTTGATGGGGCATGGAGACTTTATCGAAGTTCTGCCGCCGCAAATGCGCGTCTCGACACACTGGTATCAAGGCACGGCCGACGCGGTCTATCAGAACATTTATTCGATCGGAAGCGAGCCTTCGAGCTATGTGTTCATTCTGTCCGGCGATCACATTTACAAAATGAATTATCAGAAGATGCTCGAGCAGCACGTCGCTTCGGCTGCGGACGTCACCGTTGCGACGCTCGAAGTGGACGCTACCGAAGCGGCGCGGCAGTTTGGCGTGATCGAAACGGACCAGAATTGGCGAATCATGGGATTCGAAGAGAAACCCGTCAATCCGAAACCCTCGCGCTTTCACGCGGACAAAGTGAACGCTTCGATGGGCGTGTACATCTTCAACACGCAACTCCTCCTGCCGATTTTGATCGCGGACGCTGAGGACCCAACATCCGCGCACGATTTTGGGAAGAACATCATCCCGAGGATCATCGACAAGCATCGCGTGTTTGCGTACAACTTTCAGGACGAGAATAAAAAGGAAACGTCCTACTGGCGCGACGTGGGAACGCTTGATGCTTACTACGAAGCGAACATAGACCTCGTCGCAGTTTCGCCGGTATTCAACCTTTACGATAAGAGCTGGCCGCTGCACACGTGGCAGCAGCAATATCCGCCGGCGAAATTCGTTTTCGCGGATCCGGAAAGAACCGGAGAGGCATTGGATTCAATCGTTGCGGGAGGTTCGATCGTCTCCGGAGGGCGCGTGAAAGGCTCAGTGCTTGGGTACGATGTGCGCGTCAATAGCTATTGCGACGTCGAGGGCTCGATCATTTTCAATCACGTAAATATTGGCCGCCGCTCGCGCGTGCGCCGCGCCATTATCGATCGGCACGTGCAGCTCGCAGAGGGCACGGTGATCGGATACGATCGCGAAGCAGACAAGGCGCGATATCAGGTTACCGAAAGTGGCGTTGTGATCGTTGTGCGCCAGGAATCCATGCTCGAAGAACCCGAATAGAGCCTCCGCGCGCCAGCCCGACGAGGATCACCGGCGCCTGCAGATTGCGGACGCTGCGTTTACCAATAGAACTCAAGGAGCAATTGATGTCGACGAAGATTCAAGCTGTGCACGGCCGCGAGATTCTAGATTCGCGCGGGAATCCAACGGTGGAGGCGGATGTTGTTCTCGAGGGCGGCGTGCGCGGGCGCGCGGCTGTTCCTTCCGGCGCATCCACGGGCGAGCATGAAGCTCTCGAGCTGCGCGACGGCGACAAATCGCGATATCTGGGCAAGGGTGTGAGGAAAGCGGTCGCCAACATCAATACGGCGATCGCCGGAGCTGTTGTGGGGCTGGAGGCGAGCGATCAAAAGGCGCTCGACCGCCGCATGCTGGATCTCGATGGCACGCCGAATAAGGGCAAGCTCGGCGCCAATGCAATTCTGGCCGTTTCGATGGCTGCGGCAAGGGCTACCGCGAGCGCGAAAGGCCTGCCGCTCTACAAATATCTCGCGCAATATTCAAGCGATAATTCCGCGAACACGCTCCCCGTGCCGATGATGAATATTTTGAATGGCGGGGCGCACGCGGACAATTCCGTGGACGTTCAGGAATTCATGGTGATGCCGGTCGGCGCTTCGAGTTTTGATGAAGCGCTACGGTGGGGCGTTGAAGTTTTTCACCATCTCAAGGCGGTTCTCAAGAAGAACGGCTACTCGACTTCGGTCGGCGATGAGGGTGGTTTCGCGCCGAATTTGAAATCCAATGAAGAAGCGCTGGAGCGCGTTCTCGAAGCCATCAACGCTGCCGGGTACAAGCCGGGCAAACAAGTGGCGATCGCGATCGATCCCGCCGCGAGCGAGTTCTACGACCGCGCGAGCGGGAAATATATTTTCAAGAAGTCGGACAAGTCGGCGCGCAGTTCGGAGGAGATGGTCGAGTTCTGGGCGAATTGGGCGCGGCAGTATCCAATCGTGTCGATTGAGGATGGTCTTGCCGAGGACGATTGGGACGGGTGGAAAGTGATGACTCGCGAGCTGGGCGGGAAATATCAGATTGTCGGCGACGATATTTTTGTCACGAATCCCGAAATCTTTGCGCGCGGTATCCGCGAGAAAATCGGCAACGCGATTTTGATCAAGCTGAATCAGATTGGCAGCGTGACGGAAACGATTGAAGCGGTCGAGATGGCGCGCGATGCCGGGTATGCATCCGTTATTTCGCACCGGTCGGGTGAAACGGAGGATACGTTCATCGCCGATCTCGCCGTCGGGTTGGGCACGGGGCAGATCAAGACGGGGTCGGCATCGCGAACGGATCGAATTGCGAAATACAATCAGTTGCTACGCATCGAGGAAGAGCTGGGAGCGGCGGCGCGATTTCCGGGGCATTCAGCGCTTCTATGAGCGTCAAGATCCGTCGCTCGAATGTTGAATGAACGCCGAGGCCTCTGCCTCGGGAACGTCTGCAATTATTTCAACGCGTTTTTGTAAACGATTCCGCCCTTCATTACGAAGCCGACGTGATCCAGAACTGTGATGTCCTTCAGCGGGTCGCCGCTCACGGCAATGATGTCTGCATATTTCCCAGGCTCGATCGATCCGATGCGATCGCTCGCGTTCAAGAGTTCCGCGGCGGAGGTTGTGGCCGTGCGAATCGCCTGCATGGGCGTCATGCCGTACTCGACGTAGTAATGGAATTCGAGCGTCTCGTTGAGATCGGTCCACGCAAATCCGCCGACATCCGTGCCGAATACGATCTTGACGTGATTCTTGAGCGCACGCCCGAACGCCTCACGCTCCGTGTTCACCATCTTGTTCCAATTCCCGCCGCGCCCGGGCGCGACGGCCGCGCCGACCATAATCGTTGGCACCCAATAGACGCCCTTGCGTGCGATATCTTCCGCTTCGGCTTCCGTCATGCCATCGCCGTGTTCGACGGAATCGACTCCCGCGCGCATCGCCGCCGCAATTCCGTCTGAACTGATGCAGTGCGCGGCGACGCGATGGCCCAGGCGGTGAGTTTCGTCGACGATTGCATGCGCTTCGTCATCCGTGAAATTGACGATGCCGTGCAGGACGCCGTCGTCGCCAAAGTGATAGCCGTGATCGGAATAATATTTGATCCAGTCGGCGCCGTGAGAGAGTTGCTCGCGCACGGCAAGCCGCGCTCCCTCGACGCCATCCACCGGCTGCACTCCATGCGGCATATCGAGTTCCCACGCGTAGCCGAGCAGCGGGTACATCCCCGTGGGCGCCATCGCGCGCGTGGAGACGAAGAGTCGCGGGCCAGGAATCACGCCGTCGTTGATCGCTTTTTTCACGTCCACGTCGGCGTACATCGCGCCTTCGGTTTCGAGATCGCGCAGCGCGGTGAAGCCATGGTCAAGCGCAATTTTGACATTGCGCGAGGCAAGCAAGGCGCGATAGGGAATCGACTGCTTCAAGAGTTGGACGGCGTAGTCCTCTTCTGTGACGTCGCCTTGAAGAAGAATGTGCGTGTGGGCGTCAATCAGGCCCGGAAGCACAGTTGCATTCGAGAGATCGACGACGTCCGCGCCGGATGGAGGAGCGCCGCCGGGCGTGACGCTCACGATTTTTCCGTCTTCGACAAGGATGAGCGCGTTGGCAATCGGATTGTCACTCTTGCCGTCAATCAGCTTGCCTGCGCGTATCGCGAGGCGCTTCGGCGGGGACGCTACGCTCGATTGCGCCAAGATCGGAGCAACTGGAACTGCGGCCAGCGCGAGCAGTATCGTTAGGATAAAAATCGCCAGATTTCGCATCGGAATTCCTCCACTCAAAAGATTTTGGCGATCGCCGGAATCTTCGTGCTTGGTTCGTGCGGCTTCGGCGGCGCCGGCGAAGACAAAATTAAGTGCAATGTCACCGAAAACCGTCCCGGGCTGAAGCCCGCCGCTACAATTGCTGATAGCAGCACCGCGCATTACTTGGCGCATGTTGCGACCGGCTCAAACAGCGGCAGCGTTTTTTTCGCGATTCGCTTGGTCGATGTATGTTTCAGCGTCAGCGGCCTTGCGAGCTCGCGGCAGCGCGCGACGCTTCTTCAATCCACTCATCAATCCGCCCAAGCGCTTGGCGGAGAGCATGCATTTCGCCGCCGTAGCCGATTCTGAAATATCCGTCGAGGCCGAGCTGGATTCCGGATTGAATCAGCACGCTCTTGCGCGTGCGCAATTCCTCGGCCATCTCCGCGGATTTCCAGGGGCGATTGTAGCCGTACCACACGATCGCGCCCGCGCGCGGCGGCACGTGAGTGAGGAGGCCGGCGTGCTTCGCGGCCCACTCGCGCATGATCGGATACTGGCGGCGGACGATGCCGCGCGTGCGTTCGAGAATGCGCGCGTTGTTCGCAGGCTCGAGCACAGTCGACGCGAGTTTCTCGGTCAACATCGTAGGCGCCATGCTCGCGTAATCGTGATAGCTCCATAGCTTGTCCATCATCGAAGAAGGACCGAGGATCCAGCCAGTGCGCAGGCCCGGCAATCCGTATGCCTTCGATAGTCCGCCGGTGCAGAAGAGCCGGTCGTATCCGCCCCAAAGACTCGGCGCAGTGTCGCCATCAAGTTCCGCGCCGCGATACACCTCGTCGGAGAGAATGTAGGCGCCGACTTTCGCAGCGGCGTTACAAATCGCTTTGCGGGCGTCGGCGCTGAGCGTCGCGCCCGTCGGATTATTCGGATTGCAGATCGCGATGATGCGTGTCTTGTTCGTGACACGCTGCGAAAGTTCCGCGAGGTCGGGCGCCCAGCCTCGATTTTCGCGCAACCAGAATGGCTTCACGGTCGCGCCGAAGCCTCTGGCGAGGCCGTGCACCTGCATGTAATTCGGCATCATGAAGACAATTTCGTCGCCCGGCTCGATGAGCAGCCAAGTCACGAGGAAATTTGCCTCGGCGCATCCTGCCGTCAGCAGGACATTCTCGGCGCGTGCGCTGGCGTAAAGCGCGGCAATTTTCGCGCGCAGATCCTCGCTGCCGTTCGTTTGGGGATAGCCGAGCCTCTGATTCAACAATCTTTCGATGTCAGACGATTCGCCGAGAAGCTCGCGCAGCGTCATCGGTTCGACGCCGCTCTCGCTGACATTCAGCTCGACGCGGTTCTCCCACACGCTCTGCCAGCGTTCCATTTCAAACGGTGCAATCTGCATTCGGGATCTCCTCGAAGATCGTTCACGCGCTGTCGCAAGAGCGCGATTAAACCGCAATGCGCCGCAAACCGAAAGTGAATTTCTCGATACGGACATTTCCGGCGAATGCGGGACGCGAGAGAACGCCGTTGCCTCGCGCGAACTCCCGCGAGAGAATGTCGCGCGGAGGAATCATGAATCGGCCCGCTTTGATAGGCATGATTTCAATTGCATTTATTTTTACTTTTACGGCGAACGCTCGTGCACAGAACTCCACCCCGGTGATGCGTTTTGCGACGTCAGGCGATTCGCGTGACTGCGGCGACGTGGTGATGCCCGCAATCGCCGCGAAGGCGCTCCCGCAGCAGCCCGCGTTTTATTGGCACCTCGGAGACTTCCGCAAAATCTATGATTTCGATGAAGACATGCAGCACGAGCCGGAGCATCTCGCGAAGCCGCTGACCATCGTGGACTACGAGACTCTTGCGTGGGGCGATTTCATCGAGAACCAGACGGTTCCCTTCGGTTCGCTACCAATGTTCCTCGGCATTGGCAATCACGAAACGATTCCGCCGAAAACGCGCCCGGAATTGATCGCTCAATTCGCCGATTGGTTCGACGCGCCCATACTCCGCGAGCAGCGGCTCCGGGACGATCCTCTCGATCATCTGCTCCGGGCGTATTACCACTGGGTCGAGAACGGCGTGGATTTCATCAATCTCGACAACGCGACGCCCGACGAATTCGATAAGGCGCAACTGGGATGGTTTGAAAAAGTGATCGCGCGCGACGAGGCGAATCCCGAAATTCATTCCATCGTTGTTGGAATGCATGAGGCGCTGCCGGACAGTATTTCCGCGGGGCACAGCATGAACGAGTCATCCGCGGGAACGGATAGCGGACGTCGCGTCTACACGGACCTGCTTCGCGTGCAAAACGAATCGCATAAGTATGTGTACGTGCTGGCGAGTCATTCCCATTACTACATGGCGAACATTTTTAATACGCCTTACTGGAAGGCGCGTGGCGGCGTATTGCCCGGTTGGATCATCGGGACGGCCGGCGCCGTGCGATATGCTCTGCCGGAGAAATCCTCAGACGCTAGCGCGGCGATGACGAAAGTTTACGGATATCTGCTCGGCAGCGTGTCGGCAGACGGCGAGATTAAATTCGAGTTTGAAAGAATAAACGAGCCCGATATTCCCATAACCGTCGTGAGCCGGTTCACTCCAGAGTTCGTTCACTGGTGCTTCGCGGAGAACTCCAGCGCGCACTGAGTCCAGAAAAGAACACTCGGATATTCTGGCAAACTTGATATAATTTGAGCATGGCGAGAGGTTGGGAAAGCAAGGCGGTCGGCGATCAAATCGACGCCGCGGCGGTCGAGAAGTCACCTAGCGAGTCCAGAACACTTTCACCGGCACAGGCCACAATACTGCGAGAGAAGAAGATCCTGGAGCTCTCACGTGCGCGAGTCACGTCGGATCTCGAGAATAGCCAGGATCCTCGCTACCGTAGCCTGCTAATGCGCGCGCTCGAAGATCTCGACGCGAAGCTGGCGGGATTAGCGCAAGCGGGCTAGCGGTTCCGTTGAACACCGGCCACACGGCAATCTAACGCACCACTCAGTCCAGAAGTGCTTCCAATGCTGACCGGCATTGGCGCCCGTGTAGAACGTTCAACAAGCGCGGCCAGCGAGCTAGCCCATGTTCGAGAAATGCTCGGGCTCGATCTTGTAGATCACTCGAACTTCTCCCGGCTGGCGGAACGGATACTTGTCCTTGCCGAGATATTTCTTCGCCATCTTGTCGATGTGCTCGTCCGCGCCTTTTTCAGTGATCTCGGCGACCTTGCCGCGCACTTCAAGATAGCGGTAGGGATTTGCCGGATCCTGAATGGCAAGCGCGACGCGGCCGTCGCGGCGAAGATTTTTGTCCTTCTGCCGTCCCTTGGCGGAATTCACGATCACGTAGTGGCCGTCGAAATCCACCCAGACCGGCGTAACTTGGGGTTTGCCATCGGGCATCAGCGTGCTTAGATTGGCGAACGCCGGCTTATCGAATAGATCGCGGTGCGTTGCGGGAACCTCTGCGGACATTTCATCCTCCTCGCGGACGTGCAGATTATTTTTCCAAGGCTGTTACTTTATCACGGGGCTACAACGATGTAGATGCGCCTCGATGCGCCGAGGTCGCAATTGCCGGGCGCAAATGGGTGCATGATATTCTGAATCGTGATGATGCGATTCTTCGCCACTGGCGCAATAATTTCAGCGTTGTTGGCGTGCGCCGGAGCCGGTACGATTCGCGGCGGGCGAGCGCCTCTGCAATCCGCGAGCGGCCCTCCCACTTTTTACCGCGACGTATTGCCGATTCTCCAAAAGCATTGCCAGCCGTGCCACCGCGCCGGAGGAATTGCTCCGATTCCCTTCGAAACCTACGAGCGCGTGGAGCAGAAGGCCGGTGCAATTGCGGATGCCGTCACGAGCGGCAAGATGCCGCCGTGGTTCGCGGACCGGAGCGTTGGCAAATTCGTCGACGATCCCTCGCTCTCGGATCAGGAAATTTCGACGCTCACTTCCTGGGCAGACGCGGACGCTCCGGCAGGCGATCCTCACGAAGCTCCTCCGCCGCGCGCGTGGGCCGGCGTTTGGAATATTCCCGAACCGGACGATGTTGTGCAGATGCCAGTCCCAGTCGCGATTCCGGCGCAAGGTGAAATTGAATATACCTACGAGATTATTCCGACGGGATTCAAGACCGATAAATGGGTGCAGATGTCGCAGGTTCGGCCATCCAGCCCGCAATACGTTCATCACGCGGTTGTCTATATCCGGCCGCCCGATTCGAAATGGCTGAGAGGCGCGCCACTTGGCGTGCCATTCACCGCTTCGACTCTGAGCAATGAAAAGGACAAGCACGACGCGCACTGGACGGATAGCGACGTTCTGCTCGTCTACGCGCCGGGAAGTTCGCCGGATTCCTGGCCCGCGACGATGGCGAAATTCGTTCCCGCGGGCTCCGATCTCGTTTTTCAGATTCACTACACGACGGACGGACGCGCCGGAAACGACCAGAGCAGCATCGGCATGATTTTTGCGAAGACGCCGCCGGCCCAGCGCGTCCTAACGCTCCAACTCACGAACGACTCGTTCGAGATTCCTCCCGGCGCCGATGATTATCGCGTTGAAGTTCACGGTTCGCTGCCGAACGACGCCACGCTGCTGAGTTTCTTCCCGCACATGCATCTGCGCGGGAAACGATTCGAGTACAACATCGTGCATCAGGACGGAAGCCTCGAAACGCTGCTGCGCGTCAATTATCATTTTCACTGGCAGTTGAGCTATCGATTGGCTGAGCCGCGCCCGTTGAAGGCTGGGACCGTGTTGCAGGCCGTGGCGTGGTTCGATAATTCAGCGAAGAACGAGCACAATCCCGATCCGAATAAAACCGTCCGGTGGGGCGATCAAACGACTGATGAAATGATGGTGGGATTTTTCGACGTCGCAGTGGCAGCAAATCTCGACAAGTGGAAATTCTTTATTCGCCAGCCGGCTGCGAAATGAACTGCGTGTAGCAGCTCTGCTAGCTCTGCCAGAATTCCGGGTCAGCCTGAAAGAATGTGACGCCGATGCGCAGGCGTCCCTGAAATCGCTTGCTGACGTGAACTACGCGGCATTCGCGCTCGGCTTGATTTTCAGTGTTGGTAAGGCAAAGCCGCTGGCCGAGGAAGACTTCCTCCGCGAGCGACATCAGGCAACCGCCATCGTTCAGATCCAGCGTGAATGCTTCTTCGTGGAACGGCTGCTTGAAGACGTTGGCGCCGTAGACGAAAAGCGGAACATTTAGCTCGACGCGTTTGCTATGGCGCCGATCGCCGCGGTGAGTTTCCAGTTCTCGTTCCTCTGTGCGCTCGATGGCGCGAGCGCGATGCTGCTCGGCTGCCTTCAGCGCGTCCCATATCCGGCTCACTCTGACCCCCAGGGCTGGCCGGCCCATTTCAACGCTCAAAGTATTGATGCAAATGGCGCTTCGAGGAGGTCAGAGTTCCGAGGCTTTACCGGAAGAGTAAACGGAGGCTTTCCGCGGATAGCTCGCGCAGAAGCGGAAAACATCTTTCTCAAATTGGTGGGCCCGCCAGGATTTGAACCTGGGACCAACGGATTATGAGTCCGCTGCTCTAACCACTGAGCTACGGGCCCACATCTCTTATAGCATTCCTCGCCGGAAAAATTTAGCGAACATCTCTTGTGGCGCTGCCCGCGCCCTTGCCACCGCGAGAAATGTTGCATCGGACGATCTCGCCAACGGTCTCGGGCCTCACGGATGTCGCCGCGTGAATTTGCAGAGAGGGCGCGGACGAGCACGCCGTGGCTATCTATTTATTTTTCAGGGAGCGAAAGCGTCGAGCTCGGCACGGGAGGGGGCTGCGGGCTGAGCGCCGCGGCGCGTCACCGATAGAGCAGCCGCGCGATTGGCGGAGCGGCATGCGGCGACCATATCGGCGCCTTCGCCGAGCGCGACCGCTAGCGCCGCGTTGAACACGTCTCCGGCTGCCGTGGTATCCACGGCTTTCACCGGAGGCGCGGGAAGCGCATGCTCGGTGTCGCCGTCGCGAAGCGCGCAGCCCTGATCGCCCAATTTGACGATTACGGTGCGCGGGCCGAGTTGCTGAAGTTTTTTCGCGACTTCGAACGCCTGCGAGACATTCATCCGGCCCGGCGGCATTCCCGCGAGAATCGCGGCTTCGGATTCGTTCGGCGTCAACACATCCACGAGGCGCACCAGATCGGCGGGCAAGGCTTTCGATGGCGCGGGCGCAGGATCAAGGATCACTCGCACTCCCGCCGCGCGAGCCGCCGCCGCTGCCGCTTGCACGGTCGCAAGCGGCGTCTCGAGTTGAAGCAGAAGCGCGGAGGCGCCATTGAAACGTTTTTTTGAAGCTTCAATATCGGCAGGAGTGAGGCGCTCGTTTGCGCCGGGTACGACGACGATGGAATTCTGGCCACTATCGCCGACGAAGATGAGTGCGATGCCGCTCGAAACGCCAGAGATCGCCTCAATGCTTGAGGTATCGCAGCCGGCGTTCTCGAGATTCGCTCGCATTTGCTTCCCGAAATCGTCGTCGCCGACTCTTCCGATCATCTCTACATGCGCGCCGAGCCGCGCCGCGGCGTAAGCCTGATTCGCGCCCTTACCGCCGCAAGCGGAGAGAAATGTGTGGCCAGTGATTGTTTCACCCGCGACAGGAATTCTCGAGGCACATGCCACTAGATCCGTATTCAAGCTTCCGACGACAATAATCTTCGCGCTCATGCAATTCTCCCGCACGTCATTTCATTCTACCGGCGCATCTCGTGTGCCGTCCGCGCGTTTCTCCGCGAAGAACGAAATCAGCTGTGGCCGCCGCCGGTGAGTTCGCGCACGATTGCGCCGACGAACGCCTTGGCATCGCCGAAAAGCATCAGGGTGTTGTCGAGGTAATAGAGCGGATTATCAATGCCGGCGAATCCAGGGCTCATGCCGCGCTTGATCACCATTACGGTGCGCGCTTTATCGACTTCGAGAATCGGCATGCCGAAGATTGGACTCGAAGCGTCTGTGCGCGCCGCGGGATTCGTAACATCATTTGCGCCAATGACGAGCGCGACATCCGTTTGCGGAAAATCGGAATTGACGTCGTCCATATCTAGGAGTTTGTCGTACGGAATATCCGCTTCCGCGAGGAGGACATTCATGTGTCCGGGCATACGCCCCGCCACCGGGTGAATTCCGAATTTCACATCCACGCCGCGCTTTGAGAGGGCATCGTAAAGTTCGCGCACTTTGTGCTGAGCCTGCGCTACCGCCATTCCATATCCAGGAACTATCACCACTTTATTTGCTGCGGCCAGAATCGCGGCGGCTTCTTCCGCCGTGGCGCTGTGGACCGGCCGCGCTTCCTGCGCGGTTGCGGTGGACGATTGTTCCTGGCCGAACGCGCCAAACAATACGTTCGAGAACGAGCGATTCATAGCTTTCGACATATTGATCGACAAGATGAGGCCGGAGGCGCCATCGAGCGCACCCGCGACGATCAGCAACTTACTATCGAGAACGAATCCCATCGCGGCGGCGGAAAGGCCCGCGTAGGAGTTCAACAGTGAAATCACCGTCGGCATATCCGCGCCGCCGATGGGGATAATCATCAGCACGCCGAAAAGAAGCGGCACGGCGACAATAACCGGGAAAAGCGCCCTGTTTCCCGGATGAGCGACTAAGTAACCCGCGACGATGACCGCAGCCGCAAGCACCGAAAGATTGACGATGTTGGCGCCCTTGTATGTAATCGGGCGCTGCGGAAGAATTTCCTGCAACTTGCCCGCGGCCATCAAGCTGCCGGTAAATGTGAGCGAACCGAGAATCACTTCCAAGGCCAGTACGCCCATCATCAGCCGGGGCACATTTGGTGTGCGGAGATAAAACTCCGCGGTGCCCACGAGCGTTACGCAACAAGCACCGAAAGCGTGGCTCAACGCTGTCCGCTGCGGAACCGCCGTCATGGCCACTTCGCCGAGCGGAACGCCGATAATCGAGCCGATCACGAGTGCGATGGCGATCCATTTATATTGGACGATCCCGTGATGGAGCAGCGTTCCCACCACGGCCAGGAGCATGCCGACTTCGGCAGCAAAAACGCCGCGACGAGCGGTGCTGGGCGAACTCATCCACTTCAGCGAGAGGATGAAGAGTACCGTCGCTACGAGATACGTGAATTCAATGATGTGATCTGTCGCGGTGACCGAGATCATGGTTTCTGCGGACGGCTCGCTTTGAACATCTTCAACATGCGGTCAGTGATAATGAATCCGCCGACGACGTTGCTCGTCGCGGCGATGATCGCGATCGTCCCGAGAACTGTGGAGAGCGTGGATTTATGCTCGCCGGCCAGAATGATTGCGCCGACGACGGCGATCGCGTCCAGCGCGTTCGTCAGCGACATCAGCGGAGTGTGAAGCAACGGCGAGACTCGCCGAATGACTTCGAATCCGATGAACGCCGCGAGCATGAAAACATAAAGGCTCGTAATCAAATCCGACTGCATCAACTAACCTCCTTAGTCACGGCAGCCAGCGCCGGCAGCGAAAAATACTCGCGGACGCGCGGATTCACGATTTCGCCCGCGCGCGTGACGAGCGTGCTCGAGACGATGTCGTCGCTCGAATCGAACTGGAATTTTCCGTCGTGGACGAGATGCAGCAGGAATGCCGTGATGTTTCGCGCGTACATCTGGCTCGCATGATAGGGAACTGTAGTCGCGAGATTGATGCGGCCGATGATGGTAACGCCGTACTCGACGACGTTTTCGCCGGTGCGCGTCAGTTCGCAATTTCCGCCGCGCTCAGCGGCGAGGTCGACGATCACAGAGCCCGGCGCCATTCCGGCCACCATTTCGCGCGTCACGAGCACGGGCGAGGTCTTGCCCGGAACGACTGCCGCGGTAATCACGGCGTCGCTTTCTGCCACCACGCGTCCGAGCAATTCGCGCTGCCGCTGATAGAAGGATTCGTCCTGCGCTCGGGCGTATCCCCCGGCGTCCTCGGCGTCTTTCGCTTCGATGGGCAATTCAACGAAGCGTCCTCCGAGGCTTTGCACCTGCTCCTTCGCCGCTGGCCGCAGGTCGTAAGCGGAAGCCACAGCGCCGAGACGCCGGGCGGTGGCAATCGCCTGAAGGCCGGCCACGCCCGCGCCGATGATAAGGAAACGTGCGGGCGTGATCGTGCCGGCCGCAGTCGTCAGCATGGGGACGATTCTTGGCATCGTACCCGCCGCCACGAGCACCGCTTTATATCCGCAGATCGTGCCCATGGAGGAAAGCGCGTCCATACTCTGCGCGCGAGTGGTGCGGGGAACCAGCTCGACCGAGAACGAAGTTGCGCCCGTCGCGGCAATCTCCTGAACTGTATTAAGAGCGCCCAGCGGCCGCAGAAATCCGATCAATACTTGCCCGCGGCGAAGGAGCGGCAGATCAGCAGCGCCCGTCTTGTCGTTGGAGCCGTAGCACAGCACTTGCAAGATCACATGGGCCGCGCGGAAAACTTCAGCCCGATCCGTGGCGAGCTTCGCACCTTTAGCGGCGTACTCAGCATCCGGATACCCGGCTTCGACTCCGGCTCCCGCTTCAATCAACACTTCCAGTCCCGCTTTTGCGAGATTGGGAATGACGGACGGTACTAACGCAACGCGTCGTTCGCCAGGGAAACTTTCGCGAGGGACTCCAACAATCATTTACCGTTACTCCTGATTCGATCAGCCAGTTTGCAGCCGTACAGAATAGACTATCGGCCAGCTTCATCCAAACTGCATTACCGGACGACACGACTCCGCACGGGCATCGGGATTCTCGCCATCGTCTCTCGAAATCAGCGCGCTCTAGTAATTCGTTACCGTGGGGCATAGAATGCAGGCAACTGTGCAATTGCCAAATCTATTCATCAGAGTTTCCGCCAGGGGGTAGTCATGCGGACAGCCGCCATCGCAGTATTCGCGTTCATTTGTTTCGCTCCGATGGTTTCTTCTCAGGATCAACCGAAGGACGCCAACACCCAGCAAGCGACGCCCGCACCAGGAGCCGCGCCCGCGCCGGCGGATTCCAAGATTCCCGCTGAAGATGCGAAACGCGTGAACCCGGTAAAGCCGGTTGCGAGTTCGATTGCGGACGGGAAGCACCTCTACGAATCGCAATGCCTGATGTGCCATGGCAAAGATGGCGACGGCAAAGGCGATCTCGCCGTTGATATGAAATTAAATCTTCGCGACTTCCGCGATGCGGCGACTTTCAAGGATTCCACCGACGGCGAACTCTTCTACATCATTTCGAAAGGCAAGGGCGACATGCCAGGCGCCGCTGACCGGCTCAGCCCCACGCAGTGCTGGAATTTGATCAATTACGTGCGGTCGCTATCTTCAAAGACGCCGGCTGCAAAGCCCAAAGAAGACAAGCCCAAAGGATAAACCGCAGGAATGAGTCCAGGGCCGCACAGCTCCGCCTCCCGGTCTATCTCGCACTCCAACCAGTTTGCATTTCCCGCACGCATTTGAACTCGCCTCCTTGTGGCCCCTTTGATTCTTGCTATAGTCGAATGGATATTTCACCGCTGCGATTTTTTTTGACATCACAACTGGAGCACACGTCGGATGGCGACAGAACGCACCCCCGAATTTTTTGCTGGCAAGAACATACGCATCGGAATTATCGGATGCGGGTACGTTGGACTTCCCCTAGCGTTACGCTTTGCCGATACCGGCCACCGCGTCACTGGCTTCGATACGGATCCCGTGAAGGTGGAAAATCTCAATGCCGGACGCTCGTATATTCAGCACATTCCGGCCGCGAAGATTGCCGAGCACGTGAAGGGTGGCCGCCTCGATGCCACGACGGATTTCACCCAAATTCGCAACATGGATGCAGTGCTGATTTGCGTGCCGACGCCTCTCGACGAACGGCGCGAGCCCGACCTCAGCTACGTTGAGCAAACCGCGCTTTCCATTTCACCCAATCTCCAGCGGAACCAGTTAATTGTGCTTGAAAGCACGACGTATCCCGGGACCACCGAGGAACTGGTGCTGCCGATTCTCGAGCGTGGAGGGTTGAAGTGTCCCATCACGCGCGGACCGGAATCGGAAAATGTGGCGACAGATTTCTTCCTGGCGTTTTCACCCGAGCGCGAAGATCCCGGCAATAAGCAATTCGGGCTCGCACAAATTCCGAAGGTCGTCGGCGGCACAAATCCGCCGAGCCGCCGGGCGGCGGCTGCGCTCTACGCGCAGGTCGTTTCGCGGGTCGTTCCCGTAAGCTCCACACGCGCGGCGGAAATGGTGAAGCTGCTTGAGAATATTTTCCGCTGCGTCAACATCGCACTAGTCAACGAACTCAAATTGCTCGGCCAGCGCATGGATATAGACATGTGGGAAGTGATCGACAGTGCTGCAACGAAACCATTCGGGTTCATGCCGTTCTATCCCGGGCCGGGGCTGGGCGGGCATTGCATCCCGGTGGATCCTTATTATCTTTCGTGGAAGGCGCGGGAATTTGACTTCGCGACGCGGTTTATCGAGCTCGCCGGCGAAATCAATACATCGATGCCGTACCATGTCGTCGATTCCGTTGCGGCGGCGCTAAATGACAAGCAGAAGAGCCTGAAAGGCTCGAAGATATTGCTGCTCGGCGTGGCATACAAGAAAGACGTTGACGATTTGCGGGAATCGCCGTCGCTGAAGCTACTCGAGCTTCTCACCGCGCGCGGCGCGAGGCTCGACTACAACGATCCGTACTTCCCGGCGCTACACAAAATGCGCCACTATGATTTTTCGAAGATGCGCTCGGTCGAACTCACACCCGCTGCGCTTGGCTCCTACGATTGCGTCCTGATTGCCACCGATCACACGGCCTACGATTACGAAATGATCGTTTCGGCCTCAAGAATTGTCGTTGATACGCGCAATGCGACGCGTCGCGTGACCAAACAGCGCGAGAAGATCGTGATGTGCTGATGCACGGTCGAACGGCGACGCATCGCGCCCTTTTGAGATGAGCGGCCAAATCGAAGAAATTCGAGCCCAGCTCCGTGAGAGCGCGGCCGTCCGCGAAAGATTCAGCCAGGAACTCCTCGAAAATATCGCGCGATTTGCGGAAGTGGCGTCCGTAGCTATTTCGCGCGGAAAGAAAATTGTGTACTTCGGGAACGGCGGCAGCGCAGCCGACGCTCAACATCTGGCTGCCGAACTCGTCGTCCGACTCAGAGACAACCGAAAGGCCCTCGCCGGGCTTGCGCTCACGACGAATACTTCCATCCTGACCGCGGCGGGTAACGATTTTGGCGTCGAGTCCATTTTTTCCCGGCAGATCGAGTCGATTGTGGCGAGCGGCGACGTCGTCGTCGCGCTATCCACAAGCGGCAACAGCCCGAATATGATTCGTGGTGTCGAGGCGGGACGCGGGCGCGGCGCATTTGTGGTCGCGATGACCGGCGAAACCGGCGGCGAGCTTCGCGACAACGTGGACCTGCTCCTCAACATTCCCTCACGTGACCCCCAACGCATTCAAGAGGCTCACATCACCGTCGGACACATTGTTTGCTCGCTGATCGAAAGGGCTTGCTGTCCCGAAATGGGCGACCAGATATAGACACAACCGCGTCTCCTGACCCATCGGACAGGTTGTCCCGATTTTAGTGTGCTCTCGGCCTGTTAACTGAAAGGCAGAAATCCTGCGAAGTGGTTGGCCGGCACGTCGAGATTCACGGTATGTTTGTTTCGTTATGGCACAGCAACTCCCTACTGGAAGTTTGATGACAGAACAAGGCCGCCGCCGCAGCGCGCGCGTCCTTTTGAGCGTACCTGTGTTGGTCAAAGGTACTTTGCCGGATGGCAATACTTTTGAAGAAGAGGCTCGGACGCTGGTCGTAAACGCTCACGGCGCACTCTTATCGCTTAGTATCGCGCTGCCCACCGGACAGCAATTCACTCTGACCCACAAGCTGACGCGCAAATCGCTTGAGTGCAAGACGGTCTTTGTAGGCAAGCCGCAGGCCGGGAAGGCGCAAGTAGGAATCGAGTTCTTGAACGCAACGCCCATGTTTTGGCAAATTGATTTCCCACCGGAAGATTGGATCGTCCCCACAACGTAAGCGCTCGCGGTGACTCCCCGTTTCTGATCCAGCGTCAATTGGAACGATTGCCGGAAATTCAGTCCGCGCGTTTTCTATGGGTTCGCGCTGGTTGTCACCGACGATAATTCCATGCGGAACGAGCCAAGCGGCAAATCGGCTTGGACCGCGACCGGCATATGCGCGCCGTCGCGTTGCAGCCATATCGCGATTCTGGTGTGATCGAGTTCTTTACCAGTCGCGATGACGTGAATTCCAATTCGCGTGGCCTCGCAAGTTATTCCGGGCACCGAAATCTTTTCGTCGAGCGCGTCGCGCGTTGCGTGAATGTCGTAGAGATTTTTCCCGTCGAACACTGGCACGCGCAATTCGGGATATCGCTCCCATTCGAACGCACGAATGGATTCAAGGAAGCCGACGGGATCGCGCGTCGTAGGCGGAACGATTACCGACGCAACCGAGCCGCGCGGCACGCTGCCCTGGGGCGTCAGCTCCATAATGTTTTTGTCTTTGCGGCCGAGTTCATCGAGATACATCTCGAATTGGTGGCCCGCGAATGTGGAGGCGTCGGTGTAGGAATCGAATTCATCGTCAATCGTGAAGAGCGCGCGCAGCGGCTGCTCGGAATTGCCGGTGCCGCGGAAATGCCACGCATCCCAACCGTATAAAGTCCGCCGCTCGACGACGCTCAGGCGTACTGTCGCTGCCGTCACGAAAGTCGCCCATGACAGCCGGTATTCCAGTTGCTCGCCAGCGCGGAACGGTACGGCGGCAGCTTTCGGCTCGTCCTTCGCGGGCGCGGTTTTGTGCTTTTGGCTCTGAGCGGAATTCGTTGCCGAGATTGCCGTGGCCGCCGATCGCCCCGTCGGGACGACCGATATGGCAAGCAGCGTGACGACTAGTAGAATGAACGGACCGCGGGTCACTCGATTTTTCATTGTGCGGCGAAGGCCAAGTAATTCAGCGTCTGAGCCATAAGCGGCCGCTTGACTGCGGCGTCTCGTTTACTTGGATGCGCCGCCGTTCAAAAGCTTTGGCAGCTCCGCGAGATTATCGAGCAATAAGTCCGGGGCGCATTGCGGCAAGCGATCGCTTCCGAGCCCGTAAGTTACGCCGCAAGCCCAAGTGCCCGCATTTCGCGCGGTTTGCACGTCCACTTCCGAATCACCCACAACCATGGCATCGCGCGGCGAGGCCGAAAAATGTTCCAAGAGCATGGCGACGCCGACCGGATCCGGCTTTTTCCGTTCGAAGCTGTTGCCGCCGTAGACGTATTGGAAGTAGCGCGACACTCCGAGCCCGTCGAGTATCTCGCGGCTGAATCGCACAGGCTTATTCGTGAGCACGGCAAGCGATCGGCCATCAAGATTCTGAAGGCAGTCGAGTACGCCGGGGTACAGGACGGTGTTGTCCAACATGTGCTGGCGGTAATATGAGAGAAAATACGCGAGCGACGCGTCCACTTCGGCATCGGAAGCGCCATCGCCAAGAGCGCGGCGGACGAGAACCGGAGCTCCGTTTCCAACGAGAGCGGAAATGTTCTCGTGGACGATTTCGGCGCGGCCCGCGTTCGCGAGCATGGCATTGACGCTTAGCGCGAGATCGAGCTTTGAGTCAATCAGTGTGCCGTCCAGGTCAAAAATCACGACGCGCACTCCGGCAATCGTTTTGTTGTTTTCGCTCAAATTTCCGCTGCCCGTCGACGTTCACATGTAATTCTAGCAGGACGGGCCGCAAACTCGCGGCGCCATTCCGATGGCGATTCTGTGGGTTTGGACGCATCGAAGTCCGCTGCTACAATTCTATTCTTTTCAATTGTTGATTGTGCTGTGCGAGGGTGGCGTGGCCGAGATACTTCCATTTCGAGCGTATCGATACAATTCCGCAAGTGCGTCGCCGGCAGACGTGACCACCCAGCCTTACGACAAAATCACCCCGGCAATGCAGGAACGCTATTACGCCGCGAGTCCGTACAGCCTGATCCCGATTGAAAAAGGGCGCGCCCTGCCGGGCGATTCGACGGAGAGCAACGTCTACACGCGCGCAGCGGCGAAGCTCAACGAATGGATCTCTTCGGGAATTTTGGTGAGGGATCCGTCGCCCGCCATCTACGCGTACTCTCAGGAATACGCCATTCCCGGCACGGATATGCGTCGCGTGCGCCGCGGCTTCATTGCGCTTGGCCGCGTCGAAGACTACGCCGCGGGAATCGTATTCCCCCACGAGCGGACACTCGCCGCGCCGAAAGCTGACCGGCTCGAACTACTGCGTCACACTCACGCGCAGACGGGGCTGCTATTCATGCTTTACGACGATCCTTCGAAGCAGATTGACTCGATGCTCGAAATGATCAGCCACACTCCGGCTGCGGTCGGGCTTAAGGACGAATACGGCGTGGTTCATCACCTCTGGATGATCATCGACGCGGGATCCATTCGACGCATCACGGGCGCGATGGCGGCGCAAAAGCTGATCATTGCCGACGGCCACCACCGCTACGAGACGGCTCTCGCCTTTCGCGATGAATGCAGAGCGCGCGCCCGCGAAGCGAAATCCGATGCGCCATACGAATTCGCGATGATGGCGCTATTCAACACTCATTCCAGCGGCCTGACGATACTGCCGACGCATCGCGTGATCCGTAATATCGCGAATTTTGATTTCTCGAATTTTCGCGCGCAGGCGTCGCGGTATTTCGATTGGTACGGATATCCTTTCGCAACGCGGGAGGAGCGCGCCGGCGCGTACGAAGAGTTTCTCCGCGACCTTGAGAAGCTGCGTGTGCGCCACGGGATCGGAGTGTATGGCGGCGGTGGAGCGCTTTATTTATTTGTGTTGAAACGGAACACCGACCTCGCGCAACTTCTTCCAAATGTTTCCGCGGCGCAACGCGAACTGGACGTGGTGATGTTGCATCGCCTGTTAATTGAAAAGTGCCTCGGGATTACCGCGGAAGCCGTCACAGCCGAACGGCACATCTCGTACGAGCGTGACATGAACGCGGCGTTTGCCGCAGTGGACGGCGGCGAAGCCCAACTGGCTTTTCTTTTGAATTCCGTACGCGTGCGGCAAGTGGCGGAGATTGCGCTTGGCGGCGACGTTCTTCCGCAAAAATCCACCGACTTCTACCCAAAGCTGCTCAGTGGCCTGGTGATTTACCGGATCGAAGACAGCAAATAGGCGCGAGCCTTCACGCAGTAAATTCCCACAGAGCAAAACGGCGCATTCGTGCGTGAGTCGGAAGGAAACGCGAGGCGCGACGTCTCTCAATCGCCGCGCCCGCAAGGAGAGAATCGTCTACGAGAAGCTTTGAATCGCAGCCGTATCGCTGTCGTAAACGTCGAAGACCGTCATCAGCTTGGTGACTTGCAGCACTTCCTTAAATTTCGCTCCCAGGTTCGCGAGCTTGAGCGTCGCGCCCTGTGACTTTGCGCTATGGAAAGTCGCTACGAGCGTGCCAAGACCGGCGCTGTCAATGTATGTGACGTTCGCCAGATTCAGCACGATCTTCTTCTTTCCGGCGGCGAGCAATGCCTTCACACGTTCACGGAACGCATTGCTTTCCTCGCCCAGCACGATTCGTCCGTCTATATCCAGCACGCTGACCCCGTTCACATCGCGTTCCGTTATTCGCAGTGCCACGTTGTTGCCTCCTGGCAAACGCCTAGCGTTTCTGAAATCTCCGGCTTAGTGGACCGGTGAAGCTGCCCGAGGCTTCGCGTTCGAGGGCGCCTTCAGTAGAAGTCCGAGCACGACATGTAGTAACCACATGACGCGCAGATGAGCTTGCAACTTCGTTGCGCCAGTTTCGCCGAGCACCGAGGGCAGAATGTTGAAGCATCTTCCGCTCGAGCTTCGGCGGCGGATACCTTCTCCGCCCGTTCTGGCGCCGAAATTGGTAATGCACGATCCAAATAGACCCATTCTTACGGCGCGATGGTTATAACATATTCGATTCAAGCGGGAAAGCAACCCTGTCGTTTGTCATGCGCCGGACGGGCGGGATGACCGGAACCTCTAGTACCCCGATTCAATAGACGCCGCTATCTGTGGATTTGTGCCCCAAGAAAATGTGTTGCCAACCGTTGACTGGAGTAGAATCGCTGTGCAACCGTCCCGGTCCAATTCACGTCTTTACATACAGAGGCGGCACGCCATGGGAAAGTTACTTGGGTTCGGTCTAATCACGGTTCTCGCATTTAGCTTTTCGTCCGCTGCGCAGGCCCAGCGTGGAGGAGCGGTTGGAGGCGCTGCGCATGCTGCCGCGCCGGCGAGGTTCGCGAGTGCACCTCGTTCCGGACACATGTTCACAAGCGTGAGACTGACTTCGAGAACATCGTCTGCAAGAAACTCGGGCGCGAGATACGTAATTTACAGGCCAAACACTTCCTCGATTACGCGGAACGATCTCCCGGCTTTTGGCGGCCTCGGATTTGATTGCCAGAATCTTGGCTGCTCGGCTGGTTCCAATCTCGGCGTCGAAGCACTGATTAATCCGTCGACGGAAGCGAATCTGGCGCTCGCCGCGCGCTTCCACCGGCTCGGCAATTTGACGGGCGCGTATCTCCTTACGGGTTACGGTGGCGGCTATCCAGTCGCTTATGATGAACCTCAAGCGGAAAATCAAGATGAAGAACCGGCGCCACAACAGCCGCAGATTATTGTGATCCAGCAACCCACGGCGCCCACAAAGCCGGAAGCCGAATCGGCTGCTGCAGTAGAGCCGCCGCTGCCCGATGTCGGCGATTTCACCTTGATCCTCAAGAACGGAAACCAAATCTCCGCCGTTGCGTTTACGCGTCGCGACGATCAGCTCGTCTATATCACGCGCGAGGGAAGCCGCCGCACTGTGAAGGTTGCGGACGTTGACGCGGCGGCCACGACGAAGACGAATGAAGATCGTGGCACGCCTTTGAAACTTTCGATCTAGCCACGCACCGTTCGCGTTTCACGGCGCTAATCATTTTCTCTCCTGCGATATTCACGCAGTGAAAGTTCGCCTGCATTTCTCTGCTGGCATCACTCCCGTTCGAATGCGAATATGACTTCCTCGGATGCGAAGAAAGCTAGTATTCATCCTGGCGCTGGGGCACCTGTGCACTGATTTGAACCAGGGCGCGTTGCCGGCTCTCCTGCCGTATTTCATCGCACTTCATCATTTTTCATACGCCGCCGCGGCCGGGCTCGTTTTTGCGCCGAATCTGGTTTCGTCCGTATTTCAGCCCGTGTTTGGTTGGCTCGCGGACCGCTTTCCAGTCTCGTGGTTCGTTCCCGTCGGAATCATCGCAGCGGGAATCGGTATTGAAGCCACGCCCTTGATGCCGAGCTACAAACTGATGATGGTGGCGTGCGCTCTCAGCGGGTTCGGACTCGCAACATTTCATCCGGAAAGCGCGCGGCTGGTGAGTTACGTTTCCGCGGAAAAGAAGGCGACGGCGATGAGCCTCTTCACCGTCGGTGGAAACGCCGGTTTTGCCATCGGGCCGATTTTGACGGTGTTGTGCATCACATGGGCCGGATTGCGTGGAATGTACCTCCTGCTGCTGCCTGGCTTGGTCGTCGCGGCGATCTACTATCTCAATCGCCGCGAATTCCGTAGGGCCGACCCCGCGGACGAACAGGGTGATCCGAGTTCGAAGCGGGCGCGCGAGAAGGACGCCTGGGTGCCCTTCCTCTATTTGACCGGCTCTTCGGTTTGCCGGTCTATCGTTTTCTTTGGAATGAATACATTTCTGGCGCTCTATTGGATCGACCAGCTCCATCAATCGAAAGAAGCCGGCAACACGGTCCTCAGCCTATTCATCTTTGTTGGTGCGGCCGGCTCGGTTGCGGGCGGGACGCTGGCGGACCGCTTCGGGCGATTCCGCGTCGTTCTGATCTCGTTGGTGACGGCGCCATTTTTGCTTCTCGCGTTCCTGCAAATTCACCAGCCGGTTTTCGCGATGTTCGTGCTCGCGCCGCTAGCGGTTGCACTATTTGCATCATTCGCCGTGATGATCGTGCTTGGTCAGCAATTTCTGCCAAATCATCGAGGCGTAGCGTCGGGAATCATGCTCGGGGCCGCTGGAAGCATCGGCGGTGTGGCGACTCCGATTTTTGGACGCATTGCCGACCGTCACGGCATTCACGCCGCACTAGCCGCGCTAGAAGTCGCCGCGTGCCTCGCGATCGTAACGGCCGTGGCGGCGCAACGGTACGCGCGTGCGCGCGAGCGTCGGCTATTCGCGACTGCCTGAAGCAGCCGTCCGGAACTCGAGGCGCGTGCTGGAAAATGACTTCTAGCAGACAGAATTGCTTTTGGCTCGCGCCCGCTCGACTCTTGATGCGCGCCTGCGTGAAGAACGCGTACGACGGGTTGAACGCCTGGTTTGCTATTTCTCTCCTACAGGACATCCTGGAGTTTCACGTCGATTCGTAGTTTTGCGTCGCCGCGTTTAACGGTCAGGTGGACCACAGTTCCGACTGGCTGCAGAAAGGCAGGCTCATCCGGATCGTCGCCCGGCGGGGCCGGATTTTTTTCTCCAATGCCGGTGATGATGTCTCCGACCTTAAGGCCGGCAGCTTCGCCAGGACCTCCCGGAAGCACGGTCATGATTTTTTGGCCCTCCTCGATTGGGTCGATTACGATGCCGGCGCGGTTGAAGACTCCCGGCTTGCCCCAGGTGTCATTTTTTTCGAGATAGAGATCGCCGCGCATGAGATCGATCGTTACGTTGAACTGCTGCAGAATGCTGCGGCCGATATTCCCCGCGTTTTCGCCCGGCGCAGGATCTCCGGTGTAGAGGTCGGCGATGACGTTGTCTACTTCCGTGTCCCCAAGTTGCAGAGTCTTCACACGCGCGTAATATGCCTCCGGCGTCGGGCCGCCGTAGCCTTCGCCGGAAAATCCGTGATAATGAGCGCCGAGCTGCTCGATCAAATTATTTGCCTTCACGAAGCCGGGCTCGAGCCAGAAGGCGACTTGATTACCGGTGTCGAGCGTAAAGAGCCCGCTCGCCGCGCCAATGCTTCCTTTCACCTCGACCGCTTGTCCATCAATCACGAGCGGCAGTTTGACTCCATGGCCGGAGTACGAGAAATTTGGCGCATCGTAGAAGGTGAGTTGTGCGTGCTGATAGTCGATGTTCACGGCCAGCCTGCGCATGACCTCGTATCCGATGGCGCCGAATGGATCGTCCTTTCCACCCCACGGTTTATCGATGACGTAAAAGGTTTGATCGTGCACGACGAGGCCGCCGATCTGGAGGGTGTCGACGTGCGTGGTCTGGGCGTCGACTGGGCCGCCACCTGCGCCGAACTTTCGGATATTGCCATCGAGACGCAATCCCATCTTCTTCGCGAACTCAGCGCTGAGTAAATTGACAGAGCCTGTATCGAACAGGAGCCGGTACGGCCCTTTACCATTCACATTGGCGTGAACAATGACTCCGCCTTCAGTTGGCACCGTGACCGCGCCTGATGCGGGCATCTCGAAATCCTTGCGGAAGGGAATCGCAAAGTTTGCTGCATCAAGCCGCTTCGAGAGAGTGCGGCGAAGCACCGTGACAGTGTGTTCCTCGCCTGGGTTGCCGCTGCGTTCGACGAACGGCAGCAGCACGCCATCGACTCGGCGATAGTCGCTGAACGCTTTGATCGCATCGATGGTATTCCCGCCGTGTTTCTGGTAGACGATGCGCTCGATTACGTGCGAGCTGCGGTTAATCCACAAGATGAAACCGCGGCCGCGTGGCACCCGAATCTCTAGGCGGTCGTAAGTTGCTCCGCCATCGTTGGCGGTTTCGAGCGCCGTGATCGTTGCGCCGCCAAAGTCTGGGCGCAAGTATCCATGCCTGGTGATGTAGAGTTCATCGATGTCCCAGGGATCGTTGGCCGGGAGCAGTCGAATATCCCCGGCGTCGTCCTTCTTCCAGCTGCCGCTCGCGTTTATGCCAATCGCCTGATTTACGCCTCTGTCTGGGACTTCGACTCGCAGCACGCGCGCACCCGTCCTGAGATTCTCGAAGTAATGGAAAGTTCCGGTCTTGCCTTGGATTTCTTGAAAGGCGATCGTGCCCACGGAATCGCACTCGGAGAATTTGTCCCATGCCGCTCCGCCGGTCGCCTGGCGAACACTCGCCAGAATTTCGGCGGCAGAAGGCACAGTCGTCTGCGCGCGGGCAAAATCAGCGGTGCCCGTCAGCACACACAATGAGAGGACAATCCCGAGCTGCCTCAAATTCACGCCGCACCTTCGCCGAACGGGATTATAACGAACGAGTCGCCCGCCTTACATTTCAAACTCTCGTCGCCTAGAACCGATGCTCGTCAAGTTGGTATGCAATTGGTTGAGCGGTTGGATAGTGAGCTAACGAATCAATCGAATTGAAAGCGGAGTACTAATCGGCCTTGCGGACGGGCTCGGGCATATAGAGGCCCGTTTCGGGGAGTCCCGCGCGCTCGAACTGCACGGTGGAATGCGCGATGTGGAATTCGTGCGCGAGAGTTTCCTGAATCTGTGCGAGCACTTTCTCGCAGTCTTCCAAGTGCATGTCCGGGACGCGGATGTGGCATGAGAGCGCGTTCAAATCGGTCCCCAGCGTCCAAATGTGAATGTCGTGAACTTCCTGCACGCCTTCGACTTTGAGGACCGCCTTGGCCACGTCTTCGAGACGTATCTCGCGCGGCAATCCTTCAAGAAGGATGTGGCTGGTTTCACGGAGGATTCCCCATCCGGACCAGAGCACCATCGCGCCGATGATTACGCCGATCAATGGATCGATCCACGTCACGCCCATCCAGCGAATCGCGATGGCGCCGGCGATGATGCCGACGTTCGAGAGCGCGTCTCCAAAGGAATGAACGAGGATGCTTCTCAAGTTCAGATCGCGCCGGCCGGAAACGAGAGCGAGCGTTATACCGCCATTCACTGCAAGCGCGATGAGCGCGACCCAAAGCATCACGCCGGCATTCACTTCCACCGGATGTCGCAGCCGCGCGATGGCTTCGTACAGAATCACCACGGCGACGGCGCTCAGGAAAAATGCATTCGTGAAGGCCGCGAGAATTCCTGCACGGTGGTAGCCATACGTGTGTTCGCGCGTCGGCGGCCTTTCCGCCCAGCGCATGGCGAGCCACGAAATAAAGATCGCGGGAACGTCGGTGAGATTGTGGACAGCATCGCTAACTAGCGCGATTGAATGCCCCAGGTAGCCCGCGGTGAATTCCACTGCGACGAGTGCGAGCGTGACCACGACCGCCGCGCCGAGGACACCGGCCATCCGCCGCGAATGCAGCACTCCCTGTAAATGAGCGTGCGAGTGCGCGTGGTCATCGTGCCCAGCGCCGTGAGCGTGCGCGTGCATGTCTCCGATTTTAACCACATCTGCACCCCCCATGCACACGCTTCTCGTCGCCGGAAGTCTATCCCTCGCAATCGTCAATCATGAATCAATGAACTCCCACCGAAATGCGATCGCAAACGCCGGAACTCTCCAAGTTGTTCAAATTACGCACTCCACGAACCGATGCGGATTGACTTCGCTCGCGGCGACCGCCTAACATGCTTTTGAGATTGGATATGAGCGCTTCGTTGGAAATGGGTCGCCGCGCTCGGGATTCCGATCTCCTCCAGCGATGTCTCAGACAGAAACGAAGGTTGTCTTTTGGGGCGTGCGAGGCTCGACGCCAACGCCTCATCCAAGCTCGTGGCGCTATGGCGGAAACACGCCGTGCGTCGAAGTGAAAACTTCTGCGGACACGCGCTTCATCCTGGATTGCGGCACTGGATTGCGACTTCTCGGCAACCGTTGGGAAGAAAAGTCCACCGAGCATGGAATTGACGCGCATATCCTGGTGACGCACTATCATTGGGATCACATCCAGGGCATACCTTTCTTCCATCCCTTTTACCCTCCGCAGAACCGCTTTCACTTTTACAGTTTTCAATCGAAATATCTCGGGCCTGAAAGTTTGCGCAAAGTTCTCGAAGCGCAGCTTGCGAGCCCGTATTTCCCGGTGAATGTGAGCATGATGAGCGCCGCGCGTGAATTTCGCGAGATCACCGGCGGCGATCAATTCGAGGTCAACGGGACGCGGATTACCGCGCGATGGCTGAACCATCCGCAGGGATGTCTTGGCTACCGGCTGGACACTCCGGGTGGCTCGATCGTCTATGCGCCGGACAACGAACCTGGTGTTCCTGAGTTCGATGAAAACCTGAGGCAGCTTGCCGCTGGCGCGGATGTTCTGATCTGCGACGCGCAGTTTTCACCGGAGCAACTGGCGACCTCTCGCAAGGGCTGGGGCCATTCGAGCTGGCTCGAATGCGTAAAGCTCGCGCGCCAAGCGAAAGCGCAAAATCTTTTCTTGTTCCACCACGATCCTGATTCGTCGGACAAGACAGTGGATGGCTATCTCTTCGCCGCGCGGCAGGAATTCAAGCCAACCTGGGCGGCGATGGAGGGCATGACAATTTCGCTCAGCGAGAAGGGCGTGGACGTCACCCTGAAGGATTCGCGCGTCGGCCAGCGCCGCCGGCTGCGTTTCTCGGCGACCATCTCCGGAGTCACCGACGACGGCAAGTCATTCGAAGAAAAAGCCACCGTGCGCGACATGAGCCTCCACGGCGCGTATCTTGCGCTGACAAACCGCCCGGCGCTCCAGTCGGATGTACGCGTCATAATCGAAGCTTCCGCGGCCGACAATCATCCGAGCTTGCTTTCGCTTCGGGGCACGGTGGTCTATACCGAGCCCGCCACGGAAAAATACAAGACCGGAGTTGGCGTGCTCTTCGTCGAAGACGAAGACCGCACACGCGACTAAATCGCCCATCGCAATTTAGTTTCTTCCTGCACCACGAGACAATTTGGACTCGGTTCCTCCACATCTTGACAGTTGACCCGCGCTCAACGTTTCGAGAAACTATCCCTTCGACTTGGCCGCAAATTGATGCCTTACGCGTCCGCCAGTCAACGAATTCCTGATAGACTCAGCCGCGCAATTCTTCGGCTCATAAGCGAGGTACAAAACAATGCGGGACGAACCCATCGGAGAACTAAATCCGCCAAATAGAGTGCTGCTAACGCCGGGACCCTCGTGCGTCGACCCGCGCGTTTATCGCGCCATGGCCACGCCGATCATCGGCCATCTCGATCCATGGTTCATGGACATGATGTCCGAGGTGCAGATCCTGTTGCGGCGCGTGTTCCGCACGGACAATCGCGTCACTTTTCCGCTCTCGGCGTCGGGCTCCGGAGGAATCGAAGCCGCGGTAATGAATCCGTTGGAAGCGGGCGATGAATGCCTGATTTGCGTGAATGGCGTGTTCTCCGAGCGTATGGCGATCATTGCCAGCAGGCTGCCTGCAACGGTGACGCGTGTCGAAGCCCCGTACGGACGCACTGTCGACCCGGACGACGTTCGCCGCGCAGGCAAGGGAAAGAAAATCAAGCTCATCGGCCTGGCCCACGGCGAAACTTCGACATCTGTTCTTCAAAAGATTGATGAGTACCGCAAGGTCGCGGATGAACTCGGCGCGCTCCTGGTCGTCGACACGGTCGCGACGCTGGCCGGCGTTCCGCTGGACGTGGACCGGCAGAAAATTGATATCTGCTTCAGCGGCACGCAGAAAGCCATCAGCGCGCCTCCCGGAATGTCGCCGATGACGGTCAACACGCGCTCCGAAGAAATCATTCGCGGACGCAAGACGAAAACGCAAGGCTGGTATTTTGATCTCGAGACCGTGATGAATTACTGGGGCAAGGAACGCCTCTATCACCACACGCCTCCCATTTCGTTGATCTACGGTTTGCGAGAGGCGCTGCGCTGCGTGCTCGAAGAAGGGCTCGAAGCGCGTTGGGAACGTCACGCGCAAAATCAGCAGGCGCTGATCGCTGGGATCGAAGCGATGGGCCTCGAATTATTTGTCAAGAATCCGGCCGATCGCTTGCCAACGGTCACCGCGCTCCATATTCCGGCAGGCGTGGACGATCATAAAGTGCGCAATCAACTGCTCGATGAATTCAATATCGAGATCGCCGGCGGCCTCGGCCCCGTCAAGGGCAAGATATGGCGTGTCGGCCTGATGGGCTATTCGAGCCAGCGCAACAACGTTCTTTTGTTCCTTGCGGCGTTCGAAAAAGTGCTGCTCGATCAGGGGCATCGCGTGCCTTCAGGCGCGGGCGTTGGAGCGGCAATTCAAAACTACTCGCAGGCGCAGCCGGTTCCCGCGGGCGCTGCGAAGTAGCCGCGCAGGAATCAAATCGTGGCGACAGCAGAAACCAAACAATCGAAAATCATCGCCAACGCCGGCGCGATGAGCGATTTCATCGGCGCGTTTGACGTTCCGTCGAAGGTCACCGATTTCGTCTATCGCTGCCGCTTTTCGCATTGCTGGAATGGAATCGCAACGCGCCACAGCGACACGATGGATTGCAAATTCTTCGTGGATGGCAAGGGCGTGGTGTTGGGCCTCGCGCACACCGCTTTCGTGAAGTTCCGCGAGGCGACCGGCCGCAATCTCACTGACCGCGAAGCCAGTTACATCGGGGCGGAATACCTCCGCGAGCGTCTCGAGCAAGAGGACGAACACTTGCTCTACGACGTCTCCGCAGGTGACGTTACCCGTATCATCGCCCGGTTTGGCATGAGTTAATTTGGGTTCAGCCGCGCTGGCTCACGCGTCGGAAAGTGATTCATCAAAGCCCGGCGCGTCGTTCTTGAGTTCGCCTGCCTCGAGGATTTCGCCGCAATCCAGGCATTCGACATACTGGGAGTCTTGGTCTCGAGCGATCACCTGCGTGCGCAGGTGTTTGCACGTGGAATGATCAGCCACGCCATTCATCCTTATTGGACGAAATTCTAGCACTTTTGCGGCCCGGCGTCGCGTAGTTGACAAAAGCTGAGAATGTATCTATTTGTCCCAAGGGCCTGATCTTTGAGGAGCCAGCTGTTTTGACTACGGAATCGAGAGCCGAGCAACGACTGGGCGCCGTGCTTTTCTACGGATTCGTCGCTGCGCTCGCCTATCTCGTTTTTCGAATCATCTATCCGTTTCTGGCGCCGCTGGTGTGGGCCGGCGTCCTGGTGGTCGTGTTTTTCTCCTGGCATCAGCGGATCGAGAAGCGCTGGGGAAAGACACGCGCCGCCGCAGCGAGCACCGCCATAGTGACGTTAATACTCGTCGTGCCGATGATTCTGGTTTCAGGAACGTTTGTCCGTCAGGGACTCGAAATGGCGCACACGATCCAGCAAGCCCTTGCGAATGGCCAGTTCGATTGGGCGAATAAGATTTGGCAAACACTACAAGACAGGTTCGAGGCCGAGTCTTCAAGTGATCTAAACACGGTCGTTCGCGACCACGCAGAGGAATTCGCACGGTATCTCGCCACGGAACTCGGCGTAGTGCTGCAACACATCGTGCGCTTTGCTTTCGATCTCGTGGTGATGATCCTCGCGATGTTCTATCTGTTCCGCGACGGCGAGAATGTGATGATTCATATCCGCCACGTGCTTCCTTTCGAAGCCGAGCATCGCGAGCGGATGATCGCCGAGGCTAACGATCTGATTTTCGCGAGTGTGCTTTCGAGCCTGGCCACAGCGGCGATGCATGCCCTCGTTGGTGGCATCATCTTTGCCGTAGTCGGAATTCACGCCCCGCTTTTTTGGGGTGTGATGATGGGCCTGTGCTCGATCCTGCCGGTTGTCGGCTCGTCACTGGTCTGGGTTCCGGCCGCGATCTGGCTCTTTGCGCGTGGATACTCGACTCGCGGCATCATTCTTGTTGTCGTCTGCGCGGGAGTTATCGCCATAGTCGAAAACATTCTGCGCCCCTGGCTGATCAGCGGCCGCGCGCACCTCAGCGGTCTCGTCATTTTCATCAGCGTTCTCGGCGGCATCAGCATGTTCGGAATCCTCGGCGTAATCCTCGGGCCGATCGTCGTTGCCACAGCCGCCAGCGTCCTCGATATCTATACTCACCCAGAACCGAAACGGCACGCAGCACCTCGAACACCTTAGCCACTGAAACGAGGGCGTGCTAGAGTACGACCCTCGGAACGCGCCATGAGCGAGAAAAAATCATCCATTCCGTCCGGTTTGCCGCCGGAAAAGCTGCGCTGGCAATGCGACGCGGCGAGTGTACCCTTTGCAACCACGGCGGACGCGCCGCTCGTTAGCGGCGAAATGGGGCAGGAGCGAGCGCTCCGCGCCCTGCAAATGGGCGTCGAGTTGACGGCGCAGGGCTACAACGTTTTCATCTGCGGGCTATCCGGGACAAGCCGCGGCGGCATGGTCACGCGGATGGTGGAAGAACTCAATCCTGCCCGCGAGCTGGCGCCGGATCGCTGCTACGTCAATAGCTTCAAGAACGCCGACCGGCCTCGCCTGCTAACGCTTCCGCGCGGCCAGGCAAACGCATTCAAAAAAGAAATGGAGTCCGGCATCGAATTTCTCCGGCGCCGGATACCGCAGGTGTTCGAGGGCGAGCCTTTCCAACGCCAAAAAGCGCGGATCGTCGAGCGCTTCACCGTTCGGGAAAAAGAATTGATGGACGATTTCACGCGCCGCATCGCGCGCGATCAATTTGCACTTGGACGCATGCAGGTGGGCGCAGTCGCTCTCCCCGAAATCTTTCCGGTTCTCGAGGGCCAGATGGTCCCCATCGAGGAAATTCCGAAACTCGTGCAGGACGGAAAACTCGAAACCGTGGCCGCGGAAGATATCGAACGCAAATACGATCAGTTCCGGCAGGAATTCACGGTCGTCTACCGGAAGACGCTCTCGCTTTCGCGCGAACTCGCGAGCGAGATGAGCTATCTCGAGCAGGAAGCGGCCTCCGTGCTTGTGGACGGCGTGATCGAAGAGTTGAAAGAGAAATATCCGGACGAGCAAATGGCGGAGTATCTCGAGGAAGTCCGCCATCACGTCCTCGATAATCTCGAGCCGTTCAAGGAGCGGGAAGGCGAAGATGAGCAGCCGCCATCGGAAGGCGGAGGCGGCCCGCGCATTGAACGCCAGGAGCGCGATCCGTTCCGCGTCTACGGAGTGAACGTGATTCTCGCGCATTCCGAGCACGATACTTGCCCGGTGATTTTTGAGACCGTGCCGACGTATGCGAACCTCTTCGGAACGGTGCACCGCAGTTACGACAGTCGGGCCGGCTGGAATTCGGACTTCATGGATCTTCGTGGCGGCTCGCTGCTTCGCGCGGACGGCGGTTTCCTCATCATGTACGCGATCGACACGCTCACCGAGCCCGGTGTCTGGCGAACCTTGAAGCGCACGCTCAATCACGGAAAACTCGAAATTCAGCCTGTTGATCTCTTCTTCCCGTTTTCTTCCGCCGCTTTGAAGCCCGAGCCAATCGACGTGCACGCGAAGATTATTCTCATCGGCGATCGTGAAATGTACGAGCTTCTTTACAATTACGAGGAAGACTTCAGGAAAATTTTCAAGATTCGCGTCGAGTTCGACGAAGAGATGCGCTGGAATGCCGAGGTTATCCAGCACCTGAGCGGGCGCCTTCGCAAATTGTCTGAAGATGAAGATCTCTATCCATTCGATCGCACCGCAATCGCGGCATTGATCGAACACGGCGTGCGCTGCGCCGGACGCCGTGGAAAAATCACGGCGCGATTCTTCGAAATCGCCGATGTCGCTCGCGAAGCATGCTACATCGCGCGCCACGAGAATGGATGCCAAGCGGTCACAAGCGAACATGTCCGGAAAGCGCTCGACGCAAAGATCGAGCGCCACAATCTGACCGAAACCAAGATTCGCGAGATGATCGAGCAGCACCAGATTTTCATCGATACTACCGGCGCGCGCGTTGGGCAGGTGAACGGCCTCGCCGTTCTCGAAATCGGCGGCTACGCTTTTGGCAAGCCAACCCGAATCACATCTTCCGTGTCACTCGGAAAAGCCGGCTTGATCAATATCGAGCGAGAAGCGAACCTCAGCGGCAGATACCACGACAAGGGAATGCAGATTATCGCGGGATATTTGCGCGGCACGTTCGCGCAGGATAAGCCGCTGTCGCTCTCGGCCAGCATTTGCTTCGAGCAGTCGTATTCCGGCGTGGACGGCGACAGCGCAAGTTCGACGGAAGTTTATTCACTGCTTTCAGCGCTTGCCGATTTGCCGATTTCGCAGGAACTCGCCGTCACCGGCTCAGTGAATCAGCAGGGTGATATTCAGCCCATCGGCGGCGTCAATCAGAAGATCGAGGGATTCTTCGACGTCTGCCGCCTCAAGGGTCTGACGGGCAAACAGGGAGTGCTAATCCCCAGCGAGAACGTTGACGACCTTATGCTCCGCGACGATTTGATCGAAGCCGTCGCCAAGGGCCAGTTTCACATCTATCCCGTTGCGACTGTTTCCGAGGGAATCGCGCTGCTCACCGGCGTCCGTGCGGGCGCGCGTGACGCGGGCGGCAAATTCGAAGAAGGCACGGTATTCGCCCGGGTGGACGACCGCCTCCGCAAAATGGCCGATACGCTTCGCGATTACCACTAACCGCGCAAATCGCTGAACCAATCGCGCGCCGGCAGTCCGGCGAACAACGCCCGATGCTGCTTCACAGCAAATGGCGGGTTCTCATCTTCATTTCGAGAGGCTTATCGCCACGCAACACGGTCAGTTTGTACTCGTGGTCGAGTTCCGCAAACATGGCGCGCACATCGACGAGAGTAAGGTCCGCCGCCGGTTGATTATCTATCCCGGCAATAACATCGCCCTTTTGCAATCCCGCCGCCGCGCCCGGAGACTTCGGCGCCACGCCTGCAACCTCAAACGTTTTTAGGTTGGGTCCCTTGGCAACTACGGCGACGCCGCTCATATCCAGCTCAACGTTGTTTGGATAGCTCGTGTTTGATTCAAGAATGATTCGCTGGTGCGGCACATCCAGAATCACACGAAACTTGCTCCAGAGTAAGTTTCCGATGGCGCCGCCGTGCACCAGCGAGTCGGATCCGGTGACGTCAGGAAACTCGACTGGCGGCGTCGTCATCGTGTAGGGACCAATAGAGAGTATTTCTGCGCGCGCAGTCAGAGTTCTGCCCCCGTCGACATTCGGAAAGTTATAACCCCGGATGTGCCCCAGTTTCAGGCGGTGCGCGGCCGCCATCGGTCTTGAAACCTCGATGGCGCCGTTAAATTCGGTGCGGACTTCAAATTCGTCTTCGAATGGCCGATGTCCGCGTAGTGCAAGTTTCGCGCGAACGTTCGGCACACCGTCGCGAACGAAGAGCGGCAGCGTCACTCCTTTGCCGGTGTATTGAAACGTTTTCGGGTCGTCAAAATGAATCGCCGAGCGATCGTACTCAATCTCCACTACGAATTGACTCAAGATGTCCGCGCCAATCACGCCGCGAATTTGCCGGCCCACAATGGACGACTCTTTGTCGAGAGCCTGCGGCTCGATTTGCGAAATGCCCAGGTCGAGGTCGGGCATCGAGAGCAATGTGTTCTTGAACGTGATTTTAGAATTAGGGTTCAAGTCGGCTGGAAGCCACGGCGCGGGATCGATGCCCGAGTGCAGCGCGCAGGAAGCGAGCAGAAACAGCACAGGCTTCGATTGGTTCACAGCCACAGGCAATAGAAGCCGGTTTCCCTGATTTTCCATCGGCACTTGCGCGACGTTGCCTCCGTGCGCGAAACGATAAGCAACCTGATCCACCGCGGGCGCCGGCTTTGCCGGATTCTCCTGCGCTGCCGCTCCGATAAGCAGAACGGCGGCTGCGAATCCACTTGTAGCCCATTTCATGATGCGCGCACGCGCTTTCTGTTTTGGTCCCGCTCTCATCCAACTCTCCTGGAATGGACTCCCGGACGATTTCGACTGCCGCATCATGATACGCCGTCGCACGCGAAGCGACCGGCGATTGTACCCAATACAGCCGCTACTTTTCCGGTGAAAGATAGCTTTGACGTGAGAAGACGCGAAAACCGTTGGCCGAGCCGTTAGCTCCCTTCGTCGCCCCCAGGACTCGCCCTTGCGTGTTCATCACCCGAACTTCAATCGAATGCACGCTGCCGTCATGAAGCGGCGGCAGATATGCCAAGAGATATTGATGACGGAGTTGAGCCGAAATTTCGCGATACGCTTTCACGAAATCATCCGGCGTGACGGGAAAGTAGGACTGACCGCCGGTGATTTTAGCAATCTCGCGCAATGCGGTGTCGGCGCGCTGAAAGCTTGCCTGTGGCCCTTGCACGGCCTTCTTCGATTTGAAATTGCGGACCGCGCCACCGAGCGCAACGGTGAAAACGGAAACATCTGTTTTCTCGAGTTCGGTCTGAAGTGCGTTCCATCGCGATTCCGCCGAGGAATCGAGGCCGGTGCCCAGCACCACGAGAGCTTTCTTGCCGCTCGATGCCCGAAGCCATCCCAGCGATGAATTAACCGCGTCGTAGAAATTCAAGTCGCCCATGCCGAGAAAATATTGCATGCCATCGAGCGCGCGGATGACGGCGCTTCGGTCCGTCGTGAAATCCAGCGCCACGCGGGCGGATTTATCGTAGGTCGCAAGCGCAATTTGGTCGTCCAGTGCAAGCCCATCGAGAAGAGCGTAAGCGGCCGCGATGTGCTGGTTTTGAATTAGGTAGACGGCGGGACTCGTCTCGAGCAGCACGGCGATATGAGCCGGAGCATCAACCGAGTCGAAGAACGCGACATTTCGTTCGGCTCCGTCGTCGAAGATGTGGAATTGAGAGCTTTTGAGATCGCCGAGGAAGACGCCGTGCTCGTCTTCCACGCTTACCTGCAGAAAGACTAATTCCGACTGCACTTTGAGGGGCTCTTGCACTAAGGGCGTGGGAGCGGGTGAATCTTGTGCGTCTGCGAGTGCAGCGCTGAAAACGATCCCGAAAAAACTGCCGCACAACATCCAGCAGACGAGAATTCCCACACGCACGTTACTGCCGTCGAGAATCGATTCCGCTCTCAGTTGCCCGGCGGTGGGGTCGCTGCAGGAGCGCTCGCAGGAGCCGGCGACGCGTCTTTAGCCGTGCTCAGATAGCCGCTGATCTGGTCTTTCGTGACGTCGAACACGACGATCTCGTAAGGCGTGCGCGAACCGTGAACGTAGAATTGCACCGGCTCTCCCGCCGTTTTGTCCTTCTTCTCGATCGTCTTGTCATCCGCGAGCACATTCATCGTGTACTTGAAGTGCTTGGCGTCAACCTTGCGCAGCGAAATCTGAATCGGGCCGACATGTTCCATCTTGCTGGATTTTGAAACTTTGAACTCGTAGATATTGCGCTCGCCGAGGCGCTTCAATTCCTCAACTTCTTCGTGATTGCGCGCGATCAGGCCGCTCTGCACACCGAGGTCGCCCATCGTGGTCGAGAGCTTGGCCTTGGTCGCATCGAGATCGGCCTTCGTGGCTGCCACATCGCTCTTCGTCGAACTGAGATCCGTTGAAACCTCGCCGAATTTCGTTGCCGTGTCCGATTGCACTTGGCCGATTTGCGTGGACAGGCGCTGATCGCTTTCTTTCTGATCCTTGCGGAGCGTTTGCGCCAGGGAACGCGCGCGCGCGAGCTCATCCTGGGTGATGCCGAGCTTCTGCGTCGTGACGTCCATCTCGCCCTTAAGGTCGGTGAGCTGCGAATTCGTCTTTTCCAGCGAAGCCGTCAGCGCCTGAACCTGCTTGTTCGAATCGTCGAATCCCTTTTGCATGGCCTGGCGTCCGGAAACGCTCGAATAAATCAGGTAGGCAACGAGCACGAATGCGACTCCGAATAGAATTGAAACCCAGCGTGGCAGCGCGGATGATTCCGTGTGCGGTGTTTCGTCTGATCCGGAAAATTGTGATGGCGTGACCATCTACCCTCCTAAGTGTCATTCGCACGAAAACTCAGTTTCATGCGCCCTCCGCGGCATTATCGCCGAGCCGTATCGCGAAGTCTATCGCGGACGCCGTGCCTTCGGCCAATTCGCCTCGACCGTGGTGGTCAAACCGCCACGTGGCGTAAATTCGCCGGTCACGCGGCACCACGCAGGCTTCGTTGCCGCCACGATATCGCGCAACATTCGGTTCACGGCGTTCTCGTAGAAAATGCCGAGATTGCGGTATGCCAGCAGATACATCTTGAGCGCCTTTAGCTCGAGGCAGACGCGCTTCGGTTCGTAGCGGATGGTGATCGCGCCGTAATCCGGCAGGCCCGTCTTCGGACACACCGACGTGTATTCGGGAAAACGGATCGTAATCTCGTAGCCGGGGAAATGATTCGGCCAAGTCTCGAGTTTCGGCAGCTTGGCGTTAATTCCGGCGCGAGAGTGCTCCGCCGTGTAATCTGGCATTATATGGCTCCCCCCAGACCATTTTACACTTATCGGCACGCTAGCCGAGGCGCGGCTTGCAGTTCATGGCGTTCTCAACTATTCTTCGTCTATTCCGGTCTAGCGCACCCGTACTTGGGAAGGGGCCAGTTGCTCTGTCCTCAATGTCACAGCTTGTTATGTACTAGATCGCGCCGTCGCGGTGTGGTTGATTTCGTGCTCAGCGTGTTTCGGTTGCGGCCTTGGCGTTGCAAGTCCTGCGAATCCCGCTTTTATGCGTGGATCGTGCCGATCTCACTCGAGTTTTACGCGCATTGCCCACGTTGCGGAATGTTTCACCTCGATCGAATCTCTTCGCGCCACATCACTCAAGGACCTTTGCACCGCGTGAAGAGAATGTTGGGATTTTCTGCGTATCGTTGTGATCCATGCCGGCAGCGTTTCTTCAGCGTTCGGCCATACCGCGCAATACTTCCTCTCGGAGTTACGGAGAAGGGAAAGCGGAGGTCGCATCACCTCGCCGCTGCCCAGCCGCCGCAGCAAACTTGAAATCTGCAAAACGCCGTGCGCTGACCTGCAGCAGTTCGTTCGGGACCGCTTCGCACACTCTGCGCAGTTTCTGATAATTCCGCTGTCGCGGCTCGGTATAATGCTGGGCTCTTGCAGTCCTCGCCCTCGATTTTGTAGAGCATGAGCGGCGTGGAGGAATCCGAAATGAATTCTTCTGGAACGAACATCTCGCAAGCCGCCGGGCTGAAGAAAATCGCAATCGCTATGGGCAGCGCGATTCTCACAGTCATTTCGTTTGCGCCTAACGTCCGCGCTCAAGCGTCACCGCTGCCGCCCAAAGGCGAGGCCGACGTTCACGAAATCTACGAACGCTTGCTTCCCCAAATTGAAAAGATTCCGATATTCGATAATCACGCGCACCCCGCCTTCGCCGACGATACCGACGTGGATGCGATGGCCGCTCCCGAAGGTGAAAGCGAAGCCTTCCGCATTCGCGAGACGAATCCCGAACTCGCGGCTGCCGCCAAGGGCCTGTTCGGTTATCCCTACCACGATTTCTCGCCCGAGCACGGAAAGTGGCTCGAAGCCAAGACGGCGGAAATGAAGAAGCAGCAGGGATCGAAATACTTTTCAAACATTCTCGATCGCGTCGGGATCGAAACTGTTCTCGCGAACCGTGTGGCCATGCCCGACTATCTCGAGCCAACGCGATTCCGCTGGGTCTTCTTCGTCGATACGCTGATGTTTCCGTTCGACAACAGCCAACTCGAAAAACGCGATTCGGACGAAGCGCTTTATCTTCACCTGCAGGAAAGAGTCCTACAGAGGTACATGAAGCAGGTGGGAGTTTCGAAACTTCCCGATGATCTCGCGGGCTACGAGACCCTCATTCACAACATCGTCGCGGACAATCAGAAGCGCGGCGGTGTCGCGATGAAATTTGAAGCTGCGTATTTCCGCTCGCTGTATTTCTCCGATCCCAGCCGCGACGAAGTCGAACCGATTTACCGCAAATATCACGCCGGCGGAACTCCGACGAACGACGAATATCGCATTTTTCAGGACTACGTATTCCGCCGACTGCTCGATAGCGCGCTTGCCCTTCACGTACCCGTTCATTTTCATTCGGCAGTGGGCATCGGGGATTACTACAATTTGCAAAATGGCAATGGATTGCGGCTCGAAAACGTGCTGCGGGATCCGCGATATCTCGGCGTCACCTTCGTTCTTCTTCACGGCTGCTATCCTTACGAGCGCGAGGCGATCTGGCTTGCCGCGATGAAAAATGTTTACCTCGATTCTTCGCTCATGGAATTGATAATGTACCCGGCCGCGCTGAAGAATTCGCTGAGGCAATGGCTCGAGGTTTTTCCCGACAAGATCATATTCGGTACGGACGCCTTTCCTTTCAATGATGCACTGGGCGCTGAGGTGACTTTCTGGTTCGGCGTGAACTCGGCGAGGAAAGCACTCGCGGCGGCGTTAGCCGAAATGGTTGCGGAAGGCGAAGTGACGGAAGCGCGCGCTCTCGAACTTGCGCACGGCTATTTGCACGACAATGCAGCGAAGCTCTATCCGCCGTTGAAATAGAGCCAGCGGCGGAAATCGTCACAACGCGAGCGAGTTTCTTGCCGCTTGCGACTCACAGGGGAGCGATAGAAATGTCCGAGCTGAAATATTTCCGATGGAAGGATCTCGAACTCGAAGATCTGAATCCGTTGTTGCAGCGCCAATTTGTGGTCGGCGAAGGAGTGATGCTGGCGCGCGTGCTCCTGAAGAAGGGCAGCCACGTCCCGATGCACAGCCATCATAACGAACAAATCACGTACATTCTTGAAGGCGTTCTCAAGTTTGGCATCGACGGCGACGAGATCGTCGTGCATGCCGGAGAAGTCCTCTGCATTCCGCCCAACATGCCTCACGAAGCGTTCGCGCTCGAAGATACAGTCGATCTCGACATCTTCACGCCGCCGCGCGCCGATTGGATCAATAAGACTGACTCGTATCTCCGCGCGCAGAAGTCACGCTGAGTTTCGCGCCTGGCGTATTTTAGTGCGGGCGGGGAGTCCAATTGGCACGCGTAGTAAGATTGCTGAATGAACGATGAATGCGACGACCGCCGAGCGTAGCAACCAGCGCAATGCCGTCATTGCCGCGTTCCTCGGCTGGACGCTGGACGCTTTCGATTTTTTCGTTCTCACGTTCGTCCTCGCTCCGATCGCCGGCGATTTCCATTGCTCCGTTCCCCAAATTGCTCTCGCCATTACCGCGAGTCTCGCCACTCGCCCAATCGGGGCGTTTCTGTTCGGCCTTCTCGCGGATCGCTACGGGCGGCGATTGCCGCTCATGCTCGACATTTTGCTGTATTCCGGCGTCGAAGTTCTCTCCGGCTTCGCTCCAAATTTCACCACCTTCATCATCCTTCGCCTTATTTATGGCATCGGCATGGGCGGCGAATGGGGCGTAGGCGCGTCGCTCGCGATGGAATCCGTGCCCGTTCGATGGCGGGGCGTTCTGTCAGGCTTCCTCCAAGAGGGCTATGCGGTCGGCTATTTGCTCGCGGCTGTTGCCTACTGGACGGTGTTTCCACACTGGGGCTGGCGCGCGCTGTTTTTTCTTGGCGGCGTACCCGCGCTTTTGACGCTTTTCATTCGCTTAAAAGTGAAGGAGAGCGAAGTCTGGAAGGCGCGCAAGCCCGAGCGGCACGATTGGCGGGAGTACGCCCGCGAAGTCTGGGCCAATGGCAGCCGCTTTCTCTATCTCGTCCTCTTGATGGCGATGATGAATTTCATTTCGCACGGCACCCAGGATATCTATCCGACGTACCTTCAGCAGCAGCGCGGCTTCACGCCGAAGCTGACCGCCATCATCACCATTGTTTCGATGATCGGCGCAATCCTTGGCAGCCTCGCCGTCGGGCTGCTATCGGACCGCATCGGGCGCCGCCGCGCCATGGTGATTTCCGTCGTGTCAGCGATTTTCGTGATTCCGCTGTGGGTTTTCGCGCCGACTCTATCGCTGATCCTGACGGGCGCGTTTCTGATGCAATTCACGATGCAGGGATCATGGGGCGTGATTCCGGCGCACATCAACGAGCTGTCCCCGGATCGGCTGCGCGGATTTTTCCCGGGATTTGCCTATCAGGTCGGCGTCTTGCTGGCCGCTTCGAGCGCCTACATCGAAGCGCGCATGAGCCATCGTTTCGGCTATGGCATGGCGATGGCAATTTTCGCGGGCATCGTGCTCACTGTCTGCGCGATTGTGATCGCGCTTGGGCCAGAAGCACACCGCGTTTCTTTCGGTGAAAAGAGCGGATCGTCCGCCTGAGCCGCAGGCACTTTTGAGTCAGCGAGGCGCTAGAGTTTAAACGAACACACAGCAGCCGCTTAAATTAAATCCTCGTCGAGCGAATCTTCGCAAACTCCAGTACAATCCAATATCCCAGAGAGCTAGACACGAGAGGAGTTCTTCATGGCAGCCACTTCGCCAATCTCAGCATCGACCATTGACGCGATCAAAGAGAAAGCCCGGCGGCTCGGAATCTATTCGATGATGTCCACGACCGCAGCCGGTTCGGGCCATCCGACGTCCTGCCTTTCCGCCTCGGAATTAATGGCGGGAATATTTTTCTACGCGATGAAATTCGATCCGAAAAATGCAAATTCGCCCAATGGCGACCGATTCGTTCTCTCGAAAGGCCACGCCGCGCCCATTCTATACGCCGCGCTTGCGGAAGCCGGGGTGTTTCCGCTTTCTCGCATCATGACCCTGCGCCAACTCTCGAGTGAACTCGAGGGCCATCCGACGCCGCTCATCCGCGGGGTGGATGCGGCGACGGGATCGCTCGGGCAAGGATTATCTGTCGGCGCTGGCTTGGCCATCGGAGCGAAACTCGACGGCAGTTCGACGCGCGTCTATGTGCTTATGGGCGATGGCGAGTTGGCGGAAGGGCAAGCGTGGGAGGCTGCGGAGTTTTCGGGCCACTACAAGCTCGAAAATCTCACCGCGATTGCCGATATCAACCGGCTCGGCCAGAGCGAACCGACGATGTATCAGTACGACTTGGAGACATATCGCCGCAAATTTGAATCCGAAGGCTTCGACGTTCAGGTGATCGACGGCCACGACGTCGCGGCAGTTCTCGCGGCGCTCGATCACGCCAAGTCCGTGAAGGGGCGGCCGCAGGCCATCGTCGCGCGGACGATCAAAGGCCACGGCGTCAGCTTCTGCGCGGACAAAGAGCATTGGCACGGGAAAGCGTTCTCGAAGGATGAGCTCGCGAAAGCGCTCACGGAAGTCGGCACGGTCGCGCCGATTCCGCCTGACGATGGAAAATCGTACGCGCGCACTTCGCTCCCCAAGCCGCCGGATTTTCCCGCGCCTGCCGCGCCAGATTATAAGCCCGGCGCCACCGTCGCCACGCGCGAAGCTTACGGCTACGCGCTGAAGCGGCTCGCCGTCGTGAACCCGCACATCGTCGCGATCAGCGGCGACGTTAAGAACTCAACGTTCTCCGAAATTTTCGGCGACGCGTATCCTGACCGGTTCTTTCAGGGCTACATCGCCGAGCAAAATATGGTGAGCGCCGGCGTCGGCCTCGCGGCTCGCGGAAGAGTGCCGTTTCTTGACACGTTTGCGTGTTTCCTATCCCGCGCGTTCGATCAAGTCCGCATGGCCGCGATCAGCCGGAGCAGTATCAAGCTGTGCGGTTCGCATTGCGGAGTTTCGATCGGCGAAGACGGCCCCTCGCAAATGGCTCTCGAAGATCTGGCCATGTTCCGCGCCGTGCACGGCTCGATTGTTCTTTATCCTTCCGACGCTGTTTCCACGGAACGCTTGACCGAGGCCGCCGCGCGCGCCGAAGGCATCACCTACATCCGGACGTCGCGGCCAAAAACGCCTATCGTTTATTCGATTGACGAGAAGTTTCCGATCCCGGGATTCAAGGTGCTTCGCCGCAGCGACATCGACCGCGCCACGGTGATCGGCGCGGGAATAACTCTCCACGAAGCGCTCAAAGCCGCCGATCAATTGAACGGGAAGGGAATTGCCATTCGCGTGATCGATCTGTACTGCGTCAAGCCGCTCGACGGCGCGGCGCTTGCCGCTGAACTAAAAGCCACCGGCGGCCGCTTGGTGACCGTCGAGGATCATTTTGAGGAAGGCGGCCTCGGCGAAGCTGTGCTTGCCGCGCTTCTCGACGCAGGTTCGGCGCCAACAAAAGTCCGGCGGCTCGCCGTTCGCGGAATGCCCCACTCAGGCAAGCCCGATGAACTCGTTGACAAGTTCGGAATTTCCGCACGGCACATTGTCGACGCTGTCAAAGAGATGGGATCCTGATTCGATATGGCCGACAAACCAATCTTGGTGGGGATTTTCCCCGATATCGTTGTGCTGGACGGGAACGATCAGGTTGTCTGGCAGCCGCTTGCGGGCAATCTGCGCGTAGAGTTCGATCCGCAGCGCAGCCCGTTTGGCTCGAACGTGTTCCAAGCGCCTGAGGGAACGCGGCTACAGAGCGGTCCACCCCGCGTTGGCGTCAATCCGGGATCTTACAAATACCGGCTATTCCTAAATGATCAGTTGATTGGCAGCGGGGAAGTTCTGGTTCGCCCGAAGTAACTCGCGAGCTTTCCGTTTTCACCAAGAGCCGCCGGGAGATCAGTCTCCGTAGGCCGTTCGAGTGTTGTCGATCAGTTCTGCCAGCAGCCTCCGCACGGGCGCCAGATGTACCGCTGAAACCGGGCGTTCGCTCGGAACGCCGAAGCCGGCCACTTTGCGCGGGAATTCGGAGCGCCGGTCGAGTTGCAGGCCGATCGACTCGAGCAGGTCCGCCGCAAGATGCGGGTCGTCGCTTCGCTCCCGCCCCCAGAACCACAAGCGCTGCTCATGACGCTGCAGAAGCTGAAGCGCCTCTTCCAGCCGCTTCATAGCTCCGTCGAAGCTCCCAGCGAGCAAATAAATCGGAAGCATCCATCCGCTCTTGCCGAAAGCCGCTCGCACGCGGATAGAATATTTGCCGTTCTGATTGCGTTCGATGGCGCAGCGATACTCGTTCCCGGATAGCGTCGATTTGGCAGCCATCACTCCCCCTCGCTGAATGTCACTCCCGCCCCCAAAGCGGACTAACCATTACTGCCCGATGGCGCACCGCAGCGCGAATTGAGAATTCGAATACGAGCCGATCTGATTCCAATGGGGTAGGCGCTGAGGACTAAAGTATAGCGAACCGAAGTTGGCGAGGCAAGTTGCTGCCTGGATAAAAGTTAACTGTTTTATTTACAGTACTTTATGTGGCCTAGGAGCTGCCCAGAGCCTTGAGACTTGCTTCGTCGATAACGAGCTTTCCCTGCCGCTGAAGTCGGTCCTTGAGCGCCGTCCGAAACGCTTCGAAGACAGCCGACTGCTTCGATTGGAGCAGTTGTTGCTGGATTTGGGCCCGTTGGAGAATGAGTTCTTCCGGTCTTGGCTCTTCGTGAGCGATGACGCGATACACAATCCAGTTCGCGCTGAGCGGCATCGCGTCGCTCACCTTGTCCGCAGGCAACGTGAAGGCGCCCTCGAACTGGCTGGCCGATCCGAGATCGCCCACCTGTCCCGTTCGCGCAAACGACTGGCTCGTGCTCACAGTCAATCCAAGTTCCTTGGCCGCTTTCGCAAGCGGTTCCCCCGCGTGAGCTCGATTGGCCAACTCGTCCGCGCGCGACTTAGCTAGCGACACCGAAGTGTCCTTGCGGTAATCGGCGAGGACGGTGTCATGAACTTCGGCGAGAGTTGCTTGATGCGCCGGTAGGTCGTCCTTGAGTGAAAGGATTACAGTGCCGCGCTCGATTCGTATCGGCGCGCTGACGTCGCCCTGGCGAAGGCTAAAAAGCGTCTGCTGCAGTTCAGGCGCGGTTCCCAGATCGCCGATCGCTTCCGTCTCAGCGACTGTCGGCGTGGACCCTGTTTGCAGGCCGAATTTCTTGGCCAGCGCATCGAGCGTTTGCCGGTTCGATTGCCGGACAGCGGACGCCATTTGATCCGACAATTTATTCGCTTCCGCGGTTACTTTGTCCTCGAGAACGACCGGCAAAATTTGCGAACGCACTTCCTCGAAGCTCTTCGTGTGCGCGGTCTCTTTATCTAGAACCTTGATGATGTGGAAGCCGTACTGAGTCTTTACGAGGTCTGAGATCGCGCCCTTCGGCAAACTGAAGGCCGCGTGCTCGAATTCCGGCACGGTCTGGCCTTCGACGATCCAATCGAGATCGCCGCCTTTCGACGCCGTCGTGTCCTCGGAATATTTCTTCGCAAGGTCCTCGAAGTTCGCGCCTGACTTGGCTTTTTTCAGGACGTCCTCGGCCTTTGCCTGAATTTCGGCCACTTCCGCGTCCGTTTTTCCGAGTGTCTTGAATAGGATGTGCTCGACGTGGACGCGGTTCTCGACCTTGAACTCGTCTATATGCTGATCGTAATAGGCGTGAAGTTCCTGGTCGCTGACAGGCGTGTGCTGTTTCAATTGTTCGAGATCGAGGAGCGCGTAATTTGCCGACCGCTTCTCCGGAATTTGATAGCGGACTTTGTTCTTGTCGAAATATTGAGTGAGTTCGGCTTCCGTGGGATTGATCGTGGCCGCGAGGTCGGCCGGCTTGCTCACCGCGTACTCGATGGTCACCTTTTCGTTCTTGCGGCGGAATTCCGCCACGATCTCGCCATCGGAGACGGTGATTCCATCGGTCAGCAGCGAGTGAAATTTTTCTTCGAGGATTTGCTCGCGTACGAAGTTCTCGAAATCCTGCACCGACATTCCAGTGCGCGACTGCACTTCGGCGGTATAGCGTTCCTTGCCCACCCATGTGTCGCCGTTAAATGCCGTCGGCAAATATTTCTTGATGCGCTCGGTTTCTTCCTGCGGAGTCACCTTCAGTCCGATGCGTTGGCCTTCGAGTTCGAGCGCTTTCACCAGGATCAGCTGGTCGAGAACTTGTTTTGCGTACAGGCTCTTGAAAGATGGCGGCAATTGCTGGCCGCGCAATTCGCGGTTCAGCATTTGCTGGACGTCCTCACGTGAGATTTCTTCCGACCCTACGCGCGCGACCGTGTCCGCACTCGACATTCCAGTCGTCGAGCCGCTCATCAACCCGGGCACGAGAGTGATCACCATCGCGAGGCAAATCAGGGTCAGGATCACGCCCATCAGGATCTTCACGCCTAGTTGCCGCTTTTGAATTACATCCAGCATGCCGTCTCAAACCTTTCACAGACCGCCAAAACGCTCAATTATAGAGCACGTTTCTCCGACCGACAAACGGTTTCCTGCAACTCCGAGGCTGGGACGTCGTGGCCATGACTGCCAAGCAGGTCAGTGCCAAAATACGGCGCCGTGTCTGCGCGCATTGGCAGCATAGACGGGCCCAAGCCGGGCCTACGAAAATCGACTCGATTCACTCTGATTGCTTGGCTGGCGATTGTCGGGTCGGCCGGAAGACCGACCGTCTTTGCGAGCGATGCTGTTCGCGCAGTTGCGAAATACCGGCCGGCCTTCCGGCCAGCCCTACGAAGATCGGGCTCGTAGCGTCCGCATCTTGCCGGCGTCTTCGGTGCACGGTCGAGCGGCTAGTGGCCTGCGGCGACGGCGCTTGAATCCAGAGAAAAGTGCTCGGGCTGAATCTCGTAGTTCATGTACTTGATCGTAAGCGTTGCGCGCCCGTCGAGCCGCATGTCGGAGACGCTCTGGTTTTCGACCGGAAGCCAGAAGTCACCTACTTTTTCGTAGGTGTGATGGATCTGCGTTTTTCGAATCCAAAAGGAAGGGTTCTTCGCCGGCTGAGCCTCGATCCGGCATACCGCGAAGTCCTTGTTGTCCACCCAGACGCGACCGCGATAGATGAACTTCGTCGCGATCTTGGGTTGAACGCTCAATATGTAGGAGCATCCTGAAATATTCGGGGCATATTCGAGGGCTGTGAAATCGTAATTACTCGGATTCAGTTCGACGCCTTGCCGGTTCTGCGCTTCGAGGGCTTCCTGCTCGGTGTCCAGAAGCCTTTTGAGAACGCGGTTCACAATCAATTTCGATCCATTTTCCGAAACGACATGGAATTCTTTCGTGCCCGGAGCGTTGTACGTCATCTCCACCGTCATATCGGCATGCAGGCCGCTCGGAAAGCCGACATAGTCAAGCTGATAAAATCGCTTGCCCTTGTAACCCTCGAGCGCTTTGGCGCGCTCGGCGTTCCTTGTCACCAATTTCTCGACAACCTGCGGAAGCGTAAGCTGCGCTTGCGTAGCCAATTCACTGGGAGCTTGCGCGAATGCGTGGCTCGTCGAAAGCGAAAGCCACACGGGCAGCGCGAGAATTGACAGAAGTCGGCCGTATCCGCGTAGGGGCATTTCGTCCCTGTTCTCCCGATTCAAATGTTCGCTGAATCAACGAGCGGGGGGATCAGTCGTTTATCCGCGACCTAATAATAACCTAAGTTGTTGCGACATCAAGGACGCCTTGGCCCACCATGTTCGCAGCTTGTAAACACCGGTCGTAAGCCTCGTACATCCCGCCGAAAATATTTTCCCACGATGTCGAAAGAGCGTAAGCGCGAGCCGCTGTGCGAATTTCCGCGAGCAAATCCGGCCGGTTCATAAGCATTGCCACATACCCGGCGAAATCTCGAGGTTCGCTGGAGACGAACCCTGTCTTGCCGTGCTGCACCGTGAATTTCGGACCGCCGCGCGCGCCGACGATGGCGGGCACGCCGGAAGCCAGCGCCTCGAGCACGACGAGGCCAAATGTCTCGGTCTCCGAAGGAAACATGAGCGCATCCATATTTGCGAACGCGCGCGCGAGTTCGCGGCCCTTGAGCGGTCCTGTTAAATCGGCACGACGCATATTTTTTTGCAGCCAGCCTTTTTCGGAGCCATCACCCACGATCACGATCCGGAAATTGGTTTCGCCCATCTCGAGCAAATCCTGTTCAATCTGCGCCAAGGCTCGCACATTTTTCTCGGCCGTCAAGCGTCCCACATAGCCGATTTGAAAAGGGCCGCCAGACCGGTCACGGAAGGAAGGGTCAAAGGTCCTCGTGTCGACGCTGTGCGACATTAAGAAGCACGGTTTGCCCGTCGCCGCCTTCAGAAGTTCGATGATCTCTTGGTTCGGCGCAAAGAGCAGCCGCGGAATCTTGTAGAATCGCTCCACCGCGCGGAAACTCCATCGCTCGATCGAGCTGCCAACGTACGCACTCCAACGTTTCGGTAGAAAAGTTGTGGCGGCGGCCACCCGGCGTCCAGCGTACTGGTGAAGATTCGTCTGCCAGGACGCGGCCAGTGGAACGCGGAGCCTGTGAGCCACTAGAGCGCCGAGAATTCCAATGTCGCTCGGTCCCGTGATGTGAATGAAGTCCGGCTTGAATTCATCCACAAGCGATGCAATCTTTCTGTATTGCGCCACCAGCGCAGGGTCAAAGTTGTGAGTTCGATCGAGCGAAAATTGCGACCAGCCGCGGCGAAGCTGCACTCTTGTGACGCTGCCGTCCGTAACGGTCTCATTCCGCGGTCCTGCATGAACTACAAGAAACGGAAGCTCGTGCTGCCGTGCGAATGCTTCGAAATGACGGCTCGTACTCGCCACTCCGTCCATCTCGTGATATGCATCGGGAAAGAGCGCGACTCGTAGCTGCGCGTTCGTCAAGTAGTGGCCTCGTACGAAACAGTCGCGACGCGATCGAGAACTTCGCCCGGCATCGCTTGCTTGAGCGCCTTCTGAACCGTGGCATTATCCAGCAGCCTCAAGGCGGAGAATGCGAACTCGATAAACGCCGGCGGAGCCTTCCACCAAGTTGAAAGCGGCCAATCCGCATTTGTATTTCGGCCCGGATGGAAGACGCGATTGTCCCAGTGCTGCGTGCCGATTGGATGGCTCGGGTATTCACGAATGACGTCGAGGAGCATCTGTGTGATTCGAATGCTTCTTGGCTCCGAGTACTGCGGCATTAAGAGTACGTGACTTAACTGTTCTTTCCGGATTTCCTGGATGAACTCGGCGAATGTTTCCGCGTTCGTCAGATTGAGTGCGCTGCTCGGGTCGCATCCGTGACGGTCGCCTCCGGAAATCGAAGGCAGTTGCCAGCGCGCGGCCATGTCTCTCACCTTCTCGTTTTCGCACCATCCGCGCGTGGCATTGATCTCGAGAGCATGCAGGAATCGCCGGCCTGCTTTCATAAAGAGATTGATCGCTTCTTCATGGCGGGCTTGTCCGAGTTCGGAAAGATCCCATAGCGGATGATTGAATACGATCAGCACATCCGGAATTTCGTCCAAAGCCGCGATAAGCTCCACGAATCGCTCTTCGCATGGAGTCTGAGTGTAGGACGCGAGATCGGCATAGATATCATTCGCGGTATTCTCGGGCAGATTGTGCACGCCGAGATGGAACACAGTTCCCGCGAACGGCACACTCCATTCCAAAGCGAAAGGAGTATCTTTCGCATTCGGGAGCGCTCGCAGAATTGTCGGCGCTTCAATGCTGTCGTGGTCCGTTAGCGATACGAAGCTCTCCAGCCCCAGCGTATTTTCGATTTGTTCCCGTTCCACTTGCAGCGACATCTCCGCGCTCAGGGGCGGCGTCCAATAGGCGCGCTCGAAGTTCACAGGCACCGGTGCCCGGCTGCACTGCCGCGCGAGAGCCCATCGCAGGAGCGGATACTTTTCAGCGAATTGTGGAATGAATTTGAGGCTTTCCTTCGAGTGATGCGTGTGGCTGTGGAGAGAGACGCCGGCCCGGTAATTTTCGCCGACGCTTACTTGTTTATCAAAACAAGTGACACTGCTCTGCGACATGAGCGACCTTTCCTCAAGGAATTGCGGCGCGACTCTGACACACTGTTCTCAAGTATTCCAGCTTCAACATGGCGTGGTGATGAATTTGGAGACTCTACGCACCGAAGAGTAACGGCAACGCCGCCTATTTTGTTCTCTCGTCGCCGGGCATCCCGAGCGGATATCTATCGCGCCGCGGTCCTGATTATGTCGGATGCGTCTCCGCTTCGGCGCGTTGTGCAGTATCCAGTTGCCATACTTTGACAAGCGAAATCCATGCGCGGCCCCAGTTCTGTTTTGCGCACATGGGGTTGGCGATTTCGCAACCGTTTCCGGGCTCTGTTGAAAGGCCTATACCCCTATGCTAGATTCCAGAATTAGCGCATTTTCTCATGATTGAAACGAGAATCCCAGTTCAACCGAAGCCCAAAATACAGAAGGTCGAGGTCTACTGGCACACAGTCACCTACAAGACCATTGCGATCTATATTGTCATTTGCTTGGCAGTGATTCTCGGTGCGATCTATTTTATTTTTCCGGAAAAGTCCGGCAATCTCGTCAAACGCGTTACTGCCGCGCTTACGAAACCGAGCAACCCCGGTGCATCCGCCACCGCGCGCCAGGTGCGTTTCGTCAATTTAGATGGCAAAGTGCAAGTTAAGAAAGTCAATTCTGTCCAATGGGAGACCGCAGACTATCAATTATCGCTCGATAAAGGCGATCAAGTTCGCACCGACACCGATGGCGTGGCTCGGATTGCATTCGCGGACGGCACAACGTACACCGTCAAGGGCGAAACGCTTGTCACCGTCGAGGAAAACGCTGTCGCGCAGGATCAAGCCACTCGCGTCGGAATGCACATTCAAGCCGGCCAGGTGGACCTTACCACTCCGACGTGGAACAATCCCGGCTCGAAAGCTGATATTTCATTCGAAAATGCTCTGGCTTCCCTACGAGAAAACAGCCGCGCTGAGGTTCGCAGCGATCCGGCGACGCAGCAACAGCAATTCACCGTGAATGTCGGAAGTGCTGAGATGAATCGTGGCGGCCAGCACCTCGACGTCGGCCCGTTTGAGCGCGTAACCTTTCCGACCGGCGGAGCTATCAAGACCGAGCAGGTTCTCGCGCCGCCAACTCTGATCGCGCCATTGAATCTCACGCCCATTATCGTCGCCGATCCGAAACGCGACCCAATTCACTTCGCCTGGAAAGAGATTTCAACCGCCAAAGGTTACGTGCTTCAAATCAGCAAATCGAGTTTCTTCAACAAGATTTTGGTCGAGCGCCACACCACCGAGACGGCTATGGACATCACGGGTCTCGATCCAGGCGAGTACTATTGGAAAGTCCGCGCCGTGGATGCCAAGGACTCGATGAGCGACCTCAGCGATCCTTACAAATTCACTCTTGTTACTCAGGGCAAGCAAGAGGACATGTTCTTGGAAATTGACGGCACCGAACTCCACGGAAATCTCGTCGAAGTGACAGGCAAGACCGAGCCCGGCGCAACTTTGATTATCAACGGGGAAAAAGTGGCGGACCTGCGGTCCGATGGATCTTTTCATTATTTCACGCCGCCGATGACGCCCGGCAGCCAGACGATAGTGATCACCGGGCAGAACCGGCGCGGCGGGACCGCGATCAAGCGTGTCTCGATTGTTATTCCGTAGCATGCTGGCGTTGTCAGGGGCAGCGCCCGCAGTCGCAACCACACCGCAGCTCCTTGGGGGAGGCGCGATACTCACGTGAATAAGAACGGTTACAGCATGCGGTCGGTTTTCAGTCTTTTTTCCTCCGACCTCGCGATCGATCTTGGGACGGCCAATACGCTCGTCTATGCGAAAGGAAAAGGCATCGTCGTTAACGAGCCTTCGATTGTCGCAATCAACAAGAACACGGGCGAGGTCGTTGCCGTCGGACGCGAAGCGAAGGAAATGCTCGGCAGGACACCCGGTAATGTGGTGGCCATCAAGCCGATGAAGGACGGCGTCATCGCCGACTTCAAAGTCACCGAGAAAATGCTCACCTACTTCATCCAGAAGGCGCACAACCGGCGAGTTCTGGTGCATCCGCGTATCGTCATCGGCGTCCCGAGTGAGATTACGCCCGTTGAAAAGCGCGCCGTGCAGGATTCCGCCTATCGCGCCCGCGCGAGCGAAGTCTATCTCGTCGAACAGGCCATGGCTGCCGCTATCGGCGCGGGCCTGCCGATTGAAGAGCCTTCCGGCAACATGGTAGTGGATATCGGCGGCGGCACGACGGACATCGCCGTCATCTCCATGAGCGGCATCGTCTACTCGCGATCGGTTCGCGTAGCGGGCAATGAGATGGACGAAGCCGTCATGCACTATCTCAAGCGCAAATATAATTTACTCGTCGGCGAGCGCACGGCCGAAGGCATCAAGATGGAAATCGGTTCAGCCTATCCGCTCGAGAAACCGCTGACTCTCGAAGTGAAGGGCCGCAATCTCATCGAAGGCGTGCCCCGCACCGTCACAATTGACGACAACGAAATTCGCGAAGCGCTCTCCGAGTGTATTGCGACCATCATCAATGCAATCCGCGTCGCTCTCGAGCGCACGCCTCCCGAACTTTCCGCCGACATTAGCGATCGCGGCATCGTGCTGACCGGCGGCGGCGCGCTTATCAAGAATCTCGACAAGCGTATTCGCGAGGAGACGGGCCTGCCCGTTTCTATCGCCGACGATCCGCTCGCATCCGTCGTGCTCGGAACCGGTAAGATGCTGAGCGATTTCCGTCTACTGCGCTTGGTCTCGATTGATTAACGCCTCCCCAGGGAGCCGAGCACATCGCGCGGCTGCTGTTCAATTTGAAGTGGTGACAGAATGATCGATTTCCCATCGCGGCGGCGGCCTTTCACTCTCCTAACCGTCGTGGTGGTGTTTCAGATTCTATTGCTCGCCTTTCAAATCAAGCGTGAACACGACGTCCGCTTGATTCGCCTCTGGGCCTTCGAAATCCTCACTCCGCTGCAGCGCGCCGGAAACTGGTCGATATCTAGCATCCGCGGCGGATGGCGCAATTACATCGATCTCCGCCACACTCGCACTGAAAACGACCGCCTGCATGCCGAGCTCGATCGCCTCGAATTGCGCAATCGCGAACTCGAAAGCCGTTCCGCGGAAGCCGACCGTCTCGCCGTGCTACTGAATTTCCGCGATACTCGCACCGACGCTCCGATGCTTGCCGCGCAGGTGATCGGCGCAAGCGCCGATTCCGTCAGCCGCACGATTTTCATCAATCGCGGGGAGCATGATCGTATTCGCCGCAACATGCCGGTCATCACGCCCGATGGCGTCGTCGGGAAAATTGTCGAGGTCTTTCCGAATTCTGCTCAGGTGCTGCTGATCGACGATAAAGATAGCGGAGTCGGCGCCTTGCTCTCCGATACGCGCACGCACGGCGTCGTAAAGGGCACGGGAGATATTTCTTTGCATCTCGACTATGTGGTGCCGAGCGAGAAAGTTCACGCTGGGGAGTTAGTTCTCACTTCGGGTGATGACCGTATTTATCCCAAGGACTTTCCCATTGGCACAATCACCGAATTCAGAGAGGCCTATCCGTTTCAAGCAATAGTCATACGGCCGTCGGCGCGTCTCGACCGCCTCGAAGAAGTGTTGGTCCTGCTCACGCAGCAGGAGGTCTCGGCGAAGAAATCATCGGAAGCCCCGGCGCCGGGAGCGGCAAGCTCCGCGGGAAATCCGGCCCCGAGCGGAGAATTAGATCAACCATCGCCGCCACCGCAATAATGAGAGCGATGCATGAGGGTTTTTGAACAGAAACTCTGAGTAAATATGAGCTCGCGAGCACAAGCCGAGCAGCACATCGAAGTTCACAAGTTCTACGCCGGCGCGGTCATCGCTGTGGCGTTTCTTGCGCTCGTCGTGCAAGCGTTTCTGAACAAGTATGGCAGTTGGGCTGGTTTGCTCGAATTGCCGCTGCTTGTCACGATTTATTTTGCACTGAGCCGCCGAAATCCCGCGACGGGGCTGCTGCTTGGAGGATCGATCGGCATTCTTCAGGACGCCGTCAGCCACTTGCCGCTCGGGATCTACGGCATCGCGAAGACGCTTGTTGGGTACGTCGCATCATCTCTCGGCGGGCGCGTTGACACCGAACATCCCATTAGCCGCTTCATCATGGTCGTGATCTTCTACCATTTTCACGAGGCCGTGCTCGCGCTGCTGAATCGCGTTCTTCTAGCGCGACCTGCGACTTATTTCAGCTGGAAATTGCTGATCGCTTCGGCGGTCAATGCGGGCATCGCGGTACTCTTGTTTCCCGCTCTCGATCATCTCCGCAAGCCGTCGTAGCGCCGGCATCTTGCCGGCGGTTTTCTTCGCGCTGGAGTAAAACAAAAATCGCTGGCAAGATGCCGGCGCTACGATTTCCGAATTGCCTCCTGCGCGTCAGTTGTCTCGGGTTCTATAGCAGTTCGATCACTTCTTCGTAGCGTTTGAATGGGGGAATCAGATAGGCTCCGGCAACTTCCGTGCGCGCCCAGTCGAGCATGCGCTTGGCGAGTGCGAAGCCTCTGTCGCGCGCCGCGGTACCGGCCTTTTCCATTTCCAGCAGCGTCGGTTCGGGGATCATGATGCCCGGGACTTCGTTATTCAGCCGAAGCGCCTGCTTGTAGCTGGTGAGCGGCCATACGCCGACGAGCACCGGCACGGGGCACTCGCCGCCGAGTCTTTTCAAGAACGCGCGCCAGTGGTCCGGATCGAAAATCGGCTGCGTCATCGCCAAGTGCGCGCCCGCGGCAATTTTCTCGCGGAAGCGGCGTATCTCTTCATCGAGATCTTCTGCCACGGGATTCACGGCGACTCCGATCGTGAAATTTGTCGCCCCGCCAAGACTCTTTCCCGCCCAGTCCGTGCCCTGATTCAAACGCGAAATAATCTTCACAAGGCCGATCGAATCCACTTCGTAGACGCCTGAAGTTTCCGGGTGATCGCCAAGCGAGGGCGGGTCGCCCGTAATCGCGAGAACGTTGCGCACTCCGCCGACGGCCCAAGCGCCGAGTAGCATGGCTTGCAAGCCGATGATATTGGCGTCGCGCGATGTTAGGTGGGGGATCGTCTGATATCCGTGCGCTTCGAGCGCGCCCGCGAGCACCAGCGCGTCCATCCCGACACGCGCCAGCGTTCCGCTATTGATATCAATCGCATCCACTCGCCCATCCGCCATCACGTGGCCCACTTGCTCGAGAATGCGTTCGGTTGAAATTCCCTTCGGAGGATCAATTTCGACGGAAACAACGAATTCTCCAGCCTGAATTTTCTTCCAGAGTTTGCTCTCTGGCTCGCGCGCGAGCACACTGCGCGTCATGTCCACGGCAGTTGCGGCGTCCACGGTCGCAGCGGCCACCCGTTTCGCCGGATGGAGCTGCTTCGCTACATCCGCCATCGCGCGAACGTGCTCTGGCGTGGTGCCGCAGCATCCGCCGAGCAGCCGTACGCCGATTTCCGCGGCTTCGCGCGCAAACAATGCGAAATATTCGGGCGACGATTTCGGATAAACGATGCGGTCGCCCATCCGGTGCGGAAAGCCGGCGTTCGGCATCGCGCTGAGCGGCAAGCTCGCCGCCGCGGCCATCTGTCGCAATACCGGAAGAAGAAGCTGCGGTCCGATCGTGCAGTTCGCGCCGATTGCCTGAATCTGGCGCCCTTTCAGTTTTTCCCACGCATCGGACGGACGCGTTCCGCCGAACGTCGTCCCCTCTTCGGAATAGGTGAGCTGCGCGACGATGGGAAGCTGCGAAAACGAACGGATCGCGTCCACTGCGGCGCAGAGCTCATCCACGTCGCTGAAAGTTTCAAGAATAAAGAGATCGACGCCGCGCTCTTCGAGCGCTCCCGCCTGCTCGCGGAAAATTTCCTTCATTTGATCGGCGGGAAGCTCCTTCACGTGCCGCACGACGCCGAGCGGGCCAATCGAGCCGGCAAGAAAGACTTCGTGCCGCGCGGCTTCACGCGCTTCGCGCGCGATTTTCACGCCGCGATGGTTCAGCTCCGTCACGCGCTCGCCGAGGCCCAGCGCCGTGAGCTTGTTGCGGTTCGCGCTGAACGTATTCGTTTCGATGATTTGCGCGCCCGCATCGAGATAAGCTTGGTGAATTCCGAAGACGGCCTCGGGCTGTGTGACGTTCAATTCTTCCAGGCACCGCTGCGCGCCCGCGATCTCATAGAGCATCGAGCCCATCGCGCCATCCGCGACGAGCACCGAACTCCGCAGCCTCTCGTTGAATTCCTCGATCTTCATATTTATCTAGGATATCTCAGGAAGCTGTTTCTTCACGCGGCGAAGTCGCGCGGGGAGCGATAATGCCGGCCACACCGTCGTTGGAAATTGAGCTTTGAGCGGCTTGCGAGGCGTTCAACGCTTTTGCTCGACGAGGCCGGCGACCGTATCCATTAAATCGAATTTCGTCAGGATTTCGTGCTTCCCGTTTCCCATCTCGACGAAGACCGCGGGGCGTTCGTGGCTCAGAATGTGCGTCACTCGCTCGACCGGCGTATTGCTCGACACCTGCGGCAGCGGCGGGTCCATCACTTCGCGGATCACCAACTTGCGGAGGTCTTTGCCCTGCAACGCGAGGTTCAGAATTTGATCTTCGTAGATCGTGCCGATCGGCGTTTCTTCCTCGAACACCGGAAGCTGCGAAATATCCTGCTGTTGCATCGTATTGAGCGCGTGGAACACCGTTTGATACGGCCGCGCGATGATCAACTCGCGCGTCCTGCCGCTTTCATGCTTCACGCGGATGATGTCCGCGGCCGTCAGCGGCAATTCGGATTCCACATAGCCGTACTCGCGCATCCACGCGTCATTATAAATTTTGCTGAGGTAGCGCGTGCCGGTGTCCGGCAGAAACGCGACGATCACGTCGCCAACCTTGCAATCTTTCGCCACCTTGATCGTCCCTGCGATGCAGCCACCGCCCGAGCCGCCCGTAAAGATTCCCTCGCGTTTGGCGAGGCGCCGCGCCCAGACGAAGCACTCTTCGTCATTCACTTGCAGTACGTCGTCGAGCACCTTGAAATCCATCGTCTTCGGGAAAATATCTTCGCCGATTCCTTCGACCACGTATGTCAGCGCTTTGCCGACCTTGCCCGTCTTCGCGAACTCGTAATAGAGCGAGCCGTAAGGGTCTACGCCAATGATTTTCACTTTCGGATTTTGTTCTTTTAGATAGCGCCCGACGCCGCTGATCGTTCCGCCCGTTCCCATCCCGCAGACGAAATGCGTGATTTTGCCTTCGGTGTCTTTCCAGATTTCCGGGCCAGTCGTCCGGTAGTGGGCATCCGGATTCATCGGGTTCTCGTATTGATTGGGATAGAACGAATTCGGAATTTCGCGCGCGAGTTTTTTCGCCACCGAGTAGTAGCTGCGCGGGTCGTCGGGCTCCACGGCCGTCGGGCAGACGATCACTTCCGCGCCGAACGCTTTTAGGAGATCAATTTTCTCGCGCGATTGCTTGTCCGTGATGGTGAAGACCACTTTATAGCCGCGCACCACGGCGACGAGCGCGAGCCCCATGCCCGTGTTGCCCGATGTGCCTTCGATGATCGTGCCGCCGGGCTTTAGCAGGCCTTTTCGCTCGGCTTCGTCGATCATGGAAATGCCGATGCGGTCCTTCACCGAGCCACCGGGATTCAAGAAATCGGCTTTGACGTAAACTTCAGCCTTCGATTCCTTTGCCACGCGGTGCAGACGGATGAGCGGCGTGTTCCCAACCGCTTCGAGGATGTTGTTGCACTTCAATTTCGCGCACCTTCTTCGTGAAACTGAACTTAGCTTAGAGAGTTCGCGAATCTCTGTCCAGCGGCAGTTTCGATGGACGCGAAAGACTAAGCGTTACATTTGAACTGAAAGCGGGAGTTGCGAGACTCCAATGCGGCCTAACCGCCACCTGGCGATGAAGTCGTCGCGTTCACCGGCGGCTTTGCACCCTTGATCACGAGCCAGAGCGTGAACGCTATCTCCCCGAAGAAGGCGGGCTGGCAGTAAGCAAACACCTTGCCCTGGTATTGCGGGAAAAGTACCGCCGTAACGCAAAGGATCACATAGCCGACCCCGCCGATGGCGAGCCAGATTCCCAGGAACCGCGGCAGGAAACGCGACCGGTATACAAGCAACGCGAGTGGCCAAAGCCACACTCCTGCAAGGATTTCTGAGGCGGTGAATTGGTGGTCGTGCAGGCGGAGAAACAGCATGGCGAGCGCGTCCCGCTGAGGTTCGTTAAACACTGATAAGAAATTGGGGCCGCCCACGACCGTTAGGGTGGCGAGGTCGGACGCCGCGTTCAGCAAGTACAGTCCTGCCGGCAGCACGCCCCCGAAGATCACCACTAGAACAGCGAGGTTCTGGTCCACTCCCTTGAACAACCGGTAAAGTGCCATCACGAAGAGAATCAAGATCACCCCGGCGACCAGATCGCCCAAGATACCGAAGCGGAAGAGCCACTCGTGCGCGGCGATGTTGTGGACCGTAGCCGCCGCGTCCTCGTTCACGATCAGTTTGCTGGGGATGTAGATGAGGAGCGGAAAGCCGATGACGATCAGGAGCAAGTACCAGAGTCCGGCGACTCTCCCTGGATTGTGAGTCGAGCTCATGTTCTCTCCTTTGTTGCAAGCGGCCTGGCGCAAGGCTCTAGCCGGAGATACTCCGAAGGCTACCAGAATGTTACAAGCGGGTAACGGATGGCCGACCCGGCTGCGGGGCGTGTGTCGCGATGGCTTTAATATCGGCGCCGCGCGACAATATATGTAAGAAGTATGGTCACCGCGCCTAATCCGGTGTCAGCGAGTGTCGATCGCAAGAATTCTGCTGCGGGATCGGCCGATCGAATTTTCTACGACGGCGTGTGCGCTTTGTGCCAGGGCTACATTCGATTTCTGATTCGGCGGGACCGCGCGGGCAACAAATTCCGTTACGCGCCGCTGCAAGGAACCACATTCGAAACGCTCGTGCCGCCCGAGCGGCGCCGCAATCTTCCCGACAGCCTGGTTGTTCTGACGAATGACGGCCGGTTGCTCGTTCGCTCCGATGGCATAATTCATATTCTTCGGCGCCTCGGTGGCTTCTGGGGATTCATCGGCGGAGCGATTTCGGTGATTCCGCGACCGATTCGCGACGCCGTTTACGATTTCGTCGCGCGCATCCGCTACCGCATATTCGGCAAGCGCCCCAACGTTTGCCCCGTCACTCCGCCCGATCTTCGCGCTCGCTTCGACGACTGATTGGCGTTTGATTGCCGCAATGCTCCTCTAACACTCAATTGACCTTCCCGGCTTCGTTCGCCACACTTGGACGTATCACAGCTGCATCGTAAAATAATTTTCTCGGAGGAGATTCGAGAGATGCCAAGAGAAAACATTTCAAGCGGCACGCCGTGGGAGCCGATTGTCGGCTACTCGCGCGCCGTGCGCCTGGGAGATTACGTCCATGTTTCCGGGACAACGGCGACGAACGACAAGGGCGAAATCGTCGGCAAGGGCGATGTCGCCGCGCAAGCGAAGCAGGTGCTGCGAAATATCGAGTCGGCGCTGACGAAAGCGGGCGCGAAGTTGACCGACGTGGTGCGCACGCGGATTTACGTCACGAACATCGCCGAGTGGGAGAAGATCGGCCGCGCGCATGGCGATGTCTTCAAGGATATTCGTCCGGCGACGAGCATGGTCCAGGTCTCCGGATTCGTTTCGCCGGACATGCTGGTGGAGATCGAAGCGGATGCCTACGTCGGCAAAAAATAGGAGCAGAGCGAATCTCTCATGAGCGCGCCCGCGCCAATTCCGTACGACTCGTTCATCGCGGAATTTTATGATTACATTCCGACGGTCACCGTCCGGCATGATTTGGAATTTTATGTTTCCGCGGCGCGCGAGTACGGCGATCCGATTCTCGAACTCGGATGCGGCACGGGGCGAATTCTGCTGCCGCTCGCGCGCGAAGGATCGAATGTCGCGGGCCTCGACATTTCCGAAGCGATGCTCGATCGTTGCCGCGCGAAGCTCGCGGCGGAATCCGGTGCGGTGCGCCGCCGGGTTCAATTGCAGCGTGGAGACATGGTGGATTTTGATTTGGACGCCGCGTTTCGCCTAATCATCATTCCGTTCCGGCCGTTTCAACATCTCCTCGAAGTCGAGCAGCAGCTGGCCTGCCTGCGCTGCGCGCACCGCCATCTCGAACCCGGCGGCAAGCTGATCCTCGACGTTTTTCAGACAGACGCGCGGCGCATCCACGATCCAGCGTTCCTCAAGGAAACGTCCCCGCTGCCAGAAATCAATTTGCCGGATGGGCGGAAGTTGGTGCAGGCGGAGCGCACCGCCGCATTCCATCGCGCGGAGCAGCGCAACGACGTTGAGCTGATCCATTACGTCACGCATCCCGACGGCCGTAAGGAGCGACTCGTCTTCGCGTTCACGCTGCGCTATTTTTTCCGCTACGAAGTCGAGCACCTGCTCGCTCGCGCAGGATTCCGCATCGCCGAACTCTTCGGCGATTTCGATCGCTCACCCCTGCGCGATGATTCTCCTGAAATGCTTTTCGTCGCTGAGAAAACATAAAGGGTGGCGCAGACAGGGTGGCATCACGCCAAACCGCTGCGCCGATTCGCTTGACTGCTGTTTAGTCGCTCCGCACTTCCCGCGCGAAATCCGTCGCGATCTCTTCCTGTGCGATAGAATATCTTCTCCGTGGAAGAACACGCTCAAAACTCGATGCGGTTCAGCGTCAGCACGCTTTTCGGCCGCCTCGCTTTCGGATTTCTGCTCCTCTGTTCGATCGCGTTCGGCGCTGGCGTTGGCTTGCTTTTCGTTTATACAAGCGATCTCCCCGAGATTCACGCGCTCGAAGACTATCGCCCGGACACGGTGACCGAGCTTTACGCCGACGACGGCCAATCGATCGGCACGTTCGCGCTGCAGCGCCGCATTCTCCTCACCTACGAGCAAATCCCAAAGGTGCTGAAAGACGCGATCATCGCCACGGAAGATCAGCATTTCGAAGAGCATTGGGGCGTGGATTTCACGCGCGTCGTCGGCGCGGCTTGGCGCGACATCGCGAAGCGCAAAATCTCCGAAGGCGCGAGCACGATTACGATGCAGCTGGCCGGCGGGCTTTTCCTCGACCGCTCGAATCGCTCTTTCCGCAGGAAATCGCAAGAAGCGCTGCTCGCCCTTCAGATCGAGCGCCACTACACCAAGCAGCAAATCCTCACGATGTACTGCAATCAAATTTATCTTGGCCACGGCAATTACGGATTCGAAGCGGCGTCGGAATATTATTTTGGAAAGCCGGTGGGCAAATTGACTCTGCCGGAAGCGGCGTTGCTCGCGGGAATCATTCGCGGGCCGTCGTATTCGCCGATTCTGCACGCGCAGCGCGCGCACGCCCGCCGCAATCTGGTTCTCTCTCTGATGGCGCACGAGGGAAAAATTACTTCCGCCGAGGCGGAAGCGGCCTCGCTCACTCCTCTCACGCTGCATCTTTCGTCGCCGCACAACGATTTGGCGCCGTACTTCGTTGAAGACATTCGCCAATATCTCGAGAAAACCTACGGCACGGCCGCGGTGCACGAGCAGGGCCTGCGCGTGTATACAACGCTCAACGTCGCGATGCAGCGCGCTGCCGATCAAGCCGTTCTCGACGGCTTGCACGCATACGATCGGCGCCATGGCTGGCGCGGCGGCTTGCAGAACGTACTTAAGCAAGGCGGCAAGCTTGACGCATTCGACTCTGACGACTGGCACGGCGCGATTGAAAAGGGCGCGTACGTAACTGGACTCGTGCGCAGCGTCGAGGGCTCGTCGGCCACTGTGAAAATTGGGCCGTACATCGCCATGGTTTCCGCATCGGCTTTCGCTTGGACCGGCCGCCACTCGCCATCGGAGCTATTCAAGACTGGCGATTTGGCACTCTTCAAAATTCTCGACATCACCGGCTCGACGGCGCGCGTCGACCTCGAGCAGGAATTGACGGTTCAAGGTGCAATCCTTGCGATCGACAATTCCTCCGGCGAGATTAAAGCGATGGTGGGCGGATCGAGTTTCGAGGAATCAAAATTTAATCGCGCGACGCAGGCGATGCGCCAGACCGGAAGCTCGTTCAAGGTGTACGTGTACGCGACGGCGATCGAGCAGGGAGCTACTCCCTTCGACACGATTATGGATGTGCCAGTGACGTTCCGCAGCGGCGGACAGGATTACTCGCCGAAGAATTACGACGAAAAATTCGAAGGCCGCATAACGCTTCGCCGCGCGCTCGCCGATTCGCGCAACGTCCCGGCGGTGCGGTTGCTCGCGCAGGTGGGCGTTCAGCACGTGATTGATATGGCGCGGCGTTTCGGAATCACGAGTCCGCTGCCGCCCTATCTGCCTCTTGCGCTCGGCGCTGCCGATCTGACGTTGATGGAGCACGTCTCGGCGTTCACCGTGTTTCCCGATGATGGCATTCACATCGAGCCGCACACGATTCGCCGCGTCACCACGTACGACGGCGCTCTGCTCGAAGAAGCGAAGCCCCAGGTCGCGGATGTGATCCCGCCCGATGTAGCGCGAACGATGGTCGCGATGCTAGAGGAAGTCGTGCAGTTCGGCACGGGCGTCCGCGCGAAAGAGCTTGCCCGGCCAACCGGCGGCAAGACCGGCACGACCAACGATTTCACCGATGCGTGGTACATCGGCTTTACGCCGTCGCTCACGGCAGGCGTTTGGGTGGGCAACGACGACAAGCGGATATCTCTCGGCAAAAAAGAAACCGGCGCGCGCGCCGCGCTTCCGATTTGGCTTCAGTTCATGAAGGAAACTTTGCAGGGTAAGCAGGTGGAAGATTTTCCAAATGTCGTCCCGCTCGAAAAGCTTGCGCAGGGCAAGACGATTCAGGTGGACACGCCGGATACCGCTCCCCCTGCCGACGCCGCCGAACAGGGGCTGACGCAAATTTCCGCGCCTGCTCCGGCAACGACTCCTCCTGCGCCCGTCAGTCATCCCTGATTGGTGATTCAATCAGGTGTGACGACTGAAATGGTCCCAGCCTTTAACCTGCAGCGGCTTCGATCGGCCGCCACCATCGACGATGATTAGCCGCCGCTCGCGAGTGACCTTGCCGATACACGTCAGCTGAATCCGACCGGGCACTCGGCGTATTTTGTGCGCGCGATGCGGCGGAACTGTCATTAGCAATTCGTAGTCATCCCCGCCGTGCAAAGCGAACTCGAGAGGAGCGCTCGGCGGGAGACGCAGACGTTTCATCCACGCTGAAGAAACCGCCGCGCACGGAATGCGCTCGGCTTCGATCGCCGCGCCGACGCCGCTCGCTTCGCACATTCGCGCGAGGTCAATCGAGAGTCCGTCCGAGACATCCATCATCGCCGAAGCAATTCGTTCGTGCGCGATCCACGCGCCGAGCTCGAGCCGCAACGGCGGATACAGATGAGGCGCGAGCAGCCGCCGCGCGCCGGCAACGCCACCGCTTCGCTTGCGAAGAATTTCAAGTCCGAGTCTCGCTGCTCCCAGTCGTCCGCTGACGTAAATGAGATCGCCTGGCCGCGCGCCCGAGCGCAGCATAGTCTGCCCCGCCTTCGCGTAACCGATCACCGTGATTGCAATCGACACTCGCTCGCTACTTGCTAAGTCTCCACCTATCAGCAAGATACGGGCATTTCGCGCGGCTCTTCCGAGGCCTTCCACGTAGCCCCCAAGCCACGCACCTGTCTTCTCCGACGGCAGCGCAAGATTCAACAGAAAATATCCCGGCTCGGCGCCCATCGCCGAGAGATCACTCACCGCGCGAATCAGCGATTTATATCCGACCGACTCCGGGGGATGCACCCCCGCGATGAAGTGAGCGCCTTCTGTAAAAAAATCACTGCTCACGACGACATCAAAACCGCGCCGCGGCGCGAGCAATGCCGCGTCGTCGCCGATCCCGAGTCGCAAACCTGTACTCGCGGCGCGTACCCCGGCCGAACGTACAGCTTCAGTGATGCGCGCGACCAGCTTGCTTTCTTTGTTCATCAGGCCAGTTGTCACTGGTGCCCCATTGCGGCACAATCCAGTCAATCCAAACAGAACAATTTTGAATTATAGACCGTACTCAATAGTTGTGTGAGACATCGCGCGCCTACAGTAAATGGAAGAAATTGGTTGACGGAACATGGCTGAGTCCCTACAATTCGTTGGGTTTCGAACCAAGGCTCGCGGTTCAGACCAGGGCAACGCCCGGCAGCCCTCTGCTAGGCTGAGGTCTCTCCGGGCCGTCGCTTTTCTTCGACAGGAATTTGAGAGAATGACGCGCAAGTCTTATACCCTTTTTATTGCCTCTAATGACTCTGGCGGAGTCCGCCGTGTCCGCGTACCTCTCTATTTAGTTCAGCTCTTGCTCGCTCTTTCGCTGGTTGGCGGCATTACGGTGGCTGCAGCGCTCGGATCTTACAGCCGAATGCTCTGGAAGGTAACGAACTACAATGCACTGCGCCGCGAACAGACGAGCTTGAAAAAGCAATATCAGGTCTTGCAGACTCAGGTAACGAATACCAACCAGCAGCTGAATTCGCTCCAGTCACTCGCGAGCGAAGTGGCCATGGCGTACGGAATCACGCGCCTTCGCCAGACTCCGTTTGCTATCAGCGATAGCCTGCCGGACACCGACGGCGGGTATCAGCAGTCGGTCGCCGAGTTCAATTATCTCGCTACGAATCCGTCTCTAGCGGCAGCCTCAATGCCGACGTTGCGCTTAATGCCCGCGCCGCAAATGTCCAATCTCGCGGTTGTACCGTCGCTTTGGCCCGTCGTTGGCGAAATTACGGGCCGATTTGGCGAGCGACTCGATCCATTCAGTGGTGAAGGTGCGTTTCACGCGGGCGTGGATATCGCGTCGCATCTTGGCGATCCGGTTCGCGCCACTGCGGACGGCGTCGTGACGATCGTCGATCGCCGCGCAGGTTACGGCCGCCTGGTTGTAATCGATCACGGCTTCGGCGTGGCAACGTGGTACGGCCATCTCAAGCAATTCAACACTATCGCGGGCGCGCAGGTGAAGCGCGGCGATGTGATCGGTCTCGAAGGCGCTTCCGGCCATGCCACCGGCCCGCACGTTCACTACGAAGTGCGCCTCAATAACACGCCCGTAAATCCCTGGCGCTACCTCCGCACGGCGCAGACCACGCCAGTCAACGGCGACTAAAGTCCGCCTGTATCGTTGGCTCTCTCTTTTCTCCCACAGAAAAATTTCTTCGACGAATCGGATTGTCTAGCAAGAGCGCATAGCCTATGCGGACGGATGCAATGAAGCTCCGTCGGCGTCAGCAGCGAATTGTTGGGTGAAATCGATTATGTGGATTTGCTTATTTGTTGCCAGTCGAATGCGCGGGTGGCGGACTTGCCTTCAATATGTCGGGCGGGATGTCGGCGCGGACGCGTACCCAATGGCTGTCTCGCGAGACGCTGGCAATCTTGAGAATCCGGTCGAGCGCGGCGGCGTCTTCGGGCCGCATCTGCTCCCGAGTTTTTGGATCCGCGAGCGCCGCGCGGCCAAGCCATCGCAGCGTGTCGAGCAGTGCAGAGAGTTGAAGCGCATCGGTCATCGAATCACAATCCGCTTCGGCAGCAACCACGAGTTTGTTGCCGTCCGGATGTCCGGCGAACGTCAGCCCGCGAATGCTCCTCACGATGCGATTCAATTGCCCCGATTGCATTCCGGGAATCGCGATCGCCTTCGGTAAATCGTCCGTCTTCGCGACGGCGAAGAACGTCGCACCCGTCACACGCGAAATCCGGTCGCGCGTCCCCGCGTCGAGGCTGGTGCCGCTGGATTTCGAGAAAACGGGATGGAGGCTCGCAGACTGCGCGATGGCCATGCGCCCCGCCGAGAGAAATGCAAACGAAAACTTCTCTCCCGGAGTGCCCGAAGGAACTTCATAGACATCCGTATCGCCGTGCTTCGAAACCTTTCCCATGCGCAGCGCGTACGCGGAAATTTTCGCGCGATCGAAACGCCCATCTGCAATTGCGACAAGCGAAACGCGCGGCGATCCGTCAGGCAGCGGATGAGTCGTGTCGATCCAGACGTCCGCCGCAAACCGATCGAGATCTCGCGAATAGTCGAAGCCGGTGTCGCGCACGAAATCGCGATAATCCTTTTCCTGATCGGGTGCCGGTCCGAGCGCGTCGAGATCGGCGGCAAACGGAGAGGAGCGCAGCGCCGCGATATCTCCAAAAGCAATAATCGGTGCTCCCGGTGGAAGCAGGCTCAGCACGTCCGGCGGCGATCCCGGCGTTACGGGAACGATCCCCATTGGCGCGAGAACATGAGGACGAAGGAGATACACCCCGACGCCCGCAGCCACGATAATGACAATCGCGACAGCAATCAGCGCACGTTTCCCCGATGGGCTCATTTTTCTAGTATAGAGTTCGCGCGAAACGGTGTAAAGTTAAGTGGGTCGAGCGAGCTTCTTAGTTGGCTTTAGGGAACCTATTGAACCGTCAACACTTGAGTGCGCCGGATTGGCAAGCGGCGTGCCGCCAGAATAAACTTGCTTGCAATTCTATTGCCTCTATGATATTTTTGCTCGGTTTGAGTGTGCTGGCGTAGCTCAGCTGGTAGAGCATCTGATTTGTAATCAGAGGGTCGGGGGTTCAATTCCCTCCGCCAGCTGAATTTGATGGGCCGGATAATTTTGCGGTGATACGGACGAAAATCTCGCAATAAAAGAGTTGGGGCTGGTGTCTTTGGACACGAGCCTTTTCTGTGTTGTGATTTCGCCCGTGGGGATGCGATCGCTGCGTTCCCGTGGCATACGCGGGACGGGTGGGTGAGTGGCTAAAACCAGCAGACTGTAAATCTGCCGCTCCTTGCGGGCTACGGAGGTTCGAATCCTCCCCCGTCCACCAGCGTCTCGTTGAACATTCAACCTGCGGATGGCGCGAAACAGCCGGCTCCCGACAGTTGAGGTGCAAGAAAACCCAGTCCCGCATTCGTGAGGCGGAATGTGCGAATTGCGGGGCGATTGACCGGAATGAGCCTGGGTAGCTCAGTTGGTAGAGCGCGTCCTTGGTAAGGACGAGGTCACCGGTTCAATCCCGGTCCCAGGCTCCATGTTCCCGAATCTCTCGGGCGGAGACGCGGGAATAAGGAAGCGGATGAGCGGGGGTAACTCAGTGGTAGAGTCTCTGCCTTCCAAGCAGATGGTCGCGGGTTCGAATCCCGTCCCCCGCTCCAGATTGCGGTAGGAAATAGACTTAGCGGGGTCGCGCACCATCCATAACGAAACGGCGATTAGAAACCCACTAACTGAAGCGCGCGAGCAGGCGACGCAGCAACGCGCAGCTCTCTGACAAGGACAGCCGACGATGGGCAAGGAGAAATTCGAGCGAAGTAAGCCGCACGTAAACGTGGGGACGATTGGGCACATCGACCACGGCAAGACGACATTGACAGCGGCGATCACGAAGGTGCTCTCGAAGACGAACTCGAAGGTGCAGTTCCGCGCGTTCGATTCGATTGACAACGCGCCGGAAGAGCGGGAGCGGGGCATCACGATCGCGGTGGCGCACGTGGAGTATGAGACGGCGAACCGTCACTACGCGCACATCGATTGCCCGGGCCACGCCGACTACATCAAGAACATGATCACGGGCGCGGCGCAGATGGACGGAGCGATTCTGGTGGTGGCTGCGACGGACGGACCGATGCCGCAAACGCGCGAACACATTCTGCTGGCGCGTCAAGTGGGCGTGCCGTCGATCGTCGTGTTTCTGAACAAGTGCGATGTGGTGGAAGATCCCGAGCTACTCGAACTGGTTGAGCTGGAAGTGCGCGAGTTGCTGAAGAGCTATCAATTCCCTGGCGACACGGTGCCGGTGATACGCGGGTCGGCGCTGAAGGCGCTGGAGGGCGATGCGAAGTGGGAGAAGTCGATCTTGGAATTGATGGACGCGGTGGACAAGAACGTAGCGCTGCCGCAGCGGGATATTGATAAGCCGTTCGCGATGCCGATCGAAGATATTTTCAGTATTTCTGGCCGCGGAACGGTGGTGACGGGACGAATTGAGCGCGGGAAAGTACGAGTGGGCGAAGAAGTGGAGATTGTGGGATTCCGTCCAACGGTGAAGCGGGTGGTGACGGGCGTGGAGATGTTCCGGAAGCTGCTCGATGAGGGGCTGGCAGGCGACAACGTGGGATTGCTGTTGCGCGGGACGGAAAAAGAAGATGTGGAGCGCGGGCAAGTGGTGGCGAAGCCGGCGTCAATCACGCCGCACACGAAGTTCAAGGCCGAAGCGTACGTGCTGACGAAGGAAGAGGGCGGGCGGCACACGCCGTTCTTTACAGGCTACCGGCCGCAATTTTATTTTCGCACGACGGACGTGACGGGCGATGTGGCGTTGCCAACGGGAGTAGAAATGGTGATGCCGGGAGACAACGTGACGATGGAAGTGGCGTTGATCACGCCGGTGGCGCTCGAGAAGGGGCTGCGCTTCGCGATTCGCGAAGGCGGCCACACAGTCGGAGCCGGCGCTGTAACCGAGATCGTAGAGTAAACGAACATGCGAGAAATCATCACATTGCAATGCGGCGACTGCAAAAACCGCAACTACACAACCATGAAGAACCGGAAGGCGCATCCCGACCGCCTGGAGACGCGGAAATTCTGCAATACGTGCCGGAAGCACACTGCGCACAAAGAGGTTAAGTAGTCCGGCTCGAGATTCAGGGGAGTAGGTTCAACGGTAGACCATCGGTCTCCAAAACCGAGAGTGGGGGTTCGAATCCCTCCTCCCCTGCCAGATTTGCAGTTCGGGCGGCAGGGCTAAAGTTCGGCGGATCGTGAACGAAATCGTGAGACAGGCAGATCAATGGCAGAGGCGGCAAAGTTGAGACAGGAAGGCGCAAGCGGCGAAGGATCATCACTTCCGGTTCCAGGCTTCATCCAACGGATTGTGGAATATCCGAAGCGGCTGAAACAATTCTTCCACGAAGTGCGCGTGGAAATGAAGAAAGTGAACTGGCCGAGTTGGGACGATGTCGTCTCGACCACAACCGTCGTCGTCGTGACCGTCGCGTTTTTCGCGCTGTTTTTCTTTCTGACGGATTCTATTTTGTTCCGGGGCGAAAATTGGCTGATGCGCTACATAAAACATTGATTGAAGGAACCGGAATGGCGAAGCAGTGGTACATCGTCCACACCTACTCGGGTTTTGAGAAAAAGGTGAAAGAGAGCCTGGAGGGCCGCGTGGCCGCGTTCGGGCTGCAGGACAAGATCGGGCAAATGATTATCCCGACCGAATCCGTCGTCGAAATTCGCGGCGGCAAAAAAGTGATCTCGCCGCGGATGTGCTATCCGGGCTATTTGCTCGTTGAAATGGATATGGACGATTACACATGGCACGTCGTCCGCTCGACGCCGCGCGTCACAGGCTTCGTCGGCTCGGGCCAGACGCCGACTCCGCTGACCGAAGAAGAAGTCAAGAACATACTGAACCGCGCCACGAGCACCGCGGAAAAGCCGAAGCCGAAGCTGAGTTTTGATCGCAATGAGCAAGTTCGAATCGTGGACGGGCCGTTCGCGAATTTTACGGGCGTCGTCGAGGAAGTGAATTCTGACCGCAGCACTTTGAAAGTTTCGGTCACGATCTTCGGCCGTTCGACTCCGGTCGAGCTCGATTTCGCGCAGGTGGAAAAAGTAGCGTAACGATTTTTTGGCAGCCGCGCGGAGCGCGAATCGCGCGCGCAAGGCAAAGGGAAACGGGAGATGGCGAAGAAAGTTCAATCCACTGTGAAATTGCAATTGGCGGCCGCGAAAGCGACTCCGGCGCCGCCTGTGGGCACGGCTCTTGGCCCGCACGGCGTGAACATCATGGATTTTTGCAAGCAGTTCAACGCGAAGACGGCGAAAGAACCGGAGGGAATGATTATTCCCGTGCTGGTCACGATCTACACCGACCGCACCTTCACGTTCATCACCAAGACGCCGCCGGCCTCGGAACTCTTGAAGCGCGCCGCGGGAATCGTCAAGGGATCGCCCGAGCCGAATCGCAACAAAGTCGCGAAAGTGACGCTCAAGCAGGTGGAAGAAATCGCCAAGGCGAAATTGCCCGACTTGAATACCACGAAACTCGAATCCGCCGTCCGCACGGTGATGGGCACCGCGCGGAATATGGGCATCGAAGTCGTCGGTTAGGAGACGCAGAGAAATGGGCCGTAGCGCAAAAGTAGGCGGCAAGAATATCGATCGCGCCCGCAAGCTCGTCGAGGCGCGGCCGTACAAGCTCGAAGAAGCCGCAGAGCTTCTTCGCAAGGCGCATTACGTGAAATTCGACGAGACGGTTGAGCTCGTCCTGAATCTCGGCGTCGATCCGAAGCAGTCCGACCAGATGGTGCGCGGCACGGTTGTGCTGCCGCACGGGCTCGGCAAATCGAAGCGGGTCCTCGTCATCGCGAGCGGCGAGAAAGTTCGCGAGGCGCAGGAAGCCGGCGCCGATTTCGTCGGCGGCGACGACATGGTTCAGAAAATCGTGGAAGGCTGGACGGATTACGAGGCGGTGATCGCGACGCCGGACATGATGAAGTCCGCAGGACGCCTTGGCAAAGTGCTTGGCCCGCGCGGCCTGATGCCGAATCCGAAGACGGGCACGGTCACGTTCGACGTGGCTCGCGCCGTCAAGGAAGTCAAAGCTGGTAAAGTCGAGTTTCGTCTCGACAAGACGGGCCTGATTCACTCGCCCGTCGGCAAGATCAGCTTCACGGCGCAGCAGTTGGCCGGAAATGCTCATGCCTTGCTCGCGGCGATTCAAAAAGCGAAGCCCGCGGCAGCCAAGGGCAAATTCATCAAGAAAATCACGCTCACGTCGACGATGGGCCCGGGCGTTCCGATCGATCACGCGGAGGCCGAATCCGCGGTTGCAGCAGCGGCGGCATAAATCGCGCGAGGAATTTCTGGCTCGGATTAGGAGCAGTGAATGAAGAAGAAGGCGGAGAAAAAGACGGAATCGGCGGCGTTGCAAACGCAGCTGGCGAATGTCTCGTCGGTGATCCTCACCACGTTTCAGGGAATCACGGTCGAGGACGATACGCGGTTGCGGCGCGCGGTTGAAGCGGCGGGCGGCAAGTATCAAGTTGTGAAAAATACGCTGGCGGAACGCGCTGGCGAGGGCACGCCGGCCGAGTCGCTGTTAAAGAATCTCAAGGGCACGAATTCGATTTCTTACACGTACACCGATCCCGTGGCGCTTGCGAAAGTGCTCACGAAGGTTGCAAAGGAAGTGCCTGCGTTCAAGTTCAAGGCGGGTTGGGTCGAAGGCCGCGTCGTTTCGATTGACGAAATCAAAAACCTCGCGCAACTGCCTTCGAGGGAAGAATTGATCAGCAAGGTGATGTTCTTGCTCAACGCGCCGGCGCAGCGCATTGCGTCAACACTCGCCGCAGTCCCACGGAATTTGGCCGTCGTCGCCAACGAAGCGGTGAAAGCCGAAAAGTTTGCTCAATCTTAGGAGGATGTGAAAAAGCAATGGCTAGCAAAGTGGAAGCAATTCTCGATGAAATCAAGGGCTTGACGCTGCTCGAAGCTTCTGAGCTGGTCAAGAAAATGGAAGAAGCCTTCGGCGTGTCGGCAGCCGCGGCGGCCCCAGTGGCCGTGGCAGGCGGCGCGGCGGCAGGCGGCGCGGCCCCGGCGGAAGAGAAGACGGAATTTGCCGTCGTGCTCACCGATGTCGGCGCGAACAAAATCAACGTGATCAAGGCTGTCCGCGAAGTCACGAGCCTCGGCTTGAAAGAAGCCAAGGACCTCGTCGACGGCGCGCCCAAGACGGTGAAAGAGGGCGTGAACAAGGACGAAGCCGCCACGATCAAGAAGAAGTTCGAAGACGTGGGAGCCAAGGTCGAGATCAAGTAGTGGCGGCGGTGTTGCGCTTGAGAGCCGGGCGCCAAGGAATTCGCCTACGCACTTGCTTCAGAACCATCAACCTCGCAACAGGTCCTTCCCGGACCGGCAATACGGGTGTCTATCCGGATTGCCGCTACCGGCCAACCCCTGAGGGGGAGAGGTAACTCAGAATGCGGAATGGAAACCGTCCGACGCGGGAACGGGAACGGCTGGATTTTGCCAAAATCAAAACCTCCGTCCAGATTCCCAACTTAATTGACGTTCAGAAAAAATCGTATCAGCGCTTCCTGCAGATGGATTTGCTGCCGAGCGAGCGCGAAGATACGGGCCTGCAGTCCGTCTTCTCATCCGTGTTTCCGATTCAGGATTTTCGCGGACTGTCGCAGCTCGACTTCGTCGACTACGCCATCGGCAACTGGGAGTGCAAGTGCGGCCATTTGCGCGGCCTGCATCACCTTCGCGCGACGTGCCGCAATTGCGGCGCATCGGTCGTCACCAATCCCTATCGCACTGGCGACGTCATCTGCTCGAAGTGCGGCACGTTCAACAAAAACACGCCCACCTTCTGCAACAAGTGCGGCGACCCCGTCACGCTCCAACTGAAATACGACGTGAGCGAATGCCAGGAGCGCGGCATGACGTATTCCGCGCCGCTCAAGGTCACCATTCGCCTCACGATCTACGACAAGGATCCCGAAACCGGCGCGAAGAGCATTCGCGACATCAAGGAACAGGAAGTTTTCTTCGGCGATATCCCGCTGATGACGGAGAACGGCACTTTCACCATCAACGGGACCGAGCGCGTCATCGTCAGCCAGTTGCACCGCTCGCCCGGTGTCTTCTACGAGACCGCCAACAATCGCAGCTACTTCCTCGGCAAGATTATTCCGTACCGCGGCTCGTGGGTTGAGTTCGAGTACGACACGAAAAATATTCTGTACGTCCGCATCGATCGCAAGCGGAAATTCCTCGGCTCGATTTTCCTTCGTGCGCTGGGAATGAAGTCGAATGAGGACATTCTGCGGACGTTCTACCAGGTCGAGCGCGTCTCGCTGCGCGACCGCCGGATCTGGTGGAATGTTTCCGAGGGTTTGGTCGATCGCAAGCTCTCGCATGAAATCAAGCATCCGCGCTCGGACGAAGTGATCGTCGGCGCGCATAAGCGCATTAGCGAAGCGCTCTACAAGGAACTCGTCAAGTCGAAGGTCACTCAGGCGGAAGCCTCGGTGGCCGATCTCGAAGGCGCGTTCACCGTCGCCGAGCTGGTGAATCGCCAGACCGGCGAAGTGCTCCTCGACGCGAACAAGCCGCTCACGGCCGAAATGTGGGTGTCCCTCGCCGAAGCTGGCATCAATGAAGTGGACGTCTGCTTCCCCGAGCGCGACGACGTTGGCGTCATCATCAGCCGCACTTTGGATAAAGACGCCATCAAGAGCCCGCGCGAAGCGCTCATCGAAATCTATCGCAAACTGCGTCCCGGCGATCCTCCGACGCTCGAGACGGCGACCGCGCTTTTCAACGGCATGTTCTTCGACGCGCGCAAGTACGACTTCAGCAAGGTCGGCCGGCTGAAATTCAATATCAAGCTGGGCCTCGAAACGCCGCTCGATAAGCGCACGCTCGATCCGTCCGACTTCGTCGCGGCGATCAATTACCTGCTCAAGCTGCGCCGCAATATCGGCACGGTGGACGACATCGATCACTTGGGCAATCGCCGCGTTCGCGCGGTTGGTGAACTCCTCGAAAATCAGTTCCGCATCGGACTGGTTCGCATGGAGCGCGCCATCAAGGAAAAGATGTCGGTGTATCAGGAAATGTCGACGGCCATGCCGCACGATCTCGTCAACGCCAAGCCCGTCATGGCCGCGATTCGCGAATTCTTCGGTAGTTCGCAGCTCAGCCAATTCATGGACCAGACCAACCCGCTCAGCGAAATCACGCACAAGCGGCGTCTTTCGGCTCTTGGTCCCGGCGGGTTGTCGCGCGAGCGCGCTGGATTCGAAGTTCGCGACGTTCACCCGACACACTACGGCCGCATCTGCCCGATTGAAACGCCGGAAGGCCCGAACATCGGCCTCATCAGCTCGCTCTCGAGCTACGCCCGCATCAATGAATTCGGATTCATCGAGTCGCCCTACCGCAAGGTCAAGGGCGGCCGCGTGATTGACTACGTGCAAATCGTGAATGCCGGAGACAGCGAGTTCAAGCCCGGCGAAATCGTCGAAAAGGAAAAAGTAGACGATGCCAACGAGGAATTGAAGCGCCGGCGCGTGATTGTCGAGCCGTATTGCTTCTACCTCTCGGCGTGGGAAGAGGATCGCTACGTCGTCGCGCAGGCCAATGCCGCGCTCGATGAAAAGCTCCGCATCACCACCGAGCTCGTCAATTGCCGCCAGGCCGGCAACTTCGTCCTGAAGAGTCGCGAGGAAGTGGATTACATCGACGTCTCGCCGAAGCAGCTCGTCTCCGTGGCCGCGAGCTTGATCCCGTTCCTCGAGAACGACGACGCGAACCGCGCGTTGATGGGCTCGAACATGCAGCGCCAGGCCGTGCCTCTGATCAAGGGCGAAGCTCCGCTCGTCGGCACCGGCATGGAGCGAGTGACGGCACGCGATTCCGGCGCAGTCATCGTCTGCCGCCGCGACGGCATCGTCGACCAGGTGGACTCCGAGCGCATCATCGTGCGCGTCGAGTCCGACCAATCCGGCGTGCTCAGCCGCGAAGTCGGTTCCGACATTTACCTGCTCACAAAATTCAAGCGCTCGAATCAGAACACTTGCATCAACCAGAAGCCGCTGGTTCGCGCGGGAGACCGTGTGAAGCAGGGCCACGTCCTCGCGGACGGGCCTTGCACCGACCACGGCGAGCTCGCTCTCGGCCGCAACGTCCTCGTGGCGTTCCTGCCGTGGCGCGGCTACAACTTTGAAGACGCCATCCTCGTCAGCGAAAAGCTGGTTCGCGACGATTACTACACTTCGATTCACATCGAGGAGTATGAAATCGAGGCTCGCGATACGAAACTCGGCCCCGAAGAAATCACTCGCGACATTCCTAACATCAACGAGGGCTTCCTTCGCAATCTCGACGAGAGCGGCGTAATTCGCATCGGCGCCACCGTCCGCCCGGGCGACATTCTGGTCGGCAAAGTGACGCCGAAGGGCGAAACCACTCTCACGCCGGAAGAAAAACTCTTGCGCGCGATTTTCGGCGAGAAGGCCGGAGACGTTCGCGACGCTTCCCTCTACTGCCCGCCGGGCATCGAGGGCACGATCGTTGACGTCAAGATCTTCTGCCGCAAGGGCGCGGAGAAGGACGAGCGCCACAAGGCCATCGAAGCGACGCACGTCGCCAAGCTCGAGAAGAACCTCGCTGATGAAATCCGCATTCTCACCGACGAGCGCCTGAAGCGCTTGGGCGATCTTCTCGGCGGCCAATCGCTTCTCGCTGACCTCCACGACGAACGCACCAATAAGCGCTTGTTGACGAAGGGCACCGAGCTGACGCGCGACATCCTCGAAAAGATTTCGACGCGCAACTTGAAGCGCATGCGCCTTTCCGACAAGGACCCGCTCCTAATAGAAAAAATCGACGAGATCGAAGAGATGACTTCGCGGCAGATTGACGTGCTGCGCAAGATCACCGACGACCGCGTCGCCAAGCTGAAGAAGGGCGACGAACTGCCGCCGGGCGTTATCAAGCTCGTGAAGGCCTATATCGCGATGAAGCGCAAGCTTTCCGTCGGCGACAAGATGGCAGGCCGCCACGGGAACAAGGGCGTCATCGCTCGCATCGTGCCGGAAGAAGACATGCCGTACATGCCGGATGGCACGCCGGTGGAAATCGTTCTCAACCCACTCGGCGTTCCTTCGCGTATGAACGTCGGGCAGATTCTCGAAACGCACCTCGGATGGGCGTCGAAGGTATTGGGCGAGCAGATCGGCCAGCTCTTCGACGACGAAGTCCGCGCCGATGCTTTGCGCAAGTGGTTCAAGGACGTGTTTGGGCCGACGGCGGTTTGGAAATCCATCGCGGATCTCGGTGACGAAGAACTCATCGAGATGGCGCGAGGCCTCCGCGACGGCATCCCCATGGCCACGCCCGTATTCGACGGCGCGCGTGAGACCGACATCCGGCAGCTCCTCCAGGCCGCGAAATTGCCAGAAACCGGCAAGATCGCGCTCTACGACGGAATGTCGGGCGATCTTTTCGCTCAGAACGTCACCGTCGGATTCATCTACATGCTCAAGCTCTCGCACCTTGTTGACGACAAGATTCACGCTCGCTCCATCGGACCGTACTCGCTCATCACCCAGCAGCCGCTCGGCGGTAAGGCGCAGTTCGGCGGCCAGCGCTTCGGAGAAATGGAAGTGTGGGCGCTGCAAGCGTACGGCGCGGCGCACATCCTTCAGGAGCTGCTCACCGCGAAGTCGGACGACGTCTACGGCCGCGCGAAAATCTACGAGGCCATCGTCAAGGGCGAGCCGGGTATCGAGCCAGGCGTGCCCGAATCGTTCAACGTTCTCGTCCGCGAGCTGCAATCGCTCTGCTTGGACGTCGAATTGATGAAGCGGCAGAAACCGCAGTTGGAAAAGGCGGACGCTGCCGATTGAGGAAACGCGGGCTCGCTGTCCTGCGCTCGAATTGCTCGCGCAGGATGGCGGCGCTGCAGATGGTTTAACGGTTTTCTAACAGTTTTTGTCCCGGGAAAATCGGGACGGGAGGTTCGCCCTTGTATCGATCGAGCCCTTATGATCGCGCCAGCCAGATTGCGGATTTTGATTCCATTCGCATCAGCTTGGCGAGTCCGGAGAAAATCCGGTCGTGGTCGCACGGCGAAGTCACCAAGCCGGAGACGATCAACTACCGGACGTTCAAACCAGAGCGCGACGGATTGTTCTGCGCGAAAATTTTCGGTCCGGTAACGGACTGGGAATGCTTGTGCGGCAAGTACAAGCGCATGAAGCACCGCGGAGTGATCTGCGACAAGTGCGGCGTGGAAGTGACGCTGAGCAAGGTTCGCCGCGAGCGCCTCGGCCACATCGAGCTGGCGTCGCCCTGCTCGCACGTCTGGTTCTTCAAAGGCCTGCCGAGCCGCATCGGCTACCTGCTCGATATCACCATGCGCGATCTCGAGCACATTCTCTATTTCGAAGCTTTCGTCGTGATCGATCCAGGAGAGGCCCCGGGCATCAAGCTCAAGGAAATTCTGCCCGAGGAAAAATTCCGCGAGCTTCAGCGCGAATACGCCGGCAAATTCGACGCGCGTATGGGCGCAGAAGCCATCAAGGAATTGCTCCGCCGCGTGGACGTCGACAAGCTCAGCGAAGAGCTTCGCGAAAAAATGAAGATTGATCCCAGCCTTCAGAAGCGGATCAAATTCGCGAAGCGCCTCAAAGTTCTTGAAGCGTTCCGCAAGAGCGGCAACAAGCCCGAGTGGATGATTCTCGACGTGATTCCGGTTCTTCCGCCGGAGTTGCGCCCGCTTGTGCCTCTCGATGGCGGCCGATTCGCCACATCCGATCTGAACGATCTCTATCGCCGCGTGATCAACCGCAACAACCGGTTGAAGAAGCTCATGGAGCTCCACGCGCCCGACGTGATCGTCCGCAATGAGAAGCGCATGTTGCAGGAAGCCGTTGACGCGCTCTTCGACAACGGCCGCCGGGGCCGCGTGCTTCGCGGCACCAATAACCGCCCGCTCAAGTCGCTTTCCGACACGCTGAAGGGCAAGCAGGGCCGCTTCCGCCAGAATCTTCTCGGCAAGCGCGTGGACTACTCGGGCCGTTCGGTCATCGTCGTTGGCCCCGAGTTGAAGCTCCACCAGTGCGGCCTGCCTAAGAAAATGGCGCTCGAGCTTTTCAAGCCATTCATCTATCACAAGCTCGAAGCCGCGGGCCACTGCACCACCATCAAGCAAGCGAAGGAACTCGTCGAAGCGCAAGAGTCCATCGTTTGGGACATCCTCGAAGACGTCATTCGCGAGCATCCCGTTCTTCTGAACCGCGCTCCGACGCTTCACCGGCTCGGCATTCAGGCGTTTGAGCCCGTGCTCGTCGAAGGCAAGGCCATTCGCATCCATCCGCTCGTTTGCACGGCGTTCAACGCCGACTTCGACGGCGACCAGATGGCGGTGCACATTCCGCTTTCGCCCGAAGCTCAGGTGGAAGCGTCGGTGTTGATGCTCAGTTCGCACAACATTCTTTCGCCCGCTAACGGCATGCCGCTCGCCGTTCCGACTCAGGACATGGTCCTCGGTATCTACTATCTGACTAAGTCCAAGCCCGGCGCGAAAGGCGAAGGCCGCGCGTTCGGATCTCCGGAAGAAGTCGTGCTCGCGCTCGAATCCGGCGACATCGAGCTTCTCACTCCGATCCGTCTGCGCTACACCGGCGAGGTGATTGACCTCACCACCGCGTACGACGATCAGGACGTGCCGCACACGGCGACCGTCACGCTCAATCGCCAGTTCCTGCACACCACTGTCGGCCGCGTGATCTTCAACGATCACCTTCCGACCGACATGCCGTTCATCAACGGCTTGCTCAAGAAGAAGGGAATTCAGCAGCTCGTCCAGTATTGCTATCTGCGCTTCGGCCTCGAAAAGACGGTCCAGGCGCTCGACAAGCTGAAAGAGCTCGGATTCCTCTACGCCACTCGCGGCGGCGTTTCGATCGGCATCAGCGACATGGTTATCCCGGGCGATAAGTTCAAGCTCGTGGACAACGCCGAGCGCGAAGTCGTCAAAGTCCAGCAGCAGTATCTCGATGGCGCGATCACCAACGGCGAACGCTACAACAAAGTCATCGCCATCTGGAGCGACGTCACCGAAAAAGTTGCGGACGAAATGTTCAAGACGCTCGAACAGCAGGATAAAGAAGGCATCATCAATCCGATTTACGTCATGGCCGACTCGGGAGCCCGCGGTTCGAAGCAGCAGATCCGCCAGCTTTCAGGCATGCGCGGCTTGATGGCCAAGCCTTCCGGCGAAGTTATCGAAACACCGATCACTTCGAACTTCCGCGAAGGTTTGAACGTGTTGCAGTACTTCATCTCGACGCACGGCGCCCGCAAGGGTCTCGCCGATACGGCGCTCAAGACCGCCGATTCCGGCTACCTCACGCGGCGTCTCGTCGACGTGGCGCAGGACGTCATCATCAGCGAATACGACTGCGGCACGGCCGACGGCATTTACGTCGAGCCGATCATCGAGGCCGGCGTCGAGGTCGAGCCGTTGCGCGACCGCGTCGTGGGCCGTGTTTCGCTCGAGAAAATTAAAGACTACGAAGGCAACGTCATCGTCGAAATCAACCAGGAAATCACCGAAGAGCTGGCGAACTCGATTCAAGCGGCGGGCATCGAGCGCGTCAAGATTCGCTCGGTGTTGACGTGCGAATCGCGTCGCGGCGCTTGCGTGCATTGCTACGGCCGCAACCTGGCCACGGGGCGCACGGTCGAGATGGGCGAAGCCGTCGGCGTCATCGCCGCGCAATCCATCGGCGAGCCCGGCACTCAGCTCACCATGCGCACTTTCCACATCGGTGGCACGGCGAGCCGCGTTTCCGAGCAGTCGAAGGTCGAAGCCAAGAACAACGGTTTCGTCCGCTTCATCGACCTCAAGATCGTCGAGGGCCGCAATAAGGTGCTCATCTCGATGAACCGCTCCGGCTTGCTCGCCGTTGTCGATGAAAAGGGCCGCGAGAAGGAGCGCCACCACGTCGTTTACGGCGCGCGCTTCAAGGTCGAAGATGGCCAGCCCGTTTCGGTCGGCCAGGTGTTGGCGGAATGGGATCCATACACGTTCTCGATTCTCACGGAAGCGGGCGGCGCGGTCCAGTTCAAGGACCTGCAATCCGGCGTGACGATCGAGGAGCAAGTCGACGAAGTCACCGGCCTTTCGCAGCTCGTTGTCACACTGCCGCCCGGCGACGAAAAGCATCAGCCGACGATTCAGATTCGCGACTCGCAAGGCCGCGTCCGCAAGAAGTACCTCATGCCTTCCCGCGCGCACTTGATGGTGCAGGATGGCGATGAAGTGCAGCCGGGCGACGTTCTGGCGAAGATTCCGCGCGAGACCACCAAGACCAAGGACATCACCGGAGGTCTCCCGCGCGTCGTCGAGCTTTTCGAAACGCGCAAGCCGAAGGATCCTGCCGTCATCAGCGAAATCGACGGCGTGGTCAAGTACGGCGACATCGTCAAGGGCCAGCGCAAAATCTTCGTCGAAAGCGAGGATGGCCGCACCCTGAAGGAATACTCGATTCCTCGCGGTGTTCACATCAACGTTCAGGAAGGCGAGCACGTGCACGCCGGCGAGCCTTTGATCGACGGCCCGCTGAACCCGCACGACTTGCTCGCCGTCCTCGGCGAAAAGTACACGCAGGCTTACCTCGTGAACTCGATTCAGGAGGTTTACCGCTTGCAGGGCGTCAACATCAACGACAAGCACATCGAGACCATCGTTCGCCAGATGATGCGCTGGGTAAAGGTTGAGGACGTCGGCGATACGGCGTTTCTCCTCGAGGAGCAGATCGACAAGTTCCGCTTCCGCGAGGAAAACGACCGCATCATCCGCGAAGGCAACCGCCCGGCAACGGGCCGTCCGCTGCTCCTCGGCATCACCAAGGCGTCGCTCTCGACCGATTCGTTCATCTCGGCCGCGAGCTTCCAGGAGACCACACGCGTACTCACCGAAGCCGCAATCTCCGGCAAGGTGGATTACCTGCGCGGCCTCAAGGAGAACGTCATCATGGGCCGGTTGATTCCCGCCGGCACGGGTCTCGAGCGCTATCGCAATATAAAGCTCCTCACGGAAACACCGATCGAGGAGCCGGCGGAGATGGAGCCAGAGCTCACGCCCGAGGAGGCTGCCGCACTCGATTTCCTGCGCAAGGATACCGACGCGGTCGCGGAAAGTTAGTCTTCTGTAATTCACGCGCTCGCGTCGCCCTGTGCGCTGCGAGACGTGAAGCTTTTCGGCCCAACTCAAACACAAATCGGCGGCAGGCCTCTCAACGGCCCGCCGCCGATTTGTTTCCAGACGTTTCTTCGGTTTTCCGGGTGCCCCATCTTTGCGCAGCAAAGGTGGGTCTCTATTCCACGCAACCGGCACAATTCACGACGAACTCGTCGATGGCAATCACACAATCGTAGCGCCGGCATCTTGCCGGCGTTTTTTCTCCGCGTCGGCCTCGGACGTCACGCCACCGACTAATCCGCTCCCGCCGTCCCCCGGTTCCGATAATCTTCGAGAATCGCCGCCTTCACCGCCATCTCTGGCGAATTCACCGGCGGAATTCCAAGCACAACCACCAGCCTTCCCGGATTCTCCGGGTCGTCCGTATTGTGTATCCACGCATACGCCTTAGTCGCCTTGGCATGCCCCTCCAACTCAAACACCTCGACAACCCCGTCCCACACCGTTTTCCCCTGATAAATCTCCTTCACCGGCACACTCCCCACATGCTTCGATTCCACGCCATGCAAATCCCGGATCGCGCTGCGCAGCTTCTCGATGTACTCGGACACATCAACCTCCGCGAAATTCCTTCACGCCAATGATGCCACGTCTTACAAATCGTGCTATGTTGATACAATGTAGCTACAGCGGAGCATATACATCTTGAAAGCCGTCGTCAAAAAATGGGGCAATAGCGCCGCTCTCCGAATTCCCGCCCACCTCATGCGCGCCGCCCAGCTCGAGCTCGACGAGCCCGTCGACGTTCGCGAGGAATCAGGGCGCATCGTCATCGAACCGGTCCGCCGCAAGACGTACGACCTGGCCGCACTCCTGAAGGGAATCACGCGCGCGAACCTGCACCAGGAAACCGATTTCGGTAGGCCCGTCGGCAAAGAGGGGTTGTAAATGCCGCGCACCTACATCCCCGACGCGGGCGACATCGTTTGGATCAGCTTCAATCCGCAAGCCGGCCACGAGCAAGCCGGGCACCGGCCCGCGGTCGTGCTGAGCCCCGCCGCCTACAACGGGAAAACCGGCTTGATGGTTTGCTGCCCGATGACGAAGCAAATCAAGAATTATCCCTTCGAAGTCGCAATCGCCGGCGCGAAACCAAGCGCAGCCTTGGCGGATCAGGTGAAAAGTTTCGATTGGCGCAAGCGCCGGGCCGCAAGAAAAGGAAAAATCTCAGCACCCGAACTCGCCGAAATCCGTGCCAAACTGCTCGCGCTCATCGGCTAAAAACCCGCGAAGCGTCGGCATTCGTAGGGCTGGCCGGAAGGCCGGCCGTCTTTTGCGATTTGTTCTACCACAGAAACAACGCCACCCACGACGAGCCCGGCAACGGCAATCGCCTAATCGTAGCGCCGGCATCTTGCCGGCGTTTTTCCGCCCATCCACCTCGGTCAAAAATGTTTCGGCACGATTAGAATTACGCCACTCAATTTTGAAATCTGAAATTTCAAATTTGAAATCTCCTACTCTTCCCGCCAATGCACCGACGCATCCTCCATCACCTTCTTCAGCTTCGGCCCCTCGAGCTCCCCCGTCTCAATATCCACATGCCAGTCTTCCGTCAGCACCAGCGACTGATTCAAATCGTAATGCGCGATGTGCAGCGCCGGCCCATTAAACGAAAAATTCGCATACCCGTTGTAACCAACATTCACTTTCTCGTCGCTCGGATAGCGCCTGTTGTCCCACGCAAGCCATCGGCAATCCTGAATGTCCGGCGCCGCGCCGCGCTCGACGGGCATTCCGCCATGCCCCAGGCATCGCCCGTGCGCCTCGATGCCGTCCTTCACGCCGTACTTTTCATAAATCGCTAGCCGGTGCTCGTGTCCCCAAATCCAAATCACCGGCCGGTGAATCGTCTTCGCCAATTGCCTCGACGGAATTTGATACCAGCTCTCAAATCCGGAATGCGGCCCGTGATGCGACAGCAAAATCAACCCCCGCTTGTCTCCGTCGGGATTCACAGAGGACTCGACCCACGCGATCAGGGGCTCGGGAAGAGCGCACGTCGGCTTGAGATGCGTCGTCTTGCGAAGCCATTCGCTCCGCTGCAGCACCGGCAATTTGCCCCAATCAAAACGCGTCGAGTTGTAGCCCGTGTCCAGCCCGATGATGCGCCAGTGCTTGTTCTCGAGGCAGAAGAAGCTCGCCCACTGTCCCTCTCCCCATTCGCTTCCGCGGTCTTTCAATCCCATCCGCGGCAGCACATGCCTCCAGTAGCCGTTTCCATCCGCGTACATTTCGTGATTCCCGTTGAGCGCAAAGCTGCCTTTCGCGCCCATCGGCCACTTCACCGGCGCGTACGGGCTCGTTTTCTCTCCGAGGAAATTCTCTCGCACCTCATTCGAGTCGCCGACGTAGTACACGTCTCCCAGATGAATCGTAAAGTCCGGGTCGGCTTTTTCCATTGCCGCCGCAACGGTCTGCGCTTCATCCGTCCCCGTGCCCCAATCACCCGCGATGCTGATCTTTACGCGATCTTCGATCTCGTAAATCCCAGTCCCTTTTCCCTGTGCTGCGTAATCCCGGAAGGAGTGCTTCTTGTGAAACCAATATTTCGCCACCTGCGGAATCCACTTCAGAAGTCTGCCTGGAAGAAACGCGGCAATCGGGTCGTAGGTCGCGGTCGAATACCCCGTCCGCGTAGCTTGAAAATGCGCCGCGAGTCGCGAATGCGCATAGCTCGTAAAGTTTCCGAGGTCCTTGCGGGGGCCTGCCGCGCCGATCGCCTTGCCCTTCGGCTCATCGCTTTTCTTCGTATTAGTCGGCATCTCGGAGATTCCTGGCGGATCGTCGTTTTTGGACCATAGCGGAGCAGGCTCGTAATTCCCAACAGGTGACTTGCGATCGAGTGATACACCACGCTACAGCTTCGAAGCCGCCAATCCGTGCGTTAGATTCGGTTCCACCTGCGGTACGGGCGGAGTAAAACACAGGAGCCATCCTGCCAGCGCGCCGAAAACTAAGCTAAAGCCGAAAGTCTCCCAAAAATGGCTTCGCGCAACACTCGCGGGCATCAACGGATTCGGCAACAGCAAGATGGTTGTCCAGCAAGCCGAAAAGAGTGCCGCCGCCAAAGCCGATTCGCGCCGGGATATGTGGAGCATCCGGACGATTGGGTACAGGCACCCCACGTAGAGGAAACCGCGGAATGCGGCAAGAGCGTAAATCCAACGGCCGCTAATCCAGTTGTGTCTCAACGCCGCCCAGAAGCTTGCCAGTTCCGGCCCTCCGTAGTAGCGCTGCAGTTCAGGATTTCTCCAAGCAACGTAATAGCCGAAGAACATGTACAGGAAGACGAAGGCTGCGACGAGGATCGCGACTCGCAGCAGGACCGACGCCAGCGTCGGCCGGACAGCCGTCGTCTTAGGCGCACGAATTGAGCCGGCTTGCCACTTGCCGAGCGTCAGGACCGCGAGCGGCGCGAACAGCGCTGCCGCAATCGCACCTTGAACGAAAATCGCACGAATCATTCCGTGCGGCAATTTCTGTGACAGAAAGGCAACGGAATCGATTTGGCTTGCGACGGTCGAGATGCCATACATGCTCACGAAGATGGTGGCAACAAGTATCCAGCCGTGCCAGCGAGCCCTGAGGATGAGGTAGGAAAGAACGCCGCCAACAGAAAGCGTCAAGATTAGAAAACCGCGAAGAAAATTGTCGGGCATTTGCGCGACCTGCTGACTGGCGGCCGCATGGGGCGGTGACGCGACCGATTGCTGAGCGACCTTGTCGAGTCCGGAGAGCGCACCGCCGGCGATGAAGCAGGCCGCAAACAGAAGACACACCGCCAGGATTCTCAGCCCGGTGAGGAGAATTGTGCGAGTGGCCATGGTGCTCCCCGGGAGCGCATGAGAAGTCGCGCCTCCGTGATCGCGCAGAGCTTTATACCATGATGCGCAGGAATGCAGCAGCGATGCCAGTCAGACTCATCGAACCTTTTGTCTAACCGCTGTATCAATGAGGCTTGAATGTCTTCCCGGTCTCGATCAGCGTCTTCAGGCGGGAAAGAATCCGCGGCCAACCATCGGCGCAGGCAGCATAAGTGGGATCATCTTCGGCCCACTCGTCGTGCGTTACCGTTACTTGGGTGGCTTCGGTCTCTGGCACGAGTTCGATCGTCGCGCGTGACGCCTTGGCATTTTGGCCCATCGCGAAAGTGTACTGAAGGACTTTTGGCGGCTCAAACCGCAGGATCTCCCCTCGGACGTAGGTCATGGGCTTGCCGTCGGGCCCCGGCCCTACCCATGCGAGCGAGCCGCCAGGCTTCAAGTCCGCCTGAAACTCGGCGCCCCCGAAGATGATGCTGTTCGACTCCCGCGAGACAAAGCCGTCCCACACCTTCTCCGGCGTGGCGGCAATGTAGAAGACATATTTCAGTGGTGCTTGATTGGCCATGATTGCTCCTGACTTATATCACTGGATGCGTCGACCGCTCAGAACTAATCGCTAGACCACACGACTAAGCCCCGATCTATCGGGTGACCAGAATCCGATTCGATAGGTAACATTCGCTATCCTCTGCGCTCTTCGTAGGGCTGACCGGCAGGCCGGCCGTTTTTTGAAATCATGATGCCAGTATATTAACGTACTGGTACCTAAATCCTCCCCAATATAGCTCCTTCAGTTCATTGTTATCCCCGTGCCTGGTTGCGAAAGTCGTCTGTCCGCCAGCACCCAAGCGCGGCACCCTTGCGGCTGTTCCGAGGAGGAACCACAGTGAAAAGTATTGGCCCGTGGCGCTTTACAGCTTTCATACTCGCTTCTTCTTTAATCTCTCCCGGCATACTTCTTGCCGACGTTTCTAAGCAATCCAAAGATGCCCTGGATAAATTGCTGCTGGGCAAAGATGTAAAGCCGCTCGTCGAATTGCCAGCCACCAAAGAAGGCGTCGACGTCTACTTGGTGCCTCCGCATGGCAAGCGCGTTGACGAACGCGGGTTGGATCTCGGCTCGATGAGCAAGGAACTCAAGTCAAAAGGCGTCGGCGCGGAAGCCGAACAATGGCAGACGATCACCGATGTAAAAGTCGATAGCGACCGCATCGAAATTCATCTCGGAGGCGGCGGCGAAGGACGCCGTGGCGCCAATCACGCGAGCAAAGTGAACGCAGCCTACATGCGCGCCGGCGGTTCCCGCGTAAATTTCCGCTACATGACGAACGTCACCGACCACGATCTTCAGCCCGAAGCAATTCTCAATTTCATGGCTCGCGTCCTCGACGTCAGCAAGCTTCAAACAGAGGTAGCCGCGAAGGATTTCCCAACGGAATTCAAGAGCGCCATCGCCGCGAGAACGGTCACCGAAGGCATGACCTACCAGATGGTGCAGATCAGTTTCGGCGATCCCGAGCAGAAGAAGATCAACGACACAACAGACGGCACGTTTTCCGAAACATGGTTCTACCTGAAGGACGGCCATCGCTGGGTCCTGACTTTTGCCAACGGCAAAGTAAACAAAGTCCAGGTGTACTGAAGAACGCGCGGAAATCTAAGCCCCCGAACTCACCTCAAACGGGATCGGCGGCAGGTCCCCAACCCGGCCTGCCGCCGTTCATTTCCGCGCCACAAATTTAGGGACAACGATTGTGATATGTGGTCTTCCGGCAAAAACAATATTCGGATTCAAGTTGTCAAAGATGTGGCCGCTCATTTACCCGAAAGGATGCTCCGGACGCGGAAGCGAGGCTTGCTTTGACTGCCGGTGGGTCTAATCCAATATCTCCCAAATACTTTGGCGAATCGAATCGTTGCGATCGTCTTGAATCCAGCCGATCCAAACGCCTTACAGGAAGGCCGATTCGCGATGTCAATGCACGCAACTGCGCCCTGATAACCGCGAGATGCACAACTTTCTAAAGCTGCCCGTAAAACGCCGGGCATCAAACCTAATCCTCTGTATCCGGGTAGAGTGAAGGCTTTGTAAAAATAGGCGAGGCGCCCCTCAAATTCCAATGCAAATTCGTCATCCAATGCTGGTGGATGAGGCGAGACCCACAAGCAAGACGCGATCGACCCGCCCTTTAAAGCACCGAAAGCTTCTACCCCGGCCGCAAAAGTTCGGTCGACTTCCTCCGGATCCTCTCCGATCTCTTTCGCTTGGGCCTTTATCTCTTCTGCATCGAGTGGCCTGGCTTCAACCGCGACCGTTTCATCGGAAACGTGCCGCCACTCTTCCAAATCGACCCACACGCAACGGATCGCTCGATAATGAAATAACTGGGACAGCAATCGGTAAACAATAAGCCCCGGAATTGCTCGAACACCCAAATAGCGAATGCGAGATACAGCTCGTGAAAGAAACGATTCGGAAGGGACACTCATCCGTCTTTTCGAATTTTGGCTCAACTATGACGCACCCGCGTTGCCCTGCAACAATGAGTGTCTTTTTTCACGATCATACGCCACCGGTATGCTAGCCCGAACGCAGACATTCCGCGCAGTCAGCACTCGTAGGGCTGGACGTCAGTCCGGCCGTCTTTGAATTTCTCGTTGATTGAGGAATCCGAGTACGAGCCACCTCAGATCACTTCGGCGGCAATCGGTCAATCGTAGCGCCGGCTTCCAGCCGGCGTTTTTGTGCCCGATCATCGCACAGAAACCATAACAGCGACGCAGGCCCTCCAGCACCTGTAGAGGTGGTCGGAACTCCAGCAGCCTTTCGCCGTCCCATCCATTGGCCGTGAGCGAATCCATCAGCCAACACTCAATCGCAAACCTACGCGGTGCTATCATCCGCCTAAATGAGAATGCCCACACTTCGAGAAAAACGCTCATCATCGCCGTGCCTCGCTGGCGCATCTTTTAGAGTGGTCGAGTAGCCTGAAGGAGCACGCCATGGCAATCCCGTATTACCACGTCGATTCATTCACGGCTGAGCTCTTTGCGGGCAACCCGGCGGGCGTCTGCATCCTTTCCGCTTTTCCCGCGGATAGCATCATGCTGAAAATTGCGGCTGAGAACAGGCACAGCGACACCGCCTTCGTTGTTCCTCGCGTTGAGGGCGATTTCGACTTGCGCTGGTTCACTCCCAAAATCGAGGACGACCTATGCGGGCACGCGACTTTGGCATCCGCCTACGTGCTTGCTCTGCGGAAGCACAGCGTGTGGCCGGTTCGCTTCCACACCCGCAGCGGCATCTTGACCATCGCTCAGAACCAAGACAGCTTTGAAATGGATTTTCCCGCGTGGCCACCCGAACCATGTGAGACGCCAGTCGGCCTCTTGCCAGCCTTGGGTTTGAAATCGGCGTTAGTCATGAAATCGCCGCGCGATTATCTCGTAGCGTTGGATCGGGCTGAGCAAGTGCGAGTGCTCTCGCCCGATATTTCCGCTCTTGCCAAAATAGACATGGGAATCGGCGGCGGAGCAATTGTTACCGCTCCTGGCGAAGGTGAAGTGGACTACGTGTGCCGATTATTTGCACCGTCGGCCGGCATCGATGAAGACCCCGCGACCGGCTCGATACACTGCACGCTCGCTCCGTATTGGGCGGGTCGGCTGGGGAAGACAACGTTCCGCGCGCAGCAACTCAGCGCCCGCGGTGGATTCATGCGCAGCACAATCGCTGGCGATCGCGTGAAAATTGCCGGCAGCGCGCGCTTGTACCTTCACGGCACCATCGAACTCTAAAGAGTCTCTCCCCAGGGCGACAACCCGACACGCCACAACATCGCGGGCGAGATGCCCTCTTCAAGAGTGGTTTTCGCAGGGCCCGCGTCAGTGCGCATCCTCGTGTGCGGCTGTTCCATCTGACCAGTTCGAGACCGGGACCATGAACTCGGTTATCGGCGCGCCAGTACCTTTAAATTGTGGATTCAACATCACAGGAGAGCCCGGCAGATCCGCTCCCCAGGATTTCAGATCAGCAAGCGGGACGTAAAACATCAGGTGAGGACGCCAATGACCGGCGTCGTCGTTCAGGTATCCTTGTTTCGACAGCATGTAGCACATTGCTCCAGGTTCCAGGGCAGGCAGCTCTTTCGCATCGAATGCTTTGATTCCATCGAGAATCTGAGATTTGGAGAGTCCGGCCAATACCAACTCCGTCCTCTTGTAAGTGAGTGGCAGAATGGATCGCACAGCGGGCGGATTGAAACAAATCGGACCTCGCATCTTGGGGTTCCAGAACTGCGGAAAGTCAAACGGAGACATCCACGATCGCTCCACGATGCACAGGAAACCATTCTTGCCTTTGACGGCCGTTTCGTAGCCATGCCGTCCGAGGACACTGACGTCGGCATCTCCTGAAATGGATTCCGGGGCAGCGCTCCGCGCCAGCGCAATCTCGGCACTTCGCTCCATCAGGTATTGATCGAGCGGCGCCATGTTCGAATATGGCGCTTTCGCGTCCTGCGCTTGCGCCCGCCCCGCCGCCCCGAGCCCCAAAACCAGCGCAAAACTTCCGAATGCGATCGTCCTGAGAATTTTTCGCAGCATAGGATTCCCCCTAGATGCAAGATTCCTTTCACACCGACTAGATGGTCCGCCCGGCCCCCGACCCTCTTGGCGGCATACCTTAACACAATTCCACAGTGTCACGAATCGTCCCGTTGTGCTCATCGCCCATGTTTGGTCCAGACCGGTCGGCCAACCGGAAATAATCCGTTTCGTCCGCCACGTGGCCCGCTGATTCGGATAAGCCAAAGCCGGATTGAGGATTCTGTTCACGCTCTAAAACGTCTGTCGCCATTGCAAGAGACCTGACACGCAGCCCTGCGAATCCTTACATCACCCGTCATTTGCGTACTCGCAAACCATCTGCTATGGTGGCGCCATTCTATGACTAGTCGGATGATGTACGGAGCAGTAATCAAGGTGGGCGGCGCAGTAAATCGCCCAATTCTAATCGCTACACCAAAACTATTAGAAATCGCCGCAACTTCCAGAAAACAAACGTCGGAGGCCGTTTCTAATCGCTACAAGATCGCTACCCCTCGCGCACGCACCTTCCGCGGATCGCGAGGCGCTCGCTCCGATCGCGTCGCTAATAACGCAGCACGCTGCACCGTTGTCGTCTCGAACGAAGTGAGGGATCTGCGGTTGCCTTGCGCGCCGACAAGCCGCATGGAGCCAAATCGAGCCGCCCACCGATGCGGCCTGGTAACATGCCGGACGATACTTTCTTCATCGACTCGCGCAAACCACGCACGAGCACTGCAAGCCCGCCACCGCCGCAGCGAGGGGTTGCGTAAATGGAAATCGCCCGCGTGTTTCAGTTTGCTAGCCCCTCAAGCCGCCCGTAGAATTCAAGAAAGGGTGGTACTAGAACCATCTAGCACCTCACTTGGGAGATCACTCGCCGGTCATGAGCCAGCAGCCAAACAAGCCGCAGAGCGCAGAGGAGCGTTCTCATTGGGAGCAGGCCGAGCAGCGCGAGCGCAATCTTTGGCGCTCGAGCTTCATCATCATCGTTCTTCTTTCCATCGGTCTCGGCATCACGTCGTGGACCTCCATCCGCGCGCTGCCGCAGCGGCTCGAAGCTCTGCCCATCGGCCTTGTGATTCTTGTAGGTTTGTTCGGCTTCTACGTCTGGCATCAGCGGCGGGAGGTCGGAGAGCTGCGTGGCTACCAGCGCGGAATGCAGGAAAGCGCATCGAAGCCTCCGTCCGAAGAGCAAATCGAGAAATTGCTGGACGTGGTCGCGCGCTCGCAGCACGGATACCGCGAGCTGATCGACAGCCTCGACCACATCGTTTTCAACGTATCGCTCGAAGGGGAACTGAAGGTCGTCAACCGCCGCTTCACGGACATCCTGAATCTCTCGTTCAACGACGTCGTTCGCCACTCCATCGGCGAATTTTTCAGCGAGCCCACGAAAGAGCTCGCGCAAACGATACTGCCTCTCTTCAAAGAGAAGCGCTCCTGGACTGGAATCATCAAAGCCAAAATTCGCAAGAACGGCGAACTCCGGTATTTCGACGCCGTCCTGCAGCCGATTCTGAAAGGCGACGAAGTCATCGCGATCAGCGGCGTGGCCCGCGACGTCACCGCTCAGCGTCAGACCGAGCTTCGATTCACCGAACTTTTCGAATCGCTTCAGGAAGGCGTTTATTTCAGCACCGTGGAAGGCAAGATCCTCGAAGCCAACCCCGCGCTCGTCAGAATGCTGGGATACGACCAAAAAGAAGAGTTGATGCTGGTCAATAAATCCGCCATCTACGAAGACCCAGCGCATCGCGGCTGGAAGGTCAGCGAGCTCGAAAAAACCGGCTCGATCCGGAATTTCGAAGTCTCGCTCGTCCGTAAAGATGGCAAAAAGATTCGTTGCCTCGACTCCTGCTCCGCCATTCGCGACGGCGCGGGCAAGATATCGCGGATTCAAGGCACGCTCGTGGATATTACCGAGCGCGTGGAAATCGGGCGGCGCCTCCAGCAAGAGCAGGAATTCGGCCGTCGGCTCGTCGAATGCTTCCCTGACCTGATCATCGCACTCGACACGGACCTCAAATTCACTTTCATCAGCCCACGCAGCGAAGAGTTTGTAGGCATGGCGCCTGCTGAGCTTTTGGGCAATACAGTTGGAGAACGCGCGCATTCGGAGGATATCGAGCGGGTGCAAAGCGAGTTTCGCAGCGTGATCAGCGGGCAGAAGCCCTCGGTGCGCTTCGAGTATCGCCTCAAGCACTCGAACGGCAGTTGGCGGACTGCTCGTGTAAGCGCCAGCCCGCTGATGGCCGCCGACGGCAAGATTATCGGCGTGGTCGCTTCACTGCGCGACGTTACCGAAGAGAAGCAGTTCGAGGAACAACTCATTCAGACTGAGAAGTTTGCCGCGATGGGGCAGATGCTCGCGGGCGTGGCGCACGAGCTGAATAACCCGCTCACCGCCATTCTCGGCGTATCCGATTTACTGCGCGAGCGCGCCGGCGACGAGTCCATGCGCCGCCAGGCGGATCTCGTGCGGCAGCAGGCGCGCCGGGCGGCGGATATTGTGCAGAGCCTGCTGGCTTTCTCGCGCCGCGCGGCGCCAGGCCGCCAACCGGTGCAGGTTGAGCAGCTCATCGAGCGCGTGCTGCAGCTCCACGGCAGCACTCTAAACAAGAAGCACATTGCCTTCGAGTTCAAGCCGACGCCGGATTTGCCGCCGGTTCAAGGCGACGCCAGCCTTTTGCTGCAAGTTTTCTTGAATCTTGTAATTAACGCCGAGCAGGCGATTTCAGCCGTCCGCGATAGCGGCAAGATTCAGATCACGGCGATCCGTCTCGATAGCAACGTGGTTGTGACATTTGACGACGATGGCCCAGGAATTCCACCGGAAATTCTGAGCCGTGTCTTCGATCCGTTTTTCACGACGAAGCGTCCGGGAGGCGGCACTGGCTTGGGCCTGACGATTTCGATGGCGATCATTCGCGAGCACGGCGGCACCATCGAAGTACATTCCGCACCCGGCCGCGGCGCCTCGATCAAAATGATCTTGCCGGTGGCGAGCTCAATCGCCTTCACGCTGGGTACCACGGACACCGCGGCGCATTCAGCCAGAACACGGCAAGTTGTGCCCAGCCTACAAGGGCATTCAGTCCTGGTAGTAGACGACGAAGACGGTATCCGCGAACTCGTTTCGGAAGGCCTGGCCGCACGCGGGATGGCTGTTGAAACGGTCTCGTCCTGCGAGGAAGCTCTGGCGATTCTCGCGATGCGCCAGTTTGATGTGATTCTCTGCGACTATAACTTGCCGGGAATGAATGGCGAGGAGCTTTTCCAGAGGTTGGGCGCTCTTGGTTCGTCGCCCGCGCGCTTCGTGTTCATGACTGGCGACATGCTCGATGCGTCGGCCGTTAACAGCTACCGGGCGCTCGGCGCTCGCGCGATACAGAAGCCCTTCCAGCTTTCGGGGCTCGCCTCAGTGTTGACGGAAGTCCTAGAATCGCAGCCGGTCAAGATCGCCTAAATCAATCCGCACGCGGAAATCGCGGTCGGGCGCGCTGCCTCACGGAGTTTCGGCGGGTTCAGTATCCGATTTACTCGATCCCGTGCTGCGATCCATGAATCGGTAGTCGCAGGATGTGCACCGATAAGGTCCGAGCGACATCAACCGATAGACTACCCTTTCCAGGAATCCTTGACGCACAGACCTCCGAACCGTTCCGCTGCCGCATCGCGGGCAGATATGCATTCTCTTGTCCGTTTCCCCGTTCATTCAAGCTTGAACTACGGCTAAAGTGAGATTGACTGTGGCGACGTTTCGTTACAAGTCTTCTTAAGAAAATCTGCTTGGTCACTGTTGTCAGCTCCGCACGGGAAGTGGGGGAATCACTACGAAGCCGTCCGCCAGATACTATTATAAACAATCGCCCTCAGCGTTAGCTAACACCAATTTGGATGCGGAGTTGCGGTCATTTGGCTGCCGGGCTCGGGTCGACGCCGAAATCCCACACGTAGATCGCATCGTTATCCGCCTTCACAACCTCAGCGAACGCGTATTCACCCGGCGCGAGTGGCTGTGAGAGCGTCAGCCGGTAAACGCCCTTCACCAATTCCCATGTTTCTATCGAGATGGGGTTCCGCTTGACCATTTCGACGTTGAAAAGTGTATCGAGGTTTTCGATCTGGCGCTTTCCACCGCGAACGCGTGCGCGAATTAGGTAGATCTCCGGTTGGTGTCCGTCTTTGCTGCGGCGATAGAACTCGGGCTGGCCGTTGGTGATTCGCAAAGCGGCGCGAGTTCCAGGCATCGAGACGGTATGGCGCGTAGGAACAATCGGAATCGGGATGAGGACTTGCTTGATAAACTGCTTCTTGACGAAGGTGATGTCGGTATCGGCCTGCTTCATTTCCGACACCGCAAGATGATCAAGTAGAAACAGGCCTTCGCCATCGGGGAGAAAGACGTTGGGAGCGATTTCGACGCTCGCGTCGATGTCCACCCCGATCGTTTTTCGCTGGACCTCGTCCTTGTGAACTTTCTCGAGAAGCGCCGCGTTTTCTTTCTCTTCGGCGGCTTCGGCCTTCTTAGTCGCGTCCCAGTCCACTAGCTCAGCCGGAATTTCTTCCCACGACGAACGCTCCACGCTGTAGAAGCGCACGCGGTCGCCCTGGATTTGGTACTCGCGGACGAAGTGAAACGAGCCGTCTTTCAGGACCAATTTCTTGCCGCGCGCGACCACTGTGGATATTTGGGGCACAGGAGTTTGTTGCGAAGGTTGCGACGTTGCCGTCTTGTTGTTGGAATCAGGCGTCTGCGCCTGCAAAACTAGGGAGAAAAACAGCGCAGAAATGGCAACAACCAGGCACGGAAGACACAGTCCACACGCGAACCGGGAACCGACAGGCCGAGTCATTTCGAAGAATCCCCTGGACCTACTTGACTGGGATGCGGTTGCGCGCTCAAAGAGTGGCCGCAACCGAGAAGAATAGCCCTTGTCGGCGGATTTCTACAAATCCGGCGCAAAACAAAATGGCCGCCAGGTGGCGGCCATGCGTTTGATTGAATGGGGACCGGTTGTAGCGAGCTAGTCTAGTGGTCGCACCGCTCGACCAGCACAGCCAAAACCAGCAGGTCTGAGTTGGTGAACAGCCACTTATCTGCTTCCGCGCCAGCGGCTTCCGCGGCGCGCGCGATGAAACCGAGGTGGCGGCTGCGGGCGAAATTGCGCAAATGATCTAGGCAGATTCCGGTCAGTCCGGCGACCTCATCTTCGGTAAAGAGCTTTTGGCTCGATTTGATGGTCAGCATGCCGCGCCTCTCATTTACTTTCGATGCTAGATCCACCTTAAAGTTAGCAACTATTTCTCTGCAATAGTCCTTCCGTTCTACTCGCGTGAAACTTTTGTGCCATCAAATCTGTGAAAAAAGGCTAAAACAGCCCGTTTTTCGCATATTTCTGCCGCCGGCCGAATTTCTAGTATTTAAAAATCGTGTAAACAAAGAGGAAAATATTATCTAGAGTTGGAATGTTTCTACATTTTCCAGGATTTGTTTTCGATGGCGTTCCTCGTGACAGGCGACGAAGTGATACCAATCGTAGACATTCAATTTGTCGAAAAACGGATGAGGAGCGTAGTAGGCAGTGAGATCTCGATCGCGATTTGCTTCCAGAAATTCGGTCGTCACTGTGCGCGCGTCAGCGAGCGATGCAATGAGCTTGTCTTTGTCGCCGAGCAATTCGGATTTCATCGGGATTGTCGTCTTCACGCGGAAAACGCGCCTAGTGGAAATCCGAATCGGAAAATGTAGGCGCTGACGCAAGGGGATTGAGACCGGCGGAGCGCTGAGGAGTCGAGTTAAATTCTTGTTTACGGCTCGTTCGACCTGCCACACATGCGCGACGACCTCAGCGGCCGACCAGGCGCCGACTCTCGGCGCGTCTAGCCACCGCTGATCCGGCACGGACGCAATTGTGTCGAGGAATTTCTGCCGCGTCGCGTGGAGATGTTCCAGGATGCGAGCGATATCAGGCATTCAATCGACGCGAACTAGATCGTGAAGCCGCCGGCTCGTTCGAACGCGCTTGCAATCTGGAGGACTCGGCCCTCGCTGAAGTGAGAGCCGATGATTTGCATCCCGACCGGGAGTTTGTTTGATGTCTTGCCGCAGGGTACGCTGATGGCCGGGAGCCCTGCCAGCGATCCTGTAACCGTATATATATCAGCTAGATACATCTGGAGTGGGTCGGCCGTACGCTCGCCGATTTTGAAGGGTGGCACGGGAGAAGTTGGCGTAATGATGGCATCGACGCGTTCGAACGCTTCCGCAAAATCGCGAGCGATTAGCGCGCGAACTTTCTGCGCACGAAGATAGTAAGCATCGTAATACCCGGACGAAAGCGCGTACGTACCCAGCATAATTCGCCGCTTCACTTCGGCGCCGAATCCATTTCGGCGAGTCTTGCGGTACATTTCACTGAGAGTTGCCGCTTTAGTGCGCAGGCCGTAGCGGACGCCGTCGTATCGCGCCAGGTTCGAGCTCGCCTCGGCCGTGGCGATAATGTAGTAGGTGGCGATGGCGTAGTCGGTGTGAGGGAGACGGATCGAGACGCGCTCGCAACCGATCTTCTCCAAGAGCGCGATGCCTGCCTCGACGTTTTTGCGCACCTCTGGATCCAGCCCGGCCGCGAAATATTCATCAGGCACGCCGATCCGCATTCCGGCGACGGGCTTATCGAGATCCGCGGAGTAATCCGGCCGCGCCACGTTCGCGGAGGTTGAGTCGTTCGAATCCCATCCGGCAATCACAGAGAAAACTTCGGCAATGTCTCGGACCGTTTGCGCGAAAGGGCCAATGCGGTCGAGCGAGGAAGCGAACGCGACGAGACCGTAGCGCGAGACACGGCCGTATGTAGGCATCATCGCCGGGATGCCGCAGCAAGCGCCGGGCTGGCGGATGGAGCCGCCAGTATCGGTGCCGAGAGAAATGACGGCGAGATTCGCGGCGACGGCGGCGGCCGAACCTCCGCTCGACCCACCGGGCACGCGGCCCGGCGCGGCGGGATTTTGCACGGGCCCGTAGGCGGAATTTTCGTTCGAGCTGCCCATTGCGAATTCGTCGCAATTCGTCTTGCCGAGAAGAACTGCGCCCTCCGCTTCGAGTCGCGCGACTGCGGTCGCGTCATAGAGCGCGCTGTAATTTTCTAGAATCTTCGAGCCACAAGTTGTGCGGATGCCTTCGGTGCTGAGGACGTCTTTGACGGCGAGCGGGACGCCAGCCAGGCGCGGCAGGGGATTGCCCTTCGCGACGAGCGAATCAACTGCGGCGGCTTGCTTGTAAGCCCTCTCTTTAGAGAGAGTTAGGAATGCATTGAGTTCTGGATTTCGTCGCTCGATGCGGCCGAAATAATCGTCCGCCAATTCGCGCGCGGAGATTTTTTTGGCCGTCAACGCATTGCGCACGGACGAGATTGTCCAGTTCGCGGACGCGCTCATCGGTCGATAACCTTCGGAACACGGAAATAGGGCTTCCGCGCGTCGGGTGCCTGTTTCAAAAGTTCCGATCCTGTGTTGCACGGGCGCTCGACATCTTCGCGCAGGGCGGATGAATTCGCTTCGTCGGAAGCGAAGAGCACTTGCGCCATCGGCTCGATGCCGGAGAGATCAACCTCGTTCAGCTTGTCGACATACTCGAGAATGGAATCGAGTTGGCCGCGATAAGTTTCCGTCTCCGCCTCGGAGAGTTCGAGGTGAGCGAGTTCGGCGACGCGAAGGACTTCTTCCCGGCTGATTTTCATCGGCGCTTTGCTCCATCGGAGCTGGAGGGAGGCCGAGTTGGGCTGCTCGTGCTGGTTGGGCGAATCCCGGAGGCGGGGGCCTCGGGGCTCTGAGGGGAGCGGGAGAGCGGCTCACGGCGTATCTTGTCCGCGTTGGCCGGAGTCGTTGAAAG
>CAWDOI010000030.1:0-52703 GCA_963803835.1 uncultured Acidobacteriota bacterium | reverse complement strand
CTTGCCGCCTGGTCGTTTCCCCGAGGCCGGGCGGCTAGTTCAACCCGCAGGTTCGGTCTCGGTCATACGGACGATACTCGACGAGGAGATGCGATTTCGCTCGTCAGTCGGTTTGTTGGCGCTCGAACCGAATCGGATACGCCGCCTACTCCGATCCTCGTTGTAAACGTCGACGATCTTCCGCGAACGGCAGTTTACCGAACTATAACGAAACCCGGAGACATCTAGACACGTCTGATTCGGTGAGGTGCCCGGCCCATGTACGGTTTTGAGGTGCCCAGAACCGGCCAAACCGTTTCTCCCGTGGGCTTCTCCAAAAAGTGCGCTGCAGTTTTCATATTCGGCCTTCTGTGGATTAGCAACTGTCTCGCCCAAGGAACGTCGAAGAAGACCCCTCAACAAGAGTATTGGATAGCCTTCGACCGTGTGGGCGCGGGAAGTGGTCTCAAGCACGATGTGGATCTTGACGTTTACGTCGTAGATGCGGATGGCAAACACACGAAACGGCTAACCTCCGACCACCAAAGCCACAATCCCTCTTGGTCGCCTGACGGCCGGCAAATTGCTTATATACGAGACGCATCATCGATCAAGACGGTCAGCTACGGCAGCTCGTCCTCCAGCGGACGCACGCATTCAGGGAGTGATTGGGATCCCTTTTCGCCCGACGCGCCTTACGAGACCTTTGCGAAATTCGGCGATTTTTTGAGCATGCGGCGCGCAGTCATGCGCATGAGTAGCGATGGGAAAAATGGTTCCCTTATCGTTTCCCTCGGTCCGGACACGCGAGATGTGCTCTGGCTTCCTGACGGCAATCACGTCGCCGTTCGCCTCTCCCACCGGCGCGATCTTCGAATCCGGATCCAAGCGTACGGCCAAGCACTTCCCGATTTCATAACGAAAGAACCTTTGATTCAGTACATTGATAACTTAAAGCCGTCGATGTCTGCATCCGTCCATCCCCCTAACGCACTCGAATTCGTCCCGTACGCCGATAATTTCTTGCCGATCTTCTACGCGCACTTGGCGGATGAAATTGATGGCGGCATGAATTACCCGCTCCTGCGGCCGATGATGGCGTCACCCGATCGTCACGCTTCGCAGAGTATTGTGCCGCTGGACGGCTCGCACTCGTCTTTGTCTGCTCCCGCGTTTGATGCGTCCTGGTCGCGAGACGGAAAACGAATCGCGTATTCCACGTTTTCGGGCGGCAAAAACTCCGTCCTCTACGTTGCGGCCATGGACGGAACCAACGTTGTGAATCCACAGCCAGTCACGGACGAGTCTCTCGACGCGCATGACCCGGCCTGGGCTGCTGACGGCTCGCGGATTGCACTCAGCGGCATGTGGCGAACCAGCTCTCAAATTTTCATGATCGACTCTGATGGGAGGAATCTGGTTCAATTGAGCCGCAATCCCAATCTGCTTTGCTCTCACGCGACGTGGTCGCCGGACGGAAAGTGGATCGCCGCCGCCTGCCGGCCGCCGCAATTCACCACCGATCCGATCTACAACGCACTAGGTTGGGATAGCAATATTTATCTCTTTGAAGTTGGCAAACCGGGGGCCAGACCCCGTCGGCTCACGCAGTGCTTTAAAACCGCCGGTTGCGGTGCGCACAATCCTTCCTTTGCTCCAGCGGGTACCGTGGCTCCATAGCAAGTTCTGTGCAAGGAGGGAAATTCGTTGTGCCGAGGCTCGGAGAATTGTTCGATGCGCGCCGTTCCTTATAGCCTGGTAAATTGGCACAAGGCCCCTTTTCCGCAATTGCGGTTAAGTTCCTGACGTTTCTTTGAGAGTCGTTGTCTTTTTTCGACTTACGAACCTAGCTGGAGTTGCTTTTTTGCCAGGCGAAGTGCGATAATCGCGAGCTTTGAATGTGCTAATTGTGTGTCTTGAGCGTTCCCTGCGCTCGTTTGGGCATTGATTCCTGGAGGTTAACGACGTTCGATTTTTGTAAAGATGGAGATTCTTCGCCAACTCGCTGACTTGTTTCTCCAGGCTGTCCCCACAGTAATTATCGTTTTTCTATTCTATCTTTTCCTTAACGCAAACTTCTTTCGCCCGCTGCAACGTGCCATGGCGGAACGCGCCAAACGCATCGATGGCGCGAAGGCCGAGGCTGCCGCCGCTCAGGCTACCGCCAAGGACGAGATGGAGCGTTACAACGAAGCGATGAAGAAGGCGCGCGCGGAGATTTACGTTGAGCAGGAAGCGGCGCGCCAGGCCGCTCTCGATGAGCGAGCGAGGCTGCTGAAGGCGCTGCGGAGCCGGAATCAGGAATCGATTCAGGCGGCAAAACAGCGGATTGCCGCGGAAGTCGCGGCTGCGCGCACGGAAATCGAGAAGCAAACTCCCGCTTTCGCGAACCAGATTACAAAACTGATCCTCGAGCGCTCGGGTCCATCCGCGGGAGGGCGCCGATGAACCGGTTTGCGCGCATTAAGAGGGCCACAAGAATCCTCGCAGGAATTCTCGTCGCCGCTCTTCTCATCGCGGCGCCGGCATTCGCGCAGGAAGAAGCCACGCAGCCCGAAAATACGACGGCCGGCTGGATCTTCCGCTGGCTGAATTTCGCGGTCGTGTTCTTCGCCATTTTATATGTGCTCGTGAAGAAGGCCCGGCCGGCGTTTCGCGCTCACAGGGAAGCGATCCAAGCCGCGATCGCCGAAGGGACGCGAGCGAGCGAAGAAGCGGATCAGCGGAGACGCGAAGCAGAGCAAAAGCTCGCGGGTATTCAGCAGGAGATTGAAGCGATGCGGGCGCAATCGAAGAAAGACAACGAAGCGGAGACCGAGCGAATTCGAAAACTGGCGCGCGAAGAAGCGATCAAAATGGATCACGCGGCGGAAGTGGAGATTGCGGCGGCGGAGCGCGCGGCGAGGTTCGAGCTGAAATCGACCGCAGCGCGACTGGCCATCGAGCGCGCCGAAGCGCAATTGCGACAGCAACTCACGCCGCCCGCGGATTCGCAGTTGGTGCGAAATTTCGTGGGTGATCTCGCGGGGAGCCAGAATTGAGTGACGTCGCCAAGCGTTACGCCTCCGCATTCGCCGATGTGGCCATGGTGCGCGAGAACATCGCGGCGGCGCGGGCGCAATTCGCGTCGTTTGTGGATGCGTACGAAGAATCGCCCGAGCTGCGCCATTTTTTGACGAGCCCCGCGATCGAGCGCGAAGCGAAGCAGGGCGTGCTCGAAAAGATCGCGGCGCGGCTGGGATTGAGCGACACCGTCAGTAATTTTATTTACGTCCTGGTGGATCATCGCCGCACAGACGATCTGGCCGACATCCGGCAAGCGTTCGACGCGGAACTGAACGAGCGCGAGGGAATCGTCGAAGCTCAGGTTACGTCGGCGCGCGATCTCTCGGCAGCGGAGCAGAAGGAAGTGATCGGCGCGATCGAAAAGCTGACGCAGCGGCGCGTGGAAGCGAAATTCGGATCCGATGAAGCGCTTGTCGGCGGCGCCGTCGTGCAGATCGGTTCGACGATTTACGATGGTTCCGTGCGCGAGCAATTGGCGAGGCTGCGCGAGGAACTCGAAGCGGAATCGTAGCAGAGGTAGTGGATTCGTCCGCGGATGCGGACCGGGCCTCGGAAAAAGCTGACAGGAGCGGGAATGGCGACGATCAAAGCGGACGAAATTACAAAGCTGATACGCGAGCAGATCGAAAATTACCAGCAGGCGGTCGCGGTCGAGGAAGTCGGCTCAGTGATCTCGGTTGGTGATGGTATCGCTCGCGTCCATGGGCTCGACAAAGCCATGGCGGGAGAAATGTTGACGTTCCCGCACGGCGTCACCGGCATCGCGTTGAACCTTGAAGAGAGCCAGGTCGGCGTCGTACTCCTCGGCGAGAGTGCGGAAATCAAAGAGGGCGATACGGTCAAGCGGACGGGAGAAATTATGTCGGTGCCCGTCGGCGAAGCGATGGTCGGCCGCGTGGTGAATCCGCTCGGCCAGCCGCTCGACGATAAGGGGCCCGTGCTGACGAACGAGCGCAGCGCGATCGAACGCTTAGCGCCTGGCGTGGTGGATCGCCAACCGGTGCGCCAGCCGCTGCAGACCGGTATCAAGGCCATTGACTCGATGATTCCGATCGGCCGCGGCCAGCGCGAGTTGATCATCGGCGACCGGCAGACCGGCAAGACCGCCATCATTCTGGACACGATCATCAATCAGCGCGGCGGCGACATGATTTGCATCTATTGCGCGATCGGGCAGAAGCGCTCGACGGTGGCGCAGGTGGTAAAGGTGCTGACGGATGCAGGCGCGATGGATTACACGATTGTCGTCGTCGCTTCGGCCGCTGAACCCGCCACGATGCAGTACATCGCGCCATTCGCCGCTTGCGCCATGGGCGAATATTTCCGCGATTCGAAGCGCCACGCCGTGACTTTTTACGACGATCTTTCGAAGCACGCGCAGGCGTACCGCGAAATTTCGCTGCTTCTGCGCCGGCCGCCCGGACGCGAAGCGTTTCCCGGCGACGTCTTCTTCCTGCACTCGCGCTTGCTTGAGCGCGCCGCAAAGCTGAACGACAAGCTCGGCGCTGGCTCGCTCACTTCGTTGCCTGTGATCGAAACTCAAGCGGGCGACGTTTCCGCGTACATTCCAACGAACGTCATCTCAATTACCGACGGGCAGATTTATCTCGAAGCGGATTTGTTTAACAGCGGCATTCGGCCCGCGGTCAACGTCGGCTTGTCCGTGAGCCGCGTCGGAGGCAACGCGCAAATCAAAGCGATGCGTCAAGTGGCGGGCAGATTGCGGCTCGATCTCGCGCAATACCGCGATCTCGCGGCGTTCGCGCAATTCGGAACGGAGCAACTCGACAAAGCGACGCAGGCGCAATTGCTGCGCGGCGCGCGCTTGACCGAACTCTTGAAACAGGATCAGTTCCAGCCGCTTTCGGTGGAAAAGCAGGTTCTCGTGCTTTTCGCCGGTACGAACGGCTACCTCGACGCGCTCGATGTATCTGAATGCCGCCGGTACGAGCGCGAGATGCTCGGGTTCGTGGAGACGAATTACAACGCAATTCTCACGACCATCCGCGAAAAGAAGGTGATCGACGACAGTTTGCGCGCGGAGATCGTCAAGGCGCTCGAAGCGTTCAAGGAGCGGTTTACCGTGAGTTCCGGAGCCGTGGCCGCGGACTAAATTCGATGCCGACACTACTCGATTTTCGGCGCCGCATTCGCTCGGTGAAGAACACCCAGCAGATCACCCGCGCGATGAAGTTTATCGCCGCGGCGCGCCTGCGGAAGGCGCAAGAGGGCGTGATGGCTGCGCGACCTTACGCGCGCGAGATTCTGCGGATTCTTCGCTCGGCGGTGACGCGCATCGAGGAGCCGATGCACTCGTTGCTCGAGCGGAGGCCTGAGGAATCCATTCTGGTGATCGTGATGACGGGCGATCGCGGACTTGCCGGCCCCTTTAATGCGAACGTCCTGCGGTATGCGACGACCTTTCTGCGGGAGCAGGCCTCGAAGAAGATTCGCGTGATGGCGATCGGAAAAAAGGGCCGCGACGTTCTGCGCAAGCGGAACTACGAATTTGCGGGCGAATATTTGAATGTGTCGCTGAACGTCGAATTCGGCAAGGCGAAGGAAATTGGGGCGAAGATCGTCGAGCTCTATTCGGCGCGCGAAGTAGACGCGGTCTACGTGATCTACAACGAATTTAAGAGCGTGATCGTGCAGCGGCTGTGCGCCCAGAAATTGCTTCCCATCGAGCCCGAAGTGCTGAAGGGCCCTGAAGCGGAGAAGGGCAAGGAAGCGACGGGCGAGGCGACGCCGGTGGATTACATCTACGAGGAACCGCCGGCCGAAATTTTTAAACACCTCGTATTGCGATATATCGACACGGAAGTGTTCCGGATTTTGCTGGAATCCGCCGCGGCCGAACACGGCGCGCGCATGGCGGCGATGGATTCGGCGACGAATAACGCCGGCGAATTGATCACCGAGCTCACGCTCGAAATGAACAAGATCCGCCAGGCGGGCATCACCAGGGAATTGATCGAAATTGTAAGCGGCGCTTCGTCCTCCGCGGAGTGAAGTAGCGGCGCCGCTGGTTCAGCAATCGAATCGCACAGGTCGAGGAGACCACGGATGGCACAAACAGAAGGAAAGACAGGAGCAACCGGGCACGTCGTGCAGGTGATCGGGCCGGTGCTCGACATTCAATTCGAAGAGCACAAGCTCCCGGCGATTTACAACGCCGTGCGCGTGACCAGCGAAGGATTCCAGACGACTTCGCCGATCGACATCATCGTTGAAGTCCAGCAGCATCTCGGCGAAGGCCGCGTGCGAACCGTGGCGCTGAAGCCCACGGAAGGCGTGGTGCGGGGCATGAAGGCCCTTGATCTGGGCGAAGGGATTTCGGTGCCTGTCGGCCGCACCACGCTGGGGCGCGTGCTGAACGTGCTTGGCGAGCCGGTGGATGGTCTCGGGCCAGTCGAGGCCAAGCTGCACTATCCGATTCATCGTCCGGCGCCGCCACTCGACGAACAATCCACGAATCTCGAAATGTTCGAGACGGGCGTGAAAGTGGTGGACCTGATCGAGCCGTACCTGAAGGGCGGAAAAATCGGCTTGTTTGGCGGCGCGGGAGTGGGCAAGACCGTCATCATCATGGAACTGATTCACAACGTCGCGATGCAGCATGGCGGCGTGTCCGTTTTCGCGGGAGTGGGCGAGCGCACGCGTGAAGGCAACGACCTGTGGCTTGAAATGACGGAATCGGGCGTAATCACGCCCGGCAATTCCGAGAAGTCGCGCGCGGCGCTGGTCTACGGGCAGATGACCGAGCCGCCCGGAGCGCGCTTGCGCGTTGGCTTGACGGGACTGACGGTAGCGGAATATTTCCGCGACGAAGAAGGCCTCGACGTGCTGCTTTTCATCGATAACATTTTCCGGTTCGTTCAGGCGGGTTCTGAAGTTTCGGCGCTGCTCGGCCGCATGCCCTCGGCGGTGGGATACCAACCCAACCTCAACACTGAAATCGGCGAATTGCAGGAGCGCATCACTTCGACGAAGAAAGGCTCGATCACGTCGGTGCAAGCGATTTACGTGCCCGCTGACGACTACACGGATCCCGCGCCAGCCGCGACGTTCACGCATCTTGACGCGACGACGAACCTGAGCCGGCAGATTGTCGAGCGCGGCATTTATCCCGCTGTTGATCCGTTGGCGAGTTACTCGCGCATTCTAACGCCGAGCATCGTCGGACAGGAACACTACAACGTCGCGCGTTCCGTGAAATCCGTTTTGCAGCGCTACAAGGAATTGCAAGACATCATCGCGATTCTCGGAATCGAAGAGCTTTCGGACGAAGACAAACTCACTGTTGCGCGCGCGCGAAAAATCGAGCGCTTCCTCTCGCAGCCGATGTTCGTGGCGGAGCAATTCACTGGCCTCGAAGGCAAGTACGTGAAAATCGAAGACACGGTGCAAGGGTTCAAGGAAATTGTCGAAGGGAAGCACGACGAAGTGCCCGAGCAGGCTTTTTACATGCAAGGGACGATCGAAGACGTGCTCGAAAACGCGGAAAAGATGGCAGCGAAGGCTTGATCCGGCTGCCGCTCATCGCATGCAAATCGGCACGTAAATCGGCACGCAAGTCGGTGCTGAGAGTTGTTGGCTGAAAAATATTATTAATGTTGCCTGAACACATCAATCTCGAGATTGTGACGCCCGCGCGGCAAGTGCTCCGCGAGACGGTGGAGTCCGTCGAGCTGCCTGGCAAGGAAGGCTATCTCGGAATTCTGCCGGGCCACGCCCCTCTTCTGACGGAGCTTGGCATCGGCGAACTGACGTACCGCAAAGGCGGCGAGACGCGTCATCTGACCGTGATCGAAGGTTTCGCGGAAGTTCTTCCCGAGCGCGTGATCGTGCTGGCGGAAGTTTCCGAGCGTGCCGAGGAAATCGATCTCCAGCGCGCGATGACGGCGGCGGAACGCGCGCGCGCGGAGCTCGCGAAGCCCGGTTCGCTTGAAAGCGATTGGCGGCGGGCGTCGCTCGCGCTCGATAGAGCGCTGATCCGGGAGACAGTTGCACGCAAGGGCGGTCCCGCGGGTTCCCAGTAGTTTCTTCCCAGCACACAGTTTCCAATCCAGAATCGCGACCACTGGTCGAAACATCCAATATGGTGTTGTGCCTCATTTCGTGTTGCGGGAGTCGATAAACGAACGATGTCGCAGATCAAGGTCTACCTCACTTCGTGGTGCTGGGATTGCCGCAGAGCGAAGAAATTCCTGAAGGAACATGGATTGGATTACGAAGGCATTGATATCGACGAATCGCCCGATGCCGAGGAAGTGGTCCTTCGCGCGAACGACGGCCGGCGGAAAGTGCCTACATTTGAAGTGGACGGCCGCTACTTCGCTTGCAGCCCGTTTAATGCCACGAGTCTCGCCGAAGAATTGAAGCTCCCTTCGAAAGAATAGACTACAGTTTCTGCGCAGCACGAAATCTACCGCTGCCGTCCGATATCTGCCTACTCTGGGCCCACGCCGCGAATCATCACGCCTTTCAAATTGAGATCGGGAGTGAGAAAGATCAGGTCGGCGTCCGCGCCGGGAGCAATCACGCCTTTTTTGCCGGCGATGCCGAGGCGATGCGCGGGCCCAATCGTGGCCATGCGGATGGCTTCAATCGGCGGCACGCCCAACCCCACGACGTGACGCACGGCGCGATCAAGCGTCAACGTGCTGCCGGCGAGCCTGCCGTCCGCATCTCGCGCGACGCCGCCGCTCACATTTACGTCGAATGTTCCCAGGCGATAATTTCCATCCGGCATTCCCATGGCGGCAATTCCATCGCTGACGAGCAGGACACGATCGCTGCCCTTCGATGCGAGCAAGATTTGAATCGCGGGCGAGTCCACGTGCACGCCATCGGCGATCAATTCGGCGGTGACTTCGCGATGCGTGAGCACCGCCCCGAGCACTCCGGTGTCGCGATGCGAGAATGGCCGCATGGCGTTGAAGACGTGGACGGCGTGCCGCGCGCCGTGCTGGATCGCGGTGATGGCTTGATCGTACGTCGCATCGGTGTGGCCGATGCCGACGACAAGTCCGTCGCGTTGCGCTCGGTCAATCAATTCGATCGCGCCAGGCAGCTCGGGCGCGACGCTCAGGATCCGCACGTGTCCACCGGCAGCAGCGAGAAATTGCTCGAGAAGCGCGACGGACGGCTTGGCGAGCGCGTTCTCCGGATGGACGCCGCGCCGCAGGTGGCTGATGAATGGGCCTTCGAGGTGCACGCCAAGAGTCTCGGCTCGCATCGTGCGCGTAGGCGCCAAGTCGTTCGGGCCCGCGATGAACGCAGCAATTCCTTCGAGGCTGCGGCAAGTTTCATCGCGCGATGCGGAGACGGTGGTTGCCAGAATGGAAGTGGTGCCGTGGCGCGCGACCTCCGCCGTTATCGCGAGCAGCGCATCGGCGGTAGCTTCCATCACGTCGTGGCCGCCAGCGCCGTGAATGTGGATGTCCACGAATCCGGGCGCAACGATCGTGTCGGGCGCGAGAATCTCTTTCGCGCCGGGGGGCACGCGGACTTCTTCGCGGCGGCCGACAGCAGTAATCAGGCCATCTTCAATGATGATGACGGCGTCAGCGAGCTCTTCTTGCGGCGTGAAAACGCGGCTCGCGTGGATGGCTTTGGTTGTCACGACGATTCATCCTACTCGAACTTGCACGGAAATTTACAGCGGGCTTGCGTATGTGTGCCCGTTCGCTACAATTCGTATGTCAACAATCCGGGAGGAATGGAATGGCAAACGAGAAGAATTTCATGACGTGGAAGCGGCAACATCGCCGCCGCAAGGCAGCGAAGGCCAAAGTGAAGCTCTACGAGCAGGGCAAGCTGACGCACGATCAACTGCCCGCGCTCGCGAAATTATTCCTCAGCCGCAAACTGCGATTCCTGACGAAATCCGCGTAGCGAATCAAAGCGACGAATCAATCGTGTCCGCGCCGGCATCCTGGGAATTGCATTCGAAGAAGGCGGCGCGCGTGACGGCATTCCCGCGCTTTTGCTCCACGGCTGGTCAAGCCGAGAGGACGCCGCATGCAGGACGATTACAAAGATGCAAATCGGCATTGATAGCTTCGCCGCAGCAATTTCGGACCCAGCCACGGGTCTAACGCTCACGCCCGTCGAGCGTATGCAGCATCTATTGCAAGAGATTGAGCTTGCCGACCAAGTCGGCCTCGACGTATTCGGCATCGGCGAGCATCACCGCGCTGAATTCCTTGATTCCGCCCCAGTCGTGATTCTGGCTGCGGCCGCGACTCGCACGAAAAACATCCGCCTTACGAGCGCCGTCACCGTACTCAGCGCGGCTGACCCGGTTCGCGTTTTCCAGGAATTTGCCACGCTGGACCTCATCTCGCAGGGTCGTGCTGAGATCGTCGCCGGACGCGGCTCGTTCGTCGAATCCTACCCGCTGTTCGGTCTGCGTCTCGAAGACTACGATTCGCTTTTCGCAGAGAAACTCGATCTGCTTCTCGCCATTCGCGAGAATACTCACGTTCACTGGTCGGGCAAGCACCGCGCAGCACTCAACGGCGAAGCTGTCTACCCTCGTCCTCTGCAAAATCCGCTGCCCATTTGGGTCGGTGTCGGCGGCACACCTGAATCCTTCGTCCGCGCCGGTATGCTCGGACTTCCCCTCATGGTTGCCATTATCGGCGGCGAACCAAGACGTTTCCGGCCTCTCGTCGATCTCTATCGCGAGACGGGACGCCGCGCGGGTCATCCGGCCGGGAAACTCGTCGTGGGACTTCACTCCATCGGTTTTCTGGGAGACACGACTCAACAAGCGGCGGACGACTTTTATCCTGGGTACGCGCACACCTTCACCGAGATCGGCAAGGAGCGCGGCTGGCCCCCGACTACCAGGGCACAATTCGATGCTGTGCGAGGACCGACGGGTGCGTTGCTGATTGGCGACGCCAAAACTGTCGCGGAGAAAATCTTGTACGTGAATGAAGCGCTCGGCGGCATATCTCGCATCACGTTCCAAATGGGCGTCTCGACCCTACCCCATCAGAAGATGTTGCGAGCCATCGAAATTCTTGGAACCCAAGTAGCGCCCATCGTCAGAAGAAAGCTCGCCACTCGCACCGCGGTTTGAGACCGAATCTTCCCATGGCTTCGCGGAACAGGTGAATCCCGATGAGTAAGGCGATTGACAATCTACAAGCCGCCCAACAGCGAGCCATGGCTATCAGGCCCAAGGTCGGTGGCTTCCCGTATCTAGCGGAGACGCTGCGACGTGCCGGCGTGACGCGCAATTTTTGGTTCCTGCCGTCATGCCAGAGCCTGTATCTGACCGAGCATGGGCCGGTGGTCACTCAGGGAACGCCGTTGGTGTCCGGCACCGTGGATGTGCCACCGTTCGATCGCGAAGCACTGATCGCGGCATTGCGAACCGACCAGGCCGGGAATAGCACGTTTCCTGAGTTCCTCTCAGCCGCGTGGCGCGCTGGAGTTGTCCGCTATGATGTCAATTTCACGGAGCACCGAGTCGCGTATTACGGGTCTCATGGCGAAGAGTACATCGAGGACTATCCCGTAGTTCAGGTGGACTAACGACCGAAGGCGCTTTGATGCACATACTGAGTTGCTTCCGGATTGCCATCGGCTCGTTCAAAATTGCCGGATTACCCTGCGCCCCGCAAGTGTGGGAAAATAATACTGCCGGTCCTGAAAGCCGATTGCTAGCATCTCCGAATACTCACGTGGGAGGGAGCGATGAGCAGCGTACGAGTTCTGGTGGGAACACGAAAGGGCGCGTTCATCCTGTCGGCAGACGGCAAGCGCGAAACCTGGGATGTCAGCGGGCCGCACTTTGCGGGCTGGGAGATGTACCACCTCAAGGGATCCCCAGTCGATCCGAACCGGATTTATGCGTCGCAGTCGAGCGGCTGGTCTGGACAAATCATGCAGCGCTCGAGCGACGGCGGCAAGACTTGGGAAACGGTGGGCAACAAGTTCGTATACGAAGGAGTTCCCGGCACGCACCAGTGGTACGACGGCACGCCTCACCCTTGGGAATTCAAGCGCGTGTGGCATCTCGAACCATCGTTGACCGATCCAGATAAAGTTTACGCCGGAGTCGAAGACGCCGCATTGTTCGTCTCAAACGATGGCGCACAGACTTGGCAGGAACTCGCCGGGTTGCGCCGCCACGGCTCAGGCCCGCACTGGCAGCCTGGCGCCGGCGGAATGTGCCTGCATTCCATCATTCAGGATCCGAGCAATCCCGACCGTATGTTCATCGCCATCTCGGCGGCGGGCGCGTTCCGCACCGACGACGCCGGCAAGACGTGGCGGCCGATCAACCGCGGGCTGCGCTCGCAGTTCATCCCCGACCCGACGGCCGAGGTCGGCCACTGCGTTCACCATATTGCCATGCACCGTTCGCGCCCGAATGTTCTTTTCATGCAGAAGCATTGGGACGTCATGCGCACCGATAATGCCGGCGATTCGTGGCAAGAGATCAGCGGAAATTTGCCGACTGACTTCGGATTCGCAATTGATGTTCACGCGCACGAGCCGGACACGATCTACGTCGCGCCAATCAAAAGTGACTCGGAACATTTTGTCCCGGATGGAAAGTTACGCGTATTCCGCAGCCGAACAGGCGGAAACGAGTGGGAGGCGCTTACGAAAGGGCTTCCCCAGGCGAATTGCTACGTCAACGTACTGCGCGATGCGATGGCCGTGGACACGCTCGATAAATGCGGTGTGTATTTTGGCACTTCGGGTGGGCAAGTGTACGCGTCGGCCAATGCCGGAGACAGCTGGGCGCCCATCGTTCGAGATCTTCCCGGCGTGCTTTCTGTCGAAGTACAGACACTGCAATGATCCGAGTCGAGCTTCCGCCACACCTTCGGGGACTCGCGCACATCAGCGGCGAAGTGGAGCTCGACGTTCAAGGTCCGGTCACGCAGCGTTCGGTGGTGGACGCGCTCGAAGCCAGCTATCCGGCATTGCGCGGCGCCATTCGCGATCACGTCACGCAGAAGCGCAGGCCGTTCTTGCGATTCTTCGCCTGCGGCGAGGATCTTTCCCACGAACTGCCGGACACCCCGCTCCCCGACGCGGTCGCATCGGGCGCGGAACCCCTCCTGATCGTCGGCGCCATCGCCGGCGGCTGACGAGGCGGCGGATTGGCTGCTGTCACAATCTGGAATCGATAACGCGAGAAGCAGCGCCGAACAGAAATGTTTGGCCGGAAAAACAAAAGGGCGGCCGCGTTTGCGGCCGCCCTTTCGTCTTCCTGGCACATCGCCAGGAAGTGGGTGTTCGTCTTCTGTGTTAATTGCCCGAAGTGTTTTGCGCCGTTGACGGAGTGGGCTTTGGAACGCTCAGGTAACCGGTGATCTTGTCCTTGGAGACTGAATTCACGACGAACTCAACCGGCTTCCGTGAACCGTTCTCGAAGAAGTACATGGGTTCGTTGACCGAGCGGTTCTTCTTTTCGTAGTTCTTGTCGTCTGCGAAGAGCATCACCGAGTACATGTTCTTCTTGGTGTTCGTGCCGCGCAATTCGACCATCACGTCGCCGACCTTCTGGCGCTCGCCCTTCTTGTCGATCGTGAATTCGTAGTAGTCACGTTCGCCAAGGCGGCGGAGCGTTTCGACGTCGTCGTGATTGCGAGCGATGAGCGTGCCGTATTCGCCGCGGGTCAGTTCCAGCTTGTTCTTGGTGGACTCGAGGTCGGTCTTGACGCCCGTGACATCGCCGTTGACCTTGTTCAGGTCATCCACATTGGCCTTCGTTGCGAGTTGCCCGTTGACGTTGTTCTGAACGTCGGCAAGCTCCTTCGCATCTGCTTCTTGAATCTTTTTGGCTTGCGCACGCGCGCGATTCGCATCCTGCTGCGTCAACTTCAGCTTGTCGCCAACGACGCTCAGTTCGCCCTGAATCTGAGCGTTCAGATCCTCGGATTTCGCCAGGCGTTGGCTCAGCACGTCTTCATTCTGCTTCGCAGTTTGAAGCTGCGCTGCGAGGTTCTGCTCATTCGCGGCGGAACGCGACGAAGCCGTCCAGCCGACGCCCAAAGCGACCAGAGAGACCGCCCCCAGGATTCCAACCGCCAGACCGATCCAACGCGGCGTAGACGTCTCGTGGACAGGATTCTGGATCGATTCATCGCTCATAGCTTTTTCCTCCGTAAGATGACCCCTTGCAGTAGAGGTAAAAAGCATGTGCAGGGCCAAAATGAGGGGGAGGCTAGACGGTGCCTAAGTGTAATGCTGTATTCGACATACGGACCAGTCTTAGTACGGAGGGTACTAGGCCTTCCATGGCGATCGTGAAAAGTTTACGCGGCTGTAATCTTTTCTGCGTGGAGGCGGATGGGGCCGGTTACCGGGTTATAGTCATGTTCCGCAGGGCCGCGATTCGCTCTGCGAGGGGCGGATGGGTGCTAAATAGCCCCGAAAAGAGCTGCCGCGGACTCAATGGAGCCACGATGAAGAGGGCGGATGTGGTTGGAGACACATCCATAGGAATTCGCTGGTTGTAGGCCCCGAGCTTCTGCAGGGCGCTAATCAGGCCATCCGGGTAGCCGACCATACGGGCACCGGATGCGTCCGCCTGGTATTCGCGCGTGCGGGAGAGGCCGAGCTGGAGAAGCAAGGCGGCGAACGGCGCCGCTATGAGTAGCAGGAGCGTTTCCAACCCGCTTCCGCCACGTTCGTTGTCTCGGCCGCCGTAGCCGCCGAAAATCATTCCCCAGCGGCCCATATACCCGATGTAGCTGATGGCGCCGGCAAGAGTCGCGGCGATCGACGAAGTCAGGATGTCGTAATTGCGTACGTGCGAAAGCTCGTGGGCGATCACGCCTTCGAGTTCGTCGTCATTCATGAGTTGCATCAGGCCTTCGGTAACCGCGACCGACGCGTGGTGCGGATTGCGCCCTGTCGCGAACGCGTTCGGCGCCGCTTCCGGAATGAGATAAAGCTTCGGCACCGGCAAATTCGCTTTGGCGGCGAGACGCTCCATCACGGCATAGAGGCGCGGCGCTTGCTCGCGCGTGATGGGCTTGGCGCCGGAGGAAGCGAGCGCGATCTTGTCGGAGAAAAAATAAGCGCCGCCATTCATGATGATGGCGAAAATTAATGCGATCGTTATGCCGCCGCGGCCGCCCAGCGCCGCGCCAAGAAAGAGGAGCAGAAGCGTGAGCGCCGTCAGCAGCAATGCTGTCTTGATGGTTTTCATATAATCCTCTTCTTCCAAGTTCGAAGAATGAATCCTAGAAGGCTGCGGCGCGCGCGTCAAACTTGCGCGCTCGAGCGGCGGCCTAGGCCGCGCCCGCCTTGGCGGCCTCTCGCGTAAACTTCATCGCCTCGCCGGATTTGTCCGCTTCGACGAGAAGATGTTCGCCGGGCAGAACCTTGCCGTCGAGAATTTGCAGCGCCAGCGGATCCTGAATCAAGCGTTGAATCGCGCGCTTCAGCGGCCGCGCGCCGTAAACCGGATCGTATCCTTCTTCGAGCAGCAGCTCTCGCGCCGATGGCGAGAGTTTCAACGTGATTTTGCGTTCCGCGAGCAGGGCCGTGACATGGTCGAGTTGCAGATCGATGATTCGTTCGATCTGTTTCTTTTCGAGCGGGCGGAACATAATGATGTCGTCCACGCGGTTCAGAAACTCCGGGCGGAAGACGGCGCGAAGGGCGTCGAGTGCTTCTTCGCGAGCGCGCTTCGGATCTTTCGCCGCGAGTTCGAAGATCGAAGCCGAGCCGACGTTTGACGTCATGATGATTACGGTGTTGCGAAAATCGACGGAGCGGCCTTTGCCGTCGGTCAAGCGGCCGTCATCGAGAATCTGCAGCAGAATGTTGAAGACATCGGGATGCGCCTTCTCGATTTCATCGAGCAGTACGACGGCGTACGGGTGACGGCGGATTTGCTCGGTGAGCTGGCCGCCCTCTTCGTAGCCGACATATCCCGGCGGCGCGCCGATCATCCGCGCGACAGAATGCTTTTCCATGTATTCGGACATGTCGAGGCGAACGAGCGAGCGTTCATCGTCGAAAAGAAACTCGGCAAGCGCTCGCGCGAGCTCCGTCTTTCCGACGCCCGTCGGCCCCATGAAGATGAACGAGCCGATTGGCCGCTTCGGATCCGACAGGCCTGAACGGCTGCGGCGAACCGCGTTCGCGACGTGTTCGAGCGCATCTTCCTGCCCGACGACGCGCTGGCGAAGGCGCTCTTCCATGTGCACGAGTTTCTGAGTTTCGCCTTCGAGCAGGCGGCCGACCGGAATGCCCGTCCACTTGGCGACGATGCGGGCGATTTCTTCCTCGCCCACTTCTTCTTTCAACATCGGATGGCCTTTTTGCAGCGATGCCAGGCGATCCTGCGCGGCCTCGACTTCTTTTTCCGCGGCAGCCAATTTCCCGTAACGAATTTCCGCGACGCGCGCGAGTTCTCCGGCGCGCTCGTAGCGCTGCTCTTCCGACTTCAGGCGGTCAATCTCCGCTTTGCCTTTGCGAATGCGTTGGATCGCGTCCTTTTCGGTCTGCCAACGCGCTTTGAGGGCGCTCGACTTTTCTTTCAGCGTGCCAAGTTCCTTTTCGATTTCAGACAATCGCTCTTTCGAATGAGCGTCCGATTCTTTGCGCAGCGCCTGGCGCTCGATTTCGAGCTGCATGATGCGCCGTTCGATTTCGTCGATGTCGGTCGGAAGGGAATCAATTTCCATTCGCAGTCCAGCCGCGGCTTCATCTACGAGATCAATTGCTTTGTCGGGCAGAAAGCGATCCGAGATGTAGCGATTGGAAAGCATGGCGGCTGCGACGATTGCCGAATCCTTGATGCGCACTCCGTGATGCACTTCGTAGCGCTCTTTCAGTCCGCGAAGAATGGCGATGGTGTCTTCGACAGACGGCTCGCCGACAAAGACGGGTTGAAAGCGGCGCTCGAGAGCGGGATCCTTTTCGATGTATTTGCGGTATTCGTTGATTGTGGTCGCGCCGATGGAGCGCAGCTCGCCGCGGGCGAGCGCGGGCTTGAGCATGTTGGAGGCGTCCATCGAGCCTTCCGCAGCGCCTGCGCCAACGAGAGTGTGAAGCTCGTCGATGAAGAGAATAATCTGGCCTTCGGAATCCGTGACTTCTTTCAGCACGGCCTTGAGGCGATCCTCGAATTCGCCGCGATACTTCGCGCCGGCGACAATCGACGCGAGATCGAGCGCAACGATGCGCTTCGGCTTGAGAACTTCGGGAACATCGCCAGAAACGATTCGCTGGGCGAGGCCTTCGACGATGGCCGTCTTGCCGACGCCGGGTTCACCAATCAGCACGGGATTATTTTTGGTGCGGCGGGCGAGGATTTGCATGACGCGGCGAATTTCTTCATCGCGGCCGATTACGGGATCGAGCTTTCCGCGGCGCGCGAGTTCGGTCAGATCGCGCGCGTATTGTTCGAGAGCGCGATAGGTGGCTTCTGGATTTTGGCTGGTGACGCGATGGCTGCCGCGAACGCTCGTTAGCGCTTGCAGGATTGCGTCGTGGGTGCAACCGGACTTCGCGAGAATTTCGGCGGCGGGATCGTGGCCGCCGGACGAAATTGCGAGCAGAAGATGCTCGGTGGAAACGTATTCGTCCTTGAAGCGCGTGGCTTCGTCGAAGGCGCGCGAAAGCGTGTCGTTCAGCGATGGGCTGAGATATTGCTGCGAGACTCCCGAAACTTTCGGCAGGCGCTCGATTTGACGTTCGACTTCTTTGGCCAGTATTTCCGGCGCGACTCCCAGCTTCGAGAGCAACGGCGACACCACGCCATCGCCCTGCGCGACCAGCGCCCAGAGCAAGTGAAGCGGCTCGATTTGTTGCTGGCCCGAGCGCGCACCCATTTCCTGTGCAGCCTGCAGGGCTTCTTGAGCCTTCACTGTTAGCTTGTCCATTCTCAGCATGGCTTTACCTCAACTTCGCATCACTATAACTGCGTATCGCAAATCATGAAAACCTTCTCGCCTGATTATACGTTCGTTCGAGTGCCCAATACACGAAGGGGGCCGGACCGAACGAGCGGCCGGCCCCCGCGACTCGTTGCGATCTTACTTCGTGCCGTTCGTAACGTTGACTTTCACTTGCTTCGGCTTCGATTCGGCGCGCTTCGGCATTTCTACTCGCAGCACACCATTCTTGTACTCGGCCTTGATGGCCTCGGTGTTGACCGTGTTCGGCAAGGTAAAGCTGCGGGTGAACGAGCCGTACGAGCGCTCGACACGCAGATAATTCTCTTCCTTCACTTCCTGCTCGAACTTCCGCTCGCCGTGGATCGAAAGCGTATTGTTCTCAATGCGGATGTCGATGTCCTTTTCGTTGACGTCCGGGAGATCGGCCTTGAGCATCAGCTCATTTTCGGTCTCGTAGATATCAACGGCCGGAGCCCACGTGGTCAGAGACGACTCTGAACCGCGGCCCGGGAGTGTGGATTCGAACAGCCGGTTGACCTGCGCTTGCAGGTTGGAAACGTTGCGAAAGGGGTCCCAACGTATGACTGAGTTCATAAGTAGCTCCTCATAACCGATTTTCGCTTTATCAGCGTGAGCGCATAATATTATATGCGTGTATTATTGTCAAGTATGTTCGAACACGATTCGTTTCAGTCGCTTACGAGTCTTTGTTCTATAAAACTCGTAAAATCAAGCACTTAAGATAATGCGTTTCAGGCAAGGTCAAAAGAATGGGGTGATCTCGCGACTGCGTACGCCGCTCTACCACTACAACGGTACGGTGGGCGTCGTTCGCTGCCTCGGCCACGATCTGAAGGAAGAGCGCCTCGGCAATGTGGTGGGAGCACGAGCACGTAATGAGATATCCGCCGGGACGAAGAATCTTCAAGGCGCGGAGATTGATTTCCTTGTAGCCGCGTTGGGCTGCAGGGATGCTTTCGCGATTTTTCGCGAAGGCTGGAGGATCGAGAATGATCATGTCGAAGCGGCGGTCTTCTTCATCGTATTGCTTTAGAACATCGAATGAATTGGCTTCGCGGAACGAAGCATTTTCAATCGCGTTGATTTGCTGATTTCTTCGGGCGGCGGCGACGGCAGTGGCGGAAAGATCGATTGCCTCCACATGCGCGGCCTTACGCGCGACGGGCAGGGCGAATCCGCCGTGATACGAGAAGCAATCGAGGACGTCGCCGCTCGCATAGCTGGCAGCCGCCTCATGATTTTCCCGCTGATCGAGGAAGCCGCCGGTTTTCTGTCCGTGATGTAAATCGTAGACGTACTCGATGCCGCCTTCTCGCGCGTGAACTTCTTCTGGGACGTCACCGTGGAGCACGGTTACGCGCTGTTCTAGGCCTTCGAGAAGGCGGACTTTCGGGTCGTTGCGTTCGATGATGCCTCGCGGCGAAAAAAGTTCGACGAGAAGCTCGACGATCAGCGGTTTGACGCGCTCGACGGTCTGGCAGAGATTCTGCATCACGAGATAGTCGCCGTAGCGATCGACGACGAGAGAAGGAATCGCATCGGCTTCTCCGTAGACGAGGCGGTAGGCTTCGGAATTCGTGACCGTGCGTTTGCGGAATTCGGCGGCGGCGAGAAGTCGCTGGCGAAGAAAAGCGCGGTCCACGGCTACATCGTCGGCGGTGACAAGGCGAATGGAAATCTGGGAGCGATCGCTGTAGAAGGCGCGCCCGTGGAATCGGCCGCGCTCATCGAAGAGACGCACGACGGCGCCCGGTTCGGCATCAACACCGCGCACGTCACTTCGATAAACCCAATGGTGGCCCGAGCGCAACCGCTCGACGCCACGCGGGCCGATCACGACGCGGTCTTCCGGCACCGGGGCATCCTCGCCGACTAAAATAGCTGCGTGCTCTCTTCCAGAGCGAAAGTGTAATTCTCAGGAGTCCCGCATCGGCTGAGCGGGGCACACGACGCACGCACTGCGCGTCTGATAACACAGAAGCCGGGAGAAATCCAGAACGTTCGGTTCCGCGCCGCGGAGTATCAGAAGGCTACGACGACGCCTGCTGATACGCGCGGATCGCTCTGCGTGCTCGAATTGAAGTGCGTGATCAAGTAATCAATCTGGATCGCTCGAATCGCGATGTGTGGAAAAATTTTGATGTCGATACCCACGCCGGCGGCTCCAGCGAGAGAGCTTGTTGAGGACGCGGTGAAGACGTTACCCGAATTCGCCGCTCCGGTGGTGGTTGACTCATGCGCGCCGCCAATCAAGACGTGGGCAAACGGAGAGACGGCTCCGGGAAGAGAAATTTGAGGTCCCGCTATGTAGGTTTGAATATGGACTTCGCTAGTGCCCTGCACGTTTCCATAGTGGCCGCTGAAGTCGGCGGCGAGGCCAAGCCAACGAGCCGGCTTGTAGATTCCCGAAAGCTCCCAGCCGCTCATGCTGGCTCGATTGCTCACAAATTGTGTGGTGCAAGTCGGACCCGGGCAGAGAATGGTCTGCGGCTGCGAGACAGCCGGAAAAAGATACGAATATCCGCCGAACACTTGGAAATTGCTCTGCGCACTGCATTTCGTGGGCACGATAAGCCAGAGAAAAAGAAGCCCGAAAATCGCTGCCGCCTTTCGCATCAGTGTTGCCTCCCGAACGACGTAGGATATCCTGCTTTAAGTCGGATGATGCAGGTGCCTCGGCGGTTGCAGCGGCGGCGCGATGCAAAATGATCAACGTTTGGCGGGCTGAGCTAGCCGGACGCCGCTCGATGAGTGCCCAGAGGTAAGTGTATAGGAATTCGATGCTGCTTACAGATCTTGACTACAATCTGCCCCCGGAGCGAATCGCGCAACGGCCGCTCGATTTGCGGGACGCCTCGCGAATGCTTCTGCTTGATCGTCGCACGGGCGAGTGGGAAGACCGCGCGTTCCGAGAGTTTCCGGAACTTTTGCGCGGCGATGAGCTGGTCGTCGTGAACAACGCGCGCGTGATTCCCGCGCGGCTGCTCGGCCGGCGAGTGGGCGTGCGCGCCGGGCCGCACGGAAAGTCTGGAAAAACGAGCTCGGAATTTCTGCGATCGGAGATTGAAGTTTTTCTCGTTCGACAGTTGGAACCGAATGTTTGGGAAGGGCTGGTCCGCCCGGGCCGCAAAGTAGGCGTCGGAGAAAAAATCATTTTCGGCGACGGAGAGCTTGAGGCGGAAGTGGAATCACGCGGCGATTACGGAATGCGGCGGTTGCGATTTCGAGCGCAAGGCGATTTTGAAGAAATTCTGAATCGGCTGGGTCACGTTCCGCTTCCTCCCTATATCCATCGCGCGGATGATTCGTCAGATCGCGAGCGGTATCAGACACTTTTCGCGAGCCACGCCGGAGCCGTCGCAGCTCCGACTGCGGGCTTGCACTTCTCTCGCGCCATTCTTGACCGGTTACGCGCGCGAAAAATGGAGATCGTGGAAATTACGCTCGACGTCGGGCTCGGCACGTTCGAGCCGATTCGCACGGAGAGATTAGAAGATCATCCCATTCACCGCGAAAGCTACGAGATTCCCGAGTCTGCCGCCGCCGCTATCAATCGCGCGCGGAGCGGCGGCCGGCCGATACTGGCGATTGGAACGACGGCGGTGCGAGCGCTTGAAGATTCCGCGGCGAAGAGCGATGGCACGAAATCCGATTCACGCGCGCCGATTGTTCGAGCCGGGCGCGCCGAGGCGGAGATATTTTTGTATCCCGGCAAGGAATTCCGCGTGGTGAATCAGCTGCTCACAAATTTTCACTTGCCGCAATCGAGCCTCCTCGCGCTCGTCGCCACTTTTGCCGGACGCGAAAATGTCTTGCGCGCGTATGCGCACGCTGTCGAGGCCGGCTATAGGTTCTACAGCTACGGCGATTGCATGCTAATCCGATGACATTCCCCAATTCGGAGAGTTCGGCGAAGACTCGGTGCACTTTTGTTGTACATGGGTGCAATTGCCCGTGGCGTCGTCTATAATGCGCAGCCTGCCCTGGGGGCACGTCTGAATGCGGTATCTGGTTCTTAGCGACATCCACGCCAACATGAGCGGCCTCGAGTCCGCGTTGAAAGCATCGGAAGGCCGATGGGACAAAGTGGTTTGCCTGGGCGATGTTGTCGGCTACGGCCCCGACCCGAACGAAGTGGTGGATAAAATTCGCGCGCTCGACGCCGTCACGATTCGCGGAAATCACGATAAGGCCGGCAGCGGCCTCGAAGACGCGAGCGATTTCAATCCAGTGGCGCGCGCCGCCGCGATCTGGACGCACGAAGTACTCCGCCCCGACAACCTCGAATATTTGATGAATCTTCCGACCGGCCCGATCGAACTCGACGGGATGTCGCTCGTGCATGGCGCGCTGCGCGACGAAGACGAATACGTCTTCACGCAAGCGCAAGCGCTCGATGGACTGCTCGAAGCTCCTTCACCCATTACTTTTTTCGGTCACACGCATCTTCAGGGCGGATTCGTATTGCGCCGCGATGGCAACGCCGTCGAACCGCTTCGCCTCAAGGTTCCGCCGGATTCGCAGTTCGCTGAAATTCCGATAGAGACTGGCACGACCTACCTCTTCAATCCCGGATCGGTCGGTCAACCGCGTGACGGCGATTCGCGTGCTGGATTTGCCATTTCAGACATGGGCGGCAAGAAGGTCGAATTCTGGCGAGTGAAGTATGATATCCCCGCGGTGCAGGAAAGAATGTTTCGCGCGGGTCTGCCTGAGCCTTTGATTATGCGGCTCGCGTTTGGCCGCTGAGGTCTCCGCGCCAAGATCATGCCTGACGTACTCCAGTCCGAGTCCCGGGAGAAAAGCTCGTTTCCCATCGCGTTTGCATTGGGCGCCGTAATTGTTCTGTTGATTGTCGGCGGGCTGGTTCTGGCTTCGCGGCTGTCAAGCCGCAAGGGGCCGGCGTCCGCCGAACATTTGCCGTTCGGCGCGACGGAACAGGCCGCGGCGGAGAGGATTCATTTTCTCGATCCGCAGATGGGACGCGCGTCGAATTTTCTGAATCAAGATGTGACGTATATCGCGGGCGTGATCTCAAACGACGGCGTGGCGACGGTAAAGGAAGTCGAAGTGAACTTTGAATTCCACGATCCGTTCAATCAAGTGATTCTGCGCGAGACGCGGCGGTTGCTGGGCCCGAACGCGCGTCCTCTCGGCGGCGGAGAGCGGCGCAATTTTCAAATCTCGCTCGAATACGTCCCAAGTGAATGGAATCAGCAGTACCCGGCGATTCACGTAACGGGCCTTCTTCTTCAGTAGTTTCCCGCCGAGTTTTCTTGGCAGGTTTCTCTTTTCAACTGAATATTCTTCGGCCGTTTCTAGCGGCTTTTTAAACACACAAATGGATGAGTGGACTCAACTCGAACAGACGCTCGATACGATGACGGCATCGGGGAGTGTCGAAGTGCACGAAGACGGCCAGTGGCTCGCCGAGCTATCCGGCCTTCACTGCGAAATCCAGAAGGAAGGGAAGCAGCCGCTCGTGCATCTGTGGTCGGACGAGCGGAATCTCGTGCGGCGGATCCTGCGCGTTGCGGAGCATTCTCCAGATCGCGTTGTTTTTGAAGTGCGGCGCTTCGGCGCGAACCGGCCGGCGCGGCTTGAATTCATCGCCGCCGAAGGGCCGCGGCGCAAAAGCCGCGTAAGCGTGGAAAAATTTCGCGCACGATTCGCGCGGATTTTGGCCGAGAATTTTCCCGACGCGAGAGTGGATTCACTTTCCGGGTCGCCCGACCTCGAGCACTCTTTCTCGGGCTTGTTCGCTCGCGGCGTGATGTCGGAGGGCAGGCGCGCGTGGGCGATTCTTGCTGCGCCGCCGGGATCGAATACCAATTCCATCGATGGGATTCTCACGTTTGGCTTGCTCTGGCTCGAATGGGCGCGCGACCACGCCGAGCGGCGTGCCATTGAAGGACTGCGTCTCTTCGTGCCAGAGGGCACGGCGCGAGAAGTGCGGCATCGCACGAAGGCGCTGAATACCGCCGCGCGCGTGGAGATTTTCGAATTGCTTGCGGAAGAAGAGCGCGTCCGCGCCGTGGACCTAGCCGACACGGGAAATCTCGAGAGCTGGCTCACTCCGCGCCGCGAAATTGAAAAAACGTTCGACGCCGCCCGGGAAATGGTCGAGCGTATTCGCGCGATGGACGCGCGCGCGGGAGAACACATCGTCGCGGGCGTGCGCCCTGGCATTCGGGAAGTCGCGGTGCGCTATCGCGGCCTTGAATTTGCGCGATGGGCCGACGGCCACATTGAAATCGGAGTGGGAGAAGACCGCAGAGAATGGACCAGCAGAGCGCCCGGGGAACTGAAGAAGCTTCTCGGCAATCTCGAAGAGCACCGGAACCCGGCGGCGAACCTGACGAATCACGCGTTCTATCGCGCCGCGCCGGAACGGTGGCTCGAGAATATCGTTCTACGCGATCCGTGCCAGCTCGACGCGCAACTCGATTCGAAGTTTCTGTATTCGCAAGTGCCCGCTCTATCGGATTCCGATCGCGGCATCATCGATCTGCTCGGGGTGACGCTCCAGAGACGTCTCGTGGTCATCGAACTGAAGGCGTCCGAAGAAATTCATTTGCCAATGCAGGCCATCGATTACTGGCTGCGCGTGCGCGCTCATCAGGCCAACGGCGACTTCGAGCGCGGCGGTTATTTCGCGGGAATGGAACTCGATCCCGGCCCGCCGCTGGTGTGGCTGGTGGCGCCGGCGCTGAGATTTCATCCGGCGAATGAAATCGTCCTGCGATATCTATCGCCGGAAATTCTGATTACGCGAATCGGGTTAAACGAGAATTGGCGCCGAAAATTACGAGTGGTGTTCCGTCAGTAAAATTAAAGTCTAGAGAAAAAAGAGGGGAAGCAGCCTTGGGTTGCCCTGTGCCGCTTCCCGGGGTGTGTCCTAGAAGTGATTTGTAAGGTTAGATGCGAACGCTTGAAAAAGGTTTCCTCGAAATGAAGAGGAGCTCTACGGCTCAGTAGAACAAATACTTACGCCACTTGGCATCCTTGTGGCCGATGAGCCGCATCAACTGCCGCGACGTGTGCAGAGTGAATGGCCGCGGCCGCCGCGCCAGTTGCAATCCAGCCTCTTCGGGAGTCCGGTCGCCCTTGCGGTTGTTGCAGTCGTAGCAGCACGCAACGAGATTTTCCCACGATGAATGGCCGCCGCGAGAGCGCGGCATCACGTGGTCGAGCGTCAATTCCGAAGCCGGCAGCGCGCGGCCGCAGAACTGGCAAGTGTTCCGGTCGCGCAGAAGAATATTTTTGCGCGAAAGAGCCCGGCTCTGCTGCGGGATATGCCGGTATGTAAGCAGACGAATCACAGACGGCACGGCAACCGCGCGCGAACTCGAATGAACCTGCGAAGGCTGCGTTTCTTCGGCCTGCGCCACGCCCTTCAACATCAGCACGAGCGCACGCCGAACAGCGGTTACGTTGATGGGCTCGAAGGTCGCGTTGAGAACGAGGACCGGAGCTTGCATGACAGAGGGCCGGCTCGCGGGCACCGTGGCTCGGGGCACAGATCCGTCAACCGCGCCGACGTTGATTTTCGGCCGAGGACGCAACCCGTTCTTGAGGCGGTTGTCCATCACAGCCATCCCTTCTGCCCTTGACACTGATACGCGATTCCGCTCGGGTCTGGATTTCCGGCCCTGCGGCTAGCTCTGCTCCCAAGACTTACGTAGTATTTGACGCGACTGGATGACTATTAGGCTCAGGCCGCGTGAGTTCTGGTACGACGCGAGCTACCGTGATGCCGGTAACGCTTGCTGCTCCTGCTTTCAAAAGGGCTCTTGAGCACGCATCGAGCGTCGCGCCAGTCGTAAATACATCATCTACCAGTAGTATACGCAACTTGTCAACTTTGGCCCCGGCGCGGGTTTCGTAAGCGCCACGAACGGAACGCCATCGTTCCTTGCGAGTGAGCAGAAATTTCTCGGGCCGAGGTCTGGTGCGCATCAGCAGATAGCTGCCCGATGGGATGCCCAATCGCCGCGCCAACGGCCGGGCGATCAGCTCAGCTTGGTTGTAACCCCGCTCGCGCTGACGGGCTGGGTGTAGAGGTACTGGCACGACGGCGTCGAACTTCAAGTCCGCGAATTCTTCGCGAACGATACGCTCGAGCTTTGAGGCAAACCATGAACCGATGCGAATGACAGCATCGTATTTGAGCAGGACGATCGCACCGCCCAATGCGTCGTTATAGACGCCGAAACTTCTCGACCGAATGAATCCGTAGACGCCGCGGCGGCACAACTGGCAGTGCAGACTCGGATACTCGGCGGCAATCGGAGAAACAAATGGCCGCCCGCACGACGCGCACTTCGGCCCTGCGATCGGCCGCAGTTCGGCGAGGCAATCTTCACAGATCGGAATGAGAGATGCGCTCGCGAGCGTTTGCGAGCAAATTCGGCAGGGAGCCGGAAAGACGATCGCGGCGAGAGCGTCGAGCGTGTCCTGGAATATCACGAACGCGATTTCGTTGCGAGTTCAGCGTGAGTGGCGCGGAATGCGTGATACGCAACGCGCGCGGACACTACTCGAAATGCGAGACTCGATCTATCCGGGATATTACGGAGAGACTTTGCGCGATAGCTAGGCCGAAGGTCCGGCGAAGTGGGTTCGTTCCGGCGAGCTTCACCGGAAGCGTGACGTTCAGAGAATTCCCTGTTCCTGTTTTTCCTGGCAGGTGATGCAGTAACGCGTCCAGGGCACAGCTTCGAGCCTTTTCTGTTGCAACTCCAAATGACAACTGATGCATTCGCCGAATTCTTCGTCCTTTATGCGATCGAGCGCATCGTCGACGAGCCCCAGTAGCGTGCGAGCGTCGTGCGTTTGGCCGAAAAGGAATTCTTTTGTGTAGGAATTCGCAGCCTTATCGGCGAGATCCACCGTGGGATCTTCATCCGCTTCACGGCCTTCCTGTTCGGTCCGGGCGATCGCTTTGAGGAGCTCTTCGCGCCGAGTTTGGAGCTTCCTTTTGTAATAGTCGAGCCGCTTCTTGTCCATGTCCCGCTTTCCTATCGTACTTTTCAATCTCGCTTTCCCTGTGAGCTTCAACGAGCTAACCAAATCAGGTGATTGTAACGACCACCCGGAATGGTGTCAATCGAGTGCGTCCGTGTGTTTCGCGGGAGCAACCCGATTGCGTGCGAAGCAACTGAGGTTTGATGCAGATTGTCGCCGCAAGATGCACGAGAATCAGGAATATGCCGTGGCGCTAGGCGCGCTTTGCCGGGTACTTGAGGTGAAACAGAAGAAAAAGCAGCGCGACGCACAGGAAACAGAAGACGCTTCCCTCAGGCCCCACGGAGCCCCCAGTGATCCAGCGTGCGCCATGAAGCGACGAATGAGAGAGCGCGCCCGCGGTCGTGGTGCCGCTGTTCGGAACGGAGTAGAGAAACGTCTCGCCCCAGTCGAAGGTGCAGTGCAGGCCTATCGCGAACCACAAGTTGCCGGTGCGGCGCAGCGTAAGGCAAAAGAAAATGGCGATCACAACGACGCTGAGGGCGCCGATGATCCCCTCGCCAGGATTGGTGAGATGCGCGCCGGCGAACAACGCCGAGAGAATGGCGGCTGCGGGCCAGAAACCGATTCCCGAGCCGAGCGTGTATTGCATGTACCCGCGAAACGCAAATTCCTCAAACACGCCGACAAGAAAGAACCCGACGAGCCAAAGGATCGCGTTTCGATAAATCGCGTTTCCCGAGAGGGCGAGCGGGCCGAAGGAGTACGCGCCAACGGAGGCGATCAATCCGATCAGCGCGGAAACGGTCACGAGGCCCCAAAGCATGCCCTCCCAGAAGCGTTTTCCGAACGCCTGAGAGAAGGGTATGCCGTATTCGCCGAATGGACGTCTCTCGATCAGCGACATCACCCAGGCTGCCGCGAGAACCACGAATGCAACAGCGCTTTCTGTGATGATAAGTCCGACCGGAGCGAGTATTCCGTCCCGGGATCCGCCGAAGTACCGCTGTAACGCCGAACTATGCTTGATCGCGAGGATGAGCACTTCGCGGAAGACGACCAACAGCACGACGAAGATGGAAATCCGCCAGCCAGCACGCAGTCCATTCGGGCCGATAAACACGACACCTAAGACCGGCTTCTCTGGTGGTTGACCTGCGTCGCCTTGCGGGACGTTTGAATCGCTGACGGAGCTCATGGAATCCATTCTTTCTTGGACGTCGTGCGCCGCGCGTTGTTGCTGCGCACCTGTGCCGCGCAACCCCTCCGCGCCACAGCTACGCGCGCGGGATTGCGAAGCATACATGGAGTGGACTGATTCGGAAAGGCCCGAGGCACGGTTGCGGCATCGGGAACCGGCTGATAGAATCACAAGTTTGCACGAGTCGCCGCGGCCGTATCTTGTGCTCTCGGAGCGCGGGTTCAAGCATCAGGGAGCCGGCTAAATATCCGCCGGCGTTCAAATAGGGCCATACACGGGACATAGCACTACCCGCCCGTGACCGAAAATGGGTCCGTCAGCCCAGCGGAATCAGGGAGGCCAAGCTTGGCAAAGTACGATCTCGTCATCATCGGGAGCGGCCCCGGCGGTTACGTCGCGGCCATCCGCGCCGGACAATACGGTCTGAAAACGCTCGTCGTGGAGAAAGACAGCTACGTCGGCGGCACATGCCTTCACATCGGCTGCATCCCCACCAAAGTGCTGCTCTACCACGCCGAAATCTACGAGAACTTCCAGCGCGCCGCGGAATTCGGATTCGAAGTAAAAGACGTGAAAGTAAATTGGGGCGCGATCCTCGAACGCAAGCAGAAGATCGTCAACAAACACACGAAGGGCATCGAGTTTCTATTCCGCAAAAGCAAAGTCGAGACGATGACCGGTTGGGGACGCATCGCCGGACCGGGCCGCGTGGCCGTCGAGAAAGACGGCAAGACGACGGAAGTCGAAACAAATTTCACGATGGTCGCAACGGGCTCCGATGCGCGGACGCTTCCCGGCGTCGAGATCGATGGCAAGACGATTCTGACGAACCGCGAAATCCTGAATCTGCCGCAGGTTCCGAAATCGCTGGTGGTGGTCGGCGCGGGCGCGGTCGGCGTCGAATTTGCTTCGATCTATCGCAGCTTCGGCGCGGAAGTGACCATTCTCGAAATGCTGCCGCGCGCGGTGCCTCTCGAAGATGAAGAGATTTCCGCAGAATTGCAGAAAGCGTTTAAGAAGCGTGGCATCCGCATCGAGACGGGGGCGAAAGTCGAATCGGTGAAGAAGGACGCGAAGGGCGTGTCGGTCGCGTTCAAGAATGGTGCCGGGAAGTCCGAGACGCTCGCGGCCGAAAAAGTTCTGATCGCCGTGGGACGCCGCCCGCTGACTGAGAATATCAACATCGAGAAGACCGCCGCGAAACTCGAGCGCGGCTTCGTGCACACCAACGGCTACATGGAAACGGCTGAGCCGCGGCTTTACGCGATTGGCGACATCGTTGCGGGACTGCCGCAGCTCGCGCACGCCGCGTCGATGGAGGGATTGATCGCAGTCGGAAGAATGGCGGGCAAGGACGTGCAACAATTCGATCGCGGGCGCTGCCCAGCGGCGACTTATTGTGAGCCCCAAATCGGCTCGATCGGCATGACCGAGAAACAAGCGCGCGATGCGGGAATCAAAGTAAAGACGGGCAAATTCCCGTTCGCCGGCAACAGCAAGGCATCGATCATCGGCCACCATGAGGGATTCATCAAAGTCGTGGCCGAGGAAAAGTATGGCGAAATTCTCGGCGTGCACGCGATTGGGCCTCTGGCGACGGAGGTCCTCGCTGAGCCAGTGGCAGCGCTAGGACTCGAAGCGACGATTGACGACATGATGGCGACGATTCACGCGCATCCGACGCTGTGGGAAGCGATGGGCGACGCGTTCAACGCCGTACGCGGCTTGAGCATTAACGCGTAGAGAAAGCTACTCTGGAACCTGTGACAAATTCTGCGAACGATTGCTGGCTCGTTAATCTCGGGCGCATCGGCTACCAGCCGGCGTGCGAGCTGCAGCGCCGCGCCGTGGAAGCGCGCAAGGCGGGCGCCATTCCGGATGTCTTGCTTCTGTGCGAACACCCGCACGTGATTACGCTTGGCAGGAATGGCAGGCTCGAAAATCTGCGCGTTTCGGATAGCGTGCTTCGGCGGAAGCGCGTCGAATTTCATCCGTCGGATCGTGGCGGAGACATCACCTATCACGGCCCAGGGCAGATCGTCGGGTACCCCATTCTCGATCTCGCTTGGCACCGGCGCGACGTTCGGTGGTACGTGGGCCGCCTCGAAGAAACCATGATTCGCGCGACGCGGGAATTCGGCGTCGAAGCAAGGCGCATCGAAGGCCTGCACGGCATTTGGGTCGCCGCGGCAGCGGCGCCGGAAAAGCTCGCCGCGCTCGGCGTGCATTTGAGCCGGTGGGTGACGTCGCACGGCTTCGCGTACAACGTCTCGACCGATTTGCGCTATTTCGATTTGATCGTGCCATGCGGGATTTCGGACAAACGCGCAACATCGCTCGAGAAAATTTTGGAGCGCAGCGTCGATTCGCACGATGTCGCGCAAAAGCTCACGCGCCATTTCGGCGAAGTGTTCTCGCGGTGCATGGTGCCGGTGTCGCTCGACGAATTCGAGGGGATGTTGCCCGGGCGCGACGGCCGCGCCGCGCAATTGCAGCACGCAGCAGCCGTCGTTCGATGACGCAGAATTGTAGGGGCGCTGCTTGCTGCGCCCCTTGCCAAGGACGGAGTAGCGGATGACTCCATCTTCCAACGGAGCCGCAGTCACACCGGTGACGCGGCAGCAGTGTCTCGACCTCTACTACCACATGCGTCTCAATCGCGCGGTCGAAGACCAGATGATGAAGCTCTTCCGCCAGAACAAGATCGTCGGCGGACTCTACTCGAGCCTCGGCCAGGAAGCGATTTCGGTCGGCACCGCATACGCGCTCGAAAAGCGCGACTGGATGGCGCCGATGATCCGCAACATCGGCGCGCTGCTGGTGAAGGGCGTGAAGCCGCGCGACATCTTCACGCAGCACATGGCGAAATACACGTCGCCGACGCAGGGCAAAGACGGCACGAGCCATTTCGGCGATCTGAAAAATCTGCACATCGTTTCGCCCATTTCGATGCTCGGCGATTTGATACCCGTAATGACAGGCGTCGCGATGGCCGGCCGTTATCTCGGCCAAGGCATCGTTACGATGACGTGGATCGGCGACGGCGGCAGCTCGACCGGCGCATTCCACGAAGGGCTGAATCTTGCGGCCGCGCAGCGCGCGCCTTTCGTTCTGATTCTCGAAAATAATCAATGGGCGTACTCGACGCCCGTGAGCCGCCAGGTGCCGGTGCGCGATCTCGCCGAACGCGGCCGCGCGTATGGAATTACGTCGGTGACGGTCGACGGCAACGACGCGATCGCCGTATTCGAAGCGTCGCGCGCTGCCGTCGCGCAGTGCCGTGCGGGAAATGGGCCGGTGCTCGTCGAAGCGAAGACGATGCGCATGAAAGGCCACGCGCAGCACGATCCAGCCGAATATGTTCCGAAGGCCATGCGCGAATACTGGGAAGCGCGTGACCCGATCGCTCTCTTCGAGAAATATTTGAATGCAAACAAGCTTTGGGACGCGAAGGCGAAACAGGAGATCGAGGCGCGCATCGCCGCGTTGGTGAAGGAGGATCTCGAATTCGCCGAGAATTCGCCGATGCCTCCGCCGGAGCTGGCCGAGCAGGGCGTCTACTGCGAAGGCTGCCACACGATCGAAGCCGAATGGCATCGGTCGAAGGCTGAAGTGACGCCGCCGAAATCGAGCGTCGCGGCGGGATGGAATCTGAAAGATTTTGGCGGGATCGAGAATTCCGCAATCGGCGGAAATGGCACTAGCGCGCGGCCCGCGGCGAACGCCGTGCAGCAATCGGCTGGTAGAACTTCGCAGAAATCGTCCGGTAGGCCCGCACAGCAACCGTCCTCCGCGAAAAAGATTGCCGCGGTTCCCGAGCGCCGTCCCTTCGGTAGAGGTCCGAAGGGAAAGAGGGGAGGGCGCTGACGATGGCTCCGGTCACAATGCTCGAAGCGATCCGCCAGGCGATGTTCGAGGAGATGGACCGCGACCCGGCAGTCGTCGCGATCGGCGAAGACATCGGCGTGTACGGCGGCGCATTCAAGGTCACCGAAGGACTGCTCGAGCGCTTCGGCGATGAGCGCGTGATCGAGACGCCGATCAGCGAGACGGCAATCGTCGGCGCCGCGTGCGGCATGAGCTATCTCGGCCTGCGCCCCATCGTCGAGATGCAGTTCATCGATTTCATCGCGTGCTGTTTCAACCAGGTGACGAACTTCGTCGCCAAAGGCCACTACCTTTGGGGCGCGCCGGCCCCGATGGTGATTCGCGGGCCGTCGGGCGGAGGCGTTCGCGGCGGGCCGTTCCACTCCGCGAATCCTGAAATGTATTTCGCGCACACGCCGGGGCTGAAAATCGTGTATCCCTCGACGCCGTACGACGCCAAGGGCTTGCTCAAATCGGCCGTGCGCGACAACAATCCCGTGCTCTTCTTCGAGCACAAATTTCTCTACCGCAGGATCAAGGAAGAGTTGCCCGAAGAGGAGTACACCGTACCGCTCGGCAAGGCCGTGACGCGCCGCGAGGGCCGCGACCTCACGATATTGAGCTATGCAGCAATGATGCACACGTCGCTTGAAGCCGCGGCCGAACTCGAAAAAGAGGGAATCGAAGCCGAAGTGATCGACTTGCGGACGCTCATGCCGCTTGATAAGGACGCAATTCTCGCGTCGGTGAAAAAGACCAACAAACTTTTGATCGTTCACGAAGACACGCGGACGGGCGGAATCGCGGGCGAAATTGCCTCGCTCGTCTGCGAGAATGCCTTTGACGATTTAGACGGGCCGATCGCGCGCGTCACGTCGCTCGACACGCCCGTGCCGTACGCGCCGACGCTCGAAGAGCACTTCCTGCCGAACGCCGCCAAAGTTGCGGCTGCCGCGCGCGAACTGGCAAGATATTAGAGATTCGAGGAGAAGCCGATGGCCGTTGACGTCGTAATGCCGCAGATGGGTGAGAGCATTTTCGAGGGCACGATCACCAAGTGGCTCAAGAAGGCCGGCGAAAAAGTCGAGCGCGACGAGCCGCTCTTCGAAATTTCGACGGACAAGGTGGACGCGGAAATCCCGTCGCCCTCGGCCGGCGTTCTGAAAGAGATCAAAGTCGCCGAAGGGCAGACGGTTCCGGTGCAGACGGTCGTCGCCGTAATCGACGCTGGCGGCGCGGCCGTAGCCACCTCTGCTTCAGCAGCTGCACCCGCGCCTGCGAAGGCGGAAGCTCCGAAGGCAGCGGCGGCGCCGCCGCCCGATGACGAGAAAGCGGCGCCCGGCCCGGTGCCCACCAAAGGCGGCCCGCAGGCGCAGAAATCTGTCGCCGAGGCGCCCGCTCCATCCCGCGCGCCGGAAACGCCAAGAGCCGTCTCGTCACAGCCGATAGCGAAATCGGCTGCCTCCGATGCGGGATCGCGCGAGAAAGTGCGTAGCTCGCCGCTCGTCAGGCGGCTCGCGAAAGAACATGAGGTCGATCTGACGCAAGTGCCGGGAACCGGCGCGGGCGGCCGCGTCAGCAAAAAGGACATCCTCGGCGCCATCGAAGGCGGCGGCTCGCGCGCCGGAGATTCGGCTCAGGCTGCCGCTTCCTCCTCCGCTCCATCGCCCGCACCGGGCGCAGGCGCACCCGCGGCTCGCGCGACAATCGAATCCGCGGTGCCTCGCGAAAAAATCTATTTCGGCAAGTACGACGTGCAGCCCATGTCCGTGATGCGGCAGAAAATCGCGGAGCACATGGTGCTGTCGAAGCGTGTTTCGCCGCACGTGTACTCGGTCGACGAAGTGGATATGACGGCGATCGCAAGTCTCCGCGCGAAGTCGAAAGCGAAATTCGAAGAGAGCACGGGCACGAAGCTCACATTCATGCCGTTTTTCGTGCGCGCCGCCGTCGAAGGGCTGCGCGCGTTTCCCACCGTGAACGCCTCGGTTGATGGAACGAATGTGATCCTTCATAAGGAATGCAACATCGGCATCGCCGTGGCGCTCGATTGGGGGCTCATCGTGCCGGTGATCAAGAACGCCGAAGAGAAAAATTTCCTCGGGATTGCGCGTTCGATGAATGATCTCGCCGAGCGCGCACGCTCGAAGAAGTTGAAGCCTGAGGAAGTGGCCGAGAGCACGTTCTCAATCACCAATCCGGGCGTATTCGGCGGCTTGTTCGGCTTGCCTGTAATCAACCAGCCGAACGTGGCGATCCTTGGCCTCGGCGCGATCGAGAAGAGGCCCGTGGTGATCGACGATGCGATCGCCATTCGCTCGATGGTCTATCTCACGCTGAGCTACGACCACCGTGTCGTGGACGGAGCCATCGCGCACCAGTTCATGGCAAAGATCAAGCACACGCTCGAGAATTGGACCGAGAGCATTTTGTAGCGCCGGCGATTTTACTTGCAGCGCTACAGATGACGCACCGGTATCACTTCGTTCTGATTCGTTTCCGTGACTTCTCGCACGCACAATCATCCCTGGGGCACGCCGCCGTGGGAAATTGATTTCAAGCCGCCGCGCCGCGCGCTGTCAAAGGAATGCGATTTCGCCGTGGTCGGCGGTGGATTCACAGGACTCGCTGCCGCGGCTTGGTTGCGAAGACTCGTCCCCGATTCTTCCGTTGTCCTCCTCGAAGCAAGCCACATCGGCGCGGGCGCAAGCGGACGCACCGGCGGAATGGTTCTCTCGGAAACCGCGGCGGGCGATCTGCCGGGGCTCGGCGACGTCCTCGCCGGCTTCCAGAAAATCCTTCAAACGCTCGAAGTGACATGCGATCTCACGCTAGATGGCGCGTGGGAGATTGGTCGTCGCGGCGGCCGCAAATCCTCGCCGATTGAGTGGCAGGATTCTGGGACGCTTCGCGTCGTCGATGAAGTTCCCGGCGGCACGCTCGATCCCGGAAAACTCGTGAGCGGCCTCGCCCGCGCCGCGCACGAGGCGGGCGCGGCAATCTACGAAAATCACCCGGTCAAAAAAGTCGCCTGGGAGAATGTTCCCGAGCTGAAGCTTCCTCGCGGCCGGCTGCGCGCCGGGAAAATTCTATTCGCGACGAACGCGCTATCGCTGGCGCTCACGGGACTCGAACGCGCGGCGCATCCGCGGCTCACGCTCGCCGCCGCGACCGAACCGGTGACCGAGGAATTGCTTGCGGAGATCGGCCTTGCGGAACGAAAGCCTTTCTACACCGTGGACCTGCCTTATCTCTGGGGCCGCGTGCAGCACGACAATTCGATCGTCTGGGGCGCGGGGCTCGTGAGCGCGCCCGGGTCGCCCGATCTCGGCCGCGTGGACATCGCTGCGGGGGATCGCTCGCGGATGTTCGATTCGCTCGAAAGCCGCATCCGGCTTATGCATCCCGCGCTCGCGGACATCCGCTTCACGCGCCGCTGGGGTGGACCGATTCTTTTCCGCGACAATTGGCGCCCGATTTTCGAGTGGCATCCGGAAAGCGGCAACGCCATCGTTCTCGGTGCATTCGCAGGGCACGGCGTGGCGCTTTCAAGTTATCTCGGGAGCTGGGCGGCAGAGGCGCTCGTCGGCCGCCGCGAATTGCCTCGCTGGGGCGCGCATCGTCGCTCGCGTTAACGCTCGCAAGTTCGTCCGCATGATCGTGCGCCAGATTCGCCGCGTGACTGCACAAATGATGTCGCGTGCCATCTCGCTCCGCGCCGCCTAATTGATTCGAGCGCGTAGCGAATCCGCGAAGCGCTCGATGCGGCCGAGCGGCACCACCGCGATCCGCTGTTCCTCAAACAGGCGCGCGACGAACTGATGCCGAGGATTTTCCTTCATCGGCTCGATCTCCGTCACCGCCGTGAATTCCGTCTGCGGCAAGCGTGCGCGAATGCACTCGGCCGTGTACGCGAGCACCTTGGCCTGCGCCGGATCCCGCCCGAGCGGCATGGCCTGCAGGAATCCGCGCGTGCCGTTATAGCGGTATCCGTAATCGAGCCGCAGCGGATCGCCCGGCTGGGTGAATTCCTCGACGCGCACGCTTCTCTCCATCTTCGCGAGCACCCGGTGGCGGCGGAAAACGTCGCTCAGTTTCGCGCGAATCCACGCGCGCGTGTTCTCGAGAATTCCAGCGCGGCCCGGCGCCGGAGGAGGCGCGACGTGATCGCGGTAGAGGCGGTCGAGTTCGGCGTCGAAATCCTCGGCGAGCACGGCCTTCCGCGAGCTGAATTGAATGGCATTCGAAAGAGTGTCTTCGAGCTTCGCGAAAGCGGCGGGCGCGGCGAGAATCGCGTCGAGTTCCGAGGGAAGCGCGCGCAAGAATGCTTCTTCGGCCGCCGGATGCAGCCGCCGCACCCGCGCAAGCTCCGCGGGCTCTTCGATCAGCCGCGCCTGCCGCCGCGCTCCCGGGTCGTCTTCGAGGATCACGCCCACATTCACCCATTCGTCGCGCACGAGGTTCGGCGTGTAGCGGAGAATCCGGTACGCAAGCGTTCTTAAATTGTCTTCAGGCATGGTTCACGTCCAGTTCGGAAAAGGATTTCGCGAAGATTTCCACGCGGCGCGGATGAGTTCGGGAACGAGTGTCCGGCGCCGGTAAAGCTGTTCGAGCATGCGGTACAGCGCGTCCTGGTCGAAGCCGTACCAGCCGGGAGGAATTTCGCTCGCCGCTTCGTCGAGCGCCTCCTCGCCGATCTTTTCGATGCGCGCAATCCACGGCTCAAAGGCCTCCATCCCGCGCACGTTTTCGTAAACGCGTTGCCGCGTGTAGATTCCGCGCAGCGGGGCGTCGGGAAAATTCCAGTCGGCGGCGTTGAAGCAAAAGCCTTCGTCAATCATGACGGCGCGCATCCGCGGCGGCCCAGCCGCGCGATCGCCCGGCGCGCGTGGCGGCCGGAAGAAAACGGCTTGGCGCCCGTTCGTGTTGCACGTCCACTTGTCGAACGCCAGCATGCCCACGAAGCTCTCGAGATTTTCGAGCTCGCGCAACTGTTCGTCGGGAAGAAAGTCGTAAACTACCGTCCCGGCCGGATCGCCCGGGTATCGCGAGCCGAACTGCAGCCCCGCTGCGCAGACCTCACGGCTGCGCCCGAGCTGCATCACCAGATCGTCCGTCCGCGCGATCAGTTCGGGGCGCACTTCCACCACGCTCGCCCCGGCCACCGGCAATCCCAATCTCGCCGCCAGTCTCGTTCCCAGCAATTCGTTCACCAGGATCCGCACGCCCTGCGGGTTGTTCTGGAATTTCACGATGTAGTAGCTATCGTCCGCGCAGCGCATCAGATGCGATTGCGCGCCGCCGCGCATACGCCGGATTTCTTCGACAGCCAGCGCCATGGGCGCGTATGCTAACGAGCCCCAAGCGCCGCAGCAAGGGAAACATTCTCATATCGGGAACGTAACGAAATGGAACACCGCAAGTCCGACACGATGCGCGAGCGCTAGACCGCATGAAAATGAAACGCGGCGCGATAAACAAATCCGGCGGAAGAAACGAAGGGAGCTGGAAAAGAAAACCGCCGGAGCGCCTACAACAGCGGCGTTCCGGCGGCGAAGAGAATCGAAAGTTATCTCTTTTTCTTCTTGGTTTTTTTCTTTGGACGCGCTTTAGCCTTCGCTTTTTTCTTCGGCGCCTTCTTTGCCTTTTTTGCTTTCTTCGCGGGCTTGCGCGCCGCGCGATGCTTCGAACGCGAAGGCGCGGCGGGAGCGGCAGGCTCGCTCGCCGGAGTCTCTTCCGCCTCTTCTTCCTCTACGATCACGATTTCCTCGGTCTCTTCTTCGACAGGGTCCGCGCCGCCGCCGGCCTCGTCATCTTCTTCTTCGTATCGGGGCAGATCCTCGCCCTCGTCGTCCTGCATTCTTGCGTCGAACATGACTTCCTCCGTTGTGGGCTTCCTCGCGGACGCTCTTCGGGCCCTTCGGGCTTATAAACGGAGTGTCCGAGTTTTGTCAAGACGCAAGGCGGCGGAGCCGAAAAAAACCCGCGAAAGCGACAATCCCTGTAGGTACTATGGCCTCCTCTTCAAGTAAATATTGTATTATCTGTGAGTTGGAAGATTCTCGGTAGGTAGGTTTATCGAGCTGGGCTGACCGTCAATACGTCCCCGGCTTCGAGCTCTCGGTCCCTCAGCCCCGGGTTGGCCTGGCGCAGCGCTGCGACCGTGGTCCCGTATTCGCGCGCGATCGAAAAAAGAGTCTCGCCTGGCTTCACGCGATGTTGGGCTGCGGCTTGCGGATTCTTCTGTTGCGCCACACTCTTCACGTGGCCTTCTTCGGGAATTTCGGCCGATTTCCCTTTTGCGCGCGCCAGCGCCGGTTCGCCGCCCGCGTAAATTCTCAAGCGCGAACCGCGCGGGGCCTGGTTGCCGCGAATTCCGTTCCAGCGCTTGATGTCCGCCACCGTCACGGAAAATTGTTCGGCGATGCCCGCGAGCGTGTCGCCGCGCTTCACGCGGTAGTGAACGAGCTGCAGCGTTGCCGGAGCCGCGGACGGAATCGTCAGCTTCTCTCCGTACGAAATGTCAGCCGCCGAATCCAAATGATTCACGTCCTTGATCGAGGAAACAGTCACCTTGTAGCGCTTCGCGATGGACGCGAGCGTCTCACCCTCCGTCACCTCGTGAATCCGCCAGCTCTTCCACTTGTCCGGAGGAATTGCCGCGATGGCGGCCTGGAATTTCACCGCCGTCCCCACCGGCAGCCGCAACAGGAAGTCCGGCAAATCCGGCGTCACCAGCCGCAGCAATTCCGGATTCAGGTTCCGCAGGTCATCGAGATCCGTCCCGGTTGCGTCGGCGGCCAGCCGCAAATCGATCGGATGCCCCGGCTTTACGAGGTCCACGTCGGGCGGTTTGTCCGGATCCACTTGCACGCCGTAGAGCGGAGGATCTTTCGCCACGAGCGCGAGCGCCAGAATGATCGGCACGTAATTCTTCGTCTGCTCGGGCAGCACGTTTCGCTTCTGCAGCTCCCAGAAATCGGCGTAGCCCGTCCGCTCGATGGCCTTCACCACATTGCCCGGGCCCGAATTGTACGCGGCCATCACCAGGTACCAGTCGCCGAACATCGCGTAGAGATCCCGAAGGTGGTGCGCCGCCGCATGCGTCGCTTTCTCCGGATCGCTGCGCTCGTCAATCCACCAGCTCCGCGTGAGATCGTATTCTTCGCCGCGGTACGGCATGAATTGCCAGATTCCTCGAGCGCCCGCGCGCGACACGGCCGTCGGCTGGAACGCCGATTCAGCCTGCGCCAGATAAATCAAGTCCTGCGGCAATCCTTCTTCCCTTAGCACGCGCCGGATCATGTCGTGATAGCGCCCCGCCCGGCGCAGGCCCGTCTCGACAATCAACCGGCCGTGCGGCGTTTGGAAGAAGCTGAGGTATTGCAGGACGGAATCGTTTACCGTCAGCGGAATATCGTGCGGCACTTTCATCAATTCCGCTTCGGCCTTTTGCCCGAGGCGAGGGTCGCCTGTCGGCAGCGTCTCGAGGTCGGCGATTTCGTCGATCGGAGCGGGCTCTGACATCGTGTCGTCGAAAGTCTCATTCGCGGCGGACTGCGCATTTTCGAGCGCGTCGGAATGAACGGCATCGAGGATCTGGTCGAACAAAGCCGCCAGCTGCGGATCCGAATCCACCGGAATGCCGCTTGCGAGAACCAGGCTCACGGCCTGGTCGAAGTTGTCTCGCGCGACGTCGAGCTTGCCCGCGTCAAACGCCGCTTGCCCAGCATCGAAGCGCGCCCGCATTTTCACCATCAGAATTTCAAGCCTGGACCGGCGGTCGAGCAGGTTATACGTGGAATACTGCGGGTTCGCGGGAAGCGGAAGATTCTCAGCCTGTTCGGATGGCCGCGAGGGAACTGGGGCAGGCGGGCGAACGCGAACGGTAGTCTTGGCGGAGTCGTTGCATCCGGCAGCCAGAACCACCGCCGCCAGCAGCAACGCAACGTTCATTCCCCCGCGATTCGCAGTTTTGCTTCCGGGCCGCACGATCCCTCTTTCCTGTTCGGCTTCGCCGCTTCAACTTCGGATTCAAGCCGGCAAGTTTGGGACCGGCGCCCGTCTGCGTGGGTCCCTTAGGTGGGCCCGAGATAGGCGGGTAACAAAAATTGTATGTTTGCGGATGCGCGGCGGTCAATGGCCCTTGCTGTGGAGATTGCTTGAATGTGGACAGGCAGTACTAGCCGAGAGCTTGCCGCAAATCCTCGATCAAGTCGTCGGCGTCCTCCAAGCCCACCGACACCCGAACCGTCTCGGGCTCGACCGACGCCTGCCGCAACTCCTCGAGCGACATCCCGTAGTGCGATGTGTAAATCGGCAGAATCACCAGCGATTCGACGCCCCCCAGGCTCGCCGCCAGCAGGAACACGCGCACCCGGTCGCAGAACCTCCGCGCCTCGGGCAGGCCGCGCTTGAGATCGAATGCCAGCATGCCTCCGAACCCGCGCATCTGCCTTTTCGCGAGCTTGTGATCGGGATGCGACGCGAGGCCGGGATAATGCACGCGCTTCACCTTCCGGTGCCCCTCGAGATATTTCGCCACGATCATGGCGTTCTCGCACTGCTTCTTTACGCGGAGTTCGAGTGTCTTCATGCCGCGAATCAATAGAAACGCCGCTTCCGGATCCATCGAGCCGCCGAGATGGATGATGTTTTCGCGAACGTGGTGAATCCACTTCCGGCTGCCCGCCGCCGCGCCGGCGATCACGTCCGAATGTCCGGCCAGGTATTTCGTGGCGCTGTGGACGACCACATCGAACCCCATCTCTATCGGCTTCTGGAGCACAGGGCTCGCGAAAGTGCCGTCAATAATCGAAACCAGGCCGTGCTTTTTCGCGAAGGCCACCACTTTCTCAACGTCCACGATCCGGAGAATGGGGTTCGTCGGCGTCTCGATATAGACCGCCTTCGTCTTCGGCGTGACGAGCTCTTCGATGCCCGCGAGATCGGCCTCGACGTGCCTCACGACGATCCCGAGGCGCGGCAACGTGTCGCGCATCAGCCGGTACGATCCGCCGTACACCTGCCGCGTGGCGATCAATTCATCGCCCGCGCTGAGCACCGCCAGCAGCGTGCTTGAAATCGCCGCCATGCCCGACGCGGCCATCACCGCCGCTTCCGCTCCTTCGAGCGCCGCGAGCTTGTCCTGCGCGGTCGTGAGCGTGGGATTGCCGTAGCGCGAATAGATGTAGGCCGAACTCTTGCCTTCCGCCCAGCGCTTCATTTCCGCCGTATTCGCGAAGGTGAAATTCGACGTGCGCGAGATCGTCGTCCCCACCGCCGCGCCAATGCCGTGCCGGTTCTCGCCGAGGTGAATCGCGGTCGTCGAATCTCCCCAGCGCTTGATCGATTTTTTCATGGTGAACCGAGAATGAACTGGCCCGTCAGCTCGTGCAAGCGCCAATTTGGTGAGCTGGCACTGAAGCCGCGTCAAAGTAATCTGTGGGTGGGTACTCTGCGCGCGCCCTACGATTTCCCTGCGCGCCATCTCGCCCGGCTAGGCCCCAGCTAGGCTGACGCCGCGTGCTCGTCTTCCTCGGTGGCGTGCGGTTTGTGCGCGGCGATCACTTTCTCCGCGAGTTCCGCCGGCAGAAAATCGTAATGCGAAAACTCCATCGAGTAGCTGCCGCGGCCCTGCGTCATCGACGTCAATTCATTCGCGTAACTCAGCATTTCCGATAGCGGCACCTGCGCCTTGATGTTGACGCTCGTGCCGCGGGTCTCGCTGCCGCTGATTCTTCCGCGACGCCCGCTCAGATGGCCCATCAGGTCGCCGGAGTATTGTTCGGGCGCATACACTTCGACGTGCATGATCGGTTCGAGCAGCGCCGGGCGCGCCTGCTTCATCCCTTCCTTGAACGCCAGCGATCCGGCAATCTTGAACGCCATGTCCGACGAGTCCACGTCGTGATACTTACCGTCGTAAAGGATTGCGCGGAAATCGACGACCGGAAATCCGGCGAGGAATCCGCGCTCGGCGGAATCGCGAAGTCCTTTCTCGACAGACGGAATCCAGTTCTTCGGAATCGCGCCGCCGAAGACGTCGTCCACAAACTCGACGCCGGCGCCGCGCGGCAATGGTTCAAGCTTGATCCGGCAAACGCCGAACTGGCCGTGGCCGCCGGTCTGCTTCTTGTGCTTACCTTCTGCGTCGGCCTTGCCGCGAATCGTTTCGCGGTAGGGCACCTTGGGCGGCTTGAGCGTCAATTCGACGTGATAGCGCTTCCGCAATTTCGCGACCACCACTTCGATGTGCTGCTGGCCCGAGCCAGAAAGCAGAAACTCCTTCGTCTGCGGATCGCGGCTGAATCGCAGCGCCGGATCCTCTTCGAGGATCTTGTGAATCGCCACGCCGATGCGGTCTTCATCCGCGCGCGTCTTCGGCTCGATGGCAAACGTGATGGAAGGCTCCGGAATTCGCGCCGGCGGATAATAAATCGGCGCGGCTTTGTCGCCGAGCGTGTCGTTCGTCAGCGTGTCCTTCAGCTTCGCCACGGCGCCCAGATCGCCCGCGTCGAGTTCCGGAATTTCGAGCGCCGTCTTTCCCTGCATCGCGTGGATGTGCTGGAATCGCTCCTGCGAATTCCGGTTGTAGTTCGGGAGCGTCACGTCGTTCTTCAAAATGCCCGACATGACTTTGAAATAACTGATGCGCCCGGCGAAAGGATCGGCGAGCGTTTTGTAGACAAAGATCGAGACCGGCTCGCTGGTCGCAATCTTGCGGTCGATCGCGTCGCCCTTCTTGTCCGGCTGCTTGTGCCCGGAGGCGACCTTGCGGACATCCGGCGCCGGCAAAATCTCTGCGATGAAGTTCATGATCGCGTCGCTGCCGATATTGTGCAGCGCCGAACTCAGCAGCACAGGAAAGATTCGCTTTGCCTGCACGGCATCGCGCAGGCCCTTTTTTAAATCTTCCACCGGCAATGTGCCTTCGTCGAAGAACTCCTGCATCAGCGCGTCGTCGCCCTCGGCGACAATCTCAACCAACTTCTCGTGCGCCGCTTTCGCTTCTTCCGCGCACTCGGCGGGAATTTCGCCGGCCTTGGCTTTGCCGTCGCCATCGGGCGCGTACGTGAGCGCTTGCATCGTCACGAGATCGATCACGCCCTTGAATCCTTTTTCCTGCCCGATCGGCAGTTGCACGGGCACCACGCCGCGGCCGAACACTTGATCGAGCGATTGCATCGCGCGCTCAAAACTCGCGAGTTCGCGGTCCATCCAATTGATGACGAACGCGCGCGGAATATCGTACTCGGTGGCGTAGTCCCAGACCTTTTCGGTCACCACCTGCACGCCCGCCACGGCATCGATGACGATCAGCGCGGCGTCGGCCGCCACAAGCGAAGCCTTCGTGTCGTTGATAAACGTGCTATAGCCTGGTGTATCGAGGAAATTAATTTTGAGTTTTTCGGATTGCCCCGGCGGCGTCCATTCGGCGAACGCGAGCCCGGTGTGAATCGTAATCTTTCGCGCGATTTCTTCTTCGTCCCAATCGGTGACCGTCGATCCTTCGGCCACTTTGCCGAGACGCGGCGTCATCCCCGCAGTGAACAGCAACGACGATACGAGCTGCGTCTTCCCCGTATCGCCGTGGCCTACAATGCCAACGTTACGGATTGCACTGGTCGCATAAGTTTTCATGGTTTGCCTCGGGTGTTTGCTGCCGGGAGGAATCGCTCAACTGCAGTAAGTCGTGAGGAACAATCATGCACATCGTCCCCTGTGAGAACCGGGATGCTAACACACGGTTACGCCCCGTTCAATAATTCGGAAATATTCCGCTAATCCTTCTCCGGATACCATTTTTGGCCGTGTTGGTGGATTATCTTCGAGTTCGTCAGCTGGAGGATCGCAACTCGATGCGAGATGCTGCGTATTGGATCTCCCGTTTGAATCTCACGAAGCACCCGGAGGGCGGCTACTATCGCTCGACGTACGCATCGCCCGTGCAGATCGCGCAGAGTGCGCTGCCGCCGGGATTTACCGGCCCGCGGCTCGCGTCCACGGCGATTTATTTTTTGGTGGATGGTTCGAACTTTTCCGCATTTCACCGGCTTCAATCCGATGAGGTGTGGCACTTCTATGCAGGCAGCGCGCTGATCATTCACGTGATTGCTCCGGATGGCCCCGCTTCAGAGATTCTTCTCGGCGACGATCCCGAATCCGGCGAATCCTTTCAATGCGTCGTCAAGGCAGGCTGCTGGTTCGGCGCGCGCGTGAGAGACAGCAAATCTTTCGCGCTGGTCGGCTGCACGATGGCGCCCGGCTTCGACTTCGAAGATTTCGAGCTGGCCACACGCGCCGAATTGACCGGCCTATTCCCCCAGCATCGCGAATTGATCGAGCGGCTGACTCGCGTCTGACACGATTCGCCAGCCACAGTAACGCAGCTTTAACGTGCCTGTAACACTGGCGTAATCAACCCCGCGCCGCCGCCTGCGTATAGTTCTGGCCCTATGGATAGTCCGAAACTTTCGATTACGCGGACCGATGGCACAACCCTCGGGCCGCTCGTTCTTCATTTGGATGGACCGCTGGTGATGGCCACGACAGCGGATTTTCAGAAATCGCTGCGGGCCGAAACAGCGCAGGTGCTAATCCTGGATTTTACCGCCGTGCCCTTTATCGACTCCGCGGGGCTGGGCTCTCTGATTTCGATCTTTCTTCACTTCAAGAACGGTGGCCGTAAGTTGGCGCTCATCGGTCTGAACGAAAAGGGCCGCGCGCTCCTGAAAATGACCAACGTAGAAAATCTCTTCCCCACATTCGCCACAATAGAAGCCGCCCGCGCCGCCCTCGGGTAACGTCCGCGCGCCGGCCGAAAATCACGCCTTAGCCGGAATGAAATGCATCGCCGCGGCGTTCATGCAATAGCGCAATCCTGTCGGCTGCGGGCCATCGTCGAAGACGTGCCCGAGATGCGCGTCGCAGAGCGTGCACGTCACTTCTGTGCGGGCCATCATCAGGCTATTGTCTCCGCGCTCGATGATGTTTTCTTTCGCGATCGGCGCCCAGAAACTCGGCCAGCCCGTGCCGGAATCGTATTTCGTATCGGAGCTATAGAGCGCGTTGGCGCAGCAGACGCAGCGATAAATGCCTTTTTCGTGGCGATTGTAGCCCTCCCCGGTGAAGGCGATCTCGGTATCCGCGCGGCGCGTGATGTCGTACTGATTCGCGGTAAGCTGCGCGCGCCATTCGGCGTCGGTCTTCACCACTTTCGCAATCGTTGCCACGCCGAGCTTTTTGCCCGCATCGTCGAACTGAACAACGGTGACGAGACCCGGCTTCGCGTTCTTGTCAGCAGCAGACGACTCAGGGCCTGGCCCCGCTCCGAGCCCAAACCAGTTCGGATGCCTCCAAGTAACGGCCGCAATACCCGCGAATGCCGCCGCTCCGAATAGAAAATCACGCCGGATCATTTGCACCTCATCGATCTCACTGCCGACAATATTACGCCGATGCTGTTACGTTGGATGTTCGTCGGAGAAAAATGATACACGCCACAGATGCCAGCTAGGGAGCGACAACAAACGCGCCATCCGGCGCGACGTATCCAAATGCCATGCGCTTAGTATTAAACGCGAAACCCGGCGCGCCATTCTTATCGAGAAGAATCAATCCTCCGGTGCCGTGCCCGCGTTCGAGCAGCAGCCGCGTGCACGCCTCAGCCGCCTCCAGCGGCGATTTCCCCCCGCGCAAAAATTCCACCGCAGTCTTCGCCATCACAATGCGCATGATGGCTTCGCCAAGTCCCGTGCACGAAACGCCGCCCGCTTCCGCATCCGCGTAGCACCCGCATCCAATCAGCGGCGAATCGCCCACGCGCCCGGCATGCTTGCAGCAGGTTCCGCCCGTCGAAGTTCCCGCGAAAAGGTTCCCGCGCGAATCCATCGCCACCGCGCCGACCGTCCCCATCGCGTGATCCACATGGAATTCCGCGGCGTGCTGATCTTCGCGGCAGCGGCGCCAAGCCATGCGCTCGCGATCGAGAATGAGTTCCTCTGGATCGCACAGCGCCAATCCCTGCTCAAGCGCGAATTGTTCCGCGCCATCGCCGACAAGCATCATGTGCTCGCTCGATTCGAGAACGCTGCGCGCCAGTCGAATCGGATTGCGTATCCGCTCGACGGCCGCCACAGCTCCAGCCTTCAGCGTCACGCCGTCCATCACAATCGCGTCAAGCTCGACTCGCCCATCGCGATTGAGATGCGAGCCGATCCCCGCATCAAACGTCGGATCATCCTCGAGAATCACGATCGCTGCTTCCACGGCGTCGAGCGCCCCGCCGTCCTTCGAAAGAATTTCCCATCCCGCATCGAGCGCCCTCCGGCAACCGTTGCGGCAATCTTCGACCGCAACATCAGGGATGTTCCACGCGCCGCCGTGAACGATGAGGGAAGGTTTCAAGTAAGAGTGGTCGAGTCCGCTAGAGTTTCGGATAGAGGATCAACGTCAGGCTAACGGCAATCAGCAGCGGCCCAGCGACCGCCAAGCCCATTCCAAGGAGCATCGCCAGCGTCTTGTGCGATCTCGGCGGAGCAGTTTCCGGAGCGAACGGTGGGGCGGGAGATTTTTGCTCGCGCAGAATCGAGCGGAACACGTGCATGTACGAAGCAAACCAAAACGCCGCTTCGCGCCGCGATTGCCAGAGGAGATCGAGTCCGGCACAGAAAACAAGCACGCCGACAATCCCGAGCAGACGCGGATGCACCGCTACCCTCCTCGATGCGCCGTGCGGCTGATGAGCGCAGGTGCTTCGCGCACTTCACGTGCGGCAGTGATGTCGCGCTGCGCGTTTGCCTGCGCGATGGCTGCTTCGTTCGACTCAGGCTCGGCCTTCGTTCGCTGCCACGTGTAAATAATCCGGTGAATCACGGTGATGTTGGGGCCGATGGCCAGGACCCAGAGCGCCAGCGGCATCCGGTTCGCCAGCCCGCCGATAATCATCAGCACGATGCGCTCGGGCCGCTCCCAGAATCCGACTTCCACTTTTCCGATTAGCGATTCCGCGCGCGCCCGCGCGTAGCTAACCATCACGGCGCCGGACATCGCGATCCCCGCTAGACACGCATAGGCGAACCGGTTCACTTGCGAGTAATAAATCAGCAAGCCGAGGAAGAGGATCAAATCGGAATAGCGATCGAGAATGGAATCGAGAAATCCGCCGAAGACCGTGACGCGCTCCTGCTTTCGCGCCACGGGGCCGTCGACGATATCGAAGAATCCCGCAAGAACCATCATTCCGCCCGCCGCCGCGAAACGCCCGGCGCCAAACAGAATTCCCGCCCAGAGATTCAAAATGAGGCTCGTCCACGTCAGGAGATTCGGCGGCACTCCGGTCGCCGCGATGCCGGCGACGATTCGTTGGAGCAGCCATGCGAACGGCTGCGCGATGCGTCGCGTCAGCATCGGCCGGAATTCCTAGTCCTGATCGTAAATGGTTTGAAGGCGCACAACTTCGAATTCCTTGGTTCCCGCCGGCGTTATCACCGTAATCTCGTCGCCGACTTTCTTTCCCAGGAGCGCCTTGCCGATCGGCGACGTCGTCGAAATCATTCCGTGCGCCGCGTCGGCCTCTTCCGCAGTTACCAGCTTATACTCCACTTCCTGCGATTTCTTCAAGTCCATCAGCCGAATCAGTGATCCGTAGGCGGCGCGGTCTTTCGGCAAACTCTCGATATTGAGCATGGCGAGATCGGCCATGCGTTGGTGAAGCTGGCCAAGGCGTGCGCTGACGAAAGACTGGCGCTCCTTGGCGTATTTATATTCGGCGTTTTCACGGAGATCGCCGTGGGCGCGAGCCTTCATCAGTTCTTTCGGCAGCTCGTCGTGGAACTCATGCTCGAGTACCTTGATTTCGTCCTGCAACTTTTTCCGGAGCTTTTCGGCAATATCAGACATGAGTCATCCGCGAGCAACCCAGGTCGCGGGTAATCTCGCCTCAATTCTTTGAGTCCGACTCGATTATAGAGGATTTGTTTCTCGCTCCGCAAACGACCGCGCCGTGGCGTGCCGTAGCCGGACCGGCCCGATTGCGCGCAAGGCAATAGTTATGACCTCTAGCCGCACGAAAACCGCTGCAAGATCAGCGTGGCTGACCGGGTGGCAACCGTAGGGTCCGTGGGCACACGGACCGGCCTTTCACGAATTTGATTTTGCCAGCACCAATCACGCACGCAGAATTCGGCCGGCCTGCCGGCCAGCCCTACGAAAACCGGCGCCGGAACGTCGTAATTGCGCGCCGGGCAATCGTTACTCGGGTTTGCACAGAATTGTATTCTGCGGGTCGATTATGATTTTCCCCGGCTTGAACGCGCTCGTGAAGTGAAATGAAGTTTGCTGGCTCGTCGTGGTCACCGTCCCAAGCAGAGTCGGCTTCGACCCCGTGCGGGTGGCGTATAGAGGAACCGCTTCGATGAAATATTCAGGCACGTCATCCTGCTTCAGTTTCCCGGTGATTAGGAATTGCTGACCTCGCGGCCGCGCCTGAAATTCGACGCTGTAATGCGGAATTCCCGTATCGCGCACCCATTCTTCGAAAAACCAATCGAGCCGGTGATTGCCTTCGAGATCCATCGCGGGCGTCATGTGTTTTTCGGCGGCGTGCTGCAGATCGTTGGTGGTAATGGGCTGAAAGCGATGGTCGTCGAGCGCGGAGCGAAGCATTTGCACGAATTTTGCGTCGGGAGATTTCGAATTCGGCTCGCGCAGCATCACCCGCAACATATGAATCACCCACGTCCCTTTCCCGTAGATGATTTCCTCATAGGCCCTGGGCGTCTTCGACGAATTCAGCCGGTAGCCGAGCGTGAGCGGGCCCGCCTCTTCGTGCGTTTCGTCCGCGCCGGACGCAGTTGTCAATAATTGTGACCGAAAGTGATTGAGCCAGTTCGTAAGGATGTGCGCGGAAGGCTTCTTGCTATCGGCATACATCAGCGCTTCATAATTCGCTATCGCCTCGTAAAGCCATCCATCGCGATAGCTTGCCGCCGCCGATTGATTGCCCCACCACTGGTGCGCCGTCTCATGGAAGGGAAGCAATTCCGCAATTTCTTCCTGTTGGCGCCGGTCGATTCCCACGTCTTCTTGCGATTCGCGCGGAAGATAGGCCAACGTCGAAAGATAGACGAGTCCCGGCCAGCCCTGCCCGAAATCGCCGGGAATCGGCGCGACATCCAGCTCATCGAATGGGAACGGGCCATTGATTCCCTCGAGAAATCGAATGCCGTCGGTAAAGACAGCGCCCAAATGTTTCAGGACGCCCGACGGACTTGGCGGCGCTCCGGGCCCGACCTCCATCACGTCTCCGAATGGATCTTTCGTCGCCGCGCCTTCGGCGCCTTCGGCCATCCTCGCTGCCTCGGAAATTATGTGGGAATGCAATCTCGCCACGATCCACTCATCGAGTTGGCGATTGGCGTACAGTTCGATTGCCGGCTTGCCCGCGCCCGCGCTCTCTTTTTCGTATTCGCCGAGATTGAATCCGGCCACCGAGATTGGCACCGACGTGGTCCAATGTCCGGTGCGCCGTCCGCCTTCTTCGTGCTCGTCCACCTCGTGGCCCGTCGCCACGAGTGTCAGCTTTCGCGGCCAGCGAAACGTCAGATCGAATCGCGCGAATTGCCCGGCATGGCTCTCATGCGGATACCAGCTTCCCCGGTCGCCGACAAAATAAACTCCATTGCCCGTATCGCTGATCACGCTTCCGCGATACCGCACCTCGAGCTGAATCTCTTCCTGCGAGCCGGTAGCTGTGGGCAGCACCACATACAGCGCGTCGTTTCCGCGAGACGCGATTTCCTGCTGGCTCAAGTCGTCGTTCTGAAAAAATGTGAGGGCCGCTCCGCCTTCGATCGACACGCTTTCCGCCGACAGCGCGCGCGATAGCTCGAGACGTATCATTCGCTCGCCATCTCGCCGCGCCTTGAAATCTAGATGCGCATCGCCCGTCAGCGAGAGATCGTCGGCGATCGTCGTGTCCACGCGATAGCTTACCGGCGAAAGTGTTTCGGTCGCGGCCGGGATGTCCGGCGGCTTGAATGAAGCCCAGATGTCGTAGCGCGCAGTTCCGCTCCCGGCAGCCGGTTGTCCGATCATCACCGGTTCCGCCATCCGCCGGTCGACCAGCGCGTCGAACGGCCCCACGCGCGAGCCGCCAACCGTCACCGCGAAGTACGGCTGCGGATCGCTCGAGAGCAAGTCGAACATGATCCGCACCGAATGTGCCGGATTCAATTTCGCGATCGCCGTATTCCAGACGTCGGCAAAAGCTGGATCGCCCTCGACCTCTGCCTTCGCGGCTTGAAGTCGGTCTTCGAGAACCGCCGCGGTGTCGTCCGTGAAGCGCAGATACGCTCGTGAGAACGGCTGATCGAGGATCGGCACGCCGAGAAATTCGGCAAGCGAGCGTCGCTCCGCCGGGTCGCGAGGCAACGCCACGATGCTGCCTCGTCCGGTGAAGACGGCGCCTGTGACGCGACCGTCGAGAGGTTTCAGGAAAGCGAGCTTGCCTTCATTCAGAGTGATGTCAAACGCGCTGCGCTTCAGGTGGAGTTCGCGAACGGTGAAGACGCGCGAGCCATTCACTTGCAGCGCGTTCAGCGCCTGATAGAGAGCTTTTGGATCCGTGGCCGCAGGCGCGGATTGCAGATTCGCAATCGTGGATTGGAAGGGCCGCGCGCAGACGCATGCCGCCAGCACTCCCAGCGCGAACGCAAATCGGAACGAAAGACGCATCGTTTCGACTGTAACAAGTAGGGCATCGGGCGGCAAGCCGCGCCGGGACGCGATTCTGGGCCTCTGCTAGACTTCTGACGTGCGACGCGCAGTGCCAGCCACTTTAATTCTATTGCTTGCCGTGTCCGCGGCTTCGGCGGATACGATTGTCCTGAAGAATGGCCGGCGCATCGTCGCTTCAAATGTCGTCGAAGCGAACGGTCGCGTCAGCTACGAAACTCCCGCCGGCGAACTCGCCATCCCGCAATCCATCGTTGCTCGCATCGAGCGGAACGATCTTGCACCTACGTCGCTCGCGGATTCCACGCCGCCGGTCAGCGCGCCGCGCGTCGATGTCGGCGCCGCGTATGCCGATACGGCAGCGGGCGCGATTCACGCGGGCTCGGTAGATGCTGCGTATCTCGCCCGGCTCGAAATGGATGCGCGCGGTGGAGGCGAGACGGCCATCGCGAAGGTCGCTGCTGCGCACCATGCCGCAGCGCAATTCCTGCTCGCCAAGGGCGATCTCGACGGAGCGGCAGCACATTACCGGGAAGCCTTGACCTTCGCGCCCGATAGCGTGGCGCTACTTCTCAATCTCGCTATGATCGATCTTCGCGAAAGTGAATTCACCACGGCGCTCGAGCCGCTCGAGCACGCGCGCCATGTGGAGCCCGATTCCGCCGATGTGGCAAAGCTCATGGGCTGGGCCTATTACGGCGCGAACAAACTCGATCAAGCCGTCGCCGAATGGAAACGCGCCCAGCAACTCCGCCCGGATGAAGAAGTGGCCAGCGCGCTCGCGAAAGCGGTGCGCGATCGCGAGGAGGAGGCCGGCTATCGCGAAGGCGAGACGTCCCACTTTTCGTTGAAATATTCCGGAGCCGCCGCGCCCGATCTGGCTCGCGCGATTCTCCACGCGCTCGAAGATGACTATCGCGATCTCGAATCGCAACTCGACTACTCGCCGCCCGAACGAATCGGCGTGATTCTCTACACCAACGAAGCCTTTGCCGACATCACGCGCGCGCCTGGTTGGGCCGGCGCCATCAACGACGGCCGCATTCGCGTGCCCGTGCAAGGGCTTACGTCGGTGACCAGCGATTTGAGCCGCGTGCTGAAGCATGAATTGACCCACAGCTTCGTCGGGCAGAAAACGCGCGGCCGTGCTCCCACGTGGCTGCAAGAAGGACTCGCGCAGTGGATGGAAGGCCGGCGAAGCAACGATGCGGCCCCCGCGCTCGTCGAGATCGCCGATAAGAAGGCAGCAGAGCCTTTCGCGCAAATGGAAGGCTCGTGGATGGGGCTCTCCGGCGATTCAGCCACGTATGCGTACGCGTGGTCTCTCGCCGCGGTTGAATCCATCATTCGCGCGGGCGGCATGGGCGATATCGAGAAGCTGCTCGACCACGTTTCGACCGAGCCCTCCACAGAAATCGCCCTTCGCGATTCGCTCCGCATGAATTACGCCGGACTCGCCGAGCAAACCACAAGCTACCTCCGCCACGAATACCTGCGCTGATTTGTTGTGTTCTATCCCAGCGGTGCCGGCGAGTCGTCCTTCGGAGCTTGTTGATTCTTCCGGGCAAATACTGTTGAGTGCTCGCCCCAGGCTGAGTAGCGTCCCGTTAGAGAGACGTAAAGTCCAGGGAGGCCAAAAACAAATAGTCCAATAATTGCATTGAACCAGTTTGCATGGCCTGCGCCTTCCGGTGGCGTCGTTCGGTGAAATAAGATTTCAGAGATGAAATAGGCGAGATATGCGCAGAATATAACGAAGCCGACAATCCGGACTGAGGCAGGTCTCGCGCGGCTCGAAAAACAAGCTGCTGCGATCAAAGTACAAAACCCTGCAAAGGCGATAGACGCGAATCGATGTTGCTCCGCCAGTAATCCGCTGTAAAGACAAGTAACCGCGAAGAGCAACGCGAAGCTACCGAGAGTCCAACGCGCGCCGAGGCTCATGGCGGCATTTTATACCTCGTGAGAGC